>CBDBZZ010000026.1:0-327024 GCA_965213745.1 Bryobacterales bacterium | reverse complement strand
GCCGACCCGCCTGCGTGGCGCCCCTTCCAGCTCGCCTACATTCTGATGAACCTGCGCAGCATCGCCGAGCCCACCCATGTCGAGCGCGAGATCGTCGACCTCCTGTTCTTCCCGACCGGCGGCGGCAAGACGGAAGCCTATCTCGGGCTGGCGGCGTTCACGCTGGTCCTTCGCCGGCTGCGCGATCCCGATCCTGTCCATCGCGGCCTTTCGGTGCTCATGCGCTACACGCTTCGGCTCCTGACTCTCGACCAGCTTGGGCGCGCGGCGGCGCTGATCTGCGCACTCGAACTGGAACGTGAGGCCGCGCCGAAACGGCTCGGAAGCTGGCCGTTCGAGATCGCGCTCTGGGTGGGCCGCGCCGCCACACCCAACCATATGGGCCGGAAGGGCGATGCGTCGGGCAATACCGCGCGCGTCCGGACCCTGCAGTTCGCGCGCGACACCTCCCGCGATCCGCCGTTGCCACTGGACCGGTGCCCTTGGTGCGGCAGGAAGTTCGGCAAGCATTCCTTCCGCCTGACGCCCGACACCGACAGCCCGACCAACCTGCTGGTGCATTGTGCGAACCGGCGCTGCGCCTTCGCGGGCAAGCGCCATCTGCCCATCGTCGCAGTGGACGAACCGATCTACAAACGCCTGCCCGCCTTCATGGTCGCGACCGTGGACAAGTTCGCCGCCATGCCGTGGAGCGGCGAGACGGCGGGTTTCTTCCGCGGCGGCGACCCAGCTGAACCGCGCCCGCCCGACCTCATCATTCAGGACGAGCTGCATCTGATCTCGGGGCCGCTCGGCACGATGGCGGGGCTCTACGAGACAGCGGTCGACCATCTCTGCCGACGGCGGATCGGCGGCAGGGAAGTGCGCCCGAAGATCATAGCATCGACCGCGACCGTGCGCCTCGCCCGAAAGCAGATTCGCGCCCTGTTCGGCCGGTCCTCGGTCGCCGTGTTCCCGGTGCCAGGCATCAATCGGCGCGATTCGTTCTTCGCGCGCCAGGCACCCCAACAGGAAGTGAACCCGCGACTCTATCTGGGAATCGCCGCGCAGGGACGGGGGCCGAAGGTCATCTTCCTCAGAAGCACGATCACGCTGATGGCTGCAGCGCAGGCCGCCTGGGACGCCGCGGCGAAGCACGGCGGCATCAATCCCGCGGACCCCTACATGACGGCCGTCGCGTACTTCAACGCTTTGCGCGAGTTGGGCAGCGCGCGGCGCATCGTCGAGGACGAGATCCGTTCCCGTCTCCTGATCTATGCCAACCGCAAGCGCCTCGACGAGGCAACCGGTCTGTTCGCCAACCGCCGGACCGCTTTCGAACCGGTCGAGCTGACCTCGCGGGTCGGGACCGCCAATGTCGCCGAAGCCAAGCGCCGGCTCTCCCGGGGCTTCGCGGAAAGCGACCGCGTGGATGTGGCCCTGGCCACAAACATGATCTCCGTCGGGCTCGACATCACACGGCTTGGCCTGATGCTTGTTTCCGGCCAGCCGAAGGCCACGGCAGAGTACATCCAGACTACAAGCCGGGTCGGCCGCGACCCCGAACGGCCCGGCTTGGTGGTGACTCTCCTCAATGTCCACAAGTCGCGCGACCGTTCGCATTACGAGCGCTTCGCCACCTGGCACGAGACCTTCTATCGCGGCGTCGAGGCAACCAGTGTCACGCCGTTCTCCCCGCGCGCCATGGACCGGGGCCTAGCGGCGGTCACAGTTGCCCTGGCACGGCTCGGAATCCCGGAGCTGACCCCGATGTCGGCAGCGGGGGGCGTGGAGAAGCACGGCACGGAGACCGCCGCGCTGGCCCGGGCGGTGGGCAAACGGGCGCACAAGCATGCCGACGGACTTCCCACCGGCTTCGCCGCTCACGTCGGAAACCGCGTGCAAAGCCTCGTCGACGACTGGGCAAGGCTCGCCCACGAAGCCGGACAGGACGGGGTGATGTTCGGCTATGCACGCGGCCGTGACAGCGGCACGTCCACTCCCCTGTTGCGCGAGATGATCGATCCGGACCGCGACGTGCTCAACGACACGCAGCTTCGATTCCGGGCACCGCGTTCGTTGCGCGATGTCGAACCGGGCGTGCTGCTCGGCATCAAGACCCCCGAAGGCAAGGACATCCGGTAGGCGCCCGATGGCCGACAACATAATTCGCCAGAGCCAGTTGATCACGACCTACGGGCCGGGAGCCATGCTCGACCTTCCCGACTACTCGATCATCGTCTCCGGCCTTCAGGACTGGTCCCGCCTGCGGAGCGAGAAGGTCGACGAGCCCCGTCTTGCCGCCAAGCTGCGGCGGTTGCTGGATCTTCCCTCGCTTGAACTCCGGACGCCGCCACGCCACGAGGAGAATGCCCGCCAGACTGCGCCCGTCGGCGCACGCGTCTTCCCGACCTGGTTCATCGTCAAGGACACTAGGCCCTCGCCCCACGACCCGCAGTGGCGCCGCCGCCGGCTGGTGCGCTGGGATCACCTGGACAGAGGCAAGTTCCGCGACGAGGACGGCAAGCGAAAACCGGTGGTCCCGGTGCGGTTCGTCTGCGGCTGCCGGCGCGGCCATATCGACGATCTGGACTGGCGTCGGTTCGTTCACCAGAGCGGGAGGACATGCGAGCGCCCGCTCTGGCTCGAGGAGCGCGGCACGGGTGCGGACATCAGCGATACCTTCGGTGTCTGCGACTGCGGCGAGGAGCGCTCGCTCTACAGGGCTTCGAGCCCTGGCGCAGGTGCCCTCGGCCCCTGCGAGGGCAAGAGACCGTGGATCGGGCAATTCGCACGGGAAGCCTGCGGCGAGCCCTATCGTCTGCTCGTGCGCACGGCGAGCAACGCGTATTTCCCGCAGACGATGAGCGTCATCTCGTTGCCGGAATTCGATGCCGGGCTGGCCGTGAAGGTCTCGGAGCACTACGACCGGTTGAAGGCGGCCGACGATCTGGGCGCGCTGGGGAACTTCCGGAAGATTCCGGAGCTCAAAGCCGCATTCGCCAGCACCGACGACGAAACCGTGCTCGCCGAGTACCTGCGGCAGCAGGGCGAGGGAGAGCGGGAAGACGTTCCGGTCAAAACCGCCGAATTCGAGATACTCGACAAGGGCGACAATGTCATCGGCGCAGATGACCCGCATTCCAGGTTCTTTTCCGAAACATTGGCGCGCACCGCATGGGACCCCGACAAGGACACCCTGCTTGCGGCTGTCGACAAGCTGGTGCTGGTGCATCGGCTGCGCGAGGTCGTATCGCTGCTTGGGTTTACCCGTTTCGAGGCGATCAGCCCCAACAAGGACGGCGAACTCGATTTAGACGTCATCAGGGCTTCCCTCGCCGAAACCATCACCTGGCTGCCCGCCGTCGAGAATCGCGGCGAAGGCGTCTTCGTGTCGTTCCGATCCGAGGACATGGAGAGATGGCTCGCACGACCTAGCGTCCAGGATCGCGGACAGCAGCTTCTGGAGGGCTGGTGCGCATGGGCCGCGGAGCGCCATCGCCCCGAAGGCGGGTTCCCCGGACTGGCCTATGTCATGCTCCACTCTCTCTCACACATGCTGATAACCTCGATCGCGCTCGACTGCGGCTACCCGGCCAGCTCCCTGCGGGAACGCGTCTATGCCGACGACGGCGGCTACGGCATATTGATCTACACCGGATCATCGGACTCCGAAGGGACGCTGGGCGGACTGGTGGAGACGGGCCGGCGTTTCGGCCCCCATCTTCATCGCGCCGTCGAAGACGCCCAGCTCTGCTCCAACGATCCGGTGTGCTCCGAACATAGGCCTGATTCCCAGCTCGAGGGCCATCTGTTGCAGGGCGCCGCCTGTCACGGCTGCCTGCTCATTGCCGAAACAAGCTGCGAACAGCGCAACGATTTCCTCGACCGGGCGCTTGTCGTTCCGACGGTCGGTCGCGGGGATGCCGCCTTCTTCAAGCACCACGAGCGCGCGTCGTAATGGAATTCGGCGCCTTGGCTGCGGCCGACCGGCAGGACCTCATCCGGCTGGCGGACCTGCTGGAGGCCGGTCTCCTGACACCGCCCCTGAGTGCGCTGTCGCTGCGCGACCACATTGCCGCAGTTCAGGCCGCACCGTTGGCGCAATGCCTCGGGGCGCTCCTCGCGAGAGACATGCCGCCCGCCCATATCGCACTCCTGCTGCGTGCATTCGCAACCGGCGCACAGGCTGCTGCCGGTTCCTCCTCGCCCGTCGAAGTGGTCGTCAGCGGCCCGGATGCTGCCGGCGGCGCACGCGATACCGGCGTCGTCCTGCGGCAGTTGTTCGCCAAGGCGCACAGGCGCGTGGTCGCGGTGGGTTTCGCGGTCCATCAGGGGAAGTCCGTGTTCAGGATCCTGGCCGACCGGCTCGACAACGACGACGCCCTCGAGGCAACCCTGTGCGTCGATGTCCGTCGTCAGCACGGCGATACTTCCCTCGACCGCGACATCCTCCGGCGCTTCGCGAACGAATTCGTGCGCAACGAATGGCCCGGCAATCGTCTGCCTCGCGTCTATTACGATCCCCGGTCCTTGGAACTCGCAGGCCATACGGCCAGTTCGATGCATGCCAAGTGCGTGGTCATTGATGGTGCGGAGGCCCTGGTGACCTCGGCGAACTTCACGGAGGCGGCGCAAGAACGAAACATCGAACTCGGCCTGCTCGTAGACTCGCAGCCCGTAGCGCACCGGATCGAAGAGCATTTCATGTCTCTGATCAGGAATGAGATTCTTGTACGCTTGCAACTTCCCTAATCCGAACCCCCGCTTGATTTGCAAGTGATTTTGCCCGCAAGCCATTTTTTCAATAGGTTATAGCCCATGCACAGCCAGGAATTCGTTCCCATGCTGTGCAAATGATGGGATTGACATCAATAAATCTAACTACCACAATAGTTCCCATGTGAATCGAGACCGTCCCGAACCGCAATTCGCGACCCACGCACCTCCTCCCGGAGGGCTGGCGCGGTTGCAGCAACAAGCCCTCGACCTGCTCGGCCTGCGCTTGGAGCGCACCCAGTGCCGACTCTCCGAAAACGGACGATAGTTCCAATGTTCGGGCCAGAGCCCTGCCGCTTTGCGTCGCGCCGTCGGCTTTCTTGCGATGTTCTCGCACAATGCTCCAATTCAGTAAGACCGACTGGCCGCTTGATCGATCGACACCCCCATCCATGTCGTGATAGGTGGTGGATCCACCGGGCAAGATGCCCGATCGCGAGCGGTCGAAATCTCTAGAGCTAGGATCGTCAAAGGGTATCGGGGAGGGATCAATCCTTTCCCTAGGTGGATTTCGAAGTGCATCTGGCCTTCGAATCCACTTGAATCTTTCGTAGCGAGCGTGTTCCCTTTCCATGCTCACTGCATCTGCTGGTCACCTGTATTCCCCCGAAGTCGCGCATGCATCTGTGATTTGAACCTGCTGAACCCATTCGATCGACGGGTTGCAACGTTTCAGTCGCTATGGGTGTTCAAATTTAGCTAAGCCACTTGATTCCAAAGAGTTGCGCTGTTTGGGTACGCTCAATTGGAGGAACAGCCAATGCATCTGCCTCGAATCATGTGTGGTACGCCGCTGCAGCCGTGGAGTGTTGCGTCGATGGCTGTACTGGCAGTTTCGCTTTCGGGGTGCAGCGCCTCGCCGGCCGCCGCTCAGGTCCGCTGGAGCGACGAGATCCTTCGCCAGCCACGAGAGTGGTATGCCTCGTCCAGTGCCCGCGTCGCTGCGGACAGTGTCATCCTGTACCAATCGCCGGAGGGAGGATGGCCCAAGAACACCGATCTGCTGACACCGCCGGCGAATCCCGGCGCGTTGGATCACCCCACCATCGACAACGGCGCGACGACGACCCCGATGCGTTTTCTAGCCTTGGTGGCCGATGCCAACGGCGAGGCCAAGTACCGGGAAGCCTTCAATCGCGGCATGGACTATCTGTTCGCCGCGCAGTACCCAAACGGGGGCTGGCCGCAGTTCTTCCCCTTACGCGAGGGCTACTACTCCCGGATCACCTTCAACGACAACGCGATGGTCAACGTGCTGACGCTTCTCCGCGACGCGAGCAGCGGTGAAGCACCCTACGGCTTCGTCGAACAGGCGCGCCGCGACAAGGCATCCGCCGCGCTGGCACGGGGCATCAATATGATCCTGCGCTCCCAGGTCAAACAGAACGGCCGGCTCACCGTCTGGTGTGCGCAGCACGATGAGCGGACGCTCAAACCCGCCTGGGCGCGCGCCTATGAGCCACCGTCGCTTTCCGGCGGCGAATCCGTTGGTATCGTGAAATTCCTGATGTCGGTTGAGGAGCCAACGCCGGATATCGTTGCGGCGATCGAGGGAGCGGTGCAGTGGCTGCGCTCGGTTGCGCTGTCCGGAGTCCGGGTCGATCGGATTCCCCGGCCCGACGGCCGCACCGAGCGGGTCTTGGTCGAGGATTCGGACGCGCCGCCGCTGTGGGCACGGTTCTACGAGCTCGGATCCAACCGCCCGTTGTATCTCGACCGCGATTCGGTGTATCGCTACGACTTCTCGGAAATCGGCTATGAGCGCCGCAGCGGCTACAGCTACCATGGCACTTGGGCGGCCTCGCTGCTCGACGAGGATTACCCTCGCTGGCGCGCCAGACAATAACCCAGCACGCCGAACCTGCCTGCAACACACTGCGCAGTCCCCAGCCGGCGTACCTGGCTGGATTGCTTCCAGATGCCGCTCCCACGGGTCCGCGGCTGAACAGAACTCCCGAGTGCTTCATGTGGATCGACATCGAGAGCGAATTCGATAACGTCATGTCCCTAGTGCGTATCCAAAGGGGGATTGCTACATGGGGTTGACGACAGGCGGGACACGAGCCAGCACCGCGTCGGATACGGGAGGTTCGCTCATGAAGCATGCTCTGATCCTGGTGTGCCTCTCACCCAGCAAGCTGCAAGAGCGAAGACCGCTACTGATCACGTCAAAAGTCGTGTCATCAGAATTCAGGCAAGAATATACTGGCAGTCTGCCTCTTGCAAGAAGGCTCGCACCTGTTCCGGGGCTCCTTGCAAAGACTGGAAAACAGCTTCCAGGTTGTCGCGAAGCTGTGCTTCGGTCTGGCTCAGCTCGCGACGGACCCGCCGCTGATCCAACGCCCCTAGCAGTTCCACAGGATTGAATTGCGGCGAGTAGGTCGGCTGCAAACACAGCTCTGCTGCGGCTTGGTTTGCAGTCAGCCACTCCTGGATTGCCCGGGCGCGGTGCATCCTGCAATTGTCGACTACTGACAGAATCTTTCGGTCTGTCTCCTCAGCGATCTTCTCCGGAACCCCCCGGAAGACCTCCGCCGTGGCAGGACCTTCCCGCACCATGTCCTCGAGCTGGCCCTCCGGGCTGCGGGCCGCCAGCCGGTGGAGGTGGAGGCGGAAGCGCCCGCTGGCCGCCCGCCCGAGGGGCCCGACCGCGGCTGCCCCCAAGGCGTCCGAACCCGCTCGGCGCAGCCAGGCCAGACTCGTCGGCGCAGGCGAGCAGGGCTCCCCACTCCTGGGCACGGCGAAGGAGCTTGAGTAACTCTTCGTCTTGCCACCGCTGCACAGCAGCGGGCTCGTACTGGGCGGCGCACCGCTGGGGCCGCTGCGGCGGGAGCGGGAACCGCCGCAGGCTCCGGCGCACCGGGGAGGCGCTCAGGACGCTGCCGAACTTCTCCCCCAAGGCTTGGCGCACTCGCTGCGCGGTCCGCCAAGCGAACTCGAGTTTGCATTGAGCGGGGTTTTGGTCTACGACGACGATGCGGATCCAAGCAACGTGCCGGTCTGTCCCTTGGCGCGGTCGTCCCGTTCTTTGGCGATCCCGCAGGTTCTCCAGGCCCCCCAGGAAAAAGCGTGAGATCCAACGCTAGATCGTGCGTATGGAGCAAGGGGCGCAGGATTTTATCCGGGCCACTGACTTGCCCCCGATGAACTGCAGGACCACGTTTTTTCGGACCTCGAACTTCTGGTCCGCAGTAAGGCGTGGAAAAAGAAGAAGCTTTCTCTTGTCATGCTCATCGTGTACAGCAAATCCACCCAGCAGATCAATCGACGAAGGGATCCCAGGAACACGATTTTGACGCGATCAGTACTTAGAGACGAAGGCCGCAAGTCGCTTCCGCGCACCATGCGGCTGAAAACGATTGACTCCTCGCGGCACGAGCCTTACCCCAGTAAGGCGAAGGCGTTTCTCATGGCCGCTACAGTCGCCGCGCTCGCCTGATCATCGTCCATGGCGTCCAAGCGCTGGTTGAATGGCTCGGCGCGGATGGGCCCGTCGTAGCCGATCTTGAGCAAGGCCCCCAAAAAGGCCCGCGCATCAATCATGCCGGTAGTAACAGGCAGCTCGCGCTGATGGGCGAGCTGGCGCTCACGTTCGATTCCCACAGGTGCGTCGTTCAGGTCGGCGGAGACGACATCGGCATTGCTGAGTTGCAGGATGTCGTCAGCGGTCTCGTGCGCGGTCCACCAATGCCAGCTGTCGACGACCACACCAATGTTGGCCTGGCCGGCTTCAGCAATGAGTTGCCGGCATTCGGCCAGGGAATGCACGAAGGCATGCTTCCGGGCCGTCCACAAATGCTTGGTGCCGAGGTACTCCAGGCCTAGGCGCAGGCCGGAGTCGGCCAAGACAGCCCCTATCTGGCGCAACCGTCCGGCGTGGAGCTTGAAGTTGTCCAGATAATTCAGGGCATCGCTGCTGGCAGAAACAGGCGTTCCGACACGCGTGGCACCCGCTTCGCGCAACGCCTCCGCGACTCTAGGAAGCTGAGCCAAGCCGTACTTGAACTCGTTCCCGTCGCTGCCCAGCCGGAAGGGGAGACTGGCTGCAGCCCATTGCAGGCCCGCCTTGCTGACCGCCTCGGCATATCTTGCGCTACCTTCCCTCAGCAGTTGGGCCCCGAAGGGCTGAACGGATTCGAAGCCGTGTTTGGCTGCCAGTTCTATTGCCTCCCCCTGATCCGCTCGAATGCCGATGCTCCTTGGGACGAACGCTAGGGTGAACTTTCTGGATCCGGCCCGCAATGCTCGCGCCCCAGCCGCGAAAGCGAGACCATCTCGGAGGAAGCCACGACGGCTGCGGGAGCCCATAATGAAATCACTGTACCAGCCCGGCTCACCCTAACGAAACGTCGATTCCCGGATAATTTCCCGAAATGGCGGTTACAGGACCGTATGGCTTGAGCGGAGAGTCCGGCGTACCCGGCGCGGGCCCCTCACCCCGTGGTGGAGCGGCACGGCGGAGGTTGCCGGCCCAGGTCCGGCAGCGGCCCCTGGAACGCAGGCTCCGGCCCCTGCTGGCCGCGGTGCCGCCGCCCCCACTCCGCCAGCGGCAGCCGGTCCCGGCTCACCATTTTGAAATCGATTACGTCAAGCTGTTGTTTCTTCTCCTCGTCACGATTAATCCGTCTGCCATGACTTCCATGCCGGCTTTCTCCGAAATGCTTGGCAACCGCACTGGCGAGAGCTTCTGAATCAGGCCGTTCTGAGAACATATGCTTCTTCAACTAGTCCTGCACGAGGGTTTGCCCATAAGCAATCGACTTCCGGGCTTCTTGAAGCAGCACAGGTCCGAAAGACCGCAATACAGGTGCCTAAGCATGAGCCAAGTCAGGGGTGTCGGAAATTTCTGATTTTTTCTTTAAATTGATCAACGATTGAATGCTTCGAAAACGATTGATTTCCGACTATAATCTGAAAATCTGTGGATCGAAACTGGCTCTGCCTACCCATAATGATCTTGTCGCATCCCAGTGCAATCATCGTGTCCTCAGACATTGCATAAATAGGGTCCAGAACGTCGATAGCCAAGAACTTTCTTCCGAGATAATCGACAATGGTCTGCGCAGCATCCGACATTAGCACTCAGCGATCAGACCAACAGATTGCCGTAATTTTTCCGCTACGTGACCGCCTCTCCTGGCTGGGTCAATGCAACTCAATTCGCCTTGAAGACCAAGCCAGCTCAGCATTCGAAGGTTCCACCCCTACAAGTCCTATCCGGTTGTCCCACGCGTATCTTGGATAGCTGATCTCACCTTCCGTGGATATGCCAACCGAATCTGCAAGACGCATAAACCTTTGCACTGTTGTGCCGCCCCTTGGAGAAGCTAGGCAACTTCAGCCTCACTGAAACGTGTCTGGATCTGCGAAGGACTGGGAATCGCGTAAATCCTCTTTGCCGGTCATTGCGCATCCTCCAACTGGACTTGGAGCTTGGCGGTAGGCCGCTTCGCCTCTCCGCCAGCATGGGCGTCCAAGGCTCCCCAAGACAATCATACCTTACTGATGTTTTCATAAGTTATTGCACGAAAAATCTCCGCAAGCCATTGATTCCATTGGTGGTTTGCTTGCAATTATTTTTGGCAAATTAGTATGTTCAGCAGCTAAGCAATCGCCGTGCTGCTGCTTTACGTCGTTTTGGCGCACGCAGCCTACCCGCTCGAGATCAAGCCAACTGGATCGTGTCCCGAGCCGTGGTGTAAGACCTTGGCGTCCATCGCAGTACCCGGCGGGTAGGGCCGGGACGCTCAGGCTGCCACGTCGGGCAACTTGACGGTGGTCTTATCACTCACCGGAGCGATGGGTTCCAGGGTTATGGATCTCGCTCTCTGGACGGCTCGTGCGTCGTTCCGCTCGACGAGGATCGCGCCGGTCAGCCGCGTGACGGCGTTCTCGTGGGGGAAGATGCCAACGACATTAGTGTTTCGCTTGATCTCGCCATGGAGGCATTCGAGCGGGTTGGTCACACACAGCTTGGCGCGATGCGCGGCCGGAAAGGTTTCGGAGGCCAGGACATCATGCTCGGCCTCGTCCAGCAGGGCGGCGAGCTACGGCACCTCGTGCCTGAGCTGGTCGGCGACCCGGAGCCCCTGGGCGGAGGCTCTGGCCGCATCCTCCTGGGCACAGACGGTGGCGACGCAGGCGGCCCTGCTTGCCGGCAGAGGCGAGCAGGTTGCGCATGCACTGCATGCGGCAGCGCCACCACGTGGCACCGAGGACATGCATCGCGGCGGCCTGCAGCCCCCTACGGCCGTCGGAAACCACCAGCTTGACGACCCGGAGCCCACGCCGGGCGAAACTGCGCAGGAAGTCGGTCCAGAAGGAAGTGCCCAGGCCCCGCACGGGCTCGGATCGAAGTCCGGCACCGAACGTCGCTCCAACGCTGACAGCGGCAGCCAGCACCTTTGCTGCAACACAAGTGGCACAGGTAGCAGCGCACGCAAGCCACTCCCCCTGCGCGCCGGCGGAGGAGCTCGAACCCCGCCTGCGGTCAGAAGCGGTCGGCGAAGATTCCGTAGCTGAACAGCAGACCGAGGAGCCCAGCGAAAACGACGTAGTACAGCATCGGGTAGATGGTGCGCCGTATCAGCAGGCCCTCCCGGCCAACAAGCCCAACCGTGGCGCTGGCGGCCACGACATTATGCACAGTGATCATGTTGCCGGCGGCACCCCCCAAGGCCTGCAAGCCCAGGACAACCAGGTGCGACACGCCGATGCGGTCGGCTACGCCGTACTGGAAGAGGCTGAACATCAAGTCGCTTACCGTGTTGGAGCCCGCCACGAAAGCCCCTAGTGCGCCGATCATCGCGGCGAAGAACGGCCACGCTGCTCCGACGGAGTATGCGGCGAACGCGGCCAGTTCCAGGGGCATGCTCTGCAGGCCGGAGAGATTGGCGTCGGAATCGATGAACACCCGCACCAGCGCCACAGCAAAGACCAGGGCGAACGCCGGCCCGGCCAGCATCCGGGCGGAAGCCGACCACGCTGTGCGGACCTGGCGGCCCGACATGCCGTGCAGCCACGCCGTTAGCAGCGAAACCACCAGAAAGATCGTTCCCGGCAGGTAGAGCGGTTGGATGCCCTGGCTCAGGTCCGTGCCGAGAATATTCGCCCAAGTTAGCTGCACGGAAGCCAGCCAAGCCTTCAGGGGCAGCTCCGGGAGCCGGGTCACCACCAGCAGGGCCGCGACGAGCACGTACGGCATCCAGGCCCGGGCCAGGGACATCTCAGCGCCCTGTCCCTTCGACTCGCCGCTGAAGGTGCCCATCCACTCGCGCTCCCAGGTGCTGCGGGGTGGAAAGTCCCACCCCTCGACGCCAGTCAGCAGGAAGCCCTTCCGGGCGGCAGTCACCGCTATGGCCAGCCCCACCAGCCCACCCAGCAGCGAGGGGAACTCGGGCCCCAAGTAGACCGCGACCAGAATATAGGGAACCGTGAAGGCCAGCCCGGCAAAAATCGCGAAGCGCCAGATTCCGAGCCCCTCCCGGAACGAACGGCTAGCCCCGAAAAAGCGCGTCAGCATGCCGCAGATGATCAGCGGGATGAGAGTCCCCACGATGGCATGCGGGATCGCGGCGAAAACGCCGATCTGATAGATGAATTCGGCGTACCCCATCCCGGCCTCCGCAATGGCCGACTCGACGGTCTCGACATTGAGAGACTCCGCCATGCCCACCAGGATTGGAGTCCCCACCGCGCCGAACGTCACGGGGGTGCTCTGGATGATGAGCGTACACATGACCGCGGCCAGGGCCGGAAAGCCCAGCGCCAGCAACAGAGGACCGGCCACCGCCGCCGGAGTCCCGAATCCGGAGGCTCCTTCGATGAAAGCCCCGAACATCCAGGCCACGATGATCAACTGCACGCGCCGATCCCGCGAGACGTTCATGAAGCCCTGACGAATCGCCGCCGCCGCGCCGCTCTCGGACAGGGTCTGCAGAAGAAGAATCGCCCCGAAGATGATCCACAGCAGGGAAACGGCGATGATGGCACCCCGAATCGAGCCTGCGAGCACATGGACGGCCGAGACCTTCCAGAAGACGAGGGCGAAGCAGGCGGTCATCAAGTACGCCACCGGCATGGCGCGGGTCGCGGGCCACCGCAGCACGACGAGGAAGGCCATGACGGCCAAGATGGGCAAGAGCGCGACGAACGCGTGGAAGGCGGAGACTTCAGGCATCAGCGGCCCCAAGCCTACTCAGGCGTGCAGCCGTCTGTCAATTCCACCCTGCCGACGCCTAGGCAGCATGGCTCTCGGAGGCCGTCCTCGGCCGTCCGGACGGCGGGGGTGCCGCACGCCACCCGCCACGCTCGAAAGCGCGTCGCCGCTGACGGGACCCCGCCGACGGCAGTGCGCTCGGGTTGCGCAAGGCCACTTATTCTGCAGCCCCGGCAGCCAAATAGTAGCCGGAACCGACCAAGACGGGCACACCCTGAGCAGATACGCGTTTCACCACGGCTACCTTGCGCTCGCTCCTGCCGGTATCGGGATTGAAGGCGTTGTAGTACAGGACTGACTCGCCGAACGTGTTCGCCACGGCCACAATGTCGCGGCCTCCGAACTGGTCCGTCGGACTGCTTGCGCGCCATTCGTGAATTGCCGCTCCGCCGACACGCACACGGTTACCGGTAAAGACCTGACGCCCTATCTCGTCCATGCCGAACACATAGACCGAGCCGCTGCGCCAACGGGGGTCGCTTTCGAACTCCGCCGAGGCGAAATACCCCTTCTCTTCGACTGCCTGTGCGGCGCAACGCACAAACTCGCGCAGCACAGCCAGAGAGGGATCGTTCGCAACCGCCACCGCATTCACCAAGGTCGCTTCGCACGTGCCCGGCAGGTCTCGTTCGTAGATGCCCGCGCCGATCATCGCGGGCGTCCCATCCCAATCGATGTTCACGGCATATGAGGCCTTGGGCTCATCCAGGCCGGATATCGGGTTGGTGAAGGCATAGTAGATCCAGCCGCCCCCGAAATGCGTCGCGAGCCTGTAGTACTCCGCAAAGATGTCATGGCCAAACCGGTCCGGAAGAGGGCCGAAAAACGTCCCTTGGCGCGAAGGATCGGGCGGAAATACGAACATCTCGGCATCCTCCCCGCGCGGAGCCTGGGCAAAGGCGAAAACGTAGAATTGGCCGCTCTTCCAGCGAGCGTCCTCGTTGAAAGCCCTGCGGGCCTCCTCTGTTCCGTGCTCCTGCACGTACTCGACGGCGCACTGCACGAAGGCCCGCAAGTCCTGTCGCGTCTCGATGGCTGTCGCTGCTACGGACTTCTCGGCACACGTGTCCCCGTCCTCGGAATGACCAAGAGCCACGCACGGAACCAGGAGCAAGCCCATGCCGACGGCAAAGGCGGATTGCCATGATTTGGAATGCATTGGATGAGAATACCGATTCGTTTCGGTCACTGTCAAACCGGAAGCCGCGATCAAAGTCGCCAAGCAGACTCTCGGAGCAGGAGCGGCTCTCGAACCGAGCATCCCGCACCCCTGCCGCAAGGCCGGACTGAGCGAGTGCCCCGCTCAGTCCGGCCTTGCGGACGAGCCGGACGGTCGGGCCTGGGCAGAATCCAGAGACCCTGGCCTTCCCCGCCGAACCGTCGGAAAGACCCCGCAGCCTAGCCGCCACTGCCCGGGGACCGGGAGGCAGTCGCCCGAGCCGATCAGCAAGGGCGTACCGCACGCCGTAATCCGCTTCACAATCGCGATTTTGGTTTGCCGGCACCCGTTGGCTAGATTACCCAATCACACGGCCCGGACCAGGACCTCTGCGCCTGCTACCGATCCGTGCAAGAGTCGTGTCATCAGAATTCAGGCAAGAATATACTTGCAGTCTGTTTTTCGAAAGAAGGTTTGCACCTGTTCCGGAACTCCTGGCAAAGACCGGCAAGCAGCTTCCAGGCTGGCCCCCAGCTGTGCTGCGATCCTGCTCAACTCCCCGGGGAATGCCCCGCAACCGGACTTCTTCCGGGTCCGCGCCACGCTAGGGGCGCGGAAGCCCTCGCCAAGATTGGGCGCGGAGAAGAGCCTGTGCGGGCTCCCGGATTCGTCGGTTCCCCAACGCCGGAGCGAAGGCCTGCGACCTGCCCCGCGTCTCCCACCCGCGGTCTGCTTCGCCTGAGGGACGGCGTCCCACTCCCTTGCGGCGAGCGCACCGCAGTCGTCCGCCGTCGGCTCGACCAGCTCGCATATCCAGGGTTTTCGACGCGGGACCCTCGCGCTAATCGTGCGGGGGCGGGCTGGCGGGGGCGTCTCGCGAGCGGACTGAGCGAGCTTCGCCCGCAGCGCGGCGAGCTCGGTCTCGCGTTCCTGCTCGGCGGCTTGGCGCTTGCGGCTCTGAAGTAATTATCTATTACGGGATTCTATTTCCATGATTTTGCAGCCCAACAAAAGCACCGCTGGAAATTCCAATAGTAGCGAATAGTTTATCGAAATGCACTAATTGTCTGATGCTAACATCACTGTGAAACTGCCTACGTTGTGTATCTGTAATTCCGGGTCCCGTACGGATTAAAGTATACGCCACACAAGTCGAAAGCCAATAATCATAATACTTACCCTGCGTATATTTTGCTGAAAACTCTATTCTTTTGGAGAATATCCATTCATCTTGCTCATGGAGCCATTCATTGTAATCACCTGTGTAAGATGGTGTTCGTGCTCTTACTAACCGCGATCATCCCGTTCTCCTGCGATCTCGCAGGTTCTCCATGTCTCCCAGACAAAAGCGTGAGATCCAACGATAGATCGTGCGTATGCAGCAAGGGGCACAGGACTTTATCCGGGCCACTGACTTTCCCCCGATGAACTGCATAACCACGTTTTTTCGGACCTTGAACTTCTGGGCTTCAGTAAGAAGTAGGAAGAAGAACCTTTTTTTGTCAGACTAATAGTGTACAACAAATCCACCCAGAAGATCAATCGGCGAAGGGATGCCAGGGACACGACTTTTGAGGCGATCAGTAAGGCCCCCGCACATCTATCTGCGAAAGTGGCCCTGCCGGTCTTCCAGCAGCTGCGTCGGTCGGTTCCCGAGAGCTTGGGCGAACGGACGCTACTGTGGCGTTACGGCGGGTTCCAGGCCTGATCTCGTCGGTCGCCCGCAGCACAACCAAATCGCCGTCGGCGAGATCGCCGAAAACCTCGGCGAAGTCGCCGTCGGCTACGCCGCGACGGACATCGACCCATTCGGCTTGGCCGCCCGCAACCCGTATGACGAAAACCCGCGCGGTCGTCACCTGAATGGAGGTCCGTGGAACGAACAGCGTAACTCCGGATCGGCGGATTGGCCACCGCAATTCGGCGTACATGCCGGGCGCTAGCTCGGTTTCCGGGTTCGCGACATCCAGTTCGACCGGCATCGTGCGGGTCTCGGAACCGACTGCGTAGGCAGGCCGGGCCACGATACCGGGGAATCTCCGCGCCGGAAACGCCGCCACCGTGAACTCCAACCGTCGGCCTATGGCGACGCTTTGTCGATATGCTTCCGGGACGGCCGCCACCAGCCGCAGGCGGGATATCTGCGCCAGCGTGAACAACGGCGTGCCGGCATCGCCCCGCGGCCCAGCCAGTGCGCCTGGATGTGCTAGGCGTTCGGTGATCACCCCCGCAAAGGGGGCCTGCACATGCAAGTACGCATTGATCGCCTCGACCGAGCGGGCCACCGCCTCGAGCGCAGCGACGGTCTGGTCGACTGAATCTGCATGCGCCTTGGCCGCATCGACCGCCTTCGCGGCAAGGACAACCTCGTTCTCAGCGACCGCTCCCGGAGTCTTGGAGGCTTCCGCCAAGCGCTCATAGGTGCTTTCGGCTCCTGCGAGCTTCGCTTGCGACTCGGCTCGCTGAGCTACCGCAGCCGCGATTCGCGCTTGGGCTTCAAGCTGGCGGGCCTCGAGTTCAGGTGCGCTCAACACGGCCAACAACTGGCCTTGCTTGACGAACGAGCCGCGGTCTACATGGACCGCTTCGACGAAACCGGTCACCTTGCCATGAATGGCCACGCTCTGAAACGGCCTGAGTTCGCCGGGGAGCACGGTCGTGCTGGACAACGGCTTCGCTTCGACCCGGGCTAGTTCCGTGCGGACAGCGCCAGTCTGGCCGCCTAGGATCGGAGCCTCGAGGACGAGAAGCGCGACTAGCATCGTGATGCGCATGTGTGGCTCCTTCTTACGTCGCCAAGGAATGCCCGGCTGGAGCAGCGGCGTAATAGGGACTGTCGGGGTCCTCGGGATCGATCGATGCGGAATTCGTCGACGCCTTCCGCTGCACCACGGCGAAGACCGAAGGAATCACGACCAGAGCCGTCAGCGTCGACGCAATGAGCCCGCCAATGACCGCGATCCCCAGCGGAGCCGTCTGCTCGGTGCCCAGGGCCAGAGGAGTCATGCCCGCGATCATCACGACGCTCGTCATCAGGATCGGGCGCATCCGCGTGCGCGAAGCTTCCACCGCGGCGTCGGCCGCAGACAGCCCTTCGCGCCGGAACTTCTCCGCGAACGTGCAAAGCAGGATCGAGTCGGCCATAGAGACGCCGACCGCCATGATCGCCCCCATGAACGACTGGATATTCAGCGTCACGCCGGTCAGCGCCAGCGCCAGCGCCACGCCTGAGAGGACGGCCGGAATCGCCAAGGCGACGGCGAAGGCCACTCGGACAGATTGGAAGTACGCGGCCAGCAACAGGAAAACCGCGAAGACGGCCAGCGACAGGCCCAGCTCGAGACTGCCGGTCATCAGCTCCATCGGGCTGATTTGGCCGCGGACATCCACATTCACGCCCCGCGGGACGGGCAGTTCGGCGAGGGCGGCACGGATATCGGCTGCCGCTTCACCTAGGTCGCGGTCCACTACGTTGGCCGTCACTGTGACCATGCGTTGCATGTTGAACCGGTGGTATTCGCCAACGGCGCTGCTGAACTCGACCTGGGCTAGGTCCCCCCACCAGAGCCGGAGCCGTCGCGCCCGTTTTGCCTGTTTTCACCGGCACTTGCGAAACGTCCTCCAGCGACTGGATCATCGCCTGCGGGATCTCGACCTGCACTTGGTAGGCTATGCCTGAACGCGGGTCGGCCCAGTACACAGGAGTCGTGAAGCGACTGGACCATGTGGCTGGAGCGAGCGCTCTGCCCACCTCCTCCACAGTCACGCCGAGTTGCGCTGCGCGGTGGCGGTCGACCCTCGATCCGGACCGAGGGATAGTCGAGCAGTTCGCCGATTTGGATATCGCGCAGATAGTCGATCTGCTCGAGCCGCACCATGGCCTCGCGAGCGTACGCCTCGCTCTCCGGCAAGCTTGGGCCCGTGACCGCGATTTCAATCGGCGTGGGAGCCCCGAAGCTCATGACTTGGCTCACCAAGTCGGGCGCCTCGAAGGAGAGTTGGACACCTGGCGCGCGCGCCGGCAACCGCCGCCGCAGCTCTTCTTCCACTGCGGCGGTCGCCAAAGCCGGAGTTCGGATCGAGCGCAATCCGCATGACGGCCTCGTGAGGCCCTCCTGTCCAGAGGAAAATCAGATTGACCGGAAAGCTCGAAGGCTGGACGCCCACAAAGGCTATCGATTTCGTGACGTTCTCGGGACCGACAATCTCACCGACCGCCTCAAGCACCTGCTGCGCAATCTGTTCCGTTCGCTCGACGCGGGTCCCGGACGGTCCCCGGACGGCGCAGCTGGAGCGAGTTCGTGTCAATCCGGGGAAAGATATCCGTCCCGAGGCCACCGCCCACGACGACCAGAATGGCCGCGGTACCCACCAAGTAGAGGCCGCAGATCGGCCAGCGCAGGGCGACTAGTCGGCTAGAAACGCGGCCGAAAGCGTGCTGGATGGGCGAGAACCAGTTCTGGGCGTCCGCCGCGGTCGGTCTCGCGCCGCCGGTTGAGCCATGTCGTCATGATCGGCACAAAGGTGCTGGCCAGGAAATACGACGAGATCATCGAGAAGGCCACGGCTAGCGCCAGCGGGACGAAGACAGCTCGAGCCACGCCGGTCATGAAGAACGACGGCGCAAAGACCGCCACCACGCACAGCATGGCCAGCATCCTCGGCACCGCGACCTCGCGGCTGGCCTCCAACACAGCTCTCGCTACCGGCTTGCCCTGGGCTAGGTGCGAATGAATGTTTTCAATCGCAATCACCGACTCGTCGACTAGAATGCCGATGGCGAGTGTCAGCCCCCCCAGAGTCATCAGGTTGATCGACTGCCCTGCCGCCCAGAGCACAACGGTGGCGGACAGCAGCGCGAGCGGGGATCGTGACCACGACGACCAGCGCACTGCGGAGGCTGCCGAGGGGTCAGCAGGATCATCAGCCCCGTCAGCAGCGCGCCCCAGCGCCCCTTCTGTCGTCAGGGGCGCGTATCGCGTTCAGCACATAGAACGACTGGTCAAACTCGAAGGAGACATCGATGTCCTCGGGAATCGCTGCGCGGAATACCGGGAGCGCCTCCTTCACGCGCCCGACCACCTCCAAGGTCGAAGCATCGGCGCGCTTGGTCGCCGCGATGTACACCGCCCGGTTCCCATCAACGAGCGCGTAGCTCGTGAGGATGTCGGCGGCGTCTTCCGCGTAGCCGACGTCGCGGAGATAGACCGTCGGGCCCGCTCCGCTCCGGATCGGCACGTCGTTTAGGGTCCGTCGCCTGTTCGACCGTTGCATTGACGGGGAGCAAGGTAGTTCTTGTCCCCGATGCGCACGCTGCCCGACGGAGAGATCGTGTTCGTCTGCGCAACCGCCCGGACGATGTCGTCGGGCTGACATGCCGTAGGCGCGCAGCTTGCCGGGATCTACTCGGACGACCAGACTGCGCGCGCTGCCCCCGAACGGCGGGGGGGCTGAAACGCCCTCAAGCCGCGAGAACATCGGGCGCACGCGAAACAGCGCCAAGTCCGCGATCTCGTCCACCCCGCGCGTCTCGCTCGAGAACACAAGGTAGCCGACCGGCACGCTGCCGGCGTCAAAACGCATGATGAAGGGCGGCACGGTCCCGGGCGGCATGAACGAGCGGGAGCGGTTGACCTGAGCTACCGTCTCGGCCATGGCTGTCGCCATGTCCGTCCCCTCATGGAAGTGGAGCTTCATCAGCGCGGCGCCCTGGATCGACCGGGACTCCACATGGTCGATCCCGCGGATGTAGAGAAAGTGATACTCGTAGTAGTTCACGAGATACCCTTCCATCTGCGCCGGATCCATGCCGCCGTAGGGCTGGGCGACATAAATGACCGGCGTGCCCAGGTCCGGGAAAATATCAGCCTTCATGCGGCTGAGGGCCAGCGCGGATGCCAGCGCCACGCCGAGGATGACCATCAGGATCGTGATGGGCCGCCGCATCGCGGCATGAATGAGCCACATGATTCGATCCCATCAACGGCTCGCTGCATCGAGCCACTCGGCGATGCCGCCCCGTGCCGCAGCCAATGCGACCGCTGCCCGCCAGACCCCCGAGCTTGGCCAGCGAGTCGTCCACTTCGGCCTGCCGCAACAGCCGCTGGGCGTCCGCCACTTCCGAGACGGTGCCGAGGCCGGCCCCGATAGCGGCGCGGGTTTGCGTTTCAAGCGCCCGCGCCGCGGCGAGCTCGGCCGGTGTGTTCCGGGAGATCCGGCGAGCCGATTCTACCGCGATCTCTGCCCGGGCCTCGTCTCCCCTCAGCTCCTGCGCTACCAAGGCCTCGCGGGCGCGCTCCCGCTCCAGGCGACTCGCTGCAAGCTGCTTCTCCACTCTGTTCCGCTTATAGCCGAGCAAGTCGAAGTTCAGGTTGAAGCCAACCGCCCAGTTGGCTTCTGTAGGCGCTAAACCGTGGGCCCCGCCCCGGAACGAACCGTCGATCAGCGCTCCGGTTTCCGCGGCCGAAGACGGCCGCCTCGACCTGGAATCTAGGCCTCCATGCCTTCTCGCGCACTGCGACCTGGGCCTCTCCGACCGCAAACCTCGGCGCGCTGCGCGGCCGCCAGCGGATGCCCTTGCGCCGAGCGAACCAGCTCGGTCTCGCCCGGCGGATTCTCCAGCAGCTCCGCGGCATCAAGCTCGACCTCGCTTCCAGCCAGTCCCAAGTTCTCCGCCAACGATACCAAGGCCATTCGAGCTTCGCGCTCGGCGTGGATCAACTCCGACCGGGACCGAGCTAACTCCGCTTCTGCACGCGACGCGTCCGCGCCGGGCGCAGGCCGTTTTGGGCCAAGGCGCCAACGGAGTCCCGAAACACCTGCATCCGCTCCACGTTGGCCTGCGCCGCCCGCACCGCGAGACGATTGGCGACAGCAAGCAGGTAGGAGTCCGCCGCGGCTAGCGCAACATCATGCTCGGTCACGGCGCGGCCAGCTTCCGCCCATGTCCGGGCAGCCTCGGCCACCCTCACGTTCGCCTGCCGCAATCCGAAATCGAAAGGTTCATAGGAGAAGAGGACCCCGGCCGAGGTGCCGAACAGGCTGGAAAACGTCGATTCCGCTTGCACCGGGCCGGAAATGCCTGGCACCACAGAGTTCGGGAAAATCAGCCCGAAGACATTATTTCGAGTCGCCCGGTTGACGCCCAAGCGCAGACCCACGTGAGGCAAATAGGCGGTCCTCACGAGGTCGACCCCGCTCCGAGCCGCCTCGACTTCCGCCAGGGACGCCGCGGATCGCCGGGTAGTTTCGGGCTGCCAGCCGAATCGCCGTTTCAAGAGTCAGCGGTCCTTGCGGCCGTGCGGGCTCGGCTACCTGTGCTGGAAGGGCCGCAGCCAGAAGCGCCAGAGCGCAAACCGCTGAACGGATAGATGTATGCATTTCCCATTCCTGAGGCAGACAAGTGGGTTCTTAGACTTCACCCTTCGCGCCGTCGACCTCACGCGCAAGCTTCGCCATCGCGGGGCCACGCCACACAGGACCGCATCGGGAGCGATGAGAATAGCTTCACTGGGTGTGACGAGAATCATAGCATGGCTGAAGTCTGGAACCAGTTTCGCGCACGAACAGCAGGGTCTCTACGTGCCATTCATTCCATGGCCTGTCTCGAAACGAATGAAAAGCACGATTCTAATCGCCTATCCCACAGCGATAATCTTCAATCAAAGTAACAAGACTAAGCCCCAAGACATGTTCAAAAAGATCTAGAAGGAAGCACAGAAATCGACTTTTCTGGAAACAGTCCTCCCGTAGATTCGTTTGCAATACAAGATTATTTTCCAACATCGATTTTGCTTGAGAAACAATTCGATTCTACAAAATCATTTTTCCCTCACTTGGCAATTCCCTTTTTCATGTGGGGTTTTTCGCGAAAAAACCCGCCGAGAAATTTTCAGCTTGGCTCTCGTCGGAATGGCTCAACATCAGCGAGTCGCTGTCGGCCCCTACAGGGTCGATCGCTGAAACCAGTCCCGTTTGCCAACCTTGAATCCTGGGCCCGCTGTGAGATCCGACCGGGAGCTCGCAGCAATCGGTTGACACCTGGGGGTCTCGGGCCGAAGGGCACCATCGGGCCTAACGGCTGGCTTGCTCTCAGAGTGAGTTGACCCGGAATCAACCGAATCTCTCCACGGCTGCTCTCTGGAACGGAAAAGCGAGCCGGGCGACGGGCCCTCGCCAAGGCCGGCGGCAACGGGTTTCGGGATTGCAAGCAGGCCCAATCGGTACGGTACAACTGACATGACGGAGACTCGCCCATTTGTCCCGCCCAAGCGTCGTTTTGGTTCTGATCCTCGGCTCGGCTCAACTCCGGGCGGAGGCCGGAGCCGAGTATTTTTGAAGCCAAGGTCCGCCCGCTGTTCCACAACCACTGCCTCCAATGCCATGGCGAGAAGCTCCAGTCTGCCGATATTGATCTCCGCAAGCCCGCGACCGTGATCGGCACAGCGGTAGTCAGCGGCGACGAGTCAAGCCCTTTGATCCGCGCCGTCCGCTACGAAGCCTCGATCAAGATGCCTCCGAGCTCCAAGCTGCCCCAGGAGGCCATCGACACATTGGTGGATTGGGTGCGGATGGGTGCCCCCCTTGGCCGGGATATTGAGCCGGTCGATCCCGTCCGAGGCGGACTTCGATGAGGAATCCGTCGAGAGCGACCACTGGGCCTTTCAACCTGTCAACGACACTCCTGTCCCAGCCGTTGCTGACGAGCCATGGCCGCCGCAACTGGCAACGATCATTTCGTGCTGGCCAAGCTACGGGCCAACGGCCTGGTCCCCGCCCCCGGGGCCGACCGGCTGACGCTCCTGCGCCGGGCCAAGTTCGACCTCCTCGGCCTGCCCCCTACGGAAAAGGAAATCGAGGAATTCCTTGCGGACGGAGCGCCTGGAGCCTTCCGCAGGCTAGTTGACAGGTTGCTGCGCTCCCCCCACTACGGCGAGCGGTGGGGCCGCCACTGGCTGGACGTCGCCCGCTACGCCGACTCCACCGGGGTTGACGAGGACCACCCCCTTCGGCGGACTCGTGGCGCTACCGCGACTACGTGGTGAGCGCTTTCAATGATGACCTGCCCTTCGACCGCTTCGTCCGGGAGCAAATCGCTGGCGGACCTGCTGCCCGCGCCAGAGGGACAGGCCGTCAACGCACGGGGAATCAATTGCGACCGGGTTCTTGGCCCTGGGGCCCATGGCCTTGGCCCAGCGCGACCCGATCCAGAAGAAGTACGATGTCGTGGACGAGCAGATCGACACGCTGTCCAAAGCCTTCCTCGGACTGACCGTGGCGTGCGCCCGGTGCCACGACCACAAGTTCGACCCGATCCTCACCTCCGACTACTACGCGCTGGCGGGCATCTTCGCCAGCACGCGAACTTTCGAGGACTGGCGGAAGAACGGTTCCCGCTACTACAAGCACCCCCCTCGTGGAGCGCTCTGTCTACGAGGACCACCGCAAGGCGGCTGCAGCGGTCGAGAGGCTGGAGCTCCTCGGGAGGGTGGCGCGCCAGATCGCGGTGTCCCGCTATGTCCTGGCCCGTTGGGTTCCGCAGCTGCCGGATTACCTGCTGGCCGCCGCCGATGCAACCGAACCCGATGGCCTCGACGGTGCCGCCGTCAGCTGGTTCCGCGAGTACCTCCGGCCGCGGCCGAGCCGCAGACCGCACTTGGCCCAGTGGCACGCAGCGGAGGCTTCGAATCGCGCCGCTGTCGCGGCGGCCTACCGCGACGAACTCCTCGCGACTCTCGAGGCACGGCTTGCGGCCACCGAGACTTGGTTCTCGGCGGCTCTGGGGGCTGCGGAGGGCGCAGGCGAACGGGAACAGCCGGAATTCCTGCGGGACCTGCCGACCTCCCCCTGTATAAGGACCTTACAGACGAGGGGGCCCCATTCGACCTCGATCCCGACGAGATCAAAGGCGGGTTCGCCGCCAGCGACCGGGCTCGGCTCGCAGAACTCCGCAAGCGGATTGAACGGGGCCGGCAGCATCTGCCTCCGGAGCCTCCGATGGCCAACAGCGTCGCCGAGGACGACCCCGTGCAGCAACGGGTGTTCCGGCGCGGCCAGCACAAGAATCCCGGAGCAGCCGTAGGCAAGCGATTCCCCTTGGTGCTTGCCGGCACCGAGCAGCCCCCCATCGAGTCCGGCAGCGGCAGGCTGGAACTCGCCAACTGGCTGGGCTCGGACGCGAATCCGCTCACCGCCCGCGTCATGGTCAACCGGATCTGGCTGTGGCACTTCGGGCAGGGATTGGTGCGGACGCCGAACAACTACGGCCTCCGCGGGGAAGCCCCCACGCACCCGCAGTTGCTGGACTGGCTTGCCCGGCGGTTCATCGAGGGCGGCTGGTCGGTCAAAAACCTCCACCGGCTCATCATGGACTCCGCAACCTACCGGATGGGAAGCGCAATCTCGGCGGACGCCTACGCGGAAGGATCCCGAAAACCGGCTGTGGTCCCGCTTCCAGCGCCGGAGGCTCACCTTCGAGGAGGTTCGTGACAGCTACCTGCAGATCAGCGGCCGGCTCGATGTCGCAATCGGCGGCGATACCGATATTGGTTCGGGCAAGCTAGCCGAGTTCGACCGCAACAATCGGCGCTTGGATCCGGATGACTACGTACGACGGAGCATCTATCTGCCGCTGATGCGCAACAAGCTGCCGACCTTGCTCGGCCTATTCGACTTTGGGGACGCCACTACGGCCAACGGGCAGCGCTCAGTCACGAACGTCGCTCCACAGGCACTCTATCTGATGAACAGCGACCTCGCGCAGCGCACGGCCGCCGGCACCGCCGGCCAACTGGCGGGATCGGACACCGAGCGAATCGAACGGGCCTACCGCCTAGTCCTCTCCCGGCCGCCGACCGCGCGCGAGGCAGAGCGCGCAGTGAGCTATGTACGCGCCTACGGTGCGAACGAGACCGCTTGGGCCAGCCTCTGCAAGACGCTCTTGGCGTCGAACGAGTTCCACCATGTTGACTAGACCTCGCCTCTCCCGGCGCGCCCTCCTGCGTCGTTCAGCTCTTGGCTTCGGCTCGCTGGGCCTGTACGCCCTGCTGGACGAGAACCGGCTTCTGGCAGCTCCTCAGGGGACTAACCCATTGGCGACCAAGGAGCCGCATTTTCCGGCGACGGCGAAGCGAATCATCTTCCTTTTCATGCACGGCGGGGTTTCGCACATCGACACCTTCGACCCCAAGCCGCGCCTGGATCGGGACCACGGCAAGCCGCTGCCGATCAAGCGCTCGCTCACATTTAACGCCAAGGAGGCGGGCGGGCTAATGCGCTCGCCCTGGCGATTCGAGCGGCGCGGCGCAAGCGGCCTTCCGGTCAGCGAGTTGTTTCCCGAGGTGGCCCAATGTGCCGACGAACTCTGCGTCGTCCGGTCGATGGTGGGTGAAGGCGTTGACCACGGCGCCGCCATGCTGCAGCTCTTCACGGGGACATTCTCGTTCTCCCGCCCAAGCATGGGAGCCTGGACGCTGTACGGGCTCGGCACCGAGAACCAGAATCTACCGGGTTTCATCACCATCAAGCCCACGCAATGGCAGGGAGGCGACAAGCTCTTCGCCACGAGCTTCCTTCCTGGCGCTTACCAAGGCACGCCGATCGGCTCGTCCCCGGTCGCAGTGGACGCCCTGATGGACAATCCGATCGACCATGTCCTACCCCGGGGCGGCACCGCGGGGGAGCGCAGGCTGGAACTCGCCTTCCTGCGCGAAATGAACCGACGCCATGCTGACGAGCGACGCTTCGACCCGAATCTGGAGGCCCGGATCCAAGCGTTCGAACTGGCCTTCCGCATGCAGGCGGAAGCGCCGGAGGCGTTCGACATATCCCATGAGACCGAAGCGACCCGCAAGCTCTACGGACTCAATGAAGACGTAACCCGCGACTTCGGCTGGCAGTGCCTCCTGGCGCGGCGGCTCAGCGAGCGCGGAGTCCGCGTCGTCCAGGCGACCCATTCGGGCGTCGAGGAAAAGTGGGACCACCACGGGGACATCCTGCGGCTGCATCCCATCCGGGCCCGCGAGGTCGACCGGCCGATCGCCGGTCTCATCCGAGACCTCAAGGCACGGGGTCTGCTGGGGGAGACCCTTGTCGTTTGGGGCACCGAGTTCGGTCGCACGCCGTTCTCCGAGGGCGCAGACGGTCGCGACCACAATCCTTACGGCTTCTCGATCTTCATGGCGGGTGGCGGAGTTAAGGCTGGTACCGCCTACGGGGCGACTGACGAATTCGGCTACCACGCGGTCGAGGACCGCATGCACATCCACGACCTGCACGCCACGATCCTGCATTTGATGGGACTGAACCACGAACGGCTGACCTATCGCTACAGCGGGCGCGACTTCCGCTTGACGGATGTAGCCGGCAAGGTGGCGACCAAGATGCTCGGCTAGCGCCGGATCGATTTGGGGGTTGGCTCCGGATCGGGGGCGGTTTGGCGAGCGGTGAGGCATTTGCCGGCAGCAAGTGCTGCTCTGCAATAGCAACGGACTTGGCCGGTGAGTCAGGTTCGGCTGCGGGAGCCGAACATGGGAGCCTGAAGTCCCAACGGACCGCATCCGGTCCCCGCGCCGCTCGCCGGGTGCTAGCCCAGAACTGCAGCGGCAAGAAACGACTCACGACCGACGGGGCGATACTCGGAGTCCGCAGCCTAGTCCGCATGCGCCACCGATGGGGCCTTTCGGGCTGATTTTTTCAATGACCCGGATTTCGTCGGTCCGCCAGGGTTTGCAGCGTCGCCCCCGACGATCAGCCGGCGTGGGGACGCTCGGGGAGCGTCTGGGGCTCGAGCCGCGGGGCAGTTCGTTGGGTAGTGGCGAGGCTGCCCGCGGGCGGCAGCCTCGGCTTGCGCCGATCCGCAGGTGCTGTCCGCCGCACGAGACGGTCCATCCAACCGGACGAGTTTCCCAGCGGTTCCTGGCGCAGGTTCGCCAGCCCCTGAGTGCAGAGTGCGGCGCAGGGGTAGACCTGCGGGAACGACAACCGCACCCTCCAGAGCGTACTGCGGACCCGGGCACTGACCTGCAACAGCTGCAGCCGCAGCGTGGAGCACCGGGCACGGGCCCGCTGCGGGCCCCTGGTGCCCAGTCGCCGCAGGGCAGGCAGAGCAGCCTAGGTGTCGTACCTCACTAATTTCGCCACAAGTAAGTGCAAGCAAACCACCAATATGCAGCAACGGCTTGCGGAGCCTGTTCGGGCAATTGCTCGTAAACACAGCAGCAAGGCCGCTGAACGTCTATCTGCAAGAGTGGCCCTGCTGGTCTTCCAGCAGCTGCGTCGGTCGGGCCTCGATCCCGGTGAATCGCCGCGCCGGAAACACCGTCACAGTGAATTCCAACCGTCGACCTATGTCGACGCTCTGTCTCTATGACTCTGGAACGGCCGCAACCAGCCGCAGGCGGGATATCTGCTTCTTCCGCTCCGCCCAGATCGAGACCCGCTAAGCCACGCTGGCGAGCTCCCAGCAAGACCCTCTCCTGGGGCCCATCCCAAGTGCGCCGCACATCGCCACTTGCAATCTGCAGGGCGTCCAGGTGCTGCGAGCAGGCCGCCGCTGCTACTAATTTTGCCAAAAGTAATTGCAAGCAACCCACCAATAGAATCAATGGCTTGCGGAGCCTGTTTGGGCAATTACTTATGAACACATCAGCAACTCCGCCAGAGGATCGCATTCGGCTCGCCCCAGTCGCAGTCAGCGACGCCGGACGTCACAGCACTCGCAACCCGAGGAGGTTCGTGCAGAGCTCGACCGCTCAACCCGGCGCGGCCTTCCGATCCTGGGCCAGCAGCTCGGCTCGGATGCGGCGCTTCGCGAACTTGCCCGTCGCGATCCTCGGCAGCGGTTCGTAGGAAATCACGACCCGGCTCGGCACCTCGAACCCTCCGAGATAGGCTTCCAGCTGCTCGCAAATCCCGGCGGCAGTCACCTCAGCTCCCGGGGCCGGCACAATCACGGCGGCCAATTCCTCGCCGAGGCGCTCATCGGGCAGCCCGAGAGCGACGGCCTCCGCAACCCCCTCGCAGCGATGCAGCGCATCTTCGACCCGCAGGCAACTGATATTCTCGCCTCCACGGATCACGATGTCCTTGATCCGATCCACGAAGAACACGAACCCGTCCTCGCCCACATAGGCCAAGTCCCCCGTCCGGAACCAGCCGTCCCGGAACGCACGAGCGGTGGCCCCGGGCTTGTTCCAATACCCGCGGAATACGGTCGCCCCGCGCACGCAGACCTCGCCCGTTTGGCCGCTCGGCAGCTCCCGGCCGTCCGGAGCGGCGATCTTCATGTCCATCAGCACCGAGCAGCGGCCGCTGCTGTTTGGGTAGCGGAGATAGTCCGGAGCCACGATCTGGGTGCCGATCGCGTTGGTCTCGGTCATGCCCCAACCTGTGCCCGGCAAGGCGTTCTCCAAGACTTCGTCGATCGCCTGGACCTGCTGCGCGGGCCGGTGCGACCCGCCGCCCCCGACACCCAGCAGGCTCGGCAGCCTCCGTCCCTGCTCGGCTGCGGCCCGGACGAGATCCCCCGTGATCGTAGGCACCGAGATGAAGTGGGTGATCCCCTCCCGCTCGATCGTATCGAGCGCCTCGGCGACATTCCATTTGTGCATGAGCGTGAGGCACCGGCCGAGGCGCAGTCCGGCAAGCAAGCAGCAATGGCATGCTGTGACGTGGAAAAGCGGGATCGAGACGAGCATGCTCCGCTGGCCGTCGAACGGCTCCGCCGGGATCGGCAGGCCCCGCAGCGTGGTTTGCGCCCGGTTCTCGATCTCCCACGCCAGCAGCGCATGCACCACATTCCGATGCGTCGAGACGGCCGCCTTCGACCCTCCGGTGGAGCCGGACGTATAGAGCATCAAGCAGTCGTCGTCCGGGGAACTGTCCGCGGGGACAAGATCGCCGGCCGGAGCCTGCCGCAGGGCTTGGTCCCAAGGGAGCATCAGGCCGGTTTTGGACTTCCCCCGCGGCGCTCGAACCGCCAGCACCCGCACCCCCAGCCGGGGCAGACGGCTCTCAATCCGGCGCAGACGCTCCTCGTCGGCGATGAGCACCGACGCTCCTGCGTCCTGGAGGCCATGCTCGATCTCCTCGCCGCTCCACCAAGCGTTCAACGACACGGTCACCGCGCCCAGGGAGATGGGCGCGAAAAACGCGGGTGCCCACTCTGGAAAGTTGCGCATGCAGACAGCCACGCGGTCGCCCCGGCGGACCCCCAGGCACCGCAGCACGGAAGCGAGCCGCGCCGTCTGCCCGAGCACATCGAAGAACGTGTACGTCTCGTCCCGATACTTCAGGTAGGGAAGGTTCCCGAATGCGCGCGAGTCCAGCAGCAGTTGGACGACGCTGGCAGGAGCGTTGCGCACCACCCGGCACACGCCTCCGCCGGGAACCAATACTTCGGCCAGTTCGTACTCGCCGCCCGTTCCGGTGAGCGTGTCGAGGATCTTGCGACGCGCTGCGGCCGACATAGGGGAATGGCGCCTATTCTGCCATGGACAGGTTCGGATTCGTATGGCCAGCCCGGAGGCTATCCGTCCGGGCGCTCGGCTTCCACGGGGTTCGCCAGCGTGCCGATCCCGGAGATCTCCACTTCGATGCGATCGCCCGGACGTAGGAAGACCGGAGGGTTGCGGGCCTTGCCGACCCCGCCCGTCGTGCCGGTCGAGACCACATCCCCCGGCCGCAGCGGAAAGATCTGGGAGAGGTACTCGACGAGGTGTGGAATGTCGAACAGCAGGTCGGATGTATTCGCCTGCTGCATCACCTGTCCGTTGAGGCGGGTCTCGAGGGTCAAAGCCCCGGGATCGGGAATCTCGTTCGCGGTCACCAGCCACGGGCCGAAGGCACCGGACCGCCAAAAGTTCTTGCCGGCGGTGAACTGCGTGGTGTGGCGCTGGAAGTCCCGGATCGAGCCGTCGTTGTAGCAGCTGTAGCCAGCGATGTAGCCGAGGGCCTTCGCCGCAGGGATATGGCGTCCCGAGGCACCGACCACAAACGCCAGCTCGCCCTCGAAGTCGTGCTCCTCCGACACGGCGGGCCGCACGATCGCCGCCTCGTGCCCCACATGGGAGTCGGGAAACCGGGTGAAGAGCGTCGGATGCTCGGGCATGGCGCGGCCAGTCTCAAGAATGTGCGACCTGTAGTTGAGGCCCACGCACACAACTCGGCCGGGATCCAGAATCGGAGGCAGTAGCCGCACCTCGTCCAACGCAAGGCTCGCCGACACGTCCAGCGCTGCACCGCGCAGTGCGGCGAGGGACCCGGACCGCACCGCAGCGGCGAGGGTGGGCCACCGCTCCCCGCAGGCAGGCCCCAAGTCCGCGATCCTCCCGTTGCGGAGGACGCCGTAACTCCCCGAGCCGGCCCGCTCAAAGCTGAGCAGTTTCATACTCCCTCTATTCGAGCAGGTGCGGCAAGGGGGGCGCGATCGTGCGGCGGGGCTAGGCGTGTACAGTGGCCGTATGGCTCGGATGTTGAAGGCGGTCGCCGTGGGGGCGGGCTATTTCTCGGGCTTCCAGTACGAGGCCTGGAACCGCATTCCGGAGGTCACGGTCGCTGCGATCTCCAACCGCACCGAGGCGAAGGCCCGCCGTCAGATGGCACTGCACGGAATCCCGCGCTACTACTCCGACTGGCGCGCAATGATCGACAGCGAACGGCCCGACTTCGTGGACATCATCACGCCCCCCGAAACCCATGCCGAGATCTGCGCCCACGCCGCCCGGCGCGGCGCTGCCATCGTATGCCAGAAGCCGCTCGCTCCGACGCTGGAGGAAAGCGCCCGGATCGTGCAAGACGCCCGCGACGCGGGCGTGCGATTCATGGTTCACGAGAACTTTCGCTGGCAACCTTGGTACCGCGAGATCAAGCGGATCCTGGAGCGCGGCGACATCGGCCGTCCGACGCACATCTACTTCCGGATGCGCACCGGCGACGGCTGGGGCGAGGATGCCTACCTCGCCCGCCAGCCGTTCTTCCGCAAGTATCCGCGGCTGCTGGTCTACGAGACGGCGGTACATTTCATCGACACCTTCCGGTACCTCCTGGGGGAAGTGCGCGAGGTCTACGCCAAGCTCAGGCGCCTCAATCCGGTGATCCGCGGTGAGGACGCGGGCTTGCTCTGCCTTGCGTTTGGGAACGGGGCGACGGCGCTGCTGGACGCCAACCGCTACAACGAGGCCGAGACACCGCATCCGCGCTTCACGTTCGGCGAGCTCCGCCTGGACGCCATGGAGGGCCACCTCGCGCTCGGGCTGGACGCCTCCCTGCGGGTCAAGCCGCTTGGCAAGCCCGCCTACGAGGCGGACTACCCCCGGGAGAACCGGAACTTTGCGGGCGACTGCGTCTACAGCCTGCAGCGGCACTTCGTCGATTGCATGCTCCAGGACCGCGAGTTCGAGAGCCACGGACGGGACTATCTCAGGACCCTCGCTGTCGTCGAGGCAGTGTACGAGTCCGCCGGAACCGGCCAAGCTGTTCGGCTCTGAGACTGCGCCTGGGGCGGCGAGCCGCCTGCCCGCTTCGCACCCCCGAACCAGGCTGTATGATTGGGGCGCTCCGCTGCAGTGCCGCCCATGAACGCCTTCGCCAGATTCGCGCTTGCCGCCGCAATCCTGCCTGCCTGCCTGCCGCAATCCGGACCGCCCCGGGGCTATTCGATCCCCACCGTGGACCTTGCCGGGGAGACGCACCGCCAAGTGGTCGTGGATCGCGAGCCCGGACAATACCTGGGGCATCCGTCCACGCTCCTGCTGCCGGACAACCGGACCATCCTCATCGCCTATCCCAAGGGCCACGGGCGAGGGGCGATTGTGTACCAGAAGAGCTTGGATGGGGGACGAACCTGGAGCGGCCGCCTCCCCACCCCGGAGAACTGGGCCACCTCCGCGGAAGTCCCCACGCTCTTCCGGCTCGTCGACCCGCACGGCGTGCCGCGCATCCTGATGTTCTCGGGCAAAGCGGGGGGCATCCGCGTCGCCTACTCCGAGAATGAGGGAATGTCCTGGTCGCCCCTGCAGCCCGTCCGCACGCCTGGGCCGAGCTACGGCGGCATCGTCGCCATGTCGTCCATGGTGGAGTTGCGCGACGGCTCCTACATGGCGCTGTTCCACGACGACGGCCGCTGGCTCCGCGATCCTGCGGCTTACCCGGAAGGCAAGCGCTTCGAGGTTTACAAGGTTCTATCGACCGACGGCGGACTGACCTGGTCGCAGCCGGAGGTGATAGCCAAGCACCCGACCGCGCATCTCTGCGAGCCGGGGGCGCTGCGCTCGCCCGACGGCAAGCAGATTGCCGTGCTTTTGCGCGAAAACAGCCGCAGACTCAATTCGTTCGTCGTCTTCTCCGACGACGAGGGCCGGACCTGGAGCGAGCCCCGCGAGCTCCCGGGGGCGCTGACCGGGGATCGCCATGTCGCCCGGCACGCTCCCGACGGGCGCCTGTTCATCAGCTTCCGCGACCGCACGCATATCAGCCCCACCCAGGGCGACTGGGTCGGCTGGGTGGGCACGTACGAAGACATCCTCGAGGGCCGCGAAGGCCAATACCGCGTCCGGCTGCTGGACAACCACAAGCGGGCCGACACGGCCTATCCGGGAGTCGAGCTGCTCCCGGACGGCACGTTCGTGACCACGACCTACGGCCACTGGACAGCCGGCGAGGAGCCGTACATCGTGAGTGTGAGGTTCAAGCTCGAAGAGCTCGACGCGCGGGCGCAGTTCGCCGGAACCAAGCCCGCCTCCTCAGTCCGCGAGGCCACGAGCCCGGGAGCGCCACCCCCTGCAGCAGGCAAGCCCAATGTCCTGTTCATCGGCATCGACGATCTCAACGACTGGGTGCTCGCGCCGGACTCACCGGTCAAGATGCCTAATTTCCGGAGGCTGGCGCGACGCGGAGCGCTCTTCGAGCGAGCTTACACGGCCTCACCGGCTTGCAACCCTTCCCGCGTGGCCCTGCTGACCGGGCTCAGCCCGGCCGCGACCGGCGTCTACGGCAACCGGTCGGACTGGCGCCGGGCTCTGCCAGACGCCGTGACGCTGCCGCGGTACTTCCTGAACCACGGCTATCGCGTGGAAGGCGCCGGCAAGATCTTCCACCACCACGACAACAGCGCGTTCCACGACGACGAGTCATTCCATCGCTTCCAGAAGATGCAGCTGGACCCGCTGCCTCCCAGAAAGCTCAGCGGGGCCCTCGGCGTCCGGAGCCGGAACTTCGACTGGGGCCCTTGGCCCCTTGAAGAGGCGGCGACGCCCGATGCCCGCACCGTGGACTACGGGATCGAATTCCTCGCCCGGCGGCACGATCGTCCGTTCTTCCTGGCGATCGGGCTGTTTCGCCCCCACATGCCGTTCCACGTGCCGCCGCGGTACTTCGCGAACTATCCGCGAGACGATGTGCCGATGCCGCGGGTCGTCGCCGAGGACATCAGAGACATTCCGCAAGGAGGCCGGGCCCTCCTGCGCCAGAAGGCCCATTTCATCCGGGCCATCGCGAACGCCGAGGCCGAGGAGCCCGGCGCTTGGCGCCGCGCCGTACGCGCCTATCTCGCGAGCTGCTCGTTCGCGGACCACCAGCTGGGCCGGCTCCTAGACGCTCTGGCGCGGTCGAAGCACGCCAGCAACACTGTCGTCGCGCTCTGGTCCGACCACGGCTTCCACCTAGGCGAGAAGAACCATTGGGAGAAGTTCGCGCTGTGGGAAAAGACCACGCGCGTGCCCCTGGTGCTCGTGGCCCCCGGCACGATCGAACCGGGCACTTGCGTGGAATCACCCGTTTCACTGCTCGACCTCTACCCGACCCTGATCGAACTGACAGGCCTTCCGGAGAGGCCGGGGCTCGCAGGCGGGAGCTTGCTCCCGCTGCTGGACGACCCGCAACGGAACAGGACGGTGGCCATGACTTTCCAGCAGGGCAACCACGCAGTGCGTTCGAACGACTGGCGCTATATCCGGTACGCCGACGGCGGCGAAGAGCTCTACGACCACCGCAGCGACCCTGACGAGCTCCAGAATCTAGCGCCGGACGAGCGGTACGCGGCAATCATCGAGAACCTGCGGAAGGCGCTGCCCTCGAGCGATGTGGCGGCAGTCGCGGACTTGCAGCGTTAAGCGAACGTTTCTGCTGTCTCGGCGGCACCGCTGCGGTTCGTCGCCACGGGCACACTCGCCGGCAGCTAGACAGAGGGCCGGCGCTTCCGCAAGAGGACCCTCGCCAACCTCGCCCACTGGCCCCCGGCCAAGATCAAGGCCCTGCGTCGCGCATTCCAGAACGAAACCCTCGTCGCCCTCACTTCCGCATCGTGCCAGGCCCCCCGGCCAAGTTGCGTCCGGGCTGGGGTCCTGGAGCGCCTTCGGCGCGAGCTGGCGTTGGTCCTGATCGTACCCCGCATGGTCGCGCCCTGCGCGGCTGCGCGGCGAGGCGTTGAGCCACACGCTAGGCGGAGCGCACATGCTCTACGGTGCGATGGACTGGCTGCTGGAACGCCGGAGGCAATCGAGAGGCGGCTGGCCCAGCGGCGTCTCGCCGCCGGCGGCCTAGGAGCCTGTTGCTAAAGTCGCTGGGATACGATCCCCCTCGCGAAATCGCGTCCGAAGCACCGTTTTGCGACTGTTCAGGGCCTTCAGGAGTCGTTTTACGGTCATCTCAGTGCCGCTTCACGGTCGCTGAGGATTTTTTCAACAGGCTCCTAGGGCTCTACGGCATCGCCTCGCCCTGGTCCGCAGGGGAAGAAGAGCAGATTCTGCAGACACCGTCTGCAGAATCCCTGCTGGACACTATCCGGTCACGGTTTCCACTCCCGTGGTCCGCCTATGTTCGGCTGCTCTCGGTGCGGAGCGAGCGCACTCGGACCTTCCATGCCGAACTTCCGGTTGTTTGCAGGTGATTCTATGAGTAAGTCATTGCTCCTCAATAGATTATCGACCACGTGCGGCCATGGATATGTTCCTATGGTATATTGATAATGGAATTGATATTTATAGATATTTCATGCTACAGTGGCTTCCGTGTGCGTCGAGACCGTCCCGAACCGCAATTCCCGACGCAAGGGTGCAGCCTCCGCCGGGCCAAGCCCTCGACCTGCTCGACCTGCGCCTGGAGCGTACCCAGTGCCGCATCTCCACAAACGGACACTAGCTCAAATAAACCCATGACTTACGTCAATATCTGTTGCGGAAGTTCGGCCTAAGCGGTGCGTTTCCCGGGGAACGGGCTCCGTCGCAGCGTCTCGTCTAGCCAACCTCGGCTGGCACTCAGATCCGCCTAGGGCGAGCTGCCCGCGCCGAGCTGGAACGTACGGTCCAAGCTCCTGCCTCCGGGACGAAACTTCAGTGCGCCGCGGCGACTGCCCCAGCCGCCCGGCGTGCGCGGGTTCCGCCCCAAAAAGCCTAGACCGGCCGCAGATGCTCCAGCAGCTCGTCGAAGCTGCGGCAAGTGATGAGCCACTCCGCGACCTGGCTGAGCCGACCCCGGCCCGACCAGCGGGCAAGGGCTTGATCGAACCTATCCGCGGCGGACTCGCCGTACAACTTCCGCACTTGGCCTAGCAAGAGCTCCCGCTGCCCCCGCTCGAGGCCTTGCTCCATGCCCCGCTCCATGCCCCGCTCCATGCCTTGCTCCTCGGCGTGCGCCATCCTGTCGCGCAGGATCCGCTCGATCGTCTCCCCCAAGCCCGTCCGCATTTGTCCGATCCTCCTGCCTGTCACGTAGTCCGTCACCCCGAAACGCGCCCACACCTGCAGCTGCACCCAGTCCGCGAAGCGGATGTTCATCTCCTCCGCCTCCGGCCCGCCCAGCACCCCCTCCAGCCGCTCCAGCTCCGCATCCAGCTCCGCCAAGTCCGCCACGCTGTCCACCCGGAACAAGGCCGCCGCCCAGTTCCGCGCCAGCTCCGGCGCCCGCCAGCGCCGGTCCCGCACCACCAGCACCTGGTACGCCGCCCACGACTGCTGCTCCCCCAACGCCGCCGGCTCCGCCAGCAGCAAATCCCCGTGCCTGCGCGCCGCCCGCCACGGCCTGCGCCCATTGTAGAGCACCAACGGCAGCACCCGCGGGGCCCGCGGGCGCTCCCGCTCGCTCGCCAGCAGGTCCAGCTGCAGCAGTCCGGCGTAGACGCTCATCCGCGCCGCCATCAGGGGATCGGGCGTCGACTGGAACTCCAGCCACACGCACAGCGACTCCCCGGGCCGCCCGCGCAGGTCGAAGCGCCAGACCAGGTCGCCCTCCCTGCGCCGCAGGCCCGGCACCACGAAGCGCGGGTCGAGCTTGCGCCCCGACTCCCACACCAGCAGCTGGTCCCAGGCATCCGATTGGAGCGCCAGCAGGTGCCGCACCAGCCCCGGCAGCGCGAACAGGGACTTGTACCCCGCGTCGTGCCTCTCCCGCGGCGGGCCCGGGGCGGGCGGCAGCCGGCTCCGGCGGATGGAAGTTTCTTCCTTGTTGCTCATGCCCACTATTGTACTGCAGGAATCTAGGCAGGTCAATTAATAATGTTCATAAGGTGCCGCTCGCCGTCCTGAGGAGACCTGCGGCGCGGGCGGTAACGCGCCCGCCCGCGCCCGGACGGATGGGAGGAGGTTGCTGGCACCGGCATCGCACCGGGAGAGGCCGGTCTATCTCTGCGCCGCAACCGGAGCCGGCTGGCACCGCCGCTAGCGCCTGGGGCGGTCTCCGCAGGCGCGCCGCTGCCTGCGGCCCCGCGTCCGCGAGCGCATCCGCCCGAGCTTCGCGCCGCAGTCCGTGAGGCCGAATTTCCGTCTATGAGACCGAAGCTCTCGCAAGGGCTGGATGGTTCGCCAGTTGGACCGCTAGATCAACACCCAGTTCTACGGCGGACCGCGCTGTCGAGGAATAAGGCTGCCTTGCTCGGCGAGGGCAGCAAGGTGCGCCCCGGGGACGGTGTTCTTTCGGAGGAGAAGATCAAGGAACCGTTCGCTCTCGAATTCCTCTGAAGGACGAGTATTCCGAGAAAGACCGCAAAGGTGCGCTGACCCGCCACCTTGAAACCTTTTTCCTGGAGTTGGGAGGAGCTCCCGCTTCATCGCTCGGCAAAGGCGGCTGCGCATCGGTACCGTGTGGTACCGCGTTGATCTTCTCTTCTTTCACCACCGCCTTCGATGCCTCGTGGCCATCGACCTGAAGATCGGCAAGTTCACGCACGCCGACGCCGGACAGATGCCCCTCTACCTGAACTGCGCACTAGCCTGCCGAATTCTCGCCTGCCCCACGCCGTAGCGAACGAGTTCAGCGACAATGCTTCGGGCGGCAGGGCGCAGCCAGCGCCCGACTCGATGCATAGAACGCTCGGCGAGCCTGCGTTCCACTACCGGACCGTGGACACCACGATGCGGGTAGCCTCCGCATGGGCGCGTTCAGGCTGCCCGGAAGGCACGGTGGTCACCGCCGATCAGCAGACGGCAGGAAGAGGCCGGCTCGGGCGCAGTTGGCTCTCCAAGCCAAACCAAGGCCTGTACCTCTCGCTGGTCCTCCGCCCCACCTGCGGGCCGGGAGAAGCTCCCCTGCTCACGCTCGCCGTCGGCTTGGGCGTCCACGAAGCCCTAGAGGAAGTCGCCGGAGTCTCCTGCGACATCCGCTGGCCCAACGATATCCTGATCCGCGAACGCAAGTGCTGCGGAATCCTCGTCGAAATGGAGACGGAGAAGTCTGCCGCCTCTCATGTCATCGTCGGCGTCGGCATCAACCTCAACCAAGAGGAGTTCCCGTCCGAGCTGGCCTCCATCGCCACTTCCCTGCGCATCGAGACCAATCGGCCCTGGAGCCGCGAGGAGGTCCAAGCACCGTTGCTGGACGCTATGGGCCGCGCCTACGACCTCTACCTAGCCCGCGGCCCGCAGCCGATCCTGAAAGCGTTTCAGCAGGCTTCGAGCTATACCGCCGGAAGACGTGTAGTCGTCGAGGGCGTGCCCGGCAAGTCGAACATCGCTCGGCGGGGCGTCACGGCGGGCCTCGACGCCAGCGGCCGCCTGCTGCTGCGGGACTGCCGGGGCAGGGTGGCCCCGATAGTGGCCGGCAGCGTCCGGCCTGACCGGGGCACAATGGATGAGGATGCTGCTTGCGGTTGACGTCGGAAACACGAACCTGACGATCGGATTATTCGAAGGTTCCAGTCTGCGTGCGGACTGGCGTTTGAAGACGGACCTGGAGCAGACGGCGGACGGCTGGGGCGCCCTGTTGCAGAACCTCTTCTCCCTAGCCGGCCTGGAGATGCGCACAGTCAGCGGCGTTGTCTTCTCCTCCGTCGTGCCCCAGCTCGACTCCTCCCTCGGCGGCATGGCCAGGCGGTACCTGGGGCTCGCGCCACTGCAGGTCACCGCGGCGACGCGCACGGGCCTCGCCATTGCCGTGGACAAACCCGAGGAAGTGGGGGCGGACCGGATCGTAAACGCCGTCGCAGCAGCCGCCCGTTACGAGCTCCCCTGCATCGCCGTAGATTTCGGGACAGCCACCACCTTCGACGCGATTTCCGCCAAGCGCGAGTATCTCGGAGGCATCATCTGTCCGGGAGTCCAAATCTCGTCCCAGGCGCTCGTCCGGCGCACGGCGAGACTGCCCCAGATCGAGCTCCGCAAGCCTTCGCACGTGATCGGCACCTCGACGGTCGCCAGTCTGGAGGCAGGCTTTTACTACGGCATGCTGGGCATGACCGACGGCATCCTGGAGCAGATGCTGGCCGCCCTCGGGGGCTCGGCGAGCGTGGTGGCGACGGGAGGGCAGTCGCAGCTCCTCTCCCAGGCTTCCAAGTACATCGAAACGGTCGACGACCGCTTGACGCTCGAGGGGCTGCGGCTGATCTGGACCAAGAATCGGCTCTAAACACCTCACATGCCGCCTCCATACGGCCAGTCGCTCGCGCTGCTGACGGACCTCTACCAGCTGACGATGGCCTACGGGTACTGGCGGGAGGGCCTAGCCGACCGCGAGGCCGTGTTCCACCAGTTCTTCCGCAAGGCCCCCTTCGGGGGCGGCTTCGCAGTGGCGGCGGGCCTCGGCCCGGCGCTGCAGTGGCTGCGGGAGTTCCGGTTCCAGCCCGACGACCTCGACTACCTTGCGGGCCTGCAGGGCGATGACGGCCAGCCGCTGTTCGAGCCCGGATTCCTCGATTACCTGGCGGATCTGGAGTTCACCTGCGAGATCAGCGCGGTGCCTGAAGGCACGGTGGTCTTCCCGCAAGAGCCGCTGCTGCGGGTTCGAGGTCCGCTACTCCAGGCGCAGCTGGTCGAAACGGCACTCCTCAACATCGTCAACTTCCAGACGCTGGTCGCGACCAAAGCGACCAGAGTTTGCCTAGCCGCCGGCGAGGATCCGGTGCTCGAGTTCGGGCTCCGGCGGGCTCAGGGCATCAATGGAGGACTCAGCGCCAGCCGGGCGGCCTACATCGGGGGCTGTGCTGCCACCTCCAATGTGCTTGCGGGCAAACTCTACGGCATTCCGGTGCGCGGCACGCACGCGCACAGCTGGGTTCTGTCATTCGACAGTGAACTCGAGGCCTTCAAGGCCTTCGCCCGGGCGATGCCGCACAATTGCGTAATCCTTGTGGACACCTACGACACCCTCCAGGGCGTGCGTCATGCCGTAGAGGTCGGCCAGAGCTTGCGCCAGAGCGGCCGCCGCCTTGCCGGCATCCGCTTGGATTCGGGAGACCTAGCGGGCCTGTCACAGGAAGCTTGGCGGCTGCTCTCCGCCGCGGGCCTCGACGACACGGCGATTGTCGCGTCCAACGACCTCGACGAATTCCGTATCGCGCAGCTCAAGCGCGAGGGGGCACGGGTCGGCGTCTGGGGGGTGGGCACCAGCATCGCTTCGGCGCACGGGGATTCGGCCCTGGGCGGCGTCTACAAGCTCGCGCTTCTGCGGGATGGGGCTGGCCGGTGGCGGGGACGGGCGAAACGCTCCGAAGAACCTAGCAAAGCCACAATGCCCGGCATGCTGCAGGTCAGGCGGTTTCTGAGGGGCGACCGCCTGCTGGCGGACATCGTCTACGACGAGCTGCACCCTCCCACGGGGCCTTGGGCGGAGAGCGTTTCCGGGCCGCCGGGGGCCATGCTAGAGCTCGGCGCCGACATGGAAAGCGAGAACCTGCTCCGGCCTGCGCCGCTGAACCGAGACTCGGCGGAGCCGGATGCACGGCTGGGACAAGCCCGGGAACGCCGCCGGGAGCAGTTACGCAGCCTTCCGCAGGAGATGTTGGGGCCTGAGACGATGGGAATCGTCCCTGTATTCTTCGAAAGCGGTTTGCTCCGGCGGCGGGCGCATGCCTGGAACCGGTCGCCGTGCGGCGAGCAGCGCTCGTAGAGGCGCTACGAACCGGAGGCAGTTCAAACCATGCCCGATCGATTCTCGGACGCACGAACGGGTGCCGGCGATTCTTGCCAGAACCCGCAGCAAGTTGTTTCACAAGCCGTTTTCAACCTCTTAGCGGCTTCCCTGCGTCAACACACACAAGCGCCCGATTGCGGGCCCACAGCGAGCACGCCAGCTGGACCACGCTGCGCCGCATCCTGGCAGTCCAGCAGCGCGCCACCGCTGCTTTCCAGCGTCTGGACGGGCGCACGCTGCATGTGCGCACGGCCACGCCAGCCGAACCCGCCCAGCGGGCTATGGACGCCGCGCTCGGCGTCAACCTGCATCCCGAGGGCGTTCGCAAAACCCTCATCTGATCGGCCAATCTCCCCGGTTTAGGCATGTTTGTAGTGCCACTCGAGGTTTTCTGTCGGCGTAAGCCGCTGATTTCCAATGGCTTGTCTTAGCGGCTGCTAAACTCGGGTTAGGCAGCAGCGAGAATGGGATGCCAGTACCTGATGATCCGAAGATCTATCCCATCGTCCATGTGGACCGATTACCGTCCATCGTCGCAGATGGCGGCCTTCTGTGCGATGCAGAGGTTGCCAAATGCCAGCCATGTGGTACCACGATTGGCATGAGCGACATCAAGCGGCGGCACCTGAACGAACTGCGCCTTAGCAGTCACCCGGAGCTCCATGTAGGCGCCTGCGTTCCATTCTACTTCTGTCCGCGTTCAGTCATGCTCTACGTGATCAGCCAAGCGAATCATCCAGAACTGTCCTACAGGGGTGGGCAAGGTCCCATTGTGCATTTGGAGGCGGATCTGCGCTCGACGGTGGCGTGGGCAGAGGAACTCGACTTGCGATGGGCGTTCACGCTCTCGAACGCAGGTGCCCGCTACATCGAAGATCGGTCTGACCTACTGATTTTGCCAAAAGTAATTGCAAGCAAACCACCAATAGAACCAATGGCTTGCGGAGCATTTTTGTGCAATTACTTATGAAAACATCAGTAACTCGGTTAGGCGACATCGACTGGCACGCGGTGGAGGCCCGGGATTGGCGGCGCTGCAAAGAGGGCAAGCAGGCGGAATTCTTGGTTGAGCAGCGGTTCTCGTGGGAACTCGTCTCCCGCATCGGGGTTCAGTCTCGGCAACTTGCCCCCCGTGCAGTAGCTGCTCTTAAGAGAGGCAGGCATAGGCCGCCCGTCGAGGTCCGTCCCGACTGGTACTATTGACATGCGGGGGAGGGTGCCGTGATCATCTACAAGACCGGCGATATCTTTGCAGCGCAAGCAGAGGCCTTGGTCAACACGGTCAACTGTGTCGGGGCCATGGGACGTGGAATCGCATTGCAGTTCAAGCGGGCCTTTCCCGACAACTTCAAGGCTTATGTCGCCCGATGCAAACGCAATGAGATGCACCCGGGACAGGTGTTCGTCTTCAAGACGGGTAAAGAGACTCTACCATACTATATCATCAATTTCCCGACCAAGCGGCACTGGCGCGGCAAGAGCCGCATGGAAGATATCGACTCCGGGTTGGAGTCGCTCGCGCTGGAGATTCGATCCCGGGCCATTCGATCGATTGCTATCCCTCCGCTCGGTAGTGGGCTGGGCGGGTTGCACTGGCCGAAGGTTCGTACACGAATGGAGGCGGTGCTGAGTGCTCTAGAAAGTGTCAAGATCACCATCTTCGAGCCAGGTGGTGGTTCCACGGACAGCCGGATCAACCGGTCGCGCGAAGTCCCGCAAATGACCGTGGGTCGGGCTGCCTTGGTCGAACTGCTTGACCGTTACCTGCGCGGTCTACTGGATCCGTTCGTTACGCTTCTGGAAGCGCACAAGCTCATGTACTTCATGCAGGCTGCCGGCGAACCGTTGAGGCTACGTTTCACGAAGGGGCACTACGGGCCGTACGCTGAGAATTTCCGGCACGTGCTGAACGCCATCGAGGGCCATCTCGTGTCCGGCTACTTCGATGGAAGCGATGCCCCTGACAGGCAGTTGCGGCTCGTGCCCGGTGCCCTGAGGGAGGCTCGCGCTTTTCTTAAGAACGAGGCCGACACTCAGACTCGTCTTGCCAGAGTGTTTGATCTGGTTGACGGATTCGAGTCGCCGTTCGGTCTGGAGTTGCTTGCCACGGTTCACTGGATCGCCGACGCTGAGGCGAAGTCCCAGAACAGAGAGGAGATCGTACAGCGCACCTACACATGGAACAACAGGAAGGGACAGTTTTCCAAACGTCAGATCTACTTGGCGTTTAACGTCTTGTTGGAGAAGCAGTGGGTCCGTGTGACCAATCGTGTTCGATCAGGGCCAGCCTGAAGGTGATCCTGGGGTGCTCTCGGCGCTGGGAGACTCGTGGATGGGCCTCGTTGCGATGTGACCAGTCCCGGCAGTCAGGCGTTTTCTGTCGCGGTGCCTTCCTGCCCGCAGTGCGGAACGATCCCCGGTGTTGCGTTGCCTGCGATACGGCACGGCGAAAAGCGCCCGCTTGAGTCCCGATTTGTCCGCCTTTGTACCACCCTCGTACTCTGTGGTCTGCTGTCACCCGATTGAGAACGAGGGATGCGACGAGGGGAACGGACGCCGGACCCAAAAGCAATGCTTTTGTTATCAGGTGCTTACCGACTGATCGCTTCGGAAGCTTTGGAAGCTATCTCCCGCAGCACATCGATCTCCAGGGTGCGAAGCTCCCGGTAGGCGATGATCAGAAAGTTGCCGCAACCGCATTCGGGGTCGAAGAGCCGCAGTGAGCCGAGCTTGTCCCGGAACCTCGGGAGATCGGCGACGGTGCGGATGTCCCGGCGAGCCTGCAGCCGTCGGAACTCGGCCCGCAGGTCGTCGAGGAAGAACGGCTCAATGACCTTCCGGATGCTCTTCTCGGTCGTGTAGGGCACCCCCCTGGGCGCGGCGCTCAGCCGGCTCCATGACCGACTGGAACAGCTCCCCGAGGATGCCGAGGAGATCGCCGTCCAGTCGAACTGTCCCGCGTCGGGCAGTGCTCGGCGCATTCCGGCGTCGAAGTCCGGGATGCGGACCGCTCCTTCGAGCAGGTCACCGTTGACGTGCGGGCACCGCGCCCGGTCCGCGTCCAGCTTCGCCTGCCGCCGGTCGGGCGGCGTGCCGAGCACCTGGAACAGGCGCATCAGCCACGGGCGGAGGTCGGAGCCGTCGGGAGCTGTGCGCTCCTCGCTGAAGCCCAGGAAGATGCCCGTGTCGGCGACGAACAGGCAGAACACGGTCCGCACCAGGACAGCTCCAGGTCGCGACCGTCGTAGCCGGACGCCCTTAGCTCGTCGTGCAGACGGGCGATCAGTTCGGAGACCTCAATGTCGACCGGGGCCTGGTCGCGGAATGTCCGCCATTGCACGCCAATGACGAACCCGAACTTCTCGCTGTGCTGTAGCAGGCCGGCGAGGGCGAAACAGATCTCGTCGCACTCGTCGCGGTCGAGCAGCTCGAACGTCCAGAAGTCGCAGAGCGGACTGGAAGCGGAGCGCTCGCGTTCCGGCAGCGCGTCGAAGATAGGTGCCGGCCTGCTCTCGTGCGGCGGCTTGTTGGCAAGCGGATCGCCGCACGCGCAGGCCAGCCTGCGGTTGGCGAGGGCCTGCTCGCGGGCCTTGGCTAGCGGGACGAGCTCGGCGGCACCGGCCGCGGATGACGAGCCGCTGGACCCAGCTTCGGGTGCCGGTCGGCTGGACGAACAGGTACAACCCGTTCCCGTCCGCGTGCCTGCCGGGCGACACGGAACGGACGAAGGCGGCCGAGAACGCCTTGTCGGGGTGGCGTCCCGGCGCTTGGCTCTACGGGGCGCGGCGGCGGGTTTGGCTACAGCATCCATTTCCCCGTTGCATGCGGGATTGGGCTGGATTTCGCCACCCGTCCTAGGCCGGCCAGTCCGCGACCAAGAATCATTGATGATTGCTAGTCAGCTATTTATGGATCGCCCTGTATGAGGCTGGACGCTGCCGGAATGCTATTGGCGGTTAAGCAGGGCATCGGCGACACTCCCACGAAGGCGTGCGTCGAGGCATCCCACGCATCGGAGGCGGGTCCGTTCCAGATCATCTGGATGGGGTGCCCGGCCGTCTATGCCCTCAAGACCCTTGCGGGGCGCGGCGGCCCTCCCTCGATTCGCATCTTCGTGCGAGGCCTCGGCCACCCCGAGGGCTCGGAACGGAGGGTCGAGGCCATCGTGGCTACCGGATTCAACGGGTTTCCGACCATCCCAATACGGAAGGTGACCGACCTGGGGCGCGCAGTCGCTAGAGGCTACTCCCAGATGCGTGCAGCCAATGGCAACATCGACCAGATGCCGATCAGCCTAGCCGCATGCAAGCTGGCCCCAACGGCCAAGGGCATGTTGCTGGCTCGTGGGTTCTAGCCCATCCGGAAAGGCTCCGACGGCCGTGGGAATCGCATCCTTACGGGGCATCACCCAACTCCTTCGATTGGTCCCAAAACACCCCAGACAAGGCTGCAGTCTAGTCCGAAATGCTAGCCCGACAACTCACCAGCAAGGTGGGGAGGGTGTGTTTGCTGTGGCGTCATGAATATGGGATCAGTTGGTAAAGCCACGCGAGGAGGAGCCAGCTTGGTCAATCCAGTGTGCCAGCGAGCAGTTGGAGTTCAAAGCTTTGGGACGGCGTGCGGTCCCGGGCCGGTGCATTGGCGGCCGGATCCGTTCCGCCGCGGGGGACCTGCTGCTGCGCGAGGTCGACCAGCGCCTCGGGCTGACCGCCCAGAGCGCCCCCTGCTGCGTCGACCACCGCCACCCGGAGAGCGGGGAGCCCCGCGTCGAGACCCTGGCGGCGCAGCCCCGGGAGGCCCTCGCACGGGGCTCCACAGGGCGGCCGCGGTTGGGTGCCGGAGCGATCCGCCGGGTGCGCAGCGGGTGCGTGCTACCAGCACCGCACGGCGGGCGACGAGCTGCTGGGGGAGCTGGATGCGGAAGCGCAGGGGCGGTCTCAGGACCTCGCCGCGCCTGACGACCCGCTGCCCGGTCGGCAGGATGGACGGTTCTGGCCCGGCTCCTCCGGGGGCTACCGCTCGGGGCCGCTGTCCACTATCTGCGGCGCACACCGGCTGGCGGCGTGCCTGCACCCGGCGGACCGGTAGGCCGCGGGCGGCAGCCTCGCGGAGCTCCCGTGGGGATGGGGCAGCTGTGTCGCCCCGGGCCCCGGACGCGGAGCCCCAGCCGGGCTGACGCGAAGTTCTGCCACGAGCCCAGCCTGCGGTGGGACACGGAGCACGCCAGCGGCTAGGGGCTGGGTGGAGTGCGCCAGGTGCAGCTGGTGCAGGCCCTGGACGCCCAGCTGCAGGCAGCGCGAGACAGGCCGCGACGGCCTGGATCGCACGCCCGAGTCCGGGAGCCGTTGCCGGCGGGTGGCGGGCCGGGCGGAGTCCCTTGGACCAGAAGGCCGCCCCCGCGCCGCACGGTCACCCATCCCCCGCCGGCCGAGGCCTCGACCAAACGGCTGGACACCAAGCTCTCCGGCACCCGGGTCCGCAGCCCGACCCGGCTGGTGTGGCTGTCGTGCTCGCAGGCCTCCCTCTCCGCCTAGGGGCTGGCGCACTTGCGCCGGGAACCGCTGGGGGTCTCGTCCGGCTAGCTGGACCGCCACCCGCCCCAGCCCACCCCGGCCGCACGGCGGCAGCCGCGCCGGCCGAGTGTGGGGCTCACCGCGGCAAACCCTGGCGGACCGCCGCAAGCCGGGACAGACAGAAGCAAATCGGCCCGCAGTGCCCCAGCGGCGATCCAGGCGGGCTAGCGCCTCTGAGCCCATTGCTCGCCGCACACCTGTCCGGTTCTCAGCCCAGCTCCGCTAGGTTTTCGCGGAGAATCCCGATGTCCTTGTCGCCCCTCCCCGATAGATTGACCAGAAAGGTCTGGCCTTTCGCCTCCGGTGCGCGCCGGATGGCTTCGGCCACGGCGTGGGCCGACTCCAACGCAGGGATGATGCCCTCCAGCTGCGACAGCGTCTTCGTCGCTGCCAGCGCGTGCGCGTCGCTGCAGGAAGTGTATTGGACCCGGCCGACGCCCTGAAGCCAGGCGTGCTCGGGGCCGACCGAGGCGTAGTCGAGGCCGGCGGACACGGAGTGCGTCAGCGCAATCTGGCCGTCCTCGTCCTGCAGGATGTAGCTTTTGGTGCCCTGCAGCACCCCCGGGGCACCTCCAGCGAAGCGCGCCGCGTGCTCGCCGAGCGCCGTTCCGCACCCGCCTGCCTCAACCCCCACCATGGCGACACCCACATCGCCCAGGAACGGGTGGAACAGCCCGATCGCGTTGCTCCCCCCGCCCACGCAGGCGATCAGCAGGTCGGGCAAATCCCCGCCTGTCGTCTCCAGCATCTGCGCCCGCGCCTCGCGTCCAATGATGCGCTGGAAGTCGCGGACGATCACGGGGTAGGGGTGCGGCCCCAACGCGGAGCCGAGCATGTAGTGCGTGGTCTCAAAGCTGCCCGCCCAGTCCCGCATGGCCTCCGAAATGGCGTCCTTCAGCGTCCGGCTGCCGGTGTCGACGCCCACCACCTCGGCACCGAGCAGGCGCATGCGGAACACATTCAGCGCTTGGCGCCGCATGTCCTCCGCCCCCATGTAGACCACGCACTCCAGGCCGAACAGAGCGCAGACGGTCGCGGTCGCGACACCGTGCTGGCCGGCACCCGTCTCGGCGATGATGCGCCGCTTGCCCATCCGCCTCGCCAGTAGCGCCTGGCCCAAGCAGTTGTTGATCTTGTGCGCGCCCGTGTGGAGCAGGTCTTCGCGCTTGAGGTAGATCGCTGCCCCTCCCAAGTGCTCGCTTAGCCTGCGGGCGTGGAATAGCGGCGTCGGGCGGCCGGCGTAGCTCCGGAGCAACTGCTCCAGCTCGGCCTGGAACCCGGGGTCGCAGCGGACTGCCCGGTAGGTCGCCTCCAGCTCGTCGAGCGGAGCGACGAGGATCTCGGGGGCGTACCGCCCCCCGAACTCGCCGAAGCGCCCCAGGGCGTCGGGCAGTTCGGCGGCAGTCTGCTGCATGCCTCCACCATATCGCGGGCGGCGAGCAGGCCGAGCCGTGCGGCGGAGGCGCTAGCGGACCGGGTTCTCGTACCAGACGACGCCTAGCTGGTCTTTCTCCTCGGACGTGAGGATGTCCAAGTCCCCATCGCCATCGAGGTCGACCAGTTCCAACCGATCAAACTTGACGCCCTCAGGGCCCCCGACGTCCTGCGCCTCCCAGCCTCCTGCGGTCGGGTCGCCTGTCTGCCGGAGCAGCCCGACGCCGGACAGGCCCCCTTCGGCTGCTTCGCAGCTGAAGGCGATGTCCGCCTTCCCGTCGAGGTCCAGATCCCCTACGGCGACCGCCTTGCCTGTCCCGAACCCGCTCGGCAGCTCGACCGCGTGGGTCCGCCACCGGTTGCCTCGGGCCGACAGGCCCCGGTAGAACTGGATCGGCCCGCCGCGGACCGCCAGCACGACATCTGTCACACCGTCGCCGTCGAGGTCGGCAATGTCGAGGAACATCGCCTCGTGCCCGCCTTCCGGCCCGATGCGGTAAACCGGCCAAGCCGCGCTCCCGGGCATGTTCATGAACCACAGCACCCCGCTGCGCGGGCCCTTCCGGTCACTCGCCACAATGTCCACCGCGCCGTCGCCGTTCATGTCGTGCGCCACGATGGACATCACCCAGCCGGCTCCGTACCACCGGCTCCAGGAGGCCTTGCCGCCCGGGGTGGCCGGGAAGCGCCAGGACCCGATCGCCGCAAAGTCGTTCTTCGAGCCCGCGACCAAGTCCATCGTGCCGTTGCCGTCCACGTCCAGAGGCGCGGCGAACATCCACTGGGCCTTGCCCGCGGAGCGGGCGACAGGCCTTGTCGTCCACTGGGCGGGATCGCGATAGCCGTCCGCGGGGGCCGCGTGGATATACAGGGTCTTCTCCTCGCCCTCGGTCGCGGTCGCGACCTCGAACACGCCGTCTCCCCCCATGTCCAGGAACACCGCGTCCTCAGGCGACGCCACATTGCCAACCGTCACGGCCGGCCAAGGCTCGGCGGCTGCGGCCGGGCCCGGGTTCAAGTAGATGCGCACCACGCCCGACTCCTCCCAGCCCGTGGCGATATCGGGCAGGCCGTCCCCGTTGACATCCTCCAGCCGCACACCGTCGGCCCCCTTCCCCGAGGCATCAATGGTGTGCCGGGCCCAGGGACTGCCGGTAGCCAGAGGAGCCGCCAGGAACAGGAACAAGAAGGGAATCAGCCGTACCATGCTGCTCGATTGTAGGCGATTCACACGCGAGGGCGACAACATCCAGGCGGGGGAGCCGCATCAAGGCTCCCGACCGGCCTAATGGACTTGCTCGACAGTCGGGCTGCCCGTCGGGTCAATGTAGGGTCCGCCGACGGCCCCCCGCAGATCCGCGCGCCGCAGGTCCGCAGCGCGCAAGTCCGCCTCGCGCAAGTCCGCTCCCCGCAGGTCTGCGCGCCGCAGGTCCGCACCGCGGAGGTCAACGCCCCGGAGGTTCGCGAAACGCAGGTTGGCGCCGACCATGACGGCACCCCAAAGGTCGAAGCCGGCTAGGTTCGCCCCCGCCAAGTCCATGCCCGATAGGTCCGCACGCTGCCCCTCGCTAGGATCCTCAAGCCACAGCTTGTGCGCCAACAACTGCTCCGCCAGCCCGCCTTGCCGCTTCCTCTTCTTCCGCCGCCACATGACCTTACCCGAACGTTCCTTGCCGCGTGCCGGCCACCTCTGGGCCGGGGTCTCCAAGCCCCCGGTGCGGCGCACGGCCCTAGCCCAACTTAATAGAATAGAGCCTGAACGCCCATGCTGCGCAAAATCGTGAAGTACGGCGACCCGATCCTGGAGACCGTCTGCGAACCCGTTCCAGACAGCGACTTCGGCACGGCGGCGTTGCAGGAGCTGATCGACGATATGTTCGAGACGATGTACGAAGCGCGGGGCGTGGGCTTAGCGGCACCCCAGATCGGCGTGCCCCGGCGACTGACAGTGATCGACTGCAGCTGCGGAGAGGACGAGGAGGCGCGGTACGTTCTGATCAATCCAGAAATCGTAGCCGCCGACGGCGCGCAGGTGGGCGAGGAGGGCTGCCTGTCGATTCCCGGCTTTCAGGAAAAGGTCGAGCGGCCCATGACCGTCCGCACGCGTGCCCGCGCGCCGGACGGCGTATGGTTCGAATTCGAAGCGGACGAGCTGTTGGCGCGGGCCGTGTGCCACGAGAACGACCACCTCAACGGGGTCCTCTTCCTGTGGCACCTGAGCCGGCTCAAGCGCGAAATCATCAAGCGCAAGATCCGGAACTTGAAGAAACGAGGCGAATGGTCCTAAATTGCGGGTGGTATTCCTGGGCACCCCGGAATTCGCGGTGCCGGCGCTAGCCGCCGTAGCGGCGCGGCATGATGTGGTCCATGTCCTGACGCAGCCCGACCGCCCCGCCGGGCGGGGCGGTCGGCTGTCGGCTCCGCCGGTCAAGCAGGCGGCGGAGGAGCTCGGCCTGGATGTCCGGCAGCCCCCGCGCATCCGGGCGGACGAGGCCATCGGCTTCGTTGCCCGAGCCCGTCCGGACGCCATCGCAGTGGTGGGCTACGGCCAGATGCTGCCGGACCGCCTGCTCCATCTCGCGAGGCACGGCTGCGTGAACGTGCATTCGTCTCTGCTTCCCAAATACCGGGGCGCCGCCCCGGTCAACTGGGCGATCGCCCGGGGCGACACCCGCACCGGGGTCACGACGATGCGCCTCGTCCGGCGCATGGACGCCGGCGACATCCTGCTCTCCCCCGCGAGACGGCCATCGGGCCGCACGAGACGGCCTCCGAAGTCAACCGTCGGCTGGCTCCGATGGGCGCCGCGCTGCTTGTGGAGACCTTCGCGAGGCTGGAGGCCGGAGACCTGCGGCCAATCCCCCAGGATCACGCCGCGGCCACCCTCGCGCCGCGGATGCGGCGCGAGGACGGGCTCGTCGACTGGTCGCTCCCCGCCCGGACGATCTACAACAGGCTGCGAGGATTCGATCCCTGGCCCGGCATCCACAGCTTCTTCCGCGGCAAGCGGCTGCGCATCCTCGCGGCCCGCCCCGCGGCGGAGGGCGGTCTCCGTCCCGGGCAACTGCGCGCGGAGACGGGCGAACTCGGCGTCGGCTGCGGCTCGGGGCGGCTGGTGCTCCGCGAAGTGCAGTTGGAAGGACGCAGGCCCGTCGCCGCGCTCGATTTCGCCCGAGGCTTCCGCCTCGGCCCCGACGAGGTGCTCGGCCATGGCTGAACCGTCCCTCCCGCAGGTGCCCGCGGGCTTCCGCTTCGCGGCCGGCTACGCGGGCATTCGCAACCAGCGCCAGGACGATCTGGCCCTGATGGTGTCCGACCGGCCCGCCTCCGCCGCGGCGGTGTTCACGCGCAACCAAGTGCGCGCCGCCCCGGTGGACCTCAGCGAGCGGCACCTCCGCAGCAGCGGCGGCAAGGCCCGGGCGATCGTCGCCAACGCCGGCAACGCGAATTGCGCCGTGGGCGGCATGGAGCGCGCCGCAGCAGCGACAGCGAGCGCGGCGGCCGCGCTCGCCGAGATGCCGGAGAATCAGGTGCTGGTGGCTTCGACGGGGGTCATCGGGGAGCCGCTGGACACCGAGCGCATCCTCACCGCACTACCGCAACTCTGGCCGCGCCTGGACTCCCGGGGCTTCGGCGCTTGCGCCGCAGCCATCCTGACAACGGACACGGTCCCGAAGCAGCGCTTCGCCCAAATCGCCGTGGGGGGGGCGCCCGGTCCGGCTCGCCGGCATGGCCAAGGGAGCGGGCATGATCATGCCCGACATGGCCACTATGCTGGCGTTCGTGTTCACGGACGCGCAAGTCGCCCCGAGCGACCTGCAGGCGCTGCTGAGCGCCAGCGTGGCCCAGAGCTTCAACTGCATCACCGTGGATTCGGACACTTCGACCAACGACACGGTGTTCCTGCTTGCCAACGGAGCCTCCGGCGTTCGTTTGGCGGGCGAGGGCTTGCCCCGCTTCCAAGCCGCGCTGGACGCGCTGACGAGAGACCTAGCCCAAGACATCGTCCGCGACGGCGAGGGCTCCGCCAAGCTGGCCGAGATCGTCGTCGTCGGGGCGGCCAGCGACCGCGAGGCCAAGGCCATCGCGATGGCTATCGCGAATTCCCCGCTGGTGAAGACGGCGCTCGCCGGAGCCGACCCGAACTGGGGTCGGATCCTCGCCGCTGCCGGCAAGGCCGGGGCCCGGTTCGATCCTCGGCAGGTGGCGATCCGGCTCAACGGGGCGCGGATCTGCGAGGCCGGCCAGCGGGCCGCGTTCGACGAGCCGGCCGTCCAACGCGCCATGGAGGGGGACTCGATTCTGATCGAGTTCTCCATCAACGCGGGCGCGCCGGGGCGGGCGAGGGTATGGACCTGCGACTTCACCGCCGACTATATCCGCATCAACGCGGACTACCGCACCTAGGAACCTGTTGCTAAAGTCGCTGGGGTACGATCCCCTTCGCAAAATCGCGTCCGAAGCACCGTTTTGCGACTGGGCAGGGCCTGCAGGAGTCGTTCTACGGTCATTTCAGGGCCGCTTCACGGTCGCTGAGGACTTTTTCAACAGGCTCCTAGGAGCCCCTGGCCCGCCGAGCCCCCGGCCAAGGGCGATAATCGGGAGAGCGTCGCAGTCCGGCTGGGCCCTTAGCTCAACGGTTAGAGCAGCGGACTCATAATCCGTTGGTTGCAGGTTCGAATCCTGCAGGGCCCACCGCTGCCCTTGGCGAACGGAATCCGCACTATGCCGCGCCTACCCGCCCTGCTCTTCGCTTGCCTGACCATGGCCTCAGGCAGCGACGCCCCCGACCTGGAGGTCGTGAACCGCATCCGGCACGAGGCCTACCGGAACAGCCAGGTGATGGAGCACCTGTTCCATCTGGTCGACGTCTACGGGCCGCGCGTGACGAACTCGCCCGGCTTCCGCAACTCCGCCGCCTGGGCGGTCGAACGCTTCCGGGAATGGGGCCTGCAGAACGCCGCGCCGGAGGAGTGGGGGCCCTTCGGGCAGGGCTGGTCGCGGGAGTACTTCTCGGCCCACCTGGTCGCGCCGCAGTACGAGCAGCTCATCGGCGTGCCGCTGGGCTGGAGCCCGTCGACCGACGGCAAGCTCACAGGTCCGCCGACCCTAGCTCCGCTGCGGCGAGACGGGCGGCTGGGCCGCGACGAGCAGAACGTGGACGAATACATCGCCAAGTGGCGGGGCAAGCTCGCCGGCGCATTGCTGATGATCGCGGAGCCGCCGAAGCTGCGCCCCCAAGACCGCCCCGCCCTCGGCCGCTACTCAAACGCCGACCTGGAGCGCCTAGCCAGGGCACCGCAGCCCGCGCCGCCGCTCGAGATCGACTACGCCGACCCCAACCTGCAAGTGCCGTCCGCGCCGGAGGAGGCGCGCAACTTCTTCGCCCAGGCTCCGGCTTGGTACCGAGAGCATAGGCGGAAGGAGAGGCGCCGCATCCAGGCCAAGCTCAACGAGTTCCTGGTCGGGGAGGGCGTGCGGCTAGTGCTGCACCCGGCGGCCCGGGGAGACGGCGGGACCGTGTTTCCGCCGCGCGCAGGAAATCGGCATGTCGAAGACCCGCTGCCACCGCCCTCGATCGCCCTGACGCCGGAGCACTACAACCGCATCTATCGGCTGGCCGACAAGGACGCGGGCGCCGTCGTCGAAGCCGAGGTCAGAACGACCCTCTACCGCGACGATGTGAGCTCGGTCAACGTGGTGGCCGAGCTGCCCGGGGGCGCCAAGGCCGACGAGCTGGTCATGCTGGGCGGACACCTGGACTCGACCGCGGCGGCTCTCGGAGCGACCGACAACGGCGCGGGCTGCGCCGTGATGATGGAGGCTATGCGGATTCTTGCCAAGCTGGACCTTCCGCTGGCCAGGACCGTGCGCGTCGCGCTCTGGGGCGGCGAGGAGCAAGGGCTGCTCGGCTCCCAAGCCTACGTGAAGCAACACTTCGGGGATCCGGAGACCATGGCGCTCAAGGCCAACCACGAGAAGTTCTCCGCTTACTTCAACATGGACAACGGCACCGGGAAGATCCGGGGCGTCTACATGCAGGGCAACGACCGCGTGCGGCCGATCTTCCGGCAGTGGCTCGCTCCGTTCGCGGACATGGGCGCGAAGACGCTGAGCCTGCGCAATACAAGCGGCACGGACCATCTGTCGTTCGATGCGGTAGGTCTGCCGGGCTTCCAGTTCATCCAGGACTGGGTCGAATACGAGACCCGCACCCACCACTCGAACATGGACAACCTGGACCGCATCCAGGCCGCGGATCTGATCCAGGCATCGATCATCGTCGCGACATTCGTCTATCACGCGGCCAACCGCGACGCGCTGATCCCGCGCAAGCCGCTGCCCGAGCCGCAACCGCTGACGAAGCCGCCCGACGGCGCGCAGCAGAACTAAACTGCCGGCGCAGGCTCCGGCGCTCTCGGCGGGAACCGCCTTGGGAGTCAATACGTTGTGGCCCGCGCAGCGGGAGGCCTCGCCAGGCCGGAACCGGTCGGCGAGAGCGGCAAAGCGAGCGCAGGCCCCGCTGTAGTACTCTATTTGTCTTCCTTCCCCATGAGTGCCGATGTCGACATCCCCCGCGGGTCGGGCGCAGGTTTCCGCCGCTACCTAGGCGCGGATCTGCTATCCGGCTTCCTGGTCTTCCTGATCGCCCTGCCGCTGTGTCTCGGCATCTCGCTTGCCTGCGGCTATCCCGCCATCGCCGGCATCTTCACGGCGATCATCGGCGGGCTGCTAGCGCCCTGGGTGAGCAACTCGGAACTCACCATCAAGGGGCCGGCGGCGGGCCTCATCGTCATCGCCATCGGCTGCGTCACGGCCTTCGGCTTCACAGGCGGGCAGGATCCGGCCGCGGACCTGCACGCGTATCGGCTCGCACTCGGGGTCGGAGTCGTGGCCGGGGCGATCCAGATCCTGTTCGGCGTGTTCCGCTCCGGCATCCTCGGCGAGTTCTTCCCAGCGGCGGCGGTCCACGGGCTGCTGGCTTCGATCGGCGTCATCATCATCGCCAAGCAGTTTCCGGTGACGATGGGCTTGGGGGCGGATGGCGCACCTTTGGCGCTGCTGGCCGGGATCCCGGGATTTATCCGCGACATGCATCCGGAGGCCGGGCTGATCGGCATCATCAGCTTGGTCGTGCTGTTCGGCTACCCGCTGCTCCATAAGGTGAAGGCGCTGCGGGCGATCCCAGCCCCCATGGTGGTGCTGCTGATCACGGTGCCCCTCGGCATGCGCTTCGAACTGGAACCCAATCTGCTCGTCAATGTCCCGAGCAACATGTTCAGCGCACTCACTTTCCCCGATTTCTCCGGCGTCCTGACCGCGCCGGGGCTGCAGTACATCGTGCTGTTTGCGCTGATCGGGAGCCTGGAGTCGCTGCTGAGCGCCAAGGCGGTCGACCAGATCGACCCGTATCGGCGGTCCACGAACCACGACCGCGACTTGCTGGCGGTCGGCGTGGGCAACACGCTGGCGGCCTTCGTCGGCGGCCTGCCCATGATCTCGGAAATTGTCCGCAGCAAGGCCAACATCGACAACGGGGCGAAGACGCGCTTCGGGAACATGTACCACGGCCTCTTCCTGCTGCTGTTTGTGGCGTTCCTGCCGAGTCTGATCAACCAGATCCCGCTCGCGGCGCTCGGAGCGATGCTGGTTTTCACGGGCTACCGCCTGGCGTCGCCCCGGGAGTTCCTGCATATGTACCGAGTCGGTCCAGAGCAGCTGGTCATCTTCGTCGCGACCATCGTCGGCGTGCTGGCGACAGATTTGCTGTCCGGGATCGGGATCGGCATTCTCGTGAAGGCCCTGATCCACTTGGTGAACGGCGCGCCGCCGAGCGCGCTGCTGCGCCTCCGCGCCGATGTCCGCCGGGAGGAGGCGGGCCCGACGGTAGCGGTGCAGGGGGCGGCCGTATTCAGCACCTGGATCGGGCTCAAGAAACGGCTCGACTCCCTGAAGGGCGAGGCTCCCGTCACGCTGGACCTGTCCCAAGCCAGGCTTGTGGACCACACCGTGATGGACCGGCTGGCCGAGATGCGGAAGGAATTCGAGAAGGACGGAGCCGCTCTGGTGGTCCGCGGGCTGGAGGCCCATCAAGCCATGGCGGAGGATCCGACCTCCGCCCGCGTACTGCGCCGCCGCACCTAGTGGGACGCATGACCACCGAGCAACGCAACGCTCTGCGCGAGCTAGTTGACGAGGCCGGGCGGCCCGCGGCCCAGATCTGGCCGCTCCGGACCTTCGCCTACCGGAACCCTCTGCGGGGCTACGAACACCTCCCGTTCGACGAGGCCGTTCGTGCGGGCTCCCGCGAAATCGGCGGAGCGGGCTACCTCGCCAACCGCGAGTACCGCGAGCTCTATCGGCTAGGCCGGATCACCCGGGAGAGCCTCCAATCCGCTCTCCAGCGCCTCGGCCCGCACATCGAGGCCCCTCCCGTGCAAGCCGGAGACCGAGCCATCGGCGCCGCGGACGTGCATTGGCGGCAGCTGACCGAGGGATTCGAAGCCCTGGACCCCGCGCTGCTGGCCTGGACCGCCAGCGCCGAAGGCGGCACGGACCTGCTGCACAGCGTGCTGGAAGTGGCCGATCTCGGACCCGGCCCAGGCGGCTCGTCGGAGGCGGATCTGCCCGGGCAACGCACCCTCGGCGACTGGCTCGATGCCCGGATCGGCTCGTCTGTGGTGGAGCAAGTCAACGACCAAATGACCAAATGGTCGGCAGCGTTCCTCGACGAGGGTCTGGCCGGCTGGGGCATGCCGGGCAGGGAGGCCGGATTCTACCGCGCCTGGAAGGAACTGGCCGGGCGGGACCGCTCGGCCCGGTTCCTCGGCATCCGGGACTACGCGCGGAGAATCCAAGCGCTGCCGGACGCGCCCGAAGAGGCTATTGAGCAAGCCCTGCGGGGGCTCGAGATCCCGCCGGACCGTTGGGGCGAGTACCAAGCGCGCCTGTGCGGGCAGTTGCCGGGGTGGACAGGCTTCATGCGCTGGCGGAGCGAGAATCCCCAGTATCCGGGCCAGCGAGATCATCCGGCCAGCCTTGCCGACTACCTGGCGGTCCGGCTGTTCTACGAAGCGGCCTTGGTCGAAGCGGTCTGCCGTCACGAACTGGGGCTTGCAGGCACACTGCCCGCCATCCGCGACCGACTAGGGCAGCTCGGGGCGGATTCTTCTCCCGCCGCGGTCAGCGGGCGGCCGACGGCAGCGTGGCTATACCCGCTCGCCAAGGGCCTGGAACTGACCCCGGAGCAGGTCCGCGGCATCGAGCCTGAAGGCGTGCGGACACTGCTCGAGTGGCTCCAGCGCTTTCCGGAGGATCGTCACGGGCCGGTGTGGCTCACAGCGTACGAAGACTCCTACGCCGCCCAGTTCACCCGCAGGCTGGCCGACCACCAGAGTCCGGACGTGCCGCCCGACCTGCGGCCCGAAGCGCAGCTGCTGTTCTGCATCGACGCTCGCTCGGAACCGTTCCGGAGCCGGCTGGAAGCCCAGGGACCCTACGAGACCTTCGGCTACGCCGGCTTCTTCGGCGTGCCCATCAGCCATCAGCCCTTCGACAGCGGCGATCGGCTGGCGTTGTGCCCCGTCCTGCTCAAGCCGCAGCGTGCGGTTGACGAAGCGGAGCGCACCAGTGCCGCTACGGAGCTGCAGCGCTACGCCTCGGGCACGCGCTGGCGGCGCTTGGGCGACGAGCTGCTCCACGACATCAAGCAGAACCCGGCCGGAGCGTTTGCCCTGATCGACTTGCTGGGCGTTTTCTTCAGCGTCGGCCTGGCCGGCAAGACGCTCTCCCACCGGACCTACGCCCGGGTCGCGACCTGGGCGCGAGGGCGGTTCCGCAGCTCCGTCCCGACGCATGTCCCTGTCGCCCGCCCCGAGGCCCCAGCCGAGCCGCCGAGGGGCTTCACCCTGGACGAGCAGGCGGCCTTCGTCGGGGGCGGCCTGCGGATGATCGGCCTCACCGACCGGCTCGCCCGGCTGGTCGTGATTTGCGGGCACGGAGCCGAGTCCGAGAACAACCCCTACGCGGCGGCCTACAACTGCGGCGCGTGCGGCGGGGCGCACGGCGACCCGAACGCCCGGGCGTTCGCCGCCATGGCGAACGACCCGGCTGTTCGCCGCCGGATCGCCGAAGGCGGCCTCCAGATCCCGGACGACACTTGGTTCTTGCCCGCCAAGCACGACACGACGACCGACCGCGTGCGGTTCTACGACGAGGCCGATGTGCCTCCCAGCCATCGCGACGACCTGGACCGGCTGCGCCAGAGTCTGGACGAGGCCGGGGCGCGGCAGGCGGCCGAGCGGCTCGGACGCCTGCCCGGAGCGCCCCGAGGGGCGGCACCCCAGCGCGCCGCCGAGCACGCGCTGGGCCGCAGCGTCGACTGGGCCAATCCGCGGCCGGAATGGGGCCTTTCCAGCAACGCCTCCTTCCTGATCGGGCGCCGCGCCCGCACCCAGGGTCTGGACCTGGAGTCCCGGACATTCCTGCATTCGTACGACCCCGTCGCGGACTCCGACGGCAGCATCCTGGAGAAGATCATGACCGCGCCCCTCATCGTCGGCGAATGGATCAATATGGAGTACTACTTCTCCTCCGTGGACCCTTGGGTCTACGGCAGCGGCAGCAAGGTCGTGCATAACGTGGTAGGCGGCGTGGGCGTCATGCTCGGCAGCCAGAGCGACCTCCAGGGAGGCCTGCCCCTGCAGGGCGTGGCGGCGGGCGCCCAGCGGTACCACGAGCCCATGCGGCTGCTAGCCATCATCGAGGCACCGACGGAGCGCATCTCGCGGGCCATCCGGAAGCACGCCGCGCTGCAGACGCTGTTCCATAACCAATGGGTGAACCTCCTGGCGCTCGACCCGGACGGGCCCCGCTTCCACCGCTACCGCCCGGACGCTACTTGGGAGAGGCTTCCAACGCACTAGGAGGAGACCGGCATGCGCTCCCCATCCCTGCAACGGTTCCTGTTCTGGACGCTGCTCCTATTCGCGCTATGGGTTCTGCTGTCGGAGAGCTACGAGCCAGCACACCTCGCGGTGGGCTTGGCGGCAGCCATCGGTGTGGCCGCGCTCAACTCCAGGCCAGCCCCCACCTGCCCAGTCTCGATGCATTGGGTCAGGGTGCTGGCCTATTTCCCGTGGCTCTTCGGGCGCATTCTGGCCAGCGGGATGCATCTGGCCTATCTGATCCTGCATCCGCGGCTGCCCATCGACCCGGTGCTGTTCCGGTACCGGACGCAGCTGCCCAACGACCATGCGCTCATGCTCCTGGGCAATTCGATCACCCTGACACCCGGCACGATCACGGTCGAAGCCGAGGCCGGAGAGTTGGTTGTCCATGCGCTCGACGGCAAGTCGACGGAGGATCTGACCAGCTCCAGGCTCGAGCGCAAGGTGCGGGCGGTGTTCCGCACCGGAGGCGACCCGGCATGAGCATCTCCCTATTGCTCATCCTGGACCTGCTGGCGATCATGATCGTCCTGTATCTCTACCGCGTCATACGGGGCCCGACGCTCTACGACCGGGTCTTGGGGCTCAACGGGATCTCCACCAAGGCGATCATCCTGCTGGTGGTGATCGGGACGGTCTACGAGCGGGTCGATATGTTCGTGGACATCTCGACCGGCTACGCCTTGCTGAACCTCGTGGGCACGCTGGCCATCGCCAAGTACCTGGAGCAAAGGGGGGCGTCGTAGATGCCAGCGCTCGCCACCAGCATGGTCGTCCTCGGCCTGTTCTTCCTCGTCGTGGCGGCCATCGGCATGGTGCGCCTGCCGGATGTGTTCACGCGCTCGCATGCCGTCGCGCTCACCGACTCGCTCGGGGCCTTCTTCCTGCTCGGCGGCCTAGCCATCCACCACGGGCCGAGCACGAACACCTTCAAAATCCTCTTGGTGCTCGCCTTGCTGTTCCTGCTGAACCCGGTGATCGCCCACGCCACGGTGCGCGCGGCGCTGCGCTCAGGCGAGAAGCCCGTCGGGAGGGACAACCGGTGATGTTCTCGTTCGAGCTGCCGCTGCTGGCGCTGCTGATCCTCACGGCGGCGGGCGCAATCCTCGTGAAGGACCTCATTAGCGCCGTGCTCCTGCTGGGCACTTACAGCTTCTTTCTGGCCCTGATCTGGGCGTGGCTGGGCGCGGTGGATGTAGCCTTCGTCGAAGCCGTGGTCGGGGCGGGGCTGGCCACGGTGTTCTTTCTGCTAACGCTCTTCCGGACGGCCCCGGCCGACACGCGCATCCGGCGGCGGCCGCCGCCGGTCGCGGCGCTCATCGCCCTGCCGCTGCTCGGCGGCCTGCTGCTGTACGCGGCTGGGGACCTGCCGCGCTTCGGGGACGCGGCCGCTCCCGCGAGCGCCCACATCTCCCCGGAGTACCTCCGGGGCAGCGTTTCCGAAACGCTCACACCCAACGTCGTGACCGCCGTCCTGATGGATTACCGGGCTCTGGACACCCTCATCGAGACCGTGGTGGTGTTCACAGCCGGGGTCGCTTGCTGGCTGCTGCTCCGGAGGGATCCGCAATGATCCAGTCCCCCTACGACAGCGTCATCGTGCAAAGGACGGGTGCGCTGCTCATACCCCTGGTCCAGCTCTTCGCCCTCTACGTGCTCTTCTTCGGGCAGTACGGGCCGGGGGGCGGATTCGTCGCAGGAGTGCTGATCGGCGCCAGCCTGATCGTGGGCCTGCTGGTTTCCGGCGAAACAGGGCGCGCCGAGGAACTGGCCCGGAGGACCCTGACCGGCGACGGAGTCGGGCTGCTGGTCTTCGCCGGCGTCGGCGGGCTGGCCCTGATCGGCGGCGGCCAGTTCCTGAACTACGGCGACATCCCGGTCCCGGGGCTCGCCGACAACGCTCGGCGCTACCTGGGCATTCTCCTCACCCAGGTCGGCGTGGCGCTGGACATTGCCGTCGCCACGATGTCGATCGTCTTCAGCCTCGCCCGCGGCACCGGAGAGTCCGATGCCTGAGTTCCTCGACACCGCCCTGCATCGGCCCAACATCGTCGCCTTCGTGCTGCTGCTGGCCTGGGGCCTGTTCATCGTCCTGAACCACCACAACTTGGTGAAGAAACTGATCGGGCTGTACCTCGTGCAGACCAGCGTCATCTTCTTCCTCGTCACGACGGGGGCCAAGGAAGGGGCCACGGTCCCGGTGATCCTGGCAGGAACGGCCGCGGTGCAGCCGGACGCCTACGTCAATCCTCTGCCGCACGTGCTGACGCTCACGGCCATCGTGGTCCAGGTGGCGACCCTGGGCGTGTCGCTCAGCCTGGTCACCGCCATCTACCGCAAATTCGGCAGCCTCGATGAGGACGAGATCCTGAAGAAACTGCGATCTGCGGAGAGCATGCGCAGGAAGCGGGAGATCTTGGCCTCGATGAGGACAAGATCCTGAAGAAACTGCGATGACCGACCAACTCCCGGCGCTGACCTTCCTGGTCCCCCTCGTCGCGGCGATCTCGATGCCCCTAGTGGGTCACCGCCGCCAAGCCCTGTGCCGGCCGGTGGCCTTGGCCGCCGTCGTGGCCATGGGCGCCCTGGCGGTCGCCAGCCTCGTCGCGGTGATCGCCCAGGGGACGGTGCGCTACTCGTTCAGCGGCTGGGCCCCTCCGCTCGGGATCGAATGGGTTGCCGACCCGCTGGCGGCGCTCATGGTCACCGCGGTCGGCGCCCTCGTCCTGCTGTCCCTGCTGTACGGCGGGTCCATCGACGACCCGGCGCTGGCCAGGCGCACGGTGCCCTACCACACCATCGTCCTGCTGCTGACGGCGGGCTTGACCGGCGCGTGCTACGCGGGGGACCTGTTCAACATCTTCGTGTTCCTCGAGGTCGTGGCGCTCGCGGCCTACGCCCTAGTCGCAGTCCCCGGGGGGCGGGCGCTGGTTTCGGCGTTCCGCTACCTCATGATGGGGGCCCTGGGCACGACCTTCTATTTGCTCGGCGTCGCCTACTTCTACGCCGCCACCGGCTCGCTGAACATCGCCGACCTGGCCGAGCGCCTGCCGGCCCTGCTGGAGTCCAAGGCCGTGCTCGCCGGCGTGATCTTCATGTTTTTGGGGCTCGCGATCAAGATGGCGCTACCGCCCCTCCACGGCTGGCTGCCGGACGCCTACGGCGACGCCCCCGATGCGGCCGCTCCCCTGCTGGCGGGGTTGGTCACCAAAGTCGCGGTGCTGGTCTGGGTGCGCATCCTGTTCTGGGTGATCGCGGTCGCCCATGCCGACCACACAGCCGATATTTTCGCGCTTGTAGCGGGGGTCGGCATCCTCTCGTCCGTCGGCGGCGCGCTGCTCGCGTTGCGGCAGCGCAAGCTCAAATGGATGTTCGCCTACGGCGGCATAGCCCATGTCGGCCTCGTGCTGGTCGGCCTCGGCCTCGGCAACCAGACCGGCCTGGTCGGGAGCTTGCACTACTTGCTCAACGACGCCCTGATGCAGTGCGGCCTATTCCTCCTGGCCGGGGTCGTGGCCCAGCGGTACGGCGCCCGCTCCCTCGAGGAGGTCGGGCGGGCAGCGATCCGGAACCCGTGGGTGGTGGGTTCGCTCATCGGCCTCGGCGTCGGGATGATCGGCCTGCCGCCGACCGGCGGCTTCTTCGCCAAGTGGTATATCCTGCTGGGCGCCCTCGAGGCCGGCAACCACCTCGCAGCGGGAGCGGTCGTCTTGACGACCTTGCTGACCCTGGCCTACTTCGCGAGGCTGTTTGAGCTGCTGCTCCGGGGGCGGAGGGAGCGCGAAGAGCCGGACCTCGGGGACGCGCCGTGGCAGCTGCGGCTGGCCTTGGCCGCGCCGGTTGCAGGCGCGGTCGCCTTGGGCGTGCTCGGGGACCGGGTGATCGGCGTCCTCGCAGAGGCGACTGGCGGCTTAGGCCTATGACCCCCCGCAGGAGGTTCGCCACGGACTAGTCATGCCGATCTACGCCCTCATCCCCGGCCTACCGCTGTTGGCGTTCCTACTGCTCGCTCTCGGCGGGCGGCGGGGCGAAACGAGCCATCGCCTCGGCACCCCAGCCGTGGCCGCATCGTTCGGCCTCTCCCTGGCGGCACTGGTCGAGGTGATCCGGACCGGGCCCTTTCCGATCCATCTCTACCGGCTGCTCGACGTGGGCGAGCTGGCCGTCGACGTGTCCCTGTACGTGGACCAGCTCACCGTCGTGCTCTTGGCGCTGGTCACGGGCGTCAGCTTCATCGTCCATGTGTACTCGTCCCGCTACATGACCGGCGACCCCCGCCACCGGCGCTTCTTCGCCGTCATGGCCCTCTTCACCGGAGCGATGGCCTTACTGGTCATGAGCAACAACCTGCTCCTGACCTACATGTGCTGGGAACTGATGGGCATCTGCTCCTACCTGCTGATTTCCCACTGGGCCGAGCGGCCCTCCGCCGGGCGGGCGGCGACGAAGGCCTTCCTGGTGAATGCGGTCGCTGACGTCGGCCTAGGCTTCGGGATCGTCCTGACGTTCGCCACCTACGGCACCCTCGACATCCAGGAGATCGCCGCCCGGGCCGCCAGCATGGACGGGGAAACTGTGAGCGTGTTCGGGGCGCAGGTGGGGGTGAACAGCTTGATTGCGCTGGGCCTGCTGAGCGGAGCGCTGGGCAAGTCGGCGCAGCTCCCCCTACACACGTGGCTGCCGTACGCCATGGAGGCCCCCACGCCTGTCTCGGCCCTGATCCACGCCGCCACGATGGTGAATGCCGGGCCCTTCCTGCTCGTCCGCCTGAGCCCTCTGGTCTTGCTCGCGCCTGCGGTGATGGCCGCGATCGCGGTCGTCGGCGCAGCGACGGCGCTCTACGGCCTCCTGGTCTCGCTGACCCAAGCCGACATCAAGAAAGCGCTGGCCTATTCGACCATCAGCCAAATCGGCTTCATGATCTTCGCCTGCGGCGTCGGAGCCTTCTCTGCCGCGGTCTTCCACCTGCTGGCCCATGGGTTCTTCAAGGGCTTCCTGTTTTTGTCGACCGGCAGCGTGCTGGACTCCGTCTCAGCTCACGCGCCCAGCGAGGGACGGCTCGCCGCCAAACAGGTGCGGCCCTTGGCCCTAGGGGCTCTCGTCCTGGCCTGCGTGCCCGCTTGCGTCCTGTTCGCCGGGCCCTACGAAGCGATTTGGACGGCCCAGCAGGCCCCGTCCGCCCAAGCGGCATTCTGGGTTGTGGGCTTAGGCACGGTGTTCGTCACGGCCGTCTACGCGTTCCGGGGAGTGGTCACCCTGTTCGGAGCGCCGGTCGGCCGCTCCCGCGCAGCATGGCCGCAGCTGCTGTCGCCCGCCCACGCTCCAGGCCTCGCTGCGGTGGTGGTCGCCGCGGCCGGGCTGCTGCTCGGCCTGTGGGCTTGGTTCGGCCCGTTCCTGGCCCCGGCGGTCGGGGGCCTCGAAGGCGAGCCGGGGCTCTTCAGGCTGTCCCCCGCGCTGCTCGCCGCGCTGGCTGCGGCCGCCGTCGGTTGGGGCTGGGCCTGGCACCGCTATGTGCGGCCGAAGGACTTGCCGCTGGCCCGCCGCAACTGGGCCCAGACCGCCTATGTCCTCTTCTGGAACGGGCTCTACATCGACGAGCTGCACCAGGCCCTGGCCGTCGAGCCGACGGTGAGGCTGTCGCGTTGGCTGCTGCGCCGCGTCGACCTGGGATTGGTCGATCGGGCGTCGATGGGCGCGGCGCACTGCACCCGCCTGTTCGCGGACAGCCTGCGCGGGGCCGACCGCTTCGCCCGGCGGATAGGCCGCCTCGGAGAGAACGCCGGCGCGGCGCTGCAGCGGATCGAGCCGCGCACGCTGCAGCAGCACTTGGTGATCGTCACCTGCTGGCTGGTGGTGGCCGTGGGATTGTTGTATTGGCTGGCGCTGTAGGTCTGCGTCGGCGCACGGGGGATCGGCCATGAACGCACTGCTCTCGAATCACTTGCTCAGCTTGCTGATCACCGTTCCCTTCGCGGGAATCGCTGCAGTCCTGCTGGTCCGCAGCAACGCCTGGGCCCGGCGCACGGCCCTGGCGGCCTCCCTCGCCAACCTGGGCTTGGCGCTGGCGCTGTGGTCCGGGTTCGATTCCTCTCTGGCCGGCCTGCAGTTCGTCGAGCGAGCCGTCTGGATGCCGACGCTCGGGATCCAGTACGCAGTGGGAGTCGATGGCGTCAGCGTGCTGCTCGTCCTCCTGACCGCCTTGCTGACCCCCTTATGCATCGCGGCTTCCTGGACCGCGATCGACAAGATGGTCAAGGCGTTCATGAGCTTGGTGCTCCTGGTCGAAGGCGCCATGATCGTCGTCTTCGCAGCCTCGGACCTCTTTCTGTTCTTCGTGGCGTGGGAGATCACGATGGTCCCCATGTACTTCCTCATCATCCTGTGGGGTGGGCCGGAACGCGTGGTCGCCGGGCTCAAGTTCGTCCTCTACAGCCTGACGGGAAGCCTGCTGCTGCTGGCCGGCATCCTCGGGCTGTACTTGCGGGCGGGCCGCACCTTCGATCTGGAGGCATTGGCCGCCGCCGGGCTCGAGCACGAGACGCAGCTGTGGATCTTCGCGGCCCTGCTGCTCGGCTTCGCCATCAAGCTGCCGATGGTGCCAGTCCATTCCTGGCTGCCCGACGCACACTCCGAGGCTCCGACCGCCGGAAGCGTCATCCTGGCCGGCGTGCTGCTGAAGATGGGCGGGTACGGCTTCATCCGCATTTGCTTGCCGGTCCTGCCCGAGGCATCGGTCACCTTCAGTCCGTACATCCTGTGGCTCTCGCTTGTCGCCATCCTGTACGGCGGCTACCTCGCTCTGGCGCAGACCGACATCAAGAGGCTCATAGCCTACTCGTCGATATCCCACATGGGCTTCGTGACCCTCGGCATCTTCGCGTTCAACAGCGAAGGCATCCAGGGCGCCATCCTGCAAATGTTCAACCACGGGCTGACCACTGGAGCGCTGTTCTTGGCCGTCGGGTACCTGTACGACCGGACGCACAGCCGAGCGATCAGCGACTACAGCGGGCTGCAACAGGCGATGCCCAGGTTTGTGGTCTTCCTGTCGATCTTTGCCGTAGCGTCGTTCGGCCTGCCAGGCACCGGCAACTTCGTGGGCGAGTTCTTAGTGCTGTTCGGCACGTCGTACGCCAGCATGAGCAAGGTGCTGCTGGCGATGGGCGGTATCGTGCTAGCGGCGGCCTACATGCTGTGGCTGCTGCAGCGGATCGCGCTAGGGCCCCAGTCCGCCCGCTGGGGGGATGCGCTGCCCGACCTCGGCAGGCGCGAGGTGCTCACGCTGGCGCCGCTCGCGGCGCTCGTCTTCGCGATCGGGGTCTACCCCGAACTGCTGCTGGATGCGCTGGACGCCAGCGTCGCCGGAGTGGTGGAGCACCTCGAGGGGCTGGTCGCTCACGCGGGCGACTGAGACGGGCGGCAGGCCCTACCCTGCCGCAGCGGTGCCCCCGTCGGCCAAGCCACGGCCAGAGCTCCGGCCTCCCGCCGGTCCGCGGGCAAGGCCGCCGAGCTCCACGCCAGGCCCTCGCTGTAGCCCTTGGTGCCGGTGGGCCGCTCGGCTTCTCTTCCAGGACTACAATGCAAGCTACGTGAAGGCGTACGCAGCATTCGCGGGGGCGGTCTGCGCCGCTGCGGCCTGGGGTGGGCCGACCGAATTCACCCTGACCATCCGCCACGCCCAGGAGCGCGGAGTCGACCGCGTTCTGGGGAAGGTCGACGAGGCTGCGGACATTTGGATCGGCGAACGCGACCACAGGTTGATCAACACGCGGCTTCAGCAGATCGCCAAGGCGCTGGTGGCGGACCCCGGTTCGTTTGCGCCGCTCGCGGGCCAAACGGCGGGCTTTCGACGGCTGGAGCTAGCGGAATTCAAGGTTGTTTCCACAACCCGTCTCAGCGTCCCGGAAAACTCCGTGCGCGTTGCCCTGCGCATCGAACTAGGCGGCGAAGCGCGGGAGGGCGGCCTGCGGTCTCTGCTCGGCACCGCAACCATGACCTGGTCCCCGACGGAGGGGGACTGGACGCTCCAGGGTTTCACGGCAGGACAGTTCCGGGAGGTCCGCGCCGGCACCTTCGGCTTCGTCGAGGTCACCGATGACGTTTTCGGCGACATCGAGTCGTTTCGGGAGCAGTTGGCCTACGGGGTCGACCATTGGCGGGACCGCCTGGACGCCGCGCTGGGGGTGTCCGTGTACGGCCACCAGGGCCTCTCGCTCGGGGATTTCGACGGCGACGGTTTGGACGACCTATACGTCAGCCAACCCGGGGGCCTTCCGAACCGGCTGTACCGCAACCAGGGAGGCGGCACGTTCTCGGACGCGACGGGGAGTGCCGGCCTAGCCGTCCTGGACGAAACATCGATGAGCCTGTTCGGCGATCTCGACAACGACGGGGACCAGGACCTCATCCTCATCGGCGCCGAGCCCATGCTGTATCGCAACGACGGCAGCCGCTTCTCGCTGGACGAGCAGGCCGGCCTGCGCCCGGGCGAGGATCGCTCGGCGATGTTCACCGGAGCGGCCCTGGCCGACTACGACCTGGACGGCGATCTTGATCTCTATGTCTGCGCTTACGACTTCTGGCAGGTGGGGGCGGATTACGACGCGCCGACGCCCTACTACGACGCGGTCAATGGACCGCCCAACCTGCTGTACCGCAACGACGGCCGAGGCGGCTTCGAGGAAGTGTCCGAGGCCGCCGGACTCGGGCCGGGCAACAACCGGTTCAGCTTTGCGGCCGCCTGGGGCGACTACGACGGCGACGGCGATCCGGATCTGTACGTCGCCAACGATTTCGGACGAAACAACCTCTACCGCAACAACGGCGACGGGACTTTCTCCGATGTCGCAGCGGAGTTGGGCGTGGAGGATCTAGGGGCCGGCATGTCGGTCGCGTGGGGCGACTACGACGGCGACGGCGACCTGGACCTGTACACGGCGAACATGTGGTCCTCGGCGGGCCTGCGGCTGACCGGCGATCCGCAGTTCGCACGGGTCGCGCCGGCGGAGGGGACTCGGGAGCAGTTCCGCCGCCAGGCCCAGGGCAACTCCCTGTTCCGCAACGACGGGCCGGGGGGCTTTCGCGACGTCAGCGACGAGGCGGCCGTGCGGACCGGGCGCTGGGCCTGGGCCTCGGACTTCGTAGACCTCGACAGCGACGGCTGGCTGGACCTCTTCGTGCAGAACGGGTACATCACCGGCGAACGCCTGGACGACCTCTGAAGCTTCTTCTGGCGGCAGGTCGTGTCGCAATCGCCGCAGCGAGCCGCAGGGTCGCAGGAGTACAGCGAGGCTTGGCGGGCAATCAATCTGCTCATCCGCTCGGGCGGAACCTGGAGCGGCAGGGAGCGCAACCTCTGCTTTCGGAACCGCGGGGATGGCTCGTACCAGGATGTCTCTTACGTCAGCGGGCTCGACCTCGACGCCGACGGCCGGGCGTTCGTCCCCCTAGACTTCGACGCCGACGGAGACCTCGACCTGCTGGTCAAGAATCGCAACGGACCCCAGCTGCGAGCATTCCGCAACGACCTCCGCCCCGACGGCAGCCGGCTGCTGCGCATCCGGCTCGAAGGCCGCGAAAGCAACCGCGATGGAGTGGGCGGCCGCATCTGGGTGAAGACGAATCGGCGGACCCTCCTGCGCGAAGTCGCCTCGGGCAGCGGCTACTTGTCGCAGCGCTCCCGGCGGGCGGAGTTCGGGTTGCCCCAAGGCGAGACCGTCGAGAGCATCCAGGTGAGGTGGCCGTTGGGGCGGGTCCAGAGATTCTTCGGCGCTCCGCCTGCCTCCGATCTGGTGATCGTTGAGGGGGACCAGCTGCTCCATCCCGGCGAGCGCTCCAGCGGGAGGGCGGGCGCATCCGAACCGGCGGGGTCCGTCCCCGGAGCGAAGGAGCCGGGCACTTGGCTCGCAGTGCCGGTGCCGGCTCCGGACTTCGAATTGCCGGTGGTCGCAGGCGGGCCCCAGGGCCAAGACATCCGCCTCTCCGCCCAGTCCGGAGGCCAGGTGCTCCTCAACTTCTGGGCTAGCTGGTGCCCGCCCTGCCGGCAGGAGCTGGCAGAGTTCAACCGCCGGATCGGGGACTTCCGGCGCGCCGGAGTGCGGCTTCTCGCGGTGTCGGTGGACACGGCGAACCGCACGGAGGCCGTGCGCACGCTGGCCGTCCAGCAGGGCTGGGATTTCCCGATCCTGCTCGCAGACCAAGCGACCGCCGCGGCCTACAGCATCCTGAACGAGCATCTGTTCGACCGCCGCCGGGATCTAGCGATCCCCACCAGCCTCCTTCTGGACGGTCGGGGCCGGGTTGTCAAGGTCTACCGTGGCGCGACCGACGCCGACTCCATTCTGCGGGACATTCGAGTTGGCCACGGACCGGCACTGCCCTTCCAGGGGCAGTGGGCGCTGTCCGGACCCAGGAGGAGGTTTGAGGATCTAGCCGCCGCGCTTGCGGAAAGAGGTCTGGGAGGGCCGGCGCGGCGCATGGCTGAGGAGGCCCTAACGCGGGAGGGCCGGTCACCGGGACTGCTGAACAACTTGGCGGGCATACTCATCGCCGACAGGGCATACTCCGCAGCGGAGAAGCTGTTGCGTGAAGCCCTCGCCGCAGAACCCGATCTCACGGACGCGCAGCTCAACCTCGCGTCGCTGCTAGCGAACAGCGGACGGGATGCCGAGGCCGAGGCCCTGCTGCGGCGAGTCCTTGCGATCCAGCCAGGAGATGCCCAGGCGCAGGCTCTGCTGGGATCTCTATGGTTCTCCCAAGGGCGGCTGGCGGATGCGCAAGACCTGTTCCAGCGAGCAGCGAGGGCGCGGCCCAACGATCCTAGGTACCGAGAAAACCTCGGAGCCGCCCTGGCTTCCCGCGGGCGGCTGGCGGAGGCGTTGCGGGAGTACGCAACGGCGTTAGGCTTGGGAGCGGACACCGAACCGGTCCACACGAACCTCGGAGTGCTCTATGCAGAGCTCGGCCAGCCGGGGGAAGCCCTGCAAGCGTTCCGCAGGGCAGCGAGCCTGAAGCCCGACTCGCCCGAGGCCCACCTGAACTTGGCACGCATCCAGTTGCAGACAGGCGCACTCGAGGCCGCGATAGACTCCCTGGGGAAGGCCAAGGCACTGGCGCCGGGGGACTTCGGAGTCCGCTTGCTGGAGGCCCAGGCCCTAGCCGCCCAGGGGCGTCTGCCGCAAGCTCGCGCAGCGACGGAGGCAGCGCTGCAGCTGCAGCCCGACTCGGTCGAAGCGGCAGAATTGCTCGAGTCCCTGCGCTGAGTCCGCCTGGGGCGCCGCAGCACTCAGCCAGCACGGCCGGCAACCGGGGGACGGCATGTCCGTGCGGAGCGTTCGATTCCGGCGAAGAGGGCCGCGTGCGCTCATCGCCGCAGGCCCTGCGCTCGGGCAGCGAGGTTCATCTCGCGCGCCTCCGCGCTACACAGCTTATTCCGGCTCCGTCCCGTAAGGCCCCGGGTGAGCTCAGAGCGCAGCCCTGCGGGCGTTGGGGCTACCCGCCTGGGAATCTCCGCTTTCTGAGCTTGTCCACGCAGCAAGGCGAGTCGCCCGTCGAACTCAGCGCGCAAGCCCACCGCCAACCATCAACCGGTCCGTGATCGACAGGAAGGCGACGCGCAGCAACGCCGTTCATAATCCGCTCACGTTGCGAAGGGCGCACCCGCGGCGAAACGCTCCCCGGGCCTCCATCCGATCTCCGGGGCGCGGAACGGCTCTAGAATTCGAAGCGCAACGAGATCTGCGCGAGCCGACCAGGACGCTGCTGATTCGCCCGAAATTGCCCCTGCCACGCCGCAGTTCCGGGTTGGCGAACAGGGCGCGGTTAAACGGGTTGTAGAAGTCCCCGCGCAACTGAAGCCTGTGCTGCTCAGTGAAGTTGAACCATTTATGCACCGAGAGGTCGAAGCCGTTGCAGCCAGGGCCACAGCCTAGGTTCCGCGGGGAGGTTCCTATCCCGCCGGCACCGGGGGCCTCGCCTCCAACAGGGTCGGATCGAAAGTATGTGTTGGCCCTCATGTTGTCGCGCCAGTCAGAGAGGCGGGACACCGCGCCCAAGAGATACGGTCGCTGCGCATGTGCGAAGGTGTTGCGCGGTTCATGCACTCAATGACGCCGAAGGGCACGCCGCTACGAAACTCGCCGATCAAGCCGAGGCCCCAGTCCCCGACGAGAGCGTTGAGAGCGCCGTTCTGAATGGAGACAGGGCGTCCCTTACCAAACGGCAGTTCGTACACTACACTGCCGATGAACCGGTGCCGCACACCATTGCCGGAGAGCGGCTTGTCCAGGTGGCGCAACGCGATGTGCGTATAGCCGTTGCCGGTCTCGCCTCCAAGTTCCGTCGCCGCTTCAACATCGTCGAGGAATTTCGACCAAGTGTAGTTCATCAAGAAATTCATCCCGCCGGAATAACACTTCTCGGCTTTCAAGTTCATCGAATGGTAGGCCGAATTGCCCCACGCCGAGCTCTCATGCCAGACGGCATTGAACCGCGGGAACGGCCTAACCGTCTGCGACTGGGAGGCGGGCCCGCGGTCCCCTACAAGCAGCGTCATGTTGACGTTGACATTCGCTCCGCCCAGGTTGTGCCCCATGTTGCCGATATAGCTGATCTCCGCCAGCAGATTGTTCGGCAGTTCCTTCTAGACACCCAGATTCCACTGCTGATGCAGGCCATTGCGCTGGTCCTGCTGGAAGAAATCGGGGGCGAGCCGCGGCCGTTCGCCAATGGCCACGGCCCCGAACGCAGGCGTGAGTTCCTCGCGCAAGACTTCGGGCATGCCGTCGCTGAGTTGGAAAACCTTGGTGAAGCCGGGCGAGTCCATCATCGGGGTCAGCTTCTTAGGGGTACCGCCCGCCAGCGCCCAGCGCTGCCGCCCCATGCTCCACAGCAGTTCGTCGAGAAGCGGGATCATGCGTTCGCCCGCCTCAGCCAGCGACCCGAACGTAGTAGCGTCCGGTATGCGGATCCAGCCGAAGATCCGGCGCACGCCCCGCCGCTCCAGCAGGGGCGGATCGTCCATCACCCGACCGCCGCACAGCAGCAGCACAATCCACGCCTCGGTCGTCAGGAACGGACGGAAGAACCCCTTCTCGTTCCTCGCCCGGCAGTCGATCCACCCCGTCAGGGCGAACCGGCCGAACAGCTTGCGGACCACGACCAAGCAGCCGCCGTCGGTGAGGTTTTTCGCGCTGTGCCGGACACGCAGTTCCCTGATCCCGCCTTGTCCATGAAGCCTGCTTCCGGGATGATGATGCCGCACCGTCCGGGTGCCCTCCGTTGCGGGTCGCTCTTCATCAAAACTCGCCGAAATCCAAGGCCCTGGTCGGTGCGCCCCGTCACCGTAACGCAGGACCCGGGTTTACCGAAGGTGATCAGCTTCCACTCACCCAATCGAACCGAGCCTTCAGCGCCCATAGCATCGCGAAGGTGTTGTCGCACTGCACATGGAACCGATCGCACACATCGGGCAACTTGATATTCTTCTGGGATTCCGGTGCGCTCTGCTCGTTGGTCACGACCGTGGCCTCCCAAACGCGGGCGCAGGCGACGAACCAGGCGTCCGCGCCTGTTGCGAACATCGCCTTCGCATCGTCGGAATACCTCGGATGGCACTCGGCCCATCTCATGATGTCCGTATAGGCGCTCAGGACTGCGTCGGTGTCCACGGGCAGGAAAAACTCGTTTGGGACTTCCTCTCTCACCCACTCTACGAGGTTGTCCGTCTTGCTCCCTGCGAGGAGTTCGCTGCGAACCCTGTCGATGCTGAAGACCCGGCCCTCGCGGTGGTGATGAAGTACGCTCTTCCAAAAGCCGGGGCAGAGGTCGAATGAGTAGTACAGGTTTTTGGCCGTGATGAAAACGTCCGAATCCACGAGGTAAGTCGGGGTGGCCATCATGGCAGATCCATGCCCAGCCGCCTGGCGTATCGCTGGAAGGTCCCGCCGGCCAGGCCCGTGAGGTCATAGGCTTCCTTGAATCCGATGCGTCCCTCCATCGCGGCGCGCAGCACTTGGGTCGCAAAGAGTTCGCCGACTCGGGTGTTCTGGTTGCTGTAGAAGTCGCCGCCGGTGGATGTCCCGCCCTCGCCGCCCACCTGGCGCTCGTAGAATTCGAGGAAGGTGCTCCGATCCACGAGCCCCAGGTCCAAGGCTCGACGGGAAGCCACGATTGGGCTGACCTTGAACGCCCGGGCAAGCGTCTCGAAACGACTCGCCTCCCGTCCGACTTCCCGCCACCGTGCATTGAATTCCTCCGCTGGCACGAGCAACTCCGCCGCTGCCGCGTTGCACCAGTCCTCCACGTCCGAACCGCCGGGGAACAGGGCCTGGAAGCCGGACAGTCCTTCCGTGCCGAGCCAGATGTGGGCCAACTCGTGAGCGAGGGTGAACATCTGCGCCGACTTCGCGTCCGCACCATTCACGAAGATCAACGGCGCGTATCGATCGGCCAACGCAAAGCCGCGAAACTCCTTCACGTTCAGCTTCCGGTGAGTGTTGTTTCCCACCACGCCGTTGATCACCGCCATCACGCCCAGATGCTCGATCGTTCGCCGCAACTCCCTCAAGGCGTCCCGCCAAGTGCGCACCTCCGCAGCCCAGCCATCATGGAGGCCGAGCGCCCGCCGCATCTCGCGGCCGACGGCGTCCGGTTCATCAACTAGGCGGGAGCTTCCCACGAACTCCAACGGTTCCGCGTCGTTTTCGACCAAGGACTCCCGCAGCCACTCCTGGCGGCGTCGCATCGTGTAGAGAGTGTCCAGCAGGTTGGGGCTTGGTTTACCGGGGGCGGCACCCGCCACGGTGCGATAGTCGGGAACGGGGAGGCGCTCGTCGGGGGGCTCGGAGAGGAACAGGTAGCCGAGGGGCGTGTGCGTGGCCCTGGCCAGCTCCTCCAGCTGCTTGAGCGTTGGCTGCCGTTTGCGCTGGACCCAGGCCGGGAGCTGCGGGATGCGCGTCGCGAGGTGAGCCACATCGTAGCCGGCACGCTCGCAGGCCCAGCGAAGCATCTTCGGCCGTACTGGTACGCGAGCCATGCCCCTACCCTCGCCATTGTAGGCCCGGAAGTCATCCCCAAGTGTCGCATCCCGTTCGATGACCCCATGCGGGCCTAGCACCGCGTTGCGGCCGATGCGCCGGGGCCGATCCGGGCTCAGGCTCGTCTGGGGGACAGGGCTAGGGCGTGGGCGAAATCCAGATAGGGGTTCTCGGAGATAAAAATGCCAAGTCCAGCCCCTGGGTGGGACCCCGGCGAGGAGCACCGCCGTCTTCGTTGTCCGAGTGAGACAGGCGTAGCGCGGATTGGACAGGAAGGTCAAGTGGCTGCATACCGCCTCCTCAAGGTCGGCAACGCCCGTAATGTCGAGATTGGAGTCTCCGATCAGGCGGCAGCCGAGGGCTTCGGCGATCTCGCCCAGCTTCATTGCGGCAGGCATGCTCGTATCGGTGGTTCAGAATAGCTTTAGCCTCAAACGAGCCCACTTCCGTGCCGTAGCCAGACTGCTGGTTTCCGGCTCCGCTGGATTTAGAACATGGAGTCGACCAGAACGCACGGTCTGCCAGCTCCGCCACCAGCCCGCCGCCGAACCGTCCGCATTTTTGCAAATCGGATACGCGAACGTTGCTCACGGAATCATCCCCGCCCCGTTGCCGGCAGTGCTGATCGCGTCAAAAGTCGTGTCCTCAGAATGCAGGCAAGAATAGACTGGCAGTCTGCCTCGCGAAAGAAGACCCGCACCTGTTCCGGGGCTCCTTGCAAAGACTGGCAAGCAGCTTCCAGGTTGTCGCGAAGCTGTGCTGCGGTCTTGCTCAGCTCGCGACGGACCCGCCGCTGGACCAAGGCCCCTAGCCGTTCCACTGGATTGACTTGCGGCGAGCAGGTCGGCTGCAAATGCAGCTCTACCGCGGCTTGGTTCGCTTCCAGCCACTTCTGGATTATCCGGGCGCGGTGCATCCTGCAATTGTCGACCACCAACAGAATCTTCCGGTCCGCTTCCTCCGCGATCCGCTCCGGAAACTCCCGGAAGACCTACGCCGTGACAGGACCTTCCCGCACTGTGTCATGGAGCTGGCCCTCCGGGCTGCTGGCCGCCAGCAGGTGGAGGCGGAAGCGCCCGCTGGCCACCCGCACGACGGGGGTCTGACCGCGCATGCCCCCAGGGCACCCGCACACGCTCTGCGCAGCCAGGCCGGACTCGTCGGCGCAGGCGAGCAGGGCTCCCCACTCCCGGGCGCGGCGAAGGATCTGGGGGAGCTCTTCTTCTTTCCACCGCTGCACGGCAGCGGGCTCGTACCGGGTGGCGCGCCGCTGGGGCCGCTGCGGCGGGAGTTGGAGCCGCCGCAGGCTCCAGCGCACCGGGGAGACGCTCAGGACGCTGCCGAACTTCTCCCCCAAAGGCTTGGCGCACTCGCTGCGCGGTCCACAAAGCGAACTCGAATTGGCATTGAGCGGAGTCTTGATCTACGACAACGATGCGGACCTAAGCAACGCGCCGGTCTGTCCCTTGGCGCGGTCGTCCCGTTCTTTGGCGATCCCGCAGGTTCTCCATGCCTCCCAGGAGGAAGCGTGAGATCCAGCGATAGATCGTGCGTATGGAGCAAGGGACGCAGGACTTTATCCGGGCCACCGACTTGCCCCCGAGGAACTGCAAGACCACGTTTTTTCGGGCCTCGAACTTCTGCTCCATAGTAAGGCGTGGGAAGAAGAAGGATCTTTCTTTTATAATACTAATAATGTACAAAAAATCCACCCAGCAGATCCATCGACGAAGGGATTCCTGGGACACGACTTTTGACGCGATCAGTACTGTGGGGAGCTGATGAGCTACTGCCGGCAGCGGGGTTGGGATTATTCCGGAACCTAGGCGGGCAGATCGCGCAGCTGCTGCAGTACCAGGTGCTGCCGGACGAGGCGCGGTAGCCCGGGCTGCGGCCGCTGATCCGGTACTTCGTGTGCAGCGTGGGGCGGCCGGAGCCGCGCCGAGCCCAGCGGCAGGGGACCGACGCGGAGCCCGCGGGGAGCCCAGGTCGCTCGGCGACGGGATGAAGGGCCCGCGACGGGCGCACCGGGCTCTCCGCTCAAGCCGTACGGCCCCGCAACACCCATCTCGGGAAATTATCCGGGAATCTAGGTAAATGCCGCACACTACTGATCCGTGCAAAAGTCGTGTCAGGGGTCTTTCCCCGTAAGCTATTGAAAATGCTAGAAATCTAGCGTGATTTGTGTGACAGGACTTATGCACTGGTCTGTAAAGCGGTGATACGTGCCGTGGCAGCCCCGTTCGAGCAGTGCCCAGAAAAACTCCACGCCGTTCACATGCGCCTGCCTTCGCACGTATTCCCCGATCTCATGCCGCCCGGACTCGCGTTGCGGCAGACCCTCGCAGGCACGGCTCGCGTCGCTGTCAATCGTCGACTCCGGGCGCACTTGCGCACGGTTGCGGCTTGCAGAGTGCGTTTCGCGGGGTCTCTCGCCACCATGGCTGCGATGCACTTCGCGGCACGAGCAACGGTTGCCGGCAGGACCGGAGAGGTGTTGCTCACCTCAAGACATTGCAGCTTTCAACAATCTTAGAGTGAAGGTCTCGTCTCCCTCGAGTAGTTCCGGTTCCGTGCCGTTGTGCCTTCGCATGCTGCGGATGATCTTCCGCGGAATGCCCATTCCCATATGCTCAAGATACCCGTAGTCCCGCATCACATCCTTCAACAGCAGGTTGCGGGCGCTACGGCACCCGCTCCGCATGCGGGTTGGCGTGATGCCGTTCGCCAGACGACCGGGTGACACGACCTCGATCCGGTCCGAGTAGACGCTGAGCTCGATATCTGTTCCCGACAGCAGATAATCCCGATGCACGATCGCGTTAACTATCGCCTCGCGAACCGCTTCTTCGGGATACTCCCACCGCGCCTTCCGCCGAATGCCGTCCTCCAGGGTTACGGTCTTGATATTCCGCCTGACGAATTCCACCGCGAGTTCTACGAGGCCAGGCTCCAGCACGGAGCCGTCGCTGCCATGCAGGGGGACGAGCGGCCCGCCTAGCGTGCGACGTTCCCTAGCGTCATAGTCCTTTTCCGATCCAAAATAGGAGGCCGCGTCGATCTTCGCATGGGGCAGATCCCGGCCTGGGTTGCTGCCGAAGAGCAGCAGCCCGGCGACGGTTGCCGGATGTCGTGCGCTGTCGTCGAGGAATTCGGTGTTGACGAGGAGCGCAGTCCATTCGGCTTCTTGCTCCGCACGCCACTTTTGCTCCTTATAGTCGACGAGTGATCTCCAATGCGTCGCGTCTTCCCCCCGGGCCCAGGCCGTAGTCTTTCGTCGCCATTCGTCTGACGGCCTGGATTCGGGCTTATCTTGCTGGCGGATCTGCCCGAAGTAGTCTTCAAGGCGGCGCCGGTCCAGATCTGCGATGGATGTGCCCGTCACCGGCCGCAGTTCCAGGCGGAAGCGGCCGCGCTGCTGGAACAGGCGTTCCAACTCCTCGGGGCTCGCCTCGCGGCTCAAACTGCCGACTCGAATGCAGTAGGTGCTCCGCTGATGGTGCCAGACCCTATGCACGTTCCATCCGCGCTGCACCTCAACTGCTGCCACATCGCGGCCGGGCTGAACATCGTGGATGACCGCAAAGTCCGGGCGGATCTCGGGGCGGATCTTATCTCGGCCGATCTGCATCACCCATTCCTCAAGGCGCCGATACCTGCGCACTCCTCGGTCGTCGCTTCTCGGTGAATCGCTCTTGGTGAGTCCGCGAACGCTTCCGTCGTCGTCCACGCCGAGCAGGACGCATCCCCCCCCCCCCCCGACCGTTGGCAAAGGCGACGAGCTCTTTTGCCAACTTGGTGTTCTCAACAACATCCAGCTTGAATTCCACGAAGGAATTCTCGCCGTTCGCGATCAGCTCCCGAAGGTGGGTCTTCGTCACAGCCTGGCCTCAGAATCCGTACTTGCGGCGTCGCCGCTTAAACGCGTCCTCACCGCCCTCGAGCAGCTCCTGAATCAGCTCCCTCACCGGCTGGGCGTCAATCGAGCCAATGCGCTCCGTGACGGCTCCCGCAGTCTCCGAATCCGCTTCGCCGGAAGCGCTCAGGCCGAAAATGAGTTCAGCGTCTCCCAGCACCGGAATGTTCGCGTTATGCGTGGCGAACAGGAACTGTCGGCGAAGTTTTTCCTGGCGCATGCGCGGTACCACGCCTTCCGTGATGAATCGGTTGTCTAGGTCGTCCTCGGGCTGATCGACAATGAGTGGCGCGGTGGACTCAAGCAGCAGGAGCAGCAGCACGGCGGTCGCCTTCTGGCCGGTGGAGAGCTGATCGAGCGCCTTCCAATTCGCCGTCGAACCCGGAGCCGCCGTATTGAGTTCGATCCTCGTTGTGGATGGGAGATCGAGTTCCTCAATTTCCATCAGCACCGAGGATGGCGCTTGCGCTAAGCGCTCCGCCTGAGAGCCGCCAACGCCGAACTCCTCGGCGAGAGCGCCGGCACCCTGGCGACAAGCTTGCACGAACGCCGTGAGGGACAGGCTGTCCGGCTGTCGCAGCGTGTTGATGGTCTCTATCAGGCGCCCTCCGACCCTCTCGCGAAGTAGCTGAAAAAACGATTCGCGGTTTCCGGCGAACTCGACCCTCACGCGGACGCGGTCCTTCAACTTGCGATTGACGCGCTTCGCGGCGCACTCGAGTTCCCGAAACTCGCTCGCCTTTAGATCCTCCCATTCGGCCAGCAAGCTCCGATGCCATTTCTCCTCATCCTCCACCTTCTCCGCCAATGTCAACTGCTTCTCCCGGAGGGGGCGCAAATCTTCGATTTGACGTCGGATCCGGATGAACTCTGCACCGTCGATCTTGGCCCTTTGGAGGTCCCGAAGCTTCTTTTCGTACGCGGCTTGGGTCGCCGCCTTACGGGCTTCGAACCGTTCAAGAATGCCTCTTTGCCCTTGGTCAGCTCGCTCCAAAGCCGCGCTCAACGCTCCCTCTACTGCTCCCAGGTCGCTGCTTAGTTGCGCCAGTACACGATCGGCGTCCGCTAGGATCTCCTTCCCGGGGAGATCGTCCAACGCACCTGGCGACAGGAAGGCCCTGTCGATTGGCAGCTCCTGTCGCAACTCTTCGCGGCACGACCGGAACGGTTGCAGGCGCTCCTGGGCCGTGGCGATTACACCCTCCTCCCGAACCAACAAACTCTGCTCCTTGAGATCCGCCTCTAGGCCGACTTCTTCGTATTGCTTCAGCGTCTCTTCCAGCCCAGGCAAAGCGGCTAGCTGTTCGTCGATCCGAGCGTTCTCCCGGTACGTGGCTACAATCCGGTGCCGCGACCGCTCGAGCTCCTGGCGCAGTTCGTCCTTACGGGCGCTCGCGGAATCGTCCCGCCTGGAGAATCGCTTGAGCAGCCGGGTCAGTTTCTCTGGACTCCCGGATAGTTCCGAGATTTCGTGCTGTCCGTAAACCTCCACTCCAGGAAAAACATCCGCTGCTGTTACGTTTAGCAGTTCTCGCGTCTGCTCGTCGCGGACGACTGGCGGATTGGGAACCGTGCGCTCGATCCGGTATTCCCGAGGACTTGGGTGATGGCTGCGCACGAGAAGTGACACTTTGGTGCCGCTTCGGAGCACGTTTGTGACGATTCCATCATGCATCGCCTGGGCGGACTCGCCGAGAGGCTCCAGCCCGAGCACATGGCGCAGGCTTTCGATAACCGTCGACTTGCCTGCGCCCCGTCCTCCTAGCAGCACATTAAGATTCGCATTGAAACGAATTACCGAATTGTCCAGGAAGCCTCCCTCCCACGCCACTGCGACGAGTTCGGCATGCTCTACGGGCGGCGGATCAGAGTGCAGGCGGATCCGTGATCCGGGGTCAAGGAACGCCTGCCTCAGGCCCTCAATGCCAACTTCGGACATCTTCACCCAGCAGGTCGCCGCAGGACATTTGAGGTCGTTTGGTGATTTTACGTCGCAGGCGTTCACGACCGCGATAGCGAGGTCCGATTCCGGCGCAAGGTGCCTACGATAATCTGCGTTCTTGTTCTCGACGATCCGTCGGATGTCTTGCGGTAGGTTCTGGACTGGGCCAGGAATCTGAATCGCGTAGAGGTGGTCGTCCATCCAGGCGCGAATCCTGGTTTGGCCCTGGAGCACTTTGAATAGTCCTCCGTCGTTCGACACGTGCGCCGCGACTGAGATGCCTCCTTGGTCGTACACCTTGGCGAGCAGATCTGCAAACGACTTCTTGCAGAGGTCGCTGGAAGGGGTTGTACTGCGAACGCCGAACTCCCCGAGATAGCGTTCCAGTTGGTTCACACTGGAATTCGGAGGATAGAGACAGAGCACGTGTACGCCCTCAGACGAGACCAGTTCGAAACCTGGGAACACGTGGATTGCCCGCCTGTTCGCAACGTCCCGAATCGCGTCCACCTGGCCGACGTGATTGTGATCCGTCACGGCTAGTACGCTGATCCCAAGCGCTTCCGCGTTGTCGATCAGAGCTTGGGCGTACGCCGCATTGCTGACGGCCAGCGGTTGGCCCTGAAAGTCTCCCGCGTAGTGGCACGAATTGACCTGCAGCGCACACCTGTGAAACTCGGCACCGTTCGGTTGGGAGCGTGCTTTCTCAATCAGATCGCCCTGGTTCACTTGCATCCGCCCGCAGTTGTGCGGCAACCAGCGACAGGCACCGCAGCCTAGTCTCTTTCCGTAGTATCCCTGACGATTCATGCACTGGCGGCCTCGGGTCTACCCTGGCTCTCTCACCGCCGGTCGTGACTGCCAGGAACAGTCGTCTCAGGGTAGTCGCAAAACGCCTCTGCCACAGCATTCTCTGCAGCAGCGAGCACAGTAGTGGCATCGTAGTCGAGCCGGTCGACATACTTGATCTCGGGGGGGCGTGGCTGTCGAAAGCATCGGCGACGGTGGCGCTGTGCTTTGGGCGCGCTCCGGGCGGTGGGCTCCCCACCGGTCAGTCCCCATCTCAGGCCACCGACGCTCGCGGGCGGCCGGACGGCGGCGTCCGCGCCGTAGCGCGGAGCAGGGCGCGGAGTTCACCGCTTGCGGCTAGACCCTCTTTGGTTCAAGCCAGGCCTCTCTAGCTTGGAATCCGTGGTTCCCTTCAATCGCGCCTTGCTCCGTGGCAGTGAGCAACTCGCGGGGGGCTGCCAAGGGCTCTCGAGCCGTGCCACCTCTATCGGGCAGGCCCCAGACAGGGAGCACCGAGCGGCTGTTTTTCGCCATCGCGCACTCGGCAGGGCACCTGGCTTCAGGCGGTGAGAGCCGGTCGCTATTGATCGCGTTAAAAGTCGCGTCCCTGGAATCCCTTTCGTCGATTGATCTGCTGAGTGGGTTTATTGTACACTATTAGTATGATAAAAGAAATATTCTTCTTCTTCCCATTGCCTTACTAAGGACCAGAGTTCGAGGTTCGAAAAAACGTGGTCTTGCAGTTCATCGGAGGAAAGTCAGTGGTCCAGATAAAGTCCTGCGTCCCTTGCTCCATACGCACGATCTAGCGTTGGATCTCACGCTTTTTCCCGGGAGGCGTGGAGCACCTGTGGGATCTCCAAAGAACGGGACGACCGCGCCAAGGGACAGACCGGCACGTTGCTTGGATCCGCATCGTCGTCGGAGAGCAAGACCCCGCTCAATGCAAATTCGAGTTCGCTTGGTGGACCGCGCAGCGAGTGCGCCAAGCCTTGGGGGAGAAGTTCGGCAGCGTCCTGAGCGTCTCCCCGGTGCATCGGAGCCTGCGGCGGCTCCAGCTCCCGCCGCAGCGGCCCCAGCGGTGCGCCACCCAGTACGAGCCCGCTGCCGTGCAGCGGTGGCAAGACGCAGAGTTCCCCAAGCTCCTTCGCCGCGCCCAGGAGCGGGGAGCCCTGTTCGCCTGCGCCGACGAGTCCGGCCTGGCTGCGCAGAGCGTGTCCGGGCGCACCGGGGGCCTCTGCGGGCAGACCCCTGTCGGGCGGCCGGCGGGCGCTTCCGCCTCCACCGGCTGGCGGCCAGCAGTCCGGAGGGCCAGCTCTAGGGCCCAGGGCGGGAAGGGCCTGTCACGGCGGAGGTCTTCCGGGAGTTGCTGGAGCGGATCGCGGAGGAAGCGGACCGGAAGATTCTGCTGGTGGTGGACAACTGCAGTATGCACCGCGCCCGGACAATCCGGGAGTGGCTGGAAGCGAACCAAGCCGCGGTAGAGCTGCATTTGCAGCCGACCTACTCGCCGCAAGTCAATCCTGCAGAACGGCTAGGGGCCTTGGTCCAACGGCGGGTCCGTCGCGAGCTGAGCAAGACCGCAGCACAGCTTCGCGACAACCTGGAAGCCGAATCAGGGCCCACCCCCCTGCTCGGTCGCAGGCCCCGCACAAGGGATGCGTCAATCAAAGGTGCAAGCGGGCCGGGCCAAACGCCTTGCTGTGGGCGATGACGCTATCACCTGGATCGCATCATCCCCATGAGATGGCCTTGCCCCCAGCAACCATCTGCCTGCGGCGCAGGCGAGAAAAAGGAGTTGCCGCACTGCGGCCCGGGCGCTATTCTGGCAGGGGCTCGCGGGGCCTAGCCGCAGCAAGCGCATTTCGCCCCCGGGGCCCCAGCAGGCAGCCGCGAAGGAGGAGCCATGCCCCGCATCACCCGCAGAGAGGTCGTCGGCGCTGCGCTGGCCGGCTTCGCTGTCCGCGCCAACGCCGCCTCTCCCAACGATCAGATCGCGGTCTCGGTGATCGGCGTCGGCGGTATGGGGCACGGCCATGTCGAACGCCTCCTCACCCGCGATGACGTTCGCATTGCATCGATCTGCGATGTCGACCAAGCCAATGCAGAGAGGGCCGGCCAGACCGTGCATAAGAGCCGGGGCAGCACCCCGGCCCTGCTGGCGGATTTTCGCAGGGTTCTGGAGGATAAAGCGGTCGACGCCGTCATCGTTGCGACACCGCACCATTGGCACGCGCCGATCGCTGTCCGTGCGATGCAGGCCGGCAAGGATGTCTACATCGAAAAGCCAGCCAGCCATGTCTTCCGCGAGGGCCGGCTGCTAGTGGAGGCGGCAAGAAAATACGACCGGATCGTCCAGCACGGCACGCAGATGCGCTCCAGCGAGGTGACCAGGAAAGCCGACGAGCTGCTCAAGCAGGGCATCCTGGGCGAGGTGAAGATGTCGAAGGCGTGGAACTGCCAGCGCCATACCCACCGGCAGCCGGTGGCGGACACGCCCATCCCGCCGGGCGTCAACTACGACATGTGGGTGGGGCCGGCGCCATACGACGGCTCCTTCAACCCGAACCGCTACAACCGCAACTGGAACTGGTACCGGGCGTTCGGCAACGGCGACATCGGCGGCGACGGTCCCCACGACATCGATCTAGCCCGCTGGGGCCTCGGGGTCGAGACCCATCCGATGCGCATCACAGCCCACGGCAGCCGGATCGCCCTCGAGGGCGTCCGCGAGTTTCCGGACAACATGACGGTCGCCTACCAGTACGCGGACGATAAAGTGCTCTTGTACGAGGATCGGGGCTGGACGCCCTACGGACTGCATGGCTTCGACAGCGGCAATGCCTTCTACGGCACGGAGGGCTACATGATCTTCTCGCGGCGCGGATACTTCCAGGTTTACCTCGGGAAGGACGAGGAGAAGGGCCCGGGCATGGTGAACGGGCCGAGAGGCCACCCCGAGCACATGTATAACTTCCTCGATTGCGTCCGCAGCCGCGATCAGCCGGTAGCCAACGCCGAGGTGGCACACCTGTCCTGCGGACTAGTGCATCTCGGGGAGATCGCCTACCGGGTCGGCCGCGTGCTCCACTTCGATCCGGAGCGGGAAGCCTTCCTCGACGATCCTGAAGCGGACCAGTTCCTGACGAAGGAATACCGGGATCCGTGGGGAATGCCGGATCCCGTGTGAGCCCCTGGAAAAAGGACAGGCACTGCTACCCCGCCTCGTCGAGCGCGTCCGCGGCGGCCCCAAGGTCCGCCAGCGCGTCCTAGCCACCCGCGGTCGGCTCGCCACCTCGGGCACCCTCGCCTGCTCCCTCACCCCCGGCACCCGTTTCACCGAGCATGCCGGCGTCCGCTCCAACTGGTCCGCCGAAACCTGTTCAGCGCACCGGGCCTAGTGTTCTTTGACACGCTCTCGCACCGCTGCCACGGAGAGAACGGGGAACGCTCGGACAGCGCGGAAAGTCCCAGGACGGTGGGCCCCAGTGCAGCCAAACGAGCCGCCCGGCCCTGGCCTATTCTCCGGTACCGTTCTCCAGAATGTCAGCGAAGTCGACGCGCCGGATGACGTTTGGCTCGTCGGCGGTGTCCTCGTTCTGCACGAGGAAGCTCGAGGGGCCCATCCAGACGCCGTTATTCGAACCGTCCGAGCGGATGAAGGCGGGGGGTGCCTGCGCCGGATCGCCAACCCGGCTGCCTGCTCGGATCTTGGCCCACTCCCCGGCGTCCCGGCGATAGATGGCGAACCGTCTCGCGTCCGAATAGACGGCGTCGAGATCGCCATCCTGATCCAGATCCCAGAAACGCAGGGCCCCGTTATCAGGTTCGTCGGATTCCCCATCGCCGTCGAGGTCGAGAAGGAGGGGGGCCTCCACCACCATCACATCTCGCCGGAGTTGCCACGTGCGGGTGGCCGGTTCCCAGATCCGCGCCGTGCTGCGCCCTTCTTGCTGATGGAGCACATCCATGTAGCCGTCGCCGTCGAGACCCAGCACGCGCGTGCCGGACGGCTCACCGTCTGGCATGCGGATCGGCCGGCCAGCCAGCAAGTGCTTGTCGATGCGTGCTTGCACCTCGGGCATGCTGAGAAACTTCAGCTTCGAGCCGTGCCTGCTCCGCGCATGGTCGATGAGTTCCGCCACCTGCGTGTTCTCGATCCAGCCGTGCGGATGGAAGACCAGCACGAACAGCCCCTGCTTGGCCACGGTGGCATCCAGGACCGCCTTGAGATCCTCGACCGTTCTCGGATGATTCTCGCCTTGCAAAAACTGGGCCTCCCAATCGGATGGTACGGTGCAGGGCAACTCCCAATGTCGCTTGCCGATCAGATACGGGTACGGGTAGTTGGCGATGGTATTGACGAAGCCTTTGCCCCGGGGCACATAGCGCTCGAATCGCTTCTCGTTCCCGTTGGCGAAAATCTCGCGGGGCAAGTCCGGGTCGGCCTGCGTGAAGACTTGGAAAACGGACGAATCGGAGGACAGAAAGTTCCCTCCCGCTGTCACGGGTCGCATGATGCCGTCGTAGAACCGGGGGCTGACCGAGTTCATCGAATCGCAGCAGGGCATGCGGTAGGCCACCGGACGCATATTGGGAATGCTGGCGAGCAGGTCGATGCCTTGCTGCACCTCGCCGTGCGCTTTCTCGAAATCGCCCCCTTGCAAGAGAGGGCAAGGGTGGCCTAGAGTGTGGACTTCGATACTCCCCCCCCGTTCAAGCCAGCGCTGCAGTTGCGGTTCCTCCGGATCGATCTGGTTGGTGAAGATGCTGAGGGGTGCGCGCCCGTCGATCGCTTCCAAGCGTTGCAGGATCGGCTCCAGAAAGCTCCGCTAGGGTTGGATGCTGTTCATATCGTCGATCGACAGGACGGCGGCGGCTTCGACCCCATCCTCTCCGATCCACTGGGGAGTGGTTAGTTTCGGACTGGCGATGGAGGGCCAATAGGGGTTGGTGAAATGATCGCGGTAGGCATCGGGACTCGACGCCCAGACGATGTGTGCCGGTTCAACTCCACGACCGCACGCGAGAGCCCCGAAGACCAGCCCTGCGGTTAGGCTCAAGGGCAGCAAAACCCGGTTCGTGGGCAGCTGCCTTCGACGGCGCGAGCGCCGCAGTCTCCAGCGCGGATCGAAGCGGAACATCCCCATGGCGCTCTCCAACGATCGCAATTGTACGCGCCCATCCGCGAAAACAGCCTGCGTTCGCAGCGCCAACGCATCTTCCTGGCCTCCCCGGGCAGGCCCACCGCAGCCGGCGAGGGACCTGGGCTGCGATGTCGCCGCATAGCGAGACGAACCCGCTGGCCAACGAAGCAGTTCACCGGCCGGAACCAAGCGTCCTTCGCAGCCAAGAACTTCTTCCGGCGCAACGCATTGCGGAAGACAGGACTGCGACGGCGAGAGGGCGAGAAGCGGATCGGACCGGAACCGAGTCGGCGTTCGCCTGGCCATAAGGCCGGCGGGCTCGTTCCAGGCAGGTCAACCGCATCGTCCCCACGCCCCCCGTTCGCGGCAGCGGGCCTCGAGCAGCCCCAGGAGCCGGCCGTGGGGCAGGAACTACTCGAGCGCCGCCGTGAAATAAGCGAGTGCTTGGGCCTGAGCCCAAAAGCGGGGCTTTCCCTGCGCCAGGAACGCGACATGGCCGCCGCGGGGCGGCGCGACTAGCCGCAGCCAGGGATTCGTGCGGAAAGCGTCCGAATCGAAAGCCTCGAACGGGACGAATGGATCGTCCCGGGCCTGGATGACGAGCGTCGGCAGCCGGACGGCGTCCAGAAAGGCCGCAGCCGAGCAGCGCCGGTAATAGTCCATTGCGTCCCGGAACCCGAAGGCCGGAGCGGTCACTATCTCGTCAAATTGCCAGATGGACCTCAGCTGCCCTAGGGCGGGCAGGGGGAACGCCCGCGGCAGCGCTTGGTGCTTGCGTCGCATGGCGGCGCGAAGCTGAAACAAGAACCTCTGCTCGTAAACGATGTTGCGCGGACGGCCAATGTTGCGCGAGCAAAGGTCCAGGCGGACGGGCGGCGAGACTGCGCAGACCGCCCGCACGTGGGCAGGCGGGCTGGCACCCCATTCCCCGGCCAGCTTGAGCGCCATGTTGCCGCCCATGGAGAAACCCAGCACCAATAGGGGCCGCGGAGCGAGTTCCTCGACGACCCGCGCCAAGTCAGTGGTCAGACCGGAGTGGTATAGCGTACGACAGAGGTGCTCCGTGCCGCCGCAGTTGCGCACGTTCAAGCGCACGGCATCGAAGCCCGCCGCCAAGGCGGCTCCGGCGGCGGAGATCATGTACGGCGCGCGATCGCAGGCCGTCAGGCCGTGGATCGCTAGCACGGTGGGGCGGTCCGTCTCCCGCCGGCTGCCAGGCTGCTGATTGAGCCGGGCCAGAACCTGGGTGTCGGCCTCCGTCTGGAAGAAGCGGCTCCGCGTGGGGAAGCGGTGCTCGTCGAGGCTTCGCGGCCAATAGTGGGCCGCAACGGTCTGCACGTCTCCCTGCGGAAAGAGCGGCCGGTACGGCCTCAGCCATGCGCCCTCGCGGTGGAACTCCGGCGGCGGAATCAAGCGCGCCGGGGCCGGGAATTCGAGGACGTCAGCGCGAGGCACCGGTGGGTTCGGCGAGCAACTCGGCCAGCTCCGTGCGCAGGTTGGCCTCCTGATTCGACCAGAATGCTTGGTCCCGGCCCGCATGCTCCCGGCGGATGACCCCGGCGCGGTCCACGATCATCAAGTACGGCACGTAGGCTCTCGCCATCACGGACAGGTCCGCAAACCGCATCCAGTCGGAGCGGTTCGAGACCCCGATGGGGAACTCTACGCCGTGCTCGGCCTTGAAGCGGCCGATGTTGCCTGGCGCGCCGGGATTGACGGCCATGCCTAGGATCTCCAGACCCTGGCCCGCGAGCTCGCGGTAAATCGGGCCCAGCATCTCGCTGGTTTCCTGGCAGTGGGGGCAGTCGGTCGAGATCCACAGCACCGCGACTACCTTGCCCTTGAGGGAGGCCAGCGACACGGTGTCGCCGTCGACGGTCTTAATCTGCAGAGGCGGTGCTTCGCGCGGGACTTCGCCCGCCGCAGCAGCGAGCGCGAGGCAAAGCGCGAGAATGGTCCCCCGAAGCGTCCGCATGGTCCGGCCCCAGCAGCGGGAAGGGCTATTCGCAATGTATCACACCGGCCTCCCGAGGCTCGATCCCGGCTGCCAGCGCAGGAACCTTCGGGCCGCTGCCTGGGCCGAGCGATGCAACGGGTGCTCCCAGAGGCCACCGAGCGGGCGGTCAGCGACACCGCCGGAAGAGCTGACCGGCCAGCATCCGGATCCAATTCAGCCACCCGCCTCGAAGGCAGCCAGCGCAGGAAGCTGGAGGCGACCCTCGCGTTGGCGGCTGCCACTCTGTGGCGGCTGCCACGGCCCACAAAGCTTCGCCTTGCAGCTCGCCGACGATCACCGCTTCGACTGACTGCCGAGCTCCCCGAGACGGATCCGGAGCGGAGCCAACTAGGCCGGGTGCCGCCCCGCCGGACCCAGGGCGGCTCACGCATCCTGCGTCCGCGCCTGTGCAGCCTCCGCGGGTCCCCCGGGAGCGGACCCCGGCTCGGGCCTCAATCCCTGAGGCGGTCAGGCCTAACCCACGCTGGACCGGCCTCGCCGCCAGGGGCCGGACCCACACTCAGCGCGACACACGATCGACTCGGCGAAAAGCAGCTCCCCAGTGAGACCGTCGTAGTACTGAAAGACGGCTTGGGGATTCTCGTAGGCAACCCAGCGGTCCCCGGTCTCCAGGGGGTTGTTGAACACGTTGTTCACCCGCACCACGCAATAGATGGGGCGTCTGCGCCATGCGTTGGGCGTGTCGTTAACGATAAAGCTCGACCACCGGATCTCGGTGTCCCGCCCGAAAGAGTTGTACGGCCCCGACTTCGGACGGTTGCCCTCCGACCGCAGCGGGTGGTTGGTCGAGTTGTGCGGCCCGGAGGCGAACTCCCAGACCCGCTCCGTGACCTTGATGGCAAAGCTGTTGTGCAGGTCGCCGGTGAGCACGAACACCGGCTTGCCGAGCCCGTCCCAAAAATTGATGAGGTCCTCGCGCTCCCACAGGAACGCGGTCCACGCATCGTCCTTGTTGGTCTCCGAGATGTTCGCGCTGCCGGTTCCGCCCACGTGTGAAATCGTGAAGTTGACCGACGAGACGACGAAGAAGAAGTCCGCATCCGACGCCAGCATCGTCTCCTTGAGCCAAGCCTTCTGCGCCTCGCCCAGGGATGCTCCGGCCCACCCTGGCGCGGTCCTTGGTGTCGTGCATCATCCGGTACGAACGCGTGTCCACGAACAGGAACTCCGCGTTCGAGACGCGCATGTTGAAGTAGGACCTGCGGCCGATCGAATAGGTGGGCGTGCCGGTGGCCACTGCTGCGGGCCGGATACGCAGCCGATTGGCGTCGAGGACTTCAACGACTTCATAGACCTTGGCATTGGGGTCGCCGCCCTCCTCGTCGGGGTCGGTGCCGTCGGGATTCTCGCCCAAGAGCATCATGCCCCAGTTGTCTGTGCCCCAATGCACATGGAGCGTGGACTCCGCGTTGAGATCCGTGAAGTCCGCCTCCGGATCGGTCAGCACATCGCTACCGGCCTCGAGCTGCGCCTGGCCGTAGACGATGGCGGGCGTGTCGGGAACGGGGTTGCTCCAGCCCAAGTAGTCGTACCAAGCCCGAGTCCCCACATCCCGGAACACCGACCGCCGGTTGCGACGGCCCACCTCGCCCGTCCCGTAGACATCGTTGAGCAGCTCGTGGTCGTCGAAGGTGTAGTACGACGGTACGTTGCGGTGCCAAGCGCGCAGGTTAGCGCCGTTGTCGTAAAAGTTCTTGTAGTTCTCCCACACCCCCACGATGGAGGGCATGAACGAGACGATCCGCGGCGTGGCGTCCGGCGCGGTGCCCGTCTGGGCGCGCCACTCGTCCACGGTGTAGCCGCGCGTGGCGTTCTCGTAGAGCCAATCGCCGTCGAGGATCGCGAAGTCGATCAAGCTCGCCGCCGAGTCGCGGACCAGCGAGCGCAGCATCGTTCCGTGGGCCAGCAACTCGGTGCCGATCGGGGCTGCCGCTGGAGTTCTGGTTGTTCCCGCAGGCGAACTCGAAGCGGAAATTGAAGCGTCCCTCGGGGTTGTGCTCGGACTGCATCGCGGCCGCATCCGGCAGCGTGTGGAACGAACCCGAGCGCTCAGGGTCCCCGGTAGGCTCGCAGCAGCTGGCGACTTGGTAGTGGTACTTGGTTCCCGGCTGCAGGTCCTCGATCAGCACCCAGCCGGTGTTGTCGTCCTCGAGGGCCGTCGACCCGGTTGCCGCGGAGGTGAGCGCATCCGGCTCCGTGCCGTAGAAGACGGAGAACTCCCCGGGCTGGGAGGTGCGCGCCCAGACGCCGACATGCGTGGACCCCAGGCGACCAAGGACAGGCCCGTGCGTGATGGCCGGCCCGGAATCGGAACCATTTCCGCCCCCGGGCCCGCAAGCCGAGCCAACCATCCAGACAGCAAGGATCAGAAGGAGGATGCGACGCATAGCAGAACGAGGTTAGCAGACCTCGCCCTCTTCGCAGCCGCTTAGGAGCCCGTTGATAAAGTCCCTGGGATACGATTTCCGTCGCGCAATCGCGTGCGAGCCACCGGTTTGCGCCTGTTTCAGGGCCTTCAAGAATTGTTTTATGGTCATTTCAGGGCCCTGCAAGGAGTTGCTGGACAGGCTGCACGGCCGCTGAGGACTTTTTCAACGGGCTCTTAGGCCCTGTTCTGGCGGAATGCGGCATGCCTCCGGGGCGTACCGGCCCGCGGCCAAGTCCCGCACGACCGCGGCGTCGCCCGCCAGAAAGTCGAACGCGGGCAACTCTGCCCTGCGCACCCAGCGCAACGCGGCGAACTGCTCGCCTCGCAGCTGGCCCCGATAGGCTGTGACCCGGAAGAAAACCAGCTGCAGCGGCTTGTCTCCGGAGTAGGAGTAGCCGTAGCGGGCGAGCTCCTCCGAGGCCTCGGCTTCGACGCCCAGTTCTTCCCGGAGCTCCCGCGAGAGGGCTTCGGACGGCGTCTCCTCAGCCTCTACCTTGCCTCCCGGAAACTCCCACTTCCCGGCGTGGGGCTGGTCCGGCCGGCGACGGCAGATCAGCAGCTCGTCCCCGCGCTCGATGAGCGCGATGGCCACAGTGGTCATGCGCTGTCCGCTACAGCCTTCGCGTCCAGGCTGCGCCAGCAATACCAGCTCGCGACACTAGCGTACGGCCGCCATGGCGCGGCCAAGTCCAAGGCTTGGCGCATGCCGGGCAGTTGCTCCAGCCTGTGGAACTCCCGCAGTGCCTGCCGGACCCCCAGGTCGCCGTGGGGGAGGACATCCAAGCGGCCCAGCGAGAAGATTAGAAACATCTGCGCCGTCCAGACGCCGATCCCTCGGAGGCGCGTCAGCCGTTCAATGACCTCCGCGTCGCTCCATTGGGAGGCGGCGCTCAGGTCCAGTTCGCCTTCCAAGCTCGCTTCGGCCAAACCGAGCAGGTACGACGCCTTCCGTTGTGAGTACCCGACCGCTCGCAGCCCTACCTCTCCGCAGTGCGACACAGCTTGCGGGCACACTCCGCTCGGCGCAATCCGCTCCTTGAGCCGTCCCAGGATCGCTCGCGCAGCAACGGATGAAATCTGTTGGGACGTGATGGAGCGCACCAGCATCAAGAACCCGTCCCGCTCAGGGCTCAGGCCGCAGGGGCCCAGCCGGCCGATGAGCTCCCGCATGTGGGGGCAGGCCTCCTGCAAGTGCCGCTCGGCCCGGCGCAGCTCATCCGCGAGCACAGCTAGGCCTCCTCGCGAATCCGGACCTGCACGCCGCGGGCCCGGTACGCGAGCAGCAGTGCGCCAATGATCGGGTTGTGCGCTGGAGCGCCGATCTCGAAGCCCCGCTCGCGGATGGCAGCCGAGAATGCGGACTCCACGCGCCGGCTGCGGAACACCCCACCGCAAGGGTAGACGACCAGCTCGCGACCGCCGCCGGGCAGGGACCGAGCCGCATGGGCGGCCAGCTCGGCCAGCGCAACGCCAGCTTCTCGCAACACCTCCCGCGCCTGCGGGTCGCCCCGTTCGGCTTCCCTGTCCACCTGCGGCGCCAACCGTGCGATTCTGTCCCGCGGCCAGGCGGAAGTGTAGAACCGGTGCAGCGCCTCGTTGGCGGTGCCAGCGGCCACTTGCCTCCGGAACAATGCGAGGAGCGCCGTGGGAGGACCCCACCCCTCTTCGGCTGCGAGCGCCCGCCTCAGCGCCTGCCTCGCGATGTCGAACGCGCCCCCTTCATCGCCGAAGATGTAGCCCCACCCTCCGCTCCGCGCCCGCTGCCCCTCGGCGTTGCGCGCCAAGGCGATGGATCCCGTTCCTGCAACAACGGCGATCCCGGCCCCGCCCGCCGTCGCGCCGACGAGGGCAGCCTCCGCATCGCTGGTGACCTCGACCACTTCCGCCGGGGTCAATTCGCTCAGGATCCGCCGCTTGTCCTCCGGACCGCCACTCATGCCGTAACAGGCCGCTTCAAAGGCAGCGTCCGGGGCAAGCCCGGCTGCTAGCTGAAGGTCCTCGAGCAGCGCTGTCATCGTCCGCCTCAGCTTGGCCGCCCCAGCGCCGGGAGCCACATGGTTGCAGGGCCCACTCGAAGCTCGCCCCAGGATCCGGCCAGTAGCAGTGCCGACTACGGCCCTGGTCGACGACTGGCCGCCGTCCACGCCCAGAAACAGGCGTCGCGAGTCGGCCATCGGCTAGCGCCCAAGCGCTTGCCGGTGGCAATAGCGCATGAGCAACCGCCATTCCAGCATCTGCAGGTGGGCCGCCTCCGCCGGATCCCCCCGCCCGCCGACTGCTGCGGAGCACCGGTCAACGAACCGGAAAGGATCCCAGGGCTCCCCCGTCTCGCGGGCGAGCGCCTGGAACACTGGATGGTCCCCTGTGCGACGAACCAGTATTTCGCGTTGCTCCAGTCGGGTTCCTGGCGATGCATGATGCCGTGCCAGTAGCTGCCGGAGGCGGTGGCCACCCCCTGCGAAATGGTATGGGACTCGTCCAGAGCCGAGAAGTACAGGAACAAGCCAGCATGCACGCAGCGCGCGGCGTCCTCGGAGGCCACAGCTTCCCCGGCGAACAGGTCGGCGGTGGTCATCGAGCGTAGCGAGTCCAATTGCGGATGCCTCAGCGGACCCTCGGGCACCAGGGGCATGACTCGCCTACCTCCCTCGCAAGCTTCGAGCAATGCGCGGATCGGGGGCCCGAACTCCACGAGAGTGGCTGCCATAGTGCCTATCAAGGTATCGACAAAAGGGAGGCCCGGTCAACGCAAGAGACCCGCTGCACGTCCAAGCTGCAGCAGGCACCCCGCGAAAACACACGTCACCTCCGGCGGCGATTCGGAATCCTGTCGGGGGCGCTGGCAAACTAGGCCGAGGCTAGGGCCGGCCGCGTCGTAGTCCGCCGTCGCCGCTACCGTTGAGAGCAGGGAGACGGCCATGGACTGACCCCGTTTGCAGGGCCCCGGGCTGGGGTTTCCGCAGCTCAGGCGAGCACAGCCGATGTCGCTGATTGCAGCTGAACTGCAAAATGCGTGGAGCGCGCTACGGGGGCGCAGGCGGAAAAGCTCGCCGGACGCCTGCATCATCGGACGCAACACCGGTAGAGACGAATTTCCAGACCATGTCCCAGCTTTACGCGCATTCCGCAAGCTCAACGATTTCTATCGACCTTGGACAGTGATTCCCGGAGCATGGAGGGCGACCTGAAGCGCATTGCAGTCGCATAGGGCCGCAGGCTGCGCCCGACCCTTCCGTCCGGGAAGTCCCCCGGATCATTGGATCTGGGAATGCGCGGATAGGCTCGGCCTGTCCGTGTCGGACATGCAGCGGAATCTGCGCGGGCTCGATCAACTGGCCAGCGGTTCGCTCAAGCGAGGGGATGCAGCGAAAGTCAGCTTGAAAGCCCTCGCGGTCGACCTCGAGCGCAGCGTTCCGGAAGTGGCGAGAAGCGTCGGGCGGCACGAAGCGGAGCGCAGCGCGATCCCAGACCTCCTCGGTACCTTGCGGGAACAAATCGACCATTGGCGCAAGACCTCATCGCGGTCCGCCTGCGGGCGAATCCAACGTTCTCCTGGGCTCCCTAGCTGCTACGGCACGACCGGCATAGCGGACTCCGTGCCCTGCGGCAGGATCGATAGGAGCCCCAGCCCTACAGAGAGAGCGGCCAGGACAGCCACGGACAGCCACGCCACGAGGTTGTAGAGCGGCCCGTTGGTCCAGGCATGCATTAGATCGCGGCGGTTCGCCAGCTTCACAATGAAGACCATCACCAGCGGCAGCAAGACTCCGTTCAGCACCTGCGACAGCAGGATCAGGCGCACGGCGGGAAACTGCGGCAACAGCACCACGCCCGCGCCAAACGCGATTAGCAGCGAGTACAGCCAGTAGAATGTCGGAGCCTCGTCGAGGTCGCGATCCACGCCGGACTCCAGCCCTAGCCCTTCGCAGACCGTATAGGCCGTGGACAGCGGCAGGATACTCGAGGCGAACAGCGACGACGCCAGCAGGCCGCCAGCGAACAACGCGTAAGCGTACGGACCCAGCGGCCGCAGGGCCTCGGCGGCTTCGGCCGTGCTTTGGATGGGCCTCGGGCCGCTTTGCCAAATCGCCCCGGCGCAGGCCACGATGATGAAGAAAGCGACCAGCGCCATCATGACGCAGCCCAGCACCACCTCGATGCGGGTGTCTCGGTACCGCTTGCCGTCGATGCCCTTCTCCACAACGGCCGCTTGCAGGTAGAACTGCATCCACGGAGCGACCGACGTGCCAACCAAGCCGACGACGACTGCGAGGTAGCTGCGGTCCGCCAGCAGCACCGGCGTCACCGCGCCTGCTAGCGCCGCATTCCAGTCCGGCTGCACCAGCACAGCAGAGACGACATACGCCACGTAGAATCCGCTGGCCGCCAGGAAGACCTTCTCCACGCTCTGATACGTCCCCTTGACCACGAGGCCCCAGACCATCAGAGCCCCCGCCGGCACCGAGATGTAGCGGCTCACGGGCAGCAGCTCCATGGCTTCGGCGATGCCCGCGAAGTTGGCGGCGATGTTGGTGAAGTTCACCACCAGCAGCAGGCCCATAACCAGCACCGTGGTGCGCAGCCCAAACTCCTCGCGGATCAGGTCGGAAAGCCCCTTGCCGGTGACCGCGCCCATGCGCGCGCACATCTCCTGGCTGACGACCAGCAGCAGCGTGATCGGCAGGAGCGTCCACAGCGGAACGTAGCCCCAGCGCGCCCCGGCCTCCGAATAAGTGAAGATGCCGCCCGCGTCGTTGTCGACCATGGCGGTGATGAAGCCGGGGCCGAGCACGGCCAGAAACGTCAGCAGCCGGCCCCGGACCCGCCGCAGCCAGGCCATTTACAGGCCCCGCTCGAGTTCGGGGCTGAGCCGGGCGATCACGTCGTCGGCCCGGATCGCGCCTTCCAAGCGACCCTCGGCGTCCACGACCGGCAACGTGTAGAGGTTGTACTTGTCGAACATCTCGACCACCTCTTCGGGCTTGGTGTCCATCTCCACCTTGAGCGTCTCGCGGAATGCCAGGGCCCCGACGGCTTGGTCCGCAGCGGCGACGGCGAGGCGCCCCAGCGGCACGGTGCCGACCAACCTGCCGTCGTCCTCGACCAGGAAGACATGCGTCAGCCGCTTGAGCAGCGAGTGCTCCCCGCGCAGGTTGGCGACCACCTCGGCCGCGGTGGCGTCCGGACTCTGGGCGAAGTACCGGGTCCCCATCATGCCCGCCGCCGTGTCGTCGTCGTACTCGAGCAGTTCCCGGACCTCGCCGGCGGGCTCGCGCTCCATGTCGCGGACAATGTCCTCCCGCGCCCCCGCCTCGAGGTCGGCGAGCGCCTCGGCGGCCTCCGCCGGATCCATCTCCTCCAGGATGTCGGCCGCCCGGTCCGAGTCCAGCGAATGCAGGATGGACCGCTTGACGGTCGGCTTGACTTCCTCGAGCGTGTCGGCGGCGACCTCCTCGTCGAGGGTCTCGAAGAGCGCCTCGCGCTCGTCGGAACCGAGCTCCTCCACGATGTCCGCTAGGTCCGCCGGATGCAGCCGCTCGAGCCGGTCGTGGGAGATCAGTAGCCGCAGCCGCCGCAAGGGATCCGGTTCGACGATGTTGCACGTGTGCCAGGGAATCGAATTCGGGGGGATCCGGTCCTGGACCCGGCGGATGAGCCTGTTCGGCAGCAGGCCCTCGGTCAGGCGGCGGAACGCCCCCTGCAAGCCCACCCCCACTTCGTGAACCCAAAGCTGCTCGTTGCCGCTGCGCGTGATGCGCAGGCCCAGATCATTGACCCGAACGACCTTGCGCCCGTTGACGTCGACGATCTGCTGGTCCAGCAGGTCTTTGGTTAGCAGCAGGTGATAGTCGTCCCCGTGGTACGGGGTGAAGCTCTCATCCGAGAGCTCAATGCCCTCGGCGCCAAAGGCGCGCACCTGCTCCCAGCGCACCGCGAACTGCGTGCGGCCGGATCCGAACAGGAACCGCGAGACCCGCCGCGGGTGCTTCCGGGGAGCGACCGCGGCTTCCCGCACCCGGCCGATGCGCGTGCCTTGGGGGCCGATCAGCCGCATGCCGGTCAACTCCGTCAGATAGACGAGCCGCTCCGGTTCTGTCCCATTTCTGTGCATGGCCGACGGGACTCGCCCGCAACGACGACGCCAGCGCGGCGCCGTGCCAGCGCGAGTTCGCGCTGCGGTTGCGACTTCCAGGGTCGTCAAGCATCGTTGACGCGCGGTTACCCGCTCACTTTATCTTGCAGCAGCGGCTGGAAAGGTGCAAGGCCTGCCGGGACCTCGCCCTCGAGGCCGGACTCGATCCGCAGCAAGCGGTTGTATTTCGCCAGCCTCTCCGAGCGGGCCACCGAACCGACCTTGATCCGGCCCGCGCCCGCCGCCACCGCGAAGTCGGCCAGAAAAGTGTCCTCCGTCTCGCCCGAGCGAGCCGACACGACCGCTTCGAATCCCGCTTCCCGCGCGCGATCGACTACCGCCAAAGCTTCGGTCAGAGTGCCGATTTGGTTCATCTTGACCAGCACGGCGTTGGCCGCCCGCTCGCGGATGGCCCGCTCCAGCCGCACCGGGTTCGTCGCGAGCAGGTCGTCACCGATCACGACGCACCGAGGCCCCAGAGCCCGGCAGGCCGTTTGCCAGCCGTCCCAATCATCCTCGGCCAGAATGTCCTCCATCGCGACAATGGGGTATGCATCCAGCCAGCGGCGGTACATGGAGATCATCTCGTCCGGGGTGAGCGTGCGGCCCTCGCTGGCGAGGCAGTACCGTCCGTTCCGATGGAAGTGCGTGGCAGCCGCGTCAATGGCGATCGACACGTCGCGGCCAGGGGTGTAACCCGCCTGCTCAATCGCCCGCACCATGTAGTCCAGCGCCTGCTCGTTGGAGCGCAGCCGAGGCCCCCAACCGCCCTCGTCCGCCACGCCCGAGGGCGCGAGGCCCTCGTCCGCCAGCAGCCGGTGCATGCGGCGACGCACCCTCACCGCCGCTTCCAGCGCTTCGGCAAAACCGCCGCCGCCATGCGGCACTGCCAGAAAGTCCTGGAACTCGATTTGGCGGCCCGCGTGGAGCCCGCCGGAAAGGATGTTCACGAGCGGCAGCGGCATGCGAGCCTGGCGGCCTGCGGCGAGGTAGCGCCACAGCGCCACCCCGCGATGCAGCCCCGCCGCCCGGGCCAGCGCGCAGGATACGCCGAGGATGGCGTTGGCGCCCAGCCTCGATTTGTCCGGCGTCCCATCCGCCTCCATGAGTCGCCGGTCCGCTTGGCCCTGGTCGTCGGCGGGGAGGCCGAGCACAGCAGCCGCTAGGGGCCCGTTGACGTTCGCAACCGCCCGGGACACGGCCAGCCCTTCGTAGGCGCCGTTTTGGCCGTCCCGCAGTTCGCGAGCCTCGTGCCGCCCCGTCGAGGCTCCTGACGGCACCTGCGCCGTGGCGACCGTACCGTCAGAGAGTTCGACTTCGGCCTCCAGCGTCGGATTCCCTCGCGAATCCAAGATCTGCAGGGCCCGAACCGCCTGGATGCGTGCCGCCACTACCCTAGGCTACCAATGGCCAAAATCGTCGTTGACTAATTTTTGCCGAAAGTAATTGCAAGCAACCCGCCAATAGAATCAATGGCTTGCGGAGCCTTTTCGTGCAGTTACCTATGAAAACATCAGTATGATGGATGCAAGATGCCGGGAACCGACCCTCTCAGTCGCCGCAGGTTCGTCGCGGGAGCCGTAGCCGTCGGCGCAGCGCACTCCACACTCACCGCCAAGAGCGCCGCCCGAGTGGTCGGTGCCAACGAACGCCTCCATGTCGGCGTGATCGGGGCCGGGGGTAACGCCAACGGGCATATGCGCGCGCTGCAGAAGCTCGCCGACGCAGACAACGTTGAGATCGCCGCTGTCTGCGACATTTACGACCCCCGTCGGGAAGCAGCCGCCGAATTCACCGGAGGCAAGCCCTACAAGGACTACCGGAAACTGCTCGAGCAGGAAGGCTTGGACTACGTCACCATTTCCGTGCCGGAGCACTGGCACGCGCCGATCACCATGGACGCAGCCGACCAGGGCCTGCACATCTATGTCGAGAAGCCGCTGACCTACTCCATCGAGGAGGGCCTGAAGGTTGTCAAAAGGGTCCAGGACACCGGCATTGTGCTGCAGTGCGGCATCCAGGGGATGTCGGACGACTCCTACGAGGCGGCCGCCGCGCTGATTCAGGGGGGAGCCATCGGCAAAGTGGTCACGGCCCAGATCGACTACTCCCGCAACCACCGGGATGACTTCTGGCTGCGCGAACCGGATCCGGACGCCAAGCCGGGCGTCAATTTGGACTGGAAGGCCTTCCTGGGCCGAGCCAAGAAGCGACCGTGGGACCCCGCGCGCTTCTTTTCTTGGAGGCGCTACTGGGACTACTCCGGTGGGATCGCGACGGACCTCTTCGTCCACCGGCTCGCCCGCATCGTCAAGGCCTGCGGCTTGACGACCCCAGCCCGGGTCGTCGCCACGGGGGGGCACTACTTCTTCAACGGTGGCGCGGAGGTGCCCGACACCTTCAACGCGCTGCTCGAGTACCCCGAGGGAATCGATGTGCTGCTGGTCTCGTCCATGGCCAACCAGGCGGGCATTCGGCATCTCATCCGCGGCAACAAGGGCACCATCGAATTCACTCGCGAGGGCTTCACTTTGGAGCCCGAACATCTGCATCGTGGCGAGGTGCAGCCGAAGACCCACCAGAAGTCCGGGCGCGAGGACATGGCCCTGCACCACCACAACCTCCACAACGCGATCCGCAAGGGCGAGCCCCTCAAATGCGATGTCGAACTGGGCTTTCACGTCTCCATGGCGTGCCACATGACAGTCGAGTCCTTCCGGCGCAAGAAATCGCTGGCTTGGGACCGCAGGCGGCGCAGGGTCGTCAAGACCTGAGCCTGCGGGCGGCTCCCGGTCGGACCTGCCGAACCCTCCGTGCAGCATGCGCGGGCTGGCTGCCTAGCCTGACACTGACACACTCGAGGCGGGGGACGGATTTGTGGGGACCTGCGAGGAGTGCGGGTGGGGACGCGCCGCGATAGAACCGCCGCCAGAGAGCCCCAATCCAACTCCGGCGGCATCGCGGTCGTCGTCGGCCCCAGCAGCCATACCGCCGCCAAGCCTAACCCTACCTGCTGCTGCGCGATCCCGTCCGCCCTTCCGTGACCGGCCAAGTCTACGCCGCCTGACACCCGACCGCAACGCCAACTTCCACACCCCCGACCGATCCCGATTCCCTCGCGATCCTGCACGCTCTTTCTAGATTCCCGGTTAATTTCCCGAAATGGCGGTTGCGGGGCCGTATGGCTTGAGCGGGGAGCCCGGCGTGCCTGGCCGGGCCCTTCAGCCTGTCGCCGAGCGACTTGGGCACCCCCACAGGCGCCTTGCGCCGGCCTGCGCCCGCACCGCAGCCGCGGCACCCCCGGCTCCGGGCGCACCGAGCCCCCCGCGGGCTCCGCGTCGGCCCCCTGCCGCTGGGCCCGGCTCCCTCCGGCTCGCCGCGTGCAGCAGCCCGTCCAGCCACAGGTTGCTCCTGCTGCACAGCAGCCGCCGTGCGCTGCGCGTCAGCCGCCCCACGCTGCCCACGCAGTACCGGATCAGCGGCCGCAGCCCAGGCTGCCGCGCCGCGGACGGCAGCGCCTGGTACTGCAGCAGCCGCGGCTGCGCGCTCTGCCTGCCTAGATAGAACCCCTGATGCGCCGCGTGCGAGCGGCACGGCGGAGGCTGCAAACCCAGGTCCGTCAGCGGCCCCTGGAACGCATTCTCCGGCCCCTGCTTGCCGCGGTGCCGCCGCACCAGCTCCGCCACCGGCAGCCGGTCGTGGCTCACCAAAATCACCGTGCATACCGGCACCAGCAGCCGCTGCTCCCCGTCCCCGTCGCGCCGGAGCACCCCGCACACCTGCTCCTCCGGCCCCCGGGCCGGCCGGTACGCCACCGTGAGCGCCCGCTCCTTCCCCGCCGCGTCCAGAGGTTCCCCCTCGTCCTCCCGCAACCCCATCGCGGCCGCCGGGCGCAGAATCGGGGCCTTCCGGCGCGGATCGGTCACGCTCACGGAATACTCCCAGCCCTTCCGCCGGCAGTAGCTCGCCAGATCCTTGCAGGAGTACGCGCTGGCGGCCCGCAGCCCCACCGGCTGCCGCCCTGGCAGCCAGGGCGCCGCATCCCGGTCCAGCTGCTCCCGCCCATCCCCCCGCACGTCCGTGCCGCCCACCTGCAGCCGGGCGCTGCCCCACGCCTGCCCCCCGGGCGGGCGGAACCGGCCTCGCCGCTGGGGGCTCGGGGCGGAGGCGGGCCGGAGCCCGAGGGCCGGGAGCGTGAGCCCGGCACCTCGGGCGGGGGCTGGACTCGCCTGCCGCCCGGACGCAGGAGCTGCGTCCGGGGCTCTGCGCCGGGCGCCGGCACGGCAGCGGCGGGCGCGGATCGGACGGGCTGCGGCGGCGGCCGCCGTTGCCGGGGCAAGCCCGCTAGAAGAAGCGCAGCGAGTAGCCCACCCGCACGCCCCGGCCCAGCTCCGGGGCCAGGTCCTTGATGAAGGACGAGTGGTTGCGGTACAGCCGGTCCCCGACATTGAACACGTTGACCGAGAACTGGTGCGCGCGCTGGGCTTGGGCATAGGTGTAGGCAGCCTTGAGATTGACCACCGCGTAGCCTGCGGTGGGCGTCTCGCCCGTGAACGTGGCCGTTTGCTCCCCGGCCAGGATCAGCTCCGGGCTGATCCGCAGCCCGCGCGCCGCCAAGTCGAATCCCAGCCTCGCCCGCAGCGGCGGGATGCGGGGCAGCGGGGCGCCTGTCTCGGTCGATTCGGCCTGCACGTAATCCACGCCCAAGTTCAGGTCCAGACCCTCGCGGACCTGGATGCCGACAGCTGCTTCGGCCCCGGTGTACCGGGCGTCCAGCTGCGTGTATCGGACCACCGTCAAGCCGTGCTCCACCTCGCCGGGCGCGAACGGGAAGATGAAGCTCGAGAAATCGTACAGGAAGAAGTTCCCTTCGCCCCGCACCCGGCCCCGCCTGTGGCGCAGCGACAAGTCGACGCCGTTCCCGGCTTCCGCGTCCAGGCCGGGGTCGCCGATATCGAAGGAAAGGGTGCCGGCGTGCGGCCCGTAGTTGTACAGCTCCTCCAGCGCAGGCGCGCGGTAGCTGCGCGAGAAGTTGGCGACAAAGGCTCCGCCGCGCCAGATGTCGGCGTGCAGGCCGGCCGCGACCGAGGCCCCTGTGAAGGTCCGCTCCACGGCGTCGGGAACCTCCTCGTGCTCCTCGCCGTGCTCCTCGCCATGGCCCTCGCCGTGCTCTTCGCCATGGTCCTCGTCGTGGTCCTCGCCGTGGTCGTGGTCGTGCCCCTCCGGCGCTCGTTCCGCGTAGGCCGGCCGGTAGCGCTGGCTCTCGATCCGCCCGCCGAACTGGAACTTCACCCGCTCGAACTCGAATTCCTCCAAGGCGAAGAAAGCTAGCCCGCGCTGTTCGACCGGCGGGGACAGGGCCTCCTCGCCCGCGGCGTCGTAGGACCGGTCCAGGCCCCAGACCCCGAAGCGTCCGCCCCACCACCTTCTGCGACCCTGTTCGAACACCCCGCGGCACACGGTCTGATCGTTCTCGAAACGGGTCCCGACGGCCTGCCCGCCATCCTCGAAGTGCTCGATCTCGTCGTGCCGCCAGCGGGCATGCCCGACCTTGACCGCCACGCTGTCGATGGCCCCGCCCAAGTTGTGCAGCCCCCAGTCGAGGCGGAAGCTCTGCCGGCGGCTCTCGAGCTCGACTCGCTCCACTTCCTCGTGCGAGGCCTCTTCTTCCTCATGGTCGTGGTCGTCCTCCCCATGCCCCTCTTCTTCCTCGTGCTCCTCGTGCTCTTCGTGCTCTTCGTCCTCGTGGCCGTGCGAGTGGAAGTCCGCGGCGAAGGGCACGCCGTACGCCCCGTCCGCCTCTTGCACGCTGCCGCTGAAATAGGTCTTGGCTCCGTACCACCCCACGCCTCCGCCCCCGCTCCGCAGGGACGTGTGGGAATTGGGCACGGTCCCTGCGGGGGTCCGGTAGTCGCCGGAGCGCGTGGCTCCGGCCGAGCCCCAGAACAGCCAGTTCCCCGCCCCGTACTCGAAGCCCCCGCGGCCTGCCCCGAATCCGTTGGCCGTGCCCCCCGAGCCCCCGAAATGGCCCCGCAGGCCGCTGTGCGGGTGGCGGTGGTGCTCGTGGTGGCGGCTGATCGCGTTCACCGTGCCGCCCACGGCGTTGCCGCTGTAGAGCAGCGTGGCGGGCCCTTTGACGATCTCGAGGCGCTCCACCTGCCCTGTGCCGATGACTTCCCCGTGATCCCCCGAAGTGGCCCCCAGCGTGCCGGAGCGGAGGCCGTCCTCCATCACCAGCACGCGGTCCCCGTCGAAGCCGCGGATGACGGGGCGGCCCGAGCCCGGCCCGAAGCCTCGCTTCGCCACCCCCGTGCCGACCTTCTGCCCCAGCGCCTCCCCGAGCGAAACATCGCGGATGGCGCTGAGCTCGTAGGCGTTGTAGGAGTCCACGCTGCTGAAGGCCTCGAACGCGTCCTGATGAGTCCCCGAGGCGGTCACGGTGATCTCGTACCGCTCGCCCGTGAGGGAGAGCTGGAGGTCGGCTTGGGCCGTGCCGCCCGGTTCCACCGCAACCACCTGGACCGCCTCCGTGAACACGCCGTCCAGATGCACCATCACGTGGTAGCCACCCGCCGGAACGCGTGGGAACGCGTACGATCCGTCTGCCGCGCTGACCGTGGCGAGGCCTAGCTCCACCAAAACCACACTGGCTCCGCGGAGGGTGCCCCCGGTTTCCGCTAGCGTCACCGTTCCGGCCACCGAGCCGGTCGATTGGGCTGAGAGCGAGGGCAGCAGCAGCGCCAGGCAGAGAGCGGCGCGCAGGAGGGATTGCGTCTGGCGAACAGAAAGGTGGATCACTTTCCCAGTCTGGGGCGCGGGCCGGCGCGGGCCGAGGAGTTTCCCGGGAGCGGGCGCAAAGAACTGGGAGGCGAACTCTTCTAGGCGGTGAACGGGACGGCCGGCAGGACCGGAGACGCTATTTCAGGAGCTCCTTCACAAGACCGGCATTGCGTTTGCTCACCGTGCATTGCAGCCCGTTGGCGAGGGTCAACTGCCAGCGCCGGCTGCTCAGGGAGCTGATTCTGCTGATCTTGTCGCTGTTGACCAGCAGGCTGCGATGGACCCGCAGGAACGCCGTGCCCGCGAGCCTTTGCTGGAGCGCGCCGAGGGTCTGGGTTGCGCGGTACTGGCGGTCCCGGGTCAGGACCCAAACGATCTCGCCCGAGGCGCGGAAGGCGTACACGCGGTCGAGGTCCAGCAGCAGGAAGTCGTGGCCGTGGCAGGCGACGATCTTGGTTGGGCGCTGGGCGCGGGCGGCGTCCGCGTTGAGCGTCTGCGCCACCCGCTCGGCGTGGAGCCGCGGACTGCGGCGCGCGCGCTCGACGGCCTCCGCGAGCCGGGCGGCGCTGAAGGGCTTGAGGAGATAGTCGGCCGCGCCGAACTCGAACGCTCGCAGCGCATGCTCGCTGTAGGCCGTGACGAAGACGATCGCCGGCAGCTGGCCCTCGATGCCGCGGGCGACTGCGAAGCCGTCCTTGACGGGCATCTGGATGTCCAGCAGCACGAGGTCGGGTTCCAGCGCTGCGATCCGACGCTGGGCCCGGTCCCCGTTCTCGGCTTCGCCGACGATCTCGACGCCGTCGATCCCGCCCAAGTCCCGGCGGAGCACGCCGCGGGCGGCCGGCTCGTCGTCGACGATCAGCGTCCTCAGCGGGGCATCCGGGGGGAACGCCATACCGGCTGTAGTTTTAGCACGCCCCGCCGGCGAGGCCCCAGCGATGTCCGCCAGCGGTGGCGGCGGCGCGAAGGATGCCTGCGCCTCCGGGCGTTGCCGAGCCGCCCCGGCGGCTTCCCGGGCCGCTGTCATTGCAGGCGGACCCATGGCGGTGCATTTCCCGATCCTGCGCAACGCGCTCGGCCATGGGGCTGGCGCGACGGCCTGCGGGGCGTTCCTCCTGCTGTTGTTCGTCGCTCCCCGGCGCGCCGCTGGGGCGGCGGCGTCGGCGAAGCCGCCGCGTCCGTTGTTCCGGTAGAGGAGCCCCGGCCCCAGTACGCCACGAACAGGTCCAGGGCACCGTCGTAGTCGTCCGCGCAGACCGCGCCGCCCCAACCGGAGCGTCCCAGTCCGCTGGCCTGCGCGGCGTCTGCGAACTGCCCCTCGCCGGTGTTGCGGTACCGGCGGCTTGTGGGCGCATCGTCCTCCAGGGCCGCCTCCAGGACCGAGCCGTTGACGAGGAAAGCGTCCAGCCGCGCATCTCCGTCGTAGTCCAGGAAGGCCACGCCGGAGCCGTTGGACTCGATGCTGCAGCGCTTCTCGTCGCGGTCGCCGTAGGTGAACGCCAGGTCGAGGCCCGCCTCGCGGGCGAGGTCTGTGAATGTCGTGCGCCAAGGCAGCCCGGACGCTGGGAGGGGCCTGACCGGCTGGGCGTGCGAGCTGGCGACGCCTTGGGCGGGGAGATGGGCCGGGGCTGCGGTCCACAGGCAAGAGCAGAGCGGCAGCGCAACCCGCATGGCATGGGTGGCGAGCATCCGGAAGCCTGAGTACGGCATAGGGAACTGCCCCGGTGGCCGGCCAGGGTCTAGATTCCCGGTTACTGACTTTGCCAAAAGTAATTGCAGGCGCGCCCTCCCGCCGGTCGAGCCCGAGAATCGCCACATGCACGTGGGCCTTGCCGTGCGCGTCCGAGCCCCACGCGAAGGTCCGGTGCGCGAAGGCGACCTCCAGCCGGCAGCGCTCGAACAGGACCGGCCAGAGCTGCGCGGCCTGCTCGCCCTGCGTGATCGAGCTGGTCGCGACGAAGCCGATCCGGGCGCCGCCGCCCTGCACGTACTCCCCCGCCTTGATGAACCATGCGGCGACGTAATCGAGCGTGCCGCCGCCCTTGCCGAGCGCCGCGATCCCGCGCACCTGGGCGCGCTGCTCCACCGTCTGGTGCTTCGCGCCCACGAAGGGCGGATTGCCCAGCACGAACGCACACTCGCCCGGCGGCAGCAATCCAGACCAGTCCATTTCCAACGCGTCGCCGTGGACGATCCGGGGCGACTTCGCCAGCGGGATGCGCGCATAGGCGTGGCCGCACTCCAAGCTCAGCCGATTGTTCATGATGTGGTCCATCATCCACAGCGCGGTCTCCGCGATGCGCGCCGGGAACTCGCCCAGCTCGATGCCGTGGAACTGGTCCACATCCACCACCGCCTGCCAGGCGGCGTCGAGCACCCGCTGCGTGCTCGCGGCGGTCGCTTCCCGAAGCTCCCGGATGACCTCCATTTCGAGCAGCCGCAGCTCCCTGTAGGCGATGATCAGGAAGTTGCCGCAGCCGCAGGCCGGGTCGAAAAACTGCAGGCCGCCGAGCTGCGCCTGAAAGCGCCGCAGCTCGGCCGGACGCCGGCTGTCCCGGCGAGACCTCAACCGCTCGAACGCGGCGCGCAGGTCGTCCAGGAACAGCGGCCCGAGCACCTTCAGGATGTTCTTCTCGGTCGTGTAGTGCGCGCCCTGCTGGCGGCGCTGCGCGGGGTCCATCACCGACTGGAACAGCGCGCCGAAGATCGCGGGCGAAAGTTTCGACCAGTCGAAGCGGCAGGCGTCCAGCAACGCCCCGCGCATCGCCGCGTCGAACGAGAACATCCGCAGGCGCCCCTCGAACAGGCCGCCGTTGACGTAGGGGAACCGCGCCAGGTCCCCGGCGAGCGTCGCGGGCCGGTCGTCTTCGGGCGTGTCGAGCACCTCGAACAGTTGCGCCAGCCACGGGCCGAGATCGGCCCCGCCCTCGCTGGTCCGAGTCTCCAGGAAATCGAGGAGGATGTCGCACGGCTCGAACACCCCGGTATCGTCGGCGAACAGGCAGAACACCACGCGCGCGAGGAAGCGCTCCAGATCGTGCCCCCGGTGGCCCGCCGCCGCCAGCGCGTCGCGCAGGCGCCCGACCAGCTCGGCAGCCGCGATGTTCGCCGGGTCCTGATCGCGGAAGGTCCGGCGCTGCACGCCGAGCACGAACCCGAACGACTCGACCTGCGCGGGCAGGTCCGGCAGCCCGAACTCGACGACCGACCGCTCGTCGAGATCGTACAGCGCGAAGGTCTGGAAGTCGCTCACCAGCACGAACCGCGGGGGGCGCGTTCGCGGAGCGCGTCGCAGTACTCCCCGGCCTGTCCGTAGGCTGCTGCGAGATCGCGCCCGGCGCTCTTGGGCTCGACGAGGAGCACGCCGGGCCAGAACAGGTCGATGTAGCCCGAGCGGTCGTTCAGCTTCCGGACATGCTCCTCGTAGCGCACCACGCAGCGCCGCCGGACGCCGAAGACCTCGAAGAACTCGTTGTAGAAGCTCTGCGTCTCGCCCTTCTCGTAGGCCGCGTCCCGCCATTCCTCCGCGAACGCGGCGGCGCGGGCGCGAACCTCGCTCCAAGACAGGCATCAGTCCGAGCCGACCGCCCCACCGGCGCGAGTCCCGATCATGCGTGCGGAACCCTCGCGCGCCCTTCCGCAGCGGCTCGGGCGCGGCGCACCTGCGCCAGCTCGCCTGCATCCGCATCCAGCGGTCGGCGGTCCCCCCGCCGATATCCTCCAGCGCGAGCGCCATGTTCGCGGACGCCCCCGCCGCGCCGCTGCGCCGGCGCAGCGGCGGCACTCCATTGGGTCGGCGATCAGCGAGCAGGTCCGTGTCCGTGGCCTCGCCCTCCTCGAAGCGGAACGCCGTGCGCCAGTTGCCCCAGACGCGGACGCTCCGCGGGCCCGCACGGTCGCCCTGCCGGAGATGCAGCCGGAAGCCGGGCACGTCAGTGCTCCGCGGACACGCAGCCTCTCGCCGGCGGAACACGCGTGCTGATCTGGTCTGCTCCAACATGGGCACTTGCGACCGCTGCTTCATCCCATGCAATGGTCTACAACGTACCGAAAAAGCGTCGGTCTCCGTAGAGTGAGCGAAGTAGTCGATCCTAGTTCGCGAAGTGCGGGCAGGACCGCCCGGACGGGGCTCTAGCCAGCTTTCGGCACGACTCGTTTCCTCCATCAACGCACGAACCTCGGCCGCGAGCGTTACGCAATTTTGGGCCGCGGCGCTGCCGGTCGCGGTCCTGCCTCCGCGCACGGCCTTCGCATATTCCGTTCGATCGCGCAACACCGTGCATAGGGCCGACACTTCAAACCGGCACGCCGCTGCTCAAGACTTCCGTGGCCAACCAACCGTGTGCCCTTCGCGGAGGCGCTCACCGTGGATAAGACTATTTTCGAATGGTCCCCCAACAGTGTCGCGGCACGCGAGCTCCTGATATTCTTCCGGACGGCTCGAGAAACCGCCACTACGTAGCCGAGCACGGGCGGCTGACGAAGCAGTCAGCGGCTGATGCAAGAACACGCACAAGTAGGCTGGTGGTTCTCGCCTTAGTCAGACGCTCTGGAGCGATGCTACTGACTTTGCCATAAGTCATTGCAGAATACGACCAGAAACAGTCTAGGTGCAGTCGGCCTCGCGGAAGAGCCCTGGCACCTTGGTGGGGTCGGTCTCCAGGGCTTGCAGAGCCTGCTCCCAGCGCTCCCTGAACTGGCGGACCGTCCGGGCCAGCATCTTCCCCATCCGGCGCTGGACTACCGACCGGATTGGCTCCGCAGGGTTCCATGCCGGAGAGTACGCCGGCCAGAGATGTATCTCCACCGGCGCCTCGGTCCGCTTCTTCCAGGCTCGTATGTGCTTGGATGTGCGGATGCTGCGGCGGTCCACTACCCCGTGAATCGGTCTAGCGTCCGTCTGGTCCGGAATCTGCTGCAGGAACTTTGCAAACGTGGCTGCGGTGGCGCTTCCGGACTGCAGCCTGGAATGCCTGGCTCCCGCGGGACTGCTCGCGGACAGCCTGTTCGGACGGAACCGCGCCCCCGTGGACTGGACGCCGGGCGTCCGGCCCCGGCAGCCCCACGGAGTGCCCCGGTGGTCGTGCGAGGTCCTGCCGGCCTCGTCGGCCCAGAGCAGCAGCGCTCCCCGCTTCTGCGCGCGCTGGGCGAGGGCGGGGTGGGTTTCTTCGACCCCAGTCCGCACCGCGGCGGCGTTTGGCTGGCAGGCCCGGAACTGGGGGCGCTGCGGGGTGCTGCCGAGGCGTCGCAGGACCCTGCGCGCCGGTGCCAGGGACAGCTGGACTGGGAACTGGCCGAGGATCCATGGCCGGACAATTTGCAGCGCCCGGCAGGCGAACTCGAACTGGAGCTGATCGGGAGATTTGTCCCGCAGAGTTTCGAGGATCATCTTCCTGTGGTTGTGGGAGAGACAGGGAGGGCGTCCCAGTTGGGATTGATGTCCGAGAGCCTGGCATCCTCAGCAGGCCTAGAGCCGAAGTCAGGTGCGGATTGCGCGGATGCCGATGCCGAATTCCTTGGCTAGGGCTTGGAGGGATTTGCCGTGGCGGGCTTGGATCACGACCAGCTTCCTAAGGGGATGCCGGGAGCGATGGGGAATGCGTCGAAAGTCAGGGAAGGTTGGAAATTTCATGAACTGATAATAGCAGAAGTCATAGGCAGATTCCATGTGGAAATGTCTCAGATAAAAAACATCTATAGGCCAGTTTATGTGTGTGTTGGCGCGGGGGAGCTGCTGAGAGGTTGAAAACGGCCAGACCTGCAATTACTTTTGGCAAAATTAGTAGCACCCGCTCGCTGGGCGCGGGGCCACCGCTAAGTACTACGCAGGCCGCAAAGACGAAACTCACCGGCATCCGGATGCCGTAGTGACAGCTGCCTAGCGCAGGGCAGGCAGCCCTTGGTAGGATAAGGCCATGGACTCAGGCTCGAAGCGCCCCGTGGCCAGCGAAAAGGGCACCTATCTGGGACCGTCCGTGCGCTTCGAGGGCGTCCTTACCGGCAGGGAGTCGCTGACGATCGCCGGTCGCTTGAAAGGCCGGATCGAGATACCGGAACACTTGGTAGAGGTCGCCCAGGGAGCTGATGTAGAGGCCGATATCAAGGCCGGCCAGGTTTGCATCCGGGGCTCCGTGCGCGGGAACATCCAGGGCCTGCAGCGGGTGGAACTCTCCTCGACGGCCAATCTGGAAGGCCGACTGGTAACCCGCGAGATCCGGGTCGAGGACGGTGCCGTCTTCCGGGGCCAAGTGGACATCCTGACCAAGTCCCAGGACTTTAAGGATTGACCGGCGCTCGCCGGCACGGGGATGCCTGCGGCCGGTGGACACTGCTGTCGCTCCCGCCCCGCCATCGGCTAGGCCTGGACCCTTGAGGGCTTTGTCCGGGGGGACGGTGGCTCCTTCTCCCGGCAGGCCCCAGGCGTCAGGCCGCGCTGCAGTGGATCGGGCTCCCTCCACGGTCCAGGCCTATGGTCTGCGAGCTTCGATGCTTTTGACCACATCCAGGAAGTGGTGGACGACGCGGACCCGCTCGAATCCAGTTCGCCGCACCGTGGCGACAGTGGGGCGATTCATCGCAGGCCCGATCCGGCGGCTGAGCGGGGTGCAGGCGTGCAGCATGACGTTGAAGGGGAACCAGCGGCTGCCGGTGTGCTCGAACATCCGTAGCGTCCCCCCGGGCCGCAGCACGCGGTAGATCTCGCGGAGCCCCTCGAGCGGCCGCGACACCGAGCAGAACGTGCAGGATGTGTAGACCTGGTCAAAGCTGCCGTCCCGAAACGCAAGGTCCGCGGCATCCATCTGTTGGACCTCGATAGTACCGCGGTAGCGTTCGATACGGTCCGCCGCAAGGGCCAGCATCCGCTCGCTGACGTCGACGGAGGCCACAGTGCGGCCGGGAGGAAAGAATTTGATATCGAGCCCGGTGCCCAGCGCCAGGAACAGCACCCGGCCTTCCATCGACGAGAAGAGAGCCCGCTTCGCCGGCCCCCACCGCCGCTCCGCCGCTCGCGCTGCCAGGCTCTCGTAAGCTCCGGCGGCTCGGTTCCACTTCCAGCGGTCAGCGCTACCCATCGGCCGCTTCTCCACGCAAGAGCCAGTCCATGACCGCCACGAACGCCCCGGCCGCCGCCCCGCATATCGCACCAAGCGCGGCCAACCCCGCCCAGCCCCAGCCTGCAGGCCGGGCGGTCGTCGTCATCGCGGCCGCCATTCCCGCGGCCATCCCGCCCAGCATCGTCACGAGCATGGGCTCGACCGCGCCCAGCAAAGGTCCGACCGCTAGCCAGCACGGGAAAGCCAACGCCATCCCGGCCGCCATACCCAGAGGCATCGCCGCCCAGGGCGGCCACGCCGCCGGGAGTGCGTAGCCCACCGCCACCGCAATCAGCGCGGAGGCAATCATGCTCGCCAAGAGGTCCCCGGCCAGCCAGCGCACTCGGGGACTCACAATCGGCACCGAAGCTCCCCTAGCGGACGGAGTCCAGGTAGAGGACTACCTTGTCCGGATCCTTGACGCCCGGCCGCTGCTCGAGCTTTGAACTCGCGTCCACGCCCCACGGCCGGGCTATCCGCACCGCCTCGGCCGCGTTTCCGCCGTGGAGCCCGCCGGCCAGCACGATCCGGCCGTAGCGCTTGGCCTCCGCGGCGACCTGCCACGGAATTGTCTCGCCCGTGCCTCCATACGCCCCTTCCCGAGCCGCGTCGAGGACAAAGGCCTCGACCGCATACTTCTCGAGCTCAGCGGCGTCGAAGTCGGCGGCCACCCGGACCGCTTTCCACAGTGCTACCCCCAGACCCAAGGCCCTGCTCACAGCCGCACATTCCGCAGGGCTTTCATCTCCATGCAGCTGCGCGACATTCAGGCCGGCCTCCCTCACCGTTGCCGCGATCTCCTCCGCTCCTGCGTTCACGAACACGCCGACCCGCCGCACGGCGGGGGGCACCGCACCTGCGATCCGCGCCGCGGCGGCGCGGCTTACCGAGCGAGGGCTCTGAGCGAAGAAGACCATGCCGATCGCATTCGCCCCGGCCAGGGCAGCATGCTCGGCGTCTGCCGGGCGGGTGATCCCGCACACCTTGCGTAACGCGGGTTTGTACGCGGCGGGCATTCGGTCTCAGCGTACCAACGTGCGACGGCGGGTCCGTCGACGCCTCAGCAACGGCGGAGCAGGTCGCAGACCCCCGTCGGTAAAGCCGCAATGCGGCCCAACGCCTCGAGACGCTCCAAATGGGCCAGGACCTGCCGCACGGCGATTGGGCGAGCCTGCGGCTCCAGTTCCCCGTAGACCGGCTCCAGCATCTCGCAGGGATCGCGCGCTCCCCGCTCCCAAGCCTCGAGGACCCGCTCTTCGCGCCACAGCCGGTGGCGACGCGCCCCGCGCAAGGCCCGGGGCGCGTCCGGGATCATCGACCCGTGGCTGGGCAGGAGGACCCGCGGGCCGAGTGCCGCGAGCCGGTCCAGCGAGTCCAGATAGGCCGCCATGCTGCCGTCGGGCGGGTCAATCACCACAGAACCATAGCCGGAGACCATGTCGCCGCAGATTAGGGTCTGGGTCCGCTCCTCCCAAAAACAAAGGTGGCCGCTCGCATGGCCCGGCGTGTGCAGCGCACGGATCCGCAGGGGGAAGGACCCGGCCAGCTCGACCACTTGATCGGCTTGCAAGCGGCCCTCGATCCGAATGTCCCGCCTCGCCAGCCGAGCGACCGTGGCAGGGTGAGCCAGCACCGGCACGCCGTAGTGCCGACGTAGCTTCTCGGCACCGGCGACATGGTCATCATGGTGGTGGGTAAGCCAAATACCGCGGAGCCGACCGCCTCCGGCGCGACACTCGGCGTCCACGATCTCGCGGAGCCGCCGGAGTTCGCTGTCCCAAGGGGAGCCGGGGTCCACGAGAACCAAGTCGCAGCTCCCGAGCAGCAGGGCGTTGGTGTGGGTGGCGGGCGGCAAGGTCCGCGCGGCCAGGGGGATGACCCGGATCGCCGGGCGAAACTCGATGGACTGCGGCGAGTTCGGCTCGTGCGCCTCCGACCGCCAGAGCCGCCGCTGGCCGTCCTCTGCGCCATGCTCCGCCAGGACCCGCAACGTCGCCAGCGTGGGTTGAGCCAGCAGCACCTCTCCTTGCTCCCAACGATGCAGGGCTTCTCCGGCGCGGATCCACTCGCCCGCGGACAGCTCACCGGGAACCACATTGGGCTGAAGCGGCTCGTCGCCGGACCATTCGAGCAGAAAGAAGGTCGCGTCGAAACGGATCGGAGACAGCGGCGGCGTCACCCAGCGGCCCGCGAACCCGAGCCGCGACTTGTCGAGCGCCAAGCCGTGGAGCCGCAGCCAACCGCCGAAGTCCAACTGTTCTTCCAGCAGGAGGCGGCGGGCGCGCTCTAACTCCGCAACGGCGGGCAGCGGTCCACTGGCCGCGAGGACTCCGGCCTCCTCAAAAAGCTCCCTCAGGGCGCAGGCCGGATGCACAGCCGCCGGGCCCGAGGCGAGATAGGCCTCTTCGCCGCCGAGCCGTCCCCGGACGGGAACCGCGGCGTCGTTCGGGGACAGCCGCCCGCCCGGAAACGCGTGCCAGCCGCCCATGAATCGCAACGACTTGGAGCGCAGAACCCAGAAGACCTCGCATTCGCCGCCGGTGCCGCGACGATGCAGGATCACTCCGGACGACAGGCGCGGCTTCGCCGCGGCTGGCCGCCGGCACGCCTGGGGAAGCGAGCCAGCCCGGTGGTTGTCGGGAGTCGGCAACCCTCACCCCAGCTGGCAGGCGCGTCTGGGGCGCTTCAGGCTAGGACCTCCTCGATGAGCTTGCCGCCGTTGATCGTGGCGCGTTCGGACCGGCCGCTGTGCAGGTAGGTCAGGCTGAGATGGTCGAGGCCCAGCAGATGCAGGATGGTGGCGTGGATGTCATGGACATGGTACGGGGGACTCCTCGGCCCGGAGGCCGAGCTCGTCCGTCGTGCCGACCGCCTGGCCGCCGCGCACGCCGCCTCCCGCCATCCAGATGGTGAAGCCCCACGGGTTGTGGTCGCGGCCGTCGCCTTGCTCGTTGAACGGCGTCCGGCCGAACTCCCCGCCCCAAACCACCAGCGTCTCGTCCAGCAGGCCCCGGGCCTTCAGGTCGGTGAGCAGGCCGGCGATCGGCTTGTCGGACACCCCGCACCACTTGGTATGGTTCTCTTCGATCTTGCGGTGCGCGTCCCAGCCGCCGCAGTAGGCCTGCACGAACCGCACCCCGCGCTCCACGAGCCGCCGTGCGAGGAGCAGGTTCCGCCCGTAGGTGGCCGTGCGCTCGTCGTCCATGCCGTAGAGGCTCCGGGTCGCGTCGGACTCCTGGCCGAGATCGACGGCCTCGGGGGGCGTGCGCCTGCATGCGGTAGGCCAGTTCATAGGAGCGCAGGCGCGCGTCGAGCTCGCTCTCCTCGGGGTGCTTGGCCGCATGGTGCCGGTTGAGCGCCGCGAGCAGGTCGAGCTTGCCCCGCTGCTGGCGGCGGCCCACCGTCTCCGGCGTCTCGAGGTTAAGAATCGGGGCACCTTCCTGCTGGAACAGCGTGCCCTGGTAGGCCGCCGGCAGGAAGCCCGCGCTCCAGTTGTTGGCGTCGCCGTTGATGCGGACTTCATCGTTGAGAATGACGAAAGTCGGCAGATTGCGGTTCGCCGACCCGAGTCCGTAGGTGACCCAAGCGCCCAGAGACGGGCGTCCGGCGAGGATCGAGCCCGTATTCATCTGGCAGACGGAGCCCACATGGTTGAGGCCATCCGCGTTGCAGGAGCGGATCACCGCGAGTTCGTCGGCGTGATCGGCCACATGGGGGTACCAGTCCGACACCCAAAGCCCGCTCTCCCCGTAGCGCGCCCATTTCCGCTGCGACGGCATCAGGGTGTTGTTGGAGGTTCCCGGCATCGCCGTCAGCGGGCGTCCGTAGGACGGGGGCAGCGGCTGTCCCGCGTACTTCTCAAGCGCCGGCTTGGGATCGAACGTGTCCATGTGGCTGGGCCCGCCCTCCATGAAGCACCAGATCACGGACTTGGCCGTAGGCCGATGGTGGGGTTCCTTGGCCGCTAGCGGACCCCCCGGCGCCGCAGCCGCGTCGGCTTGCAGGGCGGCCAGCGCCAAGGCGCCCAAGCCGCCGCTCGCCTGGGTTAGGAACGCCCGGCGCGACCGGACGCCGATCGAATTGGAATGCTTCTCGCGCATGGCAGCCTCCCCGCGCCGGCGAGTCCTGGCGCTCAGTTGCGGTAGACGAATTCGCTGGAGTTCAGAAGCATGTGGCAGAAATCCACCACGGCAGCAGCCTCTTCCCGGCTCATGCCGGCAGGCACCGAGTCGGGGACCAGGAGCGGCTCGCCAGCGGCCGCCCGCTCGGCAATGATCCCCCGCTGCGTGTCGAAGAACGTCAGCACGGTGTCCCGCTCCCAAGCGTCCGGCTCTCTTGAGTAGGCGCGCTGAAAGGCGGCATCGACCTGGTCGCCGCGGTCGGCACCGGCCTGCTCCAGGACCCGCTCGGCCATGGCCCGCGCCCAGCCGACCGTGTGCTCGCTGTTGAGGAGCGCGAGCGCCTGCGGCGCCGTGGTGGTGGTCGTGCGCCGGGCGCAGGGACAGGTGCGTGTCCGGCATGTCGAACGACTTCAGCATCGGATACCGGTTGTTGCGCCGGACGAAGACATACACGCTCCGGCGGTCCTGAGCGTGCCGGCTCTCGGGCACGGCCCAGCCCCCGCGCGGCTCGGCGGCGCCCCGGGGCAGGGCCGGAAAGACGCTCGGTCCGCCCACCCGGCCGTTGAGGTGGCCGGAAACCGCCAGCATCGCGTCCCGAATGACCTCGCCCTCGAGCCGCTTGGGCGGGAACCGCCAAAGCAGCCGGTTGAACGGATCCGTCCCGGCACCGTCCGGACGACTGGCTGAGGACTGCAGGTAGGTTTCGGAGGTCATGATCAAGCGATGCATCCGCTTGAGGCTCCAGCCTTCGCGGACGAACTCTCCGGCCAGCCAGTCCAGCAGTTGCGGGTGCGTCGGACGCTCGCCCATCAGGCCGAAATCGCTCGGGGTCCGCACGATGCCCTGACCGAAGTGGTAGTGCCAGAGGCGATTGGCCATCACCCTCGCCGTCAGCGGATTCTCGGGCGCGACGAGCCAGCGCGCCAGCGCCGTCCGGCGGCCGGACGAGCGGCCGTCGAGCGCTGGGGCAAAGGTAGCGGGCCCGGGATCGAGCAGCGTCAGATAGCCCGGCTGCACTTCCTCCAAGGGCGCGGCGTAGTTCGCGAACGAAAGCACATGCGTGGGAGGCACCTCGGGGCCCAGTTCGCGGATGCCGGAACCGACCGGCAATTCGGCGGGCTGGAGGTGGTCGAACGCGGCCAACTGCTCCTGGAGGTCGCTGTAGCGCGCCTTGCGCTCGTCGTCAAGGGAGTTGGCGAGCCGCTGATCGTTGTGGTAGCCCATCTGCCACAGGTGCTGCTGGTAGAGCAGCCGCTCGTACATCGTGCGCTCGGCGGCCGCCTTCCTAAAGGCCTCCTGAATTTCCGGCGAGCGCCGGTTCACCTGCGTCTCGAATGCCTCGGCGCGCTTCTCGGCGAGCAGCTCGTCGATCTCGGCGCGGATGTCCTTGGTGGCCGCTTCCCAAGCCGCTTCACGACGGCGGTGCTCGGCCAACTCGTCCTCGCCCAGCAGCAGAATCTCATCGTCGGTCGAGATGTTGGCGAAGAACGCCTGCAGGCGGTAGTAGTCTGCTTGCAGGATCGGATCAAATTTGTGGTCGTGGCACTTGGCGCAGCCGTAGGTCAGGCCCAGGAAGACCGAGCCGACCGCGTCGGTGATGTCCAGCAGCACCTCCTGCCGACGCTGCATCAGGATCGCGGCGTTCGACTCGTCGGGGTAGTGGCGATTGAAGCCTGTGGCCAGCCGCGCCTCGGGGCTGTTCGGCCAGAGCTCGTCGCCGGCGATCTGCTCGGCGACGAAGCGGTCGTAGGGCTTGTCGGAGTTCAGGGAACCGATGACGTAGTCTCGGTAGCGCCAAGCATGCGGGCGAGTCTCATCCGCCTTGAAGCCTTCGCTTTCGGCATAGCGGGCGAGGTCCAGCCAGTGGCGGGCCCAGCGTTCGCCGTAGCGGGGCGAGGCCAACAGCCGGTCGACCAGCCGGTCGACCGCATCCGGCGCGTCGTCCGCGAGGAAGGCCGCCACATCGTCCGGCGACGGCGGCAGGCCGTGCAGGTCGAAGGTGGCCCGGCGGATCAGCGTCACCTTGTCCGCCCGGGAACCTAGCGCCAAGCCCCGCTCCCGCAGGCCAGCGCGCACAAATGCGTCGATCGGGTGGCCCCCTCCGGCCTCCGGGACGGCGGGCGCGGAGACGGGCTGGAAAGCCCAATGGCTGCGCTGCGTGCCGGTGAACGGGGACTGGCCCTGCTCGACGGCCGCCGCACCCCCCAGAACGGCTGCCCCCACGCCCAAAACCAGGCAGCAACGAGCAAATCCAAACCAGCACATGACAGAATAACTCCCAGCAGGGGATGGGAGGAACCAAGCCCCTCCAGCGATACTATGGCCTCGCTTCGGACTAGATGTCAAGGGGTATGGGCGCTGTTCGCCAATCACCCCGTCGGATATCGCGGGAATTTCGTGGCGCTCGTGGCGCAAGCAGCCGAGCCCTGGGGAGAGACCTAGCCGGGAAGGTGCGCCCAGCTAAGAAGCGGAGCGTCACCGGCCGTCGGAGCCCCGAGGGACGGATCTGAGAGCCGTGCCTTCCAGAGGGTCCAGAAAGCACTTTCTTCGGAACAAAAACGAGTACCAACCCGCTGGCACCGGATCCGTGGCACCCGGCAGCGTGCTACGGAACACTCGGTTGGCGCGCACGCTAAGAGTCATAGTCGACCGCCCGGCGTCCGGTGCCGATCCGCTCAGCCCTTGCTCGTGGGTGAGGTTGCGCCGGCGGCGGGCCGTGCGCAGATTCGCCCCGAGGCACTTGGCCGCCTGCTCGCCGGGGCAAGGTGGCACCGCTTGCAGGCAGTTCCGCCTAGGCATGTACCTTGCTTGGCGCTGCACCATGCTCTCGGTGCTCTTCAACGCAACGAATTGATCCCGTGGGAAGGACCCTCCCGCTGCGGTCTTCCGCATGCGGCAACCTTGCCGCGCTAGGCCAGCAGCTTACGCATCACTCGGCCCCGGACATCCGTCAAGCGGAAGTCCCGGCCTTGATGGCGGTAGGTCAGCTTCGTGTGGTCCAAGCCGAGGCAATGCAGGATCGTCGCTTGCAGGTCGTTCACCTCCACCGGATCCTCCACCACCTCAAGCCCTAGCTCGTCTGTACGGCCCACGGAGTGCCCTGCACGCACGCCGCCCCCGCTCAGCCACATGCTGAATGCGAGCCGGTGGTGGTCCCGCCCCCGGCTGGCTTCGCGGCTGGGAGTGCGATCTTCGACCATCGGGGTGCGCCCGAACTCTCCACCCCACACCACCAGCGTGTGGTCTAGCAGCCCTCTCTGCTTCAGGTCGGCGACGAGCGCCGCGGCGGGCCGGTCGGTGGCCAAGCATTCCTTCTCAATGCCCTTTTGGAGCTCTGCGTGATGGTCCCAACTGGAGTGGACGAGCTGGACGAAGCGAACCCCGCGCTCCACGAGCCGCCGTGCCAGGAGGCAATTGCGCCCGAACTGCGCCGTGCTCTCTTGGTTTACGCCGTAGGCGTCCAGCGTCGGCTGGGATTCGTCGGAGAAGTCGAGCAGCTCAGGGGTGGCCATTTGCATCCGAAACGCAAGCTCGTACGAAGCGATGCGCGCTGCGACCTCGACATCGCCGCTGGCCGCGCCGTGCAGGGCGTTGAGGTCCCGAAGCGCGTCGAGCCGGGCGCGCTGGGTCGCAGGGCTGTAGCCCGGCGGACTCGACAGATGCAGGACAGCGTCGCCGCGGCTGCGGAACGGCACGCCCTGGTAGCTCGACGGCAGGAAACCACTGGACCAGATGCCGCTGCCCGCGTCGGCCCCGCTGCCGGAGTTCAGCACCACGAAGCCCGGCAGGTCCCGGGACTCGCTGCCCAGGCCGTAGGCAACCCACGCCCCCATGGACGGATGGCCGACGAAGGGCGTGCCGCAGGCCAGCATCAGCTGCCCGGTGTGGTGGTTGATCTGGCTCGTGGTCATGGAGCGCACCACGCACAGCTCGTCGGCAGCCTCCGCTGTGTGGGGCAGAAGGTCCGAAAATTCCAGCCCGCTTTCGCCGTGCCTCTTGAAGCGGCGGGGGCTGGCCCAGATCTTCGCGTCGCGGCGAATGAAAGCAAGCTCGAGCTCTCGGGCCGCAGACTCGGGCAGAGGCTGCCCGTCCCAGCGGCGCATAGCGGGTTTGGGGTCCAGTAGATCGAGCTGGCTCGGCCCGCCCGCCTGGAACAGGAAAATAACGTTCTCCGCAACCGGGGCGAAGTGCGGCTCGCGAACTTGGAGCGGGTCGGGAACCGCAGCCAACAGGCCGTCCTCGGCCAGAAGGCGGGCCAGTGCCACAACACCCAAGCCGCAGGCGGTTTCGCGCAGGAATGAGCGCCGACTCGGAATAGCGAACTGCGGTGCGGCTGACATGCCGCGGAGCTGCCCGGGCCTACTGCGGCCGTTCGCGCCTAAAGCCTTGGGCACCGAACTACGCTCCGCCATCCGAAGCAATCGCCGCCCAGCATACCAGCCGCCCAAGCCGCTCCGGCACCGGGTTCCGGCTAAGCCCCGTTCAGGTCCGGGTCAGGAATTCCGCCAAGTTCAGGAGAATGCTGCCAACAGCCGCCCAAGCCCATGCTCCGCGATCCGCGGCGTCGGCTGCCCCCTCCTCGGTGAAAATGCGCTGCTGCTGCTCGTAATAGGCCAGCAGACGCCGCGTCTCGGCAGGCTCGGGCTCGCGGGCCAAGCACAACCGGAATGCAGTGCGGATCCGCTCCCGCGGAGTCGGGCCGGATTCCCGCAGAACCCGCTGCGCCAGCTCGCGGGCGGCTTCGGCGAAGACGGGGTCGTTCAACAGCGTCAACGCTTGCAGCGGGGTAGTCGAACGGTCGCGCTGACAGACGACCTGCACGGTGCTGGGGGCATCGAAGGTCTCCAGTTGCGGATAGGGAAGCGTCCGCTGCCGAAAGATGTACAGGCCGCGCCGGTAGTTGTCGGACCCCTCGCTCTGGGGCCACTTCACGAAGTTCCCGAAGCCAATCTCGGTGGCACCTTCCGGCAAATACGGACGGACGCTGGGGCCCCCGACTCGGTTGTCGAGCAAGCCGGCCGCTGCCAGCGCCGCGTCGCGAATGGTCTCGGCCGGCAGCCGCAGGCGGGACTGGCGGGCTAGCAAGCGGTTGTCCGGGTCGCGTTCCAACAATTCCGGGCGGACATCCGAGGACTGGCGGTATGTCGCCGAGGTCACGATCAGGCGCTGCAGTGCCCGGAGGTCCCAGCCGCTCTCCATGAACTCGACCGCGAGCCAATCCAGCAGCTGCGGGTGGGAGGGGCGCTCGCCGCGCGTGCCGAAATCGTCCGGCGTGGAGACCAAGCCAACGCCAAAATACTGCTGCCAGATGCGGTTGACCGCGACTCGGGCGGTGAGCGGGTTGGCCGGAGAGACGAGCCACCGGGCCAGCGCCAGCCGGTCGGCGCGGCCGCTGGGCAAGGCCGGCAACGCGGTAGGTGCCGCGGGTTCGACTGGAGCCCCCGGCCGCCGGTAGTCGCCCCGGACGAGGACATAGGTGCGGGGCGGGGCGGGATTCTCAATCAGCGTGTAGGCCTGGGTAAGCGCCGGAAACTCGTCCTCCAGGGCGCGATAGGCCCGCTTAAGCTCTGCGAAGTCGAGCCCTTCGTAGCCGGCCGGGGTCTGGAAATCGTAGCCGCCCACTACGTTCTTCACGAAGTACGCCGACAAGCGGTCGCTCCGCTTGCGGGTGCGCTGCTCCCGCGGCGTGCGCACCGTCTCGGTGCCCCCGTCCAGTTCAAACAGCAACAGGTCCCATAAGATCCGCCAGATTTGCTCGAGCTCTGAATCGGGGTCGGTGGCCGCCTCCTCGATCCGGACCTCCCAATAGGCCTGCAGTTCGGGGATCCTGTATTTGTCGAACAGCTCCATTCGCCGACGCTCGAACTCGGGCCGAGCAGCTAGGTACGGTTCCGTCTCACTGCGCAGCGGTGCGTCAATGTCGTGCTCGAGGGCGGTGTTGAAGAAGGCGTAGAGTCTGTAGAAGTCCTCTTGGCTTATGGAGTCGAATTTGTGGTCGTGGCAGCGGGCGCAGCCCGCCGTGAGAGCCAGCCAGACGGTGGCGACCGCGCTCGTGCGGTCCACGGCGCGCTCGACCCGGTCAAGTTCCAGGGGGAACCCTCCCTCGCGATTGTGCAGCGCGTTGCGGTGGAAGCCGGTGGCCACGCGCTGCTCGACGGTTGCACCCGGGAGCAAGTCTCCGGCAATTTGCTCAATCGTGAAGCGGTCGAAGCCGAGGTTGCGGTTAAACGCGTCGATCACCCAGTGGCGCCAGCGCCAGGCATACGGTCGGATGTAGTCGGCTTGGTAGCCGTCGCTCTCCCCAAACCTGGCTTGATCCAACCAGTGCAGCGCCCGTGCCTCGCCGTACCGGGGGGAGCCTAGCAAGCGTTCCACGACGCGCTCGTAGCCTCCAGCTGTCGGGGAGAATCCATCGACTGCGGCGGGTTCGGGAGGCAGCCCGGTCAGATCCAGGGTCAACCGCCGCAGCAACACCTCCGGGGCGGCCTCCGGCGACGGGCGCAGACCCGCAGTGTCTAGCCGGGCGGCGATGAAGGAGTCGACTGGGTTGCGGACCCAGCGAGGATCGCGGACGCTGGGTATCGGCGGGCGTTCGGGTCGAACGAACGACCAATGGACGGCTCGCTCGACAACTCTCCCGGTCGGGCTTGCTGCCTCCGGCCAGGGCGCACCCTGATCGATCCACGCCGAGAGGAGGGCAATCTGCTCAGGCGCCAATCGGTCCTGCCCGAAGGGCATAAACGGACCCTCGGCGGCGGGCCGGGTGAGCATCAAGACGAGCCTGCTCCCGGCTCCATGCCGCGGAATGATGGCGGGCCCGGAGTAGCCTCCGCGGAGGGCGGCGGCGCGGCTGTCGAGACGCAAGCCAGCAGACGACATCCTGTCGTTGTGGCAAGCCAAGCAACGGCTCTCGAGGATCGGCTGAATCTGCGTCTGAAAGTCTACTCGAGCTTGCTGGGCAGCAATAGGAGCCGCCCCCAGAACAGCCGACAAGGTTGCCAGGCGAATACTCATCGCTGGGACGCCCGAATTCTACAAGATGGCAACGGAGGCGGGCGAAGGCCTCTTACCGCAAACCAAAGACGGGCAGCCGTGCCGCTGGGCGGTCTCGACCGGAGGCCGGACACGGCTGCGCCGCCGCTGAGCACCACCCTAGACCGAACTTCCGGGCAGATATTGACGTAAGTCATTGGTTTATTTGCACTATCGTCCGTTTGCGGCGATGCGGTACTGGGTGCGCTGCAGGCGCAGGCCGAGCAGGTCGCAGGGCCTGGCTTGGCCCGGCTGGAGCTGCGCCCCCGGTTCTAGGCGATGGGCGGCGAGGAGCGTGCGGAAGCTTTCAATGCACATGGGCACTACTATAGTATTAGAAATTTATAATATCAACCATACAATACATTGCACATGGGAACGAATCCATGGTCGTGAATGGTAGATAGCCTATTAAAAAACAGTGATTTACGGGCAAAATCAACCGGAAGTTCGGTTTAGACGCCGGCGTGAGACCGGCGTGACCCGTGGCTGGCGGTTGCGACATGTCTGAGCTTCTGGCGAAACCCTGCGGCAAGACGGATTTCTCGTCCTGATGAAGCTTCAAGGTGATGGTCAGTCCGTGAGCGGCACCGTCACGGTAGCCCACGGGGCTGGCAGCTGTCACCATGCCCCCGGGAAGCGGACGACCGGTCTGGAGGACCTGCCGGACACCGCCTGCCCTGAGGAGACGATCGGCCGCCACAGCCGCGCACTCGGCCATGTGCCGCTGATCGACGGCAACCCCCGTCATGACAAGGCCCTGGCGCAGGCGCTGCAAGCCGCAGCGCAGCGCCCCGGCTTCGCGCTTGCCGAGCAGGTCCGCTACCACGAACGCACAGCCGACGAGCGCGTCGACGGCCGTCTGCAGGACGCATGCGGGAGTCGCCCCGCCCGGCTCCAGAGCGCGTCGCAGAAGATGCGCCCGGGCAGGTTCGGCTGGCCCGCATTCCCCGCCGACCAGCTGCTGCGGCTGGGGGCATAGCCGGCAACGCGGCGTCGGCCATCACGTGCTCGCATCCCGGCACCAGGCAAGCGCCGCGCATCCACCGGCGTCCGAAGCTTGGCGAAAGCATCGCGCATCGCCGGGGCCTCGTTGGCCGCCGACCGTTTTCCAGGGCCGGAGCACCCAGCCGGCAATCCAGGACGGGCGTTCCGCCAGAATCCTGGATTGATCCGCACCCTCGAAAAATCCCCCTAGCGGCTCGTCTGTCTAGCGGATTCCGACACCTTGGCCGGAACCGGCAACGGCAGTCGCAAGACCGCTGCGTCCGAACGACTGCCCTGCTCAACCGCAGGTCGACATCAGCCTGCTACGATTGCCGCAAGGGACCCCCTGCACGGTCCGCCGCCAGGCCTTCGGACGCTCCGCGCCTGAGGGCCCTCGCTCGCAAGCTGCCAACGCGACGCCCGTCGGTTGCGGACAGCTCCAGCGCAGTTGGCCCCTTCAGAAAAGACCCATGTACAGGATGCTTCTTTTTCTCTTGCTGTGCGCCGCGGCCATCGCGACGGCAGCGGACAAGCCGAACCTCATCCTGATCTTCGTCGACGACTTGGGGTACGCCGACATCGGCCCGTTCGGCTCCACGCTGCACCGGACCCCCAACCTGGACCGCATGGCGGCCGAGGGCCGCAAGCTGACCAGCTTCTACGTGACTGCGAACGTCTGCACGCCGTCGCGCAGCTCGCTCATGACCGGCAGCTACCCCCGCCGCGTCGGCATGGAAGAGAACGAGAAGGGCCAGTGGGTGCTGTTCCCGCGCAACCAGGAAGGCCTGCACCCGGACGAGATCACTGTCGCCGAAGTGCTCAAGGATGTCGGCTACAAGACCGCGATCATTGGCAAGTGGCACCTAGGCGACCAGCGTGTGTTCCTGCCCACCCGGCAAGGGTTCGACTACTACTTCGGCATCCCGTTCTCGAACGACATGGGCCATGACTCGCGGCGCCAGCCTTACAACTACCCGCCGCTCCCGCTCCTGAGAATGGAAGAGGTTGTCGAAGAGGAGCCGGACCAGCGCCTGATCACGCAACGCTACACGGAAGAGGCCCTGCGGTTCATCGAGCGGAGCAAGGACGGGCCTTTCTTTCTGTATCTGCCGCACACGATGCCGCACTGGCCGCAGTACTCGTCCGAGAGATTCGCAGGCAAGTCCAAGAACGGCAAATGGGGGGATACGGTGGAGGAGATCGACTGGTCCACCGGCAAGATCTTCGCCAAGCTCAAGGAACTCGGAATCGACGAAGACACGCTGGTGATCTTCACCTCGGACAACGGCGGCGCCGTGCGCCACGGGGCGAGCAATGCGCCGCTGCGTGGCGGCAAGGGCGAAACCTGGGAGGGCGGCCATCGGGTCTGCTTCCTAGCCCGGTGGCCGGGGCATATCCCAGCCGGGACGACGAGCGACGCGCTGGCCATATCGCTCGACATCTTGCCCACTTTCGCGGCCTTGGCGGGCGGCGAGGCGCCGACGGACCGCGTGATCGACGGCAAGGACATTCGTTCGCTCCTGCTCGGCGACGAATCCGAGCCCACGCCGCATCTCGCGTACTACTACTACTTCATGAGCCACCTGAACGCGGTGCGCAGCGGCCGCTGGAAGCTGCACGTAGCCAGAAAGGGCGGGCGATATCCCGACTACCAGCGCAATCCGGTCTTGGAGCTATACGACCTGCACGCCGACATCGGCGAGACACGCAATGTCGCGGCGGCCAACCCGCAGGTGGTCGCGCGGCTGCAGGCGCTCCTCGAATTGGCCCGGGGCGACCTTGGGGACGGCCTGCGCCCCGGAGAGAATGTCCGCCCCGCAGGCTTGGTCGAGGCCGCGGTCGGCCTGACCTCGAACTGAGGCGGACGCACTCGGACGCCCCAACGGGGAGCCTGTTTGCGAAGCTGCCGGCAGCAGAGCAGCGTGCCAGTCCCGAGCGCTTGGCAGCGTCGCCCCAGCGCCTGCCAAGGCCGACCCATCGGCCGCCGGTCGGCAGGATGGAAGGCAGCCGGATTGGGGCCCGGTGCCCCTAGGCCGCCGCCCGGTGCCGCGGCGCGAGCGGAACGGGATGACGCGCTACGGCCAACTAGGCGCGCCAGTGAGGGTGCATGGCCAACTGACGTGACGGCGCACAGAGCCCGGCAACACCCGCAGCAGTTGCGGAACTCGACGTAGGCTGCACCCGCAACAACCCCTCCCAACGGCTTCCCGGGCTTCGCGGCACCCGGCCTGCCTGCGTCTAGCGAAACCGGATCAGCGCAGCGGCTGTAGCCTGGGCTATCGGGCACCGGAAACCGATCGGCCCCTTTCTCGCCCTGGCCTTGATTCGCGCCGATTCGGAGCCCCCGCCGCCCAAAAGCCCCGGAATTCTTCCCGCTCGGTTCACCGGGCATGAAGAAACGCCTTAGGATAGAGCACAGCCCATGTCTACCCGGCGCATCCTCGGCAGCCTTCTTCTACTCGGGTCGGCGCTGGTTTCGGCGAGTTTGTCCGCCGCAGCCGAGTTTGAATCGGATGTGCTGCCGATTCTGGAGCACCGCTGCCTAGCCTGCCACGGCGAGTCGCCGCAGGCCGGCCTCCGGCTAGACACACCCGCCAGCCTCCTGGAAGGCGGCCTGTCCGGTGCCGCCATCGTGCCGGGCTTCCCGGATCGCAGCCTGCTGCTCACCAAGCTGGTCTCAGGCCAAATGCCCCTCGGCGGCGAGCGGCTTTCCGACGCCGAGATTGAAACCATCCGCGAGTGGATCGACGCAGCGGGCCGAACGGGCGAGCTCGTCGCGGCAACCGTAGCGACCGAGACGGATGTCCTGCCGATCCTCCAGATGCGCTGCGGCCTATGCCACGGCAAGCGCAAGCAGGAGGGGGGACTCGACCTGCGGACTGTGGAGTCCCGCCTCCAGGGCGGAGATTCCGGCCCGGCCCTAGTGCCCGGCAAGCCGGATGAGAGCCTGTTGCTGCGCCGGATCGTTGCTGGTGAAATGCCTCCGCCGGACCTCCTCTTCGCCAACCAAATCAAGGCTCCGAACGAGACCGAGGTGGCGCTGCTGCGCAAGTGGATCGCCGACGGGGCGTTGCCGGCGAAATCCGCCGAGGCACCCGCGGAGCCTCCCCTCAGCGACCGCGACTTGGCCCATTGGGCGTTCCAGCCCGCGGAGCGCCCTGCCCCCCCTGCGGTGCGGGATCCCGCACGTGTCCGCAACCCTATCGACGCCTTCCTGCTGCGGAAGCTGGAAGCCGCAGGGCTCGGGTTCGCTCCGGAAGCGACGCCTCTGACGCTGCTGCGACGAGCGTATCTGGACTTGATCGGCATGCCTCCGACCACCGGGGAAATCGACGAGTTCCTCCAAGACACCGAGCCCGGCGCCTACGAGCGCCTCGTCGACCGCCTGCTCGCCTCCGAAGACTACGGCGAGCGGTGGGCCCAGATCTGGCTGGACCTAGCCGGGTATGCCGACTCGGAGGGCGTGATTGATGAGGATCGAGAACGGCTGCACGCCTGGCGCTACCGGGACTATGTCATCCGCGCCCTGAACGCCGACAAGCCGTACGCCCGCTTCCTCACGGAACAACTGGCAGGGGACGAGCTCGTCGATTACAAGAACGCCGGGCAAGTTACGCAAGAAGCGGTTGACACGCTAGCGGCCACCGGCTTCCTCCGTTTGACTCCGGACGGCACCTACGGCAGCGCCACCGGGTCGCTCGCCGAGAAGTTCAATGTGGTCGCCGACGAGCTGCAGGTCCTGAGCTCGACCGTGATGGGTGTGACGGTCGGCTGCGCCCGCTGCCACGACCACAAGTACGACCCGCTGTCGCAGCGCGAGTACTACAGTCTGAGCGCGATCTTCCAGTCCGCGCTCGACCCGCACGACTGGCTGCCGCCGACTGAGCGCTTTCTGGATATGGGCGTGGAGGCCGACCGTCAGGAGGCCGAGGCCTCCAACGCCCCGCTGGAGGCCAAGATCGAGTCCCTGCAGGCCGAGTTCCGCGCCTTGGTGAACCCGCACTTCGAGCGGGAGCTCGAGCGGCGCCTCGCGGATATCCCCGCAGCCCTGAGGGCGTCCCTGCGGGAGGTCGCGCACACGCCGCACGAGAAGCGCACCGCCGCCCAGAAGAGGCTCGCCAAAACATACAAGGATCTGCTGCGGGTGCCGAACGCCGACGGGGAATGGCACCAGATTGCCGAGGCCTTCCCTGAACTGAAGGACACGGCCGGGCCCTTGAACACCCGCATCAAGGATCTCCAGAAGAAGCTGGTGCCCCTGCCCAAGATCCGCGCCGTGTTCGACATGGGAGGCCAGCCCTCGGCGACTTATCTCCTGCAGCGCGGCGACGCCCAAGCGCTGGGACGGCAGGTGTGGCCCGGCGTGCCCCGGATGCTCGCGGCCAAGCTGGAGCCGTACGAACCCGTCCAGCCGCGCGAGGGCACGAGCGGCAACCGGCTGGCGTTCGCTCGCTGGCTCACGCAGCCGGACCATCCGCTCACCGCCCGCGTGATGGTCAACCGCCTCTGGCTGAACCACTTCTCACGCGGCCTCGTCGCTACGCCGGCGAACTTCGGGCGCACTGGAGCGGCACCGACCCACCCGGAACTGCTGGACTGGCTGGCCACCGAGTTCATCCGCCGCGGCTGGAGCCTCAAGGCGATGCACCGCCTGATGATGACTTCGTCCGCCTACAGGCAGTCTTCCGATGTGGATCCGTCCGCCGCCTCCGCGGACCCCGAGAACCTGCTGCTCTCGCGGATGCCCCTGCGCCGCATGGACGCCGAGGTGCTGCACGACTCCATACTCCGCGTGACCGGCAGGCTGGACCCCACCCGCTTCGGCCGGCCGACCCGCGCCACCAAGCAGGAGAACGGGGAGGTCGTCCCGGACTCCACCGAATCGGGCTGGCGCCGCGCGATCTATGTCCTGAAGAAGCGGCGTCTGCCGATCACCCTGCTGGAGGTCTTCGACGCACCGCAATTGTCACCCAACTGCACGGAGCGCCGCCAGTCCAATGTCGCCCCGCAAGCACTGCAGATGATGAACGGCACAGCCACGCTGGGCCACGCCAGGTATCTGGCCGGCCGGGTAATCGATGAGTTGCCCGGACAGGCCGAGGCGCAGGTGCGGGCACTCTACACCCGGGTTCTGTCGCGACCGCCGACCGGCGCCGAGGCTCAGGCGGCGCTAGCGGACCTCGACGGCCTACAGATGCATTGGCGGGCCCATCTGGAGGAGACGCGGCACGCCGGCCCCAGGCAGCCGACGGCACGGTGGATGGCGCTCGGGTCGCTGGCGCACGCCCTGCTCAACTCCGCCGACTTCCTATACATCGACTGAGGCATCCCATGACGCGACCGAACCGCCGCGACTTCTTTTCCCGAATCGGCAGCGGGCTCCACGGGGCCGCGCTGGCCTACCTGCTGGAACGGGACCTAGGAGCTTCCACCCGAACGACTTACGACCAGAAGCCCCGAGCGCCGCACTTCGCGCCGCGGGCGAAATCCGTGATCCATCTGTTCATGAACGGTGGGCCCAGCCAAGTCGACTTGTTCGACCCGAAACCGGAACTGGAGAAGCACGCCGGGGCGGCGGCACCGCGGGACATTGTGAACCAGATCGAGTTCACCGACGAGATCGGCACCTTGATGCCCTCGCCGTACAAGTTCCACAGGCGCGGGGAGTGCGGCATGGAGCTGTCCGAGCTGCTGCCCGGCCTGGGCAGCGTGGCCGACGAGATCACGCTCGTGCGCTCGATGCACGGCGAGCATTTCAACCACGAGCCTTCCCTGTACTTGATGCATTCCGGGCGCACGCTGCCGGGGCGCCCGGCCCTGGGGGCTTGGGTGGTCTACGGCCTGGGCACCGAGAACGACAACCTCCCCGGCTACGTCGTGCTCGACGACCCCAAGGGCTATCCGATCAACGATCTGCAGAACTGGCAATCCGGCTGGCTGCCGCAGGTCTACCAGGGCACCAAGTTCCGGGCGGAAGGCCCGCCAGTGCTCAACCTGAAGCGGCAGGAGGAGCTGCCGAGCACCTTGGTGGAGGCTGAGCGGGCCCTGGTGCGCCGCCTGAACCTAGCCCACCGGGAGACCCGTCCCCGGCAGCCACAGCTCGACGCCCGCATCGAGAGCTACGAGCTCGCGGCCCGCATGCAGCTCGCGGCCACCGATGTCGCCGACCTCTCCTCGGAGAGCGAGGCGACCAAGGACATGTACGGCATGAACGACGAGCGCACACGAACGTACGGCGCTCGCCTGCTGCTCGCTCGGCGCATGGTCGAGCGCGGCGTGCGGTTCGTGCAGGTGTTCATTGAATACCAGATCTGGGACAACCATCTGAACCTAGACCGCGAGCTGCGCTACGCCTGCGAGAAGACGGACAAGCCCGTCGCAGCGCTGATTCGCGATCTCAAGCAGCGGGGCCTGCTGGATTCGACGCTGGTGATCTGGGGCGGGGAGTTCGGGCGCATGCCACTGGCGCAGATCGGGCAGGCGGGCACGAGAGGCCGCGACCATGGTCCGGCTGGCTTCAGCCTGTGGATGGCCGGGGGCGGCGTCAAGGGCGGCCATGTCCACGGCGCAACCGACGAAATCGGGCACAAGGCGGTCGAGGATCGGGTCAGCGTGCATGACTTCCACGCGACAATGCTGCACCTGCTGGGCCTCGACCCGGAAAGACTCGTCTTCGATGTCCACGGTCTCGACGAGCGCCTGATCGGGCAGTATCCCGCTCGGGTCGTGAGAGAGGTCTTGGCCTGACAAAGCCGGAAGTTCCATCGCCGGGCAGGCGCAACGGGCGGCGGCTCTCGGTCGTCACAGGATTCCACCGGGGTTGGATCACTGGCTGAGTCTCAACCTCGCAGCCAGACACCGCCGAGACCGAGAAGATCGTCTTGACGGCGGTCCGCGCCGGCGATCTTCGGACCGTTTCGCAGGGTATCTGATCCCGCCGATTGGCCTGTAGTGCAGTCTCCATGATGGATGGACAATAGGCCGATACTCTTACTGATGTGTTCATAAGTAATTGCACGAAAAGGTTCCGCAAGCCATTGATTCTATTGGTGGGTTGCTTGCAATTACTTTTGGCAAAATTAGTAAATCCTGGCCTGCCGGTGGAAACCCGCTGCGCACTTGCCTAGGACGCGTGCGCCCCGCGCCCTGCGGCAGAGCGGGATGGCGGTGCCCCCCATCCCGCCACGCACTGGGCTGCCCCTGGGAGTGCCTGGGTTTGCTCCGGTGCCTCGAGCGCCCGGCACCCGCCGGGTTGGACGTGCCTGTGATCCTGGACCCTGACCGGACGCACCAACAGGCCGCGGGGCGGGCGGGGCTGCAGCGACAAGCGATGCCACTCGGGGCCCGCCGCGTGCAGGCCCTTGTCGCCTCCTGCGACCACACCCCCCTTGGCGCGAACACGTACTGCTGGCAAACGATCAAGGCCAAGAGCAGGCTCGAAGGCTGACACTGTCCCTGCCATTGCGCTACCTTATGGCGATGGCCCTTAGGGACAGCATTCGCAGCTCAGCTTGGATGGCCGCCGCAGCGCAGCTACTAATCCTGCTCAGCAGTTCGGACATCCTCGCCGAGACCCAGCACCACAAGGGAGACGTCTCGGACATCCGCGTCGTGCGGCGCGTCGAGCAACACCCCTACGCATGGCGCGTCTGGCAGCCTTTCATCATCCAAGGGGAGCGTGAGCGTGATCTCATCGTCGCTTACGGCGCGATGGTCAACGGCAAGAAAGACATGGGCGACATTCTGGCCGCCATCTCGCGGGACGACGGCAACACCTGGTCGGAAGCAGTCCCGATATTCAATCACCGCGAGAGACAGGGTGCCGTCCAGTTCGCGTACGCCAATCCGGTGCTTTACCGCGCACCAGGACAGGATGTCGTCTGGTGTTTTGCGATGCGCTGTCCCATCTCCTTTGAGAACAGCGAGGAATCCCAACTCGTCGGCGCCTTTACCGCCGACGGCGGCTGGAGCTGGACGCAGGTTGAGCTGCACATGGAATACACTGGCCCGCTCATCACCAACGCGGGTCTGGTGCAGACCCAGATCGACGGACGGAACGTCTTCCTGCTGCCGGCTCATCGCAACACGCTTCAAAACGACCCGCGGGGGTCGCGCGACCACTTCATCCTCTCGAGCACGAGCCTGCTCGAGTGGAAGCTCGAAGCGTATATCCCCCAGCCGACCATGGCTCGCGTCTTTCTGCATGAGGGCAACATGGCCCCTGGCGACAGCCCCGGCGAGCTCAAGATCGTGATGCGTACCGCGGACTACGACAACTCCGCCCTGACCACAAATCCCCCGCGCGCCTACTCCAGCGTCAGCACCGACGGCGGCCGTACCTGGAGCGTCGCCAAGGAGGAGCCGGACCTGCACAATGCCAAGTCGAAGGCCTACTTCGGTCAGGCAACAGACGGCACGCACATCTACGTCTACAACGACGGTCCGGCCCAAAGCCAAGGCGGACGAATGGCGCTGCGCTACAAGACCAAAGCTCACGGCGGCAGTTGGAGCGAACAGAAGACATTCTTTGATGCGGGCATCAAGAACTCATACCCGACGCTGATCGAGGTCGCGCCTGGCGACTTCCGGGCGGTATGGGACAGCGGAACTGCGACTAGGCCGCGTACGCACATCCATTTCGGAAAGCTCAAGCTGAAGCCGTGAGGCTCTCGAACCGAGGGGCAGGCTGCGCCGGAGCCCCCCTTTGGTACGCTCATCGTCTCGTCTTCCCCGCACTGGCCGGAGGCCGTGCGGGGATGCGGCCTTGACACCGTATTCATCGACACCAAGCTCGTTGCGCTCGACCGAGGCGAACTCAGTTGGGTCTGCCGCATCTGAGCCGCGATCGGAACACCCCCGATCGTCCCGATACCGTCCCCCGATCCCTGCGTGGCTACGTTGCCGCTCGACGGAGGCCGGGCTGGTGTGATCAAGCCGTGCGCAGAGAGCTCGGCACAGGTGCGAGCGCCAAGAGGAGCCGTCAAACTGAGGCCGGCCAAGGGACGTAAGCTTCAGCGGAAGCTTGCCGTCGACATGGTCGCATCGGACCTCAAGTCCCGCCTTCATCTAGGTCGCGAGTTCGCCATCGGACCGCCTCAATTCGTTGCGTCGAAGCGATAAACCCCTTTTTTTCAGTGGATTGCATCTCCCCATGCGGGAAGCTTCTGTATTACCTATATATCCAAGGGCAGGTAATTCCATTTTCATTTTGGTTTTTTAGTGGTAAAACCATGGCATGCTACCTTTGTATTGCTGATATAGCCAGCATCATCGCCAAACGCAAGGGCAACCGCACCTACTACTGACCTGCTTTCGCAGAGCGTGTCCGGGCGCACTGGGGCCCGTGCGGTCAGACCCCCGTCGGGCGGGTGGCCAGCGGGCGCTTCCGCCTCCACCGGCTGGCGGCCAGCAGCCCGGAGGGCCAGTTCCATGACACAGTGCGGGAAGGTCCTGTCACGGCGGAGGTCTTCCGGGAGTTCCTGGAGCGGATCGCAGCGGAAGCAGACCGGAAGATTCTGTTGGCGGTGGACAATTGCAGGATTCACCGCGCCCGGACAATCCAGGAGTGGCTGAAAGCGAACCAAGCCGCGGTAGAGCTGTACTTTCAGCCGGCCTACTCGCCGCAAGTCAATCCTGCGGAACTGCTAGGGGCCTTGGTCCAGCGGCGGGTCGGTCGCGAGCCGAGCAAGACCGAAGCACAGCTTCGCGACAACTTGGAAGCTGCTTGCCAGTCTTTGCAAAAAGCTCCGGAACAGGTGCGAGCCTTCTTGCGAGAGGCAGACTGCCAGTATATTCCTGCCTGCATTCTGAGGACACGACTTTTGACGCGAGCAGTACTAGTGCGATTCCAAAATAATGCTGCAATAGGCTTGGGGTTGAGCTACGCTGGTTGCAGGGTTACAGTGCCATGCCCTTCCGGAAGCAACGCCCCGATTTGATCCTGAGCCCCGAGGCACGGGCCACGCTCGAGACCGTCTCCCGCTCCCGCACCGAGCCGGCCCGGCGCGTCGAGCGCGCCCAGATCCTGCTCGGCTACGCCGCCGGTGCGTCGGTCTCGGCCCTCGCCCGCACGCTCCGCACGAACCGCCCCAAGATCGAACGCTGCATCGACAAGGGCTTGCAGCTGGGGGCCGCAGCCGCCCTGGAGGACTTGGCCCGGCCGGGCCGGCCGGCGCGGATCCCGACCGAAGCCCGGGCGTGGCTCGTGGCGGTCGCCTGCGCCAAGCCCCAGGAATTCGGCTATCCCGAGGAACTCTGGACCTTGCGGCTCCTGGCCCGCCATGCGCGGGAGCGCTGCGTCGCCGCGGGCCATCCCAGCTTGGCCCGCGTCGGGCGTGGCACCGTCTGCAAGCTGCTGCGGGCCCATCGCTTGCGCCCGCACCAGGGCCAGTACTGCCTGGAGCGGCGCGATCCAGATTTCGAGCCCAAGATGGAGCAGGTCCTGATGCTCTACCAACAGGTGCAGGTCTTCCGCGAGGCCGGCGCCGAGACCGCGCTCGCGGCCTGGGTCTCCTCCGACGAGAAGCCGGGCCTCCCAGCCCTCGCCGGGATCGCTCCCGACCTGGCGCCGCAGCCCGGCCAGCACGCCCCGACCGGGCGCGCCTACGAATACCAGCGGCTCGGCACGCTGACGCTGATGGCGGGCTTGGACCTGCTCACCGGGCACGTCCACCGGGCCGTCGTGGAGCGCCCCCGCAGCCGCGAGTTCGTGGAGTTCTTGCAGCAACTGGACGGCGCCTATCCCCCAGGGATTCCGATCCGAGTCGTGCTCGACCATCACTCCGCGCACACGGCGCAGGAGACGCGGGCGTATCTGGCGACCGTCGCCAACCGCTTCGAGTTCGTGTTCACACCCAGGCACGGATCGTGGTTGAACCTAGTCGAATCGTTCTTCTCGAAGCTGACGCGCACCCTGCTCAGGGAGATCCGAGTCGAGACCAAGGAAGAACTCCAGCTGCGGATCGAGGCGTACATCGACCGTGTCAACAAGGATCCCGTGGCGTACCGCTGGACTTCCAAGATGGACGAGATCTCCGTCGCCTAGGCCACCCTGCCTATTGAGGTCACCGCGGTCGAACTGGACCTACCCGGCACCCTCTGCGACCCACTACGTGCTGCTGGCCACGCTTCACCGCATCTGCGCCCCCGCCCCCAAGACCGAGGTGGCGGAACTGGTACCGCCGCAGCGTCTTGGCGCGCCTGTGGGGCTTCTCCGCCGAGCGCTTCCGCACGCAGGACTTCCGGGACTGCTTCGAGGGCCTCGGCAGCGCGGCCTAGCCGGCCGGCAGCATGTCGAGCGCATCTTCCTCAGGCCCGGGAACGGGCACAGGCCGGACCGGGGCCCGATGCACCACCGGACTGACAGCGAGGTCCGCGTGCATGTTTTCTGCTGCCTGCTCGGCGTCTCGCGGCTGCAGTCCCTGCGTAGGCGGGCCGGGAGCGTCCGGCCCGGCCTGTCAAGGCAAGGGGAAGATGACCCGGCTGGCGACGGTGCTCTCGAAGCAGACCCTCGTGCAGCAGGGCCTCGCCCAGGCCCTGGAATTCGACCAAGTCACCGCCGACAGCGGTCGGTAATGCACCGCGCCGTGCGATAACTGCCTTCTAATCAATGTTTTGAAGCTGCGTTCGAACGATTCGAGAGGAAACTTCCGCTAGCGCATAGCATGTTAACGCCATCTCTCGATTGCTGGCAGCCGAGCGACACTGCCCGTTCTCGTAGACGGGTCATGGCTGAGGGAACGCTGTCTGCTGCTTGTATAAGTCGACGGGCTTCCAAAGCCTCTTCTGCTTGTACTCGCGGTATCGAGCTGCGTCGGCTCTCGGGTTGATGGTCGGCATCTGCGCCCCCACCGACTCGCGCCAGGAATGCAGTCTAGCCAGAAGCTCACGAACTTTGTCCGGCATCATCGCGGCGAGGTCGTCGGTCTCGCCGATATCCTCGCTTAGGTCGTATAGCTCGGTGTGGCCGTCCTCGTAGAACTCGATTAGCTTGAACGGACCCTCCCGTACGGCGCCATAGGGAGTGCATGTAATGATCGGCGTGTGAGCGTTGTAGTGCGGGTAGTGCCAGTAGATCGGTCCTCGGCGAAAATTCTTGTCGCCCTTGAGCAACGGGGTTAAGCTCTTGCCATCTGCTTTCGCCCCCGTGTCTATCTCAGCAATTTCGAGAATCGTCGGGAACAGGTCGACGCTGATCACTGGCTCATCAACAACTAAACCTTCCGGCTGCCCCGGCCATTTGACGATCAGCGGAACCCGCACGCCGCCTTCCCAGGCGGTGCTTTTCTCTCCTCTAAGCGGTAAGTTCGACGTAACGCGGCCGTCCTTCGACAGGCCTCCATTGTCGGAGAAAAAAACGACGACGGTTCGTTCCGCTATCCCCAGCTGTTCGAGTTTTGCGATGACGGCAGCGACACTCTGATCCAACCCTTCGACCATGGCCGCGTATTCCGGATTCTTCTGAGAGCCACTCGGCCGCTTCCTGCGGTACTTCTCCACGGCCTTCGGCTTGCCCTCAATCCGCGTGTGAACCGCGTAGTGCGAGAGGTAGAGAAAGAATGGTTGATCTCCGTGGCGGTCGAGGAAGGCTTCGGCTTCGCGCGTGATACGGTCGGTCAGATACTCGCCGGGGTGTTCGTCGGGGAACGGCCGCCAACCCAGCCGGGCCACCTTCTCGGCTGGCCAATAGGGCGGGAACATGCTGCCGTGAGAACCTGCGTGGCTGCCGCCCAAGCTGAACTGGAAGCCATGATCCTCGGCCCACCAGCCTTTCTGTCCTAGGTGCCACTTGCCGATCGAAGCCGTAACGTAACCAGCCCCTGCGAGCGCTTCGGCAATTGTCGATTCGTCGTGGCGCAGGTAGTTCGTCCACTTGGGAATATTGAGTTTCGCACCCGGCGGCGTCCGGCCGGGAATCCAGTCGGTCACGTGCGTTGACGCCGGGTACTTGCCCGTAAGGATGCTTGCGCGCGTCGGCGAGCAAGAGTTCCCCGCCGTGTAAGCGTCGGTAAAGCGCACGCCTTGGACGGCTAGGCGGTCGATATGGGGCGTCTCGTAGTATGTGCTCCCGTAGCTGCTCAGGTCCCGCCATCCCAAATCGTCCGCTAGGACGAATACGAAGTTCGGCTTCTGCGCAGCAAGAGGGCAGGTTCCCGTAGAGGCGACAATCGCGAGATGGAGCATCGCGGCCCGGTGGCGGTTACTGGTCATGGTTTGCTCTTCTGGCGCCAAGTATACTAATTTTGCCAAAAGTAATTGCAAGCAATCCGCCAATAGAATCAATGGCTTGCGGGGACTTTTCGTGCATTTACTTATGAAAACATTAGTAAGTGCTTGGATCGAAGGTGAAGGTCGGCTTGCGCAACGCTCCCGGCGTGTTCGTCTTGGGGGGCCAACATGGGTAACCGCACAAACGTCGCTCCATTCGGCTTGGCCGCCGCGGTGTGCAACTCATTGGGATCAACCTCGAGCGGGCCTGCCGGTCCAGGCCCGGCCACGGGCGGCGCTGGCAGGAGCGGGAGTTCCCCGCAATCGCCCAGCGCGCCTAGAAGTTCAGAGCGATGATTGTCTGCGCGGACGAGTCCGGCCTTGATTCTCACTGCGTCCCAGGGCGGACCTGGAGAGGGCGGGGCCAACACGCGGTTCCGCCTGCCCAGGCTGGCCGCGATCAGCCCGGACGGCGGGCTCCATGACACGGTGCCTGAGGGCCGGGCAACCGCCAGGACATTCCGGAGATTCCCGGAGAAGCTCGTCCGGGAGATTCCCACGCAAGTGCAGCTGGTCGTGGATCGCTGCAGCCTGCACACGGCAGCCGAAGAATTGACCGGGACCTACTTCCCGACGTGGCGTATTTCTGCTTGTCTATGGTCGAAGACCCTCCAAAGACGAATTCGTCCAGAAGAATAACGAAGAAGCGCAAGGCTGCTGCCGAGAAGTTGAATATTGACCCGCAAGTCTTGGCAGAATTCGGACATCTTTCCTCCACTCGTGGAGGATCCTAGGCGAGGAAGCGCGAGGGCACTGAATGTCCGCTGAGCCCCGAGCAACATCGTTTCTTGGATGAGGCGGTGTAGACCATAACCCGCCGGGCTGCGCAAAAAGCGCACTCGCAGCAGGAGGCTCTTCCGATTGTCTCGGGGTCGGATCTGCCGCCACTTGAAGGCGAGGATCATTCAGGGTTAAGGACCTCGAAAAAGACGTAGGACTTACGTCTCCATCGCGGCCGCGATGATTGCCCCAACTCTTTTTGTCGCTCCGACAAGGTGCGAATCGGCGAGGTGGGCGTAACTCGCCGTGGTCCGGTGTCGACGGTGCCCGGGCAGTTCGCCGACAAGGGGCAGGTTACCGCCCAACATCACGGCTTGGCTGGCTGCCGTGCGCCGAAGGTCGCGCAGACGGGGGTTCCCGAGCTTCACGTCTGCACAGACCGCACACCAGCATGACCGGAGCGAGCAGTACCCTTTGCCCTGCGCATCCCGGGGCGTCGGCACTGGCGACAGTAGCGTAGCGCCTGCGTCCGCGCACCATGCGGTTGAGGACGAAAGTGCGCACGCCGCTCGGTTGCACAGCGAGACCGAGGCCGGTAACCATGTCGTCGCGGATTTCGTACTCCCTGGCGCGAGGCTTGGCGGCGCGGGCGCACCGGGCGAAGGTGGATTGCGGTTTGTCGGCCATGGCCGCGGCTCCTTGTTCGGGCTGCTCGGCCAAGCCGTAGTAAGCAGCCGCAACAGCGTTTCGTCGGGGAAGCCGCCCAGCGGAAAGGAGCCACATGATCGGTGACTCTTTGGCTTTAAAGAGCTTTTCCTGCTTGCACGATGGTGGATGTTGTGGACGTTAGTAGGAAATGCATCACAGGTGCGTCGACGGTGACTCGGAGCCGAAAACAAGTAGGGGATGCGTCGCATGTATGCCGTACCTCGCAATCCAGGGATCCCTTGATGGGGGCGTTGCGAAGTTGGTGTTGCAAAGACAGGGCCCCGAGGCAGGGTCGGCCGAGGACAGCTTGGTCGGGCGCACGGATTCGGCTTGAGGAGCGGCGCACTTGAGTTCGGGCTGCCCAAGTCTGCGATTCGCGCCGCAGGCGACCTTCGGGAGTGCGGGAGCGGGAGCATGTGTTCTGCGACGCTCTAGGCTAGTCGGTGGGGTCTTCCGCGAGGCCGCGCCCTGCCGACCGTCCCGCGTGCAGCGCACGGTCTCTTCCGCTACAATCCCTCCTGTGCTACGCATGGGCCGTCGCAAGTTCCTGCGGCAGACAGCGGCTAGCGTGGCCACAGCGACCTCTTCTTCCTGGCCCGCTCGAGGCAGCGACTCGATTCCTGCGCACGAAGCCACGGAGGTGCCGGGATTGCACGCATACGCCCAGAGGAGCGTTGCGGCGGGCGAAACCGTCGACTTCCGGGTGAGCAGCGATACGCCTTACGACCTTGCGGTCGGGCGATTGGACGGCACGGAGCCACTCGCGACCATCCGGGAGCAACGACCGCGAACCCAATCGCTTCTGATCGGCTCGTACGTGCATGTCGGTAAGGGATTCGGGGACCGGGAGTTCAGAGCCCTGACGCTGGAGACCTGGGTCCGGCCGTGGTCCTGGGGGCGCGATCAGGGATTGATGACCGCCTGCAACGGAGACGAAGGGTTCGGCCTGTTCATTCGGCAGGGCGGCTGGATCGGGTTCCTCTTAGGCCGACGGCATCTAGTCCACGTACCGCTGCACATCCAGCAGTGGCGGCACGTAGTGGTTAGTTGGAGCGGAGAGGTTGCCCAGGTGTTCGTGGACGGGGAGTTCCAGGGAAGCTGGAAAAATCGCGATGCACTGCGAACCGGCGATGCGCCGCTGCGCCTCGGAGCGGCCGGGGTCGGGGGCAAGGCGAGCTTATTCCTTGACGGGGATCTGGCCATGCCGGCAGTGTACGGCCGCGCATTGTCGCTGGAAGATGCACGAGAACGCTTCGCACGGCGGGGGTCCGGGCCCCCGAGCAGGGGAGCGCTCGCTTGCTGGCCGCTGGACGAGGAGCGCGGCGCACGAGTCCGCGATGCGAGCGGCAACGGCCGCGTCGGCAGGATCATCAACCGCGCCACCTGGATGATCGGCGGACCGATGTTCGACGCGAAGAAGGTACCCCGCTATCGGAGCTACGCCCCGAACGCCGACCCGTCCCGCGGGCACGGTCTGCGGTTTGCGTCGGACGACCTCTACGACTGCCGCTGGACGGCCACCCACAGCGTCGGGGGTCCCGGCCGACACGAAATCGGGAGTGTACACGGGGCGCTTCGGGATCCGCAAGGCAGGCAAGCGCCTCGACTACCACGTGACGTTCCTGGTCCGGCGGGCACGGGACCGGCCCAAGGCCCCGATCCTGATGCTGTGTTCGACCAACACTTGGCAGGCCTACAGCGCGACGCCGTTCGCGGTGAATTCGGCCGAGCGGTTCTGGGAAACCACCGGCCAGGAGAACGCGCACCCGCGCGCTCCGGCCTACTGCTGCTACCGCAACCACGCCGAGGGGCAGCCGACCTACGCGATCGGCATGAAGCTGCCCTGGCCTGCGGCCGGGCCTGATGTGGTGTTCAGCAAGGACGAGAAGGCCCTAAACTACAGCCACCTGATGCGGGGTGAGCTGTTCGCGCACCGCTGGCTGGCAGAAAACGGCTACGCCTACGATGTGGCCAGCGATCACGACCTGCATCGGGATCCTGGTCAGCTCGACGGCTACAAAGTCGTCGTCATCAACGGTCACAGCGAGTACTGGTCGGCAGAGGCCTACCGCGGAGTCGACGACTTCCTCCGGGCGGGCGGCGCAGCGATCGTGATGAGCGGCAACACGATGTTCTGGCGGGTTTCCTACGACGAGGACGGGACGGCGATGGAATGCCGCAAGCACGGCATGGACATCGGCGGTCGGCGCGGGGCGCATATCGGCGAGATCTTTCACAGCCACGACGGACAGCGCGGGAGCCTGATGCGGTTCTGCGGACTGCCGGCTTGGGAGGTCCTAGGGCTTGAGTGCATCGGATGGTGGCCAGTCGAAGAGGCGTACTTCGGGGCCTATCGGGCCGTGAACCCGGGGCATTTCCTATTCACGACCCCCGAGCGGGTCGGACTAGCCCAAGGAGAGTCCTTCGGGCAAGCGCCGGACGGCAAGCCGCCACGCGTCGGCGGCCACGAATCCGACGTCCGGCCTAGCCTGATCCGGGCCATCACCAAGCAGAACCCGACCGGAATGACGCTGCCGGACGATCCGCCGGACCTAGTGCCACTCGCCCAGATAATTGATCAGGGCCGCCGGGGCATCGACTACTTCGGGCGCTGGGAGCCGCTAGAGCACGGGGTATTTGCGGAGATGACCTACTGGGAGCGGCCGCAGGGCGGCAAGGTCTTCCACACAGGCTGCATCGCCGGGGGCTGGGCGCTGTCGGCGGATCCGAAGATGCAGGCCCTCATGCGCAACGTGCTGCATCATTTCGAGGTTCCCCGGGCCTAGCGCAGCGGGGGAACGATCGGCTCAAGCCGTTCCGCGAACGACTCAAGAGACACCGCGCAAGGGAGGCCACGCCAGTGCGAACGACTCGACGGACGCTCCTCAAAGCAACCGTGGCGAGCTTGGGGGGTGCGTTGCCAGAAGCCCGCGCCTCCGGGCGCGGCCTCGTGCCGGCGATCATCGGCGCAAACCCGTACTTCCCTGGCTACGGCCTCTATCGGTCCATCGGCATTCTCCGCGAGCTCGGGTTCGAAACCATCGAGATGCATCCCATGGGCTCTCCGGACGCCCGGCCGGGCACCCCGCCGGGGTTCGAGTTTGATCGGCTCGGCGCAGCACACAGGCAGCGCATCAAGGACGCGCTGCAAGGGTTCCGGTACATCTCGACCCATCTGCCGTGGACCGACACGCCCTACTTCTCGCCATTCGAGCCCGCCGCCGAGTTCGGCGTCCGGCGGATCGACACGGCGCTGGAGGCCACAGCGTTCCTGGGTGCCGAGGTGGCAAACATCCATGTGCAGCGGGCCGCGCACTCGACCTTGGAGCAGGTGTGGCCGATCATGCTCAGCCAATTCCGCCGGTGGGGCGATGCAGCCGCCCGCCGGGGGTTCAGACTCGCCATCGAGACCGGCTACCCGGAATCGGTGCGGGACTTTGTGCGTCTAATCCGCGAGATTGACCATGAGCACGTAGGCGCCACGATCGATGTGGGCCACCAGAAGAACTATGCCGAACTCCTAGCGCGCGTCGAGCCGCACGAGCGAGGCACGCCGCAGGGGATCCGGGCCTACAACGATGTCACCCACGACATCATCGACCAACTCGGGAACAAGCTCTTCCACATGCATGTCCACGACATCGAGCCGGACACCTGGGCTGAGCATAAGCCGCTGGTGCATGGGTTCGTGGACTACCCGAGGCTGATTCGCAAGCTACGGCAGATCGACTACCAAGGCCTCTTGGTGTTCGAAATCGGAGGGCCGACGGAGCGTCTCAGGGAGTACTTCGGAGACGCGAAAGCCAAGCTGGAGAAGTATTTGCAGTAGGCGCTGCGGGCAATCCGAACACGACCTACCGCCCGCTGCGGCTCCTCGCGCTCAGGGGCACTGTGGCCTTTTGGCTCAGGGCGGTGTACTTGGCCGCTTGGCCTTCGTCACCGAGGTCGCGGTAGACCCGTGACAGCAGATAGTACACCTGCAGGTCGAGAATCACCGCCTGGGGGTCGGCGAGCTCCAGGGCCCGCTCGCCATGCCGACGAGCTCTGTCCAAGTCGCCCCGCTTCTCGGCCAGCTTGGCTCTCTCGTAATGGACGGCCCGGACATCAGGCACGAGGACAGCCGCTTGATCGAGATGGCGCTGCGCCTCGTCTAGCCGTGACCGCTTCATGAGGAAGCGCCCGTAGTTGTAATGCAGCATCGGATCGAACCGCTGCCCCTCGTTCCTGGCCAAGCCCAAACGGTACGCCTGCTCGGCTTGCTTGAATTGGCCGAGCGCCTCCAAGCTCAGCGCCAGGTAGTCGTACGCTTGCGGATCGCCCGGCGTCAGCGCCAGCACCTTCTGGAACTGTTCGGCCGCTCTGCCGTGCTGCTGCCGGCTGTCATAGAATATGCCGAACTGGAACGGGGGCTCAGGCTGTCCGGGGGCCGCTTCGCAGGCCCGCACGAAGAGCTCCTCCGCTTGCCGGGCTTCACCGCGCCCTGCCGCGACTTGGGCAAGGAGCACAAGGGCGGGCGCGCAAGCCGGATGAGATTGGGCGAGATTGGCGAGTTGGCGCTCCGCATCGCCGACGCGCCCTTGGGCGAGAGCGGCGGTCGCGGCTGCCATCGCTGCGTCGGCCCCCACGCATGAACCCACCGCGGTACCGACAGAGATGCCGGCGAGGACTCCCACCAGTCCAATGTTCCGCAGCGCAGCCCGCACCGGCAACCCCGAGTCGCCCCCAGTGTACGCCCAGCTCGGAGCCCTTGCCGATTCCTCAAGGGTTGCGGCTAGGCCAGCTCATCGCGGATTAGTAGCGCTGACGATGCTCGAGGCAGCGCACCGCTCCCGACCCCAGCGCGGTTTCGCTCATGGCGGGAGGGCTCGGCCTACCGGAGGCATCGGCTCGCGCTCCGGCCTGCCGGGCGGAAGCGGCGTCAGGGGATTGCTTGTCTCTGCCAGCGTTCTGTCCGCAAAGCCTTACAGCGGGGCTGTCGTTCGCCGGCAGCACAGCATCCGCCGCGTGGCTCGTCCGTCCGGAGCGGCAGTCCCGGGCTGGCATCTCGAAGCGCTCTCTCGGGCGGATGGCTCCTTCTGACGTTCGGTTCGGCATGCACAAAGGATTCAGGCAGCTCCCGCAACCAGTCGAGAATTTAGAGCGTTGACGGACTTGGGCCTGCAGCATCCGCCGCGCCGCTCGCACGCGGCGAGCCGGAGAGAGCCGGGCTAGGGCTGGAGCGGCGCGGTCGGGGTCGCGAAGCCCGCGGGGGGATCGGCGCACCTGGAGCCGGGGGCGCAGCAGCTGCTGTGCGGGCGCAGGCTGGCACAATGCGCCTGCGGCGGGCCCAGGTCGCTCGGCGACGGGTGAGGGGCCCGCGCTGGGCTCTCCGCTCAAGCCAGACGGCCCCGCAACCCTCATCTCGGGAAATTATCCGGGAATCTAGATTCTGTCGGAGCGAGGGATGCGCCGGGGCCCTTGGGCAACGTAGCCGTCTAGCCGACAGCGGGCTCCGCATCGTGCTTTGGCGCTTGAGGCCCGCGCTGCGGCATGGCGGGCAGCATGGGGAACAGCGGGTGCTCAACCGCGCCGAGATGCCAGCCCCCCAAGTTGGCAAAGTAGATCTCATTACGAACCAAGGCGATGTTGGTGGGGCGGTTCATCCATTCGGCCAAGGTATCGCGGTACAGAACCTCGAATCTGCCTCCCGGACGGACGACACCGATCTGGTCGGGGCTGTAGAAGGCGACAAAGAGGTTGCCGGCGGTGTCCAGCGCGACGCCGTCGGGTACGGTGTCCGGAGGCAAGGGGAACCGCTTGATCGGCTCCTGAGCCGCAAGGCTGGGGCCATCAACCCGAAAGGCCAGCACACTCGGGGCCGTGCTCTCGACTAGATACAGCGTCGACGACCCGGTGTCGAGGAACAGGCCGTTGGCGAACCAGAACGGGCCGGGGTGCAAGCAGCGCGTAACTCCGGCGGAGGTTACTACCCAGAGCCTCCCGCTGTGGCGCTGAGGGTGGTACGTACCGGACTCCGTGAAGAACAGATTGCCATCGGCATCCAGTACGCAGTCATTGGGATTGTCGAGTTTGGCCTTCGAGACTGCCGCAACAGCACCGTGGGGGTCCACTCGAAGGACCTCGTTCCTGTCCGCGTCGCAGGCGTACACAGTGCCTGATGCGTCCGCGCAGACTCCTAGAACGAATCCGCCGGTCCGAGCCAGGACCCGCGATTGCCCGGTAGCCTGGTCGATTCGGTAGATCTGGCCGGACTCGCCGCCGGCAATCAGGGCCCCGTCTGCCGTCAAGCAAAGGCCTTCTGGATGATCGAGCCCCTCGCAGATCGTACGGACGTTCTCTGGAGTGCAGCGGATCACGGTCAACCGTTCGGCGATACTTGCGGATACCGGAACGCAGTCAACGTATCAGCCTCAAACCGTCGGCGGCAACTGGCCTTGCGCCATTCGGGCTCGCAGCCGGGCAGGAGTAGCGACGGGAATCGCCGCCTGCGGATCGGACCGTCTGCTCGGTCGACCTCATCGGTAAGCCGCTGGACGCGACTTGGGTCAAGCATAGGCGTTCGCTCGGAGGCCCGTTGTAAGCAGGGCCACACGGTGCAGAGGAAGCGCTGTCTTGCGCTGCGGTCGGGTAGGTGTGGTTTCGAGCGCGATTTCGAGACCCGCGAGGCAACCTAGGGGCCACTTGCGATCTGCAGCGATCAACTGCCGATTGCTCCCCTCCCATGCGAGTGTAGGTCGGGTTTGTTGCGGCCGACAAGCCAATTGCCACAGACCTGGAGGCGCTCATCAGCAGCGGACACTTGGGTTGGCACCCCGAAGTCCTGAAGGGGCTGGCAGGGCCGACCGGGCTGCGCTTGTGTGCCGGGGCATGGGGCACCTGCCCACACGGATCCTTCCCGGTTAGTTGGCGCTAGCCCCATTGGCATCTAGACGTAGTCCCGTGCAAGCATTGAGACGAATGCCACGAACACGTCTCGACTCCGAGTGTCCCCAGCCGCTAACGGACACCATACTACCCAGCATTCGAACATGCTCTCGCCGAGTATCTAGAGGAACATGAATTCAGCAGGTGGACAGTAACTGCCTAGTAGTACGATTCCAAAACAACATATCAATAGACGGGGTGGCCTAGGCGCCGGAGATCTCGTCCATCTGGGAAGTCCAGCGGTACGCCACGGGACCCTCGTTGACACGGTCGAGGTACGCCTCGCTCCGCAACTTGAGTTCTTCCTGGGTCTCGACCCGGATCTCCCTGAGCAGGGTGCGCGTCAGTTTCGAGAAGAACGATTCGACCAGGTTCAACCACGCTCCGTGCTGGGGTGTAAACACGAACTCGCAGCGGTTGGCGACGGTCGCCGGATACGCCCGCGTCTCCTGCGACGTGTGCGCGGAGTGCTTGTCGAGCACGACCCGGATCGGCATCCCTGGGGGATAGGCGCCGTCCAGTTGCCGCCAGAACTCCCCGAACTCGCGGCTGCGGGGGCGCTCCGCGACGGCCCGGTGGACGTGCCCGGCGAGCAGGTCCCAGCCCGCCCTCAGCGTCAGCGTGCCGAGCCGCTGGTCTGCGTAGGCGCGCCCGGTCGAGGCGTGCTGGCCGGGCTGCGGCGCCAGGTCGGGAGCGACCCCGGCGAGGGCTGGGCTGCCCGGCTTCTCGTCGGAGGAGACCCAGGCCGCGAGCGCGGTCTCGCCGGTCTCGGCGCCGGCCTCGCGGAAGACCTGCACCTGCTGGTAGAGCAGCAGGACCTGCTCCCTCTGGGGCTCGCAATCCGGATCGCGCCGCTCCCGGCAGTCCTGGCCCTGGTGCGGGCGCAAGCGGTGGGCCCGCAGCAGCTGGCAGACGGTGCCGCGCCCGACGCGGGCCAAGCTGGGATGGCCCGCGGCGACGCAGCGCTCCCGCGCATGGCGGGCCAGGAGCCGCAAGGTCCGGAGTTCCTCGGGATAGCCGCATGCCCGGGGCTGGGCGCAGGCGACCGCCACGAGCCACGCCCGGGCTTCGGTCGGGATCCGCGCCGGGCGACCCGGCCGGGCCAAGTCTTCCAGGGCGGCTGCGGCCCCCAGCTGCAGGCCCTTGGCGACGCAGCGTTCGATCTGGGGGCAGTTCGTGCGGAGCGTGCGGGCGACGGCCGCGACCGACGCGCCGGCGGCGTAGCCGAGCAGGATCTGGGCGCGTTCGACGCGCCGGGCCGGCTCGGTGCGGGAGCGGGAGACGGCCTCAAGCGTGGCCCGCGCCGCGGGGCTCAGGATCAAATCGGGGCGTTGCTTCCGGCAGGGCCTGGCACCGTGGGGAGCCCCTGCGGGCAACCCTGCAACCAGCCTAGCTCAACCCCAAGCCTATTGCAGCATTATTTTGGAATCGAACTGCTAGGTACGCCCGACAACCTGTCTGACCCTGATTCCCGGGTAAAAATTCCGGTTGCCATCCGAAACGTGCTTGTTTTGCAATGATTTAGACGGCCCTCTGAGGTGGCCGCGTATTTCACTCTGGGGATGCATCTCGATTTTTTAGAGGCCCCTTGCCATGTCCCCTGACAGCGCTCCCACCCTAGCTTACGGCATCTGCGACGACCACTGGACGGAACGCGCCGGGCTCTCCGCTCAAGCCCTACGGCCCCGCAATCCCCATCTCGGGGAATTATCCGGGAATCTAGAGCCTTTGCGAACGGGCTTGCTCCCTCGCTAAGTCGGTATACTCGGACCGGGTTCTCCTCAAACCGATGCGTAAAGTCGCCGCACTCTTTGCCATTGCCCTGGCTTCATCGGCAGCACCGACAGACCCAGACCCGGCGCAGGCTGTTCGCATCTTGAGGGAGAACTGCGCTTCGTGCCACGGCCAAGCCGCCGTTTCCGGCCTAGATCTCCGGTCGCACACCGACCTGCTGCGCGGAGGATCCCGAGGTGCGGCAGTGGTTCCTGGTAACGCCGAGGCAAGTTTGGTCATCCGGGCCGTCCGGCGGGACGGCGAATTGAGGATGCCTCCAGAGGGCGCAGCCCTAGACGCCGAGCAGATCGAGCACCTCGCAGCGTGGATCAATGCCGGTGCCGCGTGGCCGGACAGCGTCCTTTCCGAGGACGACGGCACATGGTGGTCGTTTCGGCCCGTGGAGCGACCGACTGCACCCTCCGATCCGTCCGGCTGGGCTCGAAATCCCGTGGACAGGTTCGTCGCAGAGCAACTGCGGAATCGGGGCCTCGCCCCTGTCTCGGAGGCCGACCGGCGCACCTGGATCCGGCGAGCCACATACGATCTGCATGGCCTGCCGCCGACTCCCGCTGAGGTGCAGGCTTTCCTGGCCGATCGCTCCGAGAGAGCCTATGCGAAGGTCGTCGACCGCCTTCTCGAGTCAGAGCGCTATGGCGAGCGCTGGGGGCGCTACTGGCTCGATGCTGTCCGGTATGCAGACAGCGGCGGATTCGAGACCGATATCTATTTTCGCGACGCATGGCGCTACCGCGATTACGTGATCAAATCGTTCAACGACGACAAGCCGTACGACCGTTTCGTCAGGGAGCAGCTCGCGGCGGACGAGATTTGGCCCGACGACATCGAGCTGCGGGGCTCCTACGAAATCCCGGAAGAGAAGCGGCGCAACCTTGAGGCCCGCATTGGGACAGGCCTATACACCGTCGGGACGGTCTACCACGAGGCGGCTCTGAACGGCCACCAACTGCGGTACGAGTGGCTGGTTGACGCCGTGGACGTGACGGGCGAGGCTTTCCTCGGCTTGACGCTCGGTTGCGCCCGCTGTCACGACCACAAGTTCGATCCCATCGGCCAGAAGGATTACCACCGGCTGATGGCCTTCTTCGAGGGAAGTGAAATCCGGCGCATTCCGGTCGTCAACAAGATGTCCGAATTCGGATACTACTCAGCCTATCCGAAACAGCTCAAGGTCTTCGAATTCCAGAGCGCTCTGAAGGCCCTTGACAACCGGGCGCGGCAGCGCATGATCGACAAGATCGCGGCGCGCTTCGACGAGGAAGTGGTCGCAGCGTACACCGTGCCTCGCCCCGAGCGGACGGTGGAACAGCAAGTCGAGGCCGCCAAGCTCGGGCGCGCGCTCACCGAAGCAGGGCTGCTGGAGAATCCCGGCGGCTATGTTGCTGAGCTGGACTACACGCCCGAGGAGCGTGACCGCCGCCAGAGCCTGATCGTGGCGCTCGGCGCAGCTGCGGCGAACGCCTCGTTTGAGCTGCCGACGGCGACCGTGCTCGGCCGGGCGGAGGTGAGATACCCAGTGCGGCTGACCGACCGCGGGGATTGGCGAGCAACCGGGGAGGTCGTGGAGCCCGGCTTTCCCGAAGCGATCGGCGCCCTGGGACAGTTCGTCGGCGCCAAGCGCCGCTCGGCTCTCGCCGCTTGGCTCGCGGACCCAGCCCATCCGCTGCTGGCCCGAGTAATTGTGAACCGGATCTGGCAGGGCCACTTCGGGCGCGGCATCGTCGGAACGCCGAACAACTTCGGCCGCCAGGGCGAGCCTCCATCGCATCCCTTGCTGCTGGACTGGCTAGCGTCCGAATTTGTCACCCGGGGTTGGAGCGTCAAGGCGATGCATCGGCTGATGATGCTCTCAAGCACCTATCGCCTCGCTTCGGAACCTAAGGTAGCGAATGCCGCAGCAGATCCCGAGAACCGCTACCTCTGGCGCATGAATCGCAGGCGTCTCGACGCTGAGAATCTTCGAGACGCTGTTCTGGCCGTTTCTGGGCGACTGAACCTGAAGATGGGTGGCCGACCTGTCCTGCCGCCGCTGTCCGAAGAAGAGCGCCTAGGCATGTGGGACAAAGGCGACTGGCCCGAGTCGCTAGACCCTGCCGAGCACGCCCGGCGCAGCATCTATGTCTTCGCCAAGCGGCAGTTTCCGTATCCGATGTTCAAGACCTTCGACGCCCCGGACACCTCCGCCAGCTGCGGCCGCCGTGCGGTCACCACCGTGGCACCGCAGGCCCTTACGCTGCTCAACAGCAATTTTATGATCCGTTCGGCTCGGGCACTCGCAGAGCGACTGGCGCAATTCGGCCCGCCAGAGCAGCAAGTGGAAGCGGCGTGGGAACTCACCCTGGCGCGGCCTCCGACTCCTGACGAACAGGCGCAAGGCGCGGATCTGCTGGCCCGGGGCGGGCCAGAGCAGTTCAGCTTGATGCTGTTCAACCTCAACGAGTTCGTCTACATCGACTGAAGACCAACATGCTTTGCGAACAAACGATCCAGGCTCAATCGCGACGGGACTTTCTGGAACAGGCAGGCCTCGGCTTCGGCGGGTTGGCGGCTGCGTTTCTGCTGACGCGAGACGCTCTCTCCGCAGCGCGGACGAATCCGTTTGCCGCCAAGCCGGCACCCCTTCCGGCCAAGGCCAAGAACGTGATCTTCCTGTTCATGCACGGCGGGCCGAGCCATCTTGACACCTTCGACCCAAAACCCCTGCTGCAGCGCTATGACGGCCAGCCCGTGCCGGAATCGTTCCGGAACCGCGACTTCCAGTTCACCAAAATGGACAAGGTTCCGTTACTGGGCACGCCCCGGACATTCGCCAAGCGCGGCAAGTCCGGGCTTGACGTCTCCGACCTGTTTGAGCATGTCGGGCGCCACGCGGACGATCTAGCGGTCATCCGCTCCTGCCACCACAACGGCTTCACCCACATCACCGGCCAGAACTGGATGAACACCGGATGGGCCCAGGTCGGCCGACCCAGCCTGGGATCGTGGGTAGTCTACGGCCTCGGCTCCGAAAGCGAAGACCTTCCGGCATACGTAGTGATGCTCGATGGCGGCATCAAGTCCGGGTCGCCAGCCTACGGCTCCGGGTTTCTGCCCGCCATGTACCAGGGAACCGTGCTGCGCAGCGAGGGACCGCCGATCCTCAATGTGCGGCGGTCGGACGGGACAGACCCGGAGCGTCAGCGGCTGCTGCTCGAAAAGCTCGAATGGTTCAATCGCAAGCACTCGGAGCCCCGGAGCGACGACTCCCAGTTGGAAGCCCGGATGGCGGCCTACGAACTGGCCTTCAAGATGCAGTCGTCGGTGCCCGACTTGGCGGATATTTCAGGCGAGACGGCGGCGACCCAGGCCCTGTACGGCCTGGACGACGCGCTAACGCGACCGTTCGGCAAGCAGTGCCTGCTGGCCCGGCGGATGGTCGAGAGGGGTGTCCGATTCATCCAGCTTTATTCCGGCTGCGGCAACAACGGAGCTAGCCCGGGCTGGGATGGCCACAACCAGATCAATCACAACCACGAAACGATGGCGGCCCAGGTGGACCGCCCAATCGCGGGCTTGCTTGAGGACCTCAAGGGACTCGGGCTGCTCGACGAGACTCTTGTGATCTGGGGCGGGGATTTCGGACGCACGCCGTTCACCGACGGAGCCGAGGGTGGCGCACGCAACAGCGCAGGACGGGACCACAACCCCTACGGCTTCACGGTGTGGATGGCTGGCGGAGGCGTGCAGGGGGGCCAAGTGATCGGTGCGACAGACGAGATTGGTCTAAATGCTGTCCAGGACAGGATGCATGTCCACGACCTGCATGCAACGATCCTCACGCTGCTGGGGCTGGACCATAAGAACCTGACATACCCGTTCCAAGGTCGGGAGTTTCGGCTCACCGACGTGGGCGGCGAGAACAATCTGGCAGCTCGGCTCACTGCAAATCGAGTGCGACCCCGGACGGCGAGCGCGACGGCTTCGGTTCCGTCCGCCTCGGGATGACCACGAGACCGTGCGGGCGGTCTACTAGTTTCGGCTGCAGGCTGACACGCATTCGCCCTGCATGCCGATTCTTGGGAAATTGGCGGTGTGACGGCACCTAGTAGTTCGATTCCAAAATAATGTTGCAATTGGCTTGGGGTTGAGCTAGGCTGGTTGCAGGGTTGCCCGCAGGGGCTCCCCACGGTGCCAGGCCCTTCCGGAAGCAGCGCCCCGATGTGATCCCGAGCCCCGCGGCGCGGGCCCCGCTCGAGACCGTCTCCCGCTCCCGCACCGAGCCGGCCCGGCGCGTCGAGCGCGCCCAGATCCTGCTCGGCTACGCCGCCGGCGCGTCGGTCGCGGCCCTCGCCCGCACGAACCGCCCCCAGATCGCACGCTGCGTCGCCAAGGGCTGGCAGCTGGGGGCCGCAGCCGCCCTGGAGGACTGGGCCCGGCCGGGTCGCCCGGCGCGGATCCCGACCGCAGCCCGGGCGGGGCTCGTGGCGGTCGCCTGCGCCCAGCCCCAGGCATGCGGCGATCCCGAGGAACTCCGGGCCTGGCGGCTCCTGGCCCGCCCTGCGCAGGAGCGCTGCGTCGCCGCGGGCCATCCCAGCTGGACCCGCGTCGGGCGCGGCACCGTCTGCCAGCTGCTGCGGGCCCACCGCTTGCGCCCCCACCAGGTCCAGGACTACCGGGAGCGGCGCGATCCGGATTGCGAGCCCCGGAGGGAGCAGGTCCTGCTGCTCTACCAGCAGGTGCAGGTCTTCCGCGAGGCCGGCGCCGAGACCGCGCTCGCGGCCTAGGTCTCCTCCGACGAGAAGCCGGGCCTCCCAGCCCTCGCCGGGGTCGCTCCCGACCTGGCACCGCAGCCCGGCCAGCACACCTCGACCGGGCGCGACTGCGAATACCAGCGGCTCGGCACGCTGACGCTGATGGCGGGCTTGGACCTGCTCGCCGGGCACGTCCACCGGGCCGTCGGGGAGCGCCACCGCAGCCGCGAGTTCGGGGAGTTCTGGCAGCAACTGGACGGCGCCTATCCCCCAGGGATGCCGATCCGGGTCGTGCTCCACCATCACTCCGCGCACACGGCGCAGGAGACGCGGGCGTATCCGGCGACCGCCGCCAACCGCTTCGAGTTCGTGTTCACACCCCAACACGGATCGTGGTTGAACCTGGTCGAATCGTTCTTCTCGAAGCTGACGCGCACCCTGCTCAGGGAGATCCGGGTCGAGACCCAGGAAGAACTCCAGTTGCGGATCGAGGCGTACATCGACCGTGTCCACGAGGATCCCGTGGCGTACCGCTGGACTTCCCAGATGGACGAGATATCCGTCGCCTAGGCCACCCCGTCTATTGATATTTTATTTTGGAATCGTACTACTAGTCGGGCGCTTGGGTGAAACAAGGTCCGATGGCATACTGAGGGGCATGCCAGTTTCAGTAACGATTAGGCGAGTTCCAGAGGAAGTCAAGCAAGAACTCGAAGCACGGGCGAAGGCTAAGGGCCAGTCGATGCAGGTCTACCTTCGGCAGCTCCTGACTGAGATCGCGGCACAGCCCTGCATAGAGGCCATGGCACTGCGCCTCCAGCAAGAGAGGCTGGCAGCCGGGGGAAGAACTGTCCAGCCTAAAGGCATCCTGATTACCCAGAAGTTCCAGGCAACTTGAGGCGCGGGGCCGGCAGGGGCGGGGTGCGTCCGGCGACGGAGGAGAACCGGAGGGCGCAGTCCTGCAGCTGGGAGCGGCGGTTGCTGCGGTAGGCGCAAGCTCCCCGGGAGGCCCCGCGTACCTAGCGGCGCAGGCAGGGAAGGTGGCATCTAGCGACCGCTGGACATCCCCCACAGCGTGTGGACTCCCTTTGCCAAAAGTAATTGCAAACAACTCACCAATAGAATCAATGGCTTGCCGTGCCTTTTCGTGCAATTACTTATGAAAACATCAGTAAGACGCAGAAACTACTGGGGGGGGGGGGGGGGGGGGGGGTGGGGGGTGGTGAGCTACTGCCGGCAGCGGGGCTGGGATGATTCCGAGAGCGTGACCGATCCGCGCCAAAAGGCCCCGATCCTGCGCCTGGCGGCCGCGATGGGGTTGCGGAAGGACGAGGGGGAGCCCCTGGATGCGGCGGACCAGGAGCGGCGCTCGCGGGGGTGTACCGGCCGGCCCGATGGCCGGAGGAGCCGGTGTGCGGGGTACTCCGGCGCGACTGGGACGGGCAGCAGCGGCTGCTGGAGCCGGTGTACACGGTGATTCCGGTGAGCCGCGACCGGCTGCCGCTGGCGGAGCTGGGGCGGCGGCACCGCGGCCAGCAGGGGCAGGAGCCTGCGTTCCAGGGACCGCTGACGGACCTGGGTTTGCAACATCCGCCGTGCCGCTCGCACGCGGCGCCGCAGGGGTTCTACCTAGGCGGGCAGAGTGCGCAGCGCCTGCGGGGGGCTAGGTCGCTCGGCGACGGGCTGAGGGGCCCGCGCCGGGCTCTCCGCTCAAGCCATACGGCCCCGCAACCCCCATCTCGGAAAATTATCCGGGAATCTAGAACTGTGCATGGCACGCACCCAACGAACTCGGAGCGAGGGCTGCCCCGTCGCCCGACATCCAATCGAATCCACTGACCCCTTGAGACGACCAAGAGGAGGTGTTCACGGAGCATCGCAGGGGGCTTCCGTCAGAGTTCACAGCTAGCCTCTCGTCGGGTTGGCTGATGACAGCCATCGAGTGGCGCAACGAGGGATCACCTCGTTGGAGAGGACAACTCGCCGCGACAGTGCCATGGTATGCTGTAACTATGTCGATTCGGCTGACAGTCCGGGACGTCCCAGATGGGATCCGGAATGAGCTCGCCTATCGAGCAAAATTAAAGGGACAGTCGTTGGGGGAATACCTGCGGCGAGAGTTGGTAAGAATTGCATCCCGCCCACCGATGGATGAAGTAATATGCCGAATCCATGCACGAAAATCAGTCTCAAAACTCGAGATCACAGCAGACGAAATTTTGAGTGCGCTGCACGAGGGACGTAGATGATGAGAGTGGTTGATGCGTCTGTATTTACAGCAGAACTCGTGGTGTGTTTGCCCCACGGAGTGTGGGCGGAATCGATGATTCGAGAACAATCACTAGCAGGACCGGAGCTCCTAATTGCAGGGACTCTCAATACGATTCGAAAGCTTGAGATACACGGAGACTTATCCCGTTCAGAAGCGAATAGTGTCTTCGATGACCTTTTCTCTATAGACCTCCACCCAGCCCCATTTGAGCTTTACGCTACAATGCTACCTGCTACGATTCTTCGTATATCGCAGTGGCTGAGTCTCTTGAATGTCCGTTACTGACCCTAGACCTCAATCTCAGCCATGCTCCTGGATTCCATTGCAAAATCATCACTCCAGAACACTCCAACAAAAAATAAGCTCTGATTCGGATAGCAAGGCATCTAACAGGACATCCATTCCACAACTGTGGTTAGCTAAATTTCTACCTAATTCTCCGATTTTATCAGTCGGATATTTCGAGCAGAACTTGGAGTTCACACTTGGAATTTTTTGTGCTACTGAACACTTCATAAGTGCGAAAAACATTACCGTTTACTCAGTATTGTATCTTACATTACAACCAGTCGATCGTGTTCCACTCCGTAGTGTAAGAGCTTGGTATTCATCACAATATCCGGCGGGTAGGGCCGGGGCGCTCGACGGGAGGGGCCGGGCGACTCTCGAGCCCGGACTGCGGGGAAGCACCGCACAGGTGACGGGCCCCCGGGAGCAAGGACGCCGCGACTCTGCCCGGGAGGTGTGCTGGCACGGCACGCAGGCAGAGCGCGTGGTGTTGCGGAAGTAGCGGCCGCGGGCCGCCGCGGCGGGCTAGGGGGAAGTTCCGGCGTATACGGTGTGGCAGGCGGACCGGCGGCTAACGAACCGGATGCTGGAGGTGACGCGGCGTGGCGACACGCCAGTACGCGACGGTGCTGCCGGCCATGGCCGACCGGGCGGGCCTCGGCCAGGCGGAGGTCTCGCGGGCGACCGTCGTGGCGGGGACGCGGGTTCTGCGGGAGTTGGCCGCACGGGACCGGAGCGAACTGGATGCGCTGGTGGTCTACCTCGACGAGACTTCCGTCGGCTTGCTCGAAAGCCTAGTGACGCGGGGCCAGCGGGCGGGTGTGCGGGGCGTCGCACCCGGTGCGGCGCTGCAGAAACCAAAAACTGCGGAACGTGCTGGGCCATCTGCCACAGGAGCGGCGGGAGCAGACACGGGCGATGTGGCGGGCGGCAGGGAAGCCGGACGCCGCCGAGCAGCAGCGACTCGTCGCACGCGGGGGTGCGCCATCGCACGCAGCGGGCGAGTCGCCGACGGAGCGAGGAAATGGCGGTGCGGTGGGCGGCGGTGACGTTTCGGGAGACGGAGCAGCACTACCACCGCAGCACCGGGGGCGGGCATCTGGGGATGCGGCAGGCGCACCTCGAGGGGAAGGATGGTGCCCTGGACGAGATGCAGAAGGTAGGGTAGGCGGAGCCCGTCGCCGCCGACTTTCTACTATCAGCGGAACACCCTCGGCAGCTTGACGGTGGTATTGTCGCTTCCGGGAGCGGTGGCTTCCAGAGGCCTGGATCGCGCTCTCGGGCCGGCCCCTGCGTCGTTCCGCTCGACGAGGATCGCGTCGGGCAGCCGCGTGATGGCGTTCTCATGGGGAAGATGCGGGCGACCTGAGTGCGTCGCTTAACCTCGCCGTGGAGGCGTTCGAACGGGTTGATCGCATGCAGCTTGGCGCACTGCGCAGCCGGGAAGGTCAGCCAGTATATTCTTGCCTGAATCCTCAGGACTCGACTTGTGGCCCGGTCAGTACAGGCTGTGCCAGCCCGCGCCGGCCTGCGTGCGCAGCCGCAGGAACAGGTCGTTGCGGCGCTCCTGCTGGAGCTCATTCAACTGGACGGTGCCCAGCCGCAAGGTCCGGCTCCAGTCGACGCCCTCCAGGCGGGACGGAGGCACGGCGGCTCCGACGAGCGCGTCCTGGAACACGGCTCGCGAGAAAAGGCGCCGCAACCTCGCGTCGTGCTGCAGGGCGGAGGACTTCCGCCGAGCATCTTTCATTGCTCGATAATTCTCCGCGCACTGCCGACCCAGCATTCTCCCGCGGCGAGCAGCAGTACCTTCCCCGGACGGCTGCGAAGTCTGGACGGCAGGCGGTATGAGAGCAAACATTCTTGGTCGCGACATCCCGCCTGGGCTAGGATGATCCTGCACACCGCCAGGCTGCGGATCGCCCCGCGGCAACGCCCGCGACAGAGAATGCACTAGAGGCTGTGGATGGAGACTCTGCTGGACCTCCTGCCTCGGATCCAACGCCTCGGATCCAGGGAGGCGGTGCGATTCTGGAATGGATACCGTACCTGGCATTGGTCCTACAACGACCTCAACGCCGGGATCCGCCGGTTCGTCGCCTATCTGGACCGTCATGGAATTCAATCTGGAAATCGGCTGGTGCTGTGGGCGGACAGCCGCCCCGAGTGGGTGGCCGTCTTCTGGGCCTGCTTGTCTCGTGGAGTCCAGGTGGTGCCCCTCGACCGTCAATCCTCGCCGGACTTCGTTAGCCGAATCATCAGCCAGACCGGTGCCGCGCTGCTCGTCCATAGCGGCTCGGCGTCTAGCGCAATCGCGCCTCTGGAGCGGTTTGCGATCGAGTCGCTCAATAGCCTGCCCAACGGCCCCCGATTCACCCCGACACCGGTGAGCGACGACGATGTGGTCGAAATCATCTACACCTCTGGGACCACCGCGGAGCCCAAGGGGGTGATCCACCTCCATCGGAACATTTGCGCGAACCTCGATCCGATTCGCGGGGAGATTGACCGCTACAAGAAGCTGGCCAAGCCCTTCCAGCCCATTCGCATTCTCGACCTTCTGCCCCTGAGCCACATGTTCGGGCAGGCCATGGGGATCTTCATTCCCCTCCTGCTTGAGGGCTCGGCGGCGTTCATGACCGGACTGCACCCGGGCGCGATCCGCGAGACCGTTCGGCGGGAAAGGATTTCGGTTTTGGTCTGCGTGCCTAGGCTTCTCGACAGCCTGCGGGCCGAAATCGGGCGGCATCATCCTCGCTCCCAGGAGATCCCGGCAAGACCGGGCGGCCCGTTGCGCCGTTGGTGGCGCCACCGGGACATCCATCGGGCTTTCGGCTTCAAATTCTGGGCCTTCGTGGTTGGCGGGGCGAAGCTGGACCCCGAGACGGAGGGCTTCTGGTCCCGAGTCGGACTGCTGGTGGTCCAAGGCTACGGCCTCACCGAAACGAGCCCGGTGGTGTCGGTCAACCATCCGTTCCGAGCACGGCGAGGCACGCTCGGCGAGGTCATCGGAGGCCAGGAGATTCGGATTGCGGACGACGGCGAAATCCTCGTTCGGGGGGATAGCGTCGTGGGGGAGTACCTGGAATCGGGCCGCCGCCGTTCGCGAGTCGTTGACCAGGACGGCTGGTTCCACACAGGAGACATCGGCGAGCGCGACCCCGAGGGGAGGCTGGTCTACAGAGGGCGCAAGAAGGATGTCATCGTCACCGCGGACGGAAGGAACGTCCACCCCGAGGACATCGAGCGCGAGCTCCTGTGCGAAGCGGGTGTGCGAGACGCCGTGGTTGTCCCGGTCGGACCGGGGAGCTCGGAGAGAATCCACGCCGCCTTGATATTCGGCGACCTCGGTGAGGACCTCACGGGAATCATCGAAAGGGTCAACCGCCGGCTCGAGCCGCACCAGAGAATCCAGAGCGCGTCGGAATGGCCGGAGGAGGAGTTTCCGCGCACGGCGTCGACTTTCAAGACTCAGAGGCGGAAAGTAGCCGAGCGCTTGTCCTCGACGGCTCGGATGCCGGAGCGGCCCGGCACTTCGAAGCTCGACGAAGTCCTCGTGTCTCTGACCCGCCGTCGCCGTGAAGACCTCTCAGACGACCGGCGCCTGGAGGAGGACCTCGGGCTGTCCTCGCTTGAGCGAATCGACATGTTGGTCTCCCTGGAAGATCACTACGCGATCCAACTGGAGGAGACTGCCTTGTCGACGCTCTCGACGGTCGGAGAGGTACGTGCGTGGGTCGCGGGCCAAGCCGCAAGCCCCGCACCGGAGCGCCCGCAAGGATCTCCGGGAGCGCGGGAATCTAAGCGGGGGAGCACGGCAACACGCGTTGCTCCTCCGCGCTGGGCGCGGAGCCGACCGGTTGCCACGATGCGCAGTGCGATGCGACGGGGGTTGTTCGTGCCGCTATTCCGCCATTACATTCCGCTGTCTGTCGCGGGATTGCAACACCTCGGACGTGTCGCGCCGCCCGTGATTTTCTCCCCGAACCACACAAGTCATCTCGACACCTTGGCCCTCACGGCCGCCCTGCCCGCGAAATGGCAGAGGAGGCTGGCACCGGCCGCTCGCCAGCAGCATTTCTTCCCGGCCGGAGGGACACCCGCCCTGGGGCGTAGGATCGGGCTGCGGGCGCTCTACTACCTCAGTTGCGCGCTGTTCAATGCCTACCCCCTGTCGCAAGACCTAGGCCAAGTCCGCGACTCGCTCCGGTACACCGGGGAACTCGTGGGAAAGGGGTTCTGTCCTCTCGTCTACCCGGAAGGAAGGCTGACGCCGAACGGGTCCCTGCAACCATTTCAACCGGGGGTCGGGCTGATGTCGCTCCGGCTCGAGGTGCCGGTCGTGCCGGTTCACCTTCATGGTCTGTACGAAGTTATGTCCCGACACGATTCCTGGCCCCGCCGGGGTCCGGTCCGCGTGGCATTCGGGCCGCCTATCTTGGCCCGCGATGGTGAGGAATACTCCCAACTAACCGCACGAGTCGAAGCCAGCATCCGCCAGATGGCAGCTAGCGTACCGACCTGAGCTCCGATCGCCTTACGAGACTGTAGCCAGCAGCATGGGCGGCAGCGGTTCGGATCGCAACCAAGCGAAGCCGCAGCATCCGCACGGCACGGGATGTCAACGAATCAGCGCACGGGGAAATAGATGTCGGTGCGCCACTTGGACTGATCCGGCTCGGCAGCAGGGTCGGTGACGTAGACCTCCCACGGAGCCCCGGTGCCCTCCAGCCCCTGCGACTTCATCCACCCCGTCAGAGCCTCCCACGTTTTCGGGAGGCCTTCGTATGGACCGAAATGGGTGCCCGTGGCCGTGGTGCCGGCCGGCAGCTCGCAAGACTTGATGCGGTCCGTGCCGTCCATCGTCGAGGCGACGGGCATGCCGCATTCGACATCGACCGTCTTGCCGTCCATCCCGTGGTAGATCGCGAAAGGCATTCCTGTGGGCTGCTGCCCGCGCTGCTGGATGTAGCCGTACACCTCCCCGAACAGCGGACCCATGATCTCGCCGAGCTTGTCTATCGTGGTCGTCGAACGGATGCCCACGTAGGGCTGCGCATCAAGCTGCGTCGTTCCGAACTCAGACGTCATCCTCTGTTCCTCCTGTCTATCCGCAAGCTCCGGCTCCTTCGGCGAGCTTGCCGGGAGAGCGCAATTCTCGCCATAGGGCACGAGGCCATCCGTGCGAACGAAGCCTCCTCGTACGGCCCCAGAGCTTCTCCAGTGTAAACGAGTGTGGACGGCGCAGCCGCTAGGCGGTCCGAGGACCAAGAGATTGTGCCTGGGGCGAGGCAGTGCGAGCCGACCCGCTTCCCCGGCAGAGGCGAGTTCAGCGGCAACGGTGCGCCTGAATCGGCGTGGGCACATGCGGCACGGTCGAGAACGGCTCCACGCGAGTGCGCCGCGCAGCCCGCTCAATCGCCTGAGGCGGCGGGGCACTGCGGGCGAGGTGCTCGAGGGTCCGGGACGACAGCTACCCGGCCTGACTGGCCAAGACCCGCAGCATGTGTTCCACGTGAAACCCCAGGTGCCTCGACGTGCTGGGGTCGGGGGTTAGCGTCGCCTTCCTCACCGTTGCGTGAGCCAGGAGCCCCCGGCGCTGCAGCAGCTGCTTCTCGATGTGCAGGAACAGCTCCAGATTCTGCAGGCTGAACACGATGAACGGAAGAACATCCCGAAACCGGCCCATCGCCGCTTCGAGATCGCCTCCGGCGGCGAGCTCGTACACCTTCTGCAGAAGGTCGGCCACGCCCAGCCCGGGCATCGCTCCGCAGGCCCCCGCCGCGACTCCCTCCAACAAGTACATGCCGCCCCAGCCTTCCAGCACCTGGACGGCTCCGTCGGTCGCCGCCAGCACCTCGGTCACTCGCGGGGCCATCAAGGGCTCCTCGAGCTTCAGGTACCTGAACTGCGGGTACACCCGGTTGAGGCGCCTCACGGTGTCCGCGCTTACAGCCACCCCGCCGGGGTTGAAGTCCTGGACGAGCACCGGCAGCGGAGTCGCTTCCAGCACGGTGGCAAGGAATTCAAAGATGTCGTTCTCGCTGACGGCAAAGAGCCTAGGCACGGCCACCGCGATCACGCTGGCTCCCAAGTCCGCGTTGCGCTTAGCGATCTCGGCCGCATGGAGCGCCCCGTAGTGGTTCGACTGCGCCACAACCGGGATCCTGCCGCCCGCCGCTTCGACCGCTACTTCGACGAGCCGGTAGCGTTCTTCCAGGCTGAGCTTGTAGAACTCGCTCGCGTAGGCGGGTAGGCAGACGGCACGAAACCCCTGCTGGGCACAAAACCCCACCATCCGCCGCAACGAGTCGAGGTCCAGCGACTCGTCCGGCAGGAACGGCGTCGGCAGGACCGGGACGATGCCCTCAAGCCGCGGTTCGGTCATTTGGGGGCCGACGCGGCACCCACCACGCACCCTCCGTCGCAGGTGATGGTCGTGCCGGTGAGGTAGTTCGAAGCGTCCGAGACGAGGAAGCCGACGACATCGGCCACATCCTCGGCCTGCTGGATCCTGCCCAGTGGAATGAGGCTCATGAACTCCTCGCGAAACTCCGGAAAATCCCGCAGTTCCCTGGCGGTCAAGCCCGCCTCCACGATCCCCGGGGCGATGGCGTTCACGGTGATCCCGTGCGGAGCCAGCTCGAGCGCCGCGCAGCGGGCCAGCATCCAGACCCCCGCCTTGGAGACGCAGTACGGCGCGATGAGCTTGTACGGCACATCCTGCACCCAGGAGCCGGTGAAGATGATCTTGCCCTTGCTGCCTTCGGCTACCCAGCGCTTGGCGACCTCCTGGGTCACATGGAAGTACCCGTTGAGATTGATGTCCATGTGCTGGTTCCACTGCTCGCCGGTGTAGTCGAGGAACGGCACGTTCATCGATATCCCTGCGTTGCACATGCAGACGTCCAGGCGGCCAAACGACTCCCAGACCTCTTCAAGCGCTTCCTGGACGGCTTCGCGGCTGGCCACATCCGTCTGCGAGTATAGGACCCGGCTGCCCCGGGCCTCAAGAGCCGCGACCCTCTCGTCGTTTCCGCGAATGTCGAGCAGAACCAAGTCCAGCCCCATTTCGGCCATCTTCTCGGCGCAGGCGTAACCCAGATCGCCGACGCCCCCGGTGATGAGTCCGACCTTCCTTGCTTCGTCCATCTGCTGCCTCCTCAGCCCGTTTGCTCCCCGGTCAGTTCCACATCGACATCCTGCCCTTCTTCGGCTCCCAAGATCTCCGCTACTTGATAGGGCCACGCATGCCGGTCGAAGTGCTCGGCGGGCTGCAGCTTGGGCCAGCCCGCCAGCGTCGTCCGCCGCGGCCGGTCGAGCAGGTAGTTGGCGTAGATCTCGCGGGCGTGTTCGCGGTGCGGGGCGACAGCCTCCGGCGTGTAGCGGTACCGCTCCAGACGCTCGGGGTCCAGCTTCAGGCCGTGCCCAGGCGCGTCCGAGAGGAGTAGGTGCCCTCCGGTCCAGTCGAACTGCCCGCCCTCGATGACATCGTCGCTCACGTGGATCGTTTCGTTATCGATCGGATGGCAAGTGCGCGGCGCTCGCCCCATATAAATGCCGGCCCGCTCGGACTCGTACAGGAGCGCAGAGGCCATCGCGCCGCGGAACGCCAGCTGCGTGCAAAGCTCGAAATTGCTGTGCAGCGCTAGGTGCAGCCCCATGAATTTGGCCAGCTGCGCGAAGCGCCATAGGCCCCAGGGTCCGAGGTTGATGTCCGGTACGGCCACATCCGCCCCCTCGTAGCGCTCAAGGAGGCTCCAGTTCGGCTCCCAACGGTTCGCCATCGGGCCCGCGCCAGGCGGGTGAACGATCGGAGGCCACCAGTGGCACGACAGGGGCGTCCGCAGTTCCCGCCTCAGCTCCGTCATCCTGCGGTAGTAGTACTCCGCTTGGTAACTTCCCCTGGGGAAGCGCTCGGCGGGCAGCACCGATCGCGCCGGATAGAACCGCTGGGGCAGCAGCGAGTGGACCGGCTGCTCGGCGTACTCGAGATTGCAGTCCTCGACAGCGTGCAGGATCCGGCGCGCCTCCTGGAAGTTCCAGGTGCCGTGGGCATCAATGCGGATCGTCGTCTCGGGCCCGACGGCCTCGCGAATCCGGTGTATTAGATCGATGTGGTCCTCCGGCTGATAGGCGGTCATGGACACCTTGATGGCCGGAAACCCTTCGCGAGCGCGGTCGGCAGCGAACTCCGGCCATGTCGCGTAGGTGATCGCGTCGCGGCCCTGACGGTCGGCGAACCGCTGCCAAGTGTAGGCTGCCATCGGGACGAGATCCGGCGGCGTGAAGTCGACGTCAAACAGGTTCGCCCATAATCGGTGCAGCGGCTGGCCAAGAACCTGGCCGACGAGATCCCACCACGCCATGAAGAGTGGCTGCTCGAACTGGGTGTCGAGGAGGTTCCGCCCTGGCTGATTCTCCAACTCCGCAACACACCTCCGGGCTTTGTCGTCGAGGTCGACGGACCACTCACCAGTCCCGACGAGCCCCTCCTTCGTCCGCAATTCGACAAACGCCCACGACACCGCCGGCAATGCCTGCCAGCCGGGCGTGTAGACCCCGACCATCGGGATGAGCACCTTGTGGACGCGGGCTTCGGCAAGCGTCAGGTGGTGTGGGGCGAGCCAATCGGCAAGCTTCTCGCGAAAGCCCAGAGTCCGGAGCTTCAGCGCTGAATCGAAGTCACGGACGTCGTCGAGGCAAAGCATAGAGAGTCGGAGAGTCGGATTCCGGGCACCGGAGACTGAGCCGCCGTGAAGCGGATCCCCGGCCTGCGGCCCCGTCATTCGACAGTCGAAGGGGCCAGCCAAGGGCCAGAATAGTACATTCGACGGGCCGAGCAGCGGCCCCGGCGCAGGGCGCACTCGGCCCCACTAGGCTCCTTGAGTGGCACCAAAATTGGATTTTGAGTCAAGTTGCGAAGATGGCCGACTGGGTTCATGCGGCCAACGGGAGGCCCTCCCATAGACGGTCGAATTCGCGGTCGAACGCAGCCACGGTGCGCGCCAGTCTGGGGCCGCTGGCCGCTTCCAGATCGTTCACAGCGGACAGAGCGGGCCGCAGCACGCACGCGTAGGTGCGGTGCAGGCAGAGCGCCGCACGGATGCCGACGGCGGTGACCCGGTACCGCCGCGTGCGCGGGATGTGCTCGATCAGCCCCCGCAGCCGCCGCAAGTCGTAGCTCATGCGGTGCGGCGACAGGTCCTCGGCCGCCATGCCCAGCAGCGGGGCGAGATGCTCCCGCAGGCGCCGGTTGTCGAAGCCACCCGGCAGCAACCGGAACGCCAGAAGGGCGCTCAGCAGGGCCTGCACCCGGCGGCAGCCGAAGCGCAGCGCGGGCACCCGTTGCGTCCCGACGGCCCGCGGCTCCTGCAACGCTGCGAACGCCTCCGCTCCGATACGGCAGTCATGGCTGAGCTTCTGGACGTCGAGCAGACGTCGGTTGGTGGCGAATCCCACGCGCTGGAGCGCTTCGAGGTTGCCCAGCCTGCGGCCGATGCCGAAGTCGCAGGTGTCGTTCACAGTGGTCTCAGTGCGCAGCGCCCCGCCCTCCTTGTGGTCCTGCTTGATTCGCGAACGCTTGGAGTTGATGTGCAGCGAGGGCTCCACGCCCTCCGTGATCACCCGTGGGCGGAAGCGCACGGGCGTGTGCTTGGTGATCCGGCGCCCGAAGATCAGCTGCACGCGGTCCGGGCGCCCGAGGTCGAGGTTTTCGCGGATCACGTCCTCCAAGAAGGCGCGCCCGTGCAGCGGCCGCTCCAGCACCTGCGTGAGGGAGAACTCGGCCGGCACGATCGAGATAGCGTAGAGCGTTCCTTGCCGGCGGTCGTCCGCGGTGAACGGGTGCGGCAGGCGTGCCAGCCACTCACGCAGCAGGGCCTCGATGCGCTCGGCGGTCAGGCGCTCGGCGAGCTCCCGCAGGCGTTCCGGATCGGGGCAGCTGAGGATGCCGTTGTCGAGTGCCTCAAACGGGATGCCCACCTGGCGCAGCTGGCGCTTAACGAACTCGTGGCCGTTCAGGCACAGCTTGGCGTTGAACGGGAAGTACGAGCAGAACTTGAGGAAGAACGGCCCGAAGTCCTCGTCCACGGCGTAGAAGTAGTACTGGTTGACCATGGCCGTGGAGAGGTCCAGGTGCGGGTAGCTGGCACCGATCTCGGGTTGTGCCCCTTGAATGTGCGCACGACGCGGGCCCTCTCCTGGGCCTTGCCGACATACAGCACGCCTTCGCCGCCGTGCCAGGCTCACAAGCGGCGGCGGGTCTCGTCGTCCTTGCGTTGGCCGGGAGCGAAGCGCACGAGGTCGACGCCCTCGCGGGCGGCGAAGTCCTCGACGGCGCTGACGAAGGCGCGGGTGAGCGGGGCGAGCGGGACCGTGGACGGGACCGCATGGCCGCGGACAGTGCGCAAAAAGGCGGCCACGCCGCCCCCGGTTTGCAGCCAAGGGACGTACACGTTGAGGTCCAGGCGGTCGACGCACTCGAATTCGAGGCTGACGCTGTCGGACAGGATCTCGGCGACGGTGCGCGGCAGGCTCCTGGCGGGCTGCGGGCGACGGGCTCCCCGTCGGCCAGTTTACGGCCTCGACGCCTGCAGGCGACCATGACGGCGGCGCACGCGCCGCAGAGCGGAGCAGCGGTCGGAGCCCACTCTCTGCGGATGCTACCGCTCTACATGCTCGTTGGTCTGAGGCTCTGCCTCCCTGGTGCTTTGTCGACCCTTACATTCCCTGTGAGTGTTCAGAGAGAGCAGCGGCAGCTCGTGGAAGATTCGGTTGTTCGCGAAGTCTTTCTCCGACCGCTGGTACACGATGACGTTCGGCACCACGACCAGGAAGTTGGTGGTAAGGCCCGAGCCGGGCGCGCGCGGCCGGTGGAAACGGGACCACACTACCGCCATCGCCCAGGTCTTGCCCGAGCGGGTCACCATCTGGAAGGCGAAACGGCGCAGGTCCTCGGGCGGCAGCCCCTGCACGCCGTCCGTGCCGAGCTCCGGCACGTAGCGGCGAGGTTGCCCCCTTGGCCGTCCATCGGGGTCTGGAACTCGACGTTCTGCGAAACCAAGTCCTTCCCGTAGATCGTGCCACAGCCTTCGATGAGCACCTTGGCGTCGCCCTAGCCCGCGATCTCCATCAGCCACGCCAGGGTCTCGATCGCCTCGCGCTGGCAGAAGTGGAACCGGAACGGCGCATCGAAGCCCGCAATCTCGTGATCCTCGTCGAACCAGTACGCGAACAGGCATCGGGTGACGTCCGAGGCATCTGCGTAGCCGCCGTCGCGCCAGGCGTCCACGGCGTCGTGGATCTTCGGCACCAGCAGCGGCCGACTCGGGCGGGCTGCCGGATGTGTCCACCCGCCAGCCGGTGGGGGCAGCCTCGCCTTGACCCGATACGACGCAGGCCGCTCCCACGGGCAGCGGTCCGGGATCTCGGGCAGATCCCTGTCGTCGGCTGTTACCGCCTCAGCCATCGTCGAGCTCCTGCTCGCTCAAACCGTTTGCCAACGCCGGATGCGTGCGACGAACCCCCGTGCCCGCTGCCATTCGAGCCGGGATTCCTCGGTGCTGAAGGAGATTCCCGCGTCGTAGTCCGCCACCAAGCGTTCGTCCTAGCCCGTGGCCAGATACCTCGACCACCCTCCTTCGATATGCCCTGTGCGAACGAGGTGCTTCCCGAACATTCGAGCAGGGGCTTTCCTAGCTCGTAACCTGTTGTAATCGTTGATTTTTTGGAGAACTCCGCAGCCATCGTAGTTGCTCACCTAGGGGAACTAGAGAGGGTTGAGGATGCTGCGCTGATCGAGGGCGGCGCGGATGCCTGCGAAAGTGTTGAGACCCTTGCGCTGCCCCGTGCCGATGACCGAGCATACGGACCCGTAGAGCCGCGCCTCCCACTCCGACCGGAAGCCGTGCGTCAGCGTGCGGAAGATCGTGCTCGGCCGCATCGCCCGCTCCGAGACGTAGTTCGCGCACGGTGCCTCCTGGTCCGTCACGAAGAGCGGCAGGCTGTCCCGAATCTTGCGGAAGCACTGGCGCAACCGCACGCCTGCGCTGGCGCTTCGAGGCCTGGCGCCGAGTGCTCAAGGCGGGCCGCAAGGTGGAATCTCTCGGACCCCGCGCGGGGGACCGGATCGAGCGCACGTCGAAGATCCAGGCGGCCATCGCCTGGCACCTGACGGCGATGACGCTCCTGGGCCGCGACACGCCCGCATCGCAATCCTGTACTCGGACACCGAGACCCTGGCGTTGCAAGACTCCGCCCGGGACCGTAGGCTGCCCGCGCCGGAGCTTCCCGGGCGGACCGTGCTGCGAATGGGAGGGCTGGGCGGCTATCCCTACCGCCACTTGGAGAGGCCCCCGGGCCATTCGAAGATCTGGGAGGGGTGCGCCTGCCGCAGCATCGCGGTCCAGAGCTACCAGAGACTGCTCCGCAGGGACCCGACCAGCGACTTCTAGCAGCGACTGCGGTGGGGCTGACTCTCTGGGTGAGCGGCGGGTCGCGCCAGCGCCCGGACTCCCCCAACCGGCCCGCTCGACCGGAAGACCGTGCGAACCAGGCCCGGTCCCCCAGCCCGGCCGGGGTATACTGCGGGCAGCGGGGGCCAGGCTCCCGGAAGGGTCCGATGCCGGCCAGCAAGGCAAGCCGCGGCTTGGCGCACCAGGCGATCCTGGAGGCTCCGCCCGCAGAGCCGGCGGTGGTCTGGAGTCCCGCCAGGCCCGGCTGGGTCCTGCTGGACGGGGTGGAGTATCCCTGCGACGACGACGAGCCGATGGCGTCGAGTTTCCTCCAAGCGGTGGCGCTGATCGATATATCCTCCGTGCTGCTGCAGCGCTACGCGGGCCGGAAGGATGTGCGCGTCGGCGTGGATGGAGCGGTGTTCTACGCGGAAGGGCGCTCGGACCGTTACGTCGCACCGGATGTGTACGTGGCCCTGGGAGTGGACTCCAGCGACCCCCAGAAACCGTATTTCGTCTGGAAGGAGGGCAAGGCACCGGACTTTGTGCTGGAGGTGGCGTCGCGGTCGACGGCCAAGTGGGACGCGGGGGAGAAGCGGGACTTGTACGAGCGTATGGGAGTGCGGGAGTACTGGCTGTACGACCCGGAGGGGGGCCTGCACTGGCCGCGGCTGCAGTTGCACGAACTGGTGGCGGGTCGCTACGAGCGACGCGCGGGGGAGGGCTCGAGCGCCGGCCCACTGTCGATCGCGAGCCGGGTGCTGGGGCTGGACCTGCGGTTCGAGAGGGGCGGGTTGCGCCTGTGGGACCGGGCGGCCCAGGAGTATCTCCGCACACCCGCGGAATCGGAGGAGCAAGTGCGTCGGGAGGCGGAAGCGCGGCAGGCGGCGGAAGCGCGGTTGCGAGAGGAGGCGGAAGCGCGGCGAGAAGCGGATGCGCGGGCAGCGGACGCGCTACGGGCCAAACAGCGGGCAGAGGCCCGCTTGGCGGAAGTCGAAGCGGCTTTGGAAGGGCTCCAAAAAAAGGCAAGCCCGCCCGAACGAGAGGGCTAAATGCCAGTCCCCTGAATTTGCTCCCCTAGGTGAGCAATTACCAGCCATCCGGCAGCGTGTCAACACTATCGCAACACCGCGCTCCGGTTGCAGTTCCGGCGCTCTGGGACGCTCTCTGGCGGCTCCTGTTGGACACTCTGATCACGATGACCGGAGCGGTGATGACCCGCCGCCTGCTGCACCATTTCCTTCCGTCGATCGCACCGGGGCGCGCTTCGATCAAGGTGTCGCGGGTGCCCGTCGCCGACAGTATCGGCACCAACGCCCTCGAGGGCAAGCACGGTGGCGCTACGACCGTCTGACGGCGGAGGCGGTCCACGCACACGTATGGCCGGCCCACCGGCGGCAGGGACGGGCGGGTGCTCGGCACAAACTCAAGAGCCCTGTCAGGCCGCCTCGCCGACGGTCACGGTGAGCCGCTCGCCTAGCCGACGAAGCGCCCGGTCGATCGTCGCCGCCTTGGTGGCATGGTCCGGGTTGAGCGTACGACGGACTTCGCTCTCCGCCATGTCGAGCTCGCGGGCCAGCCGACGTTGCGAAATCCCGGCTTCGCGCCAGGCATCGTACGGCGCCGCCTTGAGCGCGATCTGCACCGGCGGGACGACCGTGGGCCGGCGCTTGCCGGCCGGTGACGGCTCGGGCAGTTCCCCGCCCTCGAGCATCGTCGCCGCGATCAACTCACGCAGCAGATCCCGGGCTTCGGCCAGCGCCTCGTCACGGGTCGCGCCATCGGTCGCGCCCCAGCCGAAATCCAGAAACGAGACGACATAGCGTCCGTCCTCGTCGCGTTCGATGGCAGCGGGATAGTTGTAACTCTCGGGCATCGGTCCTCCTAAAGCTCGTCCCTGTCGATCCCGCGGTCGGCGAGCATCTTGTTGAGCAGGCCCTTGCCGATCTCTTTCTTGCGGTCCTTGACGGTCGTCCGGCACCCGCCCGCGTAGAGCGTTCCGTGCGAGCCGGGTCCCTCGGAGGCGACGAAGCGCACTTGCAGGTCCCGGCCCCTCACCCACCGCCGGACCCGCGCGATGAACTACCGTCCGGTCATCGCCCAACGATAGACGCGAACAATTTTGCGCGCAACCGCGCGAACGGGCAATGACCGTGCGCTCGTGCCAGGGACGAGCGTTTCCGCCGCGCACTGCCCAAAACTGGAAGCGTGCCGGTCGGCGCACGGGTGCCCCGGCCCTCGCCGTGCCGATCCCAATCCCGCCTCGACGGCCGGTCCGTTTGTCGTCGCCGCCATGCGGGTCCGCACCTCAAAGAGGAGAGGTTGGCCGGAAGCGGGGCGGCGGGCGGGGTGTCCGGGCGAGAGGGCACCGCCGCCGTCACCTACCACCGGCACCACGGAGCGGAGACGACAGCGATGGCGATGCCCGGCAACACGGCGGACACGTTCCTGGTTCATTTCTTCAACGGCGGCCTGGCCGACGAGCGATACGTCGTGGAGAGGTTCAAAGCTTACGTGGACGGACATATCCGCCCCTGGCCCGGCGAGGCACTGGCGAAGACGAGGCGCCGGGCGAACCGCGTGACCGCCACGCTCATGGCGGTGAAGGAGATGCGGCCCGCCTGCACCAAAATCATCATCTGCACAGGCTTGCGCACCCGGGGCGAGATGCAGGTCTGGGGTATGGTGGCCGCCGGGCTCCTGTGCGACCGCAAGCAGCGCGGCTGAGCGGCGTTCTCCCGGGCGTCCCGCCGACACTGCGCCGGCCCGGCGTCGTTCGCCTGGTTTCCACCCCCGGCAAGGAGGACAACACGATAACTGACCAGGACATCAAGGCCAGACGCGCGCGCGACCTGGAGAGCTACCACAGGCGAGTCGCCGAGCGCCTCGCGAAGGGCCTCTGCCTCAAATGCGGCAAGCGCCCGCCCGCGCCCCATCGAAGCACATGCGAGCCGTGCGCCGAGAAGAGGTGGCCCGCCGACCTCGCCCGCCATCACCGGCGCACAGCCGAGCGTACCGCCCAGGGCCTGTGCCCGAAGTGAGGGAAGCAGCCGCCCGCGCCGGACCGGACCCTGTGCGAGCCCTGCGGCGAAAAATCTAACAAGGCGAGTCGCGCCCGCGACGCACGGCTGAGAGCGGTCGGACTGCCACGCAGGAACCCCGAGCGGGCGCGCAAGAGCTCCCGGGCCCCCGACCGACGCCAGGCCGAAGAGCGCCGCGCGCGTGAGCGGGCACGCTATGCGAAGGCGAAGTCCGAGGGGAAGCTCTACGGCGGGCGGAAGGTGGAGACCCGGCGGCGCATCGGCCGCGAACGCAGCCGCAAGCGCGACGAGGCCCGGCGCGCCACCGGCCTATGCACCGGATGCGGCAAGCATCCTCCCGTCGAGAGCGGCGCGTGCGGCGGACCCACGACCGACGGCGGCTCGCGGTGCGCGCCCTGCGCCGTCGCCGAGACCGCGCGCTACCCGAGGAAAAACGCCGCCCGGCGCGAGGAGTACGCCAGACACCGCGCCGAGGGGCGATGCACCGACTGTGGAGAACCATCGCAGGGGGCCGCCCGGCGCGAGCCGTGCGCCCGCCGGTCGTGGGAGCGCTCGGCGTACTTCCGGGCGATGCCGGTCTACGACCCGCAGTTCACCGTCGTCGACCTCAAGACGGGCAACGAGCACGGCCCCTACGATTCCTGGGAGGACGTCGCGCTGGTACTCGCCTTCGCCCGGCTGCTCCCGCGACCGGGTTGAGGTAATCACCAACACCCCGGCGATCATGGGGATCGCTGCCTGGGAGTGATGCCGCAGCACGAGCCGGCGGGGCAACGTCTTGCGGCCTTCGCTCCGCCGCCAGCGGGCGGTATCGCACGAATCAAAGGAGTCCGGCCAGTGACCGCCGACACCTTGCCCGACGAGGTCGATTTCGTCTTCCGCACCGAGGCACTCCCGGAAGAGGACGTGCATTGCATCGTGCTCGTCATCAAGGGCATGGGTGCCTCGATCCCCACCTCGCAGGTCACGCTGACCGACGAAGATGGGCACCGCCTGGGCGACCGGCTCAACTGCCGCCTCGGCCACCGCTACCGCGAGTCGTGGAATGCGTTCGTCGCCCGGTGCCTGCGCGCGGGCGCATCGGGCGGCGGCACTCCGCACTGACCGCGTCGCCGCATCGTCGGCGTCCCGCCCCGGGGCGGGCTGTCGCGCATCATCCCGCCGAGTGTTCCCGCCTGCGCGGTCCGAGCCGGAGCGAAGCGAGCGCCGGGCAAGCGCCCGGTGGAAGAGAGGGAGATGGGCTCCGTCGCTGCCGGGCGCGGCACAGGAGACCAGACATGTTCGACTCGGACTTTGACCCGGTCATCCCTGCGGGCGGGGACATGCTCGCCGAACTCGGCATCGACACCCGTTCGGTCCGCGACGCGCTCGCCGACGACCTCGCCCGGCGCTGCCCCGACCGCGAGGCCCCGGCGGAGCGGAGATAGAGGAGGGCTTCAAGAGAATGAGCGGCCAGGGGCCCGAGAGAGATGTCCCGGCCCCGCCGCTCACGACCCATCGTCATCATCCAGACCTGAAGGAGCACGGACATGGCTTTCGGACTGAACAGAGCGGAACTGATTGGATGCCTCGGCACCGACGTCACCATCACCCACCTCGTCTCGGGGGGCCACATAGCCAATATGAGCATCGCGACCGACGAAATATTCCCGCTCGTTTTCAGCGACTTGAGCCGACAGACGTATGCCGGAACGAGTGTATGCTCTGGCGACTACCTCGCTTTTTGCATCCCTGTCGGCGCGTGTCTGCGCCTGTACACAACCAGATTGGGCGTGTTCGGGCGGACGCCGTATGACCATGTGTTACGCTGTGCAGGCGGACCGTAAGCGTCCGAACACGCTTCGAACACACCCCGCAGAGGCCCGCCTGAGGGTCTTGGCGGCGACCGGCCCGGCGGGGAGGTCGCGTCGGGTTCCGGCGACCTTGTGATCGGTCCCGGTTGCGACAGGTTCCGGGCACAGACATGCTGTATCCGGGCAGGAATTGGACGAAGCCGGCCCGTGAAGCGATCCGGGAAAGGCAGAAAGCATGGCGAGAAGCGATCAAAAAAATCCTGGAACGAGAAGCAACTCGGACAGGAAGCGGAGCGATGCCGGCTGACCGCCTAGATCCGCTTCTCGGATTCCGAGTGGTCTCTTGTCGAGCGAGCCGCGGTGCGGCACGGAATCCCGGCCGACGAACTCGTGCGTGTCGGAGCGCTCACGCTCATTGAGTCTACCTGGCGCTTGACGTACGTGCTGGCCACCCTGAACCGCGAGCGAATGCTCGACGCGCGGCGGGAAAAGGAGCTCGACGACATCGTCGCCGCGACACACCGCGTGATGGCGGAGACGATGGAGGACGGCCCGACGTGAGCGAGCCCGACGATGAATTTTTGGGAACGGTTCGGCACATCGTACCCTCGGAAACGCCCACCCACTGAAATGACTCGGAAAGAAGGTTGAAAGACACTCCCGCGACATCGCCACGTGTTGGGCGGCCCGGGCATCCATCGAAGTTGACGGTGGGCATCCCTTTCGAGGCAAAACGAACCGGGCTGGCCAGGATCCTGTTCGCGATCCTGCATCCGCGCCACGCCAGAGCGGCATCGGTGAACGCCGGAGCGGTCCGGCTGCTGTTCGGTTCTGGTTCCACCGACATATCGTTGGGCGATGTGGAATTGGTCGATGTAGCGGGCGGTCGGCTCTATTCCGGTGTTCGGATCCGCCATACCGCGGGCAGCACGCATGTCTCGGGCTTGCCCCGAACGGATGCAAGCGCTCTTGCCGATGCACTCGAAACGACGAGATGTGAATGGTGGCACCGTACGCTCGCACCGCACCTCGAAACGCTCCGATCCGTGCATGATCGGCTGACGGCATTGACCGATCCGCCGAAACACCTCACCGCCGACGAGATTCGCGACCTAAAGGCCGAGGCGCAAACGGCCGCTGGCGGGTTCACGGCGCGGTGGCCGGAAGCGTTATCGGATGCCCCGGAGATCCGGATGCTGCGGGATATCCTCGAGTTTCTGGAAGCACCGGGCGAGGCGCGGACGAAGGCCAACGAGGCGTTCGTCGTCAACGAGCTGGCCCGCTCGCGCGAACTCTTCGACCGGATTGAGGCCCGCCCGCTCACGGAAGAGCAGCGCAGGGCGGTCGTCATCGACGAGCGCCGGAACCTCGTAGTCGCCGCGGCCGGTAGCGGCAAGACCTCGGTCATCGTGGCGAAGACGGGCTGGCTCGTCCGAAAGGGGTATCGCAAGCCGTCCGAGCTTCTGCTGCTCGCCTTCGCGCGCGACGCCCGCAGGGAGATGGAAGAGCGGATGGAAAGGCGTCTCGGAGCCGCAATCGCGCGCGACGTGACGGTACGCACCTTCCACGGCCTCGGGATGGCGATCATCGGCGAAGCCGAAGGAAAGCGCCCGACGCTCGCCACGGCGGCGGAGAACGACCGAACCCTGTTCGACCTGCTCAAGGGAATCGTGGCCGATCTGCTCGCCGACGGGGAACTCTCGGCCACGCTGCACGGATGGTTCCGGGAGGGTTTCGCGCCATACAAGAGCGAGCATGAGTTCAGACACTGGGGCGAGTACCACGACTACATCCGCAAGTTCGACATCCGCTCGCTGAAAGGCGAGACCGTCCGCAGCTTCGAGGAATGCGAGATTGCGAACTTTCTTTACCTCAACGGCATCGCCTACGAGTACGAAGCCCCCTATGAGCACGACTTGGCGACCTCGGCGAAACGCCAGTACAAGCCCGACTTCCACCTTCCCGAACACGGCATCTATATCGAGCACTTCGGGATCAACGCCGCGGGGAACACGGCGCCATTCGTCGATCGGGAGCAATACCGATTGGACATGGACTGGAAGCGCGGCGTCCATGCCGAGCACGGCACCGTTCTTGTCGAAACCTTCAGCCACGAACAGGCCGCCGGCAGGTTACTGCACAACCTGACCGAGAAGCTTGCGGCCCACGGGGTGACGCTTTCGCCGATCCCGCGCGAGGATGTGTTCGCTTCTCTCAAACAACAGGGTCGGATCGATCCGTTCACGCGACTGGTGGCAACCTTCCTGCCGCACTTCAAGGGCAGTCGGCTGTCCTTCGCCGATGTCGCCGAACGCACGGGCACCCATCGAGACAGGAAGCGGGCACAGGCGTTCCTTGCGGTGTTCCGTCCGATCTTCGAGCGCTATCAGGAGGCGCTTGCCAGCTCGGGGGAAATCGACTTCCACGACATGATCAACCGGGCGACCGATCTCGTTGAGACCGGACGCTACCGCAGCCCGTTCGGATACATCCTGGTCGACGAGTTTCAGGACATCTCGCCGTCCCGGGCACGGCTTCTGAAGGCGCTGCTCGACAGCTCGCCGGGATCCCAACTGTTCGCGGTCGGCGACGACTGGGAGGCGATCTACCGGTTCGGCGGCTCGGACATCGCGGTCATGCGGGAATTCAGGGACCATTTCGGCGCGTTCGAGCGCATCGATCTCGCAACCACGTTCCGTTGCGCCGACCGCATTGCCACAGTCGCCACCGATTTCGTGCTGCGCAACCCGGCGCAAATCCGTAAGACGGTCCGCACGACGAGGAAGTCGGACCGGCCCGCAGTATACGTCGGACTACCCGGCGAGCAGGACCTCTCGCTTCTGAAGGAGGCGCCTCGACCGTATCGCGGAGGATGCCCGCCGACACGATGGCACGTCCGAGGTACTGCTGCTGGGCCGCTACCGGCATCTGCGGCCCCGCAACCTGGGCGCACTTCCGAAGCAGTATCCGGGCCTTCGCTTCACCTGGATGACCGTGCATCGCTCGAAGGGTCTCGAAGCCGACTATGTGGTGGTCCTCGGTCTGTGTTCGGGAAAGCACGGGTTTCCCGTCGAGATAGCCGACGATCCGCTGCTCGATCTGGTTCTGGCGGCGCCCGAAGCTCATCCGAACGCCGAGGAACGACGCCTTCTCTATGTTGCCGTCACCCGGGCGAGACGGCAGGTCTTCCTGCTTGCCGACGGCGGTCCGCCCTCGCAATTCGTCATGGAGTTAACCGAGGGCGGTTACGATATCGAGGTGTTCGGCCGTCCGCCGGAAGGCGACGTATCCTGTCCGCGATGCATGGGCGGCCGGCTAGAGCGCCGCGAGAACGCCCGCGCCGGAAGCGTCTTCTACGGCTGCTCGAATTTCCCGCTCTGCGAGCAAACGGCGCGTGCCTGCCCCCGCTGCGGGAACGGCCTTCCCGTCAGGTCCGGCGCGGCTTATCGCTGCCGCGACTGTGGCGGAGAAATCGAGGCCTGTCCGCTCTGCAACGGCCTGGCTGAACACCAGAATGGGCAGATATGGCCGCTTCCTCGGCTGCTCGAACTTCCCGGACTGCGACTACACGAGAAACCTGCGGCAATCGCGAAAGAGAGCCGATTCTGCATCGAATGCATCATCAAGGCCCCCGGAAACCATTACGGCGCTGATGGCAAGGTGAAGATCTTCTAAAAAATGCCAATAAATATGAAGTGAGGCACGAACTAACAGCGCTCAGATGCCGAGATCCAACTCGACACGCTTCACGCGGGCAGGTGGCTCGTGCTCTGGAGTCCTGTCCCGGGATATTGACGGCTCGATTCCCCGCTCCAGAGGGGACGGCGTCGATGCCTCGGGGCTTGGCCGGTCCCTGTCGTGCGGTTCTTTCCCGTCCTTCTCATGCTCGCGTTCGCGCTCCGACCGGATAGTCTCCCCGATGCCTTCGAGGGCTGAGATGCGCTCGCCGGTCACGGCTTCGAGCCGTTCCTTGAGTGCTTGGGCGTCGTCGGTGACGAGCTGCGCCCGGTCGCGGGCGCGGGAGATCTCGACATAGAACGCCTTGGCCGTGGTTAGTTGCGGGTGGTTCGCCTCCATCGCGGCGATCACGTTATCGACCGCGCGCCACTGGAAAGCATGCACGGTCGAAGCCCACGCGTAATCGAGGTGGCGCGGTTGCGGGATCGCCCGGGGTAAGCGTGAGCTCGCGCCCTTCCTCCAGCAGGAACGTCATCCGCCCGTTCCAGACGCCCAGGATCTCGGCCGTGCCGCTGTTGACCAGCCCGAGTCCCTTGTCGCTCCGCGTCCAGCGGATGCGGTCGCCGACACGGAGCTCGACGGTTTCGATCCGGTAGACCTCGGCGCCGCCCTTCCGCCCGCCGATTTCCGACGGCTCCCAGGCGACGGTCGAGCCGTCCTGGGCCTTCGAGATGCACGGTCTTGTTGCTATGGTCGACGCTCTCGACGCGCGGCTCGTCGCCCTTCTCCACCCCGAGACGCCTGTAGGGACGATGGAAGGCGACCACGTCTCCGGGGCGTAGTTGGAGGCGAGCGCCTTCTCCGTATTGGTATAGCCCTTCGACACCAGCCGCTGCGGTTGCAGGATCGGCCCGCGATGCGTCCCTCACGCGCGAGGCGCTCGCGGATATGGGCGCTGATCCCCTCGCGAAGCTCATGGCTCGGGGCCATCACCCCGGTGCGTTCGCGCTCCTCTGCCGAAGCCAGCGCGCGGCGACTGCGCCCCGCGATGTTGTCGCGGTTCACTTCCGCCACATTGGAACCGAGCTTCTCGAACGCCTTGCCGATTTCGCCCGCGAGGCTCGCCTCGACGGCGGCCTTCAGGTCGGGGTCGCGCTGGCGCATGATCTCGTCCATGACGGCGGTCTTCATGTCCTCCTGCTGGAGCTGTGCGAAGGGCTTGCCGGCATCGACCGCGGCCAACTGCTTCGAATCTCCGACCAGCACCAGCTTCGGGATACGCAGCTCGCCCACGATCCGGAGCAGGTCGCGGGCCTGTACGGCGGAGGCCAGCGGGCCCTCGTCGACCATCAGGATCGTCTTTCGACCGCAGCCGCTACGGCGGCACCAGCTTTAGGGCGGCCAACTGGATCCAGGTCGGCAACACCTCTGGCCGCGGCCGCGTGGCCCCCACCGGTGCCGCCGTGCCAGTCAAGTCGATCTTCCTCTATCCGTTGCGGCCCGACTGGCGACAGCAGTTCGGCCTTCCCGAGCCGCCGGATCCCGGCGCTGGTCTCGACCAACCGAGTTGGGTCGATAGGGAGTTCGGCGACGCCCTGCTAGGCGATTTGCGCCTGAGTCGGCGACTCGTGCAATGCGCCGACCTGCTGGCCGCCGCGCCCCAGGCCTCACTCCATTCCGCCACGCAATCCAACCGAGCGCAGATGAGGGGCTGCTATCGCCTGATCGATCAACCAGCCGAGTCCGCAGTGACCCCGGCCAACATCCTCGCGCCGCATCGTGCCCACACCCTGCACTGCATGCAGCGCGCGCGGGCCGTGCTCTGTCTCCAAGACGGCACCGACATCCACCGCTCCGAGCACTCCCGCTGCGCCGACCGCGGCCTGAACGACACGACCTGCAACTCCAAGGGCATGCACGGGCTGCACATGCACTCGACGTTCGTCGTTTACGGGGAGGGCCTGCCGTTGGGCGTGCCGCTAATCCAGTACGAAGCCTAGGACGGCCAACCAGAATCAAGCAGGTCTCTCGAGCGGCGCAAGACGCAGTGGCGGGTGCGCGGGCTGCGTGACTGCGCCGAGTTGGCACCGCACCTCCGCGGTGTCCGGCCGGTCACGGTGATGGACTGCGAGGCGGAGGTGTTCAAACTATTCGCTGAGCGGCACCGCCTCCGCAAGGTCGATCTGCTGGTGCGGGCCCAGCCCGACCGCAGTCTGGGCCGGGACGGGCCCGAGCTGTTCGACGGAGTGCGGGCGGCACCGGCGCAAGCGCACCATCCCAGTGCCTCGAGGCTCGGCGGGACGCGCCACGGGGGACGCGCAGGTGGCGCCGCGCTGGGGCTCGGTGCGCCTGCCGGAGCCGGTTCGGGCGGCCAATTCCGGCAGGGAGCCGCTCGACTTGACCTAGGTATGTGTGCGGGAGGAGGCGGCACTCGCCGGGGTCGAGCCGCTGGAATGGTTGCTGCTGACGAGCCTGCCGGTTCGCGGCCGAGACCAAGCGAAGCAAGTCCTGGATTGGTATCGCCTGCGCTGGCAGGTCGAGGACTGGCACCGCGTGCCCAAGTCCGGCTGCAAGGTCGAACTCCTACGCATCCGCCAGGACGTGCGAATCGAGCGCGCGGCGACGATCAAGGCGGTCATCGGTTGGCGCCTGACCGTTATGGCACTGCTGGGTAACGACACGCCGGAACTTCCGCCCGACACGCTGTTCTCGGACACCGAGCTCGCTGTGCTGATGGATGTCGCCGCGGATCGCGAATGGGCTCCGCCGGACAATCTCGGGCGCGCCATGCTGGCCACAGCTCGGCTGGGCGGCTACTTGGACCGCCAGCACGACGCCCCGCTGGGGACCGAGCTCCTCTGGCGGGGCTACACCCGTCTCGCCAATCTCGCCCAAGCCTAAGACCTACTCATCCGTCTCGACGAACCCAGCAACTTCTATAAGAAACTGCCTGCGGCAAAGATCCTTGCGTGAAGAGCAGCCGGCGCTCACCGCTGCGGACCCCGGACCGGCTCCTCAACGGTAGGGTCTTACCCGCCAGGTCCTCCACGGCCGCTTCCGGGCGGCCCTGGACGGCTCTTCGCAATAAAAGCATTCTCTGGGGTGGCAAGCGCACCGGGAAATCTGGGGAAGCTGCGCTGCAAACGGCCGGTGACCCTTTCCGTTTCAACCGTATACAACCTCAGCCACAGCAATTTGGCACTCTCGCGTCAACGCCAGAGCAGTTCGTTGCATTGTTTGAGAATGGCGTGCATCGCGTCCGCGACTATGGACGACGTGCTCTGCGCCGTGCTTGGCGCTTGACGACCGCCTCGGCAGCCACTGGGGCTTGCATGCGCTCGTAGAGGGCGAACAGATACTCGACTCGCTCACGCTCGGACATGAAGCGCCTGCGACGGTAGAGGCGGTCGACGGCGCGATCCAGCGCCTGATGCGCTCTACGGAGATTCGGCGGCATCAGGTCGGGGTCGTAGAGATCGGCCAAGGTCGCGTCCTGGTGTTGGGCGCGGGCATCCAGCACGGCTTGCGCGAGCGGGCCCAGTTCCGAGAAACCTGCGTTGCCGCTCCCGAAGGCGGGCGGCGTCGGGAAGGTGTTGTAGACGACGCCGACGGAGTACATGTATCGGCTCTCCAGCCGCCCCGTCACTGCCCGCATCCAGGCCATATGCATCGCGGAGGTCAGCAGCGCGAAGTCGGCGAGGGTCGCGCTAGGGAGCAGTCGGAGCTTGTTGCTGGGGATGGTCGGCGGCTCCAGCCAGCCTACAAGGAGGTACTCTCGCCGTTCCGAGCTGACCTCCGGGAGCACGAGAAACGGCGCGGTTGGCAGGACGTTCACCTGCCACAGCGTGGGCGTGTCAGCCAGCTTCAGTGTGGACGTACGCTTGCTGGTCCGCCGGTACGCGCGAACGGCGGCGATCCGCTCTCGAACGCGTGGCAGCCGGGCGAGCGTGGCCGGCGGCGCGTCATGCAAGGCGAGAATCCAGCGCACGCCGCCTTGCAGGTACTCGCGGGCTCCGACGAAAGGGCGCAGGAACGGCGCGGCGTCCGGCTCCGCATCCAGGAACGCGAGCCGTTCTCCCGCATCGAAGATGTAGTGCCCGTCGTCGATGGGTTGGGAGCCAGTGAGTAGCTGAACGAGTCCGTTCATCGGTCTACTCTCCTCGCGGACGACGGGGTGCGGATTCGCGAGCGAGCTGCCGTCGAACAGGTACGGCGTGATCACGGCGTGGGTGCCTTCGAGCGGCTCTCCTTTGATGTCCTCGTAGGCGAACAGCCGCTTCTCGCGCGACGCGTGCTCTGCGGTGTCGAGCCCGATGATGACCACGTGGACGTGGGCCTTGCCGCGTGCGTCTGATCCCCAGGCGAAGGTCCGGTGAGCGAAGGCGATCTCCAGTCCGCGGCGGTCGAGCAGCAGCGGCCAGAGTTGGGCGACCTGCTCTCCTTGGGTGATGGAGTTGGTCGCCACGAAGCCGATCCGCGGCGGCCGTTCTCCCGCGGCCGGCTGTGCGCGCCGCACGTAGTCCCCGGCGCGGATGAACCAAGCGGCCACGTAGTCGAGCGTCCCGCCGCTGCCACCGAGCGCGGCGATACGGCGCACTTGCGCCCGCTGGTCGGACGACTGGAACTTGGAACCCCCGAACGGCGGATTGCCGAACAGGTACGAGCATTCGTCGGGCTGCAATACGTCGGCCCAGTCGATCTCCAGGGCGTCGGCGCAGCGGATGTGCGGCGACTTCTCGATGGGGATCCGCGCGTAGGTCTGGCCGAACTCCAGGCTCAGCCGGTTGTTCATGATGTGGTCCATCATCCACAGTGCGGTGGCTGCGATGCGGGCGGGGAACTCGCCGATCTCGATGCCGTAGAACTGATCGACCTCGACCACCGACTGCACGGCGAGCCCCAGCTGCGTGGCTGAAGCCCTGTCCACCATACCGGGAAATCCGATGCGGTCCGACACCGTCCGGTATGGCCCGTAAGTGACTGAATAATCGTTGATTGCTACCTATTCTCGGGCTTGACGAGGGCCGTTTCAGTCCAGTACGATCCGCCAGTATCCGCCATTCACTGAGGGGAATACTGGCAGAGATGGAACTCCCGAATCGCCCCCGGACCACCAAGCCCAACGGCCGGCAGCCGCACCACGCGCTCTCGACCGCCTTCGTCCGCAACGTAGCACAGGCCGGAAGGTACTGCGACGGCGATGGCCTCTACCTCGACGTGCAGCCGTCCGGTACCCGCAGCTGGGTACAGCGGCTCGCCATCCGCGGCCGGCGCCGCGAACTCGGGCTCGGCGGCTTCCCGCTCGTCCCGCTCAAGGACGCCCGCGCCCAAGCGCTCGCCAACCGCAGGCTCGCCCGCGCCGGAAGCGATCCGCTCGCCGAGAAGCGCCGCCTCAAGAGCATGCCGACCTTCGCCGCCGCCGCCGAGGCGGTTCTGGCGCAGATGCGGCCCGGCTGGCGCAACCCCAAGCACGGCAAGGACTGGCTGTCGAGCATGGAACGCTTCGCCTTCCCCCGGCTCGGCAAGCTGCCCGTCTCCGAGGTGACGAGCGCCGACATGGTCGAGACGCTCCGCAAGGTCTGGCACAAGCGGCCGGCGACGGCGCGGCGGGTCCGCCAGCGCATCAGCACGGTCATGGAGTGGGCCGTCGCGTTGAACTACCGCGACGACAACCCGTGCAGCCGGATCGGGCCGATCCTCGGACCGCAGCAGGCTCTCGTCCGGCACAGGCCGGCGCTCCCGCATCGCGACGTGGCGGCGACGGTCGAGACGGTGCGGACGTCGGGCGCGGCTCCCGTCGTCAAGCTGGCGTTCGAGTTTCTCGTGCTGACCGCCGCGAGGTCCGGCGAGGTGCGTGGGGCCGAGTGGGCCGAGATCGACACCGAGGAGCACGTCTGGACCGTTCCGGCCACGCGGACCAAGGCGAAGCGCGAGCACCGGGTACCGCTGAGCGGGCGAGCGCAGGAGATCCTCGATGCGGCGCGGACGCTCGACGACGGCAACCCGCTCGTGTTCCCGAGCGTGAGGGGCAAGCGGATGAACGACATGGCCCTGTCGGCGCTGCTCAGAACGCTGGAGGTCCCCGCCGTGCCTCACGGATTCCGGTCGACCTTCCGCGATTGGGCGGCCGAGGAGACGAACCACCCGCGCGAGGTGGTCGAGGCCGCGCTGGCCCATGTCGTGCAGAACAAGGTAGAGGCGGCCTACGCCCGCTCGGACCTGTTCGAGCGGCGGCGACGACTCATGGTCGATTGGGCGGCGTACCTTGCTGGCGAGCAGCGTCCGATCGCAGAACCGGCGAAACACGAGATCGCCGGCGCCGTAGCACCCTGACCATCGCTGAACCCGCCGACCTGCTGCCTCCCCCGCTCGACCACCGACGCCCGAGAAGATCAGGCGGACGAGAGAGCGAACGGCCATCAGATGCACGGAGATCGAGCGGGATGACCGGGAGCGGAACGGCGAACATGAAGGATCACGGAGAGCAACGACGAGGAACCGGCCGGCGAGGAGGAGATAGCGCGGACAGAACAGGCTGGCTCATCACAACCGTTGGTGATGATGAGCCAGCATACCCCTTGTCCGACACAAGGGGGCTGGCGAGGGGCGCTGCCCCTTCGAACCCTGCACGCGGAGACGGCGCGTCGCCGCGCCGGTTCGGACCCGCCGTCGCTGCGGCCGTCGCCGGGCCTCTCGGCGGGATGCTCAGCGCCGAGCAGACCCCGGCGTCCGGGAGCGCACGGTTATGGCCCTACGCCGCCGGCCGCTCCGAGCCGCCGCGCGGCCGGCTGGCGATGAAGTCGAGCACCTCCTTCTCGACCCAGCGGACGGCGCGAGCCCCGATCCGGATCGGCTTCGGGAACCTCGACCCCGCCATCAGCTCGTAGACCGCCGAGCGGGACAGCGCGGTCATCCGGGTTACCTCGCGAAGCGTGAGCAGTCTCGTCATCGTGCCTCCCGTTCGGGCAGCCTTCGGCCGTGCCGTCGGCCGCGATTCCGTGGTGTGCGGTGTCGATCAGTGTAGCATGCAAATGTCTGCAAGTGACTGAAGGCAAACGAGTTCAGGTGCGTTCCGATACGTTCGGGTACGTTCGGAAACGTTCGGGTCGTCGCAGCCAACTACACGGGCGGTTGCTCGTCAGCAATGCCAGATGGACCGCGAAATTCGGCGACCGCGGCGAGGCGATCCACGGTTCAGACCCTTGACGAAGGGCGTGAGGTTGAAGGGCAGGACCAAGCCGACGAGGATGCCAACAACCGCCGAAGGGACTGTCCTACTTACAGGACAAGACAGCTCGATCATGCCGCTCCAGACCTGCGACAGGGCTCCCCGGCGCGAGTTGCACCCTGTGTAGCACCCGGCGTAGCAGGTGCCATTCCTGCAAGTGCTTGATTCTACGACCCGAACCGCACATCTGACCTGAATCCCGGTGACGATGCAACGGATCGAAGGGGGATTCGGGAGCGACCCTGCCGAAGACCTGCGGTCTTCGGCCCCGGCACGTGTTCCTCCGTCACACCCGCCGGGCCGCGTCGCTCCCCTCGAAATTTTCCATTCTGGAAGGAGCACATCGCCGCGGCCGGCCGCGTGCGGGCCAACCGTCCGGCGCCGCCACGATATGATCGCAACGCTGGCGCGACCCGCGACCGCCACTTGGAGCGCGACTGCCGCAAGGTGTTCGCGGGCATCCAGAGACAGCGACCGGGAGGGCCTCGGGCGAGAGTACCGATGAGACACGGCTTTCAGCAGACCCTTGACCAGATCCGGGCCGAGTCCGGTTCGCAGGCCGGGAGGGGGGCGCTCTTCGAGCGCCTCATGAGGCGGTACTTCCGTGAAGATCCGTTGTACGCGGATCGGTTCTCCGATGTCTGGCTGTGGTCCGAATGGGCAGCGACACGGGCGGACTTCACGGGCCAGGACACGGGAGTGGATCTGGTCGCCGAGGAGCGCGAGGGTGGCTGCTGCGCCATTCAGTGCAAGTTCCACGCGCCGCGCACCCGCATTTCGAAGGACGCTCTCGACTCGTTCATCTCCGCATCGGCGCGGGATCCGTTCACCGGGCGGATGGTCATCGATACCGGCCACACGTGGGGGCCGAACGCCGTCAAGACCATCGAGGGCCTGACGCCGGCCTGCCAGGTGGTGCGGTTCAACGACCTCGCCGACCGACCCATCGATTGGCCGAACCTGCAACGGCAAGACCCGGAAGCACTCCGTTGGCGTCCCGAGCCGTTCAGTCCACGTCCACATCAGAGGGCTGCCGTAGAGGACGTGGTGCGGCGCTTCCACGACCACGACCGCGGCAAACTCATCATGGCGTGCGGCACCGGCAAGACGTACACGGCCATGTGCATCGCCGAGATCATGGCCGGCGTCGGCGGGCGGGTGCTCTACCTGGTGCCTTCGATCTCGCTGTTCCAGCAATCGATGCGGGCGTGGGCCGAGCAGCGGACCGTGTCGCACCGCTACATCGGGATCTGCTCGGACACCCGCGCCGGGCGCAACGACGAGGACGCCTCGCTCCGCGAGCTGGAGATTCCGGTGACGACGGACCCCACCGCAGTCGGCGACGCGTTGCGGGACGGGACGCAGGACGCCATGACGGTGGTCTTCTGCACCTACCAGTCCCTCCGCCTCGTCGAGCGGGCGCAGGACGGTGGGGCACCGCCGTTCGACCTAGCGCTCTGCGACGAGGCGCACCGGACGACGGGTGTCGAACGCCCCGGCGACAAGACCTCACCGTTCCTGCTGGTGCATAACGACGAGCGGGTCCGCGCCTCCCATCGCCTCTACATGACGGCGACGCCGCGCCTCTATACCGAGGGAGCCAAGACGAAGGCCGCGAGGCACAGCGTCGAGGTCTTCTCGATGGACGATGAGGCGACCTTTGGACCGGAGTTTCACCGCCTGCCGTTCTCGCGGGCAGTGGCGCAGAACCTGCTCGCAGACTACAAGGTCGTCGTGCTCGCCATCTCGGAGCGGCACGTCGGTGCGGCCTTGCAGGCGCATCTGGCGTCGGGCGGCGACGAGATCAACCTCGACGACGCGGCCAAGATCGTCGGCTGCTGGAGGGCGTTGCAGAACCCAGAGAACCGGCCGATCGGCGACGGTGCGATTCGGCCCCTCGGTCGAGCGATCGCGTTCACGAACACCATCCGGTCTTCCAAGCGGCTGGCGGCGCATTGGGATGGCATCGTGGCGCAGGCCGTCGAGCAGTTGCCGGCGGCGGAACGGGCCGGGGCGCTCCAGTGCGAGACCCGGCACGTCGATGGCCAGCACCACGCGCTCGACCGCAAGGCCCGAATCGAGTGGCTGAAGGGTGCGTCCGAGGGTGCCTGCCGCATCCTGTCGAACGCCCGCTGCCTGTCCGAGGGGATCGACGTGCCGGCGCTCGACGCCGTGCTCTTCATGAGTCCCCGCAACAGCCAGGTCGACATCGTGCAGGCCGTTGGTCGTGCGATGCGGAAGGCACCGGGCAAGACGTACGGCTACATCGTGCTGCCGGTCGCCGTGCCGGCTGGCGTCGACCCGGCCGCGGCGCTCGACGACAACGAGCGGTTCGCGGCCGTGTGGGGCGTACTGCGGGCGCTACGCTCCCACGACGACCGGTTCGACGCCGAGATCAACCAGATCGACCTGAACCGCACGCCGACGAGCCGCATCATCTTCAGCGGTCACGGAACCGGCGAGGACGGGGACCACGGCGTAGCGGAGTTCCTTCCGTTCGCGCCGCTCGACCTGCCGCCGGGAGCGATCTACGCCAAGATCGTCGACAAGTGCGGCGACCGGAAGTACTGGGAGACATGGGCGAAGGATGTCGCCGACATCTTCTCGCGCCTCGTCCTGCGGATCGCGGGGCTGCTCGACAGCCCCGAGAACGCCGCGCTGCGGGAGTGGTACGACGAGTTCCACGGCGAGTTGAAGCTGTCGATCAACGAGTCGATCACCCGCGAGGGCGCCATCGACATGATGGCGCAGCACATCCTGACGCGGCCGGTCTTCGAGGCGCTGTTCGAGGGGTACGACTTCGCCGGAACCAATCCCGTGGCGAAGGCTCTCGATGGGCTGCGCAGGGACTTCGGCGACTTCGGGCTCGAGAACGAGACGCGCGATCTGGAGGGCTTCTACGAGAGCGTCCGTCTGCGGGCGCGCGGGCTCGACAACAGCGCGGCACGCCAGCGCGTGCTGATGGAGCTGTACGAGAAGTTCTTCACGACCGCGTTGAAGAAGGAGGCCGACCGGCTCGGCATCGTCTACACCCCGGTCGAAGTCGTCGACTTCATCCTCAATAGCGCCGACCGCGTCCTCAAGGAGGAGTTCGGCCGCTCGCTGAGCGACCCCGGTGTGCATGTGCTGGACCCGTTCACCGGCACTGGCATCTTCCTGGTCCGGCTGCTTCAGTCCGGGCTGGTCCGAGACGACGACTTGGAGCGCAAGTACCGCGAGGAGTTGCATGCCAACGAGATCGTCCTGCTCGCGTACTACATCGCGGCGATCCACGTCGAGGAAGCGTTTCACGGCCGGCGGGGAGCCGACAGCGACTACGAGCCGTTCGGCGGCATTGTGCTGACCGACACCTTCAACCTGCACACCGAGCGGACCGGGTTCCCGAGGGAATGGCTGCCGGACAACAGCGAGCGGGTCGAGCGCCAGCAGAAGCTGCCGATCCAGGTGATCGTCGGCAATCCGCCGTGGTCAGCGGGGCAGCGCAGCTCGGCGGACGACAACCCCAACGTGGACTACCCGGAGCTGGAACGGCGCGTGGCGGACACCTACGCGGCTCGCTCCGCGTCTACGAACAAGAACAGCCTGTACGACACGTACAAGATGGCGATCCGGTGGGCGTCGGACCGGATCGGCGAGCAGGGCGTCGTCGCCTTCGTCACGAACGGCTCGTGGATCGACGGCAACGTCGACTCCGGGGTGCGGGCGTGTCTGGCGGAGGAGTTCAGCAGCATCTGGGCGCTGAACCTGCGGGGGAACCAGCGGACACAGGGTGAACGCTCACGCCGCGAGGGCGGCAAGGTCTTCGGCCAGGGCTCCCGCGCGCCGGTCGCGATCACGATCCTGGTCCGCAACCAGAACGCGTCACACGAGGGCTGCCGCATCCTCTACCGAGACATCGGCGACTGCCTGAAGCGCGAGGGGAAGCTCGCGGTCCTGCGCGAGGCGGGCTCGATTGCCGGCATCGACGACTGGCAGGAGATCACGCCCGACCGGCACCACGACTGGATCGGCCAGCGCGACGAGGCGTTCCAGGGGCTCTACCCGCTGGGATCGAAGGCGGCGAAGGCCGGGCAGTCTGACGAGGCGATCTTCCGGCTGTTCAGCAACGGCTACAAGACAGGCCGAGACGCCTACGTTTACAACTTCTCTCCTGAAGTCTGCGCGGAGAACGGGCGCAAGATGGTGGGCAGCTACATGGGTGCGGTCCGGCTTCGGAAGGAGAATCCCCACCGGACGGTGGACGAGGCCGTGCTATTGCACTCGCAAGGGCTGCGGTGGGATCGTGAGTTGAAGGGCAACTTGCGACGAGGGCGGACGTCCCAGTACTCGGCGGCCAGCGTCTTGCAAGCTCAGTACCGGCCATTCGTCAAGCAGTTCCTCTATGGCGACTTCCTGTTCGCGCAGAGGAAGTACCAGCAGGACAGCATCTTCCCGCCGACCGTGAGCGAAGTTGGCACGATTCTTGGGGGGGGGGGGGGGGGGGGCAATCGCGCCATCTGCGTCCCGGGAATCGGCGCCACGAAGGGGTTCTCGGCTCTCATGGTCGACACCATGCCGGACCTGGAGTTGGTGTCGAAGGGCCAGTGTTGCCCACGCTACCGGTACGAGCGGAGAATCGCGTCATCTGCGTCCCGGGAATCGGCGCCAACAAGCCGTTCTCGGTCCTCGTCGCCGACCGCATGCCCGACCTCCACTTCCTCGAATTCGGCCAGTGTTTCCCCCGATGGACCTACCCCCGATACCCACGGGGGTGTCTTTGACGAGACTGGACTGTTCGAGACCGAAGTGGAACGCGTCGACAACGTCACCGACACCGCCTTGCTCGCCTTTCGCGAGTACTACGCGGACGACGAGATCACGAAGGACACGATCTTCGATTACGTCTACGGCGTGCTCCACGCGCCGGAGTACCGCGAGCGGTTCGCGAACGACCTGTCCAAGGCGTTGCCGCGGATCCCGATGGCGGCCGACTTCGGCGCCTTCGCGGAGGCTGGCCGAGATTTGGCGGCCCTGCATCTTGGCTACGAGACCTGCGCTGAGTACCCGCTGGAGATCGTCGCCGCCCAGCTCGGCGGGCTGCAATCACGTCACTTCCGACTCGGGGAGCGGGCCATGCGCTTCGCCGATGGTGACAGGACCGTGTTGATCGTCAACGATCACGTCCGGCTGGCGGGCGTTCCGGCCGAGGCTCACGGCTACGTGGTCAACGGCCGCACGCCCATCGCGTGGTTCATCGACCGCTACCGGGTCAGGCGAGACCGGGAGAGCGGGATCGTGAACGATCCGAACGGCTGGTTCTCGAAACCCGAGGATCTCGTCGCAGCGATTCGGCGGATCGTTCACGTGAGCGTCGAGACCGTCCGCATCGTCGGCGGTCTCCCGCAGCCATTCGCCGAGCCGTCCAGCGACCAGGGCGGCGTCCGAACATGACGAAGCCCAGTGTTTACGTCGAGACCTCGATCGTCAGCTACCTGACGGCACGGCCTTCACGCGACCTGATCGTCGCCGCGCAGCAGGCCATGACGCGGGAGTGGTGGCGCGCCGCGCCGGACCGGTTTGTTCTCGTCGCTTCGGAGCTTGTGCTGACGGAAGCTGCGGCAGGTGACGCGGATGCCGCCCGCGCTCGGCTGACGGCGCTGGAGATGGTCACGCGTCTCGATACCTCGGAGGACTCCGCGTCGCTGACTCGGAGGCTGCTGGCACTCGGGGCGTTTCCACCTGAGGCAGCCGCGGATGCAGCGCACGTCGGCATCGCCGCCCGTGAACAGCGTCGACTACCTGCTCACGTGGAATCTCCGACACATCGCGGGCGCCGCCGCGCGGTCGCGGATCGAGCGCGCGTGCCGCAAGGCGGGCTACGAACCGCCGGTGATCTGCACACCCAATGAACTCATGGAGGAGTACGACCATGGAGACGAGGGAGACGGACCCGATCATCGCTGAACTCCGGGCCATCCGGCAGGCGTACGCCGCGCGGTTCAACTACGACGTTGACGCGATGTTCAGGGACCTTCGAGACAGGCAGGAGGCCTCCGGGCGAGAGTACGTGCGGTTGCCCTCACATCGGTCGGTCTCGGCCGATGAGGATTCGGGCAACGACTTGAAGTAGTCCGGAACCGTCCGCCGCGGGTCCGTGAGGTGCGTCGGCTTCGACTTCGGAACGGGGGACACACTGAGGGGAAGGTGCTCCAGAACGGGACGTAAAACCCTTTAGTATCAATGCGTTATAGAGCATCGGCATCGGAAGCCCTGGCAGCTATCTCCCGCAGCACGTCGATCTCCAGCGTCCGAAGCTCGCGGTAGGCGATGATGAGGAAGTTGCCGCAGCCGCACGCGGGGTCGAAGAGCCGCAGCGAGCCGAGCTTGTCCCGGAACTTCCGCAGATCGACTAGGATGCGCCCGTCCCGACGGGCCTGAAGCCGCCGGAACTCAGCCCGCAGGTCGTCGAGGAACAGCGGCTCGATCACCTTCAGGATGTTCTTCTCGGTCGTGTAGTGCGCCCCTTGGGCGCGCCGGTCGGCCGGCTCCATGACCGACTGGAACAGCGCACCGAAGATGGCCGGCGATATCGCCGTCCAGTCGAACTGTCCCGCGTCGAGCAGTGCTCGGCGCATCTCGGCATCGAAGTCCGGGATGCGGACCGCTCCGTCGAACAGGTCCCCGTTCACGTGCGGGAACCGCGCCAAGTCCTCGTCCAGCTTCGCCTGCCGCCGGTTGGGCGGCGTGTCGAGCACCTGGAACAGGCGCATAAGCCACGGACCGAGGTCGGAGCCATCGGGGGCCGTACGCTCCTTGATGAAGTCCAGGAAGATGTCGCGTGGCTCGAAGATGCCCGTGTCGTCAGCGAATAGGCAGAACACGGTCCGCACCAGGAACAGCTCCAGGTCGCGACCGTCGTAGCCTGACGCCTTCAGCACATCGTGCAGCCGGGCGATCAGCTCGGACGCCTCGATGTTGACGGGGTCCTGATCGCGGAACGTGCGGCGCTGCACGCCGACGATGAACCCGAACTTCTCGACGTGCTGCGGCAGGTCGGCGAGCGCGAAGCGGGTCTCCTCGCCCTCATCGCGGTCGAGCAGCTCGAAGGTCTGGAAGTTGCTCAGAAGCTGGTAGCGGGGGCGGTCGCGTTCCGCCAGGGCGTCGAAGTACATGCCCGCCTGATCGCGTGCCGCGTCCAGGTCGCGCCCGGCGCTCTTCTGCTCGACCAGCAGGACGCCGGGCCAGAACAGGTCGATGAAGCCAGAGGTGTTGTCGAGCCGCTGGACATGCTCTTCGTACCGCGCCACGGTGCGCCGCCGGACGCCGAAGACCTCGAAGAACTCGTTGTAGAAGCTCTGGGTCTCGCCCTTCTCGTACACGGCGTCGGCCCATTCGCGGGCGAAGTCGGCGGCCCGCGCTCGGATCTCGTTCCACGAAAGCCTCATCGCCGCGGCGCACCGACATCAACCACGGCGACGGCAAGCGCCTGATCGCCGCCGACGGGGGCCAGCATCCTTGCGGTCCCGTGGGCGTCCATCGGGCAGAGAGTACCACGGCCCGACGCGAGTTTGCCGAGCCGAACCACCCCTGCGGGCGGAGGGTCAGAACGCTATGGAATGACTGGCTCGCGATCGTGCCGTAGTCGCGCGCGAGGACGCGAGAAGGTGGTCGAGGCCGCCTGCGATTCGAGGGTTGACACGGCGCGGCGTCAGGGCTGCAGCCGCAAGCCGGGCCGACGCGATGGCCGCGCGATGGAGATTCTTCTGCCGAATGGCCATTGAGCATCGGATCGTCAAGGAGGATGGTCGGCCGCTTGCGGTCCTGAGATGGCCCCACCCGGGCAGGACGTATGAGAACCGGCCTTATCGGTTCAACTCGGTTGGCTGGACCATGAGGTAAAACCCTTCCCGGCAGCGGGAGTGGTCGGCGGAGCGTGAGCCGAAGGCGGGCTGGCCGACGGAATCGATACGCGGCCCCGACCGCGTCGCCGGGGGGCGTTCGGTCCGTCGCAGGAACCCAGCGGACCCCACGAAGCGGAGGCATTCGAGGAGAAGTGCCCGTGCCGCACTGAGGACGGGGCCTAGCTAGTTCCGCTGACAGGGACGGACAGCTAAAGCCAAGGCCCATTGGCCTACGCCGGCCCCCTGCCAGTGCCGCGCCACCTGACCCGCTCAGACCTCTTGGCCGCGTTCCGCCTAGGCCAACAGTGGTGGCCGTCATCTGCCAGAATTGAACCGCGAAAACCGTGCAGACCATACCATCGTTGCTCCACGTGGTACAGACCGGTGCAAGAGTCTTGTCACACGAATCACTGCAGATTGCTAGTATTCTCAATGGGTTAAGAGGAAGAGCACTGACACAACTCTTGCATCGATCAGTAGTTGCGGTAGCCCTCGTCGCGGTGGCAGCCCTAGCCGCTCCGGCTGCGGCGCAACCAGTGAGTTCTGCGGACCTGGAAAACGCAGCGGCCAACACGGCAGCGTGGCTGATGTACAGCAGGGACTACTCGGGACACCGTTACGTGGAGCTCGATCAGATTCATCCGGGCAACATCGGTCGGCTGCACCCCGTGTGGGTCTTCGCGACGGGCGGAGAGAACCGCGGCCTGCAGGCGACGCCGCTGATCCACGAAGGCGTGCTGTACGTTTCCGCCGACGGTTCCAGGGTCTTCGCCATTGACGCCCGCACCGGCGCGCAGATCTGGCGATACGACCCCAAGATTCCGGCGGAGACCGAGCGCGTCTACTGTTGCGGCTCGATCAACCGCGGAGTCGCGCTCTACGGCGATCTGGTCTTTGTCGGCACGCTGGACGCGCGCCTCGTCGCCCTCCGCCGACGCACCGGAGAGGTCGCCTGGGAGACCCAGGTGATCGACTGGAGGCAGGGCTACAGCATCACCGGTGCCCCGCTGGTCGTGAAGGACATGGTGCTCACCGGCGTCGCCGGCGGTGAATTCGGCATCCGGGGCTTCGTCAAGGCGTTCGACGCGAGCACCGGCGAGTTGCGCTGGACGGCCTATACGATCCCCGGACCAGGCGAGCCGGGCAACGAGACTTGGCCCGGCGACGCTTGGAAGCACGGCGGCGGTCCGACCTGGACAACCGGCGTGTACGACCCAAGCCTCGAGCTCGTGTACTGGAACACCGGCAATGCCGCGCCCTGGAATTGCCAGGTCCGCAAGGGCGACAACAAGTGGACCGCGGCGACGATCGCCCTAGACGCCGACACCGGCCGGATCAAATGGGGTTACCAGTACACGCCTTGGGATTGCTGGGACTACGATGCCGTGAGCACGCCGGTGCTGGTCGACCTCGAGCTCCCCGATGAGGGGCAGCTCAAAGCCCTGTTCCACTACGACAAGAACGGCTTCTTCTACGCCCTGGACCGCACCGACGGGAGATTCATCTACGGCGAGCCCATCGTGCCAGGCATCAACTGGACGTTGGGCCTGGACCCGGACACAGGCCGCCCCGAGGTAAACCCGGACATGGTCGCTCAGTCGGGCGGCCCGGAAGTCGGTCCGATCATTCCGAGCTTAGAAGGCTCGATCGATTGGCAGCCCCTCGCCTACAACCCGCAGTTGCAGACGATGTACTTCATGTCCAACCAGTGGGCGATGGGGTACAAGTTCTGGAAAGAAGACCAATTCGAACCGCCAACCGAAGGCGAGTGGTACCTTGGCGCAGACTACCAACAGTACCTGACCAGCGACAATCCTGGGAACTTCGTCGCGTTCGACGTCGTCAACCGCGAGATCCTCTGGCGGCAGACGAGCCCGGCCCCGTTCTGGGCCGGCGCGCTCGCCACTTCGAGCGGGCTGGTCTTCACGGGCGACATGCGCGGCTACTTCATGGCGCTGGACGCCCGGACCGGAACCCTGCTCTGGCAGTTCCAGACAGGCTCGGGCATTATCGGCAGCCCGATCACCTACGAACTTGACGGTATGCAGTACCTAGCCGTTCCTTCGGGGGGCATCGGCGGAGACATGACCTTCTACTACACAGAGCCGAAGGCGGGTAATATCTGGGTGTTCGCTCTGGATGGCGGCGGGCCTGCGCGGGTGGCTCCCGGCACGAACCTGACCGTGCTGAGAGGCGGATTGCCGCGAGTGGGCGAGCCCGGCCACACGCTGGGCGGTCGGGTGCTGCCGGGATACGGCTTTCCGCCAACGGAGGGGGGCGAACCGATAGAGTCGCCTGGCCCGCCGCAACCGACCAGCAGTCCGGGCTCGGCCACTGACCAGCATTCCCGCGCCGACGCCGACACCTTCGAGGCGACGGAGGAGCCCTCCCGGCTGTACCGCGCCCGCTGCGTCGGCTGCCACAAGTCCGGCGGAGGCAGCGGTCCGAATCTCTTCCCCACCCGCCTCGCAGCCGAGGAGTTCGTCGAAAGGGTGCTCCGGGGCGGCAACGGAATGCCGGCGTTCGCAGGGCTGCTGAGCCGGGAGCAGATTCTAGAGCTTCACGCCTTCGCCGCGTCCCGGAACCGCTTCTGAGCGCGCTGATGTACGACGCCATCGTCATCGGCGTGGGCGGGATGGGCAGCGCCACGGTTTACTACCTGGCGCGGAGCGGGTGCAGAGTGCTGGGCTTGGAACGGTTCGGCATCCCGCACCGCTTCGGCTCGTCGCACGGCTCAACCCGCATCATCCGCCTCGCGTATTCAGAAGGGCCGGAATACGTCCCGCTCCTGCGCTCTGCGTATGCGAGTTGGAAGGAACTGGAGGCGCTCACCGGCATCTCCGTTCTCCGGGTCTGCGGGGGCCTAGACATCGGCCCCGAACGGAGTTGGACGGTCGTAGGCTCCCGGAATTCCTGCCTAGAACACGGACTGGATTTCGAACAGCTGGACGGCAGCGAAGTCAATCGCCGGTTTCCCGGGTACCGCCTGCCGACCGCCATGCGGGCGATCTATCAGTCCCAAAGCGGGTACCTGCTCTCCGAAGTAGCCATCTCGGCTTACGCGGACGCCGCCCGGGTGGAGGGTGCCGAGATCCATACCGGGGAGCGCGCATTGAGCTGGAGCCGCAGCGCCAGGGGATATAAGGTCAAGACCGACGCCGGAGAGTACGAGACCGCGCGCCTCGTGCTTGCCGCAGGCTCCTGGACTGGCACGCTGAGTCGGTCCCTGCGACCCCTGTGTAGGCCGGAAAGGCAGGTCATGCTGTGGACGGCTCCCTTAGCGCCCGAACACTTTGCCCCAAAACGATTCCCTGTGTTCAACGTTGAGTCGCCGTTCGGACGCTTCTATGGCTTCCCGAACCACGAGGGCGAAGGATTCAAGATAGGCAAGTATCACCACTTGCGGCAGCCGGTCGACGATCCCGACCATGTCGAACGCGAATGCCTCCCCGAGGACGAGGAGGTTCTACGCGAAGCTGTTGCAGAATACTTTCCGACCGCCAACGGACCGGCGCGCAGGATGGCGGCCTGCCTATTCACCAACAGTCCAGACAGTCACTTCTTGCTCGACAGGCACCCCGGCGAGAACGGTGTTTTTGTCGCGGCTGGCTTTTCTGGCCATGGATTCAAGTTCTGCAGCGTGGTCGGCAAGATCATGGCCGACTTCTGCCTGGACCGCCAGCCGAGTTGGGATCTCCGGAGCTTCCGCGCCAACCGCTAACGGCGCTCCCAGGACAGGAGCCTACCGAGCGCGTATGTCTGCGTCTGCGACCCGACCTCCGCCCCAGCGCTTGGACACACGCTCAAAGCCGCGAGGGCGACCCGGGAGCGGCGCGTAGGTTTCGAGCCCTCAGCCCACCCACGTGGAAGTTGTAGGCGCAAAAGGGATTCAGGTCCAGCGACCTCGTCGGCCTATCGGCCGGTCCCGCATCTAGGCCGATTCACTGAAGACTTGCTGCGCCTAAGCCGCTCCAGCAGGAACGTTTCGTGGGCGGGTCCAGTACGATACCACCGAATCGACGGCAGGCGGAAGTTCGAGACGGGACTACCTGCGGTTATTCGAGGCGAACGGCGAGCTGGCCTGTCCCGCCCAATTTGGATCACGGGCTCCCTAGACCGGGTTGTCCGTGCCTTGCAGTGAATCCCGTCGGACCCTGGGGCAAGCTCTGCTGGCTTTCAACCCACTTTCTGGCCACATCGTCTACACTAAGATGGCATGGTGAACAACTCAACCAACACACTGACAAACTTCGTAGCTCAAACTTCGTAGCTGATTCTGCCCGAGTTCGCACCGGTCCATGGCGACACTGATTCCCATCTCCGGCCTCGGCCACCTCGCCTAGGACTTCCAAGTGATCAGCACAGGACTTCAACACGTTCTAAGGTCAACCGGCTATCTGGAGGACGGCCTCCAGTGTGCCCATGGCGTTCACCTCGGGGACAACGCTCAAGCCGGGCACCGTCGCCGCGTATTCCGTCCAGATGCCCAGTGGCAAGGGGACTCATCCCTCAAGGTCTACTTCAAGTACGCCGACCCCAACCCACCCGATGACGAAGTAGCCCGATGGCGCCACGAGATCTGGAACGAAGGCACGGCACCGTTATTGTGGGTCATTTCCCCCAATGACACAGTTCTGTACAACGGATTCGGGCGCCCGCGGGCTTCGAACGACGCAAGTGAGAACCGGCTCAAGACCTTCGGGAATAGCGCTTCCGCGTTGGATGCGCTAGACCAGTTCGCGGGAAGGTTGGCCATGGAGACGGGACAGTTTTGGCAACGTGAACCACGGATCAACCGCCACACTAGCGTCGACCAGCAGCTGTTATCCGAGCTCGGAGCACTAAAGAAGGACCTAATCGACGACGGCCTTGATCGCCCCCGCGCTCAGGGCTTGATTGGCAGATGCATATTCGTCCAATATCTGATTGACCGAAACATAGTGGACGAGGCTCGACTCCAGCACGTGTGCTCTCAGCCAACGCTACCATTTGCACTATGCGATAGTTCCGCTACTAGGAGTCTATTTGAATGGCTATGCGATACATTTGATGGAGATATGTTCCCGGAGGCGGCCGCCGAGAACGTTCCTCACAGCCGCTACTTGAGGCGCGTAGCCGATTTTCTTTCAGCAACAGATCCCGACACTGGTCAGCAGTCTTTGTTCCCTTATCAATTTGATGTCATTCCAGTCACTCTGATTAGCGCGATCTACGAACAGTTCGTCCATACCGAGCACCGTCCTGATTCAAAAAGAGCAAGCAAAATGGGCGCGTTCTATACGAGGATTTCGGCGGTCTCATTAGTGCTAGATGAGGTCATGCAAGGGCTAACGGGACACGAGTCTGTGGTCGAGCTGACTTGCGGCTCGGGAGTGTTTCTGGTCGAGGCTCTCCGACGACTTGTCCACATGCGCTCGAATGGCTCAATACCTACCCGTCAGATGATCCATTCGACGCTTCGGAATCAGGTGTTCGGCATTGACATTAGCAGTTCCGCGATACACATCGCGGCATTCAGTCTCTATCTAGCCGCACTTGAGTTAGATCCGAATCCCAATCCGCCGAATACACCGCGATTCAATCGACTGATCGGTAATACGCTGTTTGCGGAGGACGCGCGAACGGTCGCAAACGTCTCCGAGCGTCCGTCCGCTCTGACTGCACCGGACAGCACTGTCAGAAAGTTCGATGTGATTGTCGGCAATCCTCCTTGGACTTTCAAAGGAAAGCCTGGAACGGCCTCCAAGAAGATCCACGGTAGAGGCCAAGTGCCCCTCCAGCCTCGCGGGGAGAGTCTTGATTTTGTTAACCATGCACTCGAATTCTCCCATGATGCGACCCGTATTGGGTTGATCCTAAGTGCGGCACCATTCTTTAGTCGAAGCAAGACTGGTACGGAGGCTGCTCTACATGTGATCCGAGAGCTATCCCCGGCGACGCTGGTCAACCTATCAAACCTGTCATCCTGGTTATTCGCAAGGGCAAGAATGCCTGCCGTAGCGATTTTCGGACGCCACCGTAACCAGCGTCGTGATCGACTCACGGTCGCCCAGATTCCCTGGTCACCATCTGGGGAACGAACACATACCTTCCAACTTGCTCCTAGTGATGTTACGGAACTGCCTGTAGGGGTACTCGAGCAGCATTTGGATGCGCTCAAAGCGGCTGCATTCGGCAGACGCCACGATCTTCTGCTCTTAGAGAGATTGAGGCGCAATCATGCAGCCCTCAGAGATCAACTCTCATTGCTTGGCGTGAAGTTCAGCGCTGGACTCAAATTTGGCAACAAATCTCGGCACGCCCACGGACTCAAAGGACTCCCGTTTCTACGCAACAGAGAACTCGCTCCGTTCCGTATGGTCCGAAGTTTGCCCACATATGATGGCCGCTCAGCGGAGCGACCGCGTAAACGAGAAATCTATCGAGCGCCACTGGTCCTATTAAAAGAAGACCTCACTGGGGAGCCTCGAGTGCGAGCGGCAGTAGCTACTCAAGATACGCTGTACAGTGACGCCTATTATGGTGCATCACTGCACCATATTGCGCCTGATGCTGCCTATTTGGTAGCTGCTCTGCTGAATTCATCGATTGCGTCGTGGTTTTTCTTGATGACGTCGTCAACCTTCGGATTGTGGAGGAGCCGATTACTTCTTGGTGACGTAGTGCGCCTCCCGGTGCCCGACCTGAGAAACGTTCGCGGGCTACCTAGTACTTGTCGTGCATTCGAGATCGCAAGCGGCTTTCAGGAAAAGGACTTAGGAGAGGAGGGCCTTTTTGAGCTCGATGAGGCAATATACGATCTTTATGAGTTTGACAAGAGTGAGCGGATGGTTGTCGAGGACGGTCTTGTTAGGGCAAGCTGGTAATTGAGGAAAGGAAGGCTTGCGTCACAGGAACCGGCACTTGTCCATGATCTTGCTGACTATTCGAAAGCGTTTTTTCTCACTATGGATGCATGGTTGTCGGCTTCGAATACTCAGAGATTTCGTGCCGAAATTCCGCGTCTTCGGCCAGACGAGTCACTTAGAATAGTTCGGTTTGTACTCGAGAACTCAAGAGGACCGTCAGTGACCGATATCTTGCCTGATGAGGTATTTTTGAGTGATCTCCTATCTCGTATTGGCACGCGCTTGGATATCCAAGTAGGAGCCTTGCTTTCAGTTAGGCGAGAATTGCGAATTCATGGCCCAAGTGAGGTCGTGATCATCAAACCTGCTTCTCGTCGGCACTGGCTACGTGTGTCTGCACTTGAAGATGCTGACGCTGTAGTAGCAGAAAGTCTCGCAGGAATACGCTAATGAAAGTGCTGACTCCTTGGAGTAGTTCGACGGTTTCAGCTAAGGGCATGATCTCTCTTGCTGATCACGTTGCTGTTGCCATTATCAGAACAATGATGTTGGGATGGGAGTATGTGCTGAAAGCTGATGTGGGTGTCATGACCGATGAGATTGAACTCAATGAACACGATGAGTAAGGCTCCAGATTGTTTTGTAGAGGGTTAGACGACTGATTTCTGCTTTGTGTAAGTCGATTTCTTCTCCCGACTGCGAGGTGTCTGTCTATACTGGAGCGAGCATTGGAACAAGTGGATTCAATGCTCGACAGTCTTGATTGTCCTGGACTCTCTCGCTCCAAATACAACTTTCAATCACAAGTTGTTCGACCTTTAAGACCGATCGGAATTCACAGCCAGTCCCACGACGGAATAACTCGACAAGAGAAGCCTGCTGATTTGCCGGGATCGTGTGAGATTCAACGGAAATGGACAAGGGTCGCTTCGACCCCCAGCGCCCGGCAGTCTGCATATGCGAGCGGACCCTTGCATCTGGCCAACGAGGCCCGGCAGCGGATGGCGGCGATGGTTCTGCATCCCACAGGCGTCGATTGGGAATGAGAACGCGCCGGCGCGGAACCGCTATTCCTGTCTTGGGAGCCATTCCGTTATCCGGTTGGCACGAGTCGACAGCTCGTGGGCGGCGCACGAGGTAGCCGCTCTGCTCAACAGATGCTACGCCGAGCCGGAGCGAATCACCTTGGTACAGATGGTAGCAACAGTCGTGTCACTCGAATTCAGGCAAGAAAATACTTGCAGTCCGCCTCACGAAAGAACGCCTACACTGCGTGCGGCGAATCTTTCAACGAATTGAAAGCGCTCTCGCGGTGGGCACGCATCTGGGCCTGTGTTTTGCTCACCTGGCGACTCACCTGTCGCTTGACTAGCGCCCACGTCAGTTCCACCGGATTCACTTCCGGGGAAAATATCGGCTGATAATGGATCTCACAGTCGTTCCAATACTCTTTCAGCCACTTCTTCGTTATCTTCGCTTTGTAGATTCTGGAGTTAGCCACCACGATCAGGATCTTTCTTCCTGATTCTCGCACGACCTTCTCCAAGAACTGGCAGAACATCTCCGCCGTTCCCCGACCCTCATGAATCATGTAATAGATCTTGCCCTCCGGACAAGTTGCCGTGAACATGTTCAGGAGAAACTGGGAATTCGCCACCCGCACAGCTGGGGTCTCGCCCTTGACACCCCAAGTCCGTCCGTACACGCACTGGGAACTCATTCCCGACTCGTCAGCGAAGACGATGGTGGCGTCTAACTCCATTGCACGCTGCGCGATCCATGCGTATTCCTCGTCCTTCCACCGCTGCACATCCCCGGGCTTGTACTTCCGCGCTCGTCGCTTGGGCCGTTGCGGCGTGATCTTCAGCATGCGCAGGATACGGCGTACTGTCCAGACGCTGATCCACACGCCGAATTCCTGATGGAACGCCGACGGCCCGTTCTGCGCGGTCGAGAGCGCAAACTCGAACTTGTATTGCTCCGGCGTCTGATCTACAACGACCTTGTTAATCCCATCGACATGGTTCTGGTTCCATTTCCTCGGTCTTCCCGTCCTCTTTCCCTTCTTCAGGCCGTTGAATCCGCCGAGAGCAAAGCGTGGAACCCAGCGGTAGATCGTGCGAGCTGTGAAGGGAACTTTGCAAGCAATGGATGCCACAGACTTGCCGTCGTTGACCCGGAAGACAACCTGCTTTCGAACCTCGAACTTCCGGGGGGCAGTCGAACAGCGAAAAGCAAGGAAACTTTGGATATCCATGCGAATAGATTAGACAAAAGGCGCGACAGAGTCAAGTGGTGGGGCCAATTTTCCCGACGCAACTTTTGCTTCGGTCTGTACTAGAGCATTTGAACACCCATTCGATGGCAGTGGCAGCCTTCTACCCGGCGTTCAAACCGGACCAGCAGGCCGCTGCTCCCTTTGTGAATGTTTACCCTGCATAGGCTAATCGATCCCGAAGGGATAGAATTTATGTCCGCCCGGGTCTAGGAACAAGAATGCGTATTCTCCCGGCCTGAGTTCTCCGATAGGTTCCACCTCATAGACTCCTGGATCTAAACGCGTATGTCGAAAATCGTGCATTACCAGGTCTCGTCCTTCCCAGCGGAAGAGTTTGCTGGGTCTGAAAATGTCCGCATATCTCCGATTGTCTTTCTTGTTAATTTGCATCTGTAACAGAAGATATGTGTGCATCGTTGTGGTAAGAAAGGGAACAGGAGTTGTGTCATTTTCAAGGCAGAACAATAATTTGGGTTGCGAAGTTTCCACGCGCACCAGCGCCTTTACCCCACGTATATACTCTATCTTCCGCGACCACAATCCGACTAGTCTACCTCGCCTGAGTGGTTCTGGCTCTAGAATACTGAGGGAGTCTCCGTAATCCACGAAAACCCCTGGATCGCTGCACCGTGTGCCTACGAAATTGCTAGCTGGATTCGACGCTAGGGAACTCGGCGGTTGACCACGTGAACCCTGTTCAGGACTCGGACTTCGTGGTGGTGCAAGCGCCGACTCGCGTGCGGCGGCCATTTCTTTGAGGACCTCAGCGGGCACTGCCGCCTTTTGTAGCTCTAGCATCGCTCTGTCGAAGGCGGTCTGCGAGCCTCCGATCATTTCCACGATGACTTCTGCAGCCATATGGCATCGATGAGCCAGCTCCAGTACAACACTCTCATTCAGGGGCGTCTCAGTCTCCTGAGCGATACTTGGAACAATGGTGACCGCAGCTAGGAATGCGAGCAAAGCGTGCCGGACGCTGAAGTCAGATGGTGACTGGTTCATCCGGTTGCCTCCGGTTCGACTGTCTGGATGATTTCGAACATCGCTGTTCAAATGGGACACAGATCATTGCCAAGCGCAAACTCCCTTCCGAGTTGAATCTAGGACGAACGCCTTGGAATCACTTCGGTGGCCTACGCCGTCTCCGTGGAAACGCTTGCTGACCGAAGCAGTGCGTATAGCGAATGGCATGCGCCAACTTGCGTGCAACATGCAACCCCGCGATACCTGTGGTCGAACGATCGTCAGCCACGGACAAGCGCTACCCCTTAGGTCCAGCGTATACCAGATCGCGCAACGATGTCAAATACATCTGAAGAATCTGTCGTAAATGATTCTAAGTTCAGACATCTGGAAGTCGTCACATTTAGCATGTAGCAGAAATCGGGTTGCGCGGGCTGGCAGCGGGGTTACGACTGCCATTCGTAGACGAGGGGCAAGGCGGTGCCGGAGAGGACCGTGCGGGTCGCGTTGAGGCGGAGTCGCCCAGGTGCAGCAGATGGAGCGTCAGCGTCCGGCGGGCGGGGTCGGGCTGCAGGCCGGCGTCGCAGCGGAACAGGTCTTGCGGCGCGGCCCGCGCGGCGGTCCGCTCTTCGCCCCGCGCCGCCTGGACCGGCGGGAGCAGGGCGGTCTCGGCGCGGTAGGCGAGCATGCGCGGCGTGTTCCACGGGTCGCGGACCGGGTGGACCAGCGTCCCGAGCCGCTCCTCCGGCCCCTGGGCTGGGGACGGGAGACCGTTATTCATGTAACAGCCGAAATTGACAGACACGGCCCCCGCCAAGCCCTCCGAAGGGCCCGACCAAGGCATCTACCTGCTGGAATGCGAAAGAGTTGTCTCACACCAAATGCTATTCACCTTGACTGCTGACTTCCAAATGTCTGAAGTTAGAGCTGTTCCTGCGCTTTGTCGCCATGGCACGTGCCTGCCGGTCACCCGCTCGCGCGGCTCGGACCCGTTCTCCCACAGCGTTATATCGCCACCCTGCGGGCCCTTGAATCGGATGGTGGTTGCAGCGTCGGGACGCACAAGGGTGTACGACATCTTCTTGATATTGGTGCAGGATTCTGGGCCGGGTGAGCGGCGCGCTCGGCCCAGAAATCTTCGTAGCGGCTGCTGAGCACGCAGCAGCGGAGGGCGAGCATGGCGTTGGCGCCGTCCACGCTCCAGTGCCCCCCGGCGCGCTTGAGGCGGGCGCCGACGGCCGTCTCGCAGCCGGCTTCCACGACGCTGGAACCGGCACGGAGGCCTTGGGCGCGGAAGCCCGGGAAGTCCATTCGCTCCCGATTGTTGTCAAATAGCCGCATCCCCGGGAAGCCTCCTCGCACTGGTCGGCAGGGGAGCGCAGCGCTTGCGGCAAGGTCTCGAAGAGGCCCTGTCGAGATCCTCGCATCGCGCCTCGGCCCAGTGGGCGGCGGCGTCGGAGCCGCCGCCGAAGAGCGCGTTGGTGCCGTCTCGGAGTCTCTCCTAGGCGTGGAGGCGATCGACGATCCGGACGGCGTCGGGGAACTGTTCCCGGGCTAGGTTCCAGATCCAGGCCGCGCCGTCGCCGAGCACGACCCGGCGCTCGGCCGCAGGTCGCCAATGGCGCCGAGCTCGAGGCGGAGGCGGTCGCGGCGTTGCTCCAGGGTGGCGGCGTCTTCGGTGCTAGGCATGGGAGCCCTCCTTCCCGTACCAGTATTCGGTAAAGGGACGAGAAATCCCAGCGCTTGCCGACGAAAGGCCTTTGAGTCTGAACCGAATTCAATCACCCTCGTCTAAAGACCATGTCGTACACCCTCAATCGACAAGCCGCCAGCTTGTTTGGGCCCTCCGTATTCGCTAGTGTAGGGGTGCGGCGCGAATTGATTCGGCCGCGCTGGGATGTTGCGCTTGAAGAGGCCCGCAAGTCGGATTTGGCTGGCGGCCGGCCTCGCGGCGGGCCTGTGGCCAGGCGTCGCTTCGGCGGCGGAGGCGCCCTCCGCGGCGGACGCCGAGTTCTTCGAGCGCGATGTCCGGCCTCTGCTCGCCGCGCACTGCCACTCCTGCCACGCCGCGTCGAACGCCATGTCGGGCCTGCGGCTCGATTCGCGCGAGGCCGTGCTGCGCGGCGGCGCCCGGGGCCCGGCCGCCGCTCCCGGAGATCCGCTGGAGAGCCTGTTGGTCCAAGCCGTCCGGCACGAATCCCTCCGCATGCCCCTCGGGTCGAAACTCGCCCCGGCGGAGATTGAGGTCCTTGAGGAATGGGTGCGCCGCGGTGTGCCCTGGCCGGCCTCTCCGGCGCCTCCGCCCGACGCGGACGTCTCTCGGTTCTACGCCGCGATGCGCAGAGACCACTGGGCCTTTCAGGAAGTCCGGCGTCCGGACCTTCCAGAAGCCGACTCCGGGGTCTCGGCGGAGCACCCCGTCGACCGCTTCGTCGTTTCCAAGCTGCGCCAAGCCTCGCTCGAACCGAGTCCGCCGGAGGGACGCGCCGCGTGGCTGCGGCGCTTGAGCTTTGTGCTCACCGGGCTGCCGCCCTCGCCGACCGCCGTGGCGGCGTTCGCCGGCGACCAGTCCCCGCTCGCCCACCGCAAGGCCATCGACCGGCTGCTCGAATCGCCCCATTTCGGCGAGCACTGGGCCCGGCACTGGATGGACGTGGTGCGCTTCGGCGAAACGCTCGGCAACGACTGGAATTACGAGAACAACGGCGCCTGGCTCTATCGGGACTACCTCATCCGGGCATTCAACCGGGACGTGCCGTACGACGACCTCGTCCGCGAGCACATCGCGGGCGACCTCCTGCCCGAGCCGCGACTGGGGACCGACCCCGCGGTCAACGAATCTCTGATCGGCACCTTCTTCTTCCGCCTCGGAGAGCAGGGGCACGACGACTGCACGCAGTTCCGGGCCGTGCGCACGGACGTCGTGGACGACCAGATCGACACGCTGGGGAAGGCGTTCCTTGGTCTGACGATCGCCTGCGCCCGGTGCCACGACCACAAGCTCGACCCGATCCCGACCAACGACTATTACGGAATCTACGGGGTCCTCGACAGCTCAAGGCTCGTCACGCGAACCGTTGACGCCCGCGGCTCGGCCCGCGAGCTGGAGGGTCGTCTGCGGGCCATCAAGGCCCGGGTTCGCACCGACCTCGGAGACGTCTGGGAAGGTGAAGCCGCGGCTCTGGGGCGGTACCTGAGGGCGTCGCTGCGGGACGAGTCGGCGACCCCCGCCGGGGGACCATCGGATCAGCCAATCGATCCCGAGCGGGTCGAACGTATCCGGAAGCTCGTCGACGCGGGCGACCTCGGACTCGAGGATCCCCTCTTTCCGTGGGCCCACCTCGTCGGTCGAGACGCGGGCCCGGGCTCCAAGCCCCTGTCCGCCGCTTGGGTCGATCTCGCCTCGCGCTACGGCCGGCATCGGCGCCGGCGCGCCGAATTCAACCGCGAGAATTTCGAGGAAGTCGCCGATTTCAGCCGCGGCGACCTGCGCGGCTGGCACGCCGAGGGCCGCGCCTTCGAGCCCGTGTTCTCCGCCGCGGGAGCGTTCTCGATCGCTCCCGTCGGGGACGCGGTGGTTGCCGACGTCCTGCCGGCCGGAGTCTTCACGCACGTTCTCTCCGACCGTCTCAACGGAGCGTTGCGCTCCCCGTACCTGCCGCGGGACAAGCGGTACCTCAGCTTGCGGGTCGTCGGCGGCAAGCTCGCCGCCTGGCGCACGGTTCTCGACAACTGCATGCTGAGCGAGCGCTACCAACTCCTGGACCAGGGGGACTTCGGCTGGATCAAGATCCCCCTGCGGGAGGAGCATGACGCCTATCGGCTCTACGTCGAGCTCGTCACGAAGCACGACAACCCGCGCCTGCCGGACCGTCCCGACCGCATGCAAGGAGTCGACCTGGAGCAGATGGCGGAGCCGCGCTCCTATTTCGGCGTCACGCGGGCAGTGCTGCATGACTGCGACGAGTTGCCCGAGGACGAGCTGCAACACTTGAGTCGCCTCTTCGACGCGGGGCCGCCCGCTGATCTGGAGGCGCTCGCCGACCGATACGCGGCGGCGGCCCGGCGCGCGGCGGCCGCGTGGCGCGCCGGCCAGGCCGACGCGGACGATGTCCGCTGGCTCCGGTGGCTGCTCGACAACCGATTGCTCGCGAACTCCAAGTACCTGACCCCCGCTCTGCGCGAAACCGTGGACCGGTATCGGGTTCTCGAGCGCCGACTCGGCGCACCTCGGGTGATTCAGGGCCTGGCGGATCTGGACGCCGGCCGCGACGCTCCCGTCTTTCGGGCCGGGAACCCGGAGGACCCGGGCGAGCCGGTCCCCCGCGGGTTCTTGTCGCTGCTGGAGCATCTGGCGCCCGCGGAGCGCTCTCCGCGGAGCGGCCGGTTGGATCTGGCCGAGACGCTCGTCCACCCGTCGAATCCCCTGACGGCGCGGGTGATGGTGAACCGCATTTGGCACCACCTATTCGGCCGCGGTCTCGTCTCGACCGTCGACAATCTGGGCCGCTTCGGAGACCGGCCGACACACCCGGAATTGCTGGACTATCTGGCGGACCGCTTTGTGGCGGAGGGTTGGTCGGTGAAGAACATGATTCGCCACATTGCCCTGTCGCGGACGTTCCGGCAGTCGAGCTCCGCGCGCCCCGACGCCGCGGAGCTCGACCCCGAGAACCGGCTCCTCCACCGGTTTCCCGCGCGTCGCCTCCCGGCGGAATCGATTCGGGACGCCATTTTGGCCGTTTCCGGGAAGCTGGACCTCAGCCTGTTTGGGCCGAGCGTCCATCCGTATCGAGAGAAGCCCAAGGCCTACCGCAAACTCTATTCCGGGCCCTTGGACGGGAACGGCCGCCGGAGCATCTATTTGAAGGTGACTCGGCACGAGGGAGCGGCGTTCCTGGAGGCGCTGGATTTTCCGCCGCCGTTGGTGGCCCGGGGCCGGCGCGACGTCACGAACGTGCCGCGGCAAGCGCTGGCCTTGCTCAACGATCCCTTTGTCAATCAGGAGGCCCAGGTCTGGGCCCGGGGGTTGATCAAGGAGACGAGCGAATCGGTCGCCACTCGGCTCCGGACCATGTTCCTCGTCGCGCTGGGCAGGCCGCCGAACGCGTCCGAGCGCGAACGCTTCAGGGCTTTGACGGAGGAGTTGGCCGCCCTGCACGGCGTCGAGACCGGCTCGGTTCTGGCGAGTCTTCCCGTCTGGCAGGGCGTCGCGCACGCCCTCTTCAATCTGAAGGAGTTCTCCCACATCCTCTAGGAAGTCCCATGCATCCCGAAGAAATCCCGCCAGGGCGGCGGATCCGCCCGCCCGGAGCGCCGATCTCGCGGCGCCAGTTGCTCTCGAGGATGTCGTCGGGTTTCGGCCTGACGGCCGCGGCCGCCTTGATGGCGGATCCGGCGTACGCGGGGCTGGCGGGCGCCGCCGGCGCGCACCACGCCGCCCGCGCGACAAGCGTCGTGTTCCTGTTCATGCCGGGCGGCGTCTCCCACCTCGACACCTTCGATCCCAAGCCCAGACTCGCCGCCCTCGACGGACGGTCCGCCACGCTCGACAACTACGTAGCGGGCCCCAACCGGAAATGGTTGGGCAGCCCCTGGAGCTTCAAGCAGCACGGCGAGAGCGGCGCGGCGGTGAGCGAACTGTTTCCCCGCGTCGCGGAACGCGTCGACGACCTGGCCATCGTGCGGTCCATGAAGTCCGACTTCCCCCTGCATCCGCGTAGCAACATCAAACTGCACACGGGTCGCAACGTAGGCGGCTATCCAAGCCTCGGTTCGTGGATCACGTTCGGTTTGGGGACGGAGAACCGCAACTTGCCGGGCTACGTCCTGCTCGACGGCGGCGCCGTGCCGCCCGGCGGAGTCGAGAACTTCTCGAACGGGTTTCTGCCGGCGACGCACCAGGCGGCATCCATCGCGGCCGCGGGCCCGCCGATCGCCAACCTGGCGCCCGCGGACACCGACGCCGTGCAAAGGGCGAAGCTGGCCGCCATCCTGGAGCAGGATCGGCAACTCGTTGCGCGACAGGGGCGCGACGACGCCATCGAGTCGGCCATCGCGAACTACGAATTGGCATACAAGATGCAGGCGCTGCTGCCGGACGTGCTTGATCTCGACCGGGAATCGTCGGCGACCAAGCGCGCCTACGGCCTGGAGTCCGGCGATCGCCAGGAGCGGCTGTACGCCACGCAATGCCTGCGGGCGCGCCGCCTGGTCGAGGCCGGCGTGCGGTTCGTCGAGATCACCTGCGCGGAAGTCTACGGCGGGAACAACGGCACTTGGGATCAGCACACCGACCTGAAGCGAGGACACGAGGGGAACGCCCGGATCACGGATCGGGCGGTGGCGGCGCTGCTGAAGGATCTCAAGGACCGCGGCCTCTTCGAAGAGACCTTGGTGGTCTGGGCCACGGAGTTCGGACGCACGCCGGACACCGGCAACGGCGACGGCCGCGACCACCACGAGACAGGCTTCACCGTCTGGCTGGCCGGCGGCGGCGTCCGGGGCGGCTTGGTCCACGGAGCGACCGACGAACTGGGCGTCCACGCGGTCGAGAACGTGGTGACCGTGCACGATCTGCACGCAACGATCCTGCACCTGGTCGGCCTGGACCACGAGAGGTTGATCTACCGCTTCGGCGGCCGCGACGTCTCCCTCACCGACGTTCACGGCCGCGTGGTCCACGACTTGCTGACGTAGTCCGGCGTGTCGAGGCGCCCGCCTCCGCGGGTCGGCCGTCGTCCGGGAGAATCCGCTTGAGCTAAGCTGACCGCATGCGCGCGGCTCTGCCTCTGTTGTTCCTCGCCGCTAGCCTGGGCGCGGCAACCTCCGAAACCATCGCCGGGACGGGAGTCTCCGGCGCCGGCGGGGACGGCGACGCCGCCGTGAAGGCGCAGGTCGGAAATCCCTACGGGCTGACGCTCGGGCCGAATAACTTTCCGCACTGGGCGTTCCCAGTCATTGCTGCCAACTTCCGACGCTGGTGCACCCATATCGAATTCCCCGCCCGGCACAATGACCATTTCCGGACATTCCGGGCAATCCTTGAACCCCTGATGTGCTGCCCCCGTCGCACTGACCGGAGCAAGGACTGTCTCGAGGGTGCGGACTACCCGAAAGCCGATATGAAAATCCCTCCCCGATTCGGTAGCCCTCCCCCGGAACGCCGAACGCAATGACTCTGCGTTGCTCGGCCAAGCGCCGCCCCTCGCCACCCGGCGTGAGCAATCCCCAATCTCCCACGCTCTGCCGTCTCGCGGCTCCGCACCGCGAACGTCGTCGGACCAGCAATCCCACACCCATTCCCATACGTTGCCATGCATGTCGGCCAAGCCGAAGTTGTTCTCCGGATACGAACCGACTCGACTCGTCCGTCCCAGTTGATTTCCATAATTGGCGTTATTCGGCGCGACTTGATCTCCGAAGTGATACGCCGTGTTCGTACCCGCACGTGCAACGTATTCCCATTCCGCGTCGGTCAAGAGACGGTAGTGATACCCTGTCTTTGAGCCCAACCAACGCAGATATTGCAACGCGTCATTCCAACTTACGTTGATGACCGGATGTTCTCCCCTTCCCCAGCCTTCATCGGCCGGCTGGTGGTCGCACCCTTTGTCTCTCACGCACGCGTCCCATTGATCGAACGTCACCTCATACCGTCCCACCCCTAGCCGAGTGCCGATGCTCACTTGGCGCAAATGTTCGCCGTACCCTGACGCACGCCCAATTTCCGATGCAGGCGAACCCATCCAGAACGTCCCCGCTGGCACTGCCACTAGCTCCGGACAATCAGCGCAATCGCGAAACCGCTCCCCATCTCGGATTGCGACCACGTTGGCGCTGCTCAAATTCCCGCTGAATCCGACATGCCCGTCGATCCACTCATACACCTGAGAGGTGCGAACATGGTAAGTCGTTCTTGGGGCTCCTCTTGTGTCCAAGTTCCACCACTCGGCGGCGCGCTCTCCAAGACTAGCTATGCCTATTTGCCGAGTACCCAACGCAGTGTTTACGAACAAGGGGCCGCCGCTGTCACCCGGACTAGCGCCTTGTTGATTATCTAGTGCCTGGAACAAAACCCCTAATCTGAAATCTTCCTCGATAAATGACCAGTTAATGGATCCCTGTCTGACGCGAAGTCGGGTCCTTCAGGACTCTCTTATTTCTCTCACAGACGGGTTTTGGAGACTCTACAGCTCCTTCTCGGCAGTCTCCCGCACTTGATCCCGGCCTTGACGGGTGCGGAGCATAACTCCGCATGAATTGGATTGATATACCGGACCTATGCAGCCAATAGCTGCCTAGCGAGATTTCGTTTGGCTCGCTCTTGGCGCTGCCGCAGCAACCCGATTCGATGCACATTCGCGGCCAACACCGATAACCCCACCATCAGCTCGAAGCGATCCTTGCCGTGCTCACGTATCCGATCCAAGCCCCGACATTCCAGATTGTTGATCCCCGATTCCACAGCTGCATGCCGCTGCCTCGCCGCCACGAATTCCGGCGAGCTCTCCCGATCCTTCGCCGCCTTCGAAAAGCGCACCGTTTGTGGCAGCACGTTCCGATCCAGCAACTCGCCCAACTGCTTCTTGTTCGCCCGACTCCAGTAACCTTTGTCGAAACTGCAGCCCCTCAGCGACGGATACAACTTCTGCGTGTCCTCGATTAATTCGGGACCTACATCCACATCCGATGTCTTCCACATGATCTTGTAATTCAGTACGAATTGATGCTCGCTCTCGACCACGCTCACCGGAACTCCCAACTCCACTGCACAGCCCGCCTTCCCTTTGACGCACCAGCGCGTATGCTCCTCGAAGATCGAATAGACCTTCTCCGTATTCGGAATCCGCTCCTCTTGCAGAACCCGCCGGTCGATCTGGTCGATCTGGTCGATCTGCCGCTCCGCATGTCGCACGAACTGATTGATTCCACTACGGGTTGCCTCCTCCACCCCGCGCTTCGCCAACTCCTTCACCGAGGCCTGCGCTCGCTCGACCAGATTCCGCGTCAACTCCAGGTATTGCGCCGTTCGCTCCGGATTTCCCCGTCTCTGGCGCGACGACCGCACCCGATTGAAGGACCGCCTGATCCGATCCAATAGGTGTCCGCTCTGCCGCCAACCGCTCACCCCATGCTTCTTGCAGAGCCCCGCCACTGTCGGAATCAGGCGGCGCATCGCATCCCACAACAGATTCACATCCGTTGGAAAATGCACGTCAGTTTCGACCACGAATGAGTCACAGCGTCCCTGCAATGGCGTCCCGCTCTGGTGACCCTCCAAGGCGTGGCCGGCCTCGACGACGATGCGATTGACTTCCGCAAGCAATTCCGGCGTGAGGAGTTGGATATTGCGCCGCACAGTCTGCAGGCAGTAGAAAAGGTCCTCGAACGGATCACTGATGCCGAGCATGCGACGCACATCGGAGTGTTTGCAGGCCAGATTATGCAGACGATCGTAATCACAGTTGAGGCCCTGTTTGAGCAAGGCGAGCACTAGTATTTCCCACAAGGACATCCCCGGGCGACCGCCCTTGGGGGTGATCTTGCCGGCACCGTCGTGGGCAGATTTCTCCTGAGATCCGTTCTGGAGCAACAAATGCTGCTCAAGCAGGGTGAAGATCTCCTCACGCAGATCGTGTTGTGAATAGAGGAACTGAATACCTCGAAGAACGGCCGTGATATCGTCTCGGCAGCGGGGATCGAGATGGATGTCTTCGATGGCGATATAGCCGGGGGGAAGTTGGGGATTCTCGGTGGACCGCATAGGCTTTATTCCATCCAAGATTACCAGATTTGGAGGTCCGAGGCAAGTTTAAGCGGTTTAAGCAATGAACGGCTTCGTAGAGGAATGCATCAGGCTCTAATCGAAAGAAAACTTCCGTGGAGAAGGATGATGGTCGTGCAAGCGGGAATGGAATCTTTTTCTCAGGCTGAAGTTCTTCGGCCCGACGGAAGAACAGATATATCGATACTGTTGATAGATATATTTCAGGCGTATATGGTTCGTAGTCCGCACGCAATCATTGAATGTAAACGTATAGCAGGAAGAGACAGCCGACTCTGTCGGGAGTATGTCAACGGAGGTATTGATCGATTCAGGACGGGCAAGTATGGTTCGAAGCACGTCTTGGGCTTCATGGCCGGTTATGTCGTCTGTGGAGACGCATCGGAAAGTGTGTGTGGCATCAATCGGTACTTAAGCAAAAATCGCCGACAAACAGAGCAACTACTCTTGTCACGATTGATGCCCGCTCAGTGGGTGAGGTTGAGTCGGCATCCGCGAGGCGCTCCACTTCCACAGATCACGGTGCATCACACGTTCCTAGAGTTTCCGAATTCCGCGGCGTGAGAGAATCTGCCTTCTGCCCCTGCACTGCTCCAGACGTGCCTCGGCCTACGATTGCCGATTGTACAGATAGCCGAGATGCGGCAAGCACTTGGTTGGGACGGTGCTTGCGTGGGTGTCGGTAGCGCGGCCACTGTGCCAACCATTGAAGTTCGTCCGCACAGTCAAGATCGGAGTCAAGCGGATTAGATGCCGCAGGGCGGTCCCGTGACTCTCCCTACGCAAGGTGTAACTTTGCTGCGAAACAGCGGCCTAGGAGTCTGCGCCGCAGAAAATCCTGGATTCCATATACAGACCATATCCTAACCAAAGAGCCTCTTGCGAAATTGCGTGGCCAGGCGATTTCTCATCCTGATGAAGCCGCGTGTGATGGTCAGCCCGTGACCAGCACCTGCACGGTAGCACAATGGCGGGTAGCGGTCACCCCGCCCCTCCTGCGTCCCTCCCGGCCCTCGGACGGGGACGCGGGGTTCATGGCACCTCCCGGCTGGTGATGAGAGCCAGGACGCGCGAAGAAACAGGGCGCATGTCCTTCACCAGCCGTTCCAATTTGCGGTTGTTCTCGATCCACTCCCGGTAGAGGACGAGTTCGTCTTCTGTGAGCAGCAGGCTGACCGTTCTTCCGCGAACCTTGTGTGTCCAGTAGTGGTAGGGACCGTGGCGGGCGTCGGGGTCGCGGTGGCAGCGGCAGGTGGCCTGTCCGCACGTGAGCCGGCGGGTCTGGATGCTGCCCTGGCGGACAAACCCGAGGGCTTGCAACTCCGCCTTGAGCGCGTCGTATGGCCGGCTGTACCGGCGCATCGGTCCTGCGCGCCCCATCGATTCGCTGCTGGACTGCATGCCTACAGAATAGTATGCAGTAGGTTTCGGGAGCCGTCGAACCATGCAGAGCCTGCGCGCCTCGTTCGCCGCCTACTGGGAGTCGATTCAGCAAGGCCTGTTTCCCCGCCTGGAGCACGCCTTGGGTCCGCTGACCGAGAAACAGCAGCAGTTGGTGCAGACGCTCGAGGTCATCCGCATCGAGCAGATGATTCCCCGCCGCTTGCGGGCGCCGGGGCGTCCCCGCAAGGATCGGGCGGCGCTGGCGCGGGCTTTCGTGGCCAAGGCGATCTACGACATGCCGACGACGCGCGTGCTGCTGGACCGGCTGGCTACCGACGTGGCGCTGCGGCGCATCTGCGGCTGGGAGCGGCAGCGCGACGTGCCGAGCGAGTCGGTCTTCTCGCGCGCCTTCGCCGAGTTCTCCGACACGGCGTTGCCGCAGCGCGTGCATGAAGCGTTGCTCCGCAAGACGTACCCAGACCGGTTGGCGGGCCATCTGTCCCGTGACTCGACAGCCATCGAGGCCCGCGAGAAGCCGGCTGCGAAGCCGAAGCCGCCTGTGCCGCCCAAGCGCAAGCGGGGACGGCCGAAGAAGGGCGAAGAGCGGTCGAAGGTTCTCAAACGCATCGAACGGCAGGCCGCCATGACCCTGCCGGCGATGCTCGCCGAGTTGCCGACCGGCTGCGATGTGGGCACGAAGAAGAACAGCAAGGGCTACAAGGACACCTGGGTCGGCTACAAGCTGCACATCGACGTGGCCGACGGCCAGATTCCGATCAGTTGCCTGTTGCCGTCCGCCTCGCTGCATGACAGCCAGGCTGCCATTCCGCTGGCGACGATATCCGCCTCGCGGGCGACCAATCTGTATGACGTGATGGACGCCGCCTACGATGCGGAGGCGATCCGTGAGCACAGCCGCTCACTCGGCCAGGTGCCGTTGATCGACATCAACCCCCGCAACGACAAGGCCCTGGCGCAGGAACTGAAAGCCGAAGCCCAGCGCCTGCAGCGTCTCGGCTTCGCGCTTGCCGAGCAGGTCCGCTACCACGAACGAACGGCGGGTGAGCGCGTCAACGGCCGTCTGAAGGACGAATGCGGCGGTCGCCACGTCCGGGTCCGTGGCGCGTCGAAGGTGATGTGCCACTGCATGTTCGGCTTGCTCGCACTCACCGCCGACCAGTTGATGCGGCTGGTGACATAACCGGCAACGCATCGTCGGCCACCCCGCGCTCGAATCCACCGCGCCAGACAAGCGTCACCCATCCACCGGTGTCCGAACACCTGGCGGAAATACATCGAATCCCCCGATTCCTGGTTGGCAAGCCGGCCGTTTTCCAGGGCTGGAGCACGCAGCCAGCAATCCAGGAACGGGTGTTCAATCAGAATCCCGGACTGATCCGCAACTCCAAGGGATTTTGCAAGAGGCTCCAAATTATGCTATATATCGTATTCGATCGCACCCAGAATCGTTCTAAGGCGCAGACTCCTAGGTGGGGATCAACCACACCCTACCCCGCTTGGTGCGGGTGCCCCCGGGGGTGAAGGCCGTCGTGTCGGACGCATACACCCAAACCGATCCAGCTACGGGCAGCCCCGTGCTACGGCGCTAAAACCAGATGCGGAGATGCCTCAGCGGGTGGGCAGTCCAGACCGGCTCGCTCTCACGAGTGCGCCTCCTAGCTTAGCTGCTTCATCCCCACGGGGTGATCGCGCCGCGATCGTGAATGTTTATGTTCGAGCGCTTCTAAGAGTTCGACCGCCGGAACTAACAGTAGCCGCGCATGGGGCATACGGTGCGTCGCTGGACCGCGTCTGCACTGCCAAGAAGGCCAACCAGCTGAGTCTCGTCCGCTCTCTGGTGGCGGACGACGCGCACCAGCCCAGGGCGGTCGAGTGGTTGGCCGCCCAAGTCGGCATGTCCACCCGCCGAGCCTACCGCTATCTGCGCGGAGCGCAGGCACCATCCGGGCCGGTTCCCGTCCGCGGCCGCAAGGTTGTGCTCTTCGTGCAGCTCCCGCGTGGCGGCGAGGGGCTGCTGGCGGTGTCGACGGCGGCTAGAGTGAGGGCATGCATTGCTGGGCTCCCGGCCTTGTGCGGTGCCTGTCCTTCCCACGCTCCGGTCCAAGGCACTTCGGGACCGCTGCGACAGGTCGGCCCAGCTCACCCACAGTCCCGCAGACCCAAGGGCTAGCAGTTAGGGGCTCCGGGCCCCGTCTTGGTCGAGGGGCTTGCGCTCACCTTCATGGCGGCACCCACGGGCGGGCCGGGTGGGGCCCGGGCGCAGGAGACGTAACCGGCGATGTGCGAGAGGCAACCGGCGGGGTCGAGCCGACGCAGGTCAACGACGCAGCCAACGCGGAACGCTAATTCGGCCCGCTCCCAAAGAACGCGATGGTCCGCAGGGCTAATCTGGACTGGACGGACCTGCCCGAGCTGTTGGGGTGTGGGGGCTCTATCCAGGTTAACGAAGAAACGGATTTCAAAGTCAGTCCGCACGAGGTATTGGCCAAGCACCGCTTCAATCCCCAACGGGAATTCTTCGGGATCGAGTCCGAGAGGGTTACGGCCCGATTGCGAAAGTTGGGAAAGAATGATTTGGTCCCGGAGGTCAGTACCATCCCTAAGAAACGGCCACAACCGGTCCCGAATCTCGAAGGGGGCAGGAGGGGATGCTGAAGGGAGCGACGCCGAGGACGGTAGGCACCGATCTCGCCGCAAACATCGTCAACCACAAGCAAGTTCTTCACAGGGGGGAGTGTCGCGCAGCCGAGCGACACGCTGCATCTTCAAGATATATCACCCTAGCGGCCCTTGCGTGTATTGGCCCACAAGAAATTGTGCTTTAGCGACTTCCTTGGAAAGGTCTTGGGGTAAGCGCGAGCGCCGTCGGTCGCCGTGTTGCGGCCCGATCTTCGTTTGCGGCGATGCTTGAGCGCGGGCTAGTAGGCGAAGATGCATTTCCCCGTTAGCCGGTCGCATAGAAATGGACCACGCTGGCCCCGATCGAAAGGAGCGCCAGCAAACAGGCCCACGGCACGCCCCACACCACCCGATCCCCGCCGAACCTATCCTGCATTGCTGCCGTGACCCGGCCCAGCGAGAGCGCAACCGCTAGCTGGCCAACCAGCATGTAACACCCCATCAATTGGTTCCCGCGGTACCAAGCCTCCTCCGAAGCCAAGGTCTCCGGCGTCCGGAATCCGTATAGGCGGTTGGGCGGTACCCAACCCAAGACCAGCGGCAGAGCCGTCGTAGCGATCACCAAAGCCACACCTTCGGGAAGGTGCCGGGGCGCGCGCGTCCTTCCCTTCGTCCACTTGCCGATCATCGCCGAAAACCTTTGCCCGTACGCCTCCGTCCAGCATAGGCGGCCGACGCGCGCAGACGCCAGAGCTGACTGCAACGCTTCGGGTCCGCGGCCACTTCCTGCCGGATCAGTTACCAGTACATGATATAGAGCACCACGAACATCCCGACGGTGAGCGCCCACCACAGGCTCACGCGACGGTAGAACGGATAGCTGGCGGCGGCGACGGTCCGGGGGAGCCTCAGAACCGCGCGCGTCCAAATCACCCTTTCAACGGCCTCTGCCTCCGGTGCGGGCGTTGCCAAGCTCAGCACCCCCATGCATGCCAATGCCGCCATGTACACGATGCCCGCAATGTTGAACGCGTTCATCTCGACCCCGACCGAGCGCAGCCAGTAGGGCAAGACGAACATCGGAAAACACAGCGCCAAGGTCCAGGCGGCCGCTTGGGCGGTCGCCCGGCGCCAGAATACCGCCAGCAGGAAGATCGCCATGATGGGTGCCGCAATGAGGAACCAGCATTCCTGGAAGTAGGAGAAGATGTTCCCGAAGCTCATCACGACCGGAGCCCACAACGCGCCGACGAGCAGGACCCCCACACCGGCCCGGCGACCGAAGCGGATTAACTCCCGCTCGGAGGAGCGCCGGAAAACACCCTTGTACAAGTCGATGGTCAGGATCGTCGCGCTCGAGTTGATCAAGGCCTGGATCGTCGACATGATCGCCCCGCACAAGCCCGCCAGAATCAATCCCCGCAGGCCGGACGGGATCACCGTCTTGATGAGGAACGGCAGCGCCTCGTCCCCTGCGACCAGGTCCGGCCGCAGCGCGAAAGCCACCATGCCCGGGAAGATGTAGGCCAGCGCTGTGAAAACGCCCAAGAAGCAGGCTAGGACGATGCCCATCCGGGCGTGCCATTCGTTCTTGGCCCCGAGAGAGTTTTGGTTGATGTACTGGTTGGTGCAGAAGTACCAGGGCCCGGTCGAGAGCGCAAGCACCACCATCGCCGTCCAGGGCAGCTCGGGATCGGATGCCGGCAGAACTAGGTGCGCCCGCTCGCCCTCGCCGACGACCGCCTGCCAGCCGCCGGGCACTTCGATCAGGCCCAGAAAGAACACGAGGAGACCGCCCCCGATCAGCAAGGCCGACTGAAAGACTTGCGTCCAAGCCACGGAACTCATCCCGCCGTAGACCGTCAAGGCCCCGGACAGCAAAGCCAGTCCCCAAATGCCCGCTTGCAGCGGAATCCCGAGCATCTGCTCCAGCAGAAACGCGCCCGAGAAAATGACTCCCGCCAAGTTGATGAAGACATAGCTGAGGACACTGATCACCGCGTACATGCGGCGCACTGCGACGCTGTAGCGAAGTTCCAGGAACTCCGGCATGGTCACGACCCGGTTGCGCAAATACACCGGTAGGAACACGCCGATCAAGAGACTGTAGCCCACGAAGTTCAGCCACTCCCAGTTGGCGACGGCCATGCCGTGGGTGTATGCGTACCCGACTACGCCCACCAGCTGCTCGGTGCTTAGGGATGCGCCGATGGTCGAGAACCCGATGACGACCCAGGACAGCGTGCCCGAGGTCAGGAAGAATTCGCGGGAGGTCCGCTTCTCCCGGCGGCCGGCCCAGAACCCGATGGCCAGAGCCGCGACGAAGTACGACGCGAACACGCCGAGGTCGAGGGAGCCAAACTCTCCGGCGGCTGGCACTGTCTGGCCTCTGCGCGGGTGCGGGGACGACTGCGACTACGCCTCGGCGGTGAACCGCAGCGTCACGATCTCCCAGGCCCCGATCTCAAACCGCGCTTTGCCGCCCTCCAACCGCACCTTTGGCGACGCCAGCGGGCGGCCGTTGAAGTCGACCGCCTCGCAGGTTCCGACATGGCCGGGGAAGGAGACCTCCACCGAGCCGGCCCGGCCCGTCGTGTCGTGCAGGCGCAGCTCGTAGCCTTCTCCGCGCATCAGCCAACTGGAGGCGGCGACGCTCGCCGGGCGGACGCCGACGAAGCTCCGCTCCGGCGGCAGGTCGGCATCTCGGCGAGAGTACACATGCCGCCAGGAGCACGGGTAGATCTGCGCCTCGGCGAGCTGCGGGATCCTCGCCTCGCGCCAGTCGCCGCCGTGCGGGATCAACGAGTACCGAAAGCTATGCCGACCCTGCCCGGTGAAATACGGATTGGCAAACAGGTTCTCCATCTCACCCCGGGGCTCGATCGTCATCATCAGGATGTGCTCGAGCGAGCGGGTCTCGGGATGATAGAGCCAGCCGCGCTTGCCCTCCGCGGCAAGCACGGCCAAGCCCCTGCCGTCGCCGCTGCAGTCGACCCAGCGGTGCGCGAAGAACACGTTTTTGCGTAGGAGCTCCTCGTTAGGATCGGTGCCGTCGCCCCACGGCTCGTTCGACAGGTCCCGCGGCTCCGCCCCGAAGGGGATGCCTGCGGTCGGGATCGCGTCGAAGTCAAAGACGGCATTGGCGGCAAAGTATCCGGACCCGCCGACGCTGTCGAGCTGGCAGTCAAAGTCGATCCTTTCAACGGAGTGGTTGAGCGTCACTGTGAGCTCCACCCCGTGGTCCCCGATCCTGCCTCGCATCCGGGCAGAGGTCCGTTGCGGTCCATCCTCGGTCAGGTTCCAGGCGGCCTCTCGGATCCGCCGCTCTCCGGTCACGGGTCCGCCGTGCCAGGGCCAGGGATCCTCGTTCTCGTAGAAGATCGGGTTGCCGGCACTCTGGTAGGTCGCGTTCCGACGCTTGTCATGCAGCGCAGCGACCCCTGCGGGCCCCAGCTCGATACGGGCGTAGTCGTTCTCCAGCTCTTGGACGGCTGCATCCGGGTAGGCGGGCTCCTCGTCGCCCTCGACGGGCACAACGCGAAGAGTCGTGTAGCCCAGAGGCGGGACCTCGACATCGGTGAGGAGCAGCGCTTCCTTGTAGGTGTTCTTCGCCCCCGGGGGGAGGTGCTCGCTGGAGTTGTTGAAATGCCGGACCCGCAGTAGCTGATGCGGCCGCTCGCTGCCGTCCGCGCCGACCAGCTTGAGCTTCGTCACGCGCGGCTCGGCGAAGACCGCCTTGACCTCCAGGATCTCCCGGCGCTGGAAGGCGAGAGGATTGAAGACCGCGATCGTCTGCGTCTCGCCATCGGTGCGGATGCGGTGCGCCAAGGCGCGACTCGCCCGCTTGCGGAGCCGACTTGCCTCGTAGGTCACGTTGCGGCCGAGCGCGACCGCATCGGCCATGTCTTCATCGCCGACATACAGGCCATCGTGCGGATACAGCGTGAGAGCCTCGTACCACAGCTCCTCGAGCCTAGCCTCCGGGTAGGGCAGGCCGACCTGGGATGCCAAGCAGCTGTAGGCCTCCGCCTCGACAAGGGCGTGGTTGACGCGGTCGCGCCAGTTGTCGAGGCCCCGGCTGCCGCACTGCCCGTACCAGAAGGGCCAGCCGACTGGATCCACTTGGCCCTGGAATCGCGGAGTGGACGCACGCACAGCTTCTAGAGCGGCGTAGTATTCGGTGGGCGTCGCGAACTGCAAGGGCGTCGGCTCGCGTCTTTGCCACTCCTTGACGAAGCCCGGAAGGTCGAGGGTGGGCTCACCGTCCGTTTCGACGCTGTAGGTCGGCAGCGACAAGGGGAGTGTGTGGTCCAAGCCGACCGGAACCCAAATGACCTTCGTTTCGCTGGCCGGCATCAGGAACCGCAGGGCTGAGTCGTACAGCGCCCGCACGGCCCCTTGCCAGTCGTCGCGGTAGGCGTTCAGCTCCTTCAGGTAGCCGCCCGGCCCCTTGCCCATGCCCCAGCCCCCGGCCAGCCACCCGTACGGCCCGTAGGTCAGCATCACGTCGCTGCCGTCGAGCCCCTCCCAGACGAATTCGCGCTTGTACCCCTTGCGGTCGAGCGCCCAGATCGGCCGTGTGAAGCGGTAGTAGCTGTAGCCGGCCTTGCGCAGGATCTGCGGCATCTGGGTGTGGCCGGGATGGATGTCAATGAAGCACGCCGTGTCGAGCTTCGCTTCGGGGAACTCGCGCTCGAAAAACTTGCGGCCCAGCGTCATGTTGCGGATGACGGCCTCGGGCTCGTTGAAGGGGTTGTCGTTGTTCGCTACCGAGCCCGCGGCGATCCCGACGCGCCCCTCCTTGCAGAGCCTTTTCAGCTCCGCTAGCACCTCCGGCTTGAGCTCCGCGGTCCGGTCGATGCGCTCGAGCTTGACGTCGATGAACCACTTGAAGTTCTCGTCGCGGCGCATGATCTCGACCGCACGCTCGTCGATGAGCGCCGCGCGCTCCCAGTGCCAAGTCTCGGAGGCGAACCAGGAGAAGTCGTTGTGGCTGTAGGGGACGAGAAAGATCTTGGCTTCCCGAAGCTTCTCGCGGACCTCTTCGTACGAGGCCGCCTCGGGGGCACCAACCTGGGCGGCGGCCTCCGCTGCGGCGCTCAGCAAGGCCAGCATGCCGACGAACTCGCGACGATTGCAGGACATGGGATCGTAAACAACTGTAGTCGATCGGATGCGAACGACGCCGCAGGCGTCAACATGGTCGGCTCCGCCGAATCCCGAAGCTCATGCCGGGCAGCTGAGGCGTGGTTTGCGCAGGTGCCCGCGTTGATCAATCCCATCGAGTAGGAGAGGAGCGGAGCACGCTAGGTTCCACCGCCCCTCGATTGTCGAGGGACCGGACCGGCGGGGCGAAGAGCTGCTCAACGGAATCTTTGAAGCCGGTTGCGACGATGCCTTGGTCGGTGAGGTGGGGTTCGGGATGTCGCCTACGCTAGGAACGCCACCGATCTTGAGGAGGCGGCCCGAGCGGCGAGACCCGGTGAATTCCCACGGGGCGGCCGACCGCAACCCCGGACGGTATCCAGATTGATGAATCCGTAGCTGCCCCGTCCCCGGTCGCCGCCGCCGTGCCGAAGAGACCTGCTCGGGGCCTGGGTTTCCTGAAGCTCCCCGGCGAGCCAACTGCAAGCCAGCTTGGCTAAAGATGCGGAAGGTCGTCGGCGACCGCAAGCCATGCAGTCTCTTGGTGCCACTGGACCAATGTCTCGCGCAACAGCTTTGCAACCTCCGCCTGCGCTCCGCTGCCCCCTAGATTCTCGAGCTCGAACGGGTCGGCCTGCAAATCATGGAACACGGCCTGATCGTTGCGGATGGTCCGATCATCGGCCTCAACCTCGATCCCGTACTTATGGGTTGGAGTCCTTATCCCCATCATTGAGAACGGCATCGCGTAGGAAACGTTCTCGTAGCCAGCAGCCTCGATGAATGCATGGTCCCGGGCGAGCGCGTCCCGCTCGCCGCGCAGCACAGGCAGCAGGCTCTGGCCTTGCATATGGACAGGAATCCGGACCCCGCAGGCGTCAAGAACCGTCGGCGCGATATCGACATTGGCGGCCACCTGCCGGTTCGATTCGCCCGAACCGAAGCCCCCTGGGAACCGGTAGATCATCGGCACGCGGATCGCTTCCTCGTACAGACGGTCTTTGTTGTAGGTGCCGTGGTTGCCGAGCAGTTCCCCGTGGTCCGCCGATAGCACCACGAGCGTGTTGTCGGCTATGCCGGATTCGTCCAGCGCGGCTAGCAGCTCGCCCACAAGGTCGTCCGTGCAGTTCACCGCGTCGTAATAGTAGGCCGTCAGATGGCGCAGATCGAAGCCCTCCGGCAAGGCGTCGCCAGGTGAGTCGGGCGCGCCGTCGCGGGTGCGCCAGAAGTAATCCCACTTCGTGTAGACCTTGAACCACCACTCGTCATGGGACAGCTCGCCGGCCGGCCCGTACACGTTGTCGCGCAGGACGACATCCTCGGGCGCGTACCGCCCGATGTAGCGCTCCGGCAGATTGCCCGGCCCGATGGGCATGTGCGGGAGCGAAACCGAGTAGTGGAGGAAGAACCGCTCATCTCGATGGCGGCGGACGAATTCCCGCATTTTGTCGCTCGCGGCCTGCGGCATGAAGCCCTCGACCACCCGCTCCTCGCCGCTCTCGGTAGACAGCCTGCCCGCCTCGCGGTGGGCCTCCCGCATCGCACGCCCGTAGTAGCGGTGCGGGATCTCGACCGGATAATAGGCGTAGTCGAAGCCCAGCAGGAACGGATCCACATGGATGTGCCACTTGCCCACATGGCCTGTCGCGTAACCCACATCAGCGAGCAGTTCGGGGAGCGTCGGGTCCGGCAACCGTGTGCGCTCTGGGCTGATCGAGCCGACATTGCGGATCGAGCCCGCGCAGGTGCGGGCGTACTGGCCGGACAGCACGTTGGCCCGCGCCGGGGAGCAAACGGGGCTGTTGGTCACTCCAACCTCGAATCGGAATCCCTCGGCGGCCAGCCGATCGATGTGCGGAGTCCGCACAACTTCGTGCCCGTAGCAACCCAGCTCGAAGGGGCCTGAGCTGATCGGTGAGACAGACCACCACATTGGGCGGCCGGTCCGAATCGCCGCAGCCAACGGCGAGCGCTGCGCCGCCCAGGGCGGATCGAGTCACGAAGTCTCTGCGGTTCATGCTGCTCCCAAGGAGAACTAAGGCCGGAAGCCCGCGCAGGACGGTGCCAGGCGTTGCGGCGGGGTAATTGTAACCTGCGGGGGACGGATCCTTTCCGGTTTCTTCTGGGCCGCGGGCCCGGTGGATTCACGCGAGCGGCCCTCCCGAACGAGGCGCTCCCACCATCCGCCGCACACGGCACGGGCAAGGCCGCTAAGGCCGCAACCAGTCCGCGACTGGTGTCGACAGGAACGATTCGACCGGGATCCCGTCACCTCCTACGAGCAGGCTGCGGTCGGGCCGGTGAGCCCGTTGGAATGCCGCCAACCCGGACAGGGCCCGGGGCGAGCGCCCACTCTTCACCTCTAGCCCCAGCAGCCGCCCTCCCGAGCGCACCACGAAGTCAACTTCGCGGTTGCCGTCTCGCCAGTAGTAGACCCGGCATTTGCCTTGCGCAGCCGCATTGACGAGATGAGCCCCCACCGAGGATTCGACTAGGTGGCCCCGGAATTCGCGGTTCAGCAGCGCCTCCCCAGGCCCGAGGTCGGCCAGCGCGGTCATCAGAGCGGTGTTGAAGACCTGCAGCTTCGGACTAGACCCCTTCCGGCGCACGGCTTGCCCCGAGTACTTCTGCAGCCCGATGACCATTCCCGCCCCCGCGAGCAGGTCGAGGTAGTGCGCCAAGGTGGTGGTGTTCCCAGCATCCTGGAGCTGTCCGACCATCTTCGTGTAGGAGAGGATCTGGCCTGAATAGGCGCAGCCCAGCTCAAACAGGCGCCGCAAAAGCGCGGGCTTGTCCACGCGCGACAGGAGCAAGACATCTCGAGAGATCGTCGTCTCGATCAGGGAATCGCAGATGTACCGAAGCCAGCGTTCATGATTCTCGGTGAGCGGCGCAGACCCCGGGTAGCCTCCGTAGCAGAGATACTGCTCCAGCGACCATCCGAACGCCGTGCGCATCTCCGCGAAGCTCCAATGAGGGATGTGGGTCGTCTCGAACCTGCCCGCCAAGCTGTCGGCGAGGCCGCGCTGGACTAGGATCGGAGCCGAACCGAGCAGCACCACCTTGAGCGGAAGCCCCTGCCAGGTATCGCGATCCCAGTGCTGCTTGACCGCATCCGACCAGCGCGGAACTTTCTGGATCTCGTCCAGGATCAGCAGAGCCCCCCGCGTCCCAGCTCCACGCACCAGCAGGCGAGCCGCCTCCCATTGCGCCTCGATCCATTCGGGGCCTCTCAGTGTGGGGAGGTCCGCGCTCGCAATCCGGTGCGGCAGACCGGCCCGACGCACGACTTGGCCAATCAGCGTTGATTTGCCGACCTGCCGCGGGCCCACCAGCACTTGGAGGAAGCGCCGCGGCTCGTCGAGCCGACGCAGCAATTCCTGGCCGTGATCGCGCATGAACTCCATATGCTCATCATATTGAGGAAATTTGCGCGATATAACAAGCAATCCTGCGGACTCCGACAGCTCCTGCCGTTGGCCCGTACGACGGAAGCGCCAGCATTCCACCCAGCCCCAAGCGGGGCTTCGGGGCTTCCATCGGTCGTCGGATACAGTGCCCCTACGCGACGCTCGGATCCCAGTCCGGGGCCCGCCGAGGCACTCTCTCGGGGTTTGTCCGCAGACCGCATGACGGGACTGCGGGAAGCTCCCACCGTCGCGCCGCCCCAGGTGTTGGGGTGGGCTGTGTCCGGCGATGGCTTGACGGCCACCATCCTTGACGCTCTGTTGGGCTCGAGCCGCCCCTGGCCTATGCGCCGGGGAAGGCCGTTTGCCGTGCTTCGTTGCCTCCTGGGATCCCAGCGGAGAGAGCCCCCCCAAGAGCGTCTCCGGAGCCTGGCCAACTTTGGTTTTAGCCGGTGGGCCTGCCGTCGCTCTGGCGATGGCGGCTGACACTTCGCCAAGCTTCGAGGACAGCGTCCTGCCCCTATTCCAGGCCAAGCGCGTCGCCTGCCACAGCGCCGACACGCCGCAGAACGGCCTGGACCTGACCACCCTAGAGGCCATGCTTCGCGGGGGACGGCCGGGACCGGCGATCCAGCCGGGTTCCGCAGCGAAGAGCCTCCTCATGGAAAAGCTCGTCTCGCGTCAGATGCCCCCGGCCGAGCCGAAGCCGACCCCCGCGGAACTCGACCTGGTCCGTCGCTGGATCGACCGTGGCACCCGGGAAGCAGCGGCCCCGGGGGGCGCTGCGGCGCTGACCGAGGCCGATGTGCGGCCGATCCTCCAAGCGCGTTGCATCGTGTGCCATGGCAAGCGGCACCAAGAGGGAGGCCTGGGCCTGCGCACGGTTGCGTCGCGCCTAGCCGGAGGCAGTTCGGGACCCGCCCTCGTGCCGGGTGAGCCCGATGCAAGCCTGCTCATCCAAGAGATCGAATCGGGCGCGATGCCGCCGGTCGAGCTGCAGCGCGCGTTCACGGTGCGTTACCCCACCGAGGCCGAGCTGGCCACCTTACGGGCTTGGATCGCCGACGGGGCCCGAGCGCGCCGAGGGTACCGGCACCAAGCCCGAGTTCACCGCCCAGGACCGAGACCATTGGGCATTTCGCACGCCGCAGAGGCCGGCAGTGCGCCACAGGAGCTCGGTGCGTAATCCGATCGACGCCTTCCCTGCTGCGGAAGCTCAAGGCCCGCGGGCTTCCTACTCGCCCGAAAAGCTTTTGAGGCAGGCGTATCTGGACTTGACCGGCCTGCCGCCGCCGCCCGAGCAAGTCCACGCCTACCTCGCTGACCGAGGCCCGAATCGCTGCGAGCGTCTCATCAACACCCTCCCGGAAGCGCCCGTATACGGCGAGCGCCGGGCGCGCCACTGGCTCGACCTCGCCGGATATGGCAAGACCCACGGCTACGGGGAGTATGCCCCGTACCGCCCGTACGCGAGGCGCTGCAGCAGCGCCTACAGGAGCTCCAGGGCAAGATCCGGCCGACCTCCCATATCGTCCCGCTCGTGGACATGGGCGGCGAGCCATCCCCGGTGTACGTGCTGCGGCGCGGGAACGCGCTCAATCCGGGGCGGCTTGTAGAGCCGGGGGGTTCCGGCGATCTTGGAATCTCCGGACAGGCCCTACGAGGTTTCGCCGCCGTGGCCCGAGTCGGAATCGAGCGGACGGTGCCTGGCGCTAGCCAAGTGGCTCACCGACCCGAACCACCCCTTGACCTCGCGGGTGCTGGTGAACCACCTTTGGCTACGGCATTTCGGGCAGGGGCTCGTCGCCACTCCGGACAACTTCGGGCGGGCGGGATCGCCGCCTTCCCACCCCCAGCTGCTCGACTGGCTGGCCACCGAGTTCGTGCGGGGCGGGTGGAGCGTCAAATCGATGCATCGGCTGATGCTCACATGCACGGCCTACAGGTAGCGGTCCCGCCAGGATTCTGAGACGCTCGGCGTCGATCCAGACAACACGCTGCGATCTCGGATGAGCCTGCGTCGCATGGACACCGCCCAAGTCTACGATTCGATCCTGAGCGTGACTGGCCAGCTCAACCCGCAGCGGTTCGGGTCCTCCGAGCAGGTCCAGATCCTCGACACCAAAGAGATCATCGCCGCAGGAACCCAAGGCCGCTACAGGCGCAGCATCTACACGGCCCAGGGACCCGAACCGGCCGGTCACGATGCTTGAGGTGTTCGATTTCCCCCGAGATGGCACCCAACTCCGTCGAGCGCCGCCGGTCCAACGTGGCCCGCAGGCTCTCCAGGCTCTTGAACAGCGAGCCGGTCTGGCGCTTCTCTCGCTTCATGGCCGGCCGGATCATCGACGAAGTCGGCCCTGACCGGAACCAGCAGATCGAAGCCGTCCACTGGAGAGCGCTGTCCCGCCCGCCGACAGGAGCGGGAGCTCACCGCGAGACTCGCCAACACGCCGGGGAACTGGCGAGCGCCTAGCCGGCGCACCTAGCCTAGGACCGCCTCCCTCGCGCCATGCGAGGCGGACGCGCAATGGCTCGCGCTAGCAGGCATCTGCCACGCGGTCCTGAGCTCGGCGGAGTTCATCTACATCGACTGAGGAGGCCTGCGATGCGGGATGCGGCGAATCGGACGAAACCCAGTTTGCCGTCTCGACGGCAGTTCTTCTCCCGGATGAGCGATGGCCTGCATGGGGCGGCGCTCGCCTACCTCTTCGCGGGCGACCTGTTCTCGGTCAGTCCGCTGCTTGCAGCGGCTTCGAAGCCGCAGGCGCACCTCGATCTGGCCCCGAAGGCTCCGCACTTCGAGCCGCACGCCAAGGCCTTCATTCAGCTGTTCATGAACGGCGGGCCCAGCCAAGTGGGCCTCTTCGACCCCCAGCAGGACTTGGCCAAGTATGCAGGCAAGACGCCCAGCAGCGACCTCACGGCGGTCACAGTCTCGCCATCCCAAAACGCCGGGATCCTGCCTTCGCCCTATAAGTTCTCCAAGCGCGGCCAGGGCGGCATGGAGCTGTCGGACTGATTCCCCACACGGCGGTTTGGGCGGATGAAATCGCCCTGATTCGCGGCGAGCGACGCCCTCGACCTGAATCAAGAGACCGAGGCGACCAAAGAAGAGTACGGCCTGAACGATCCTGTCAGCGAGTCGTACGGTCCCCGCCGCCTGATGGCTCGGCGCCCGGAAGCCGCGCTTTCCTTAGGCCGGTCCAGCTCGCACCGGGGCCGGCTTGGTGACCCCGGCCAGCTGCAATTCGGAGTTCTCCACCAGGCGCAGGGAGGAATGCCATCAAACTCGGCCTTCCCTCCTCAAGGCCGTGTCCAAGACCGCTCCCGGCCTCTGGGTGAGCCGCTACGATCCGGGAGCAGGCGGACAGATCGGGGTCAATCTCACCGAACGCACCGATACCACTGCAGATTGCTGAGTAGTCGATTCAGGCGCAACAGATTTGCTCTGATATTCATGAAGGCTCTAGGCTAGGCGAGCTCTGGAAGTACCGGGCAGGCGACTACCGAGCTGTCTCCCCCCATCCAAGACGATGCTCCGTGAGTGCTCGTTTGAGGATTGGGGACGGGCGGGATGTGCCGATGACGCGGGACCAACCGCGCAGGAGCGAAGCGCGGGCGGCGGCCTGCCACGGTGAGTCCGTTATCTGGCGTAGGCGAGGGCTTGCGCCAAGCGGCATGTCGAGGGCAGCGCAGGGCTGAGCATGCTGCGGCTGGCTCCTGCCGCGGCGAGGGTCTGTTCCTTGACCACCGCTGTGCCTTGCAGCGGATCCCAGCAGACTGAGGATACGGACAGGGAGAAAACCGCCTGGCTCCCGCGCAAAAGAGCAGCGAAGGTCACGCAACGGCCCAAGCGGAGCCGACCGCGTTGCTAGGGTGCGTGCGATAATTTGCTCGCCATGGATTCCCTGATGACCCGTCGCGGATTCGTCAGCGCGACCGGCGCGGGCTTGGCAGCCCAGCAGTCTGCGGCCTCCGATCTGCGGCCGAACATCCTTTGGATCTGCACAGACCAACAGCGGTGGGACACCATTCGCGCGCTCGGCAACGAACACATCCGCACACCCAACATCGATCGGCTCGTCGCGAGCGGCGTCTCGTTCGAAAACGCCTACTGCCAGTCGCCCATCTGCACCCCGAGCCGGGCCGGATTCCTCACCGGCATGTATCCGTCGGCGGTGCATGGCTGCATGAACGGCACCGCGCACTGGGACGACGCGGCACCGCTGGTCACCAAGACGCTGGCCTCGGCGGGCTACGACTGCGGTCTGGCGGGCAAGTTCCACCTTGCAGCGGCCCAGGGGCGCATTGAGCCACGCGTCGACGACGGTTACCGCGTGTTCCACTGGAGCCATCACCCGCACGACGACTGGCCTGAGGGCCACGCCTACATCGAGTGGCTCCGTTCCCAGGACCAGGACTACGGTTCGATCTACCGGCGGCTCGGCTACATCCCGAGCGAATTCCACCAGACGACCTGGTGCGCCGACCGCGCGATCGACTTTCTGCGGGAGGAGCGCTCGAAGCCGTGGCTATTCAGCCTGAACTGCTTCGATCCGCACTCGCCGTTCGATCCCCCTCAGGAGTGGCTGGACCACTATCCGGAGGCGGACATGCCGGGGCCGCTCTTCCGCGAGTCGGACCTGGCCGCCCAGGATCGGCTCAAGCACATCAACTTCCAAACGCAAGCCCGACGGCCCGACGACCTCAACGCCAAGGCGTACCAAGCCAAGTACTACGCCATGGTCGAGCTGATCGACCACAACGTGGGCCGCATGCTCGACGCCCTCGAGGCCAGCGGACAGCTTGAGAACACGGTGGTCATATTCACCAGCGACCACGGCGAGACGCTGGGCGACCACGGCCTGCTCCTCAAGGGCTGCCGGTTCTACGAGAGCTTGGTGCATGTGCCGCTCGTGATTTCCTGGCCCGGCTCGTTCCAGCCGGGCTTGCGGAGCCGCGCCTTGGTCGAGCTGTCCGATCTCGCCCCGACGCTGCTGGAGCTGGCCGGCCTCGCGGTGCCGCCCTCGCTGCACGGCAAGGCGCTCACTTCGCTCCTCAAGGGCGAGTCTTCGCCCGACCGTCACCGGGAGTTTGTGCGCAGCGAGTACTACCGGGCGCTGGCCGGAGTGCAGAGCTTCGGCACGATGGTGCGCAGCGAGCGGTTCAAGCAAGTCGTCTACCACGGCCACGGCCTGGGCGAACTCTTCGACCTGGAGTCCGACCCGGGCGAATTCGACAATCTCTGGGACGACCCGCGCATGGCGCGGATACGCCACGACCACCTAGTCATGAACTTCGACTCGCTGGCGCTGGCCACGGACGTGGGCCAGCCCAGGACCAAGCGCTACTAGCCCGGGGCCCGGCCTAGGCCACCTAGGCAACCTCGCCAAAGCAGGCCAAGCCAGCCCGGCGTCTGCAGTCCGGCCCGACGCCCACTGTCCGCTCGCACCCATCTTCTCGCCGCAAGGCCGTTCAGTTGCCTTCGTCCGCTTCAGCGTGCGCTTCTTGCCCGGCGTAGGCGGCTGCCTCGGCTTGGTCCAGCACGATCGCCAGCGAGCGCCTCGCCTCGGTGTTGTCGGGATTCTCGCGTACGAGATCCCGCAGCTCGCGAATACCCTCGTCCCAGCGCCCAAGCCGACACAGCGCCAGCGCCAGATTGCGGCGGGCCACGGCGTGGAACGGCTCAACCTCCAACACCTCCCGGTATCTGGCCAAAGCCTCCGAGTAATTCCCCGCCTCTTCCAATTCGACGGCCTCCGCGTGGAGCCGGGCGGTTGCGAGCTCTGCTTCCCGGGCCCTAGCGGAGGCCAGCTGCATCCCGGCCAACTTCTCGCGGTAGCTGAGGAACTCGCTGCGGCGGCCGGACCGGTGGAGCGCCCGCGTGAGGTTGTACAGGATGGAGCGGTCGCCTGGTCGCAGTTCGTGGGCCCTCCGCAGCTGATCGGCGGCGGCTTGCGGCTCTCCCCTGCGGTACAGCTCCAAACCGAGCTGATAGCAGGCCGTCGGATCGCCGGGCATCAGATCCACCGCCGTGCGGAGCGCCAGGTAGGCCTCGTCCTCGCGCAGGAGCCGTTTGAGCGCCAGCCCCAGCGCGAGATGGGTTTCACCCTGGCTTGGATCGAGTTCCAAGGACAGAGCGAAAGCGCGGGCGGCCTCCGCGACTTGGTTGCGCTCCGTAGCCAGCTGACCGCCCAGGTAATGCAGGCGGGCTAGCTTACCCGCGTCCGATTCTAGCGCCAGGGCCTTCTGCATGTGCCGGGCCGCACGGTCCAGCTGCTCTTGTCCAGCCAGAATCAGAGCGAGACTCAGATGGGCGTCCGCGAGATCGGGGGTCCAGCGCGACGGCGCGCTCGAACACTTGCAGCGCGGCCCCACTCTCACCGAGGCGCGCCAGGGCCGAGCCCACGGCTGCATGGGTGCGTCCGTCCGTCGGCCTCAGCTCCAGGGCCCGGAGCAACGCTGCAACGGCCCGCTCCCGGCGCGGGAGCAGTGCGAACGCCGTGCCCAGCAGGAGTTGCACGTCGGCGTCGCCAGGGCGGTCGCGAGCTAAATCTTCCAGCAGCGCGACGGCAGCCCGAGTCTCGCCGCTCTGGATGAGAGCGGCCGCCTCGGCATAACGCCGGTCCGAATCCTCCGCAGCACCTTGGGCGCACAGCGCACCATCCAGCGCGAGCAGCACCGCTAGGAACCGGAGGCCGAACCTCCAGCCAGACATATGGCTCCTTGAGGACACGAGCCGCTCAGCAACGAGGAGCACGGAGTCAAGCGACGGCCGGGCCCACCCGTTGAGCCGCTGCTGTCAGAAGATTATCTTCAGCCCGAACTGCACCTGCCGCATTGGCAAGACTGTGTTGAAGACTCTCCCGAACGTCGCAGACTGCACCGTCGCATCCGGCCCGCCGTAGTTCGCCAAGTTGAAGAGGTTGAAGAACTCCGAACGGAACTCCACCCAGCGACCCTCGCCCCAACCGAAGCGCTTGAACAGTGAGAAATCGAAGACAGTGACGCTTTCCGAACTGACGAGCCCGCGCCCGGCGCTCCCGAAGTTGCCGAACTCGGGCACCTCGAATGCATCCGTATTGAACCATTTGGCCGACGAACGCCCACCGCTGTTCGGGTCGCCTACCAGATTGGGGCGCATGTAGCTCCACCATGCCACCTCGTTGCCGATGTTGGCCACATCCCCGCCGACAACCATGTTGATCGGCTGGCCGCTGCGCAGCTGAACCAAGCTGTTGACGTGCCAGTTGCCGAGGATCCAAGCCGCCGGGCCGCGGTTGAAGATTCCCTTCCCCTTCCCGGCGGGGACCTCCCAAACCGTGGACACCGAGAGGAAATGCGGGATGTTGTACCCGGAGACGCCCTCGTTGCGCTCCAGGTTGTAGAAGTCCTGAACGTACGAGCTCCCTCCAGGGCCGTTTTCGGCGTTGAAGAATCCGCTGGCCCCGTTGTCGATCGCCCGCGACCAAGTGTAGGAAGCGAGGAAGGAGAGACCGTCCGCGAATCGACGCTCCGCCTTCAGCTCCAGGCCGTGGTAGTCGGACCGCCCGCGGTCGTCCCCCCAGAACACCGTGGGCATGTGCGGCTGCGGTTTTCTGGCTTGCACCTCTTCCGCGGAGCCAGGGCCCGGCGTGGCCGTGTTTCCCAGTCCCGTGAGCTGGAGCCGGCGGCTGATGCTGCCGACATAGCCGGCCGACACGACGAGGTTCCGGCGGACCTGCTGCTGCAGCTCCACGTTCCACTGATGGCCTACGGGATTCTTGCTGTTGTGGTCGACGCACCAGCAGGTGTCCCCCCACGGCTGCGGGCCCGGTAGCGGGCTGCCGAGCTTGGTGCGCAGCTCCTCGATGAACTGCACCGGCTCGCCGACCGCGTTGGTGGGCTCGAAGAAGCCGTCGTTGGAGGGCCATCCCCCGCTGCCCTGCCACGACTGGTTGACGCCCGTGAGCTGGTCGAACACAATGCCGTAGCCGACCCGGAGGACTGTCGTGGGATTCATGCTCCAGGCCAGCCCGAACCGCGGCTGCCAGTTGTCCCAGACTGGGATCGGGCCGATGCTGGTGTGGCCGGCGAGGCGAATCCTGTCCCCGTTCGGCACGTCCCCCAGGCCGTCGCCCGGGATGCAGGGGGCCCTGCCGACTTCGTTGCAGGGCCGCGGCATGGACTCGAGGCCGATCAGAAACCCGCCCGTAGCTAGGTCGTAGTTCGTCTTGAAGCGGCCTGTCTCGGACTCCACGTCAGGCCACATCAGATGGTCGAAGCGCAGGCCGATGTTGAGGGTCAGGGTTGGGCCGCACCCGCCACTCGTCCTGGACATAGGCCCCGAACGTCTGGTAGCCGAAGAAGATGCTCGAGGGCAGCCCCCCCGGACACCCTGCGAGGGAACCCCGATCAGAGCCGAAGCCACCGGGTCGCCCGTCGTGCCCACATCGTCCGGCAGCAGGCCCCGTGTCGGAACCTCGGTGAAGTTGAAGCTGATCGAGCCGGTGGAGCCGGGAGTCAGCGTGTGGCGCAAGGTCTGCGCACCGAACTTCAGGGTGTGGTGTTGCCGCGGATCCAGCTCAGGTTGCCCGTGTAGTGGTACTGCTCGTAATGGAAGTCGAGCGGCCCCTCCATGCGCCGCAGCGCTCCGACGTCGCCTCCGGCGAAGCCGCCGCCGTCCCGATGGCGATCCGGGGGATCGGCTGGACGCCGGCCGATCGTGCCGAAGCCGGCCCGCTAGCGCGGGGCCGTCGCCGACCGACTCGTCCGGCAGCGTTCCCTGCCGGTAGGGCTCCTTGGCGTACCCGAAGCTGTGGTCCATGATCACGGTCGGGGAGAAGCCTGTGGAACCACCCCCCTCCGTAGTTGAAGAAGGGGAACTCGCCGACTTCGTTGATGAGCTGGGTCGACGGCGTGAGCTGCGCGCCGTCGATCTTGCTGTAGCGGAACCAAGCCCGGTCCAAGTCGCTGAACTGATGGTCCACGCGAACCTGGAAGTTGTCGGCGTCGTTGGTCTCGGCGTCGCCGTTGAACACGTTGAACTGCGGGTCGCCCTCCAGGTTCGGCCGGTCGTAGTAACCCTTGAGATAGGTCTGCATCGACTGGTTCAGCTGGGAGGACGGGATCATGTTGTTCGGGTACTGGTCGCGAATCCGCCCGCCGCCATTGGGATCCGTCCGCGTGGTGAGCGGGTCGAAGATGTTGCGGCCCGTGGGCCAGTTCGAGAAATCGCCCGCCAGCTGCGCATCGGTCGGAACGTAGTACCGGTTGGACCTGGGCCTGCTGAAGCGCCAGCCCTCGTACGCGGCATGGAAAAACGTCTTGTTCTTGAAGATCGGGCCGCCGACAGCGGCGCCGAACTGATTCTGCCGGAAAGCCGCAGGCTGCTCGTTGAACTCGTCCGCAAAGGGGTCGCGCGCGTTGAGCTTGTCGTTGCGGACGAACTCCCACAGCGAGCCGTGGAACTCGTTGGTGCCGGTCTTGGAGATGACGTTGATGATGCCTCCCAGGACTCCGCCGAACTCCGCCTTGTCGTTGTGGGACTGGACCTTGAACTCCTCGATGGCGTCCACGATGGGCGGAATCACGTACATGTTGCCGATGTAGTTGGTGTTGTTGAGACCGTCCAGCAAGTGAATGTTCATGCGGTTCCACTGCCCGTGGATGGACGGGTTCGAGAACGAGGCTCCCGGCACGCCGACGTTTGCGAGATCGTTGCTGCCGATGCCGCTGCTCTGGGCTGTGCTGATGGGGGTCGCGCCGGGCGTCAGGGTCAGCAGCTGCGTGAAGTTCCTGCCGTTGAGGGGCAGGTCCTGCACGGCCTTCACGCCGATCACCGTGCCTAGCTCCGAAGTAGATTGCTGCAGCTGCTCGGCCTGAGCCACAACCTCAATGGTTTCCGCGACGTCTCCCACTTGCAGCGCCACGTTCTGCGTGACCGTCTGATTGACGCCGATGTTGAAGGTCGGCAGAGCGGCCGTCTTGAATCCGGTCTGCTCGACCACCAGCGTGTAGTTGCCGGGCTGCACATTGACAAAGACGAAGAAGCCGCTGGCGTTGGCCTGGGTCGTGACCTCGATCCCGGTCCCCATGTTGGAAAGCGTGACGGAGGTGCCCGGAACCACCGCCCCGGTCGTGTCGGTGATGGTGCCGTTGACGCCGCCCGTCGTGCTTTGCGCGAGAAGGCCGCCTACGGCCAGGAGGCCCGCGACCAACACGCTCAACGCCCAACGGCCAGTGACTGAATCTCTTAGCATGACTTGCTCCTGCCCTGCGGGAGGAGTTCCGCTCCTGGCAGAGACTGAAGGCAGTCCCAGACCCCCGCGCACGCTGCATGCTAGCGCAATGCGACCGGGATCGCAATAGGCTTGCGTGCTAATCGCCGGACCTCGGCCTCGGCCTGGGTCGCGAGGCTGCCACGGACCGTGGGCCGGCATGTGCGGGGAGACTGTCGGCGGTGCCCGGCGCACTGGCGCCTGACTCCGATTCAGTGGCCTTGCCCGCCGGAAGCCCGAGCTCCACGAGATGCGACGCCCGCCCGAGAACCGGAGCCACGGTGCCCGGGCGGATAGCAGCCGCGGCGCTCCTCCAGGACGCCACCATCCAGGGCATCTCGCCCCGCCACACTGGCCCTGCCTCCGATGTAGCTAACATGACGGGTTCAGGCGCAGTGCGCCCGGCACCGGGCCCAAGCAGGCTGTGAGCAAGAAGAAGCACCGCAGGCGAGCCGGGGCGGCAAGCCGTAGAGCCGCCGCGCCGGCGCTGCGCCAAACCGAGCGCAAACGGCCGAGACCCCGGATGGCCTTTGGCGCAGGCGCTATGCTGGCGACGCTGGCAGCAGGTGGGTGGTACTGGTTTCACCGCTCCCCGGCACCGTCGCAGCCCGAGCCGGAGCGGGCCTGGAGCATCCGTTTCGAACAGGTGGACGAGGGCGTCGACTTCGTGCTGAACAACGGCACGACCCCCGAGAAGCCCATGCCGGACTCCACGCTGGGGGGTGTCGGCGTATTCGACTGCGACAACGACGGGCTGCTGGACCTGTTCTTCGCCAACGGCGCCCGCTTCCCCGACTTCGCCAAAGCCGACGCATCGTACAGCAACCGGCTATATCGCAACGTGGGAGGGCGCCGGTTTGAGGATGCCACCGAGGTGGCGGGCGTCGCCGGCTCCGGCTACAGCATGGGCGTGGCGGCGGCCGACTACGACAACGACGGCTGGACGGACCTCTTCGTAGCCGGCGTGGACCGCAACCTCCTCTACCGCAACGCCGGGGGCTGCCGCTTCCAAGACGTCACCGAACGGGCCGGCCTAGCCGCCCCCGCGGCCAAGCCCTGGTCCGTGGCTGCGGTGTGGCTCGACTTCGACAACGACGGTGACCTCGACCTCTTCGTGGTGAACTACCTCGCCTGGTCGTGGGAGGCGAACCGGCTCTGCGGCGACCCCGGCCGTAGGCTGTCCTGCTCCCCGGCGCACTACGAGGGCCTGCCGAACTCTCTGCACCGCAACCGTGGAGACGGCACGTTCGAGGACGCCAGCCGCGAGGCGGGCGTCGCGGCGCATGTCGGCAAGGGCATGAGCGCGGCGGCAGCGGACTACGACAGGGACGGATTCCTGGATGTCTTCGTGACCAACGACTCGGAGCGGAACTTCCTGTTCCACAACGTGGAAGGCCGGCGGTTCGAGGAGCTCGGCGTGCAGGCCGGCGTCGCCTTCACCGCCGACGGCATTCCGGTGTCGAGCATGGGGCTCGACTTCCGCGACCTCGACGGCGACGGATGGCCCGACGTGATCGTCACGGCGCTGGCCAACGAGACCTACCCGCTGTTCCTGAACCGCGGCGACGGCTCCTTCGTCGACGCAACCTACCCCTCCGGGATCGGGCTCGCCGCCTTCACAATGTCCGGTTGGAGCGCCGGGGCCTTCGACTTCGACAACGACGGAGTCAAGGACATCTTCACCGCCAATTCCCACGTTAGCGAGAACATCGAACTTTACCGCCAGCAGGCCTATCGGCTGCCGAACTCCGTCTTCCAGCGCGGGGTCGACGGAGCCTACCGCGACGCCGCCCAAGAAGCAGGCCCGGCCCTGACGCGGGCTGCGGCGCACCGCGGCGCGGCGTTCGGCGACCTCGACAACGACGGGCTGATCGACGCCGTCGTCTCGGCCATCGGCGCGGGGGCCAAGGTCCTGTTCAACGCCTCCGCGGCCGGGAACTGGCTGATCCTGGACCTCGAGGGCACGGCGAGCAACCGGTCCGGGCTCGGGGCCCAGGCGAGGCTGACGGACTCCGCAGGCAGGATCCAGCACAACCAAGCCACCACGGCGGTGGGCTACGCCAGCTCGTCGGACAGCCGCATCCACTTCGGCCTCGGCGAGGCCGACACCGCGAGCGCGATCGAGATCCGCTGGCCCAGCGGCCGGGTGCAGACGCTGAAGAGCATTCCCGCCGGGCAAATCCTAGCGATCGTCGAACCCTAGCAGAGCCGCGCTCGCCGGACGCGGCTCGGAGCGCGCCGGCTCCGGCCAGCTCCCGGCGAGCAGGCAGTCGGCTAGCTCGCGAAAGTCACTCACTTCGAGGTCCGGCAGCAGGCTCGACTCTTCGTACGGCAAGCGGTAGCGGTTGACGTAGGCGCCGCGGTAGCCGCAGGCCCGGGCCCCCAGGATGTCGAAGGCGTGCGCCGCCACCATCAGGATTTCACTCGGCTCGCAGTGCAACTCGGTCGCGGCCATGCGGTAGACCGACGGATGCGGCTTGAATCGCCCGACCCGGTCGACGGACAGGCAGCGGTGGAAGTCGGCCTCGATACGGCTCCCGACGAGATGCTCCACGAGGCCTCGGTCGCCGTTCGAAAGCGCGACCAATCGGTAGGTCTCGCCCAGGCGCAGCAAGCCTTCCTGCGCGTCTTCGAACGGCCGCAAGCGGTCGAAGGTCCGCAGCAGGTCCAGCACGGCCCCGTCCTCGCAAGGCAGCCGATAGCGTTTGAGGGTATGCCGCAGCGCCCGCCGGGCGGAGTCGAGGTAGCCGCGGTGCCCGAGCATCAGAATCGTGTCCTGATGCTGCTCCAAGCGCTGCCTGGAGCGCCAGTCGGCCCAGAACCGCTCCGGGTCCGCCTCGAGGCCGCGGGCAACGAAGAAATCCCGTAGAGCCGGGACGAGACTGCCCGTCAGGTCCAGCACCGTGCCGAACAGGTCGAAGGTGAGCGTGCGCACATCCAAGAGCGGCTGCTGCATACAGGCGATGGTAGCCGATGCCGGGCAGGCGCTAGCTGCGCTCCTCGCGAAGCGGCTTGGAGAACGAGTCCCCGGGGCTAAACTGCCCCCCGGCAGCCAGGCTCAGCAAGTTCCGGCGCTTGCGCCGGGCGATGTTGGACCAGGCGCTCGAGGGGTCCAGGTTGAGGTAGGCCTGCCAATGGCCGACCGCCTCGAGAAGGCACCGGGACCGCTCGAGGAGCAAGGCGAGGTTGTAGTGCGCGTCGGCGTAGTCCTGCTGATGCCGCAGAGCAGCGCGATAGTGGTCGGCGGCTTCGTCGAGCCGGTTCAGCTGCTCGCAGACGTTGCCCAGGTTGAAATGGGCCAGAGGGTACTCCGGGTAGATCTCCAGGGCCCGCTTGTAGCTGCGCTCGGCCAGCACCAAGTCGCCGTCCCGGTATTGGAGGGTGCCGATGTTGAGCCAGGCCCCCGCGGCATCCGGGCTGGACTCCAAGATCTTGTAGTAGACGCCGATGATCTCCCGGGTGGGAGCGCCGGTGCGCTCCAGCTCCAGGGCGTAGTCGAACCACGCTTCCCCAGGGCCGGCGAGCCCGCCCAGCGGCTGCGCCGGAGCGGGCTGAACCGAGAGGGCCTCCACCGGCTTCAGAGGCTCGGCCTCGAAGTCGAAGAGCATTTGGCCGGTGAGCGCCTCCATGCGCTCCCCGGGCAGCTCCACGGCGATGCGTCGACCGTCGGAAACGATCTTGAGCTCATCCAGCGGCCGCTGGACGTCAGCCAGCCCGCAGGCGCAGTTGGTGGATCGCCTGCTGGATGCGCCGGAGGGGGATGCTGCTCTCGCGCAACCGCTGCAGCGTCTTCAAAGACACCAAATCCGCAAAAGTGTACTCGCTCCTAGCCTCGGCTAAGCCCGTCCGCTCCCAGGAGCGCAGGCGGTTCTCGTTGACGCCCAGGATCCGGCGAACTTCCGACCTCGAGTAGGACCCCGAAGCCTTGGCGGACTCCACACACTGCGAGTATAGCCGACCGAGCTCCGCTCCGGACAGCCGCTCTGCTCAGCGAGAGGCCGACCGTTTCGCCGCGATCGCCCCGCCGACGCTGGCGAACGCGAGCAAAAAGGCGGCCTCCAACAAGAAGGCGAAACCCGACCGCCAGCAGGAAGAGCACGGGATCCTCGAACGCCTCCACCACTTCCGCTGCCCACGGCAGATCCTCCGACTGGTCCAGGAATTGCTCGCGCAGCACTTCCGAGCCGTCGGCGACGAAGAGAAAGACCTGCGGCACCAGCAGGACCAGGGCGCTCAGCAAACCCGTCAGCGAACCTAGCCCGACCCCTCTCCAGACGCTGCCGAGCGACCTGTGCCGGCGCTCGAACCGCAGCACGGCGAGGTACCCGGCGGCCCCGAAGATCACAGGCGGACAGCACCCCCATCAGGGGGTGGATGAAACCGACCGCCAAGCGCAGCAGAACCGCCATCGCAGCGGGCAGGAATGCGGCGGTTACGTAGGCAAGGGCACCCGGAGACGCCGGGGCCTGCATTCCGGTCGGCCAGGCGTCCTCAGCCGCTGGCTCTTCCGGCCCGGGGCGCGCCGGCCTGCCGCACATGGGACAGAAGTACGCCCCGGGCGGGAGCGTGGCACCGCAGGTGCAGCTCTCCTCCATGCCGCAAACACGGCCCGCCGCCTAGGCACCCTCGCGGGCGGAACGGAGACGGGCGCACTCCTCATTGTAGGCGCACGCACGGATCGGGAGCCTACCGGACGGCACCGCGAATGATGCCCAGGATCTTGGCCCCGTACTTCTGGGCTAGCGCCGGGCCGATCCCGGGGACGCTGAGCAGCTCTTGCTCGCTAGTGGGCCGAGACTCGACCAAAGCCTCGAGGGCTTGGTTCCGCAAGATCCGAAACGCCGGTACGCCGCGTTTCTGGGCCTCGGTCTTGCGCCAAGCCCGCAGGGCGGACTCGAGCAGCTCCTCCGCATCATCCCGGGCGGGAACCCGGCCTAGGCCCAGCTGCTTTCCGGTGGCCTTCCCGCGACGCGGCGCAGCCTTGCCGGCGGCAGCGGCCTTCTTCTTCGCGCCCGGGCGCTTGCTGGGTGCGAGGCCCGCACCCTCGGCGGGCAGCTTGACCAAGCTCGCAGCCGAACCCGCGAGCGTCCGTCCCCGGGAGGTCAAGGCCAGGCGCCGAAACTCGATGGTGCGGCCTTGCTTGTTGACGAACGAGTCGTCGTCGATCCGCACCAAACCGCCGCGTACCGCGGCGTCAACCAACCTTTCGTACCCGCGGCGCTCGACCCCCAACGGCTCGACATGCTCCCGGAAGATCTTCCCGACCGACAGACCGTCGTACTCGCGCAGTTCCCGCAGCATCCCGTCCAGCGCCTCGGCCTCCTGAGCGGTCGGGGGGCGGAATGACCGGAGGCTGCAGGATTCGGGAGCGCAGATATCGCACTGGCCGCAGGGCTTGAGCGAATCCTCCAGGTCTCCGAAGTGGCGGACGAGGCCGAGCATGCGGCAGTCCTGCTTGCGGGGGAAGGCGGTGACCAAGTCCAAGCTGCTTCTGTTTGTACTGCCGCTGGGGTCTCGTAGCTGGCCAGCCAGCCCTCGTCGCCGCGAACTGCGTTCTCGTCCGCATCGATGCGCACCCCACCGTGCATCCAGAGCTTCTCCACCGCCTTCTCGAAGGCGACCGCATCGCCGTCAAAGCCCTCCATCAAGTCCGCCACGGGGCGCGGCTTCGCGCTGAGGGCCGCGAAGAGCGACATCAGCTTGGACGACGGGGGGCTAGTCGCCGGTCCAGGAAGAATTCGTGGGTCTTGCGGTCGACCCAGGAGTAAAGCAGCACGGCTTTGGAGGGCAAGCCGTCCGCGCCCCGCCCGGCCGATCTCCTGGTAGTAGCCCTTCGATGGATCCGGGGCAGGCCTGTGTGGACCACCGTGCGCACATCCGGCTTGTCGATGCCCATCCCCGAACGCAACGGTGGCCACCACCACATCCACGCGCCCTTGCAGGAAGTCGCTTTGGGCGCGGTCCCGCTGCTCTCCGCTCATCCCCGCGTGATAGGTGCTTGCCGGCAGGCTGCCGCGGAGCACCTCAGCCTGCTCCTCGGCGGCCTTGCGGGTCGGCGCGTAGACGATAGCAGGCCGGCGCTCGGCGGCGCTGAGCAGCCGCAGCAGGGCGGGGCGGTCGCAGGGAGGGGTTCAGCTCGACCAATTCCAGGGCGAGGTTCTCCCGCCGGAACCCGTGGATCGACCGGACGCAGTCGGCCCAGGGCCAGCTGCTCGATGATGTCCTGCTGCACCTGCGGGGTGGCGGTTGGCGGTGAGAGCGATGACCGGGGCCGGGCGCAAGCTCGGCAAGCGCTCCTTCAGCCGCCGGTACTCCGGCCGAAAGTCGTGGCCCCACATCGAAATGCAATGCGCCTCGTCAATGGCCACCAGCCCGAGGGGCCGGCGCGCGAGCAGCTCGGGGAAGCCCGGCACAGCCAACCGCTCGGGAGCGATGTAGAGGAAGTCGAGGTTTCCGGCGAGGTAGTCGCGGCAGACCTGCCGCGAAGCGAGCCGGTCCCCGCCCGGAATGGATCCGCTCGGCCCGAAAGCCCTGCTCGCGCAGCTTCTCCGTCTGGTCCTCCATGAGCGCGATCAAGGGGCTGACGACCAAAGTCGCGCCCCCGCGCGCGACGCCGGGCAGCTGGTAGCAGAGGGACTTGCCCGCCCCGGTCGGCATCACCAGCAGCACATCGGCGGCCCGCCACCACGTGGCGGCACACGGCCTCTTGATGCGGACGGAAGAGATCGTGGCCGAACCGGCGGCGCAGCAGGCCGTCGAAATCGGCGGAGACGACGGGCCTGGGCTGCGGAGCCGGACTGGGGCTGGGAGGCTGGGCGCCGGGAGCCGCACCCCAGCGCCGCCGAGGGCCAGACGGCCGCGCAGGGACTTCACGCTGGGAGCTGGGGTACGGCGGGCCCCAGCTCCTCAAAGTCCGCCGGCGGCGGGAGTTCCGGCGGTTCAGGCGGCGGCGGCTCGTCGCCCCAGGCCTGATCGGCCTGCAGCCCGGAAGCGGGACCGCTGTGCGGCAAGGCGGCACGGGTCGGCGCGGCCGAGGGCCGCTGCTCGCGATCGGCGGCTGCAGGAGCCGCCTCAGACTGGCTCCCCACGGACTGAGAGCCTTCGGGCGGCGTGGGAAAGAAAGGCTGGAGCCGCCCGCTCCGCCACAGCCCGCGACACCTGGGAGCGGGTGGCCGGGAAGGCGCGCCGCGGACGGGCGCTGGGCCGCGGGTTCGGGAACTGCCCGGCGGCCGGCGGCCGGCGCGTTCGCCGCCGCACGGGGACCCGCCTGCTCCCGCAATCCGGGGCGGGGGCGGCTGATCGGAATGCGGGCCCGCAGGGGTTGGCGAGACTTGGCCGTTGACAACTTCCCGCACGAAGTCCTCAATCCCCTGCATGAAAGGCGTCGAAGCTGCCCTCTTCCGCGCTCGATGCTGCGGAGCTTGGCCTCCCACTCGCCGGTCATGGCCGGACTGCGGACCTTCGGATTGCACTAGCTCCAGCAAACCTGATGCCGCGGTCCGTGGCGAGCAGTTGCTTCTTGCTGCGCTCGGCGTATTCGCGCTTGAGCAGGGTTTCGATGATCGAGGCGCGCGTGGCCGGCGTGCCGATGCCCCCGCTCTCGCATCGCCTCGGAGAGCAGCTTGCTGTCCAGCGTCTTGCCCGCCCGACTCCATGGCAGTCAGCAGGGTGGCCTCGGTGAACCGGCTTGGCGGGCGCGTCTGCTTCCGGACGGCCTCGGCCTGCACGACCTGCACTTGTTGGCCATCTCGGAGGCCCTGCGGCAGCTGCGGCTCCTCGTCCCTCCGCTTTTTTGCGGCAGGCTTGATGTCCAGGGCCTTCCACCCCGCCTCCTCGACCGTGGTGCCGGTCGAGACGTACAGGTCCTCCGCGACCCGCAGGACGACCCGCGTGAGGACAGTCGTAGAGGACCAGCGGTGGTCGCCGTGCCAGGCCTGGAGCAACCTGCGGTTGATGAGGTCCAGGATCTTCGCCTCGGGCGAACCAGGGGCCAAGCGCCCGGCGCAGGTGCCGGTGGGGACGATCGCGTGGTGGTCGGTCACCTTGGAGTCGTCCACGAACCGCCTGCCGAGCGGGCGCTCGCCGGTGCCCTCGGCAACCAGCGAGGGGTCGTAGCCTCGCGCGACCTGCGCCGCGACTGCGGGCAGATCCTCCGCGACCGCGCTCGAGAGGTGCCGGCTGTCGGTACGGGGATAGGTGATCGCCTTGAACTTCTCATACAGGCCCTGCGCGAGTTCCAGGGTCCGGTTCGCGCTGAAGCCGTAGAGGCGGTTGGCGTGGCGCTGCAGCTCCGTGAGGTCGTAGAGCAGAGGGGGCGGCTGCCGCTTGCTGGACCTCTTCACCGACTGGATAGCCGCCCGGCCGCGCTGGGCGCGCTCCACGATTGCCGCAGCCTCCTCGCCGTCCGGCGGCAGACGGGTCTGGCGTTTGCCTCGCTCCAGCTTGAAGTACGTGCCCCGGTAGACGCCCGGCTCGCCGGCGTCGAAGTCGGCCTGCACCTCCAAGTAGTCCTCCGGGACGAAGTTCCGGATCGCAAGCTCCCGCTCGACCAGCATCGCCAGGGTCGGGGGTCTGCACGCGGCCCACCGACAGCACCTCGCGGTCCACCCTGTGGTCCAGGGTGTAGCTGCGGGTGAGATTCATGCCGACCAGCCAGTCCGCACGACTACGGGCGCGGGCGGCAGCCGCGAGATGGTCGAATTCGCCGGCCGGCCGCAATCCCCGGAACCCCTGGCGGATGGCCTCCGGAGTGAGCGAGGAGATCCACAACCGGTCCACCGGCTTGTCGCTGCCGGCTCTCTCGTAGAGATTCCGGAAGATGAGCTCTCCCTCGCGGCCGGCGTCGGTGGCGCAGACTACGCGGCCGACCTTGGGACTGGTCAGAATCCGCTTGACGGTGTCGAACTGGTCGGCGAGCTGCTCCTGGACCAGCAGCGGCCAGTGCGTTGGCAGCATGGGGAGCTCGGAGCGGCGCCACCCCCTCCAGGCGGGGTTGATCTGGTGCGGCTCCGCCAGCTCGACCAGATGGCCGACGGCCCAGGTCACAATGACTCCAGAGCCGGATAGATACCCCTCGCCTTGCTTGCGGGCACCCAGCACGCTGGCGATGTCTCGCGCCACGGAGGGCTTCTCCGCGACGACGGCGCGCAACTGGGCTGGCGGTCGCGACACCTGGGATGCTTTGATTCTAGCGCCGCAGGGCCCTTGGCCGCCGATTCCGCGACCGGAGCATTACTTGGCCCTTCGCCGGCGATTGCCGGGTGTTTCGTCGGACAGCCAACCGTTCTTCCGCACTGCCTCCGGGGAGGCTGAGCTCAACCGTTCGGAGGATAGCGGTTTCCCGTGCGACGCAGCGGCCGGATGACGACGGGGCAGTCGCGGGAGGTCGATCCGCCGCCCAGCATCGGCGGCTGGGGAAGTTCCCATTCCGGGGCGGATCGAGAGCGTTAGCGGGGTGGCGCAGCCGGGGAGCGAGAAGCAACGGAAACCGCTCTCTGGCAATCCGCCGCGCTGCGAAGCGGCGGACGGGGCGAACCGCGCCGAGCCCGCCGGCATCCTAACTGGAAGCGAGACCAAGCCTCCAACGCCTCGCCCGCTTCGCTGGCCGACCAGTCCCGGTCTACTTACAATCGGAGGTTGGGAAGGGTGCCATCGTTCGGCCAGACCCGAGCCTATCCGGGAGCTTCGCGGTGAAGGCGATTGCGGACCGCGTCCGCAGCGGCGACCTCCGGGCTCTGGCCCGCGCTCTCAGCGCCGTCGAGAACCGGGCCCGCGGCACCGACTCCCTGCTGGAAGACCTGTACGCGCCGGACGCCCGGATGCTGCGCTTCGGCGTCACGGGGGCCCCTGGAGTCGGCAAGAGCACCTTGGTGGACTGCCTCGTCCGGCGCTGGCGGGCCGCGGGCCGCACGGTCGCAGTCCTGGCGGTCGATCCGAGCAGCCCCTTCAGCGGTGGGGCGATCCTCGGCGATCGCGTGCGGATGCAGCAGCACCACGCGGACCCGGGCGTCTTCATCCGCTCCATGGCCTCGCGCGGCGAGCTCGGCGGGTTGGCCCAGGCCGCGGACGACGCCCTCACCGTGCTGGAGGCAGCCGGCCGCGACATCGCGGTGGTCGAGACAGCAGGCGTGGGTCAGAGCGAAGTCGATGTCGTCCAGGTTGCCGGTACGGTGGCGGTCGTGCTCACCCCGCTGCTCGGCGACGACATCCAGGCTGCCAAGGCGGGAATCATGGAAATCGCCGACATCTTCGTCATCAACAAGGCCGACCAACCCGGAGCCGACGAATTGGAACGGCAGCTCGGGGCGATGCTCTCGCTCATTCCGCCCGAGCAGCCGAAGCCGCCCATCGTACGCACGGCGGCCAGCCGCTGCGGAGGCGTTGCCGAGCTCGAGGCGGCGCTCGACACCGTCGGCCACCGCAGTCTGGACGCCAGCTACTGGCGCCGCCGCTTGCTGGATCGGATCGGCGCAGACCTCCAGGCCCGCATGGCTCGCGCCAACGGCTTCGCTCGCGATCTCGACAGCGCCGCCGCAGCCGTCGCCGACGGCACCCTCAATCCGTACGGCTATGCCCGCCAGGTTCTGGACCGGCTGCCGGAGGATTGGCGGCCATGAAGATCGACCACATCGGCATTGCGGTGCGCTCCATCGACCGCGCCCTGGAGTTCTATCAAGGCGCTCTGGGGATGGAGCCCATGCATCGGACGACCGTCCCCCACGAGCAAGTGGAAGCCGCCGTGCTGCCGGCTGGCGAGGGGCGGATCGAGCTCCTGCAGCCGACCACCCGTGACTCCGTCATCGGGCGCTTCCTGGAGCGCCGCGGCGAAGGCCTGCACCATGTGGCGGTGGCCGTCGACGACCTCGAGGCCGCCGCCGCTGCCGTGCGGCGTTCCGGCCACCGTCTAGTCAGCGACGCAATCCAGATCGGTGCCGAGGGCTACCGCTACCTGTTCGTCCATCCGAGCGCTACCGGGGGGGGTGCTGCTGGAACTGGTCGAGCGCTCCACGGACCCCGGCCCGACCCGGCGGCCGCCTCCCGTTTGACAGGCCGACGCGGCGAACCATATTGTCAACCTGAACCGGGATCCCGTATGGACCAAGCACACCGCATCCGACGCCTGGAGGCCGAGAACGCCCGCCTCCGGCTAGCCGTGGAGGAACTCTCCATCCTCAACGAAGTGTCCACGGCCGTCTCGTCAACTTCGTCGCTGGACGCAACCGTCGATTTGATCGTCCAGAAGTGCGTCAAGCACCTCAAGGTCGAGCAGGGTGCCGTGCTGCTGTTCGACAAGCTCGAGCAGGGCTCCGCCCTCAAGACCATGGTCCGCAGGGTCGAGAAGACCAGCAACGAAATCCCGCTCAGGCTCGGCGACCAGATCACAGGCTGGATGCTGAGGCACCAGAAGCCGCTGCTGATCAACGATCTCGAGGCCGATTCGCGATTCCGGACCCCCGGCGGGCGCGACGGGATCCAGTCCTTCTTGTGCGTGCCCCTGAAACTGAAGGGGCGCCTCATCGGCGTGCTCAACGTATTCAACAAGCAGAGCAGCGGCGGCTTCAGCGCCGGCGACCAGCGCCTGCTCAGCATCATAGCCACACAGTCGGCCCAGGTCGTGGAGAACGCCCGTCTCTCGGAGGAGCAGAAGGCGCTCGAGATCCTCCAGGAGGAGCTGCGCCTAGCCCGGCAGATCCAACAGAAGCTGCTGCCGAAGGAGCTGCCGAATGTCGCGGACTACAGAGTGTGCGCCCACTCCGAGCCGGCCAAACGCGTAGGAGGCGACTACTACGATTTTTTGGACCTGGGCGGTGGCCGCCTGGGCCTCTGCCTGGCCGATGTATCCGGCAAGGGCATCACGGCGGCTCTGCTGATGTCCAATGTGCAGGCCACCATCCGCAGCCAGGCCCGGCTCGCCCCGGACGCCGGCGTCTGCGTCGGCCGCTCCAACGAAATGCTGCACGAGAGCACGGACGCCGATAAGTTCGTGACGATGTTCTACGGGGTGCTGGACACCGAGAACCACCGGCTTGAGTACTGCAACGCCGGGCACAACCCGCCGCTGCTGCTGCCCGGCCCGAACGGACCCGCGCTGCTAGAGACTGGCGGCCCCGTGCTAGGCGTGCTTCCAGGGTTCGCCTATCAGCGAGGACACGCCGAATTCCTGCCCGGCCAGACCCTGCTCGTATACAGCGACGGCTTCAGCGAAGCCATGAACCGCCGCTTCGAGGAGTTCGGAGAGGACCGCCTGCGAGCGTCCGCGGCCCGCCAAACCGCTCTATCCCCCGAGCAGCTCGTCGAGAGCCTGCTCCGGGAGGTCAGCGAATTCCAGGGCGACGCGCCGCAGGCCGACGACATGACGATCATGGCCGTGCGGCGCACGGCAGCCTAGAGCCCGCCCGGCTGAGTCAGCCCGCGGCGACGGCGTGCGCGATGGCCTGGCTGCGCCGCACGCAATCCGGGATGCCCAGCCCGGTATAGCCGTTCCCCGCTAGCTGCAGCCCTGGCTGCAGCCGAGCCCGCGCCTCGATCTCCCGGACCCGTCGGCTGTGGCCGACTCCGTATTGGGGCATCGCCCGAGCCCAGCGGTGGATCGCGCCGCCTGTCGGCGTCCCCCGGAACCGCATCCAGCCCTGCAGCTCGGCGTGCGCCGCATCCAGGATGTCGGCATCGGCTGCCGAGAGCCGACGCTCCGCGGAGGCACCCGCCAGGAACGCCCGCAAGAGGATCGCGCCGGGGGCCGCCCGGTGCGCGAACTTCGCATTGACCCACGTGCAGGCCGCCAGCACGGGGTCCTCGGCCCGCGGGGCCAGCAGCCCGAAGCCGTCGAGAGAGCGGCTGAACTCGGCCTCTCCGTAGGTCAGGGCGGCGGCGATGGACGAGGTGTAGGGAATCCCTCCCAGGAGCTTCGCCAAGTCCGCATCGGCGGAAGAAAGCAGCCGGCCGGCCTCATGCGCTGGCACGGCCAGGACAACATGGTCCACCGTCAAGGAGCCCGTGCGGGTATGGACGGACCAGCCCGCATCGACGCGCCGTACGCTCCGCACGCGGCTCCGCTCAAACTTGCACATGGTGGCCAAGCGCCGCTGGAGGGCTTCCACCAGGGACTCCATGCCGTCGCGGAGCGATAGGAACAACGGGGCCCGGGCCTTGCGCCTCCGATCCCGAAACGCGCCGCGGAGGATGCTGCCGTACCGGCGTTCGTACTCCACGAATCGCGGGATGACCTCCTGCGCGGAGAGCCGCTCCGGCGGGGAGCCGTAGACTCCCGCCAGCAGCGGCTGCGCCAAGTACTCCAGCGCCTCGTCCCCGAAATGGTCCTGCACGAATTCCGCGACGGAGCGCTCGGGGTGCTCGCTGGGGCGGCGGAGCCACTCCCGGGCCATGCGCAGCTTCGCCGCCGAGGAGAAGAGCCGCGTGGACACGAGCTGCCAGGGTTTCGTGGGCGCGAGCAGCCGCATGCTGGCCGGAAGCGGAACCAGCCGTCCACGCCGCACGATGTAGGTTCGGCGGCGGGCGTCGCGCGAGCCGATCACCTGGTCGCCGAGCCCCACTTCGCGCACGAGGTCCAGCAGCCAGGCCTTCTCGGCGAGCCAGCTGTCCGGTCCCCCCTCCGCCAAGCTGCCGTGGAGCCGGTCCGTCCGGATCACTCCGCCCAAGCGGTCGCTCGGCTCGAAGAGCCAGGTCTCGACTCCGCTCTGCCCGAGGTAGTAGGCCGCCGCGAGCCCCGAAATGCCGCCTCCGGCGATGGCGACGCGCTTCCCGCTCATCCGCTGACGGCGTATTCGCGGACCATGCGCACCACGGCCTTGACGCTGTCGACCGGAGTCTCGGGGATGATGCCGTGCCCGAGATTGAAGATATGCCCGGGGCGGCCTCCGACCTGGTCTAGAACGGCACGCACCTTGGCGCGCAACTCAGGCTCCGGTGCCAGCAGGGCGATAGGGTCCAGGTTGCCTTGCACCGCGCAGCAGGCACCCGCCCGGCTCCAAGCCGCGCCGATCTCCACGCGCCAGTCCAGTCCCAGCACATCGCCCCCGGCCCGGCGGAACAACTCCAGGAAGGCGCCGTTGCCCGTGCCGAAATGAATCACGGGAACTCCTTCCCGTCCGATGCGCCGAATCAGCTCCCCGGAGTGGGGCAGCGCGAAACGCTCGTAGTCGGCGGGGGCCAGCGCGCCGACCCAGCTGTCGAAGACCTGGATCGCGGCGGCCCCGCCGGCAACCTGGGACGCGGCGAAGGCCGCCAGGACCTCGACGACCCGTTCCATCAATTCGCGCCAAGCGGCCGGGTCGCTCCACATCAGGCCCTTGGTCGCGGCGTAGTGCCGCGAACTCCCGCCCTCGATCATGTAGCTGGCAAGTGTGAACGGGGCGCCCACGAAGCCGATGACCGGCACCCGGTCGAAGAGGTTCGCCCGGGTCAACGCGATGGCCTCCGCGACATAGCCGAGCTCGGCGGCGCGGCCGGTCTCAAGGTTCCGGATCGCAGCCGCCGAACGCACAGGGTTGCCGATCCGGGGCCCTTCGCCGCGGACGAACTCGACCGTGAGGCCCATCGGCTCCAGCGGCAGCAGCAAATCCGCGAAGATGATCGCTGCGTCGACATCCAAGGCCTCGATGGGCTGCTGCGTGACTTCGGCGGCGAGGCGGGGCGTCTTGCACAATTCGAGGAGCCCATAGCTCTGGCGCAACCGGCGATATTCGGCCATGTACCGCCCGGCCTGCCGCATGAACCACACGGGCGGGCAATCCGCCAGTTCTCGCCGACAGGCTCTCAGGAAGCGGTCGCGCATCGGCTCCACTATAGCAGACATGGACGTAAGCAACTGAAAAACAGATAGATATGTCGAATCGCAGCCGGGTCGCGCTGCTGCGCCGAGAAACGGCCCAACGAAGCTGTGGCCGCGGTCCGCTCAAGTAGGCCGCTCGTAGACCTTCCGGAATCCGCCATCCGGAAAGTACGGCGGGACGCCCTGCACCGGCTCCTCTCCTAAGGGGTACACCCGGCGGCCGACATAGAGATACGCTCGGGTGTACAGGCGGCCGGCCTTCTCGTGGAAAAATCGGAACCATGTGCCCACGCCGCGCTCCGAGCGGAAATCGGGCTGGATCTCGATGGGCAGATACCCGACAAGGTCGGAATGCCGTCGAATCACCAGGTAGCGGTTCCGGCGGCCGTCCCACTGCATTACCTGGATCCGATCAAAGTCGGAGGGCGCGTCCCCCGGCGTGGCCTGGGCCCACAGCCACGTTGGTTTGCTCTCGCCGAGGCTCTCGTCCTCCACGGCGCCGATCTGGAAGTAGGCGACGGTCGGCCGGCCGTCGGCCAGCATGGCAACTTCCAGCGGCAAGCCGGGATACACCATGTTCCCCAGCAGCCACCCCGCCTCGCCGATCCCTGGCACACGCACGAGGTGCCAGTGGTCCAGCCCGGTGGGCGCTGGGGGAACGGTGGCGGTGGCGGCCGACGCCGGCAGCCGCTCGACCAGCGCCCGGTCGAGCAGCTCAAAACCTTCGTCCTGAGCTAGTTGATAGAAGGTAGGGGACCAACGATAGGGCTCCAGATGGACATTGAGCGTGTCCTTGGCATGGGCTCGGCCCTGGCTCGGGAGCCTCTGGGAGCGGCGCGTGAGGGATCGGAGCCGATCGCGGAGCTCGGCGTCGAGCAACAGGTCGCGCGGAGCCCAGCCCTCCAGTTGGTCCGGCGTACGGATCAGCACGAAGCTGCGGTGGGTGTCCAGGACGGTGACGGGCGTGTCGAATTCGAGCACCCCGGCGACCGCCGCGTCCGGTTCCAGGCCTGCGTACATTTCCACGCCATTGCGGCTGAACAGGATCTTCCGCTCGTGCTCTTCCCCACCCCATCCCGTGCAGCCGCCGATAACAGCTAGTCCGGCCCCAACGAACAGGGCCCGTAGGCTCAGTGCGACCTGGGCAAGAGCCTGCATCGTGGCAGCAGGGGGCGAACGGGCTGCGGGTGCCAGCGTGAGGCATCTGCTCGCGGTAGGAGCGTCTTCTCCCGCGGGCGCGACCCGGATGCCACCCATCCCATTGAAGCAAAGTGGGCGTAAAGAGCCCGGCGATGGCCTACAGTGCAGCCATGAGGTCCGTGGCGGGAACGCTCGCGCAGGATTTGCCTTTGCGTTGCGGAGACTGCCGCCAGTCCCTGCCTTCGACTTCCACGGGGTCCGCCACGGCGCAGTGCCGAAACCCGGATGGTTACTGCCCGCTCTGTAGAAGGCCCGCCGCAGAGCCCCTCGAATGCCCCCACTGCGGCAGTTGGGTCTGCGGGCATTGCGGCTCGATCCTCGAATCTGCGGACGAGTTGGGCCTCGGCTAGGTGCTGCTCGGCCATTTGAAACCGAGTTGGAGCGGTTTCGGCAGGCCCGCTGTAACCTTGCGCACCAACCTCCGGCCTATAAGTCGACGAGGCCCGAACCGTCCGCGGCCGAGGATGCCTCGTCTGCCGGTGCCTGACAGGGAAGAATCGATCCTATGACCCGGAAATCCTGCTTCGCGACGGCCTGCGCCGCGCTAGCCATCCTTGCGTTACCCGCAGCCCAAGCCGATAGCCACGGCTATTTGGAAGAGGCCCAGGCGAGCCTGAAGACCTTGCAGGAGAAGTTCACCGGCTTGGCGGAGGCCATGCCGCAAGACAAGTACGCCTATCGCCCGGCCGAGGGCGTGCGGTCTGTGAGCGAGGTTTTGCTGCACATCTCGGGGGCGAACTACTTCGTGGCGCGGGCCTTCGGCACGCCGCCCCCGGAAGGGCTGCAGCTCCGCCAGTTGGAGAAGTCGACCACGGACAAGGCCGAGATCGCCAAGCGCGTCGAGGCGTCGTTCGCCCACCTCGAGGGAGCGATCTCGAAGCTCGGCCCTGCCGACGCCGAGCAAAACCATGCGGCTTTTCGGCGGCGAGACCACCAAGCGAGGCGGGCTCTGGCGCGCTGTGAGTCACTTGAGCGAGCATCTCGGGCAGAGCATCGCCTACGCCCGCGCGAGCGGCGTGACGCCGCCCTGGAGCGAGTAGGCCGCCAGCGGTCCCAAATCCGATCAAGGAGGTTCGACGATGCTCTGGAATCCATCTCTGCACCGGTTGGCGACGGTGCTTGCGGTTGCGTTGTGCAGCATGTCGCTGCCCGCCGCGGAGCTCGCGCTGAGCTCCGCGGAAGGCTTGGAACTGATCAATGTCGTCGCGACGCCGGACGCGCTCGACGGCCGTCAAGGCCTCAAGCTGGTCGGCGACCCCGAAGTGCTCCAGGCAGCTGCGGCGAAACGCCAGAAAATGCTGGCAGATATGCGGGCCCCGCGGCGAGAGGCCGTCTGGGCCAGGCACGTTTGAGAGTCTGCGCACGAACCATCTCGCCGTCGTCGACGGCGTGGATTTCGGCAACGGCACCATCGAGGTCGAGGTCTCGGGGCAGCCGGCGCCGGGCGCGGCGGGAGGGGCGCGAGGCTTCGTAGGCATCGCGTGGCGCCTGCAGGACGACCGCAAGACGTACGACTGCTTCTACCTGCGGCCCACCAACGGCCGCGCCGAAGACCAGCAGCGCCGCAACCACACCGCGCAATACATCTCCCACCCCGAGTGGACGTGGTTCAAATTCCGAAGCGAGACGCCGAGCAAGTACGAGACGTACGTGGACATTGTCCCGGGCCGGTGGATCCAGGTGAAGATCGTGGTCGCCGGCGAGCAGGCCCGGCTCTACGTCAACGGAGCGGAACAGCCCACGCTGATCGTCAACGACGTGAAGTCGGGGGCGGACGCCACCGGCCAGGTAGCGCTGTGGCTGGAAGGCTCGACCGTGGCCCACTACCGGAACCTGAAGGTCACCCCGCAGTAGACCATTGGAAGCTGAGCGCTAGGAAGGGCGGCGGGGGAGTCCAGCCGCTCTACGAGCTATTCGAGCCGCGGGCGCGAGGCGGTCACCGAGATCGCCTGGGGTAGGGTCATGCGGCGTGCCGCCCCAAGGCCAGCACGCCGCGCCCGTGCTGCAGGTCTGGGCGGCGCTCGTGCGCGAGACCGACCCGGCACTTGGTGCGCCTGCTTCGGAGCGCACTGGAGCCCCGAGGAGTTCTTCCGCCTGCTCCAGCGCGGCACGCGGCTGGAGAACCGCCGGCTGCGGGACGCCCAGAGCCTGCAGCGCGGCCTGGCCTGCGACGCGCTCAACGCCGGGCCTTGGGCGACCTCAGGCGGCGGGCCCGCGAGGAGCCCACCTCGCCCGCCAGCGACGACCTCGAGCCGCCGGAGCGGGAGCTGTGAGAGACAAAGGCCCTTGAGAGAGTCCCCACCGCCTGTGTGGTAGGCTGTTCGCAAAAGGCAATCCGATGCGTAGACGCGACTTTATCCAGTACTCCCTGCTCGGCGGTGCCTCGCTTGCCGCCGTCCAGCGAAGCCTGTTCGGCACCACGGCGGGCTACGCGGACAACCCGGCCCAGAGGTTCGCCTACGACCCAGTCGAGCTCGGCCGGGACGGCCTGCGTCCGTCCCGGCTCGCGATGGGCACGGGCACCAGCGGATTCCGGGGCGCTTCAAACCAAACCCGGAAATTGGGCGTCCAGGGCCTCACCGACCTCTACCGCTACGGCTTCGACAACGGCCTGACCTTCTGGGACACCGCGGACGGCTACGGCAGCCACCCCCATCTGAGGAACGCCCTCCAGCACATCCCGCGCGAGAAGGTCGTGATCATGACCAAGTCGCAGTCGAAGACCGCCAAGGCGATGCGCGAGGACATCGACCGCTTCCGCCGGGAGCTAGGCACCGACTACATCGACCTGCTGCTGCTGCATGCCGTCCGCGAAGAGGACTGGCCAGTCCAGCGGCAGGGTGCCATGGACGTGATCAACGAGTACAAGGACAAAGGGATCGTCAAGTCCAGGGGCATTTCGTGCCACTCCCTCCCTGCCCTGCGCCAAGTCCACGAACAGGAGTTCATCGATGTAGACTTGGCCCGTATCAACCCGATCGGTGCCCGGATGGACGCCGACCCCACCACCGTGATCGAGGAGCTGTGCAAGATCAAGGCGGCCGGCAAGGGCGTCATCGGTATGAAAATTTTGGGCGAAGGCGAGATGCGCAACCGGGTTGGGGAAGCGCTGCAGCACGCCCTCGCGCTGGACTGCATCGACTGCTTCACAATCGGAGCCGAGAACCGGACCGAGCTCGCGGACCTGATCCGTCGCATCCCGGAGGCCTCGACGCTCGGCTGGCACGCGTAGAAAGGAGCACCGGATGAGACCGATTGCCTGGGCGGGCCCCACGCTCGCCCTAGCCTTGGTGGGCTTGGGCTGCGAGGGCGCTGGAGACCCCCCGCGACAGAGAAGCCAGAGCAGGTGGCGGAAACCGTCCCGCCGGAGGAGCCGACGGAACTCGATGTGGCGGGCGTGGCCGCACGCTTAGCCGCCGACGAGGATCTGTTCCTCCTGGATGTCAGGACCCCCGAAGAGCTCCAACAAGATGGAGCCATCGAAGGGTACACCCACATCCCGATCGACGAGCTGGAGTCGCGATTGGCGGAAGTCCCCACGGACAAGCCGATCGTGGCGTATTGACGGCGTGGCGGCAGGGCCTCCCGTGCGGCGGCCATCCTTCGCGAGAACGGCTACAAGGGCGAGATTCAGGTAGGCGGCATCGAAGCCTGGAAGGCGGGCGGACAGCCTGTAGTCCACCCCTCCGAATAGCGGTTACGGACCCGCCGGTTCGTCGCCCGCACGCCCGGCGATGGCTGAGGCTGCATGAGCCTCGGGGCCAGCTCTCCTCATCTGGGCGCAGAGGCTTGCGAGCAGGACCGTCAGTTTGCCGCCCATTGAGCGCTCGCTCCTCCGCCCTCAAATGCGCGGTGGGATTCGACACCCGAACCTCTGAGGCAGCCAGGGAGCGGAGCGATCGTGTCCCGAGCCGGGGTCCAAGGGCCCGGCGTCCTTCGCGGTATCCGGCTGATAGGGCCGGGACGCTCAGGCTGCTACGGCGGGCAGCTTGACGGTAGCATGTTGGCGGGCTGGGCTGCTGCGCAGCTAGGCAGGAACACGAGGACTGGGATTCTGCAAGCTGGAGGCGCAATGAGTGGAGTCCGAGACGGCCGCCTCCTCGCCCTGGGAATCGTGAATAGTGGAATGCTTGGCTGCCGGTGTTGGCGCAAAGTGGCGACCTAGTGTGCTACCGTTTCGGAAACAGGTATTTTATTACGAGCACCACAACTGCAATTACGCTCCCCGTAGTACCGCCGAGCAGAGTTATCAGTATGGAGTCAGATAGGTCAAACACTCCGTGAGGCTTTAGAAACCCTTGGAGTAATAGAACCACCAAAATCGCGCTCAACCAGCAAGAAACTAGACGGAATGTCTTCTCTGCGTATTTTTTTCTTTCCGAGCGGTCCTGCCGAACCCCTTTCAGCCGCTCTTCCTCCGCGTCTTTTTGAAGGGCCTCCTCCTCCTGCACGGAAGGTGAACCCCCGGTCGAAGCAGGTGGGGGCTCCGAGACTAGCACCCGTACACGGGAGCCGCTATCCGCCACCTTGGTTCTCCTCGGCCTTGTTAGCGAAGTATTGCTGAATCAGCCGGTTCGGGATATCCACACGGCGGATTCCGGGGTGCTCGTTTCGGGTAGCAGTCCAAGGGGAGCCAGTCCGGTGCGTCAACGCCGACAGCTGCCCGGCCGACATCACGCCGTAGACCTCCCAGACTCGATCAAGCAGTTCGACGACGAAGGTGTCGGACGAATTGACCTGCGGGACGATGTCGTAATCGTGCGTCCGGTGGTTGAAGTCGAATGCGGAACGGTCGATCGGATCTGCACCGAATGCCCTGAATTCGTAATACAATGTTGGTACCACTGGGCCATAATCCCAGGCTTCTACCATTTCGTCCAGCAACGGTTTTCCCTCAATTCCCAAGTGCCATCCGTGGGCGAAATACACCAGCTTGTGGAGTTTCATCTGCGTGACAGGACCACGCTTATGCTCGCCCCGAAGATCCAGGAAGTGGTTCGCGACGGCCTTGGGGCTATACGGAGCGGGCATCACTTTCTCCCTGTCGCTGCTGGGGCTACAGCTGCGCAAGCCAGTGCCGGTCCCGCCGCTGACCCGCGCCTGTATTCTCGCATGAGCGGAGCCTGCTTGCAAGGCCAACTCCGCGATCTGCCTCGAGACCCGTCGCAGTCGTTCGAGATCAAGTCCGCCAGCCGTATCGGATTCTGCAGCACCGGCTCGGTAGGCCCGCCCGGAACTTGCCCCGTTCTACTGGGGCCGCTTTCTTGGGCCGAGGCTCCGTCCGGCCAGCGATTTGCCTGCTGGCGGCACCACAACCTGGAATCTGCCAACATCCCCCCTGCGGGCGCGGCCTGCCGTTGATGCTGATATATTGCAGGCCATGCACCGGAGACACTTCCTTGCTGCCGCCGGGGCCGGGGCTCTTTCCGCCCGGGCCCAGCATCGCTATAGGGTCGGGGTCATCGGCCACACCGGCCGCGGCGGCCACGGCCACGGCATTGGCGATGTCTGGCGGGCGTTCCCACAGGCCGAAGTCGTCGCCGTCGCGGACCCCGATTCAAACGGCCGCACCTTGGCGCAGGAGCGCACCGGAGCACCCAAGGCGTACGCGGACTTCCGCGACCTGCTTGAGCGCGAAAAGCCCGACATCGTCAGCATCTGCCCCCGCCACACGGACCAGCGACGCACGATGGTCACGGCCGCCGCCGAGGCCGGCTGCCACATGTACCTGGAGAAGCCCTTTGCCGGGACCTTGACCGACGCCGACGCGATGGTCGGCGCCATCCAGCAGGCCGGGGTTAGGGTGCAGCTCGCCCACCAGATGCGTACGTCCCCGTTCACGATCAAGGCCCGACAGCTGATTGAGGCCGGCGAGATCGGCGAGATTCATGAGGTGCGCGGGCGCGGCAAGGAGGACCACCGGGCCGGCGGCGAGGACTTGGTCGTCCTGGGGTCCCACATCTTCGACATGATGCGGTCCTTCGTCGGCGATCCCGAGTGGGTGTTCGCCCATCTCACCTCGCGCGGTGCCGAACTCGGCTTCGACCACCTCCGCGAGCCCACGGAGCCAATCGGTCCGATCGCAGGCCGCGAAATGGCCGGTATGTTCGGCTTCTCGGACGCAGTCCACGGCTACTTCGCCTCTAAGCAGTCGAGCGCCAGCCACGGCTGGCGCTTCGCCACCCACATCTACGGCAGCAAGGGCAGGATCTTTCTGCCCAACACCATCTACAGCCCCACCTCCAAGGGCTTCGTGCTGCGCACGCCGGCTTGGGTAGCCGCCGATGGACGGGCATGGGAACCGCTCAAGCCCGAGCACCGCAGCTTCGGCGAACAACGGTACCTCACGGCCAACGCGCTGATGGTAGAGGACCTGCTCGAAGCCATTGAGACGGGGCGGGAGCCAGTCTGCAGCGAGCGGGCCGGGCGCTGGACCGTGGAGATGGCCCAGGGCATGTACGCCTCCCAACTCCGGCGTTCCATGATGGACTTCCCTCTCGGGGAGCGCGAGCATCCGCTCACCGAGCTGAGCGCCTCGCGGGGCTGACCCGCGGTCGGGGAACTAGATCACGCCGCGACGGCCGCCGCTGCCTATGAAGCGCGGGTCGCTAGTCGTCCGGCGGTCCTTCTGGAACGTGCGCCAGTTGTCGTAGACCAACTCGCCCACGTAGTAGGCGTCGCGGTAGAGGCTGTGCCGCGGAGGTAGGTCTCTCCGATCGGCGGGATGCCGCAGCTTCGTGCTGAGCACGAAGTCCATGTACGTGAATGCCCGGAAGTTGGCCCCCTGAAAGGCGATCTCGGAGAGAACGGCGGGGCACTCGCGACGCATGACCGGGGCCGCCTCCTCTGCGTCGGGATCTTCCGGTAGGTCCGACACCAGCTCTCGGATCGCGTGGAGTTCCCGGGCGACCGTTTCTCGGCCCCCTCGGCGCCATGCGTTCCAGCGCTGCAAAAAGGCTTGCAGGCGAGACCGCCCCAGGAGTAGTGCCGTCAGGCCCACCAAGGGCAACAGGTAGCGGCCTCCGAAGCCCAGCGCATTCCAGCCGGTCGCGACGCAGTAGACCCAATACCCGAGGAGCGCTAGCCCCGCTAGCAGGCCGGCGACGCCGTATCCGATCCTGCGCGTCACGACATGGCGCGGCAAGAAAGCTTCCAAATGCTTGCGCAACTCAGCCAGGGCTTCACGAGCCCTAGCCGCCGCGCAAAAGGACTTGTCCCAGGTCTCGTGGGCGGCGGCGGGCGGATAGTAGAGAACGAACAGCTTGTCGGTCGGCACCGCGAGGCCGCTGAAACTGCAAGTCATTGAAGCCGCTACGTTGGGCGGGGCATCCGCCGACCCGTGCCGCCAACCGGCCTTGAACCAACCCTGAGAATATCACACCAGGGCCGGCTCCCCTCTCCTACATCTAGAACCACATCGTCAGGGAAAACAGGAACGGGCGCTGGTCCTGGGCCGCCGATCAGACGCGGCCGAAGCGCGAGTTGCTCAAGCTTGTGACCGGATTGCCAAAGCGCGGCATGTCGGGGGAACTGGACGGTCCCATGTGCAAATCGCCTGCTCTCCGAGGCTCGGAACCGGGTGCCTGCGGACCATCGAGAAGTCCAGCTTGCCTAGGCCGGAGCCTCCCAAGATTTTGCAGCCTGCCCTCCCGAGCGTGCCCTAGGCCGGCACGGCGCATACTTCCTAGGCGAGCCACAGGTCCTTGCCCCTGGGCCCGCAATGCTGCCCAGGATTCTGGGTGCGCCCCCGACATCCACACGCTGTCCGTGGCCCAGCGCGTTCAGGCGAACCGTGCAGTCCGTTGGGTAGCACGAAGGCGGGCTGGTCCCGGCGGGGCAGCCCCTAAGCGAGACCATTGCGGAACATACGAGGGGAGCCCAGCGGGACAGTCCCCATCGGCCGACCCTGGATCGCCACGGGAGGCGGGAGCGAATCTCGGGCGCACCGCGCTGCGCGACCGCATGGACGAGCACGCGCTGCACCTCGTCGCACAGCGCGACTCCCAGTGGGCCGTCCAGGCACGGTCAACTTTCGCGTCCTGATCCGGGTGGCCGGACGAGACACCGCTTCAACACGTTGCGCTCATCCTCGTGGGTCAGCTTTTCCGCTGCCTCGCCGGGCGGCATCCATTGCATCGCCCGGACTTCGTCCGACGGCCGGAACTCTCCCTCACCCTCCAGCACCATCTCGAAGTAGACCACGACCTTGGGCTGGCGCTGGACCCAGTAGTGCGCGATGCCCGCGAAACCCCGCAGCCTGACCAGGCAGCCGATCTCCTCCCAGACTTCGCGGACAGCCGCATCCTCCCAGCTCTCGCCGTCCTCGAGCTTGCCCTTCGGCAGGCAGCACTCCTCCGGGCGGTGGTGGTCGCGGTAGATCACGGCAAGTTCGCGCCGGCGGGCGTCACGCCAGACAACGCCCCCTGCGGCCTGGATGAATTCGGCGTGCTCGTTGCCGCCGCGCAACCCAACCTCAGGCATGCGCACGCAGGTCTCGCCCCGTCATCTCCGTCGGTTGCTCGACATTCAGACAGCCCAGAATCGTCGGCGCAATATCGCGGAGCGAGCCTCCCGGCTTCAGCGCACCGCAGTGGTCGCTGATCAGCACGAACGGTACCGGGAAGGTCGTGTGGTAGGTGTGAGGCGCACCGGTCCGCGGGTCCACCATCAGGTCCGCATTGCCGTGGTCGGCGGTGACGATCCACTGCCCCCCGCAGCGCAGAAGCGCCTCCTCAATGCGCCCGAGGCACTGGTCGACCGTCTCGCAGGCCTTGACCGCCGCCGCCAAGACTCCAGCATGGCCGACCATATCGCCGTTGGCGAAGTTCACCGCAATGAAGTCGAACGACCGGCTCTCGATTCCCCGCACGACCGCATCGCAGACCCCGGCAGCGCTCATCTCGGGCTGGAGGTCATAGGTCGCGACCTGCGGCGACGGAAGCATCTCGCGTTCTTCGCCGGGATAGGGCTGCTCGCGGCCCCCGTTGAAGAAGTACGTGACGTGCGGGTACTTCTCGGTTTCGGCCACGCGGAGGTTGCGCCAGCCGCGCTCGGCGCAGAGCTCCCCGAGGATCCGGTCCGGAAAATGCGGCGGAACGATCACGGGGTAGGGATAGCCGCGCTCGTAGCGGGTCATCGTCACGTAGTGCAGGTTCCGCGGCATCAGCTCACGGCTGATGCCCTCTAGGCCGGGGTCGTTCAGGGCCAGGGTCAACTGCCTTGCACGGTCGGCTCGGAAATTGAAGAAGATGACGGTGTCGCCGTCGCGGACCTGCCCGACCGGGGAGCCGTCGGGGTTTGTGATAACGGTGGGCACCACGAACTCATCGGTCACGCCAGCCGCGTAGGAGGCCTCCAGGGCGGCGACGGGATCGCCGGCCTGGGGCCCCTCTCCCGCCACGATAGCCCGGAAGGCTTTGTCGATGCGCGGCCAGCGGCGGTCGCGGTCCATCGCGTAGTAGCGGCCGCTGAGTGTGGCGAGCCGACCGCAGCCGAGCGCGGCGAGCCGCTGCTGCAGGTCCCGCAGGGTTTGGACGCCGCCGTTCGGGGGCGTGTCCCGACCATCCGTGAAACCGTGGACGTAGACCCTCTCGAGGCCTGTGCGACTGGCCGCCTCCAGTAGCGCGTAGAGGTGATCGACATGCGAGTGGACGCCGCCCTCGCTCAGCAGCCCGAGCAGGTGCAGCGACCCGGAGCGGGCGCGGCCCAGAGCTTCCCGGACCGCAAGATTCCTTCCCAGGGTTTCCGAGCGGACCATTGCGTCGATGCGAGTGATGTCCATCTGGATGATGCGGCCGGAGCCGATGTTCAGGTGCCCCACCTCGCTGTTGCCCATCTGGCCCTCCGGCAAGCCCACGAACGGGCCATCGGTGCGAATCAAGGTGTGGGGGTGCGCGGCCCAGAGACGGTCGAAGTTGGGGGTGCGGGCAAGAGCGACCGCGTTGTTGACGGGGTCGGGGTTATGGCCCCAGCCGTCCATGATCGTGAGGACGAATGGTGTTCGGGCAGCCTTAGTCACAAAATTCCTGCAAATTGTTCATAGCACACCACTTGCCGTTGGTGACCCGACCATGATTCCCTTGTTGTACCCACCATTCTGAACGGGAATCGAAGGGACCATCGCGGCCGTCCGCGAACGGCATCGTTCCTCGTCCGAGCCATCTACGAGCCTCCCCGACCGAGTCGTCAGCGAACCAACGACGCGGCAGCCACTGCCACGTCGATGCGCGGCCCATTCTTCGTCGAGGCTCGGGGTCGACTCCTCTGCCCCTGACGGCTGGCGATCCGTGGCAGGGCGGGAAGACGCTGGCACCGCGGGAGTTACCGGCTTGCAGCCGTGCTACGCTGATCGGCTGGAGCATCCATCGTATGGCACGAAACTCGCCGATCGAATGGACGGGCCATACGTTCAACCCGTGGTGGGGCTGTACCAAGGTATCGCCTGCATGCGACCACTGCTACGCGGAGACATGGGCCAAGCGTACAGGCTACCACGTCTGGGGTGCGAAGTCTCCACGGCGGCTGCTCAGCGACGCCTACTGGAACCAACCGCTCCGTTGGGATCAGGACGCCACGCAGGCCGGCCGGCGCACTCGTGTGTTCTGCGCCTCGATGGCGGACGTGTTCGAGTGGAGCCGCTCGCTAGACGGCCTTCGAGAGCGGCTGTGGGAACTCGTCGAGCGTACGCCCAATCTCGATTGGCTGTTGCTCACCAAACGGCCGCACCTGGCCCGGCGACTAGCACCTTGGACTGATGCCTGGCCGGTCCACGTCTGGCTGGGAACGACCGTAGAGAACCAGCACTTCGCTGACCGGCGCATCCGTTTTCTGCTGGATGTTCCATGCCGGTATCGGTTCCTGAGTTGCGAGCCGCTCTTGGGACCGGTCGACGTGTCTCAGTACATTGATGCATTGCAGTGGATTATTGCCGGAGGGGAGAGCGGCGGCCGAGCACGCCCCACACATCCTGACTGGATTCGCGCACTGCGTGATCAGTGCATCAACGCCGGCGTCGCCTTCCACTTCAAGCAATGGGGCAACTTGTACCCGCAGGAAGCCCCTGACATCGGGCACGCAGGGGCGGCAACGTCGTTCATCAGGATGAGCAAGAAGAATGCCGGCCGCCTCCTGGACGGCCGGACTTGGGACGAACTCCCGCATGGCTACTCAGATCGAGCTATTCGACAATCTTCGGCCCGCGAAGCCGAGGCCACGTCCGCGGAAGCCGCCAGTTGACATCGGCGCACCGCTCTGGACCATCGACAAGTCCCGCCTGATCGACGAGTACATCCATCTCTTCCTGATGGTCACGAAGCACGGTGTCTACTTGGACATGTTCGCCGGGCCGCAACACGCGAGCGACACGGAGAACTGGTCGGTGCGGCGGGTTCTAGAGCGGCGGACGGAAGGTAGTCCCGCGATTCGGCACTACGCCGTGTGCGACAGCGACCCCGACAAAGTACGGCTCTTGCGAGACTTGGGCCGAACTCACGGCTCGTTCCGCGTCTATGCAGGCGACGCCAACGCACATGTTCACCGGATGCTGAAGGAGGCACCGATCTCGCAGAAGACGGCGTGTTTCTGCCTCATCGACCAGCGCACCTTCGAGTGTCGCTGGAACACCGTGGAGGCCGTCGCACGATTCAAGCGCGAGGGCTGCAAGATCGAACTGTTCTACTTCCTCGCGCAGGGCTGGATTGATCGCGCCTGGGCGAGTACGAAGCAAGAGGGGCGACTGACCGCGTGGTGGGGCAACGATGATTACGAGCAATTCCGAGCACTCTCATCCATCGACCGCGCGCAGGCGCTGTGCAGCCGATTCCGGCACGAACTCGGCTACGCGTACTCGGATCCGTTCGCCATTCACAAGAAGGGGGAAGGGTCACGGATTATGTACTACATGATTCTCGCATCGGATCATCCGGAGGCGTGTCGTCTCATGTCGAGAGCGCACCGACGAGTCCAACCGCCGAAGCACGGTACCGCTGTCTCCCTGCCGTTGTGGGGCGAGTCAAGGAGCGAGCCAATTCGGCGGCCTCGACAGCACTAGCGTGTATGGCGTGCTCGCCGCCGCGGTCTCCGTCGAACAGCCGCCTTCGCAGCAAGCGGCACCTGCATGCGCTCGTATAGCGCGAACAGGTGCTCGACGCGTTCGCGTTCCGAGGTGAACCGCTTCCGCCGGTAGAAGCGGTCGACGGCCCGATCCAGCCCCTGATGCGCTCTACGGAGATTCGGCGGCATCAGGTCGGGGTCGTAGAGATCGGCCAAGGTCGCGTCCTGGTGTTGGGCGCGGGCATCCAGCACGGCTTGCGCGAGCGGGCCCAGTTCCGAGAAACCTGCGTTGCCGCTCCCGAAGGCGGGCGGCGTCGGGAAGGTGTTGTAGACGACGCCGACGGAGTACATGTATCGGCTCTCCAGCCGCCCCGTCACTGCCCGCATCCAGGCCATATGCATCGCGGAGGTCAGCAGCGCGAAGTCGGCGAGGGTCGCGCTAGGGAGCAGTCGGAGCTTGTTGCTGGGGATGGTCGGCGGCTCCAGCCAGCCGACCGGGACGTACTCACGTCGTTCGGAACTGACCTCCGGGATCACCAGAAACGGCGCCGTCGGCAGGACATTCACGTGGTAGAGGGTGGGCGTCTCGGCGAGTTGCTGCGTTGGTTTGCTCTTGCTGTCCGCCCGGTACGCGCGAACCGCGGCGATGCGCTCTCGGACGCCCGGGAGACGCGCCAGCACGGCCGGCGAGGCGTCATGCAGCGCGAGAATCCACCGCTCCCCGCCCTGGAGATATTCGCGAGCGCCGACGAAGGGCCGCAGAAGCGTCGCCGCGGCCGGCTCGGCCTCCAGAAAGACGGACCTCTCCTCGGCCCTGAAGATGTAGTGCCCGTCGTCGATGGGCTTGGAGCCGGTGATCAGTTGGCGCAATCCGTTCACCGGACTGCTTTCCTCGCGGACGACGAGGTGCGGATTGGCGAGCGAGCCGCCGTCGAACAGGTACGGCGTGATCACGGCGTGGATGCCTTCGAGCGGCTCCCTGTTGATGTTCTCGTAGGCGAACAGTCGTCTGTCGGCGGGGGTGTGGCCGGCCGCGGTCAATCCGATGATGACCACGTGGACGTGAGCCTTGCCGCGAGCGTCCGACCCCCACGCGAAGGTCCGATGCGCGAAGGCGATCTCCAGCCGGCGATGGTCCAGCAGAAGCGGCCAGAGTTGCGCTACCTGCTCGCCCTGCGTGATCGAGTTGGTCGCCACGAAACCGATCCGCGGCGGTGCCCCACCGGCCGGCTGCGTCCGCCGCACGTAGTCCCCGGCGCGGATGAACCACGCGGCCACGTAATCGAGCGTCCCGCCGCTGCCACCGAGGGCGGCGACGCGCCGCACCTGCGCCCGCTGCTCGGGCGACTGGAACTTGGACCCGCCGAACGGCGGATTGCCGAAGACGTACGAACACTCCTCCGGGGGCAGCACATCGGCCCAGTCGATCTCCAGCGCGTCGGCGTTGTGGATGTGCGGCGACTTCTCGATCGGGATCCGCACGTAGGTATGGCCGAACTCCAGGCTCAGCCGGTTGTTCATGATGTGGTCCATCATCCACAGCGCGGTCGCCGCGATACGGGCCGGGAACTCGCCGATCTCAATCCCGTAGAACTGGTCCACCTCGACGACCGACCACACATCGAGCTTCAGTTGAGTGGCTGTAGCCCTGGAAGCTATCTCCCGCAGCACGTCGATCTCCAGCGTCCGAAGCTCGCGGTAGGCGATGATCAGGAAGTTGCCGCAGCCGCACGCCGGGTCGAAGAGCCGCAGCGAGCCGAGCTTGTCCCGGAACTTCCGCAGATCGGCCACGACGCGGCCGTCCCGGCGAGCCTGCAAGCGCCGGAACTCGGCCCGCAGGTCGTCGAGGAACAGCGGCTCGATGACCTTCAGGATGTTCTTCTCGGTCGTGTAGTGCGCCCCCTGTGCGCGCCGGTCGGCCGGCTCCATGACCGACTGGAACAGCGCACCGAAGATGGCCGGCGATATCGCCGTCCAGTCGAACTGCCCCGCGTCGAGCAGTGCTCGGCGCATCTCGGCATCGAAGTCCGGGATGCGGACCGCTCCGTCGAACAGGTCGCCGTTCACATGCGGGAAGCGCGCCAAGTCCTCGTCCAGCTTCGCCTGCCGCCGGTTGGGCGGCGTGTCGAGCACCTGGAACAGGCGCATTAGCCACGGCCCGAGGTCGGAGCCATCGGGGGCCGTGCGCTCCTTGATGAAGTCCAGGAAGATGTCGCGTGGCTCGAAGACGCCCGTGTCGTCGGCGAACAGGCAGAACACGGTCCGCACCAGAAACAGCTCCAGATCGTGACCGTCGTAGCCGGACGCCTTCAGCGCGTCGTGCAGCCGCGCGATCAGCTCGGACGCCTCAATGTTGACCGGGTCTTGATCACGGAACGTCCGGCGCTGCACGCCGATGATGAACCCGAACTTCTCGACGTGCTGCGGCAGGTCGGCGAGCGCGAAGCGGGTCTCCTCGCCCTCATCGCGGTCGAGCAGCTCGAAGGTCTGGAAGTTGCTGAGAAGCTGGTAGCGGGGGCGGTCGCGTTCCGCCAGGGCATCGAAGTACGTGCCCGCCTGATCGCGTGCCGCGTCCAGGTCGCGCCCGGCGCTCTTCTGCTCGACCAGCAGGACGCCGGGCCAGAACAGGTCGATGAAGCCAGAGGTGTTGTCGAGCCGCTGGACATGCTCTTCGTACCGCGCCACGGTGCGCCGCCGGACGCCGAAGACCTCGAAGAACTCGTTGTAGAAGCTCTGGGTCTCGCCCTTCTCGTACACGGCGTCGGCCCACTCGCGGGCGAAGTCCGCGGCCCGCGCTCGGATCTCGTTCCATGAAAGCCTCATCGGGCCGCCGTCAGTCGGTAGGGATCAACCCAGGAGGCGCAGGATCGCGACCACGCCGCCGAGGATCGCGAGTGTCTGCGCCAGCATCGCGCCGGCGAAACGCCACGTCAGCCGGGCCTCAAAGGCCGCGAGATCCGCCCGCTGCACTTCACGCAGATGGGCGAGATCAGAGCGAGTGGCCAACTCGCGGCCGTGGTCGGCGGCGGCGTTCTGAGAGACATCGACCACGGCGACGGCAAGCGCCTCCGCTGCGCCGGCGGCAGTCAGCATCCTCATGGCCACGTGAATGTCCATCGGCGACAGGGTATCACGGCCCCGACGAGAGCCTGCGAAGCGAAAACCACCCCGTTGGTCCGTTGCGGGCCGCACCCATCACCACCTGCCTGACGCACGACGGACCGGATCGACCCGTCGCTGCGAAAAAAGTTTCGGCCGGTTGGCCGTCGCGCATCGGATCGCCAGGGACAGAACGAGTCCCTCGAAGTCCAGGCCGGCCTCAGCCGGTCAGAATTGGACGGAACTGGACATAAACAATTTATTTCAATGATTTATATCTTCTTGACACGCTCGATCCTGCGCTGTTCGCGGAGAGACCGCAGCAGTCCATTCAATCTTGAAAGAGCGCATCAGATGACGACGAACCGACACGCCTCCGAGCACCCGAGCGTCAGCGGCGCTGGCATACCCAGACTCCTCACCCTGCGCGATGTGATGGCGGCGACCGCCCTGTCGCGCTCGGCCGTCTACGCCTTGATGGCCGAGTCTGGCTTCCCGAAGCCGATCCGCATCGGCAGCCGGGCCGTCCGGTGGATCGAGCAGGAGACCCTCGACTTCATCGCCAGCCGTCCCCGCGGCGGCTCCTACTGATGTTTTCATAAGTAATGGACGCTTCCGCCTGCTGGCGGCCAGCAGTCCAGAGGGCCAGCTCGAGGACACAGTGCGGGAAGGGCCTGTCACGGCGGAGGTCTTCCGGGGGTTTCTGGAGCGGATCGCGGAGGAAGCGGACCGGAAGATTCTGTTGGTGGTGGACAATTGCAGTATGCACCGCGCCCGGACCATCCGGGAATGGCTGAAAGCGAACCAAGCCGCGGTAGAGCTGCATTTTCAGCCGACCTACTCGCCGCAAGTCAATCCGGTGGGACTGCGATGGGCCTTGGTCCAGCGGCGGGTCCGTCGCGAGCTGAGCAAGACCGAAGCACAGCTGCGCAACAACCTGGAAGCTGCTTGCCAGTCTTTGCAAAAAGCTCCGGAACAGGTGCGAGCCTTCTTGCGAGAGGCAGACTGCCAGTCTATTCTTGCCTGCATTCTGAGGACACGACTTTTGACGCGATCAGTATATGCGGGATTGGGCTGGATTCCGCCACACATCCTGGCTCGGCCAGTCCGTTCCGAAGAATCATAAGCGATTACCAATCAGTAGTTTATGGGATTTTCTGTACGAACCCAGAAGCTAGCGGACTGCCAGTAGTTGTTAAGGCAGGCATCGCAGTCCTGTCCTCCCATTATCCGTAGAGAGGCTCCCGCATCCGGATACCCCTGCGCGCCATCTCGACAGCCTCCTGCGGAGCAGACGAACGCGAATTGCGGCATCCGGTCCCGAGCGTGGGCAGCGAGCCCTCTGACGGGCCTGCGCCCGGCCGGTCCAGGCCGGGGCGGCCCTAGGCTTGACCGGAGGCCTCAGCCCTTGCGGCCTAGCATGCGGTCCAGGGCGTCGGAGGTCTGATAGACGAGCGCTTCGGGATAGTGGTCGAACGGGTGGAAGTACTCGAAGGTGAGATAGCCGTCGTACCCGACAGCCTCGAGCGCACTGATCACCGCCGGCCAATTCGTCGTCCCGTCGAGGAGCGTCCTAAACGTGTGCAGATTGAACTCCTGCGTGCGCTTGTCCCATTCCTTGAGATGCACGTTGCGGATGCGCCGCCCCAGGATCGGGACCCAGTGCTCGGGGAATTGGTACTGCATGATGTTGCCGGTATCGAAATGCACATGGACGGAGTCGTCGCCGAAGCTGTCCACGAATGCCGCCACCTCCTGGGGACTGAACAGGAATCCGTTCGCAAAGATATTCTCGATATTGACCGAGACCCCGAGGCGTTTGGCCACGGGGATCAGCTGCCCCACCGCGTCCCGGGCCAAGCGCTCGCAGACATCGTTGGGCACGGGCACGGGGTCCTCGAGCCATGGAGCGTAGACCGCCCCGGGCACAACGAGGAGGTTCTCGGTCCCGAGCAGGGCTGCGACTTCCGCCATCCGGGTCGCCAGCTCGATGCCCTTGGCCCTCCGCTCGGCGTCGGGATGGGTCATGGAATAAGGCCAGAAGAGGAACGAGCAGACGCCGCTGATCGCGATCCCGATCTCATCCGCCATACGCTTGATCCCGCGGATCTCATCGTCCGTGGACTCGGCCGAAAACTCCCCTTCCAAGTTGAAGTTCGGCTCAACCGCGTCGAAACCGGCGTCCTGGGCGATCTGGAGGCATTCCCGCAGCGTCCACTTGTCGGGGTAGGGCATGGCCCACAAGTTGATGGACTTCTTCATGCCGGGCACCGGCTGGGTCCTAGCGGACACCTGGACGGCGGGAGCGGGGGCAGCAGCCAGGCCCTGGCGGGCCAGAAAGGCGGAGCCGAACAGGGACGAGAGGGCGAGCCACTCGCGCCGGTCGGGTTCGGGCGGGCGGAGACGGGAAAGTGTCATAGCGGATTCTGTGGAAGCTTTCGAGTTGGATCGAGGGGGGGCAGGGCTCACTCGGCGAGCCGGTCCCCGACCGTGCGCATGCTCTGGATGAGTTCCGCCTGCAGCCGCTGGATCGCCTCTCGCGCCCGCGGGTGCCGGATCAGGTTGGTCGTCTCTTCGGGGTCGGCGCGGAGGTCGTAGAATTCGTCGCGCTCGGGATTCATGAAGTCGCGGACGAGTTTCCAGCGTGGACTGCGGAGCATCCGCATATGCGTACGTGACTGGTGGTGCGTGGAGTACTCCCCGTAGAGAGAGTTGTCCCAGCGGTGCGCGGTGCCGTCGAACAGCGGCAGCAAGCTGCGCCCGCGCACAACCGTGCCCGAGGGGATCTGCGCTCCGGCGATCGCCGCAACCGTCGGGAACCAGTCCAGGTTAGACACCGTTTCCTCGATGACTTGGCCCGCCTCGATTCTGCCCGGCCAGACCACGGCAGTCGGCACGCGGATGGAACGATCCCACATGTTGGGCCTTTGCCCGGCGGGGATGTTGGCCGTCGCCGGTGGGTTGCGGGTCAGGACATAGTGACCGTTGCCTTTGTGCCAGACGCCGCTGTGCCCCATGTTGTACCCGTGGTCGCTGGTGTACACGATGACGGTGTCCGACGTCAGGCCCATCTCGTCCAGCTTCGCCAGCAGCAGCCCCAGGTTGCGGTCCACGCTCTTGGTGCTCGCGAGATACTCGCTCGTCATGCGCCGGGCTCGTTCCAGATCGAGATACGGCCAGTCGGGATTCGGGATGATCGGGTTCAGGCCGTCGAACGGAGCCCAGTCTTCGGGCGCGACCGGCAGCCAGCGCGTATGGGGCGCCCTGTAATGCAGCGACAGCAGAAACGGAGCTTCCTCTGCAGAGGTTCCTTCCAGGAATTCAAGGGCGTGCTCGGTCAGGATGTCTGCCGTGAGGCCTTGGAAGGGCCTTTCCTCGCCATCCTTCTCCAGCACGGGATCGACGGTGGCGACGCCCCCGCCCCGGAAGCCCATGAAGTAGCTGTAGCCGTTCGCTGTCGGATGGTGCTTATCGAGCAGGCCCAGATGCCACTTGCCGACCAAGCCCGTGCGGTAGCCTGCCTGCTGGAGGAGTTCGGGCCACATCACAGCCTCAGGGGCCACGCCGTGAAATGGCTCGCGCTTGGGGTTGAGCCAGTCGGTGACCCTGAGTTCGGTGCCGTAGCGGCTCGTCATCAAGCTAGCGCGGGAGGGACTGCAGACCGGCGTGACCGTGAACGAGTTGGGCAGATAGGCGCCCTGGCGGAAGAGCTTGTCCATGTTGGGCGTCGACGCATGGGGATGCCCGGACAAGCCCAAGGCCCACGCCGCTTGGTCGTCGGTGTATATGAAGACGATGTTCGGCTGAGCGGACGCGGAGATGGCTCCGGCGAGCACGCATAGGGGGAGCAGAATTGCCATGAACCGGATTCCAGTATAGTCGCGCCCCCGGATTCGCCCCCTAGGCCTGGAGAGCCGGTGCGCGGAACGGTGTGCTCGCCAGTTGCCCGGTCAGGTCACGGAGATGGCCCTCGCCGGTAACGCGTGCGGGTCAACAGGAGCCCCTAGGCGGGAAGCCATGCGCCTGGAGCCTGGCGACTGACCCAACGACATTGGCCCCCAGGCGGAGGTGGGCTTGGTATTCCGCCACCTCCATGCCCCGCGGCCTCCGGCCATTCGCTTTGCATGGCAGTGCTTGCATCCAGGGCTGATGTTGGTGCAGCCCGTCCCAGCGTCCCAGGCGCAACCTGTTCCTTTCGATTCTGGATTCATCTGCCGTGGCGACGATCCCGAAGAATGTAGTTCGCGACACGGCTCGCTAATTGAATCCCCTTCTCGTTGCCGCCGAAGCAGAGGGATGGGGACTCTTGCCGGCCCGTACCAACGCGTCCTACGCCGAGAGTGGCCTCCGCTAATGCGAAACCGCGCAGGAGCCGAAGGGTGCGCGGCGGAGAGCCCGCTGCCCCCACCGGAACCGGCAATTAACTGCCCGCGCTACGCCCTCAGGCACTCGAACACCAGCCGGTAAAACTCGGGATGCGATTCCCAGGTCTGCGCACTGACCAACCGCCCGTCCCGCACGGCCTGCTCCGTCGAGTACTCGGCCCCCGCCCGCTCGGCCTCCGAGCGCACATGCAGGTAGCACGTCACCGTGCGCCCAGCGACGAGATCCGCTGCCACCAGGATCTGGATGCCGTGGCAGATGGAGAAGATCGGCCTGCCCCGGGCCGCGAACTCGCGCACGATCTCCACCACCCGGGGGATGTGCCGCAGGAATTCTGGTGCCCGCCCACCGAGCAGCATGACAGCCTCGTAGTCCGCCACATCCACATCGTCGAATGCTATGTCCGCGTTCAGGCCATACCCCTGCCGCTCGATGTACGTGTCCCAACCAGGCTCGAAATCGTGCATCACCATGTGCAGGCGCCGCGCCGAGGGAGCCGCGACTACGGGTTCGTAGTGCGCTTCCCGCAAGCGATGCACGGCATACCAAGCCTCGTAGCCCTCGCCGGCGTCGCCGGTCACGATCAGGATCTTCTGGGCCATAGGCTACGATTCTACCGTCTGCCGCAGGCCTCCCGGAGACCGTACTAGAGGCCCCGCAAGAACATATTCCCTTCTCGCTCGCGGCCGATGGTCGTCCCCGGGCCGTGACCGCAAACCACAGCGATGTCGTCCTGGAGCGGCAGCAGCTTGGTCTTAATGGAACTCAGGATCTGGCGGTGGTTGCCCCCGGGCAGGTCCGTTCGACCGATCGAGTCCCGGAAGAGCGTATCCCCCGCCACCAACTTGTTCTCCGTCGGGACGAGCAGGCTGACACTGCCCTGCGTGTGCCCCGGCGTGTGCAGCACCTCGAACTTCGTCCCCGCCAAATCGAGCGAGTCGCCGTCCCTGAGCTTGACGTCGATATCGGTCCTTCCGGGATCCGGCATCCCCAACCACGCCGCCTGCTGGTCGAGTCGGGCGCAGAGCGCGAAGTCGTTCTCGTTCATGTAGACCGGCGCACCCGTCCGGGCGCGCAGCTTGTTCGCCCCGCCGATGTGGTCGATGTGGGCGTGCGTGACGGCGATCCACTTGACTCTCAAGGCGTGCTTGTTGAGGATCGCCTCGATCCGCTCGATGTCCGCACCTGGATCGACGACTACCGCCTCCCGGGTGGCTTCGTCGCCGAAAACCGAGCAGTTGCACTGCAGCGGCCCGACCGGCAGGATTTCGTGAATCATCGCTGGTATCCTAACAACTCCCCGTGGAAGGCTCCGCAGCACTGCGGCAGAGCGCCGCTTGGCTCGACATTTCAGCGCGGGGCAGGCTGCGGGCGACCGGTGAAGATCGGGTTCGCCTGCTCCACGCAATCGCCAGCAATGATGTCGGGAACCTCGCTCCCGGCCAAGGCATCTATACCTTCTTCTTGGACGCCCAAGGTCGTATCCAGGCCGACAGCCACATCTTCGTAGCCCCAGACCACGTAATGGTCGACTGCGAGCCAGCTGCCGCGGAGCGCTTGCGCAAGCACATTGAGAATTACATCATCATGGACGACGTCTCGCTGGAGGATGTCCGGCTTGCCACCGCGCTCCTAGCGCTCGCTGGCCCCGAAGCTCCCTCGGTGGCATCGGCGCTAGTCCCGCAATTGCCGGATAGGAACTTGGCGTTCTCGGAGAACAACGGTGTTCGAGCGTATCGGATGCCGGTAGGAGACGCACCCAGTTTCTGGTTTCTGACCTCCGTCCAGGCCAAGCAATCCCTGGTGGAGCGGCTCCAAGCGCTCGGAGCCGTTGCAGCGTCGGAACGCGCATGGGAAGCACATCGAGTTCGCCACGGCGTGCCGCGTTTCGGCGTGGACTTCGGATCCCGCAACATCCCCCAGGAAACGCAGCAACTCCGGGCGGTGTCCTTTGCCAAGGGCTGCTATACGGGGCAGGAGATCGTCGAGCGCGTCCGGGCCCGGGGCCAAGTGCGCCGCCTGCTGGTCGGCATCGAATTGGATACGGCCGAGATCCCGGCGGACTCCGCTGTCCTGCACAAGGGGAGGGTAGTAGGTGAGCTGACCTCCCCGATACCAGGTTCGCCGCCCAACGGCAAGGCTCTCGGCTTCGCGATTGTGCGCAGCCCGGCGGCAGCCCCAGGGACGCCGGTGGACGTCGGGGGGGCACGGGGCAGGACCCTGCATGTCGCACGCCCCTAACGCCGCCTTGGCGGATCCCCTCCCTGTGCTACGCTCGGTAAGCTCAAGATGCTGGATCATTGGGCCCAGTCGCATGTAGGCCATATCCGGAAGAACAACGAAGATTCATTCGCCTCCGTTCCGGAAGTGGGCTTCTTCGTGGTCGCGGACGGCATGGGCGGGGCCGCAGCCGGGGAGCGGGCCTCCAAGATCGCTGTCGACACCCTCACGGATGCAGTGCGCAAAGCGGGCGAATCGGTCAGCGCAGAAACCGTGGTGGAGGCAGTCGAGCTCGCCAACAAGAACATCCACTGGGAGGTCGAGAACGATTTCTCTCTTGCGGGCATGGGCACGACCGTCACAGCCGCGATCGTGCGCGAGGACAGGGTCCACCTAGTCAACGCGGGCGACAGCCGGGCCTACCGGCTCTCGGGCGGCGAGCTTGCCCGCCTCACGCGGGACCACACGTGGGTCAACGAGATGGCAGCCGCCACGGGCCGCAGCGAGGAAGACTACCGAGACCACCCGTACCGCCACATGCTGACCAAAGCCGTGGGCCCGGACCCGCGTGTCGAACCGGACCAGCTGGAAGCGGATTTCGCCCCTGGCGACCTCGTCCTGCTCAGCAGCGACGGGCTCCACGGCGTGTTGCCCGACGAGGCGATCCAAGGGGCCCTGGCGACGCCAGGCTCGTTGCAGAAGAAGGCTGACGCCTTGGTCGAGGCAACGTTGGAACGCGGGGCGCCCGACAATGTAACGGTGCTGCTCGTCCGCAACGAACCTGCGCAGGAAGCCGCGGATTAGGCGGCACGACCGGGACTACGTCAAGGCCTCCCGCCGTTCCGTAAGAGCTTCGATCCGTTCGAGGTCCAGTTCGTAGCCCAGCCCTGGCTCGTCTCGCACTCGGATAGTCCCCTCCTGGGTGGCCTCCACTGCGGGCGCAATGATGTCCTGCTTCCAGTAGCGGTTCGACGCGGACACATCGCCCGGCAGCGAAAAGTTGGCCAGGGTGGCGAGGGCAATGTTGTGCGCCCTGCCGATTCCCGACTCAAGCATGCCGCCGCACCAGACGGGGACACCCGCAGCACGGCAGACATCGTGAACCCGCCTGGCCTCGGCGAAGCCGCCTACCCTCCCGAGCTTGATGTTGACGATGCGGCACGCTCCGATGCGAATCGCCTGCTCGGCGTGGTGCGCTGTGCGGATGCACTCGTCCAAGCAAACGGGCGTCCGCATGCTGCGCTGGAGCTCCGCGTGGTCGATCAGCTCGTCGTGCCCTAGGGGCTGCTCGAGCATCATGAGGCCAAAAGCGTCCAAGGCCTTCAGGCGCTCCAGGTCGGCCAGCGAGTAAGCCGAGTTCGCATCCGCCATCAGCGGCACCTGAGGAAACCTTTCCCGCACGGCCGCGACGACCCCTACGTCCCAGCCCGGCTTGATCTTGACCTTGACGCGCCGGTACCCAGCGGCCAGATCGGTCTCGATGCGCTCGATCAGCTGCGGCAGGCTCTCCTGGATCCCGATCGACACGCCGGCCGGGATCTCGAGGCGTTCGCCCCCTAGATGCCGCCACAGGGGCCGGCCGGCCTTGCGGGCCTCCAGTTCCCAGCAAGCGGCCTCCAGGCCCCCCAGGGCCATGCGGTGCCCGCGAACGGCGGACGTTCTCCCGGCAATCTCCGCCGCCGACCCCACTTCGCGGCCCAGGACGCGCGGAGCAGCAAAGCTGCGCAGGATCAGCCAGGCCGAATCCACCCACTCCTCGTTGTAGAACGGCCTCTCGCCGCAGGTGACCTCTCCCCAGCCGATCGCGCCGTCCTCGTCCTCCACCTCCACCAGCACGATGCGCCGCTCGTCCGTGCGCCCGAAGCTGGTCTCGAAGGGATGCACCAGGGGCATGCGAATCTGGCGCAACTGGATCCTGGCTAAGCGCATCGCTGGCGCCTCCTACGGCCGCTGGCAACGCGGACAGAAATGCGTGCTGCGCTGGGTCACGACAATGCGGCGGAGCGGGGTGCCGCAGCTGACGCAGGGCTGCCCTTGCTTCCCGTACACCCGGGTCTGCAACTGGAAATAGCCCTGGAGGCCCAAGCTGTCCACATAGTTGTGGATGCTCGTTCCGCCGGCGTCGATTGCCTCTCGCAGGACCGTTTGAATCGCGGCGTGCAATTGCAAGGCCTTGCGGCGGCTGACGCTGGCGCCGCTTCGCACCGGGTGCAAGCGGGCGCGGAACAGGGACTCGTCTGCGTAGATGTTGCCGAGCCCCCGGAGAAACTCTTGATCCAGCAGCAGAGCCTTGAGCCGCGCTTTCCGTGCGGCGAGCCGCCGGGCGAACTCCTGCGGCCGGATCTCTAGCGGCTCGGGACCCAGAGCCGCCAAGCGCGGCGGCAGCTCCGGCGACCACTGCCAGCGGCCGAACTTGCGAATATCGTGATACACGACCTTCAAGCCGCCCTCCAGAAACATCTCGGCGCGGGTGTACTTGCCGGGCTGAGCGTTCAGCAGCAGGTTGCCGGTCATGCGCAGGTGGACGACTAGCAGCGAGCCGCTCCCGGCGCGGCGCAGCCTCAGCAGGAGGTACTTGCCGTGGCGGTCGACTCCCTCCACAGTCTGGCCGCTAAGCCGTGCGACGGTGTCGTCGACATCCCCGACGCAAGTCCGAGGCCAATGGAAGGTGACGGCTTCGATGCGTCTTCCATCCAACGCCGGAGCCAGGGTGCGACGGATCGTTTCGACTTCGGGCAGTTCGGGCAAGTGCTCCCCTTCTGGCGCGTCATCCGCGCCATCCAACGCTGCGGCGCCAGGAGCCGAACGGCGCCGGGGCGACTATCGTCATGCGGCTTGGCTCACGATGGCGGGCAGGACCTTGCCGATCTCGCCGCGGACGGCTAGGTCGGCCAATCCGTCCAGCGGCGTCGGATCGCGGTTTACGATCACGAGGCGAGCGCCAGCGCCCTTGGCGAGTCGAGGAATCGAAGCCGCCGGCTCGACGACTAACGACGAGCCGACGGCCAGACACAAGTCGCACGCCTCAGCGGCGGCCTGCGCCCTGGCCATCACGTCCCAGGGCATCGACTGACCGAAGGAAATGGTCGCTGGCTTGAGGAGCCCTGCGCACAGCCTGCAGCGGGGCGCCCGCTCGCCGCCTTCGACCCGTCGGCAGGCCTCGTCGGAGGTAATTCGGTCGTCGCACGACAGGCAAACGGCCTCGGTGGTGGTGCCGTGCAATTCGTAGACCTTGTCGGCCGGAAGTCCGGACAGCTGGTGGAGCCGGTCGATGTTCTGCGTGATCAGCGCATCAAGCTTGCCCTGCTCATGCAGCGCGACGAAGGCATGGTGGCCAGCGTTGGGCCTCGCTTGGCGCATTGCGGGCCAAGCGGCGACCTTCTGCCGCCAGTATTCGATCCGCCCCGCTTCGCTCGATACGAATTCCTGGAAGTCGACGATCCGGTTCTTGGCCCAGATCCCGTTGGGACTTCGAAAGTCGGGGATCCCGGACTCGGTAGAGATGCCCGCCCCGGTGAACCCTACGATCCCGGACGCGGCAGCGACCCATTCCCGTGCTAGCCGCAAGCCCACCACCTGCGCACCATAGCACGGCGCTGGGCCAAGGCCAGGGCGCGTTGGTCAAGCCACGCTACGATGGTGCCTTCGAGTTGCCAGCATGTTTGAGTTTCGAGGCGTGGATTTCATGGAGTTCGACTCGCTGCTCAGCGAGGAGGCCCTGCTGGTTCGCCAGACGGCCCGGCAGTTCGTCGAGGACAAGTTCATCCCGGTCATCACGCAGCACTTTCGGGACGGCACATTCCCGATCAAGCTGACCGCGCCCATCGCCGACCTCGGCTTCTTCGGAGCCAACCTGGAGGGCTACGGCTGCGCCGGGTTAAGCAATGTGGAGTACGGGCTGGTCATGCAAGAGCTCGAGCGGGGCGACACAGCCTTGCGAAGCTTCGTGTCGGTCCAAGGCAGCCTCTCCATGTACGCGATCTACGCCTACGGCAGCGCAGCGCAGAAGAGGCGGTGGCTGCCCCTGATGCAGCAGGGCAAGGCGCTGGGATGCTTCGCGCTCACGGAGCCGAACTTCGGATCGAACCCTGCCGGTATGCTCACGCGGGCGGTTCCCGACGGCGACGGCTACCTGCTCAACGGCGAAAAGACCTGGATCACCAACGGCACCCTCGCCGACGTAGCGGTCGTCTGGGCCAAAGTCGGCGACAGCGACAGGATCCAGGGATTTCTGGTCGAGGCGAGCGCCCCGGGGTTTACGGCAGTCGATCTGCACAACAAGCTCTCGATGCGCGCTTCAACGACCTCGAGCGTGCGGTTCAGCAACGTGCGGATCGGCCCAGAAAGCGTGCTGCCCGAAGCCAAGGGCCTGAAGGCAGCGCTCGGCTGCCTGACGAACGCCCGGCTCGGCATAGCTTGGGGAGCCATCGGGGCGGCCATGGCGTGCTACGACTGCGCACGCCAGTACACTATGTTGAGAAAGCAGTTCGACGACCGTCCGATAGCGTCCCACCAGCTAGTCCAAAACGAACTGGCATGGATGATCACCGAGATCACGAAGGCGCAGTTCATCACGCTGCACGCAACGCAACTGCGGGACCTCGGGCGGCTGCACCACACGCATGTGTCGATGATCAAGCGCAACAACGCCGAAATAGCGCTTGAGGTCGCCAGGCGCGCCCGCGACTTACTCGGAGCCAACGGGATCACAGACGAGTATCCCGTCTTTCGGCACATGTGCAACCTGGAAACAGTCAAGACGTACGAGGGAACGCACAACATCCATACGCTCATTCTCGGCATGCACATCACCGGGACCCCGGCTTTCAAGTAGGACCAGCGTAACCAAGGGCACGGCGAAGAACCCGGACTGGACGGTGTTCGATTCAAGCGCATAAACGGACCTTCAGAAATCACAAGAGGCGATCTGCGACCAATCATCGATTCGATACATAGGGCTGGACTTGGACGATCACGACCGCCAGCCTCTTCCCCTTCGCGTAAAGGTCCTGTAATGCGGAGCGGAGTGAGCAGGCTAGTGGATCCGCCGAAGGAACGTGACCCGACCGATCTCGACCCATTCGACAACGAAGATGTTTCCGTCGTGGTCGAAGCAGCTCCCATGCGGACAAACGAACTGCCCTGCGGGGAAGTGCTCCCGAGACAGCAGCCTGCGCTGGCGGTAGTCGCTGGGCCCTTGGCCCAGATGCCCGATCAGCCGGTTCTCCCTGTCGAACAGGGAGACTCGGGCCCCCAGATCGGGCACCAGCAGGGTCCCGTCCCGATCAAAATCGAAGTGGCAGGGCAGGTCGACGCCGTTGGCAAAGCGCAGGTGCTTCCCGGCTAAGTCGAAGTATTGCAAGCGGCTGTTGGACCTGTCTGCGACTAGCACTTCCGCAGCGCCGGACCGCTCGTCAACCGCGATGCCGTGCGGGCAGTTCAAGTCTCCTGCGGCCGCCGTCCGGCCTCCGCCGAACGTGTTGACATGCCTGCCTTCGCGGTCGTAGTGCAGGACATAGCTCGAGCCGTAGCCGTCTCCGATGTAGATGTCCCCGTTGCCGGCTACAGCCAAGTTCGTCGGCTTCCACGAAGGCGTGTAGCGACGTTCGTCCACGGCGTATGCCGGCGACTCGGAGGGATAGCCCAACGTCAACAAGACGGTTCCGCGCATGTCGGTCTTCTGGACGAGGCCCCGGCGGATGTCGCAGAAGTACAAGAACTCGTCCGCTCCTTCCCGCACTAGCTGGAATCCATGCGCACCGCCGGCGTACGCTCCGCCCCAGGAGGTCACGAAGTTCCCATCCGGATCGAACACCACAACCGAGTGGTCGCTCTGCGACTCCGCATGCACCGTGTGGTGGATGTAGACCAGCCCCTGGGAATCGACTTGGACCCCGTGGCAGTTCCCATAGCTGATGCGGGCAGGCAGCTCGCCCCAGTCATGGTGGACCTCATAGGCCCGGCCGCCGGCCTCGACGATGGGTAGGCGTGGCATGGAGACCCGATTCTAGCTGAGGCGCGAGGACCGCTGTCCTAGGAATGGGCTACGAGGTCGCGCAGGTCGTCGACCAGCAGGTCCGGAGGGTAGCTCTTGAAGTCCTCAGGGCGCAATCCGAATGTGACCCCGGCACAGGCAGTGCCAGCGTTGCGGGCGGTGACGACATCAACAGAGCTGTCCCCCACCATCAGCGTCCTGGAGGGTGCGGCACCGAGTTCGCGCATGATCTGGTTCAACCCGTACGGGTCCGGCTTCTTCGTCGCAAAGCTGTTGCCTCCGTACACTCGTGCGAAGAAGCCCCCGAGACCCAGCCCGGTGACGAGGTCCCTGCTGAACATGACCGGCTTGTTGGTCAGGACCGCCATCGCCTTGCCCAGCGACCGCCACTCCTCCAGAGCCTCTCGGACTCCCGGGTAAAGCTTCGTGTGAACCAACATGTGCTCCCTGTAGTAGCGCAAGAAGAACAGCAATCCGGAGGTGACCTCGCCATCGGAGGCACCCGGCCCGAGCGCCCTGCGGATCAGCATCTCGGCCCCGTTCCCTACATAGGAAGAAACTTGATCGAGGCTGAGCGGGTCTAGCCCCGCTTGAGCCCGAGTAGCGTTCACTGCCAACGCTAGGTCCAGGGAGGAGTCGATCAGAGTGCCGTCGAGATCGAATACGAGGAGGTCGAATGCAGAGCCCACCGCCCAAAAACCCCTCTGCCAGTTCGGCGAGCCTTGGGGTCCGCCCCACCGACCAAGCCTAGACTTGCGAGTATACCGACCCCCAATGCCAGAGGCCCGGAACCTGGAGACCGGCCGACGGCGGCATTGGAGGCCAAGCGCACGAGCATCGATCCGACCGCGGCGCAGGACTAGGGTCGGCACTATGCCGTCGGCGTGCCGTTCGTTTTCCTGTCGAGCGGCGAGGAGGTGCGGTTCCTCGACCGCGAGACGGAGGCCCACGCCCGCGAGATCGCGGACTTCCAGGCCTAGGACAACCTCGAACGGCGGACCGCCGTGCGCCGAGCCCGGCACGAACAGCCGACCGTCGCCATCGACCGGAAGATCGTCGACCGCGCCTACCAACTCGCGTGTCTCGAGGCGCTGTCCGCCGAGGTCTCGCACGGACGGCGCAAGTTGCTGGGCGAGATGTCGACGGGGACCGGCAAGACCCGGACGGCGGCAGCGTTCGTCAGACGGCTATTCGAGGCGGGGATCGTCACTTGCGGGCTGCTCTTCGTCGACCGGATCGCGCTGGCGCGCCAAGCCGAAGACGCGTTCGCGGATCATCTCCGGCATTATCCCTGCCATGTGCTGCCGCACCTCGACGGCATCCAGCTCGGCCGCACGGTGTCACGCAAAGTCAAACAGCGGCGGAAAAGCAACCACAACGAATCCCGCCCAGACCGAGAACACGGGCAGGTAAGCGGTCTGCCAGCGCTCCAAGGCCGTGAACGAGCCCCGACCGCGAAGGAACCGAGCATACAGCCACGCAGACCAAGCTAAGTTGACCAGCAGGATGAGATTCTCCCCCAACGCGGCGACCTTGTTCGGGCTAAACCCAAATTCCGTGATCCGCGCTCCGATCGCGGCTAATGCCACGGCGTCGACGACCAGGGCGCTGACTACCAAGACCAGCTGCAAACCGTCGAAGGCTGTCGGGGGCTGCTCCGGGTCGCGGGCCGAGATCGAATACAGCAACAGACCGACAACTAGCACCAGCAGCAGGTCGAAGCCGATCAGTACTTCCCTCTCCATGTCGATGTGGCTCTGGGTCCAGACCATCGTGCCGAGGAACGCCAGCATCGCGGCTGCGAACATCGGCGTGAATAAACGCGTCAGCACCGGGACCATGTTCCCGATGACGCTCTGCTTCGCCTCTACCAGCCAGGAGGCCACGATGACGGCCCCCGCTGCTCCGCACGGCATCAACCATGTCTGCGCAAGCCATTCGGCGTCGAGGCCGATGGCGCTGAACATCATAAGAGTGGTCGCAGTCAGCACTCCGCCGCCCAAGGCGATGAGCACGTAGTAGATGAACAACTCCCCGGAGAATCGAACGAAGTCCATCCGAGCGCCTGGGGTGCGCCAACGCCCCGCCGAATGTGCAAACCCAACCCCAAGCCAAAGCGCTATAGGCAGGTGCAAGACCGTCAGCACCGCGGTGGAGCCCTCCGGCTGGTAGGGGTACGCGTTGACGAAGACTGCGGCCGCTACGAACGGCAGAACCAGCCATAGCGAGCGGATACGGTCCAACCCCCGTTTCCAGACAAAGTACGCCGTCAGGAGGGGCAACACAAATAGGCTGGCGTTCCGGACATAGAAGTGCTCGGAGCCGTCGAGGGTATAGCCGAACAGTTCCGGAGCCTTCACCGCAGCACCCGCTGCAACTGCGCAGCCCACCGCTACCACGGCGTCTAGTTGCCGAGCGCGACTGGTAGACCCCGGGTCCTCCGAGGTGAGGACCAGCTGCTTCCAGAGACGCCCGGAATGTTCCCGGGCGAATTCTTGCGAGAGAGTGTCCAGGTTTCCCAAACGCTTGACAGCCACCAGGAACGCCTCGTCAGCGTTCAGCCCGACGCCTTCAAGTTCAGCCACTTGACCTCGCAAGTGAGCTTCCAGTTCTTCGACATCGGGGCCGTCGCTGGCTCGCCTCCTGCGCACGTAGGCGCGCCACTGGGCGATCTGCTCCTCGAGGGCGTGCTTGCTCTCATGCTCCATGGTCGATTTGCTCCCTCGTGTTCAACATCAAGCAGGGCTCTCGGCGGACACGGCCTTGGGCGAAGCGCCCCGCAAGACCGTATTCACGAGCGTCCACTGCCGACGCCGGCCTTCCAGTTGCCGACGCCCCGTAGCGGTGATCCGGTAGTACTTGCAGCAGCGTCCGCCGAGCGGGGATTCCCATCTCGACGCCACGCACCCAGGCTGCTCAAGGCGGTGCAGTACGGGATACAGCATGCCGTCTGTCCAGGAGAGCTGGCCGCCCGACAATTCGCTGACCCTCTGCAGGATGGCGTAGCCGTAGCTATCGCCTTCAGCGAGGATGGACAGCACGAGTGGGGTTGCGGAAGCCGCGACCAAGTCCTTGCCGACAATCCTGGGAACCCTCCAGACTAGCCGGCAGCCCAACACATTAGAAGCATTATACATAGAAGTGCCCTGTATGGAACTCGGCCCGAGCTGACCCGGTGCCCAGCACACGTTTATCTACTGATCGGCGCAAAAGACAACGGGCCAGCGTGTCTCGCCCCCCCTCAAGGAGGCAGAACCCTCGGCGAACCGGCGGCTTGGAATCCCGCGGGAGGGCGTGCTTGATCCGGCCGGTCCGTGCGAGCGAGCAGACCCGGCTTGTCGGCGGGCCTCAGTTCCCGAGGAGCCGAACGATTTGCTGTTGCAATGCGTGGAAGATTGTCTCGGGTGGCTGACTCGCGTCGACAACCTTGAAACCGTATTTTTCCGCCATTGCGTCGAGGACCTCGACCAACCTAGCCTGGTAGCCCACGAAGCTCTCGTAGCGGTCCGCCCCGTAGGGCACATCCATGCCGCTCTCCCAGTAGTCGAAGCCCCCCTGGCCGCAGATCACACGGGCTGGGAGATCCTCCACCTTCGTCCGGAGGTAAAAGGTGGCGTGCGGGGCCAAGGCGAACCCCGCAACTCCCTCGAGCCACTCCTCATCCTGGCCACGAGCGGCGGCACGAGCGACCACGCTGAACAAGTACCGGTCGTTCAGAACCACGAAGCCGGCCCGCAAGGCCGGGATGATGATGTTCTCCAAGCGATCCGCAAAATCGGCCATATAGAAGAGGGCCATCGTCATCGGACCGAGAGTATGGCCCCGCTTCGCCTCCTGGATTCCAGCCTTGGTTAGCGCCGAACGCGCCATACCTGTGTCGACCACGGCGTGGCCCCGTTGCTCCAGCCAAAACCTAAGTTGCCGCACTTGCGTCGAGCGGCCCACGGAGTCCGGTCCCTCAATGACAATTAGCTTCCCCGGGAGGTTGGAGATGTCGACCTCAGGTAGCAGAAAGCCATAGTGCTGCAAAGGCAGGACTTCAGAAGACATCTGCCCCCCCTGCCGGGACGCACAGGATGTCTCGGTCCAGCGCTTCTCCGATGTGCTCGGTCACGATCTCCCGAACGCGTTTCTGCTGGTCCGAGATTGAGCCGGTCGCGTCAATCACGTGGAAGCCCATGTCCTCCGCCATCGAGTCGTACTCCTCGAGGATGCGCGCCTGGAAGAGTTCGAAGCTCTTCTTGATGTCAGGGCTCAGGTCCAAGTCCATGCCGGCTTCGTAGTACTTCAGTGAGGCCCGTCCGCCTAGGATCCGGTCCAGCGCGACTTGCAGCGGCACTCTAAAGTAGAACGCCAAGTCTGGCTGGATAGCCATGCGATACAAGTTGCGGACCCAGCCCCGCTGCACGCCGCGGGCCACGTCCCGAGCGAAGGCGGTGTAGGCGTACCGGTCCGCGCAAACTACCGCCCCGGCCCCGAGCATGGGCACGATGTACCGTTCCAGCCGGTCGGCGAAGTCCGTGGCGTGGATCAGGCTGAATGTCGTCGGCGTGAACATCTGCTTCTGCTTGCCGCGCTTGGTGGTGCCTCGGACGATGTCCGAAGAGTTCCACTCGCTGAACGCCACCACCAGTTGCCGAGACCTGAGCCACTGGCTCAGCAGAGACAGTTGGGTGGACTTGCCTGAGCCGTCGATGCCTTCGACGATAATCAGTTTGCCGGGAAAAGAGTTGGGACGGAATTCCACTGTGGCGGTAGGAACCCTACTGTAGCACGGCAGCTGCCGGATGCCGGTCCGGGCGCAACGCCACAGCTGATTCTTTTGAGCCTAGGAGACAGGCAGTGCAAGGGTTACTAATTTTGCCAAAAGTAATTGCAAGCAACCCACCAATAGAACCAATGGCTTGCGGGTCCTTTTCGTGCAATTACCCAAAAAACATCAGTAGCGTCGGTTGATGCGGTAGGCGAAGGCCGCCAAGTAGCGCCCGGCATACTGCAACGCACAGGCGTGGAAGGTGCCGTCCAGTGACCGCTTGAAGTTACTCAGCAGCGTGTTCACCCACTGCAGCCCGGGCATCTCGCAGTTGCCCTTGCCCCGGCGGTCACCGTAGGCTAGTGCTGGCAGCCAGCGTCCTGGACGTCACGGAAGTAGCCCAGCCCGTCCGACCGCAGGTGCTGGCAGGCCCAGCGGTGGACGGCCGGTGCCGGAACCCGGGCACCGGCGTGAGCCGCACCCGGCCCGGGCAACCGTCCGGACGCACCTGTGCCGCAGCCAGAAATAGCGTCCCCTTCTCCGCGCCCTGGCCCCGCTGGTCTCCCCGCCCAGGTAGGCGTCGTCCAGCTCCACCGTGCCGTGCAACGGCTGGTGGTCGTCGCGCTCCCGCAGCGCCTGCACCGGCTGGTAATGCAGTTTCCAGGCCGTGTTGTAGCGGACGCCCAGCTGGCGTCTCAGCTCCAGCGCCGTGCTGCCGTTCTTGGATTGCGTGACTAGGTAGATGGCCAGGAACCAAGTCGTCAGCGGCAGCTTGGTGCTAGCCAGCAGAGTGCCCGCCGTAAGCGAGGTCCGGGGCTTGCAGCAGATGCATTGCAGGGTCTTGCGGCCCCGAAGCTGGCAGTACTTGCCGTAGCCACGGTCGGGGCACCAGAAGCCCTGGGACTAGCGGGCCGCAAACAGCGCCTGGGCGCACAGTTCGACAGTGCCGCAGGCTGCTGAAACTCGGGCAAGCTCTGCCCCTTCCGGAACTGAATCGGATTTCTGCGCATCGCACATTCCTTTCGATTCGCACTCTAAGTCTAGTTCAGTCAAGGAGATCGTGCAACCAGTGGCTGTCTCGGGACACTGCCCGGCCGGGCCATGTAAGTTTGGCTGGAACTCATGGGCAATCAGGAACTGTCATCAAGAAAGGCTATGCTTGCGACCTCACTACGGACGAGATCGACCGACTCGGACAGGACTCGCTGCTCATCGCGCATGCCTTGGCTACGAAGTCGAATCGGCGGATCGTCACGGCTGAGGCCTCAAAGCCTATAAAGACCGGACCCAGCAAGAAGATTCCAGACGTATGTGCGAGCTTGGGCATCCGTGGGCGTGGTCCGTTTGATTTGATTCGAGACTTGGATTTCAGAACGAACTGGAGCCGCTAGCAGTATGATTCCAAAGTAACACATCAATAGGCGGGGTGGCCTAGGCGACGGAGATCTCGTCCATCTGGGAAGTCCAGCGGTACGCCACGGGATCCTCGTTGACACGGTCGAGGTACGCCTCGATCCGCAACTGGAGTTCTTCCTGGGTCTCGACCCGGATCTCCCTGAGCAGGGTGCGCGTCAGCTTCGAGAAGAACGACTCGACCAGGTTCAACCACGCTCCGTGCTGAGGCGTGAATACGAACTCGAAGCGGTTGGCGACGGTCGCCGGATACGTCCGCGTCTCCTTCGCCGTGTGCGCGGAGCGATTGTCGAGCACGACCCGGATCGGCATCCCTGGGGGATAGGCGCCGTCCAGTTGCTGCAAGAACTCCACGAACTCGCGGCTGCGGGGGCGCTCCCCGACGGCCCGGTGGACGTGCCCGGTGAGCAGGTCCAAGCCCGCCATCAGCGTCAGCGTGCCGAGCCGCTGGTCTCCGTAGGCGCACCCGGTCGAGGCGTGCTGGCCGGGCTGCGGTGCCAGGTCGGGAGGGGCCCCGGCGATGGCTTGGATGCCCGGCTTCTCGTCGGAGGAGATCCAGGCCGCGAGCGTGGTCTCGCCGGTCTCGGCACCGGCCTCGCGGAAAACCTGTACCTGCTGGTAGAGCAGCAGGACCTGCTCTCTCTGAGGCTCGCCGTCCGGATCGCGCCGCTCCAGGCAGTACTGGCCTTTGTGCGGGCGCAAGCGGTGAGCCTGCAGCAGCTTGCAGACGGTGCCGCGCCCGACGCGGGCCAAGCTGGGATGGCCCGCGGCGACGCAGCGCTCCCGCGCATGGCGGGCCAGGAGCCGCAAGGTCCGGAGTTCCTCGGGATAGCCGAATTCCTGGGGCTGGGCGCAGGCGACCGCCACGAGCCACGCCCGGGCTTCGGTCGGGATCCGCGCCGGGCGACCCGGCCGGGCCAAGTCCTCCAGGGCGGCTGCGGCCCCCAGCTGCAAGCCCTTGTCGATGCAGCGTTCGATCTTGGGGCGGTTCGTGCGGAGCGTGCGGGCGAGGGCCGAGACCGACGCGCCGGCGGCGTAGCCGAGCAGGATCTTGGCGCGCTCGACGCGCCGGGCCGGCTCGGTGCGGGAGCGGGAGACGGCCTCGAGCGTGGCCCGCGCCTCGGGGCTCAGGATCAAATCGGGGCGTTGCTTCCGGAAGGGCATGGCACCGTGGGGAGCCCCTGCGGGCAACCCTGCAACCAGCCTAGCTCAACCCCAAGCCTATTGCAGCATTATTTTGGAATCGTACTACTAGTGCCTGCAGGGGGCATCTGGCTCAATCTTCTCTCGCGAATGTGCCGTCGAGCTCCGCGTGCCGTGCTTGCCGATCAAGGTGCCGACGTCTCGGCGTCCACAAGCAACTACCGGCCCTGCTTCTGACGAGCCACTCGGCCCTCGAGTTCGATGCACCTCAGGCAGGCTAGCCTCGCTCGGAGCTGCGTTGCCGAGCCCGCCGAGGACGGCCAGTCGCAGGGCTGCGCCTTCCAGCGCCCCGACTGTACGATTGGAGGGATGCTGGAGTCGCAGATCGACGCGCTCTTTGAGCGCAGCCCGGAAGCGTATACCCACCAGGACCTGGAAGTCTTCCGCCAGTTCAAGGCCAACCTGAACAGCGGCGCGGTGCGAGCGGCGGAGCCGGACCCCGACGCCGCCCCGCACGGCTGGCGCGTCAACCCCTGGGTCAAGCGGGGCATCCTGGTGGGCTTCCGCATGGGCAAGACCGTCGACATGTCGGATCCCGGAAGCCGCTTCCGCTTCCTCGACAAGGCAACCTATCCGCCCCGGGAGGTCACGCTCGCCGAAAGCGTGCGCGTCGTGCCGGGAGGCTCGAGCCTGCGCGACGGCTGCTACGTGGGGCGCAGCGTCACCTGCATGCCCCCGATGTACATCAATGTCGGGGCCTATGTCGACGACGGGTCGATGGTCGATTCGCACGCCTTGGTCGGCAGCTGCGCACAGATCGGCAAGAACTGCCACCTCAGCGCGGCCGCACAGATCGGCGGCGTTCTAGAACCAGTCGGAGCGCTGCCGGTGATCGTGGAAGACTACGCCCTCGTCGGCGGCAATGCAGGCGTGTACGAGGGCACCATTGTCAAGCGGGGGGCCGTCCTGGGAGCGGGCACCGTGCTGACCCGGTCGACGCCGGTCTACGACATCGTCCGCGGCGTGGTGCATCGGGCGGGGAGCGACCAGCCTCTCGTGATCCCGGAGGGCGCTGTGGTGGTGCCGGGCTCGCGCCCGATCACTTCGGGCGTCGGGCGGGACATGGGACTGTCGCTCCACGCCCCGGTCATCGTCAAGTATCGTGATGAGAAGACCGAGGCCCGGGTTGAGCTGGAGGACCTTCTGCGCTAGGGGCGAGCATCCCCTCGCGGGCCGGGTTGGCCTCGCGTCCAAGTCCGCTCGCCTTTCGCCGGTCAGCTCCGGCAGCGACACCTCCAAGCTCATGTCTGCCCAGGGCCCAGTGCAAACTCCCGCCGAACTCAAGACGGTCGTCCGCAGACAGGTAGGAGACCGGTTGTTTGTAGCCGTTTCCAACCGCGAGCCCTTTGTGCATTCGCACAGTCCCGATGGCTCGGTCCAGGTTCGGGCGGCGGTCGGCGGACTCACCCTGGCGCTCAACGCAGTCATGCAGGCCGTCGGAGGGGTCTGGGTGGCGCATGGCTCCGGCGACGCCGATCGGGAAGCAGCCGACGAGGACGGTCGGCTCCGGGTTCCGCCCCGGCGTCCCAGCTACACCTTGCAGCGAGTATGGCTGGACGCAGCAGAAAACAAAAACTATTACGCCGGGTTCGCCAATCAGGCGCTGTGGCCGCTGTGCCACACGGCCTTCGTCAAACCAGTCTTCCGGGACGCACATTGGCGGGCGTATCGAGAGGTCAACGTCAAGTTCGCCGATAAGGTTGCTCGTGCGATCGGTGAACGCGAAGCAGTCGTCTTCATCCAGGACTATCACCTCGCACTCCTGCCTGCGATGATCCGCCAGCGCTGTCCTCGGGCCATGTGCTTGCATTTCTGGCACATCCCCTGGCCCGTCCCTGACGTCCTGCGCGTCTGCCCGTGGCACGGCGAAGTCCTCGCAGGCCTTTTGGGCAACAGTCTCCTGGGCTTCCACACGCCCGCATTCGCCGAGCGCTTCCTAGAGGCGGCTTCCGCGCTCCCGGACTGCCGTCGGGAAGACGACGGCATCCTGGCATCCGGCGGGCACCGCTTGCTGGCCAAGCCGTTTCCGATCTCGATCGACTTTGACACGATGGCTGCGAAGGCCGCCAGCCCCGAGTGCGACGGGGCTGTCGCTAAGCTACGCGAGCGCTACAGGCTCGGCGGCAAGTTCGTGATCCTGGGCTTGGAACGGATCGATTACACCAAAGGGATCGCCGAGCGCCTGCTGGCTGTCGAGCGCCTGCTGGAGACAGAGCCCGGCATGCGCGGCCGACTGGTCCACATGCATGCTGGAGCACCGAGCCGCTCTGAGATTCCGGCGTACCGGGCTCTGAGCGACGAGGTCGAACGGCTTGAGCAGCGGATCAACTGCCGCTACGGCCGGGACAGCTGGAAGCCCGTCGTGTCGATCCGGCAGCATCTTGCGGATACCGAGGTGCTCGCTCTCTATCGCCTCGCGGATGTTTGCGTGATCAGTTCCCTCGACGACGGCATGAACTTGGTCGCCAAGGAATTCCTAGCGGCCCGCAACGACGAGGGCGGGCGGCTTCTGCTGAGCGAGTTCACCGGAGCCGCGTGGGAGTTGCCGCAAGCCGAAACCTGCAACCCGTTTGCCACGGACCGCTTCGCGAAACGGCTGCTGGATGCTAGCCGGGCAGGCCCCCGGGACGCTGCGCGCATGCGGAGCCTGCGCCGCCACGTCAGGCAGCGCAACATCCACGGCTGGGTTACGGACATCCTCAGCGCTCTGCCCTCGCGAGCATCAGCCCCCTCGTGATCCACCTCTTCGACGCTTGGGGCCCGGTGGCGAAGCAATTGCGCCATGCGGAACGGCTGCTGCTCATGCTGGACTTCGACGGGACGCTCGCCCCCATCGTGCCCCGCCCCGCCGACGCTCGTATCCCGGCGGAGACACTAACGGCTCTAGGCGACTTGCAAGCCCGCCCCACTGTGACGCTGGCCCTCATCAGCGGCCGCGGAGTCCACGATGTGCGGAACCTAGCGGGGCTCGGCGACATCCACTATTTCGGCAGCCACGGCCGCGAGCGGCTCCGTCCCGGGAGCGGCAAAGCGGAGGCGGACCAGCGAGACCGGGCCGACCTCGAGAACCTGTGCCGCCGCCTGGATGACGAGCTCGCCGCTGTCCAGGGCTTTGAGATTGAGAACAAGGGGGTGGCCGCCGCCGCCCACTTCCGCAACGTGGAGCCCGGCCAGCACGGCCTCGTCGAGCAGGCGGTGCGGAGGGAGACAGCCAGGGCGGGCCAGCTAGTTGTGAGCCGCGGCAAGATGGTGTTCGACATCACTCCGCTCGACGGAATCGACAAGGGCGTCGCCGCCCTCACCCTGCTGACCGAGGTCGGCGGGCTGCCTCTCTACTTCGGAGACGACGCGACGGATGAGTCGGCGTTTCAAGCGCTGCCGGCAATGGCGGTGACGGTGTATGTGGGGCCGCCGGATGGTCGGTCCGCTGCCCGATACCGGCTCGCGAATCCAGACGAGGTCCGGGAAGCGCTGCGGCGGATCGCCAGAGCGGTCAGACGTTAGGCCCCAGGCAATGGGCTTCGCCCGGGAGGCGCGGCCGTCCCGGGACGCAACAGCTAGCCCTCGTCGCGTTCCGGCGGCGGAGCGGACCAAGTCTTGGCGTCGTAGATCGCGCCGACTCCCACGAGCACGCTGCTCAAGTATGGTGCCTTAACCTCTCGGCCGAGCCTAGCTGCGACCTGTGCCCTCAGCTCCTGAAAAGGCAGCGGCGCACTGGCGTTGCGCAGCACTGCAAGGACCGCCTGCCGCGCCGACTCCCGCCTCGAGTCGCCCCATTTGGCAAGGTAGACATAGCCGCCTGGGGCCGAGCTGAAGCGAGAGTCTTGAGCAGCAACCATCCGCAATGCCTCCGGCGGGATCCCTTCCGCTCGCACGGCTCGTGCTATCTCCGAGACGTGGAGTCCGCTCCCTCGCGCCTCGAGCCCCTGTACTAGGCGCTCCAGCAGGACGGGCTGCTGCTCCCGGCGCACGCCCGCATCCCGGTCGTTCAAGCCCCAAACTCCAGGGGCGACTCGGATCAGGTCCGCGTCGGGCTGGATTTGGAAAGTCGTGTTGAGGCCCCGAGACGCCGCCAGCCTAGCCTTGATCTCGGATATCGGCAGCGGGCCCTCCGCGCTCTCTAGGATCGCCACCACAGAATCACGCAGCATAATGCGGTCCTGCGCAGTCCCGTCGACCGTGCGCACCGCCCAAAGCATTCGTCCGAGGTCCTCCAGGACCTCGGATTCTTTCAACGCAATGCTCACCAAGTACTTGTCGAGCTCAATACCGCGATAGCCCTCAGCATCTTCCAACTCGGCGACAATTTCCGAGGCATGCCACTGCCGGCCCTCTGGCCCGGTTAACACGATTTCCTCGGCGCTCTCGCGCACCGCCGCGAGCTGGGAATCCGTCCACGGCAGGTGGCGGTGCAAGCCGTATTTACCGTTCCCAAACAACAGGCCGGCCTTGGCAGCAAGATTCTGCGCCCTTCGAGCATCGACTTCCCGTCCCGCGAGCTGACCCGCCCGCTTCGCAAGCTCGGCGAAGTGCAGAGGCACACGCGAGCGCTCCAAGGCGAGCAAAACGAAGTGCTCGGTGTTGTGCTTCGCGCGACTCAGCACGCGCTCTCCATGTTGGCCCGCGACGAAATGGCACTCCCGGGAGGCTATCCGCCACAGCAATTCAGCGAATTCCTCCGCCTCGTCCGGCAACAATTCGCCTACCAACTGCCGGCAGCGATCTTCCTTAGCGCACCCTTCTGCTAGGCGCTGCAAGAGCTCGCGGGCCTCGACAACGGCAGCGTCCCAGCGACTTTGCGAGATCTTCGAGAAGTAGGCGGTACCCGCGATTTCTATCGATCCAACCGCGACCGCCGAAGCCATCTCGAGTAGCTTCGCCAACGCCGCGGAATGGGCCGAGATTCCCGCAAACCACGGATCGACAGACTCAGCCTCAGCCAATGCCAGGGCCCCTTGCCTATCCCCCGTCAAGTCCGCTACCCGTTGATCTAGCTGTCGGCTCCAAGAGGCGTTCATCAGGATGCGGTTCGCCTCTCTTGCCACGATCTGACGAACCCGCTCGCGGCTTAGGCGGAAGTCTGTGCCGATGGCGTCGAGGGTTCTTGCTGGAGTCTCGAAGCCAACTCTGCCGGCGAGTATCGCACGCTCCCTCTGCTTGAGCTTCTCGAGCCCGGCTCGAATGTGGGCCAGGAGGGTAGTCTCCTCCTTCGGGGGACCAGTCGGCATAGCGAGGCTTCGGCCCGGATCTGCCAGGGCTTGCAGCTCGGGCGGTTCAGGCTGCGGAGGGCCCAACGCCAAGGCACACTCAAGCGCTCCGACCGCATCTGCACAACTCTTTGCGCCGAAGTTGCGCTGGTCGAGCAACTCGGCCTTCAGGCACCCCGCTAGGTCCCGGACCGTGCGTAGGCCCATACACGAGAAGACGTTAGCGGCCCTTACCGGGAGTGCGAGCTTGCTGAGCGGGCGGTCGATCAGCCACGGAGGAGCAGCCCGAGCCAACAGCGTGGGATCTCTCGGGTCAGCAGCCGCAAAGGTCCGAGCCCGGAAACACCCGAGGTCCCGCCGGAGGGTGGGTTCCAGCAGTGCTTCGCGCTCCAAATAGCTCATGTCGTCGGCAATGCGGGCCTCACGCACGGCCTGCCGTGACAAGGGATTGCTCCCAAGGAATGCGGCCAGCCAGCCCACCGGGCGGGGCTCAGGTTGATGGACGGATAATCCCCAAAGCGCCTCCGCCGCGCCTCGCGCGACCAAATGGACGGGCATGCCTCTGACAGACCCGACCCCTGCCGTGTCTTTGGCCGAACTCTCGGGCAGGCCGTGCAGGGCGGATCCGGTTACAAGCAAGCCGCCCGGATGCCCCGCTGCAAGTTCCTCAAAGGAGCCCGGGTCCGGGAACTCAAACCCTAGGTGCAGCACCCCGGCGGAGGATTCCGGATGCGGCCGAGCAGCCCAAGCATTTCCTATCTCCGAGAGATTCTGGCAAACCCAGACATGCCAGGAACCGTTCGCCAACCGCAGGAGGAGAAACACCTTCAGCACGGGGCTCCGATCTAGTGCCATTCGGCCTCCGTTCGTTCGACCCACCTGGGCCGCTTTCGCTGCCGTCCCAGCCATCGCACGGCTTCGAATTGCCGGGCTCCCGGCAGCCAAGGTGGGCCCAAAACTCACCTCCCCCGACCAACACGCGCTCGTTGGCGGTCGTGAGGAGCCATGCAAGTGAGCAGTTCCAGTATGGTGCCATTCTAATTCCGGTCCATGCCTGCCGTGAGGCACCATGCAGGTGGGCAGTCCCGGTCCATACGCTTGATCCTGGTGCAGGGTCGCGCCCCTTGGCGGCATGGAAGGCGGGCTGATCCATTCCACGCCCCCTGCGGCAATCCACACGAGGAGCCGCTAGGTCTCGTTCACCCCTGCGCGGAAGTCAGGCACACTCTTTACTGCAGCACCAACGGCACGGCAGAAAGCGGAAGTCGGCACAACCTCGGCCGCCTCCTCGCGGCGGGCCCGATCCGTCCGGCACTCCGTCGGACTGCGCCTCTGCTGGGCCCGGCTAGGTGGTTCCAACACTCGGCAGGCAAACTCCGTCAACGCTCCCGTCCGCCTTTTGCCCCCTAGATTCCGGGATGCTGATTTTGCCATAAGTCATTGCAAAGAACAACCAGAAAAAGTATAGGTGCAGTCGGCCTCGCGGAAGAACCTCTACACCTTGGTGGGGTCGGCCTCGAGGGCTTGCAGAGCCTGCTCCCAGCGCTCCCTGAGCTGACGAACCGTCCGGGCCAGCAGCTTCCCCGCCCGGCGCTGGACGACCGACCGGACTGGCTCCGTAGGGTTCCATTCCGGAGAGTACGCCGGCAATAGATGAATCTCCACCGGTGCCTCGCTCCGCTTCTGCCAGGCTTGGATGTGGGGATGCTGTGGCGGTCCACTATCACGTGAATCGGCCTAGCCTCCGTCTGGTCCGGAATCTGCTGCAGGAACTTTTCAAACGCGTCTGCGGTGGCGGTTCCGGAATGGATCATGTAATGAATTGCTCCCGAGGGACTGCTAGCGGACAGCCTGTTCAGCCGGAACCGCTCCCCCGTGGGCTGGACGACGGGCGTCCGGCCCCGGGGGGCCCACGGAGTGCCCCGGTGGGAATGCGAGGTCCTGCCGGCCTCGTCGGCCCAGAGCAGCAGAGCTCCCTGCTCCTGCGCATGCCGGGCGAGGGCGGGGCAGGTTGCTGCGATCCAAGTCCGCACCACGGCGGCGTTCTGCTGATAGGCCCGGAACTGAGGGCGCTGCGGGGTGAGGCCGAGGCGTCGCAGGACCCTGCGCACCGTGGACAGGGATAGCTGGACTGGGAACTGGTCGAGGATCCCTGGCCGGACAATTTTCAGCGACCGGTAGGCGAACTCGAACTGGAGCTGATCGGGGGATTTGTCCCGCAGAGTTGCGAGGATCATCCGCATTGGGTCGGGGGAGAGGCAGGGAGGGCGTCCCGGTTGGGGTTGCTGTCCGAGAGCCTGGCATCCGCAGCAGGCCTGGAGCCGAAGCCAGGTGCGGATTGCGCGGATGCCGATGCCGAATTCCTTGGCCAGGGCATGGAGAGCTTTGCCGTGGCGGGCTTGGATCACGCCCAGCTTCCTAAGGGGAGAGCGGGACCGATGGGGAATGCGTCGGAAGTCGCGCAAGGTTGGAAACTTCATGAATTGATAAGATCAGGAATCACAGGCAGGTTCCATGCGACAATGCCTCAGATAAAAAAACACCTCACCGCTGAACGCGCAAGCGGCGCGGCGGGAGGATCGGGTTTTCGGGCCGGGGCGGGCGCACGACGCGCTGCTGTTTCTCGCCGGCGGCGGACTGGCTGGCGGCGCAGGTGCGCTGGCATCGTGCGGCACCGGATGCGGTGACGCTCTGGGACCGCGGTTCCCCAGGCCGGTGGACGGCGCAGGCGCCGCGATGATCGGCAAGCGGCCCGGGCAGCCGAAGGATTTGTTCGCGGGACGGCTCCCGGGCCTATGCGCGGGACGGGCTGCCGGGGCCGGCCCGAGACGCGGTCGCCTAGCGCCCGGGCCCCTGGGAGGAGGGACGGGCGGAGCGCAGATTGAGTCCGGACCCGCGGGCGCAGGCGGCACCGTGCTGCCCTGTGCTGGAGGAGTTCCCCGCGCCCCGGGCATGCCACGCTGCCTGCCGACCTGGTGCGCAAGCCGTGCGCCGGACCGGGGGCTGCGGTGAGCGGGAGGTCGGTGTTGCCCGGCGGTCTCCGCGCCTCGGTCGCACGGACGCGGAGGCGTCTGCGGGCCGAGTGGCGGCGGGTTGACGGCCCTGGCGCGGCCTGGCGGTTCGCCCGGTGGTGCGCGCGCGCGGGTTCTGCGGAGGATGTCCAAACGCTTGCGCGCCGCCCTGCCGGGGCCGGCGCCCGCGGCGCTGGGCGTGGAGATCGCTGCGCTGGGCGCCCGGTCGCGGGCCGTGCTCCAGGCGGCGGGGCGCGGGGCGCGACCGACGCCCGGGAGCCACATCGACATGGTGGCGGCCGACACGGCGGCCGACACGGCGGGCGCGGCGGTCCCGGCGGTCGTCCTCGCCGAGGCGCCGCCGCTGCTGTCGGTGCCCGCCTTCGACCCGCGGACCGACAACCCGATCGGCTGGTGGCCCGTGGAGCGCGGCGGGGTGGCGGCGCTGGGTCCGCTCGACCGGCTGCCGCCGGGCTGCCGGGCGGATCGCGTCGTGCGCCGCGACGACCGGGCGACGCTGCGCAGAGTGCGCCATCTCGAGGACGTGGCGGCTTTCCACGCCGACCCCGCGACCCGGGCCGGGGAACTGGTCCGGCTGGCGGCGACCGGCGTGGTGGTGCATCTGGCCGACGGGGACCGGCGGCTGGCGCCGTACGTGGGGGCGGAGCTGTTCGAGCTGATGACGAGCGCCGTGCGCGACCTAGGCCTCGCCGGGCGCGAAGCGCTCGGCGCCCGGATGCGGCGTGCGGCGCTGCGGGAGCATTCGGTGGGAAGCCGCGCACGGCAGCTCGCCGAACGGGCGCTGGCGGACCCCCCCCGCGGCTGCCGCTGGTGTCGGTCCTGCTGGCGACGCGGCGGCCGGAGCTGCTGGCCTGGGCGCTGGCGGCCGTGCGGCGCCAGACCTATCCGCGGCTGGAGCTGATCCTGGGGCTGCACGGAGAGGGCTTCGGCGCGGTGGCGCCCGCGGCGGCGGGGCCGGCGGTGCCGGTGACGGTGCTGCGGCCGGACGCGGCGCTGCCGCTGGGCTCGGTGCTCAACGCGGCGACCCAAGCGGCGCGCGGGGACGCTGCTGGCGAAGATGGACGACGACGACCTGTACGGCCCCGACCACATCTGGGACTTGGTCCTGGCGCACGAGTACTCGCAGGCGCCGCTGGTGGGCAAAGCGAACGAGTTCGTGTACTTGGCCGCCTCGAACCGGACCATCCGCCGATTCAGCGGAGGCGGAGGAGAGCGGTTTCACCCGGATCTCGGCGGCGGCGCCCTGCTGGTTGCGCGCCACATGCTCGACCGGGTGGGAGGCTGGAAGCGAAGCGGGATGCGCGTGGACTCGTTGCTGATCGACGCTGTCGAGCGGGCCGGCCACCGCCCCTACCGGACGCACCCGTACGGCTACCTAGTGGTTCGCCATGGGCGGCGGCACACGTGGGTCTGGGATGACGCCAACTACCTGGCGCAGGCCGATGTTGACGAGGCCGGCTGGCGTCCGGAGCTGGCCGGCCTCGGCGAGGCGCAGCCGCCGGATCGGCTCCTGGGCCGAACTGCCGTTGATTCGCGGGTGATTTTTCCGTAAGCCGCCCAGTCGCAGCACCGGTTGCAGCGGTAGGCGAACTCGGCCAAGTAGCGCGGCAGGTGCTGCGGGAGGAAGGCGTGGTAGGACCCCGCCAGGGAGTTCCGGACATGGCTCAGCAGCGTGTGCCGTCGCTCCGCGCCACCGTGCCCGAGGCGAGGCGGCACTCCGCCCAGCGCTGCCCCTCGGTCTGCCGGACGCTGCGCCGCGGCTCAGGCGCAACGGGTGCGAACGCCCGTCCGGAGGGGCCTCTGCGGCCGCCCCGTTGGCCGTCCCGGCGCTCCCCGCCCCAATAGGCGTCGTCCAGCTGCACGACCACCTCCCAGCATGTGCGCTCGTCGCGCTCGCGCAGCTTCCCAGCCGAGTTCCGGCTCACGCTCAGCTGCCGGGCCAGCTCCAGCGAGAAGAGCCCGTGGTGGGCCTGGAGGCAGATGTGGAGGGTCGGAAACCCCGGGGTCGGGGGCAGCTGGGCGGGGGCGCAGAGGGTGCCGGCGGTCAGCGAAACTTGGGACTGGCAGGCGGGGCACTGGTAGACCTTGCGGGGGCGGCGGCCATGCTGGCCGCGGGCGGGGCAGACGAAGCTCTCGGGCCAGTGCGCCGGGAACAGCGCAGCGACGCATGAGGGCTCCGCGCAGTAGTGTGCCAGAAAGGCGCGGAGGCTAAGGCTCTGCTGGAACTGGACAGAGTTGCATTTCAAAATTGAACTACTTGGGCATCGGAATCTTGCACTCACTTACTGACTTTGCCATAAGTCATTGCAGAATGCGACCAGAAACAGTCTAGGCACAGTCGGCCTCGCGGAAGAACCCTTGCACCTTGGCGGGGTCGGCCTCCAGGGCTTGCAGGGCCTCCTCCCAGCGCTGGACTACCGACCGCACTGGCTCCGCAGGGTTCCATGCCGGAGAGTACGCTGGCCATAGATGCATCTCCACCGGTGCCTCGGTCCGCTTCTTCCGGGCCTTTATGTGCTTGGATGTGTGGATGCTGTGGCGGTTCCGGGATGAATCATGGAATACATTGCTCCCGAGGGACTGATCGCGGACAGCCTGTGCAGCCGGAACCGCTCCCCCGTTTGCTGGACGACGGGCGTCCGGCCCCGGCAGCCCCACGGAGTGCCCCGGTGGGAGTGCGAGGTCCTGCTGGCCTCGTCGGCCCAGAGCAGCAGCGCTCCCTGCTCCTGCGTGCGCTGGGCGAGGGCGGGGTAGGTTGCTGCGATCCCAGTCCGCACCGCGGCAGCGTTCTGCTGATAGGCCCGGAACTGAGGGCGCTGCGGGGTGAGGCTGAGGCGTCGCAGGACCCTGCGCACCGTCGAGAGGGACAGTTTGACTTGGAACTGGCCGAGGATCCATGGCCGGACAATTTTCAGCGACCGGTAGGCGAACTCGAACTGGAGCTGATCGGGGGATTTGCCCCGCAGAGTTGCGAGGATCATCTGCCTTGGGTCGTGGGAGAGTCAGGGAGGGCGTCCCGGTTGGGGTTGCTGTCCGAGAGCCTGGAATCCATACTAATTTTGCCAAAAGTAATTGCAAGCAACCCACTAATAGAATCAATAGCTTGCGGAGCATTTTTGGGCAATTAATTATGAATACATCAGTAGCAGGCCTAGAGCCGAATCCAGGTGCCGATTGTGCGGATTCCGATACCGAATTCCTTGGCTAGGACATGGATGTCTTTACCGTGGAGGGCCTGGATCACGACCAATTTCTTAATGGGAGGGCGGGACCGATGGGGAATGCGTCGGAAGTCGCAAAAGGTTGGAAATTTCATGAATTGATAATAGAAGGAATTACAGACAGATTCCATGCTACAATGTCTTAGATAAAAAACATCTATAGACCAGTTTATGTGTGTGTTGGGGCGGGGGAGCTGCTGAGAGGTTGAAAACAGCCAGACCTGCAATTACTTTTGGCATAATTAGCCCATGTTTACCAAGTTGACGGGCGATTTTGGCCATTTGGCCGGTATTTCGAGGCGTGCGCGCCTGTAACTTGTTGATTCCAAAAGATCGGGATTTGGCAGAACGCGGTGTAGTGCCATAATCGTATGAATACCCTTGCGTCGCGGTGGCCCACCCCGCTATCGTGGCAGCGTGTTCCTTCGGCGCACCCAGGCGGCCTCCGCAAGACCATCGTCCGACCCACCCCCGCCGCCCGCGTGGCACACTTTGGAGTGCCACTCGAGCCGTTCCATCGGCGTAAGTCATGGATTCTAAAATGTCTTGGATCTACCGTTGGTAAACATGGGTTAGTAATTTCCCGAGATGGGTGTAGTGGGACCGTATGGCTTGAGCGGAGCGCCCGGCGCACCCGGCGCGGGCCCCTCGCCCCGTCGCCGAACGACCTAGGCACACCCGCAGGCACCCTGCGCCCGCACCGCAGCCGCTGCGCCCCCGACTCCGGGCGCACCGATCCCCCCGCGGGCTCCGCGTCGGGCCCCTTCCGCTGGGCCCGGCGCGGCTCCGGTCGCGCTGGTCCAGCGCTGCCGCCCTGCCAGCCAGGGCACCGCATCCTGGTCCAGTTGCCCCTGCACATCCGTGCCGCCCGCGTGCAGCCGGGCGCTGACCCACGCCGTCCCCACGAACACCGAGTGCAGCCAAGTCTGCCTCTCGCCGTGGTAGTCGCGCTCGGCGTGCTCGCACAACTGGCCCTCCGCCTCAATTCCCGGGCCGTCCCCGCACACCGGCACGGACCCCCAGCGGCACCAGCCGCACGCACCGCCGCAACCCCTCCAGCGCCGCCTAGTGCAGCTGCTGCAGATATTCGCTGAGCCACCGGCGCAGGTCGCGTAGATCAGAGCCAGCAGCAGCTGCCCAGCGCTGCCACCGCGCCGGCGGTGCTGGAGGCGGACCGAGGCGGCCAGCATCGCGGGCAGCCCGAGGAACCGGGCCAGCCGCGCCACCACGTTGAGCCCGGCCAGACCCGTCAAGTGGTCGTCCCAGACGCCGCAAGCCTGGGGGGAGCACTGTCGGGGGACAGGGGCAAGGAGGCCTCTAAAAAAATCGAGAGGCACCCCCGGAGTGCAATACGCGGCCACCCCGGAGGACCGTATAAATCATTACAGTCCAAACACGTTCCGGCTGGCAACCGGAATCCTTACCCGGGAATCAGGGCCCTAATCGCCCGAGGCTCTGATACCATAGGGGTGGCCTCTGATCTCCGCCGCACTCGTGACCCTTCCCATAGCGCTAGGGAGCTCCCGGTGAAACGAACGCCCTCCGAAGGAGCGTTCCGTTGTTCCTTCTGCCGCAAGAGCCAGAGTATCGTTAAAAAACTCATCGCCACCCCCGGGGACTACCCGAAGTCGTACATCTGCGACGAGTGCGTGCTCATCTGCAACGCAATCCTAGCGGAGGAGCGCTCTGCAAAGACCCAGAGCCCCGAGTTCACGCTCCTCAAACCGCAGGAAATCAAGAGCAAGCTCGACCAGTATGTTGTCGGGCAAGTCGACGCCAAGAAGAAGCTCTCCGTCGCCGTCTACAACCATTACAAGCGCATCGCGATGAAGCGGCGCCCCCCTGGTGCCAGCGAGAGCGAGGTCGAGGTCCAGAAGTCCAACATCCTGCTCATCGGCCCGACGGGCACCGGCAAGACCCTGCTGGCGCAGACCCTGGCCAAGATCCTCGAGGTCCCGTTCGCCATTACCGACGCCACGACGCTTACCGAGGCCGGCTATGTCGGCGAGGATGTCGAAAACATCATCCTCAAGCTTTTGCAGGCTGCCAACGGCGATGTGAGCCGGGCCCAACGGGGCATCATCTACATTGACGAGATCGACAAAGTCAGCCGTCGGGACGAGAATCCTTCGATCACCCGCGACGTATCCGGCGAAGGCGTCCAGCAAGCGCTGCTCAAGGTCCTGGAGGGCAGCATCGCCAACGTGCCCCCGCAGGGCGGCCGCAAGCACCCCCACCAGGAGTTCACCCCCATCGACACCGCCAACATCCTGTTCATCTGCGGCGGCGCGTTCGTAGGGCTTGACAAAGTCATCGCGCGCCGCCTCGACACCCGGGTCGTGGGCTTCCGCAATACTGCGGTCGCCGAGCAGTCCGTCCGGGCGCCGGGTCTCCGGAATGGCGGCTCAGGGGACGAGCTGGGCCTGCTGGGTCAGGTTCAGCCGCAGGATCTGATCCGGTTCGGGTTCATCCCCGAATTCGTCGGCAGACTGCCCGTGACCGCCACTCTAGCCTCCCTCGACGAGGCGGCGCTCATCGAGATCCTCACCGAGCCGCGCAACTCCCTCGTCAAGCAGTACCAGAAGCTCTTCGAATACGAAGGCATCGACTTGAAGGTCGAGGCCGACGCCCTCCAAGCGATCGCCCAGCTGGCCCTCGAGCGCGATGTGGGCGCGCGGGGCCTGCGCATGATCATGGAAGAGCTGATGCTGGAGCTGATGTACTACCTGCCCGGCCAGCGCCAGCGCGTCAAGTTGTTCGTCGTCACCCGCCAAATGGTTCTGGAGGACCAGCGCAAGCTCCGCGCCCGCCTGCTCGAGAAGGCCGGCTGACAGCCGGGCAACCGCCGCCCGGTCGGCGGGCGTCGTAAGATGGATTTATGGCCACTTCCAGCGCCAGCAGTGCCAAATCGTCTGTGCGGATTCCCATGATGCCCATTCGGGACGTCGTGATCTTCCCCCACATGATGTCCCCCTTCGTAGTCGGGCGCCCCGCCAGCGTGCAAGCGCTGGAGGCGTCGCTGGCGCACGACAAGAAGATCTTCCTCGCCACCCAGCACGATGCGGCGAACGACGACCCCAAGCCCGACGAGGTCTACCAGATCGGCACCATCGTCAGCATCGTGCAGAACCTCAAGCTCCCCGACGGCAACATCAAGGTGCTGGTCGAAGGCCTCGAGCGGGCCAAGCTGCGCAGCGTCCGGCTGGAGGGCGGCTACCTCCGCGCCCTCGTCGAGACGGTGCGTTTCCAGAACCAAGCGCGGCCCGAGCTCGAGCAGCTGATGAGCCGGGTCACGACGGTCTTCGAGCAGTTCGTCAAGCAGGGCCAGAGCCTCAACTACGAAACCATGATCACCGCCGTCCGCGTCGATGATCCGGGCAAGCTGGCCGACACCATCGGCGCGAACCTGCAGTTGACGGTGCCCGAAAAGCAGGACCTCCTGGAGATCTTCGACCCCATCGCCCGCCTGACGCGCATCGGGGAGCTGCTCGACATCGAGTTGGAGAAGCTGGCGGTCGACCGCACCGTGCAGGGGCGCGTGAAGAAGCAGCTGGAGAAGGCCCAGAAGGAGTACTACCTCAACGAGAAGATCAAAGCCATCCAGAAGGAACTCGGGCGCGGCGAAAAGAGCGAATTCGACCGGTATCGCAAGCGCATCGAGAAGTCCGGCATGCCCAAGGAGGCCCGCGCCAAGGCGCAGGCCGAAGTGCAGAAGCTCGAGAGCATGCCCCCGATGTCAGCCGAGGCCACGGTCTCGCACAACTACATCGACTGGCTCCTGGAAGTGCCGTGGAAGACCAAGAGCCGCGAGATCCGCGACCTAGCCTCCGCCTCGCAGGTCCTCGAAAGCGACCATTACGGGTTGGAGAAGGTCAAGGAGCGGATTCTCGAGTTCCTTGCCGTGCGACGCCTCGTGTCGAAGCCGCAGGGTTCGATCCTCTGCTTCGTCGGCCCCCCGGGGGTCGGCAAGACCTCGCTCGGCAAGTCGATCGCCAAGGCCACCGGCCGCAAGTTCGTGCGGCTGTCGCTGGGGGGCGTCCGCGACGAGGCCGAGATCCGGGGCCACCGCCGCACCTACATCGGCGCGCTGCCCGGCCAAATCATACAGATGATGCGGAAGGCCGGCACCCGCAACCCGGTCTTCATGCTCGACGAGGTGGACAAGATGTCCACCGACTTCCGCGGAGACCCGTCGGCCGCCCTGATGGAGGTGCTCGACCCCGAGCAGAACTCCGCCTTCCAGGATCACTACCTCGATGTCGAGTTCGACCTCGGCCAGGTCTTTTTCATCGCAACCGCCAATGTCCTGCACACCCTCCCGCCACCGCTGCTCGACCGCATGGAAGTGATCCGCATCAGCGGCTACACGGAGCAGGAGAAGACCGAGATCGCCAAGCGCCACCTCATCGAAAAGCGGATCGCCGGCGTCGGCCTCAAGGTCGGCCAGCACCTCGAGTTCGACGACGACGGAATCCGCCTGATCATTGAGAAGTACACCCGGGAGGCGGGCGTGCGCAGCCTTGAGCGCGAGATCGGGAACATCTGCCGCAAGGTGGCGCTGCAGGTGGTGCGCGACACGAACGGCAAGCAGCCCGTGAAAACCACCGTCACCGCGGACAACGTGCAGGACTTCCTGCGCGTCCCGAAGTACAGCGACCCCGGGGCCGACCTCAAGAACCAGATCGGCACGGCCGTGGGCCTCGCCTGGACCGAACTCGGCGGCACTCTGCTGAGCATCGAGGCGACGCTCATGGACGGCCAGGGCAAGCTGACCCTCACCGGCAAGCTCGGCGAGGTGATGCAGGAATCGGCGCGAGCGGCCATGAGCTACATCCGCTCGCGGTCCGCTGCGTTCGGGCTGCCCAAGAACTTCTACCAGAACCTGGACGTCCACATCCACGTGCCGGAGGGCGCGATCCCCAAGGACGGCCCCTCCGCCGGCATCACGCTGACCGTCACGCTCGCGAGCGCGCTGACCAAGATCAATGTCCGGGGGGATGTGGCAATGACGGGCGAAGTCACTCTGCGCGGCAAGGTGCTGCCCATCGGGGGGCTCAAGGAGAAGCTGCTCGCCGCCGACCGACACGGCATCCGCGAGGTGATTCTGCCCAAGGACAACAAGAAGGATCTGCCGGATGTGCCCGCCAACATCCGGGAGGAGCTCCAGTTGCATTTCGTCGAGACAATGGACGAGGTGCTGGCCCTGGCTCTCGAGGAACCGATCGTGGGGCTGATCGAGCAGCCCTTCACCACGGGCGGCGTCGAAGTGGTTCGGCAGGAGGAGCGAGCAGCGAACTGAGCACCGGGCCGGCTCGCGGAGGAGCTATGGCGGTCGAACTCACCGTCAGCGCCCACGGCGGTCTCCAGTTCCCGACGGACGGATCGGCTGAGGTTGCCTTCGCCGGCCGGAGCAACGTAGGCAAGTCGAGCCTGCTGAACACCCTGCTGCTCGGGGCCGGCAAGCGGGTGGGCGGTCCTGGCGCGGTCTCCCGCAAAGCCCTCGCCAGGACCGGGCGCACCCCGGGGCGCACCCGTGCGGTGAACTTCTTCCGCGTGGGCCGCCGCCTGTACTTCGTGGATCTGCCTGGATACGGCTATGCGAAGGTCTCCCGAGCCGAGCAAGAGCGCTGGAAGCGCCTCGCGGAGAGCTACCTGACCGGCCGCGAGCCTCTGCGTCTAGTCGTGCTCATCGTGGACATCCGCCACGGGCCCACGGCCCTGGACCGCCAGATGAAGGACTGGCTGGACGCCCGCAAGCAGCCGTTTCGCGTCGTGGCCTCGAAATCGGATAAGCTAAAGCGAGCCGAGCGGCTGCGTTCCATCCGCTCCATCGAGGCTTCCTTCGCCCCCCCGATCCCGTTTTCGGCTGTGAGCGGGGAGGGTGTGCCGCAACTCTGGAAAGCCATCGACTCGGCTCTCGCCGCTTAGCCCGAGCCGCCGCGGCCGGGGAGGTGAACCATGCCCGCAGACTTCGCGGACGGCCCAGCTGAGAACCCGGCCCCCAGCGACGGCGGCCGCGATGCCCAGGCCGCGGCCGAACGGCCGACGGAGCAGCCGGCCCCGGAGTCCTCGCGCCAAGCGGAGGACTCCGGGGGGCCGGCAGCCGCCCAAGGCGACGAGAGCATCGAAGCCGGTTCGGGGGGGCGGGAGACCGAAAGTGCGGAGGGCAGACCGCGACGGCGCAGATTCCGGGATCCCGACGCCCGGGACCGGCCTCGGGAGGAACGGCGGACGCCGCGCGGTGACGCGGGCGACGGCGAGACGGAGCGCTCCGCCCGCAGGCCCGGACCCCGCAAGAACCGTTTCCGCCGCGAGCGCGGCATGGGAAAGCGGCCCTCGCGGGAACTCGAGCGGCCCGAGGATCTGGACGAGGAGGCCGCCTACGCGGCCGCAGTGGAAGCTATGGCTCGGGAAGGCGTGGAACCCTTCGACCTCGCTTCCCTCAAGGACCTGAGCATCACCGAGCTGCACCGGCAGGCCCGCGCCCTGCAGCTCGACACCGCTGCCGGCCTTCGCAAGCAGGAGCTGATCTTCAGCATCCTGCAGTCCCAAGCCCAAGGATCCGGGCTGATCCTGACCCAAGGCGTGGTGCAGATCATGCAGGAGGGCTACGCCTTCTTGCGGTCGCCGGAATACAACTACCTGCCGGGGCCGGACGACATCTACGTCTCGCCCGCCCAGGTCCGGCGCTACAGCCTCCGCGCAGGCGATACGGTCACGGCACACGTGCGCCACCCCCGGGAGGGGGAGCGCTATTTCGCGCTCGTCAAGGTCCTGGGGATCAACTTCGAGTCGCCCGAGACGGCCAAGACCAAGATCCTCTTCGACAACCTGACGCCGCTGTACCCGCAGGGGCGCTTCAAGCTGGAGACGACCAAGACCAACCTCAGCGGCCGCGTGATGGACCTGCTCGTGCCGATCGGCAAGGGCCAGCGCGGACTCATCGTAGCCCCGCCGCGCACCGGCAAGACGATGCTGCTGCAGGCCATCGCCAACTCGATCACGACCAACCAGCCCGATGTGTTCCTCATCGTGCTGCTGATCGACGAGCGGCCCGAGGAGGTCACCGACATGCAGCGCTCGGTGCGCGGGGAGGTGATCAGCTCGACCTTCGACGAGCCCGCCTCGCGCCATGTGCATATCGCCGAGATGGTCATCGAGAAGGCCAAGCGCCTCGTCGAGCATAGGCGCGACGTGGTGATCCTGCTCGATTCGATCACGCGCCTCGCACGGGCCTACAACACCATCGCGCCGCCCTCGGGAAAGGTGCTCTCGGGCGGCGTGGACTCGAACGCGCTCCAGCGGCCGAAGCGATTCTTCGGCGCGGCCCGCAACATCGAGGAGGGCGGGTCGCTGACCATCGTCGCGACAGCCTTGGTAGACACCGGCAGCCGCATGGACGAGGTCATCTTCGAGGAGTTCAAGGGCACCGGCAACATGGAGAGCCACCTGGACCGGAAGCTTGTGGACAAGCGCATTTTCCCAGCCATCGACCCCAACCGCAGCGGCACCCGCAAGGAGGAGTTGCTGCTCGAGCCCGAGACGCTGAACAAAGTCTGGGTGCTGCGCCGCGTGCTGAGCGGGCTGCAAACCGTCGAGTCGGCGGAGCTGCTGCTCGACCGGATGTCCAAGACGCGCACGAACCAGGAGTTCCTGGCCTCCATGACTAGCTGAGGCGGGACGGCCGCAGACGCTGCGCAGGGCTGAGTCCTAGGAGCCCGTTGAAAAAGTCCTCAGCGGCCGTGAAGCCTGTCCAGCAACTCCTTGCAGGGCCCTGCAAGAACCATGAAACGACTCCTGCAGGCCCTGCAACAGGCGCAAACCGGTGGTTCGCACGCGATTGCGCGACGGAAATCGTATCCCAGGGGCTTTGTCAACAGGCTCCTAGGCGGTCAGCGCCGCCTGGGCCGCGGCGAGCCGAGCGATCGGCACGCGGTAAGGCGAGCAGCTGACGTAGTTGAGCCCGGCCCGGACACAGAACGTCACGGACTTCGGGTCGCCTCCGTGCTCGCCGCAGATCCCGACCTCGAGGTCCGGCTTGGTGCGCCGCCCGCGCTCGAGGGCAATCTCGATGAGCTGGCCGACGCCGGAGCTGTCGAGGACCTGGAACGGATCGTCCTCCAGGATGCCTGTGTCCAGATAGGCCTTGATGAAGGCGGCCGAGTCGTCGCGGCTGAACCCAAAGGTAGTCTGGGTGAGGTCGTTGGTGCCGAAGCTGAAGAAGTCTGCGTGGCGGGCCACCTGGTCGGCGGTCAGCGCCCCGCGCGGCACCTCGATCATCGTCCCCACCTTGTACTCAACCTCCCGGCCGGCTTCGGCAAAGACCCGCTCGGCGGTCTCGACCACAATCCGCTTTTGGTTCTCGAGCTCCTTGTGGTTGCCGACCAGCGGGATCATCACCTCCGGGATCGCATGGACGCCCTTCTCCGCACAGGCGACCGCGGCCTCAAAGATCGCCCGGGCCTGCATCGCCGTGATCTCAGGGAACGTGATGCCGAGTCTGCAGCCGCGGTGCCCCAGCATGGGGTTGAACTCGTGCAGCTCTTGCACACGCTCGAGCAGCGCTGCGGTTTCGCGCTCCTTGTCTTGGTCCCCACCCTCGGCGCGCAGCCGGGCCAGCTCGACCATCAGATCCTCGCGGTTGGGCAGAAACTCGTGGAGCGGCGGGTCCAGCGTCCGCACGATCACAGGGTAGCCGTCCATCACCTCAAACAGCGCCAGGAAATCTTGGCGCTGCATCGGCAGCAGCTGCGCGAGCGCGTCCGCCCGGGTCGCGGGATCCTGGGCCAGAATCATGCGGCGCACATGCGGGATCCGCTCCGGCTCGAAGAACATGTGCTCCGTGCGGCATAGCCCGATGCCTTCCGCGCCGAAGGTCCGGGCCATGCGGGCATCGCGGGGCGTCTCGGCGTTGGCCCGCACCTTCGCGGTGCGGTGCTTGTCGACAAGCTCCATGAACTGCGCGAAGTTGCCGGACGCGGGGTCGGGATCGATCGTCTTCGCCTGACCGGCGAAGACCTCGCCTGTCGAGCCGTCGATCGAAATCCAGTCGCCGAGCCCTAGCCGGTGGCCGTTGCACTGGATCGTCTCGCGCTTGGGGTCGACGGCGACCTCGCCAGCGCCGGCCACGCACGGCGACCCCATGCCACGCGCCACGACCGCCGCATGGGAGGTCATGCCGCCCCGCGAGGTCAGGATGCCCTTGGCGGCCTCCATCCCGTGGATGTCCTCGGGGGTCGTCTCGGCGCGCACCAGCACCACGGGGTTCCCGGCGGCGGCTTCCTGCACGGCCTCGTCGGCCGTGAAGACGATCCGGCCGACCGCCGCACCAGGGGAGGCGGGCAGGCCGGTGGTGAGAGTCGTGAGCTGGGCCTTGGAACCCGGCTCAATGACCGGGTGCAGGAGCTGGTCGAGGTGCTGCGGCTCGACGCGAAGCACCGCCTCCTTGTCGCTGATCAGGCCTTCGGCGAACATGTCGACCGCGAACTTGACGGCGGCGGCTCCGGTGCGCTTGCCATTCCGCGTCTGGAGCATGAACAGCTTGCCTTCCTGGATCGTGAACTCGAAGTCCTGGACATCCCGGTAGTGCCGCTCGAGCTGCGCCGTGATCGAACGCAGCTCCTCGTAGGCCGCGGGCAGCACCGACTTCAGCTCCTCGATCGGGCGCGGCGTCCGGATGCCGGCCACGACATCCTCTCCTTGCGCGTTGGTCAAGAACTCGCCGTAGAACTCGTTGGCCCCGGTGGCTGGATCCCGCGTGAACCCCACTCCGGTCGCGGAGGTCTCGCCCAAGTTGCCGAAGACCATCGCCTGCACATTGACCGCGGTACCGAGGTCGTGCGGGATGTCGTTCATCCGACGGTAGTGGTTCGCCCGGGGGTTGTCCCAGGAGCGGAACACGGCGTCGCGGGCCATCTTGAGCTGCTCGTGAGCGTCCTGAGGGAAGTCTTGCCCCAGGGACCGGCGGTAGTGGTCCTTGAACGCCGCGACGACGCGCCGGAGCTGGGCGGCGTCGAGGTCCATATCGTTCGCCGCTCCGGCCTCCTCCTTGATGCCTTCCAGCAGCTCCTCGAACTGTCCCTTCGAGACGCCCATGACCACATCGGCGAACATCATGATGAAGCGCCGGTAGCAGTCGAGCGCGAAGGTCTCCTTGCCGCTGAGGCGCGCCAGGCCTTCGGTGGCATCGTCGTTCAAACCCAGGTTGAGGATGGTGTCCATCATGCCCGGCATCGAGAACTTCGAGCCCGAGCGGACGGAGAGCAGCAGCGGATCCTGGGCGTCGCCGAGCTTCTTGCCCATGTCGGACTCGAGACGCACGAGGGCCGCGGCCATCTCCTCCTCGACCGCATCGGGCACCCGGTTGCCGCCCCCGAGGTACATATTGCAGACCTGCGTCGAGACCGTGAAGCCAGGGGGCACGGGCCCGCCGGCAAGGGCCATCTCCGCGAGATTGGCCCCTTTGCCGCCGAGGGTGTCGCGCATGGCCTTGTTGCCCTCGGTCTTCGAGCCGCCGAATGAATACACGTGTTTTGCCATCGTGCTGCTGAGTCCTCCGTGTTGGGTCCCTTCCCGCGAACCTGGACACCTTCGTGCAGTTGCCAAGAAGGTGCGGTTGCCTGTGATGCCGGAAGCGCTTGGCCGCGTCGGGGTCTGGACGACGGCTGGAAGCTTCGAGGGTGGAAGGCGCTACGTCTATGCTATCGCAAGCCAGGCGAGCCTTGCCGAATGAGCTTCGGCGCATCCGGTTCAGCTTTGCTCGACACAGCGACAAACTACGGCCCGATCAAGGCACCACCTCGGTTGCTTGGCCGAGCGGCTCACAAGCCTAGAAACTACATTCACCCAAATCAGCGGTTGCGGGAAGGGCTTGAGCCTGACGTCGACACCGCGAAGCTTGGCCATCGCGCATGTCGACCGCCTGAGGGCAGGTCCAGATGCACTACGCTAGGAAAAACATGCAACTCGGCTTCGTCAGCGCCATCCTGCCAGACCTCGACTTCGATGAAGTCTGCCGGGTCGGTGCCGGCGAGGGTTACGACTGCATCGAGGTCATGTGCTGGCCCCCCGGCAAGGCCGAGCGCCGGTACGCCGGCGTCACGCACATCGACGCTGCCGGCCTGGACGACGCTGCGGCCGACCGGGTCCGGGCGTCGCTGGACAGCCACGGGATCGGCGTCAGCGCTCTCGGATACTACCCCAACCCCCTGTCGGGCGACACCGAGGAGGCCCGAGTGGCCCAGGAGCATCTCCGCTGTGTGATCCGAGCCGCGAAGGCGCTCGAGCTGCCCACCGTCAACACATTCGTGGGGCGCGACTGGACCCGTTCGGTCGAGGAGAATTGGCCACGGTTCCTCCAGGTCTGGCGTCCGCTCCTCGCCTACGCCGAAGAGCGGGGCGTCCGCATCGGCATCGAGAACTGCCCGATGCTGTTCACGTGCGACGAGTGGCCCGGCGGCAAGAACCTAGCCTGCTCGCCGGCGATCTGGAAGCGGATGTTCGAAGACATCCCCAGCCCGGCCTTCGGCTTGAACTACGACCCTTCGCACCCGACCTGGATGCAGATGGACGCAATCTCCCCGCTACGCAATTTCCGCGACCGCATCTTCCATGTGCATGCCAAGGATGTGCGCGTCGACCGTCACCTGCTCGACGATGTTGGGATCCTGGCTTACCCACTCCAATTCCACACGCCCAAGCTACCCGGGCTCGGCGACATGGACTGGGGCTTGTTCTTTTCGGTGCTCACCTCAACGGGCTACCAGGGCCCGGTCTGCGTCGAGGTCGAGGACCGCGCCTACGAGGGCTCCCTGGCATCGCGCATCCTATCGCTGCGCCAGAGCGCCCGCTTTCTACGGCAATTCATTCCCGAGTCCAGCGGCCTGTAGCCGCCAACGCACTCAGTTGCCCGGCAACCCCCGCACAAGCTCGAGAGTGAGCCCGTCCCCGACCCCGACCGTATCCGCCAGCGAGGGCCCCATGGCGGCGAAGTCCGCGATGGTTGATAGCCGCTGCAGCAAGCCGGCCAGAAACACCAAGCGATTCCGTCGCACAGCCTCGTCGTCGGCCATCACGAGCACATCGTCGAAGTAGCGGTCGAGCGCGGGCCGCAACGCGGCGATCCCCCGCAGCGCCGCCGCGTAGTCGCGGCGACCGACCCAGCGGGTCAGTTGCCCGGCAACCCCTTCCAGCGCAGCGTGCAGGTCCGCCTCGGCCCCGGCTTCAAGAAGCGCCGGATCTACCGCCGCGCCAGCGAACGAGCCCACCCCGCCCGCCTGGGCGAGGATGTTGCGGATACGCTTGAAGCTAGCGGCAAGCGCCTCAAAGTCCGGCGTCCCCCGCATGGCGGCCAATGCGCGGGCCCGGGCCACCACGTCGACCGGCTCGGCGTCCGAAGCGGCGCAGACTGCCTGGATTGCGTCGTTGGCGAGCTTTTCCTTGTGCGCCAGCCAGTACCGCAGCCGGGCTAGCAGGAACTTGCGCAGCTGCAGCGCGTTGCCGCCAGCGCGCGCCACCTCCACGAGGCCATCCAGCGTAAGGGGCAGCTCGCCCTCGATTACGATCCGCAGCGCCCCGAAGGCCGCCGGGCGCAACGCCAGCGGGTCCTTCGAACTGGTCGGGGCCAGCCCCACGCGGAACATGCCGCCCAGCGTGGCAAGACGGTCGGCCAGTGCTACGATGCGGGCGGCCTGCGACCTTGGCAGCGGCCCTTCGGCTCCGGCCGGCAGGTAGTGGTCGTAGATTGCGTCCGCCACGGCTTGGGGCTCGCCCTGAGCCGCAGCGTAGAGCCCGCCGATCTTGCCCTGCAGTTCGGGAAACTCGCCCACCATCTCGGTGGTGAGGTCGCATTTCGCGAGCAAGGCGGCCCGGGTGGCGCAGGCGGCAGTCCCGGCGTCCAGGTCCAGCGCGCCCGCCAGATCAGCCACGGCACGCTGGTTCGCCTCGGTCTTGTCCCAGTAGCTTCCCAAGGAGCTCTGGAAAAGGACCTGCTTGAGGTCGTCCACGCGGTCGGCTAGCGAACTGCGCTGATCGAACTTCCAGAAAAAGCGGGCGTCGTTGAAGCGGGCGCGGAGCACCCGCTCGTGACCGCGGCGGATCAATCCGCTCGCATCGCCCCGAGCGTTGGCCACGGCTACAAAGCGGTTCGTCAGCCGACCTGCTTCATCCTCGACCGAGAAGTACTTTTGATGCACTAGCATCACGGTCTGCAGCACTTCCTCCGGCAGTTCCAAATAGCTGGGATCGAAAGCGCCGCGGATCGCGACCGGCCATTCGGTCTCGTAGGTCAAGGTGCGGCGCAGCCGGTCGTCGGTCCGGACGCGACAGCCTGCGGGCAAAAGAGCCGCAGCCTCGTCGCCGATCTTGCGGCTGCGCTCTGCGGCCGACAGCAGCACAGCGTTGGCTTCCAGCGCCGAGCGGTACTCGTTCGCGTCGCGCACGGCAATCGGGCCGGCACCGAGGCGGCGATGCCCCCATGTCTGCGCACCCGCCGCAACTCCTGCAATCTCGAACGGCACAACCTCGCCGTCGAGCAGAGCTAGCAGCCAGCGGATCGGACGGATGAACCGGGGCCCTCCGCGACCTGTCCAGTACATGCTGCGCGGGAAGCGCACCCCCAACACAACTCCCGGGAGGCTCTCGGCGAGCAGCTCTCGAGCCCCCCGCCCGGCCGTCCGTCGCTCCACCATCAGCTTGCCGTCGGAGCCAATCCGCAGGGCCTCCACCGGCACGCCGCATTTGCGCGCAAAGCCTAGCGCCGCCCGGGTGGGCCGTCCGTCTCCGTCGAAAGCGATCCGGCGCGGAGGCCCCTTGAGCAACTCCGCGCGGTCGGCTTGCCTAGGGGCTATGTTCTCCGCAAACAGCGCCAGGCGCCGGGGCGTCGCTTCGATGGCCAAGCGGACTCCGTCTGCAAGGCCGACCTCCTTTAGAGCGTCGACGAACCGACGTTCCAAGTCGGCTTGAGCGCCCGGGACCATCCGGGCCGGGATCTCCTCGGTCCCGACCTCCAGCAGCAGGTCGCTCATGCGGGCCCTCCCGCAAGGCTGCCTTGCTGGTGCATCCACGCCTTGGCAACGCCAACCGCCAAGTTCCGCACGCGCTGGATCACCCGGGCACGCTCCGTGACGCTGAGCGCGCCCCGCCGCCTGCAGGGTGTTGAACAAGTGGGAGCACTTGAGCGTTTGGTCGAAAGCCGCCAGGATCGGGAACCGACCCCGGGCCTGCGGATCGTTCAGCTCGCCGTACCGCCCGAGCAATCGCCGGCACTCCGCTTCGTGCAGCTCAAACTCGCGCCACACGAAGTCCACATCCGCCTCCTCAAAGTTGTAGGTCGAGTACTGCTGCTCGTCGGCCAGCCGCACATCCCCGTACGACCAGCGCTCGTTCCAGCGAATGTCGTAGACGCTCTCCACGTTCTGGATGAAGGCGGCCAACCGCTCCAGGCCGTAGGTGAGCTCGGCCGGCACCGCCTCGAGGTCCAGCCCGCCGCACTGCTGGAAGTACGTAAACTGGGTGATCTCCAGTCCGTCCAGCATTACTTGCCAGCCTACGCCCCAAGCGCCCAGAGTCGGGGACTCCCAGTTGTCCTCCTCCAGCTTGCAGTCATGGCGGGCTAGATCGATGCCGATCTCCTCCAGGCTCTTGAGGTAGAGTTCGACAACATCCTCCGGAGCGGGCTTGAGGATCACTTGCAGCTGCAGGTGCTTGTACAGCCGGTTCGGATTCTCGCCATACCGGCCGTCAGCCGGACGCCGGCTGGGTTGCACGTATGCCACGCGGTAAGGTTCGCGGCCCAGAACCCGCAAGAAGGTCTCCGGGCACATGGTGCCGGCACCGACCTCGCAGTCGAACGGTTCCTGCACAATGCAGCCTTGGCGCGCCCAGTACGCCTTGAGGCGCATCACAAGGTCTTGAAACGTCAGCACAATCGAGGGGGAGCCCGCAGGAGCTAAAGCGAGGCCCAGCCGGCATGAAGCCGGGGCCCGTGCTTTGAGCATAGCAGTCGGCCATGCGGACAGGAGACGGAACCGTATCCACTGAGAAATGAGCCTGATGGACGGCCCGAGAGAAGGCTGGAACTACGGAGCGCGGGCTTGAAACCCGAACTGGAGTCGCTGCGCTCGCTGGATGGCGTGGTGGTCGATGCCCAGCGGGGCCTCGCCGGGCAATGTGCGGCGCAGGCGTTCCCAGCCCGCCTCGTCTACGCTATCGGCGAGCGTCGACAGGCTGTCCTCGTCGGCCTCGGCCCGGATCAGGTCGTTGGCTGACGAGCGCGGAGTTAGCCGCGCAGCTGCTCGGAGCTGTCGCGGCGTTCGGAGGCGGGCCGCTACGCGCCGCTGCGGCTGCGGCCGGACGGCTCGGGCCGCAGCCGAGCCGGGTGCTGGGCCTGGAGCTGGAGGCGCAGGGCAGGCTGCTGCGGTTCCGCGACCCGGCGACCGGGCTGCTGATCCCCATCCTGGAGGAATCCGAACTGGCGCGGCAGGAAGAGAGCCGCAAGCGCCAAGCCGCCGAGCAGGAGTGCGAGACCGAGGCTCGCATGCGCCGCGAGTTGGAGGCCCAGCTCGCCGCGTTGCGGGCGGAGCTCGCTCAGTCCGCTCGCGAGCCGCCCCCCGCCAGCCCGCCCCCGCACGATTAGCCGGAAGTTTCAGAGTTGATTGCGTGTAAGTCACTTGTGTTGTGTAAGTTATCGATTTTGCGGGTGTTGGCTACTGGCTACATTTGGGGGTCACTCCCAGTAGCTCGAAGCAGCGTTGCTGTACGGGTGTGGGCTCGGTGAGCAGCGCGAAGGTGGCGTCGCTGTCGGCCACCCGCATGGTGTTGGCGGTCAGAGTGCCGAGGTCGGCGAGCAGCGTCCGGAAGCTATGCACGGGGAGGTCCTCGGCGGTGCGCTTGCGGGCGGCCTTGGCGCGTGCCGCGGGCGAGCGCTCGGCCTTCCGGACCACGGATGCGCGCTGCCGTTCGGCGGCGGCCGGGTCGTGGTCGTCGAAGAGCAACGGGGCGAGGTCTTGGCGCATGTGCCACGCGACGTAGTAGGCGAGCATGCCCAGCAGGACGTGCGCCCGCACCCGGTCGGCCCGCCGGTGGTGGATCGGCCGCACCTTCAGGTCCACCGACTTGAGGGACCGAAACGCGCGCTCGACCTTCGACAGGTCCTTGTAGGCACGGACGGTCTGCGCGGCATCGAACTGTTCCGGCTCGACGTTGGAACGGACGATGTAGAGCCCGTCGAGCTGCTGTTCGTCCGCGATCCCGGCCTCGTCGCGATGGAACGTGAACGACTCGTCGGTGATGGTGGTGACGAAGTGCTTGGCGACCTTGTAGCGGTTGATGACCTTGCCGACGCGCACGCCGATTTTTGCCGCGCCCCGGAGCGGGTTGTTCGGGCGCCGGGTCGCCGCCGCAATTGGTGCGAGCTCCTTCTCGGTGGAAGCCAGCAGCTCGTTGCGCTGGCGGTGCCGCTCGGCGGCGAGCAGCGGATTGCGGCAGACGATGAGCCGTTCGCCGGGGAACTCCTCGCTGGTCACCTCGGCGAGGTCCCGCTCGTCGCACAGCGCCGGGGTCACGGTGCCGGCGGCCACCAGCTTGCGGATCGTCGGCGCCCGCAGCGTGGTGACCCAGCGCAACCCGTCGACGCTGGCGAGGTCCTTGCGGATGCGCGCCGCGGTCAGCCTGCCGCGGTCACCGACGAGCACGACCCGCTGGAGGCCGAAGCGGGAGCGGATCTGGTCGACCTGACGGGCCACGGTCAGCGGGTCGCTGGTCGAGCCTTCGAAGACCTCGACGGCGACCGGACAACCTGGGGCCGTGCATAACAAGCCGAAGACGATCTGCAGCGTGCCCTTCTTGCGGTCGCGGCTGTGTCCGCGCTGTGCGAGCTCGCAGTGCGTTCCCTCCACGTAGCTGGAGGTCAGGTCGTAGAGCACGAGGGTGTGCTCCTGCAGATGCCGCTGGGCCAGGCGCTGCTCGAGGGCCGCCTGCCGCTCGACGAGCCAGTCCATGGCGGCGTACAGCTCGAGCGGGTCGACCGGGCCGAGACCCAACAGGTCCCCCAGCGTGGAGACGGCGCTCGCGGGGGTCAGGGCGCGGGCGGTGGCCAGCTGCGCCTGCGCGTCGATGACGCGAGCGACGAGGAGGGCGACGGCGAGGTCCCGGACCCGGCTCGTGCCGCGGGCGAGGAGGGTCGGCAGACCGAGGCGCTTGAGGGTGCCGAGCACGGCGGCGACATGCCCGTGGGGGCGGCTGCGGACGCAGGTGCAGGCGGCGTCGGGAGGGACGAGTCGCTCGCCGCGGAGGCTGCGGCGGAGCGCCTCGATGGCGGTGGCGGGCAGCTTGGAGAGATTGGCGAGCGTTCGCTTCTGGACGCGCCCGCCGTCGCGGTAGGACTCGCGGAGGAGGACGGCGGGCGGCGAGGAGCGGTTGGGGACGCTCTCGATATACATGGCTACACATTATAGCACGTAAATACGCAGTAAAAAGGATATCATGCCAACACAACAACCATAATACATGGCTACATTTCGCCACATACAGCACACCCAAACCCCAGCAAAGCCCTTAGAATCTATGGGTTCCGAAAAACAGGCCGCTGAAACTTCCGTTTAGAGGCAGACTGCCAGTATCTTCTTGCCTGCATACTGAGGACACGACTATGGCACCGATCACTACCCGGACACCCCGGAGACCTCCTAAACCATTGCAGCACAAAACGTTCCGGCCAGCAACCGGAATCCTTACCCGGCAATCAGGGAGCGTCCGGGCATGCGAAGTGGGTGTAGCCTAGCGCCGGCGGCCACGGAACCCACAGGCGGCGATTCTGGCGCAGGAGTAGGCAGTCTAGCGGCAGCCGAGCTGGGCAAAGTGGGTGGCGCAACTTTCAGGGCTCCCGACTGCGCCGCCCGGGGACAGCGCACCACAACAGCGCTGGACGCTACACGAACAGGCGGATAAGAATGCCGACGATACCGATTGCACCGCCACCGAGCATCCACATGAGCATCTTCAGCTTGGTGTTCTGGGCGGCCAGCATGCCTGCCTGCGCGGTTGCCATGGCGTCCATCTTCGCGTTCTGCGCAGCGATCATGGCATCCATCTTCGCGTTCTGCGCAGCGATCATGGCATCCATCTTCGCGTTCTGCGCAGCGATCAACGCGTTCTGAGCGTCCAGCTTGGCTTCGAACCGCGCGATGAGGTTGACGGCTGCCATGTCTCGTATGCTCTGCGTCGCATTGTAGGCCTGCGCCACATCGACGCCCGCATCGCGGAAGGCGTGGAATACCGCCTGCTCGCCGGTGGCAGCCGGCGTGTCTGGCTGTGTGGCCGCCGCTGGCGTGGGCATGCCATTATTCTAGTCTGCCGCCCGGTGCCAGCGCAGGGCTGAGCCGCGGCGTCTCCGTCGGTCGTCAGCCAGGCCGGTGTCCCCTGCCCGAAGGGAGGTCAGCCGACCCCGCTCCCAGTGCATTCGGTCGCCGACGGCGGTCCGGGCCCCATGGTGGCCGTGCCCCCACCTGCCGTAGACCGTGCCGCTTGTGGCGGGCATGGCCCCGAGGCGAGCGTGGAGCTTCGAGCGCCGGCTCTCGGCTCCTCGATACCGGAACCAGCTGCAGGAGGCATCCTCGCGCTGCACCCTCAACCGACAGAACCCGGCCAGCGCGCCGCGTCGGATCGCGCAAGCGCGCCGACGGGCGCCAATACAGTGCATGGGGTGGTGCGTCCAGGAGGTATCCTGGCATCCCGGCATGGAGATGTCGCCTATGAGCCTGTTGCTAAAGTCGCTGGGATACGATCCCCCTCGCGAAATCGCGTCCGAAGCACCGTTTTGCGACTGTTCAGGGCCTTCAGGAGTCGTTTTACGGTCATCTCAGTACCGCTTCACGGTCGCTGAGGACTTTTTCAACAGGCTCCTATGCCTCGCGATCCGTGGGAGCCCGCCACCAATCGCCTGCGGGATGCGCTTGTCTCCGGTGTCGGTGCCCGCGGACGCAATGCATCCGCGGACCCGTACAGGGCAGCGCACCGGAGCCCTCGCCGCCACGCTCCGCGCATCCGCCCTACTCCACCCCGAAGTTCCAGCGGAGCCCAACTCGGAACGTCCGCCCGGGGTCTGCCCGGAAGAACATGGGGTTCTCGCCTTGCAGGTTGGCATCCTTCGAGTCGAACAGGTTGTCGAGCGCTCCGTAGACCTCGAAGCCAGCCTTCAGCGGCTTGGCGGCGTACCAATCCCAGATCTGGTAGGCCTCGCCGAGGAATGTCCCTGCGCTGCCGGCGATCGGCCATTTGCTGAAGTAGGTGCCTCGCAGGTTGGTGCGCAAGCCTCCCCAGCGATTGGTGGACCACCACACCCTCAGGTTCCCGTGATGCCGATGCCGCTGGCTCAAGAAGGCGTTGTTCTCCTTGTCTCGGGCGTCGAGATAGGTGTAGCCCGACGACACGATCAGGTTGCGCGTCAGGTTGACCCGAACCTTGCCTTCGGCCCCCGTGGTGTACACGTTGTCGATGTTGCGGTACAAAAAGAACAAACGGTGCAGCCCGGGGTTGAACGCCCGGTCGATCTGGAACGCCCCGAGCAGCGCATGGAGCTGGCCCGGGGTCGAGGGACGCCCGATCAGGTCGGCCTGGATCAGATTCTTGATGTCGTTCCTGAAGTAGGTCCCGCCAAACGTGAATCGGTTCAGCCGGTAGTCGAATCCGGATTGGACGGTGGTCGAGGTTTCAGGGGCTAGGTTGGGATTGCCGATGACTTGGTAGAAGTGGGCCGCGTTCTGGAACCGGAAGTACAGCTGGCCCAGATCTGGCGCACGGAATCCCTGCCCCCAAGACCCCCTCAGCCGCAGATTTGATGTGGCTCGCCAGAGCAGCCCGACACGGGGCACGAAGGCCGAGCCGTAGCGGGAGTGGTTGTTTAGCCGACCGCCGACGGCGAGGCTGAGCCGCGGATGCACCTGAATGCGGTCGTTGATCCAGAGATCGGTCATGTCAATCCGCTGCCCCGCGTTGTCTCCCAGCAGTCGGTTGTATCCGCGGTACTCGTTGCCGGTCCACTCCGCTCCTCCCTGCAGAAGCTGGCGGAAGCCAAGCATATGGGAGACGCTCGCTTCCGTGCGATAGAGACGCTCGTTCAAATTGGCCGTTTCGTTGACCGCGCCCGGCTCGCTGTGGAAGTTGATGGCCGAGCCCTCATCGTACTTGCCGAAGTAGCCCCGCGCCTGCAGCTGCGTCCCGGGGCCCAGGGCCGCGGTGAAGGTTGCGCCGTAGTTCTGGGCGCTGTCGTCGGTGGCCGTAGCCGCGGGCCCGCGCTCGCCGGTGGAATCGGCGCGGTCGCGGTTGCTGAACGCATTGGCCAGCAGGCTGACCTGCATCCCCGGGGAGAAAGAGCGGCTCACCTTGGCCAAGTAGTCGGTCCTCTCAAAGGCCGGTCCGGTGGAGTCGAATGTGGCGGGCGTCAGGTCGTAGGCGTTCCTCCGGTGGCGCTCCAGGTTCACGAAGCCGGACCAGCGGCCCGCCACGAAGCCCATATCGCCTCGAAGATCGAAGGCCCCCAGGCTGCCGCCCGAAGTGACCACGTTCGCGTCGAAGCGCTGGCGCGGCTCGCGCGTGATCATGTTGATGACCCCCGCGATGGCGTCCGACCCGTGGAGGGCCGATGAAGCGCCCTTGACGATCTCGACCCGGTCGAGACGGTTCGTGGACTGGCGGTCCAGATTCACGATGCCGCGCTTGACTCCGCGCGCGCCTACCACCGGGTAGCCGTCCAGGAGAATCAGGGACTGCCGCGAGTCGATGCCCTGGATCTGGGTCTCCGAGCGGCTGCCCGACGAGCCGCTGCGAGTGACGATGCCCGTCTCTTCGGCCAGGACATCGCTGACCCGTTCATAGCCCGAGTCGAGCAGTTGGCTCCACGACACGAGGTCGACCTTGGCGACTGTGTCCTCAAGCAGCTCCTCCTCGCGGGAGCCCGACACAACCACGGATTGCTCCAGCGCCGCAGGGGCGAGCCGCAGCACCAGGACGTCCTGGTCGGCGGACGGTACCTCAATCGTCGCGGAGGCCGCTTCAAAACCGGTGCTGGCGGCGGTGACGCGATACTGTCCGCGCCGCAGCTCGAGGACGAAGCCCCCGGCCGCGTCAGTCCGGCGAGCGACCTGCAGGCCGGTGTCCAAGCTCAGGACGAAGACATTGGCTCCGGGCAGTGCGGCATCGGTCGTGTCCGCTACCCGGACCGCTGTCTGGTGGCGGTCCTGTCCCGCCACCAGGGGCACCAGGACGGCGGCCAGCGCCAAGCAGCGCGCCGCATTCTTGCATGGGTGTTGCATCAGTATTCCTCCTCTTGCGGGTCTGGACACCGGCGGCTCGGTCACGCTCCGCTACAATGCGCGAGGCTCGCGAAACACCGTCCGGCATCGCGGGTTGGCGTTCCCGAGGGCAGGGCCGGTCGTCCGGGCTACACTCCGAATGCCAAGCCCCGCCCCGCTTATCGACCTAGTCGCTGCCACCTGGAGGCAGCAGCTCGATCTCCTGCCATTCGACGAGCAGGGACTCGGTACCTCCGTTCCCGGTGCTGACCACCAGCCGCGAAACCGGCAGATACTCCCCGCCGATCCGCTGGTAGGCGTCCCGGTAGGCGGAGGCGCTTTTGACCGCGCCGGACTCCCGGTCGAATTGGGTGACGAAGAAATCCGTCGGCAGGTACGTGCCGGATGCGGTCGTCTCGGTTCCCGTCACGCTGATGAGCAGGCGCACATCTTCCATCTGCCGGTCCACCTCGAGAATGCGGTTCGCCAAGATCCGGTAGCGCGAGCCGTACTTGTCGCCAAGCGAAATCCGGCGACCTAGCGGATGAGAGCCGGCACCGGCGAAAGAGACCGCCTCGTCGCCGCCGGATCCGGTCGACGCCAAGCGATGTCGGAGCAGCGAGCGGATCGTGGCCTTCGCGCTGCCACGCACATCGGCGTCGTCGAGGTGAACATCAAGCGTAATGGGCGGCTTGAAGAGCATGCGGCCCTGGTAAACCCTCCCCCCGTGATGCACCACCAGTCGGCTGCGGAAGCCTGGGAAGTCCGGTGCGAGCGTCTCCCTGTTGTTGCGAGCTTGTTGCAAAAGCTGTTCGGCCCCGTCCGTGCCGGCGGGATCGCCCGCAGAGGCTTTCGGAGCCGCAAAGACCGCTGCTAGCAACGATATAGCGACGACACCCGCTAGGCGAGCGGGACGGCTCTCCCCGTCGCCTGGGCCGCTGCGCCATCCGCGGCCGCGATGTCGTGCCGAGTTTCGGACACTGGTTGGCATTTCTGAACCTCCTGGTGATTGCTTGCTTTGTTCCTTCCGAACGACCTGCCGGGCGTTCGCCAATGTGACCAGTGTAAATGTATCCACAACTTGATTGCAAGTTTTCCCTGATTCGGCAGCTCACTCGAAAACGCGAGGAACAGTCTAATAAACACTTATTTTTCAAGTAATTACATATAATTTTAGAGGTCTGCACCCGATCTGTCGCATATGAAATTACAAAACAGTTACATTTTCTGCCAGAGATCCAGGGCGCAGGGCCGGACTGCCGGGGCTCGGAACGAGCCGCGTAACGGCTCCGGGCCCTGCGGGCCGAGGGTCGGGCAACAGGGCCCAGCGTCAGGAAGGGCACCGCCCTCCGACTCGCATATGCGGTGAAACCGCGCCTCTCGAAGAACTGGGGTTCGCTTGTGGCGAACAGCTGCTCCACTCACCGCTCGCTGCAGGCGCTCACCAGCTTCGCCCAGGGCCTCGCTCCCTGCAATCCGGATGCACAACCAAGCTGCGCACCGGCGCACCTCCACGAATAGACCTGCGGTGCCCAGCGGCCGACTACGGTTCCGCCGCCGCCGGCCACGAAGAACGATTGCCCGCGTGGGAGGTCATTCTGCCCCAAGGCGCACCAACACTATCGCAATGCATCGACAATGGGTGCGGAGACGATCAACCCGAGAAATTCCACATCGAGCTTCTCGCAACACGGGAAGCTGTGAAGCGATCCCTTCCATCGCCGAAAAAGCCGCTCGCTTCCGTTGCGCCGCCTGTACATCCCGCGGTCGTGCTTCCAGGACGCGACGCACATTCGCCACGGTGGCACCACCGGCTCGCAACCCGGCCCCTAGGCCAGCCGCCGGGTCTCGTCGCCTTCCTGCGCACGGTCCATGATCGACGAGCGGCCGGCGTACCGCCGGCCAAGGCGATTCGGCAGCTTGCGCCCTTCCGGAGCGTCGTGGCCTGTCCCGCAAAAACGGGAACACGAGCGCGGTCCGGGCATCCGCAGCAACCCTGGACAGCTTGGCGGTCCAGCCGCCCAGAGCATCCGAGGGCCTGGATGCCGTTTTTGTCAGCGCCCCGTTCCGTCGGGATGCATCTTGACGATGGCGCTGCACCGGGAGGCGAGGCGCGCTGCGTTCGCATTGGGCTTGTGAGAGTTCCTTCCACGGAGCATGCCATGGCCATGCTCATTGGGCTGAACTTCCGAGACAGATATTGGCGTAAGCCATTGGTTTATTTGAACTATCGCCCGTTTGCGGAGATGCGGCACTGGGCACGCTACAGGCGCAGGCCGAGCCGGTCGAGAGCTTGGCTTGGCCCAGCTGGGACCGCTTGCGGACGCGCTTTCCCGCACGCCAGCCCTCCCGGAGGAGGCTGGCGGGGTGCGCATTGCGGTTCGGGCGGGTCTTGAAATACATGGCAACTACTATAGTCTTTAGATATTATTTATATTAACTTAATCATCCATATAACATGGGAATGAACTCCCGATCGCTCATAGCCATTAACCTATTGAAAAACAATGTCTTGCAGGCAAAACCACCCGCAAACCAACCGAAAATTCGGCCTAGAGACTGTACAGCAGCGTGCCTGCGGCAACCGCCACGCCACCTTCGCCCTCATCCTCATCCGGAGTGTCGAGGCGGCGGTAGTACATGCCGTCCGGCCCCCGGAAGAGCTCTATCTCCCCGGGGAGCGGCAACTGATTCTGAATCAGCGCCTCGGACAACGGATCTTCTACACGGCGCTGCAGGGCCCGGCGGAGCGGCCTCGCGCCGTAGCTCCTGTCGCCCAGCGTCTCGTCCAGGATGTAGCGCGCGGCGTCCTCGCTCAGGCGGATCTGCAAGCCCTTGCTCAGCAGGTTCTCGTTCAACTGCGCCACCAGCAGTTGCACGATAGCCAGCAGGTCCTCGTCCGTCAGCGAGCGGAAGATGATGGTCTCGTCCAGCCGGTTGAGGAACTCTGGATTGAAGGTGCGCTTGACCTCGTTGAGCACCTCCTGCTCCGCCCTCGTGTGGGAATACTGCTGCGAGCTCCCGTGGAAGCCCAGCGGAGCCTTTGCCTGCAGGTGGCGCGCCCCGATGTTGGAGGTCATCACTACGATGGTGTTCTTGAAGTCGACCGTGTTGCCCAGGCCATCCGTCAACTGTCCGTCCTCAAACACCTGCAGCAGGATGCTGAACAGGTCGGGGTGGGCCTTCTCGATCTCGTCGAGCAGGATGATGGAGTACGGAGCCCGCCTGACCCTCTCCGTCAGCTGCCCCCCCTCTTCGTAACCGACATAGCCCGGGGGCGAGCCGATCAGCTTCGACACGGCGTGCTTCTCCATGAACTCCGACATGTCGAAGCGGATCAGAGACTTCTGGCTGCCGAACAGGCACTCGGCCAGGGCTCTGGCGACCTCCGTCTTGCCGACCCCGGTCGGGCCGAGGAACAGGAAAGAGCCGGCTGGCCGGTTGACCGGCTTCAGGCCGGCGCGCGAACGCCGGATTGCCCTAGCCAAAGCCGAAATGGCGCTATCCTGGCTGACGATGCGCTGGTGGAGCTCGTCCTCCAGACGCAGCAGCTTGGCCATCTCCTCTTCCTTGATCGAAGTCATCGGCACGCCCGTCCAGCGGGCCACCACTTCCTCGATGTCGTCCTTGCCGACCGTCGCGGTCACCGTCTTGCCGAGCTCCTGTTTCTTCCGCAGACGGCGCAAGTTCTCGCGCTCCTTGCGCTCCTCTTCCGAATAAAACCGCGCTTTCTCAAACTCGTGGTTGGCGATCGCGTTCTCCATCCGGTGGACGATGAACTTGATGCGCTTGTGGATCTCGGCACTCTCGTCCGACATTTTGGTCTGCTGCAGCTTGACCCGAGCGCCCGCCTCGTCCAGCAGGTCGATTGCCTTGTCCGGCAAGAACCGGTCCGGGATATAACGTATCGAGCCGTACACCGCCGATTCGACCGCCTCGTCCGTGTAGACGACGGCGTGGAACTTCTCGTAGCGCTCCTTGACGCCGATCAGCACCTGGATGGCGTCCTCTTCGCTCGGCGGGCTGACCTTCACGGCCTGGAAGCGCCGCTCCAGCGAGCGGTCCCTTTCGATGGACTTGCGGAACTCGCTCGGCGTCGTCGCCCCGATGCACTGAATCTCGCCGCGCGAGAGCGTGGGCTTGAGGATGTTCGCGGCGTCGAGCGAGCCCTCCGCCGATCCCGCCCCCACCAAGGTATGCAGCTCGTCGATGAAGACCACCGAGTTCCGGTTCTCCATCAGCTCCTTCATGATCGTCTTGAGGCGCTCCTCGAATTGCCCCCGGTACTTCGTCCCGGCGACGACCAGCGACAGGTCCAGCGACAAGATGCGCTTTTCCGACAGGAACGGCAACACATCCCCGCTCGCGATCCGCTGGGCGAGGCCTTCGACGATGGCGGTCTTGCCGACCCCGGGCTCGCCGATCAGCACGGGGTTGTTCTTGGTGCGTCGGCACAGAATCTGAACCACCCGCTCGAGCTCGCTTTCGCGGCCGATCAGGGGGTCGAGCTTGCCCTCGGCCGCCTCCTGGGTCAGGTCCCTGCTGAACTCCGCCAGCAGCGAGCTTTCCTTTGCCCGTCCGGACAGCAGCTTTTCCGACTGCACTCGCGCGAGTTCCTCGCGGATCGTCGCCAGCCGCAGGCCCCGCTCATGGAGGATCTCCGCCGCGAAACACTTCTCCTCGCGCAGCAGCCCGAGCAGCAGGTGCTCGGTGCCTATGTGCTTGTGCGACAGCCGCTCCGCCTCTTCCGCGGCGTAGGCCAGCACCCGCTTGCACTCGTGGCTGAGGGGCAGGTCCACCGAGGTTGAGACCTTTTCGCGAATCGTGGTGTGCGCCTCGATCTGCTTCCGGATCGAGTCGACCGCAGCGTGGGAGCGCAGGAAGCGGTTCGCCAGCGCCTTGTCCTCGCGGATCAACCCGAGCAGCAGATGTTCGGTTTCGATGTACGGGCTGCCGAATTGACTCGCCTCGTACCGCGCGAAGAAGATGACCCGCCGTGCCTTCTCTGTGTACCGTTCGAACATGGGAATCCGAACGCCCTCACGGGACGCACCACCGGCTGGGCGTTCGTTCCTCGGGGATAATCATAACAGTCTCGTCAGGTCAAACGGATCCGGACTCGGCGCTCCGGACCTTGCGGGCAGGCAACTGCCCCAAGCTGGCTTCATCCGGCATGCGGGCCTAGGCTTCGAGCAATTCGCGCATCGTAAAGAGCGCCGCGAAGTCGCAGCCCATCGCGGCCAGAGCCGCCTGGGCCCCCTGCTCGCGGTCGACTAGGCAGCCCGCCCCGAGGACCTCCATCCCGGCGCCACGGGCGCGGCGGACGGCCTGCACCGTGGACCCGCCCGTCGTGCAAACGTCATCGACCACAACGCAACTTACGCCCTCCGGATGGGCGAGGCCCTCGATAGAGCGCCTGCGGCCATGCCGCTTGCCTTCCTTGCGCACGACGAACGCATCCACCGGCTGACCGCGTTCCAGCGACTCGCGGGCCACGGCGCAGGCGACGGGGTCGGCTCCCATGGTCAGGCCGCCCACGGCCTGCGGCCGCCAGCCGCGGGTCTCGAATTCGGCGTGGAGCAGGCGTCCGATCAGAGGCATTGCCTGGGCGTGCAGGGTCGTCAGGCGACAGTCCACGTAGAGGCTGCTCTTCGCCCCGGAAGCCAGAATGAAGTCGCCCCGCAGAACCGAGCGGCGGAGGAGGATCTCCCTGAGGCGAGAACGGTCGTCCATCCGGGCTGCCTGCTGCTGACGGGGGCTAGAAGGCTCGCACCTGGTCGGCGTACCCGTCGAAGTTGCGCCGAATCTCTTCCAGCGAATCTCCGCCGAACTTCTCCAGGAAAGCAGCGGCTACGGCCAGCGCCACCATGGCTTCCCCGATCACGCCCGCCGCCGGCACGACCGCGACATCGGATCGTTCGTAGGCCGCACGCGCTGGCTCGCGGGTCGCCAGGTCTACCGATTCCAACGGTCTGCGCAAGGTCGAAATCGGCTTGAGGAAACCGCGCACAACGATGTCCTGGCCGTTGGTGATCCCCCCTTCCAGGCCTCCCGCGTTGTTCGAGCCGCGCCGGAACCTGCGCGAGCTCCTGTTGTAGTGGATGGTGTCCTGCACCTTGGAGCCGGGCGAAGCCGCCGCCAGACGCGCAGAGCCCACTTCTGCTCCCTTGACGGCTTGCATGGAGACGATGGCCTGGGCCAATCTCCCGTCCAGCTTCGAGTCCCAACTGGTGTGGGAGCCCAGACCGGGCGGGGCGCCGCGAACGACAACCTCGAAAACGCCGCCGTAGGTGTCGCCCGTCCGGTACGCGTGGTCGACCGCCGCCTTCATCTGCTGCTCAGTCTCCGGGTCGACGCAGTTCAGCAGCACCTCGTCCTTGGCGGCCAGCTCCTGGAGCTCCTCCCAGCAAGCGCTCCGCTCGAGGCGGACCTCGCCGAGCGCCACCACATGGCTTAGGATCTGGATGCCGAACTCGCCCAAGAGCAGCTTGGCGAAGCCTCCCGCCGCCACGCGGGCAGCGGTCTCTCTGGCGCTGGCGCGCTCCAGTATGTAGCGGGCATCGGGATAGTTGTACTTGATGCAGCCGGCTAGGTCGGCGTGTCCGGGCCGCGGGCGGTTGACGGGTCTAGCATGCGCGGCAGAGCCCTCGAAATCCTCGACCGGCAGGGTCTGCGTCCAGTTCTTCCAGTCGCGGTTCTGCAGTAGGACAGCGATCGGCGAACCGATTGTGCGCCCGTGCCGCACGCCTGAGACGACACGCGCTTGGTCGCTCTCGATCTTCATCCGCCCGCCCCGTCCGTAACCCTGCTGGCGGCGCCAGAGATCGCGGTTGATCCGGTCCAGATCGACGGGGACGCCTGCCGGCATGCCGGATAGGATCGTGACGAGCGTCTCGCCGTGAGACTCGCCCGCTGTGACGAAACGCAGCATGCCGCTCCAGAAACGGGAAGGGCGGGGAGGGACATTTATTATAGCGGCGAGGGCATGCGGCACATCGTCGGGATTCACGCGGTCGCCGCAGCCCTGAGCGCCGTCCGGGAAGGTTCCGGCGGCCTTGACCGGGTGCTGGTGGCCCAAGGAGCCCGCAACAGCCGCTTGGAGCCGCTTGTCGCCCAGTGCCGGAGCCTCGGCATACCGGTGCGCTTCGAGCCGCGCGCGGCGCTGCAGCGGGTCGCCGGCACCCGCTCGCATCAGAACATCGTCGCCATCTCGGCCGCAAGCCCCTACCGCACGCTCAACGCCGTTCTAGACGCCACCCCAGACGAGTGCGTCCTGGTCATGCTGGACTCGATCCAGGACCCGCACAATCTCGGGGCTATCATTCGCACCGCCGACGCGGCCGGGGCGGCGGCGGTCCTGATTCCCGAGCGCCGCTCCGCAAGCTTGACGGAGGCCGCCGCGAAGGCGGCTGCCGGGGCACTCGAGTCCCTGCCCGTGGTCCGGGTGAAGAACTTGGGCCGTGCGCTGGAGCAGCTGCAGGAAGCGGGCTTCTGGAGCTACGGTTTCGAGGCCGAGGCCGAAATCGACCACGACGCCGTCGAGTACTCCCGCCGCTGCACCCTCGTGTTCGGAGGAGAGAGCCGCGGATTGCGCCCCAAGATCTCCGCCCGGTGCGACTACCGAGTCCGCATCCCGCTGGCGGGCAGGGTGGCCTCGCTGAATGTTTCCGTAGCGGCCGGCGTGGGCCTATTCGAGGTCTGCCGCCAACGGCGCATCCGGTGAGCTTTGCCCGAGACCCTATACTGGGGGCATGAGCATCGCCCGAGGATTCCTCGCCGAATTCGACCCCGAGACCAGCAACACGCGGCGGATGCTGGAGCGTATCCCGGACGGCTTATTGAGCTACCGGCCGCATCCAAAGTCCATGACCTTGGCCGAGCTGGCCGGGCACATTGCTGAGATGACCCGATGGGGCACGCTCACAGTGCAGGAGGCGGACTACGACTACCAGCCGCCCGGCGGCCCAGCCTACGAGCCATTCGTGCCCGCGAGCCGCGCCGAATTGCTGGAGGTTTTCGACCGATCCGTCGCCGAGTTCCGCGCGGCTGTCGAGCCGACGAGCGACACGGCCATGCGGGCAGATTGGACCCTGTACGCCGGAGGCCGCAAGCTGTTCACGAAACGGCGACTCGACGTGCTCAAGGACATGGTGCTCAGCCACGTTATCCATCACCGCGCCCAGCTTGGGGTGTACCTAAGGCTGAACGACATGCCTGTTCCCGGCATGTATGGGCCGTCGGCCGACGACGCCCAGGCAGCTTGACTCCCGGCCCGGGCCCGCTGGCAACCTGTTCTGCGCCCCACCGCGACCGGCGAGCCGACGGGCGTACAATGGCCTGCATGGCCATTGCCGAGGCGTTCGTCGCCGAATTCGACGCTGAACTCCGCAACACCCGCAGGATGCTAGAGCGCGTTTCCGACAGCGCCTTGGACTACCAGCCGCACGCTAAGTCGATGAGCTTGGCGCGGCTGGCGGGGCATGTCGCCGAGATGCCGAGTTGGGGGATCGTCACGGCACAGCAACCGAAGCTCGACATCAGCCCCGAGAGCGAGCCCAAGCACCAGCCCTACATCGTCACCGGCCGCGACGCGATGCTCGAGTTTTTCGACAAGCACCACGCGGAGGCCAGGGAGGTCATCGGCGCACTCAGCGACGAAGCCATGCAGGAGCCGTGGACCTTGCTGGTGCGCGGCGAGCCGATCTTCACCATGCCGCGAATCCAGGTGCTCAAGAGCATGGTGCTCAACCACATGATCCATCACCGCGCCCAACTCAGCGTCTACCTGCGGCTGAACGATGTGCCTATCCCGGGCATGTACGGACCATCGGCCGACGACGGCCGGACTTTCTAGCTCAGGTACGCCGACAAGCCCCTGCCGGGATCGAGCGAGAACCCTCGGCCTGACGGGAGCCTGAAGACAGTCCGTGCCGCGCATGCCTAGGTTCTCTCTGCCCGCTTGGATGCTCCTGGCCTTGGCCTCCGGCGCTGCTCTCGGCCTGCTGGCTCCCCATTGGGCGGAGCGCATTGAGATCCTGAGCGCCCTATTCCTGCGGCTCATCCGGTCCATCATCGCCCCAGTTCTGCTCGGAGTCCTGATCCGTGCGATCGCGGGCGCCGGATCGCTGCGCGCGCTCGGCCGCCTCGGGTGGAAGTCTGCTGTGTGCTTTGAGGCCGCCACGACGGTCGCGCTGCTGCTGGGGTGGTTCACAGTCGTCGCGATCCGCCCCGGGCAGGGGCTGCTGCTCGCAGGGGTCGGCAGGCCCGAAGCCGTCCAGCCAGGCGGGTTGTCGGAGACTTTGGAGTCGGCGGTGCCGACTAGCATCGTTGACGCTCTGGCTCGGGGCGATGTCGTGCAGATCGTCGTGTTCTGCTTCCTGTTCGGCATCGCCTGTCTGTCGGTTGGCCGGAAAGCACGCCCCGTGGTCGACTTCGCCGACGCTCTGGCCGAAGTAGCCTTCCGCTACACGGACTACGTCATGTATCTGGCACCGGTCGCAGTGTTCGCGGCCGCAGCCAACACCGCAGCGGGCGGCGGTGCCGGGGGGTTGGAGGAACTCGTGGCTTTCGCCTCCGCGGCGTGGGTAGCGCAGGTATGCTTCTTGCTTGCGGTCGTGCTGGGCGGCCTTGTGGCCTGCGGCGTGCCCCTTCGCAGATTCTTCCGGTGGGCACGAGAGCCGTTCGTCATCGCTTTCGCAACGACCTCGAGCGCCGCGGCCCTGCCCAAGACCCTGGAGAACATGGGGCGTTTCGGCGTTCCGCAGCGCATCCTCGGCGTGGTCGCCCCGCTCAGCGTGAGCCTCAACCTCACCGGCAGCACGATTCACTTGGCTATGGCGACGCTATTTGTGGCGCAAGCGGCCGGGATTTCTTTGTCCGTTGAGCAGCAAGTCGTCATTCTGCTGACGCTCAAGCTCACCAGCAAGGGCGTGGCGGGGGTGCCCCGGGCGAACTTCGTGGTCCTAGCGGCTGTGTTCGAGGGGCACGGCCTGCCCATGGAAGGCCTGACGGTCCTGCTCGGCATCGACGCCCTGATCGATCCGGTCCGCACCAGCGTCAATGTGCTGAGTCACTGTGCAGCGCCGGCCGTCGTGGCGCGGTGGGAAGGAATGGGCTTCCACGAACAGCGCTAGCATCCCGTTGGGGGGCGCCTGCAGAGACTCGGCGCTACTTCCTCGCCGCTCTCCTGCCAGAACGGATCAGGAAGGTGCAGCATCACGCGAGCGATGTATTGGCCAGTCGTTGTCCTGCTGGTGGAGCGGTCCCCAGGCCCCCCCGACCAGGAGGCTGTGAGACGAGCTCTCGTATGTTGACCGGAACACGGTGGCTAAGTGGCATTTCCAGCAGGTGCTCGCAGCGGCTTGCGCTCAGCGCACCGGCACCAAGATCACGGTAGACGCGGTCGTCCCGGCCTACATGCCTGTGGACTAGAGGCTATACGTTGCCATTCCTGGCAGATTGAGCTTGAACGGCCCACAAAAGCGGTGCTCCCTGCGGCTTACTGTTCGCGCCCTGCCAGCCTATGATGTCCTCTCGCTTGCACCTTAGCGAAGGCAGAATGCGATGTGAAGTCAGATTCGTTGACTTGCTCCGCGTGAATTCCCTGCCCATTCACCTCCGTTCGGAGGCAAGCTGGGCTCGTCCCGCTAGTGCGGCTCGCCCTCCCTGTCGCGAGCATCTGCGGCAGGCATTCGCTTGAGACTCCATGCGCGTCGGACTTCCTGTCCGGCATACCTCCTTGACATAGACTCCGTGCTGCCGAGGGAGGCTCCGAGCTAGTTCGGGACCCTAACCGACGACCGCTCTTCCCCTCCCAAGTGGAAGGTCAGCCCCTTCGGCTTGCCGCCCGCGCCGTCCAGGTCGAACATCACCGTGCCTGCCGTCCAGCGCAGCGAGAATTCCTCCTTGGAGTGCGGCAGCAGTTCCAAGGGCGGCAGGAGCCCGAAGGTGGCGTGCAGCGAGCCCTGGGATCGAGTGATCTGGACCACCTGCCCCGGCAACTTCCCGTACTTGCCGACATAGCGCTCCAGAGTCTCGGCGGTCATGGTCATTAAGGGCTTGGTCTGGTACCGGTCCGGCCCGCGCCGCGGCTCCTCGTCCAGCTCCCGCAGCCAGATGTTCCGGTACAGCACCGGATTGCCGTGGTCCTGCAGATAGAGCGGCAGTCGGTCCGGGTGCGACTGGTACGGCAGATGCTGGAGCCAGGAGGTTGGGCCCCAAACCTCGGAGTTGTCCTGCACTAGGACACCGTTGTGGAACACGGTCATGCGTGCCGGGGCCAGCACCGAACCGTCCGGCCGAAAGCGCGGGCGCCGGAATACGATGTCGTACGCTTGCCACTCGCCGGCGCGGCGGCTGGCGTTCACCAGCGGCGGGTACTGCCCGTAGACCGCTGCAGCCTGGCCGTCAGCGTAGGTGACGTTCTCGTGGGAGTCGAGCACCTGCACCTCATACTTGCTCATTAGGAAAAACGCCCGAGTTGCCGCGCCCTTGGCCTGTGCCCCGGCCCGGTGTTGGCGCGGCCCATTCGACATGCAGTTGGATGTCTCCGAAGCCGGCCCGGGTGTAGATCGGCCCCCCCGCCCGGGCACGGACCTCCAGGACTCCCGTCCCTGATGACCCACTTGGCGGCGCTGCCGTCTGAGGCCCGCCACTTGGACAGGTCCGTGCCGTTGAACAACACGACCGCGTCGGAGGGCGGCGGCACCGGTAGCTTGAGGCTGGCCTCGACCTTGCGCGGCACTGGGCGGGTCATGTCGTGCGCCCTTCCAGCGCGCAGGGGACTGGGCCGAGCCCCGGCCAGGATAGGAGCAACGCCCCAGCCAGAGCGGCGAAT
>CBDBZZ010000025.1:0-493899 GCA_965213745.1 Bryobacterales bacterium | reverse complement strand
AGGATGACCTAGTCGAGTTCGGAATCGGCTACGCCCCGCCCGGCGGCGCTTTAGTGCGGCACCTCAAGAACTGCAACCTCAAGCGTGGCGAGGTTCGGGATTCGGGTCTGATCGGCGAGGCCCAGGACAAGCCAGATTTCTACGATCGCTTCCGGGATCGGATCACGATCCCGATCCACGCCGACTCCGGCAAGCTGATTGCCTTCGGCGGCCGCGGTCGGCGCGCCGACCAGCAGCCCAAGTACCTGAACTCCCCGGAGACTCCGCTCTACAGCAAGAATTCCCGTGCTCTACAACCTCCATCGAGCCAGGACGGCGATGCGTCAGCAGAATCTCGCAGTCCTGGTCGAGGGCTACATGGACGTGATTGGGGTCTGGCGGGCGGGCATCCGCAACGCTGTGGCCACGTGCGGCACGGCTCTGACGCCCCAGCAGGTGCGCTTGATCCGGCGCCATTGCGACACCGTCGTCGTGAACTTTGACTCCGATCCCGCCGGCCAGGCAGCGGCCGAGCGGTCTGTGGACCTGCTCCTGCGCGAGGGCCTCAACGTTCGGGTTCTGCAGCTGCCCGGCGGGATGGATCCGGACGAGTACTGCCGGGCCGAGGGAGGCGAAGCCTTTGTTGCGCAGCTCAAGGGCGCTCCGAGGTACTTCTCGTGGCTGCTCGACCGGTCCCGCGGAAGCTATGATCTCGGCACATCCGAGGGCCGCACTGCGGCGTTTGAAAGTCTGCTAAAGTTCGCCATCCTGCTGCCCGACCAGATCCAGCGGGCAACGACTGTCACGGAGCTCGCCGACCATATTGGCCTCCCGCAGAGCGTGGCGCTGGACCGCCTGCGGCTTGCGACCAACCGGCGCTCGCGCAGCGCTGGTCCGTCGGTGAGGCCTCAGGATGCCCTCTCCCCCGGGGAGCGGCTGCTGCTCCTGCTGCTCGTCAGTTCGGAGGAAGCCCGCACCAAGCTGCTCGACGAAGCGTGTTCGGAGGCCGACCAAGGCCTGCCCAGTCGGGCGATTCTGCACGCCATTCGGGCTGCCGCCGATTCCGGCGGTCCCTTCCAATACACTGCGGTGGAGGGGCGGCTGGAGGGGGCCGACCGCGAGAGGCTGGCGCGGTTGGTCCACGATAAGGACCGGCCAGCCCCGCAGATATCCGAAGGGGAAATGGCCCTGCGGGCGTTGCAACGCAAGCGGCTGCAGGAGGCCGACCGAGAGGTGCGGCGGCGGATCGCAGCGGACTCGCGCGCGGGGAAGGGCTTAGCCGAGCTCAAGGACCTTCTGGACCGGAAGCTGGAGCTTGAGCGCGAGCTGCGTCTAGTCGACCGCTTGTCCAGCTGACTGCGGCGCGGGCCGGGCGGCGTCCGCCGCCTTGCGCGGCAGGCGGCTCTCGCGATGGCTGAGCTGCCGCGATGTGGCGTACTGCGGTGCGCTGCGCGTCGGCTCCAGGGCTTGGGCGTAGTCCCGCTTCCGGTGTTCGTAATGCTCGGCGAGCTCCGCGAAGGCCGCTGCTCGGTAGGCATTGCCGACGCGGGCGAAGCTTCGCAGAAGACGTAGCTTCTCGGTGTGGTTGTCGGTTCGGCGCTCCAGCTGCACGGTTTCCTGCAGGGAAGAGAAAAGCCCACCGGCGGGCAGGTCCGCTTGGATTGCCCTCCGGTATAGATCCAGGGCGTAGGTGTCGGCTCCCGCTGGGCGCAGCCAGTGCGCCAGCCCGAGAAGATCCTGGCCGTGCCCCAAGGCCGCTCGCTCTGGATCGGCGAAACTGGTGCGCACCGGCATGCCGGCAGAGGGTTCCAGCGAAGCTGCGAAACCACAAGTCGGTCGCTGGGCTGCCGCCCCGCTGCTGATCGAGTCGACCTGTCGCCCATCGCTGCGGCGGCGAGAGGTGCTGGCCCGTTGGACGCAAGCGGCGGACCCGAGTGCTGCGACCCCCCGGAAATCGACGGCGTGGCTGTGGCTGCCGTGTGCGGAACTGCTCCAGGCATTGACCGCCGAGCTCGCGACTCCGAAGCGGTTGCCGCCGGCGTTCTGCCAGGTCCGCGGGGACCTTCCTCGGCTAGAATCGTAGCCGTCATGCTGCTACTCCGAGCGGTGGCTCTCGCAAGCTTGTCGGCGGTGGGTTTCGCCGCCCCCAATATCCTTTTCGTGATGAGCGACGACCACGCCGTACCGGCGCTCAGCGCCTACGGGGGCGGGCTCAATGCCACTCCCAACCTGAACCGGCTCGCCACGGAAGGAGTGCGGTTCGACGCAGCGTTCGTGACGAACTCGATCTGCACGCCAAGCCGGGCGGTCGTCCTGACCGGCAAGCACAGCCACAAGAACGGGGTGCTCACGCTGCGGGACGAATTCGACGGGTCCCCAGCCGACGCTCGCCGAAGCTGCTGCGGGCGGCCGGCTACTACACGGGCATGGTCGGCAAGTGGCACCTGAAAACCGAGCCCACGGGATTCGACCGCTACGCTGTGCTGCCCGGGCAGGGCTTGTATTACGACCCTTTCCTGCGCCGCACGGGAGAGTGGCCAAGCGAGGAGCGCCACGAGGGCTATGTGACCGATGTCATTACGGACCAGGCCCTTGCGTTCCTGGAAGAGCGACCCCGGGACAAGCCGTTCTTCCTGATGTACCACCACAAGGCCCCGCACGATGTGTTCGTCCCGAAGCGTGAGCATGCGGATCTGTTTGCGGGTCCCATTCCCGAGCCTCCGACGCTCTTGGAGGACGTCAGCAGGCGGATCGCCCTCCGCGACACATCCGAAACGATCGGCTCCAAGCACACCGCGTACGGCGTGCCGGAATGGCGCTGGTTCCTGACCCCGGGTCCGCTATCAGCCGGCCGAGATCGCCACCTGGGAGCGAGAGCTAAGCGGGCTTGCGGGGTCGCCGACCTGCGACGGGCGCAGTATCAGATCTACATGCGCCGCTACCTGCAGTGCGTGCATGCGATTGACGAGAGCATGGGACTCGTCCTGGAGTACCTTGATACTGAGGGCCTTGCCGAGGACACGTTGATTGTCTACACATCCGACCAAGGCTTCTTCCTCGGGGAGCACGGCCTCTACGACAAGCGGTTCATGTACGAACCCGCCTTCCGGATTCCGCTGCTCATGCGTTGGCCCGCCGCGATCCCCGCGGGGGAGTGTCTCCAGCGAGCTCGTGCAGAACCTGGACTTCGCCCCGACGCTTTTGGAGGCCGCAGGCGTGCCCGTTCCCGCCGACATGCAAGGGCGCAGCTTCCTCGGGATGGCGAAAGGAGACGCCCCAGATACATGGCGCGACGCCCTGTACTACCGATACTGGATGAATCGGGGGCACTTCAACATCCCTGCGCATCTCGGTGTTCGCACGAAGCGCTACAAGCTGATCTATTTCTACGACAGCGATGTCGGGCCCGATGGCCGGGCGCTTGTCAACGGGGCGAGGCCGGGCATTCGCGAGCCGTTCTGGGAACTCTACGACTTGGACACGGATCCGCAGGAGGTCCGCAACCTCTACGGCACTCCGAGCTACGCGGCCCGAGCCGCTCATTTGACGCTTCGCCTCCGCGAACTGCGCAGCGAATACGGAGACGACCGGGACGGCCTATCTTTCTGAAGCGAACTCCGCGTCGCGCCGGATGCGGATCTGCCGGGACCGCACGGGCGGGGTCGGTCGCCCCCCTCCCCCGAGATCGGATGCGTGGGAGCGGGGTGGAGAAGTCGCATGCCCTCCCGCCGGATCGGGGCCTGCCGCGGTGCGTGCGGCTCAAAAGCACAACCTGCAATTGAGCTTCAAAACATGGTGTCCTAGGGCCAGCCAGGACCCATGCGGCGAAGCTCCCCGGACGGGGAGCCGCCAAAAACCAAAACAAAAAGATCGGCCTGCAGGGCTTGTGGGGGGAGGGCGCTGCTCGCGTTTGGCCTCGCGCTGCCGGCGGCGGGCCGCCCCCCTGAGCTGGACGGTGACGGGACCCAACAGCTTCTCCGTGCCGGGGCCGTGGTGCAAGTGCTGGAAACCGGCGCGACGGCGCTTTCCGATCGGCTGGGCGAGTACCGCACGCCGGGCGCTGCGGAGCCTCAAGGCAAGGCGCTCTGGAGCCCGATTCGGCGCGGCGGCGTGAAACGTCGACATAAAGATGGTTATTGCGACGGCAAGGCCGTCCTGCGCATCGCCCGTCGGGTCGGGAGCTGCACCCTCCGCTGCGGCTCCGGGAGCAATCCGCCATGCCGCGAGCGACACCTTAGAGGGCAACGCCCGGTGTCAAGCGTGCTGTACTGATCGCGTCAAAAGTCGTGTCCTCAGAATTCAGGCAAGAATATACTTGCAATCTGCCTCTCGAAAGAAGGATCGCACCTGTTCCGGAGCTTTTTGCAAAGGCTGGAAAGCAGCTTCCAGGTTGTCACGAAGCTGTTCTTCGGTCTGGCTCAGCTCGCGACTGACCTGCCGCTGGACTAAGGCCCATAGCAGTTCCACCGGATTGACTTGCGGCGAGCGAGTAGGTCGGCTGAAAGTACAGCTCTACTGCGGCTTGGTTCGCTTCCAGCCACTCCCGGACGATCCGGGCCCGGTGAATCCTGCACTTATCGACTACCAACAGAATCTTCCGGTCCGCTTCCTCCGCGATCCGCTTCAGAAACTCCCGGAAGACCTCCGCCGTGACAGGACCTTCCCGCCCGGTGTCCTAGAGCTGGCCCTCCGGGCTGATGGCCGCCAGCAGGTGGAGGCGGAAACGCCCCCTGGCCACCTGCACGACGGGGGTCTGACCGCACGGGCCCCAGGTGCGCCCGCACACGCTCTGCGCAGCCAGGCCGGACTCGTCGGCGAAGGCGATCATGGCTCCTAACTCCTGGGCCCGGCAAAGGATCTTGGGGAACTCCTCGTCTTTCCAGCGCTGCACAGCAGCGGGATCGTACCGGGTGGTGCGCCGCTGGGGCCGCTGCGGGGTGAGTCCGCGCCGCCGCAGGCTCCGGCGCACCGGAGAGACGCTCAGGACGCTGCCGAACTTCTCCCCCAAGGCTTGGGGCACCCGCTGCGCGGTCCACCAAGCGCACTCGCATGGGTATTGATCGGGGTCTTGGTCCAGGACGACAATGCGGATCCAAGCCAGGTGCCGATCTGTCCCTTGGCGTGGTCTCCCCGTTCTTTTACGATCCCGAAGACTTTCCAGACCTCCCAGGTAGAAGCGTGAGGTCCAGCGATAGATCGTGCGTATGGAGAAAGGGACGCAGGACTTTATCTGAGCCACTGATTTTCCCTCGAGGAACTGCAGGACCACCTTTTTCGAACCTCGAACTTCTGGACCTTAGTAAGGCGCAGGGAGAAGAAGAATCTTTCTTTTGTCATACTAATAGGGTACAACAAATCCACTCTGCAGATCAATCGACGAAGGGATTTCCGATACACGACTTTTGACGCGGTCAGTAGCAGTTCCACCGGATTGACTTGCGGCGAGTAGGCCGGCTGACAATCGAGTTCCATTGCGGCTTGGTTCGCCGCCAGCCGCTCCTGAATTCTCTGCGCACGGTGAATCCTGCAATTGGCGACCACGAACAGAATCTTCCGGTCTGCCTCTTCAGCGATCTGCTCCAGCAACTTCCGGAAGACCTCCGCCGTGGCAGGGCCTTCCCGCACCCTGTCCTAAAGCTGGCCCTCCGGCTGCTGGCTGCCAGCCGGTGGAGGAGGAAGCGCCCGCTGGCCACCCGCCCGACGGGGGTGCCGACCGCGGATGCCCCTAGGGCGTCTGCACACGCTATGCGCAGCCAGGCTGGACTCGTCGGAGCAGGCGAGCAGAACTCCCCACTCCTGGGCACGGCGAGCGATCTGGGGGGGACTCTTGGTCCTTTTACCGCTGGCCCGTGCGGCGGGCTCGGACTGGGTGGCTGTGCGTATGACAGCATGGATCGAAGATGAGTGTGTTATAGGTGTTGGCTTCAGCGAGTATGTAAATCGATGGCCAAACATCCCTGCGAAGTAGAACACATATGGGTGGACAAGTATGAACATCACAAAAGGGAATTCGATAATCGTTACGATTTTGCGGAACATCGTAACCGACTCGGCGGCCTCCTGCTATTGCCGAAGGACTTCAACGCAAGTTTTTGTGATGCCGAGTACGAGGAGAATTTTCCGTATTATTTCGGCCAGAACCTATTGGCTGCATCCCTCAATCAATCGGAGTGTAACAACAATCCGTCTTTCGTCCGATTCGTTGAGAGAACGGGCCTCCCATTCAAGCCATATCCCGAGCGCTTCACAAAATCCGATCTCGAGGAACATCATGACCTGTACAAGCAGATCTGCGAGCACCTGTGGAGCCCGAGCCACCTTGGGCTCGGGGCGGGGCATCGCCAGAGACAGCCAAGGGCAAAAGAGCGTAGAGCCTTCTACTAATTTTGCCAAAGGTAATTGCAGGCAACCCACCAATAGAATCAATGGCTTGCGGAGGATTTTCGTGCAATTACTTATGAAAACATCAGTAAGTCACTGCTCCTCAATGGTTTCTGAGGCAACACTCCTAACGCAAACGCTAACCGCTACTCGACAGGGACGCTTATGCATGGCTCGGTTTGAAGACTGCTGCGCTTCGTCCATAGGCAGCCAGCCTCGATTCTCCCTGATGACGGACGAGTATCGGAGGGCGTCCGCCAGGTTCACCCACTCCCAGGGATCGTTGGAATGGTCATAGAGTTCCTCGCTGCCATCGTGATAGCGGATATAGCGCCAGCGCTCGGTGCGGACGGCGTGATTGCCGCGAAGCCATGTCATGACCGGGGGGCGCGAGCGTTTCGCGGACGGATCCTTGAGCATCGGCACAAGGCTTTCGCCGTCATTGTCGGCCTTTGGCGGCAGACTGGCTAACTCGATCAGCGCGGGATAGATGTCGAGCAGGCTGACCGGCGCGTCGACGCGGCTTCCAGGTGTGGTCACGCCCGGTGCCACGATGATGAACGGTACGTGGTTCGCCTTTTCCCACAGCGTGAACTTGACGCAGCTCTCCTTGTCGCCGAGATGGTAGCCGTGGCCGGCCCACAGCACGATGATCGTGTCGTCCGCGCGGCCGCTCGCATTAAGCTTGTCGAGCAGCCGTCCGACCATCTGGCCGGCGAAGTCTGCGCCATGCTCCCCGCCCCCTCTTCGGCAACCCGCGGCTGCCAGCGCCCGACCTTGTGCGCAGCTATCCCCAGCTGCGCACAATCGCCTGGTGCGGCAGACCCGCGGCCGCCCGCAGCACCATTCGCGCCCCCTCGCGCAGACGCACTGCGGCGCTCCGCTGCGAGGCCCCTGTCTCCCGCTTCTTGCGCTCTGGCTGCGACAGGACGATTGCCGCCGCCACACGCATCGCCTAGCCTCTCCCCTACAGGAGGATAGCTCGTTCCTGTCCAATAAACAATGGTTTGTTCGATACACTACACAAACCGGGGACCCCTTAGCGCCAAGCTCGCCGAGGTCACTGGCCGGCTCGTCAACAGTCATTCTCTCTCACACCAGAGTACTGCTCCGGCGTGAGTGATTTCAGAAGGTCCTCGCGTTCTTGCTCAGCCATACTTCAACAATAACCCGCCGCGTCAACATTTTCCGATTGACAAACCCGCTAGCGTCCTGTGTCATTTCCCCATAATGAACCCTGATCACCCAGCGCTTCCAGCCAAGCTTATGCGACCCGGCGAGGCCCGGATCCGCGATTCTCAAAGTTGACTTATCTTGATGAATTGGCTAGACTTAAGGTTCGTATAAAAAGGAGTGTTCCAGGCGCAGGAATCCGATCCCATGCCAGAAAGGTCCGAGCCTGCGCAACTTCTTGGTGGCATCCGGCACCGAGGAACTCGGTGCCCAAGCGCTGTTCCCAGCCCGCTGGGCCCCGGGGCTGCGCAGGCCTCGCCTGCGGCCCCGGCAAGCACTGCACGACCACACCCAGCTGCCGCTGCCTCCCTGGCTCCTGGCCCCGCACTTGATCCCGCAGGCGCAGAACGGCATCTCGGCGAGGGAAGCTGCTGCGGCAACTTGGCGTCAGCTGTAACACGGCTTGGAGGCTGCACCCCCAGCTGCTGCAGGCGCTGCGGGAGCGCACTGCCAGCCAGCCGCTGCACGGCCCGGGGGAGCTGGACGACGCCTATCTGGACGGAGAGGCCACGGGCCGTCGGGGTCGCGGCGTGGCCGGGAAGACGCCGTTTCTCGCGGCGGCGCAAGGGAATTCGGAGGGCAACCCGGATCGGGTGCGGCTGACGCCGGGGCCCGGCTTCCGGAAAGCAGCCGTGCGCCACTGGGCCCGCCGGCACCTGCGCCCCGGACGCCGGTGCCGGGCGGGGGCCAGGGCCGCTGCGAGGCGCCGGGGCTGCAGGGGTCCACACGCTGCTGGGGAACATCCGGCGGTCGCTGGACGCCACCTGCCCCGCCTGCGCCGCCAGGTACGCGGGGCGCTACCTGGGAGCCTGCGCCTACCGCAGCAACCGCCGCTCCCAGTTGAAGGCCTGCGTCTCCCGGCTCGCCTATGTCGCCGTCCGCACCCCGCTCCTGCCGACCCCCCTCCTCAAGTTGGCTGGAACTTGCCGGTAATCAGGAACTTACTAATTTTGCCAAAAGTAATTGCAAGCAACCCACCAGTAGAATCAATGGCTTGCGGGGCCTTTTCGTGCCATTACTTATGAAAACATCAGTAATTGTGATTTATCACACTAGGGCTGCTGGCCGATTCAAGGCGAGCTGCGGCCGGAATCCTAGGCCGCCGGAGACTGGGGCCCGACTACGCCCCAGGTGGACCCCAAGCTAGCGTAGTGTTACGCAATTGAATTAGCATGCGCCGCGCCCCTCATGGAGCGCAGCGCCGAGGAACCCGCCGCCCTGCAACGTACGGTGCGTGCGAGTCGTGCCCGCGTCCGCGAAGTGTTCCGAGCGCACCTTGCGCAGCGGGCCACCGAGGATGTGCGGAGCCGCGCCATTGCCGAGCGGTCGGGCACCGGCAGGACACGGTCTCCCCAAGGAGCAGGCGCTGTGCCCCGCAGCGTCTGGCGGGTCTCGCCGACCGCCTCCGGCGAGGCCGGAAGCCCGCTCCGGGTGCGCTTTCATCGCACGCATCGTGGAGGACACCGTGCGACGCAAGCCCGAGCAGGCCCAGGGACTCCACCCCCCCCCGGCACGCCCTTGCCAGCTGTCCCACGCCCAGCACTGCGCGGAGGAGTTGCGCGATGCCATCGGGCTGCATCCCACCCCCCGAACAGGAAGGGTCGTGCCGGGACGCTGCCCCCCGCCTGCCGGCCCCCCCGATGCCGCCATTTTGTTTCGCCGCTCTCCATGCGATCGAGGGCCTGGTGCCCGGCTAACGCCGCCCGCGCTGCGCCGCAGGCCTGGGCTTCCTGCGCGCCCGCCGCACCCCTCAAGAGCTGGATGTCCATCCCATCTCGGACAACTGCGCCACCCGCAACCAGCGCCATGTCCGAAGCTGGTTCGCACGCCATCCGTGCTTCCAGTCTCACTGCAGCCCCCTCTACATCCTGGCTCCATCTCGTCGAGCAGTTCTTCCGCGGCGGAAAACTCTGGCTGACCGATGCAACCCGGGTTATTCAGGAGAAAATCAGCCCGCAATGCCCAATCTGTGACGCATATGGGCTAGTCGAACCGGGGCAACAGAACGAGGAGTCACGGCCGGGGATGCATCCAACAGAAAACGGGGGAGCGGAGTCCGCCCCCCGTGGACTCTTACGTCCGCGGCACCGCAACAACTGACATTTGCCTAGGAGCCTGTTGATAAAGTCCCTGGGATACGATTTCCGTCGCCGAATCGCGTGCGAACCACCGGTTTGCGCCTGTTTCAGGGCCTTCAGGAGTCGTTCTATGGTCATTTCAGGGCCCTGCAAGGAGTTGCTGGACAGGCTTCACGGTCGCTGAGGACTTTTTCAACGGGCTCCTAGGGCACGACAGCTCCGAATGCGCCTTGGAGATAGTAACCCGTGTCATCTCGGCGTATTATCTCTTCAAGCGCAAACCTCCCGATCACGCCCAAGGGGCCGTCGGACGAATCCGCGACGAACCGCATGTCAACAGACCCCTTCGAGAAGTCGACCTTTGCCGTTTGCGCTAGGGTTGCGGCATTGGTGAGCGCGACTGTGAGTGACGCCGCATCCAGATGCGTAGTGGAAGCCTCGCCGCTGGTGGCATCCACGGCGATTTCTCCGCTGATCAGGATTCCGCTGACCTCCCCGGTGTAGCCTGAAATCCCGGGGTGGCCTGGAATCTGTCCCGGCTGGTTGAGGAAGTCCCCGTTGCCATCGGCAATGTCCGAGAGCGCCAGCACGAAGGTGCCGCCGGCGGTTTGGTCCGCTCCCCACGTCACGATGACTTCGGCGACCGCTTGGTAAAGGTTTGGCAACCCGATTGCTTCGTTCTCATCTCTCAGGTACTCGGCCAGCCACGCTCCGCCCTCGTAGGTCGCTGTCAGACCCGCAACATCGTCGTAATCGATGCGTGCGCTTGCCAGCGGGCTGTAGGCGAACACGCCGATCGGAAAATTGGCAGTAGGAGGGTGCGTGTCCGCCGTATACGCGTTTGGCGCTGTCTTCCGGTACCATGCGCCGAAGTGGGTGTAGCTTACGGCGTCGTACCGGGCCACGATCTCTAGCGGCGAGTTGTCCCAGGCATCGCCGCCGACGAGGAAACCGGATATGCCGCCGACGAGCAAATTGGATATCGGATCCCCGTCATCGTCGTGGTAGGGGCTGCCGAACGCGCCTTCGCCGTCCGGGTCCACCGCTTCCACGAAGCTGTCCTTGTCCTGCAACGCCTCGATCGCGCCCTCGATCAGGCTGATCGCGTCCTGGTCGCGACCCGGGTATGCAGCACCGAAGATCGCCGCTACCGAGTTCGGTTCGGTTGTACTTGTTATTCGGAGGTCACCGCTCAAGAAGAGTTTCGCAGCCTCGTCCGTGATGGTTGCCCAGATATCCTCCTTTGTCTTCATGAGATCAGCCCCGGCCTCTTCGGCGGCAAGGACGGACTCCAGCACGTCGAGCTGCTTCTCGAGCACCTTCCGGAAGGCTATCCCGAACCCTTCCTGCTTGAACGTCTGCTTGCCGCTCTCAAAGAGGCCCGCCGCCGTCCCCGAGTAATTGGACACCTCCGGTTCCATGCCGCTGGTTAGCCTGACGAGATCCCCGAAAGCCGTCTCGGCATCGGAGCTACTCAGATCGCCCAGCGTTACGCTCGCCACCCATGTTTCCACTTCCTCCGGGTCCGATTCGGGAACCTGCTCCTCGGCGATGGCTGTCCGCTCCGCGCCGAACGCGCCGCGAATCAGGAAGTCGTCCTCGAAAGCGGTGGAGCCATCGGCTACCGCGCTCTCGCTCAGCGACCACGAGCCGATCGCCGCCGTCCCCGCGTCGCCGCCTCGCCCCAGCAGCTCCCCCTGCCAGTACGCGGCGACCTCGGAGAGCCGCCCCCGCGCCCCGGGATTGCTGTAGGTTACGCTCGCATCCTGCGCACCGGTGCCGCTAGTCCACTTCGGCGCACTGGCGCTGGTGCGGTTGCTGCCGAAAGTCTCCGTCGGCAGGTAGATCCGCTCCACATCGCTCCCGTTGTGGACCCAGGGGCTCCCGTCGTCGCCGACCAAGCCCGAGACCGTGCCCGAGATCTTGAAGGACGCGATGCGCAGCTGCAGTTCGATGGCCCCCTCGTAGAACTCGGCCTCATCGTCCACCGCCACGGTCCGCCCCTCGTACACGGCCACGCCGGTCTGCGGCAGGTCCCGCACGCGCAAGGTCTGCTTGAGCGCGCTGTAGGCGAAGACATTGTGCGCGGTGGCGTTCAGCTCGCTCGGATCGGCCGCGTCCGACTCCTCCAGCGTGCGCGCGCCGAAGCGCGTGCTCTCGGTGAACCCGAACCGCACCGTCTCCCGCTTCTCGATCGCGTTGAACAGCGCCCGCGCCGCATCCTCGTCCCAGCCGGCCTGGCTGTTCTCGTAGTCGCCGTCGCTGTCCGTCCCCGCCGCGAACCCGTCCTCGCTCGCCAGGAACTCCAGGATCGCGTCGATCTCCCCCAGCATCCTGGAGTTGCGCGGCTTGGCCCCGATCGACACGTTGCCAGCGCCGAACAGCCCGTCGATCGCCGCCCCGACCGCGTCCCAGGCGGCTTGGTACAAGCTGTCCCCGATGGCGCTGTCGTCGGCCTCTTCCGCAGCTTGCAGCGCGACCACCACCGCGCGCTGCTTCTCGATCGCTTCCTCCGCCGTGGCCACCAAGCCCTTGCCGTCTTCCGAGGCGATCCCCCCGGCGAGCAAGTCGCCCAGCGCCAGGGAGAGACCGCCGCCGACGGTCAGCTCCGACCCCGCCTCGTCCTGCGGCGTGTCCTCGTTGTCCCCGCCGAGCTCCGGCTTCGCCAGGCCGACCCGGCTCTTGTCCGTCCCGGAGGCGTTGTCGGTGGACCGCCCGATGGCCAGGTCGTACCGCAGCCCCTGCAGGCTCCCCTCGGCGTCCTGCCACACCCGGTAGAGCGCTCCGTCCGCGTCCAGGCTCCCCGAGCCGTCCATGGCGAGCTCGCCGACCTCGCCGACGGTGTACCCGCTGCCGTCCTCCTTGGCCATCGCCGTGAAGTCCGTGTTCGCGATCGCCAGCGTCCGCGGACTGTACGTCGACTGCCAGACGTTGCCCGCGAGCAGCTCCAGGATGTACGCGTTGCCGTTCTCGGCCATGTACGTGGCACCGCTCGCGACCGGCGTCCCCGCGATGCTCCAGGAGCCGTCCTCGGCCCGCTCCAGCGTCACGCTCCCGCTGAGGCCCAGCTGTACCGTCTGCGAGTCCCCGTTGAAGCTCGCCGACCACTCGCCGGCCGCGTCCAGCGTCAGCGTGTACGCGTTCTCATGGGTGCCCACCGCCACGATCTTCTGGTAGCCCGACGCCACCGCCGCGTCGCCGTCCCACCACGAGCCGTCCTCGGCCCGCGTCAGCTCCAGCGGGTCGGCCAAGCCGAGGTCCACCGAGACCATGTGCGGCTGGTACGCCGCCGTCCAGGCGCCGTCCGCCCCCAGCGTCAGCGCGTACGCGTTCGTGCGGTCGCCCACCGCCACGCTCTTCCGGTAGCCCGACGCCACCGCCATATCGCCGTCCCACCACGAGCCGTCCTCGGCCCGCGTCAGCTCCAGCATCCCGGCCAGGCCGAGGCCCACCGAGACCATGTGCGGCTGGTACGCCGCCGTCCAGGCGCCGTCCGCCCCCAGCGTCAGCGCGTACGCGTTCGTGCGGTCGCCCACCGCCACGCTCTTCCGGTAGCCCGACGCCACCGCCGCGTCGCCGTCCCACCAGGAGCCGTCCTCGGCCCGCGTCAGCTCCAGCGGGTCGGCCAGGCCGAGGCCCACCGAGACCATGTGCGGCTGGTACGCCGCCGTCCAGGCGCCGTCCGCCCCCAGCGTCAGCGCGTACGCGTTCGTGCGGTCGCCCACCGCCACGCTCTTCCGGTAGCCCGACGCCACCGCCGCGTCGCCGTCCCACCAGGAGCCGTCCTCGGCCCGCGTCAGCTCCAGCATCCCGGCCAGGCCGAGGCCCACCGAGACCATGTGCGGCTGGTACGCCGCCGTCCAGGCGCCGTCCGCCCCCAGCGTCAGCACGTAGGTGTTCCCGCCGACCGTGCGCAGGCCGCCGTCGGCGATGCCTTCCCCGTCCGCGGCCCACGAGCCGTCCTCGGCCCGAACCAGCGTCACGCTCCCGCTCGCGCCCAGCTCCACCGTCCGCTCGACCGGCTGGTACGCCGCCGCGACCGCCCCGTCGGCGATCGTCAGCACGTACACGTTGCCGTTCTCGGCCGGGTGCTCATAACCGCTGTCGACCGCCTCGCCGTCCAGCGTGAAGCCGCCCGCCTCGGTCGTCATCAACGTGAGGCTGCCGCCGCTCTCGCCCAGCGCCACCTCCACCGCCTGCGGCTGGAACGGCGGCGGGGCCGGCGGCGGGGCCGGCGGGGCCGCCACCGGCGCCGGCTCGTCCCCGCCGCAGCCCGCCAAGCCGACCAGCAGCACCAAGGCGGCCGCCAGCAGCGCCAACCCCCTCCCGAATTGTGTGGATTGCATGACTCGCATTCTCCTCTTCTCTCCTTCTGTGGGTTGAGCCGCCGGCGAACGCTCCCAGCCCGTGTCAACGAGTGAGGCAGCTTCCGTTGCCAGGACACTATCTTACTAATTTGCCAAAAGTAATTGCAAGCAACCCGCCAAGAGAATCAATGGCTTGCGAGGCCTTTTCGTGCAATTACTCATGAAAACATCAGTAGTTCGTACCGAAGTATACCATGAACCGCTCCAGGCAACACAACGCTGCCGGCAACTCTAGATTCCATTCCCGGATACTGACTTTGCCATAAGTCATTGCAGGATACGACCAGAAACAGTCTAGGCGCAGTCGGCCTCGTGGAAGAACTCCGGCACCTTGGTGGGGTCGGCCTCGAGGGCTTGCAGAGCCTGCTCCCAGCGCTTCCCCAACTGGCGGACCGTCCGGACCGGCAGCTTCCCCACCCGGCGCTGGACTACCGACCGGACTGGCTCCGCAGGGTTCCATGCCGGAGAGTGCGCCGGCCATCGATGCATCTCCACCGGCACCTCGGTCCGCTTCTTCCAGGCTTGTACTGATCGCGTCAAAAGTCGTGTCTCGGGAATCCCTTCGTCGATTGATCTGCAGAGTGGATTTGTTGTACTCCATTAGTATGGAAAAAGAAAGATTCTTCTTCTCCCTGTGCCTTACTACAGACCAGAAGTTCGAGGTTCGAAAAAAGTGGCCCTGCATTTCCTCGAGGGAAAGTCTGTGGCTCAGATAAAGTCCTGCGTCCCTTTCTCCATACGCACGATCTATCGCTGGATCTCACGCTTCCTCCTGGGAGATATGGAAAGCCTGCGGGATCGTAAAAGAACGGGAAGACCACGCCAAGGGACAGATCGGCACCTGGCTTGGATCCGCATCGTCGTCCTAGACCAAGACCCCCATCAGTACCCATTCGAGTTCGCTGGGTGGACCGCGCAGCGGGTGCGCCAAGCCTGGGGGGAGAAGTTCGGCAGCGTCCTGAGCGTCTCCCCAGTGCGCCGGAGCCTGCGGCGGCTCGGACTCACCCCGCAGCGACCCCAGCGGTGCGCCACCCGGTACGATCCCGCTGCCGTGCAGCGGTGGAAAGCCGAAGAGTTCCCCCAGCTCCTTCGTCGTGCCCCGGAGTTGGGAGCCATGATCGCCTGCGCCGACGAGTCCGGCCTGGCTTCGCAGAGCGTGTCCGGGCGCACCTGGGGCCCGTGCGGTCAGACCCCCGTCGGGCGGGTGGCCGGCGGGCGCTTCCGCCTCCACCTGCTGGCGGCCAGCAGCCCGGAGGGCCAGCTCTAGGACCCAGTGCGGGAGGGTACTGTCACGGCGGAGGTCTTCCGGGAGTTTTGGAGCAGATCGCTGAGGAAGCTGACCGGAAGATTCTGTTGGTGGTGGGCAATTGCAGTATTCACCGCGCCCGGACAATCCAGGAGTGGCTGGAAGCGAACCAAGCCGCGATAGAGCTGTATTTTCAGCCGACCTATTCGCCGCAAGTCAATCCTGCGGAACTGCTAGGGGCCTTGGTCCAGCGGCGGGTCCGTCGCGAGCTGAGCAAGACCGAAGAACGGCTTCGTGACAACCTGGAAGCTGCTTGCCAGTCTTTGCAAAAAGCCCAGGAACAGGTGCGAGCCTTCTTTCGAGAGGCAGACTGCAAGTATATTCTGGCTGAATTCTGATGACACGACTTTTGACGCGACCAGTATGTGCTTGGATGTGTGGATACTGCGGCGGTCCACTATCACGTGAATCGGTCTAGCGTCCGGCTGGTCCGGAATCTGCTGCGGGAACTTTTCCAACGTGGCTGCGGCGGCGGTGCCGAGATGGATCATGGAATACATTGCTCCCGAGGGACTGCTCGTGGACAGCCTGTGCAGCCGGAACCGCGCCCCCGTGGCTGGACGCCGGGCGTCCGGCCCCGGCAGCCCCACGGAGTGCCCCGGTGGTCGTGCGAGGTCCTGCCGGCCGCGTTGGCCAAGAGCAGCAGGGCTCCCTGCGCCTGCGCACGCTGGGCGAGGGCGGGGCAGGTTGCTTCGATCCCAGTCCGCACCGCGGCGGCGTTTGGCTGGCAGGTGCGGAACTAGGGGCGCTGGGGGGTGCTGCCGAGGCGTCGCAGGACCCTGCGCACCGGTGCCAGGGACAGCTGGACTGGGAACTGGTCGAGGATCCATGGCCGGACAATTTGCAGCGACCGGTAGGCGAACTCGAGCTGGAGCTGGTCCGGAGATTTGTCCCGCAGAGTTTCGAGGATCATTTTCCTGTGGTTGTCGGAGAGGCAGGGAGGGCGTCCCGGTTGGGGTTGCTGTCCGAGAGCCTGGCATCCGCAGCAGGCCTAGAGCCGAAGCCAGGTGCGGATTGTGAGGATGCCGATGCCGAAGTCCTGGGCCGGGTCTTGAAGAGCTTTGCCGTGGCGGGCTTGGATCACGACCAACTTCCTCAGGAGAGGGCGGGACCGATGGAGAATGCGTCGGAAGCCGCTCACGGATGGGAAGCTCATGAATCTGTACCAGCAAGAGTTCCAGGCAGATTCCATGCGACAATGTCTCAAATACAAAGCATCTATAGAGCAGTTCATGTGTGTGTTGACGCGGGGGAGCTGCTGAGAGATTGAAAACGGCCAGACCTGCAATTACTTTTGGCAAAATTAGTAATTTTCCGAGATGGGGGAGGGCCGGCAATTGCCGCACTCCATCCCTTTACTGACCGGGCCCAAAGTTGTGTCGAAAGAAATCCACTTTTCGCTTGTCATGGTCGGTCCGACTGGATCATACGCCGTGGTGGTCGACAAAACCCCCGAGCATGGCCAGGTCGAGTGCGTGCTGCGGACCACGCAGCGGGTCCGCCAGGCCTAGCTGGACAGGTGCGGCCTCGCGCTCGGCCTCCGTCCGGGGCGGCGGAGCCTGCGGCGGCTCCAACTCACGCCGCAGTGCCCCAAGCGGTGCGCTACCAAATACGAGCTCGCTGACGGGCAGCGCTGGCAAGACCAAGAATTTCCCAGGATCCTTCGCCGAGCCCGGGAGTTGGGAGCGATGATCGCCTGCGCCAACGAGTCCGGCCTGGCTTCGCAGAGCGTGTGCGGGCGCACTGGGGGCATCCGCGGTCAGGCCCCCCTCGGGCGGGTGGCCAGCGGGCGCTTCCGCCTCCACCGGCTGGCGGCCAGCAGCCCGGAGGGCCAGCTTTAGGACGGGGTGCGGGAAGGCTTTGTCATGGCGGAGGTCTTCCGGGAGTTTCTGGAGCAGATCGCTGAGGAGACAGACCGGAAGATTCTGTTACTGATTTTGCCATAAGTCATTGCAAGGAACAACCAGAAAAAGTCTAGGCGCAGTCGGCTTCGCGAAAGAACCCCTGCACCTTGGTGGGGTCGGCCTCCAGGGCTTGCAGGGCCTCCTCCCAGCGCTCCTTGAGCTGACGAACCGTCCGGACCAGAATCTTCCCCACCCGGCGCTTGACGACCGACCGGACTTGCTCCGTGGGGTTCCATGCCGGAGAATACGCCGGCCATAGGTGAATCTCCACCGGTGCCTCGGTCTGCTCTTTCCAGGCTTCTATAGGCTTGGATGTGTGGATTCTGTGGCGGTCCACTAGCACGGGAAGCGGTCTAGCCTCCGTCCGGTCCGGAATCTGCTGCAGGAACTGCTCCAACGTATCTGCGGTGGCGGTTCCGGCATGGATCAGGGAATCAATCTCTCCCGAGGGGCTGATCGCGGACAGCCTGTGCAGCCGGAACCGCGCCCCCGTGGGCTGGACGACAGGCGTCCGGCCCCGGGGCCCCCAGGGAGTGCCCCGGGGGTAGTGCGAGGTCCTGCCGGCCGCGTCGGCCCAGAGCAGCAGGGCTCCCTGCTCCTGCGCCTGCCGGGCGAGGGCGGGGTAGGTTGCTGCGATCCCAGTCCGCACCGCGTCGGCATTCTGCTGGGAGGACCGGAACTGAGGGCGCTGCGGGGTGAGGCCGAGACGTCGCAGGACCCTGCGCACCGTCGACAAGGACAGCTTGACTGGGAACTGGTCGAGGATCCCTGGCCGGACAATCTTCAGCGACCAGTAGGCGAACTCGAACTGGAGCTGATCGGGAGATTTGTCTTGCAGAGTTGCGAGGATCATCTGCATTGGGTCGGGGGAGAGGCAGGGAGGGCGTCCCGGTTTGGGCTGATGGCCGAGAGCCTGGAATCCACAGCAGGCATAGAGGCAAACCCAGGTGCGGATTGTGCGGATGTCGATGCCGAATTCCTGGGCCAGGGCACGGAGGGATTTGCCGTGGCGGGCTTGGATCACGACCAGCTTTCTAATGGGGGGCCGGGACCGATGGGGAATACGGCGGAAGTCGGGAAATCTTGGAAACTTCATGAATTGATAATAGCATGAATCACAGGGAGGTTCTATGCGGAAATGTCCCAGATAAAAAACATCTATAGACCAGTTTATGTGTGTGTTGGCGCGGGGGAGCTGCTGAGAGGTTGAAAACGGCCAGACCTGCAATTACTTTTGGCAAAGTCAGTAATGGTCGATAATTGCAGGATGCACCGCGCCCGGACAATCCAGGATTGGTTGGCGGCGAACCAAGCCGCAGCAGAGCTGTATGTTCAGCCGACCTACTCGCCGCAAGTCAATCCTGTGGAACTGCTAGGGGCCTTGGTCAAACGGCGGGTCCGTCGCGAGCTGAGCAAGACCGAAGCACAGCTTCGCGACAACCTGGAAGCTGCTTTTCAGTCTTTGCAAAAAGCTCCGGAACAGGTGCGAGCCTTCTTTCGCGAGGCAGACTGCAAGTCTATTCTTGCCTGAATTCTGATGACACGACTTTTGACGCGATCAGTAAAGGGTGCCGATCCAGAGCAGCGTCGCGCGCTGTCCGAACTGTTCCGTGGGCCAGCCGCCAAGCAGCGAGCCGACGACTGTGCCCCACAGGGCGGCGCTGATGTTTAGCCCGTGCCGAAAGGCCGAGAACTACCAGATATCCTGAATCTTCTGCTCAGCCCCGGAAACGACAATCGTGTCGAAGCCGAAAAGGCATCCGGCCATGGCGGAGGTGAGCGCCCAGAGGACGAGCTTGTTGTTCGGATTCCTGGGCGCTAGAGCCCGAATCGATCACTTCGGCTGCTCCAAACAGGAGGAATCGGACGGGGGACACAGCGAGGCGGAGTCCGAGGCTTGAGCCGCCTTGACAACGCGCTCGACCTCCACGTAGTAGGCACCGGCCAGCAACTCGCCGGCTTCGTCCAGGAACCAGCTTTGGAGTTGCATTTCGCCCGGCTCCAGCTCGGTCTCGAACACGACCTCCTGATCGTCACGGTTCACTCGCTTGTGCAATTCCGAATCGCCCACGCGCAGCCGTGCCTCCGTGATCGGCAACGCCTTGCCGGCCATTAGGTCACCGTATTTCCCTTGGAGAGGCGCCGCCGGTTCGCGCAGGGCAAGCCCGGACTCCTTCGGCCAGCGGCGGAGTGAAAAGCGGTAGCGCCCGGGCCGCTCGACCCGAATGCTCCAGGGGCCCGAAAGCTTCTGGCCGCCTCGCACGCAGCGGGGGTTGTCGCAGTACACTCCGTTCCAGTCCGCAGCGCTCAGCCGGGCAGGGTTCTCCGTCCTCGCACCGACAACGATTGGCTGATAGGCCTCGGCCGCGGGCATCAACTTGTCCCACCACTCGTCGTAGTGCGCCCGCATCTTGGCGACCGTATCCGGGAAGTCCCGGGCAATGTCGCTCTCCTGCCCCAGGTCCTTGCTGACGTCGTACAGTTCCTTTCCGTTGACCAGTCGCCACTTGTTCCACATCACTGCAGCGTCGCGATTTTTCTCGAAGACTCCGCCGTACTGCACGACCAGCATGCGATCACTTAGGTCTTGCTGATTTCCCTTCAGCAACGGTGCGAGACTGACGCCGTCGAAAGCAGCCTGGGTCGGGGCGCGAACTCCGCTGAGATCGAGAAGCGTCGGCAGGATGTCCTGCATGTGCGTCAAGGCGTCGATGTCCCGGGGCGCACCGATTTCGCCCGTCTGCCAGCGAACGAACAGCGGCACACGATGTCCGCCCTCGTAGAGGGAACGCTTCTTGCCGCGCATTCCCGCGTTGAAGACGGCTTCGCCTTGCGCGGTTCCGTTGTCGCCGGCAAAGACGAGAATCGTGTCGTCGGAGATCCCCAACTCGTCCAACAGCTGGGTCAGCCGTCCCATGTTCTCGTCGATGTTGGCAATCATCCCGAAGAACTTCGCGACGCGGGATTCGACCTTGCCCAGGTACGGGTCGATGTATCTCTGCGGCACCCACAACGGCACGTGCGGAGCGTTGGTGGGCAGGTAGACCAGGAAGGGCTTCCCGGCGCGGGCCTGCCGGCGAATCCAGGACATTGCCTCTTCGAACCAGATGTCTGTGCAATAGCCCGTGTATTGTTCGATGCGCCCGTTGTGGCGGTAGTGGTCGTTGAAGTAGTCGTTGCCGAAATAGTCGGCGAGCGAGGTGATGCCCCAAGCCCCGTGGTGGATCGTCTCCTGAAAGCCGCGGTCCTGGGGGCGGAACGGATAGTTGTCGCCCAGATGCCACTTCCCGAAGTGCCCCGTGACGTAGCCGGCGTCTTGGAAGATGTCGGCCATGGTCGGCAGCTCTTCTCGAATCAGCGAGCGTCCCATGCAGACGAACGAGGCGCCGTTGTCAATCGCGTCACGTCCCGTGAGCAGTTGGCTGCGTGTAGGCGTACACATGGGGGCGACGTGGAAGTCGGTGAACCGAACGCTCTGCGAGTGAAGCTTGTCCAGGCTCGGCGTCCGGAGCACAGGATTGCCATGGGCGGAGAGATCGCCGTAGCCTTGATCGTCCGTCAAAACAACGATCACATTGGGGCGCTGCTGTGCCGGACAGAGAATGGATAGAGCCGCCAGTGCGACGAGTGCGCGAATTGAGCGAGCGGTACGAGGTCGAGAAGATTGCAGCATGGGTCCCTCTTCTATCAGGGGCGTTCCGGTACGGCCTGGAAATCGTCGACGCCCATGAGTTCGCGCAGCTTGGGGAGACCTCCGAGCTCTGTGATTAGGGGGCGAGCCGTCTCACTCTCGCCCGCCGGCCTCTGGTTGGCGGCGATCTCCGCCGCGTGCTTCTCGAGCAGCGCGCGCAACTCGTTCACCCGCGCCGGATGCACTGCCGAGAGATCGTTCGTCTCGCCGACATCCGAGTCTAAGTTGTACAGCTCGAATCGCCCCTTGGCTCCGCGGACGAGCTTCCACTTGCCTCGGCGGATACCTTCGTCCTCGTAGAACAGGACCTTGTGCGGCGAACGTGCGTTCGGCTTGCCCAGCAGAACATTGAGTGCGTTTTTGCCGTCGATTTGGAGATCGGGCGGGGCCGCTCCTACGAGCGCTGCCAGCGATGGCAGCACATCGACTGCCGAGACGATCTCATCCGTCGTCTGGCCCGCGGGGATCGTCCCGGGCCACCACGTGATTGTCGGCTCGCGCATGTGGCCCTCGTACTTGGGACCGCCCTTCCCGCCACGTAAAGGGCCCATGCTCATGCCGCCGGCGCCGCCGTTATCCGATGTGAAAATGACCAAGGTCTTTTCCCCGAGGCCGAGCGCTCGCAGCGTATCGAGAACGCGTCCGATGCTGTCGTCAACCTCCTCCACGACCGCTCGGTTTACGTTCCCTCCGGCCCGTTCCGCAATCTCCGGGCGTGCGTATCGCGGCCGATGGATGTATGCGTGGGGCAGATAGAGAAAGAAAGGCTCGGCCCGATGTCTTCGAATGAACTCGTTCGCTGCGTCGGTAACGGCCTCGGCGAGCAGCGATTGGTCCGCGCCGTCAGCCACGTAGGCGACCACCTGGTCGTTCCGAACGACTGGCAAAGGCGTGTAGGGCTCCTTGGTGTGACGATGGCCCTTAAGGTTCCCCGGCCACATGTCGTTTGAATACGGAATTCCGAAGTATTCGTCGAAGCCGTGCTTGAGCGGCAAATGCTCCGGCTGATCCCCGAGATGCCATTTGCCGAAAGCGCCTGTGGTGTAGCCCGCTCCTTGCATGATCTCCGCGATCGTCGTCTCGTTCGGGTTGAGGCCGCGCCGCTCGCCCGGAAACAGCACGTCGCCGTCCATGCCAATTCGATGCGCGAATGTCCCGGTCATCAGGGCCGCGCGCGACGGCGTGCAATTGGTGTTCGAGACGTAGAACTGGCGCAGGACGAGTCCCTCCGCCGCCATGCGATCGAGATGGGGGGTCTTGTTGCTGGTCGAACCGAAAGGGCCGATATCGCCGTAGCCCATGTCGTCGATGAAGATGAACACGATGTTGGGCTTCGTCCCGTCGGTGGCAGCGAAGGATGCCGCCGGGAACGCGAGCGCTGCAGCCAGCGCCCAGACATGACCGGCGAGCGGGATGGTTCGGCGGATTCCCTTGCGGCTCATAAGGCGTTCACAAATTCCTCTTTCTGTGCTCCGTCAAGTACGGGTTGTAGTCGTAGATCGACTTCTCCGACCACGGCGCGTTGACTTCGGGCAGATGAGTGGCCAAGCGTTCTTTTGTTGCTTCGCGGGCTGGGTCGCCGGCGATATTGCTCCACTCGTGCGCGTCGTCTTCGTGGTCGTAGAGTTCTTCCGACCCGTCCTCATAGCGGATGTAGCGGTAGCGCTCATCGCGGACACTATGGTTGTTGCGGCCATAGGTCGTCAGAGCGACATGCGGCCAGTCTGCCGTTGCCGGATCGGCCAGCAAGGGGCGGAGACTATGGCCTTCGTTGGCCAGATTCACAGGCAGGCCGCACAGGTCCAGTAGCGTCGGGTAAAGATCGATCAGCCCGGCCGGCTTCCGAGTTATTCCAGGCGCGATCCCCGGGCCGGCGATCATCAGAGGCGTCCTGCTCGCCTCTTCCCAGACGGAGTGTTTGCCGAAACGGTTCTTTTCGCCGATGTGGTAGCCGTGGTCCCCCCACAGCACGACGTAGGTGCTATCGGCGTGGGGGCTCGCATCAAGTGCGTCGAGCACCTTGCCGATCTGCGCATCCACGAAAGCGACACAGGCTAGGTACGCCTGGACGATATCTTTCCACTGACCCGACTCAATCGCCCAGTCTGCCGTCGGCATCATCGGCAAGGCATGCAGCTGACGAGAGATCTCCGGCACGTCGTCCTGATCGCCAGGTTGGTAGGGTGGCATCTCGAGCTCGTCCGACGGGAACATGTCGAACCACTTCTTCGGTACGTGCCAAGGGACATGCGGGCGCAGGAAGCCGGCCCCGAGGAAAAACGGCTTAGCGTACTCGCGTTGGATCCGTTCCGCCGCCCATTCCGCCGTACCGAAGTCCGGCATCTCCTCGTCGGTTTCCGGAAACGCTCCCCAGTCCGTGCTGGTCCCCTCGCGATCCCACTTCATGCGCTTCGGCGGCCGTGGCCCGAAGCCAGCAGCCCGGCCGCCCGACTCGGCAAAGGCGCCTTCCGGGGCGTGTTGGTGGAAGAGCTTTCCAACGGCCATTGTGTGGTAGCCATTCTGGCCGAACCACTCGGGAAGAAAGGGCGTGGAGCCGGTTTCCGGTGAAGCCTCGCGTAGGTCCTTGTCTGAGATCTGACCGTAGATTCCCGTGGTGGACGGCAGATAGCCGGACATCAGACTCGCCCGCGACGGTCCGCAAATCGGCGCTTGGCAGTGCGCGTTGTGAAATACGACCGAGCGGGCTGCAAGGCGATCGATGTTGGGAGTCTTCGTCTGGGGGTGGCCTCCCATGCAGCCCAGCCAAGTGTTGAGGTCGTCGACGGCCAGGAAAAGCACGTTCGGCGGAGCGTCCTCCGCCGCAGACTCGGTCATGGTCGAACAGGCTTGTGACGCCAGAGCGGCGGCGGAGAGTCCGAGAAATCGGCGGCGGTCGAGCATAGCTGGGATCACCTCTTGCCTTGCGCTGAGTCCCTGAAGTAACCCAGCTCTTGTTCGCGCTTCAACCAGATGGACTCGAGGCGGTAGACCTCCATCGCTCTGATCTTGGCGGTCCCTCCCTTGGAGAAGAACTCCAGGTTCATGTTCGAAGGGTCCGGATAGAAGAGCTTCGTGAAGGTGATTTCGCCTTGATTGGCGTAGACCTCGACAGAGCCCCGGTCCACAATCATGCGCAGCTTGACTGTGCCATCCACCGTGGACAGGGATGCGTCCGATTCCATGAAGGTCAGCCGCCAGTCCGTGGCTGAGTAAGTCAGGGGTTCACCCCTGATGCGAAAGCCGATCTCCGTTGCCTGACCGGGTTCAATCTCGGCGATGATTTCGAACACGTCGCCGTCCAACTCGGCGAGGGGGTTGTCCCCAGGCTGGACCTCCTGGTCAGTCCAAAGATGCGGGTCGTATCGCAATTGTTTGAGCGCATTGATCGGATTGCGGCACAGTCGGACATCGCCAGCGATCGTCTCGAGCGTCAGCGCGACCGGGAAGATCTGTTGCTGGCTCCAAGTGCGATCGTGGTCCGCTCCGTCCGGCAAGAACATGAAGCCCATCTGATAGAAGGGCCCATCGCCCTCGTACGAGTGGCTCCAGGCCTGCGTGGCGTAGATTTCGCGGTCGGCTCCTCTCCAGGCGTCGCGGGCCACGCCTCGGTTCGCGTAGGCGTTCTCCATGGAGGACGTGAAGCTCGTGCCGTCAAAATCGCCGATTCGGTAGGAGCCGTCGCCGTCGATGAGCACCCACTTCTTGTTCTTCTCGTCTCCGTCGACCGGGATTTCGAGGAAGTCGGGGCATTCGTAAAAGCCGTCTACGCTGCTGAGCCGTTCCCAGTGCAGCAGGTCCTCCGACTTATAGAACGTAAAGCCGGGCGTCTCGTAGAGAATCAACCGCCAAGATTGGTCCGGCTTGTACCAGAACACCTTCGCATCACGGTCGTTCCGGGTCTCGTGCCGCGGGATAACCGGATTGTCCTTGTGGCGAATCCAGGTCTTGCCCGCGTCGCGGTTGAAGGCAACGGAAGTCCCCCGGCCGTAGTCGGTGTAGAAGACCACCAGCGTCTTCCCCACTCCCGACTGCAGCCCGAGCGTGTTGTTCCAGGCGACGCTTCCGCTTCCGCTTCCGGGCGCGTTGTCGAGGCGTGTGTTGAAGATCTGCGGTTGCTGCTCCCAAAAAATCAAATCGTTGCTGACGGCGTGGCCCCAACTCTTGTTGAACCTCCGCCTCCTGGACCACTCGTCGTACATGTAGAAAAGGTGGTAGACGCCCTTGTATAGAATCAGCCCGGTGGCGTCCCCAATCTGCCCGGTGATCGGTGTGTAATGCATCTGCGGCCGTAGCGGCTGATCGTAATGCATGTGATGGAAGACATCGTCGTAGGCGATGCCGAAACGATCTTCCGGGATCTTCTTCCCCTGCACGATCGGTTTCTTCGTGGGCGGCGGGGCCTGGAACGAAGGTTTGCGCTGCGCGATAAGAAGGGAGCCGTACACGAGCGCACCCACGACCACCGCCGTCACGGTCTTGACCGGTAGGGTGCCACCCGTATGAGGGATGATCGTCGAGAACCTGAGGCGCTTCATCTTTGAGAGGCCAACGCAGCGCCCACGAGGGTCGGGCGCACATTGCAGTATCTGAATCGTAGTGAGACCTGTCACCACAGTCAAGCGAATTGGTCATATGGCATGCGGGCTGCTGTTATATCAAGTTCAAACATGTGCTTAAAGGCTTGGCAGTGGCGGAAGGCGGGAGCATGCTCCGCCAACTGGTTGAAGCAGGGAGATGGCAAAAGAACGGCGTCTAGGGCTAGCTTGATCCGCAAGAACTGGCTGCGTGGAATCAACAGGAGTGGTCCGCCCCGAGTTGAGGATCGTCGAATCGGCTTGACTGAGCGTCCGGTCCAGAGACCTCCAGGAAGAGCCCGTTTAGACGTAGTTTCGATTCGGCACTGTCGATGTCGAGGTCACTGAACTGGTCGTCCGAGTGAAGCCGTGACCTCCTTGCGCCGCGCTCCACGCGCTTGGTGAGACCTGAGACCGTTCGCTTCCCGGTGCTCGTCGTGATGCTCGTCTCAGCCGTTGAATGTAGAGAAGGTTCATCCTCGCCGAGCATCGAGTGGTTTCCGCCGCCGGTGGTTGACTCCACTGAAGTAGCCGTTCACGTCGGTATGAGCCCTATGAGGGGGTGCCCTTCACGACACGGGCAAGATGGATTTCCACGCCGGGGACTACCCCTGCGGTGGCGTCGGAGACTGCACCCACGATTACCACCGAGTCGGCCTGCGGTCTCAACGCCGGACATGAAGGACGGTGTGAGGGCCGCGACGATTCCGCCTCGTATGGTGAACCGGTCCATAACCCCTCACAACTCAACCTCGCCAGACGGTTGGGAAAGGTCTGGCTACCATTTTTTGCTGAAATCGTGCGGATCGCTTGCTGTGGCATCTTTGAGGTGGATGCTTCCTTGCGACCGCTGCAGCCGCGCTGACCGAGCATCGTGCCGGTGCCAGGTCGAGAGTTTCTCAGTGGGCACGCAGACGATGTCGCTCTGGCCGTTCAAGCCAGCGGAGGATCGCTGAGGAAATAGCAGCCCTCCGCCACATCGTCGAAGCGGTACGGTCCCAGTTCATCGGTCTCGGCGGTGGCGGGCCCAACCTCGGCACTGTCCGCGGGCGCATCCATTGAGACGGAATGCAGTTCGATCACAGCACTTGGCACACCAAGTGCTCGCCTTCGGAACCGACGATGTACGCTTAGCCGATGATCGGCTAGGCTGTGCCTTGCGCTTGCAGCGGGACTTGCAAGGACGAGAGTGCTGCAATCAGAACTACAGGTAGAGCCAGCCAATCGGAACCAAGTCCAAGCCTCGAACTTGTTGCACTCCTTGACGAACTCGGTCGTGTGGAGGTCGGCCAACTTGGTTTTCGGATCAAGCGTGTCGATATGGCTCGGCCCGCTTTCCATCAGCAAGAAGATGCAGCTCTTGGCCCTGCCCGCATGCTGGCCGGGCCGCGGGGCCAGTTCGCCCGCCTTGGCACGCTCTTGGTGCAGCAACACCGAAAGCGCGATGGCACCGAGCTCCATACCAGAGTGGTACAGCAACTCGCGCCGGGAAGGGCTGGCAGTGAGGACTCGGCGTTTCATATTCAGTACACGTAGACGAATTCGTTGGAGTTGAACAGAGCGAGCGCCAGACCCGCCAGAGCCCTAGTCTCCGGCGAGGACTCGCTCGGATGCGGATTGTGCTCGTACGGACCGCTGTAGGCGGGCTGCACGAACTTGAATCTCTCGCCCGTCAGCTCGCTCGTGAGGCGATGCACCACATCGTCGGGGGCTGGCGTGGCTGGGCTTGGTGGTCGGCATGATGGACCGCCATGGCTTCGAGGAACTCTCGCGTCCAAGCCAATTCGTCGTGGCCCGGTTGACGACCGAAGGCCAGTTGGAATGCAGCCTCAATCCGGCAATCGGGTACCAAGTCCGCCAAGCGTGTGGCCATGATTCATGATGTTTTCATAAGTAATTGCACCAAAAGGCTCCGCAAGCCATTGATTCTATTGGTGGGTTGCTTGCCATTACTTTCCTAGATTCCCGGTTAATTTCCCGAAATGGCGGTTGAGGGGGCCGTAGGGCTTGAGGGGGGGGCCCGGCGCGGGCCCCTCAGCCCGTCGCCGAGCGACTTGGCCCCCCCCGCAAGCCCCTGCGCCGGCCTGCACCCGCACCGCGGCCACTGCGCCCCCGGCTCCGGGCGCACGGATCCCCCCGCGGGCTCCGCGTCGGTCCCCTGCGGCTATGCCCGGCGCGGCTCCGGCCGCGCCGCCCCAGCCCTAGCCCGGCTCCCTCCGGCTCGCCGCGTGCAGCAGCCAGTCCACCCACAGGTTGCTCTTGCTGCACAGCAGCCGCAGCCGCCGCGCGCTGTGCGTCAGCCGCCCCACGCTGCACACGAAGCACCGGATCAGCGGCCGCAGCCCGGGCTGCCGCGCCGCGGCCGGCAGCGCCTGGTACTGCAGCAGCCGCAGCAGCAGCTGCGCAATCTGCCCGCCCAGGTAGAACCCCTGATGCGCCGCATGCGAGCGGCACGGCGGATGCTGCAAACCCAGGTCCGTCAGCGGCCCCTGGAACGCATTCTCCTGCCCCTGCTGGCCGCGGTGCCGCCGCACCAGCTCCGCCACCGGCAGCCGGTCGTGGCTCACCAAAATCACCGTGCATACCGGCTCCAGCAGCCGCTGCTCCCCGTCCCCGTCGCGCCGGATCACCAACGTACACCTGCTCCTCCGGCTAGCGGGCCGGCCGGTACGCCACCACGAGCGCCCGCTCCTTGCCCGCCGCGTCCAGAGGCTCCCACTCGTCCTCCCGCAGCCCCATCGCGGCCGCCAAGCGCAGAATCGGGGCCTTCTGGCGCGGATCGGTCCCGCTCCCGGAATACTCCCAGCCCTTCCGCCGGCAGTAGCTCGCCAGATCTTTGCAGGAGTCCGCGCTGGCGGCCCCGCAGCCCCACCGGCTGCCGCCCGGTCAGCCAGGGTGCCACATCCTGGTCCAGTTGCTCCCGCCAATCCCCCCGCACATCCGTGCCGCCCGCGTTCAGCCGGGCGCTGACCCACGCCGCCCCCACGAACACCGAGTGCAGCCAGTACTGCTTCTCGCCGTTGTAGCCGCGCCCGGCGTTCTCGCACAGCTGGCCCTCCACTTCGATCCCCGTGCCGTCCACGAACACCGGGACGGAGCCCCACCGCTGCCCGCACGCCTGCGCCACCAGCGGCCCCAGCCGCCGGCTGACCAGCCGCGCGCACTCCCGCAACCCCCTCCAGGGCCGCCTCGTGCATCCGCTGCAGGTCTGCGCCGAGCCCCCGGCTGTCGGGCACGGCCCGCAGCCCGCAAGCTCGGCGGGCGACGTCATCGGCCCCCAGGCGTCGACCGCGTGGAGGTGCCCCGCGCCGGCGCAGGCCGAGTAGATCAGCGCCAGCAGCATCTGCACGTCGCTGCAACCGCGCCGGCGGCGCTGGAGGCGGACCGAGGCGGCCAGCTGCTCGGGCAGCCCGAGGAACCGGGCCAGCCGGGCCACCACGCCGAGCCCGGCTAGGCCCGTCAAGTCGTCGTCGCAGACGCCGTAAGCCAGGGTGGGAGCGCTGTCGGGGGACATGGGCAAGGGGGGCCTCCAAAAAAAATCGAGATGCACCCCCGAGGTGAAATCCGCGAACACCCCGAGGGCCATCTAAATCATTGTAGAACAAGACATTCCGTCTGGTGCCGGAATTTTCAACCGGGAATCAGGGTTACTTTTGGCAAAACTAGTAAGCTCCTTCGCCGTGCCCAGGAGTTGGGAGGCATGCTCGCCTGCGCCGACGAGTCCGGCCTGGCTGCGCCGAGCGTGTGCGGACGCACTGGGGGCCTCCGCGGTCAGTCTCCCTCGTGGGTGTCCAGCGGGCGCTTCCGCCTCCACCTGCTGACGGTCAGCGGCCCGGAGGGCCGGCTCTAGGACAGGGTGCGGGAAGGCCTGTCACGGCGGAGGTCTTCCGGGAGTTTCTGGAGCAGATTGCTAAGGAGGCAGACTGGAAGATTCTGTTAGTAGTCGACAATTGCAGGATTCACCGCACACAGATAATTCCGGAGTGGTTGGCGGCGAACCAGGCCGCAATAGAGCTCTGTTTTCAGCCGACCTACCCGCCTCCAGTCAATCCAGTGGAACGGCCAGGTGCCTTGGTCCAGCGGCGGGTCCCGTCGCGAGCTGAGCAAGATCGAAGCCCAGCTGCGGGCCAACCTAGAAGCTGCTTTCCAATTTTTGCAAGGAGCTCCGGAGCAGGTGCAGGCCTTCTTTTGAGAGGCAGACTGCAAGTCTATTCTTGCCTGCATTCTGAGGACACGACTTTTGACGCGATCGGTATAGGCGCAAGGTGCTGCGAACGGAGTTGTTTCGATTGCGCGGAAACCCGCGTCGCGGAGCTTGCTCGGAAGTCTGCTGGGGGCGGACCAGGGCAGTCCTGGAGGGAGGCTGCGTAGGGATGCAGCGAGGTTCCCCACCGAGAGCGGTCGGTGGCGGGATGCCCGCAGCGAGGGTTGCGAGGCGTGCCCTACTACAGGGCCGGAGCTTTTTTTCGCCCTCAGCGCCAGCCGCCTGCCGAGCTTCAACAGCGGGTAGGCGAGCCACGCGACCGCCCGCGAGCCCAGCGCGAGACGGTGCAGGACGCCGAAGGCGCCCTTCTTCCGCGACAGCAGCGCCAAGGTGTGCAGGGCCTCGTCGCCGAGCCGGTAGCGTCCGTTCAGCTTCAGCGCCATGCCCTGGTTCAGATCCCACGGCAGGGCCCGGACCTCGTCCACGACCGGCCCGCCGTCGCGGGCGTTCACGAAGACCAGCTCGCCGACGGCGTCTCGCACATCGACCAGGCGCGCATAACGCGCACAGAACGGGCACTCGCCATCGTACACCAGCCACGCCTTCTCCGGCCCCTGCCTCCGCGCGCCTCCAGCCCGCCCACGCCCGGAAGGGAATGCCGAGTAGCGGCAGCGACCGCGCCGTCGCGAACGGCGAGAACCGTGCCGCGGCGAACGGCGAGAAGACCAGGAACAGGAACCAGATCACGATGTAAGGATAGGAGGAAAAGCCCAGCAGCCACCTGAGCCCCCAATGGAACAGGATCGCGACAACTCCGAACAACACCTGCAAGTGCGGCCGGAACAGGCAGACGAGCATCGCCGCTTCGACATAGCAAAACGCCAGATGGAGGAGTTGGCCCCAGTGTTCGTACTGCACGAGCCAAGGGACCAGAGGCGGCACGGGCCTACCAAGCTGGCGGACCAAGTTGCCTAGGACAACCCTGCTGAAAGTGTCGGGGCGCAGCAGCTGGATGTTGCTGAACCAGAATTTCCAGAAGCCGCTGAGGCTGTAGCACAGCAGCAGCAGCGCCTGCGTCAGCCAGAAGGCCGCGTTGCAGCCCATCGCCTCCCGGCGCGACATCTGCTCCGGGCACCCGATCGCCGACGGCAGGAACAGCAACCCGAACGAGGCATAGATGAACAGATGGGCCCCGTGGTCGATGCCGCCGTAGGAGTTTTTCAGGGCGATGACGAGCGCGACGTACAGAAAAACCCCCCCGCGGAAGAGCGGCACGCCCGGCCGGAGCGCCGCCAGCAGCGCCGCGGACGCGCCCGCCGCCGTGAGGAGCTCCACCCGCGCGAGCCACGCGAAGCCCGCGAAGGGTGCCAGCAGGTCCAGGGGCCACAACGGAGCGGTGGGCGGCACGCCCTGGAAAGCCCCCGCAAACCGCAGGAAAGGGGTGAGGATGAGGTAGGTGACGAAGGCGTAGTAGAACCGGACCAGCGCGGCGATGGCGATCGCGGCCCGCGAGAATTTCGGACACGCGGCGGCGCTCCCCCGTCTCCACGTGGAGCAGGGTCTTGCGGATCTGGCCCCGGAGCCTGGCGGCGTTCACGGAGCGGTCCCCGCGACCCGTTGCAATCCGCCGGGGCCCGAGGCCCACCGCGAGAGCACCGCGGCGACCCTGTAATAGTCCGGGAGCTGCGTGCGGCCTGCGTGGAGATCCCGGATGCCCTCCCGGACATCGCGCAAATCGACGGTAGCACGGACGAGACTGAACTCCACCTCGCGGCTCCCCGCGAGGTGGGCGACGATGGGGAGAAGCACGCGTTCCACTGCGTGCAGGCACTCGTTCTCCGCACGGTGCTCGCACACGTCCAAGGTCTGCCGAAGCGCCTTCAGGTGCCGGGAATCATGGGACGGAATGAGCCAACGCTCATCCCCCCGAGTTCGGTTGTCGTCAGTCGGATGCACATGCAGGGCAGAATCTACCAAATCAGACTAGATCAAGCTCGCTTGACGGCACAAACCGATCTTCAGGAACGTCTAGCGTAGCTGCCGGAGCTTCAGGAAGACCCTCACGTCCTTCGGCCGCTTTCCGCTTAGTACAATACCCGCTCGTGAGCCAATGTCTCCAGGTAGCTGAAGTGTCGTACGCTAAGCGCCTCGCCGCGGTGGTTTTGTTGGGGATGGCCATCTACTGGCTGCTTCCAAGACCGGACAACATCACGGATGAGGGCTGGCGACTCCTAGGAGTATTCGCCGCAGCTATCGCCGGGCTAGTGGCGCGTCCGCTGCCGGGAGGCGCTGTGCTCTTTCTGGCTTTGCTGGCTGCCGTTTGGACTGGGTCCCTCAGCTTGGAACAGGCCCTATCCGGCTTCGCCACGCCGGCGGTCTGGCTTGTGGTCGGAGCGCTGCTGATCGCGCACGTGCTGATCGCCACCTCGCTGGCCAAGCGGGTGGCCCTGCTGTTCGTGCGCCACTTCGGCGCGAGCTCCAGCGGCGTGGCGTACGCGCTGATCCTGAGCGATGTGACGCTGGCGACGATGATTCCATCGAACACCTCGCGGGCCGGAGGGGTGATCATGCCCATCACCCGCAGCCTCGCCGAGCTCTACGGTTCCCACCCCGGCGCAACCGCCGGAATGCTCGGGAAATTCCTGATGGTTGCCGTATACCAGGGCGAAATCGCGGCGACGGCGATGTTCCTGACGGGGCAAGCCGGAAACTTCGTGGCGGTGGATGTGGCCCGGACCTTAGCCAACTACGAACTGACCTGGGGCCGCTGGGCGGCGGCCGGCGTGGTCCCCGGCATTGCGAGCATAGCCGGGATCGTTTGGATCGTCGGCCGACTCGTGCCCCCCGAGATCCAGCGGACGCCCCACGCCCGCCAGTTCGCGCGCGACGAACTCCGCAAACTCGGAGGGATGGCGTCTCGGGAGTGGACAACCCTCGGAGTAGTTGCCGTCGTGTGCGCCCTATGGGTCACCTCCAGCATGCATTCCGTGCCAGTCGCCCTGGCGTCGGTCACAGGTGCGGGCGTGCTGCTGCTGAGCGGAGCCCTACGCTGGCAGGAAGCCGTTCGGCAGCATTCGATCTGGGACATCATGATCTGGTACGGCGGCGTCATCACGCTGGGCAGAGCGCTCAGCGACTCGGGCGTGCCACGGGCTCTGACGGACTCGATCGGCAGCATCCTCGGCGACATCTCCTGGACACTGATGCTCGTTGTCGCGGTGCCGATCTACTTTTTCGCGCACTACGGCCTGGCCAGCATCACCATGCACTTCCTGACCATGTTTCCTGTCTTTCTCTTGCTGCTTTTGGAAAACGGGGCTCCGCTCGGTCTGACGGTATTCCTTTTCGCCTGTTTAGCCAACCTCTCAGCCGGCCTGACGCACTACGGCACAGTTCCTTCGCCGATCTTCTATGCGCAGGACTACGCTACATTCGGTGAATGGTGGCGGGCGGGTTTCTTGGTTGCCATCTGGAACATTCTCGTGTGGTGCACAGTCGGCGCACTGTGGTGGAAGCTACTTGGAATCTGGTAGTAGCGCACGCGACTGGCGGCACGGTAGCCCTGGTTGCTTCGTGCCGCACCGGAATTGGGCAAGTGCTTGGCGCGGTCAGCCGGGCCAACGGGCCAAGGGCCTGCCCCCCAGGACCGCACGCGGGCTGCATCGGCGAATTCCAGGCCGGATGCCGCTTTTGGGGCTGCAGGAGGGAGAACTAACGCCACCGAGCCCCGCAGCGCGGATTGAACCCGGCTCAGGCGACGACCGGGCCGCTGCCTGGACGCCGCTCGCAGGCTATCCAAGCCAGCCGTTCCCGGACTGGAGCCGAGAGCTTGTCGCCGGTCGGACAGCTGCAGCCCCCCGGGGAGCGCATCCTGCGCAATTCCCAATCCAGTCGCGCCTTGGCGAGCTCTCTGCTGTTGTCCAGACGAATGCGGCCAGCCAAGGTGCGGAGTAGGAGTTCGCCAGCGCCAACAGGCTGAGGTCTTGGCCGGCGGGACTCGACCCCGGAGCGGCCTAGGCGTCGCCGCTCGAGGAGGCCTCGCGGCGGTCCTTGTTCTCCTGCGCTCCTGCCCATGGGGCGACAGCACCCGAGGCTGTCCCAGGTGTATTGGGAAGTCGGTGGCGCCGCCTGCCCGGCTGGGGAATGCCGGCGGGTGCTCCCCAACGGAGAGGAGCAGCCGCCGAGGAAGACAGCGGGCAAGATCGTGCCGGGCGCGTCCCGCAGCCGGGAGCCGGACTGGCTGGCGCAGGACGGGCCACCGCTGACCCCGCTGGTCGAGCTGCTCAAGCAAAGCGAGCGGGCCATCGACGAAGTGCTCGCCAAGTGCCGCAGACCTGCCTCCGCGCATGCTGTACCCTTTGGGCGGTGCCTGTCTCCCTCACTGGCTTCGATATCGCAATCTTTCTCGCCAGCATCGCCGGAGTGCTGGCGATCGGCTTATGGGCGGGACGCAAGGAAGAGGACACCAAGGACTTCTATCTGGCCGGCAAGAGCATTCCGTGGTGGGGCGTCGCCGGGTCGATCTTCGGCACCAACGTCAGCGCGGAGCACTTGGTCGGCATGCTCGGCATCGGCTACTCGATCGGCTTCGCGCAGGCCCATTTTGAATACGGGGCGATCGCGGGGCTTCTCATTCTGGCTTTCGTGTTCCTGCCGCTCTACCGCGGGATAGGCCTGTACACCCTTTCGGAGTACCTTGCCAAGCGTTTCGACGAGCGCAGCAGCGTCCTTTACTCCGCCCTGAACATTCTCATGATCGTGATCGTGCGCATGGCACTGGGGTTTTACATAGGGGCCCGGGCCATGAGCTACCTCTTGGACGATACGCTACTCGCAATCGACTACCCAACCGGGGTTCTCATCCTTGCCGTCGTCACTGCCACTTACACCATCGTCGGAGGCCTGAAGGCGGTCATTTGGACCGATTTCATACAGTCTTTGCTGCTCCTGCTGGCCGGGATCTTCATCGCCGCGCTTGTGTTCGGCCAGCCGGAGATCGGAGGTCTCACAGGCCTGCTTGCCAAAGATGCGGCGCTTCCGCAGGCCGAGCAGAAGTTCCATCTCTACCTGCCGACCGATCACCCGCAGCTACCGTGGACCGGTGTGTTCACCGGCCTATTGATTATCCACATTTTTTACTGGTCTACCAACCAGTTTATCGCACAGCGTGCCCTTGCGGCTCGCAGCGAATTCGACGCACGCATGGGGATCGTGGCGGCTGGATTCCTGAAGCTGCTGATCCCGTTCGTCTCCATTGCGACCGGCGTCGCCGCCGGCTTCCTCTTCGAATCGCAGTTGGCCAGCGGCGACATCGACGCCCTGCCTCTGCCGGACGATGCCTTCCCGCTGCTCGTGAAGATGGTGGTGCCCGCAGGATACGGACTCGTGGGCCTCATTGCAGCCGGGTTGATCGGGGCCATTCTCTCCAGCATCGATTCCATGATGAACTCCGGCGCCACGCTGCTGACGTTCGACTTCTATCGTCCCTACATCGACCCTGCGGCGTCGGAACGCCGGCTCATTCTGGTTGGTCGCCTTGCGATTCTGGTCTTTGTCGTCGTGGCGGGCTCCATCGCCGTCGGCATTTACAGCGAAGATGCCGCCGACAACTTCTTCCTCAAGGTCCCCGCTCAGATCGGCCATCTGGTGCCAGGCATGGCTTTAGCCTTTCTGGGGGGCGTCCTGTGGAGACGGGCCACGGCCTCCGGCGCTTTCTGGGCCATGCTGGCTTCCCCCGTTTTCTCCTTCGCCGCGGAATGGGCCTACGGCGCCTGGGCCGGAGGGCCCTCGAGTGCAGCAACAGCTCTGCGCGGGCTGCTGGGCCCGCAGCTGAATTTTCTGCATCGCACCGCACTCACGGCCCTGTTTGCGACGGCAGTCCTCGTTGCAGTCAGTCTCCTCAGCGCACGGCCTCCGGACGGCGCCGGGGCCTTCACCCAGCGCGGGCGCCCGCCGGCCGAGCCGGTCCGGCCGTTCTGGCGTAGCGAGCGCCCGTGGGCTTGGCTGCTCGCATTCCTGACGGCCTTCATGCTGGTGTACTTCGCATGAGGGCCGCCGGGCGCGGGCCTTCGCGGAAGCCAGGCAGAAACTCGTGCCCCGGGAGCGCTGCTCTCGCCTCCGGTGGCCGCGCAGGCATCTGCCCTGGCCAGCTCTCAACCAGCCGGCATGCCCACGGAGTGGCTCGGCTAGGCGGGAGGTGCCGGAATCGCCCGGCGGTTCCAACAGCGACGGGCGCTGCCAACCGGCGTTCGAGGGGAACCCCTAGTACTCTGTCGGCGCTTGCGCGGCGACCACGACCCTCTCCGGCGGCACGACGCCGGCAGCCAGCATCGCCTCGCGGATCGCTGCTTCGGCTACAGGCCGAGGCCGGAAGCTGCGCGGCCCTCGAAAGCCCACGGCGATGGCCAGAGGCGTGCAGCCGTGCTTGTTCTTGAGACTCCAGACTTCGGGATCCGCGATTCTCGCGGCTAGGAGCTTGATGGGTTCGGCCCGGTCGAAGTACGCGGCCGCATGCAGCGCGGTCTCCCCGTTTCTGTCCACCGCTTCGACATCGACGCCCAGCTCGAGCAACAGGTCCATCGTGCCCACGACCTCCCGCTCCGTCCCCATGCGCGCGCCGGCCAGCATCAGCGCTGTGCGGCCGCCGCCGGCTGTCAGGGTCGGGTCAGCGCCCAATTCCACCAGAGTCCTGATGAGCGCGATGTCGGAGGTCTGAGCCGCTGCAAGGAAGGCCGTGGGCCCCACCACGCGGACCCCCAGATTGACCAAGCCCGTCCCGGTCATTCTGGCATCAAGATCCGCCCCGTGGGCGGCTAGCTCGCGCACGCAGTCGAGACTGGTCAGGCTCCCCGTCGGATCGGGAGGGGGATTGGCGTCGCCCGGCGGCACCCTGCGGGCTCCGGCGATGGCATGGAGTGCTGTGTACCCGTCGAGGCCGGCTGCATTCGGATCCGCGCCGACATCCAGCAGGTGAGCGGCAAGTTCGAAACGACCGTTCTCGACGGCCACGTGCAAGGCGGTAGCGCCGGGCCGCAGTTTGGCGCCGTAACCGGAATGACGCCAATCGGGATGGGGGTCCACGCGCTCGTTCGGATCCACACCGGCGCTCACCAGCGTCCTCGCAACCTCAATGTGGCCGTTCCGCACCGCGAAGAGGAGCGGTGTGAACCCCGAATCGAGCTTGAGCCGGAAGTCCGCCCCCGCCCGGATCAACTCGGCCACAACCGCGGCATGCCCTTCGGCCGCGGCCCAGACTAGCGCCGTCTGCTCAGGTTTCGTCTCGAAATCGAAGATCCCGGGATCCCGCATGCGGAAGAGAAACGCGTTGGCACCTGCGCCCTCCTGTCTCCCCATACCGTGGACCTTGGCGTGCATCTCCGCCCCACGGGCCAGAAGAGCTTGCACAGGGCCGACCCGCCCCGTGCGCGCGGCCGTCATCAAAGCGGTCTCACCGCCCGGCAGGCTGGCATTCGGATCGGCTCCCGCGCCGAGCAGCAGCTCGACGAGCGCAGCGCTGCCGTTCAGGCAGGCCAACGTGAGCGGCCTGACGCCGTAGCGGTTCTCTGCATCGACTTCGGCCCCGGACGCAACCAGCAGCTCGGCCATGGCCAAGTCGTCATGCCGGGCGGCCCAGTGCAAGGCCGTCATGCCGTCGGCCTGCGGCGCGTTCACATCCGCCGAGCTCTCTAGGAGCGACCGCAAAGCCTCCCGGTCCAGGTTCTCGGCTGCTGCCGCTGCCGCCGAGCCGCCGGAGCCCGCGAGCGGAATTGCCGCCAGCAGCGCCAGGAACGCCCAGGCCGCCAGGAACCCACCCCGCACCGGCGATATGCGCCGCAGTCCGTGCGCGGCCCTGCGGCGCGCGTCCTTCCGAGGGGTGACGAGTCGCACGGTGCCTCCCGTTGCGCTGCGGTCGGATTCAGATCGACAGCAGCTCTTCGACCTTGCCGCGGCTGTCGGCGAACGAATCCATGCGCACCCCGGCCTTCTCCAGCAGCGTCAGGTGCAGGTTCGCCAGCGGCGTGCGCTCCGCGTAGCGGATATGCCGCCCGCCCTTCAGCTTGCCGGCTCCGCCGCCCGCCACCAGCATCGGCAGGTTGATGTGGTCGTGCAGGTTGGGATCGCCCATGCCGCTGCCGTACAAGTACATGGAATGATCGAGCAGGGAACCGTCTCCGTCCGGCGTGGACTTGAGCCGCTCAAGCAAGTATGCGAACAGCGAAACATGATACGCGTTGATCTTGGCGAACTTGTCGATCAGCTCTTGGTTGCCGCCGTGGTGCGTCAGGGGGTGGTGCGGTTCGGCCACGCCGATCTCGTTGTAGCTCCTGGTGCTGCCCTCACGTGCTAGCTGAAATGTGATGACGCGCGTCAGGTCGGACTGCAGCGCCAGGACCTGCAGGTCGAACATCAGCCGGGCGTGGTCGGCGTAGTTCGCAGGCACACCGACGGGCCGGTCCATGTCCGGTGCGGGATTGTCGGCAACGCTCGCTTCGGCGATCTGGATGCGGCGCTCCACCTCGCGCACGCTCGCCAGGTACTCGTCCACTTTGGTGCGATCTTCCGGGCCCAGCTCGTTCTGCAGGCGGGCGATGTCGGCCTGTACCCGGTCCAGCAGGCTGGCCTGCTTCTTCAGGGCCTTGCTCTGCTGCCGGGGGGTGCCCACACCGAACAGCCGGTCGAAGACCTTGCGCGGATGCGCTTCGTAGGGCAAGGGCGTGGTGGGGGAGGACCACGAGAGACTGTTCTGGTACACGCACGCGAAGCCGTCGTCGCACTGCCCCACGACATCCAGCGATTCCGTGCCGAGCTCCAGCGACGGGAGACGCGTCTCCTGCCCGATCTCCCGGGCCGCGATCTGATCGACCGTCGTGCCGAGATAGTAGTCGCTGCTCTCGGTGAGTTTCGCCTTCGCGCAGCTCAGAAACGCGGAGTTGGAGGTTGCGTGGGTGCCCGGGTACGCGTTCTTCAACTCCATGTTCGTCAGCACAGTGACTTGGTCCCTATACGGCCTCAGCGAGCTCAGGGTGGGGGAGAGCTGGGACAGGTCGCGGTCGGTCGGCGGCGTCCAGCGCTTGAGGTCCGAACCCATCGGAATGAACACGTAGCCCAAGCGCCGAACGGGTCTCGCCGGAGTGGCCGCGGTCGCGGTCAGCGCCGGGACCATTGCGTTCAGCAGCGGAAGCGCCACCGTGGCGCCCAGGCCGCGCAAGAGCTCGCGCCGAGGGAGGGCCCTCTTCGTAACAACCATCATGTCGATGTCCTCATCCGAAACGGCCTGCTCTTCACGATGCCTAGAACGAGCTGCGAGAATCGAAACCCGTCCGGCTGCGCATCGCGGAGAATCTTCCGCACCGCTGGAGCGTCATCGTGCTCCAGCACTCTGCCTAGAGCATAGGTCATCAGTTTCTCGACCAGCGTGCCGGCGAACAGCTCGGGGCGCGCCAGCAGGGCTCGCTCAAGACCCGCTACTCCATGGAACTCGACACCGCCGGGGAAGCTGCCGGCGGCGTCGATTCGCCGACCCTCCTCCGCTTCGCGCCAACGCCCGACAGCGTCGTAGTTCTCCAGGGCGAAGCCCAGCGGGTCCATCAGGCTGTGGCATCCGGAGCAGGCGGGGTTGGCGCGGTGGGCCTCCAAGCGCTCGCGCATCGACAAGGCGGCATCGATCACATCTTGGTCGAATGTCGAAACGTTGGGCGGCGGCGGCGGCGGCGGGACGCCCAGCAAGTTTTCAAGCACCCAATGCCCGCGAATCACGGGCGAGGTCCTGGTGCTGTACGAAGTGACCGTAAGAATGCTGCCGTGGCGCAGCAAGCCGCCCCTGCGGCTGCTTTCGTCAAGGGCGACCTTCCTGAACCAGCTGCCGTAGACATGCGGCACGCGGTAGTGCCTGGCCAGACGCTGGTTGAGGAACGTGAATTCCGAGGAGAGCAGGTCCAGCACGCTGCGGTCCTCCCGCATCACGAAAGCTAGGAGGAGCTCGGTCTCCCGCCGAAACGCCTGCCGCAGGTTGTCGTCGAATCCAGGGAAGAGGCGCATGTCGGGAGAGACGGATTCGAGGTTCCGCAGGTGCAGCCACTGCGCGCCAAAATTCGACACCAGCGCCTCGGAGCGCTCGTCTCGCAGCATGCGCCGGACCTGCTCCTCCAGGACCTCGGGACGGCTCAGCTCGCCCCGCAGGGCGGCGTCCAGCAGTTCGTCGTCCGGAATGCTGCTCCAGAGGAAGAAGGAGAGCCGGGACGCCAATTCGATGTCGCTGATCTTGTAGACCGAACCGGGCGAGACTCCCTTGGGTTGCCGCTCCACGCGGAAGAGGAATTCCGAGCCGACTAGAATCGAGGACAGGGCCATCTCGATCCCGGCCTCGAAGCCGTCCTCGGCCATCCCCCGGCGATAGAAGTCCATCGGGATGGCGAAGTCGCTCTCGGTCACTGCGCGGCGGTAGGCGCGACGCATGAGCTGCGCCAGAATCTGTCGTGCGCACGTTGCCTCGGCTGCCGGCCCTTCCGGTCGGCAGATCAACACCCGATCGCGGCTGGGGGTACGGCCCGGCCCAGTAGCGTTGTAGGGGCCGAGAATCGAGACTTGGTGGACAGCCGGCTGGACGCGGGGGTGGCGGTAGAGGTTGAAGTGGGCCTGGTACGGCTCACGGTCCGTTTCCAGCACGGCCCACGGCTTTTTGAGAAACGTGACACCCACTTCGTGCGGGCCCGCAGAGACCGGCAGGCGCAGGCTCAGGTGCTTGTCGACGCCCGAGTGGTCACCGACATGGCGTGGCGGCACCACCTCGAAGAGCCGGACCCGCTCGCGGTCCAGCAGCACCTCCACTTGGTGGGGCGCACGCAAGCCCTCGACCTGCTCGTCTCGGTCCCGGGCCAGGCGGATGCGGATTTCGTACTCGGCGTCCAAAGGGAAGATGTGCCGAAACAGCGTGCCGCCGCGGGTGCCGAGCGGGAGACCGTCGACATGCCACTCCTGGGTCAGATCCGCCTTCTGCTTGATCGTCTCCACTTCGAGGACATCGGCGGGCCGGCCAATCGCCAGCCGGGAGACCTTGTCGGCCGCGGCGACATAGGCTTCGAGCAGGGCGGGAGAGAGGTCGCCGACGGTCACGTTGTCGAAGCCCGAACTGGACTGATCCCGCGGCAGGAGGTCCGAGAGATCGAGATCCAGGGCGAGCAGATCGCGGACCGCGTTCTGGTACTCCGTGCGCGTCAGCCGGCGAAACGTGTCGACGCGACCGGGGTTCGGGTCGGCCGCGGCAGCGGCGTTGAGAGAGGAAGTCAGCGCAGCGAGAACCCCTTCGTAGGTCGCCTCGTCCGGACGGGGGGCGCCAAGCGGAGGCATCTGGCGGGCACGCAGCTTGCGAACCACCCGCTCCCAGATAGCTGTGTGCTCGCTCAGCGGCTGGGAGCTTGCCGGATCCAGCGCCAAGCCGGCCGTTTTCGACTCCGCGTTGTGGCAGGCGCTGCAGTATTGGTCCACCAAGCGCCGATGCGGAGCGGCCGCAGGCTCGGAGTCCTGAGCCCGCGAAGGTGCGGTCAGGCCGACTGCAACCGCCAACGCGAACAGTCGGCCATAGCTTGGCGCTGCTCGTATTCCCATGAGCCGCACTGGCGTACGAAGGGTAGCAAGGCATGGTTGGCCGCTGCAAGCAGATCCCCGGGGCGGCGTCTAACGGCCCCAGCTCGTCCGCCTCGTGGCGACGGACTCTTCCTCAGCGGGATCCTTCGACTTTCCGGGCCATCGCCGGGGAAGGAACCCGGTGCCCGCTGACGTGCGCCTCGGCTGGGACTTCGAACGATCCGAGCGCGGCCCGCGGGGTCGCACTCAAGCTTGCAGCCGGGGGATCCCCTACCCTGCTCACCCTCGCATCAATCCAGCTGGGCAAATCCCTGACCTGCACCTCGGCATCCACCGACAAGAACTCGGCTTTCAGTTCCAAGGTCGCCTGGCCGCCTCGCGCGACAACCACGCTCCTCTCCGCTCCGCGCTGGACAGGCGGATTCCAACGAGAGACGAGCCCGCTAGGCGACCGGGCGGAGCAGCCGCAGCGGAGCGTGGTCTTGGCGGTCGATCAGGAGCCGCTGAGAATCCTGGGGGGCATCGCAGGCGGAATCGGTCCAGACGCTCGGGGATGGAGTGGAGCAGTTGCGCTGAGGAGCACCGTGGCCGCGCCGGACGCCTCGCCCGACCCCACGAGCGCCTTCCGCCTGGCTCCGCGGACCTGCCCTTGCACCCATTCGAGGCCGGTGCGGGGGTGCCGCGCAAAGGTTTGGCACGATCCTCGCCTGCGGCCCCCTTTGCCGTAGCGCAGAGGGGTCCGAGCGCGTCCCCGCCGCGGGCCAGTTCGGCGGCCGCGCAGCGGCGGCAACGGCAAGCACGCATTGTGGTGTATCCTTGCGAAAACCTCAGCCATGGCCCCCTGGCACCGAATCTACGAATCGGCGGGCTACCGCCGCATGATCGCCCACAAGACACGCGCCGTAGTGGCGATGACGGTCTTCTTCGTCGCGTACTACTTCGCACTCCCGATTCTGGTCGGGTACTGGCCCGCGTTGATGGCCCGCCCTGTCTGGGGCCACGTGAATTGGGCCTACCTGTTTGCGTTCTCCCAGTTCCTGATGGCGTGGGCGCTCGCCTACCTCTACATGCACTACGCGGGCCGCTTCGACCGAGCCTCGGAGGAGATTATCGCAGCGGCGGAGGCCGAGTGAGATGTCGCTGCCGCTGCTGATGTTCCTGGCGTTCATCGCCGCCACGCTGGGGATCACATACTGGGCGGCGGGCCGCTCGGCCGGAGAGAGCGCCTTTTTCGCCGCAGGCCGACGGATCACGGGCTGGCAGAACGGCCTAGCGATCTCCGGGGACTACATGAGCGCGGCGTCCTTCCTGGGCATCGCCGGGCTCATCGCCTTCTACGGCTACGACGGATTCATGTACTCGGTGGGGTTCCTAGTGGCATACCTCACGGTGCTGCTGGTGGTCGCGGAGCCCCTGCGCAACACGGGGAAGTACACGATGGCGGACGTGGTCGCCTACCGGCTGCGGGCGCGGCCGGTGCGGGCTTGGGCTTCGCTCAGCACCCTCACCGTCTCGACGTTCTACATGATCGCCCAGATGGTCGGCGCGGGGGCCCTGGTGAGCCTCCTGCTGGCCGGATCCGGCATCGGCTACACCGGAGCGGTGACGGGCGTCGGCGCTCTCATGATCGTCTACGTGGTGTTCGGGGGAATGCTGGCGACCACGTGGGTCCAGATCATCAAGGCCGTCCTGCTGATGGCCGGCACGTTCCTGCTCAGCGTCCTGGTTCTGGCCCACTTCGGCTTCGACCTCGGAGCCTTGTTCGATGCCTCGAGCCGAGTCAGCTACGAGGCCGCAGGCGTTACGGTGACTCAGAACTTCCTCGACCCGGGCCACTACTACAAACCCCCGCTCGGGGCGCTGGACCTCATCTCGCTGGGCATGGCGCTGATCTTCGGCACAGCCGGCCTGCCGCACATCCTCATCCGCTTCTACACAGTGCCCGACGCCAAGACAGCTCGCGTTAGCGTGTTCTGGGCCATGCTCCTGATCGGGGCGTTCTACATCATGACTACGTTTCTTGGCTTCGGCGCGGCGACGATCGTCGGGCCGAACGAGATTACGGCCAACGGCGGCACCAACATGAGCGCGCCGCTGCTGGCCCAGGCGCTGGCGGGAGATGTGTTCTTCGCGTTCATCTCGGCCGTGGCGTTCGCCACCATCCTGGCGGTCGTGGCCGGTTTGACGATCAGCGCGTCCACCTCGTTCGCGCACGACTTCTACTCCAATGTGCTGCACCACGGCAAGGAGCGCCGGCCGGGCGAGGAAGTGCGGGTGGCGCGGTGGACAGCATTCGTGGTCGGAGCGGTGTCGATCGCCATCGCGGTGGGGCTAGGCCCCGACGCGAACGTCGCGTTTCTCGTGGGTTTGGCATTTGCCGTGGCGGCCTCGGCGAACCTGCCCGTGATCCTGTTCTCGCTCTACTGGAAGAAGTTCACGACGAGAGGGGCGGTGTGGGGCATGGCCGGAGGCCTGCTCTCGTCCGTCGGGCTGATCCTCGTCAGCCCGAGCTTCATGGGCGTCGACGGTCCGGAAGTAGCCGAGAGCGCCCGCCGGATGATCCAGGCGCAACCGTGGTACCCACTCAAGAACCCCGGCATCCTCAGCATCCCGCTGGGATTCCTAGCTGCGTATCTCGGTTCGAAGCTCTCTTCCGAGCCCGCCGCCGAGGAGCAGTACATCGAGTTGAGCGTGCGCGCCAATACCGGGCTAGGCGCCGAACGGGCCACCTAGCCGGCTCCCGCGTCCGGGCCAGGCCTGTTCGACCGAAGCCTTGGGCAAGCACCGACGGAGCCCGCTCGGTTCTCCGGCGTCAGCCGTCCGCTGCCCGATTGCCGCACCTCGGCCACCGCGGGCCATCTGACACTGACACACACTCGAGACGGCGGGGGCTTGGTGTAGACCTGCGAGGAGTGCGGGGGGTGCGCAGCTTGGCAGCCAATGCATTGCGCGGAGGAATCGATTGGAGAGCCGCCCGGCCGGTGCTCGCCATGCTGCGGCGCACGGGAGTGTTCCTTGTACGTGCAGTGGGGCCTAGGCTCCCCTGCGCCCGCATGTCCTGAATGCGGAACGCCGCTCGGGGGCAACCCGAGTCCGTGGCGCGAACTCGGCGGACCCGCAACATCGTTGCATTCATTCCGCCATGATGTGACTCAACACCCTGCCAGGCGCCAGCTCCCGGCACCGGACCGGCGCGAGGGATGCATCTGTCTGGAAACCTCCGCAGGATCTGCCAGGGACTGATCCCCTTTGGATCTGCCTCGACCCGGCTATGGCGCAATCCGCATCAGGCATGAGGCCGGGCCTCCCGAATGCAGGCCAGCATGCGCCCGAAGCGCAGCACCAAGCGATCCCCAGCAACGGCGAGGCCATAGAGGCGCGATTCTTCCGGCAGGCTATTCTCGGCGACTTTCACGGGCTTGTCCCCTGCACGGTACACCGCCGTGACGCCATCGACGCCGAAGAAATAGACATGGCCGCCGACGGCGACAGGCGACGCCCAGCACGCTCCGGAGAGGCGCTCGCGCCAGACTTCCACTCCTGTTTCGGAGTCCACGCAAAACGCCACACCCGCTTTGTTCGTCATGTACGCTCGCGAAAAATGCATAACCGGCGAACTGAAGTAGGAAGCCGCCTCTTCGGTGCGCCACGCTATCCGGGGAGTGTCTTTTGCACTTTCCCCGAAGCGGACACCGACCGTGTGGCCCTTGGTGCCCGATGCCAGAATCACGCCGCCAGGGATCGGAGTTGGCGAGGCCACGAATGCGCCCTCGACGCCGTGCAGGGTCCACAGCGGCATGCCAGCGGCAGTATCGAAGGCCTCGAGGCGGTCACCGCAACTGACGAGGGCCAGCTCTCGATCAGCGTGCCGCATCAGGGTGGGAGTGCTCCAGGAGACGCCGGCATCACGATCCGTCTTCCACACAGTGCGACCGGTGGAGCGATCCAGACAAACCAAGTAGGATGGTCCGTCGTGCGCTACCAGCACCATGACTCCGGCCCTGCACAGCCGCAACGAGCTGCCGATTCCGTGCCGTCCGCCGAACTCACCGTAGTCGTCGGTCAGTCTGCGGCTCCAGCGCAGCCGGCCGGCGTGGTCAAGGGCCACGACATTGCCCGTCTCAAAGAACGCGTAGACGCCGTGGGCGTCGACCGCCGGCGTAGGGGCCGCGCGACTCACCATGTCCGAGTCCTCGATCGACTGCGCGGGAGAGGCGCGATGCGTCCATAGCAGTTCGCCCGTGGATGCCTCGCGTGCCGACACCAGCAGGTTCTCCTTAGCCGGACCATCCACCGCAGTGAGAAAGATCCTGCCGTCTTCGATCACCGGGCTGGACTGGCCGTAGCCCTCTGGGCGCACGGTCCAGGCGACATTCTCGGTGGCGGACCAGCGCACGGGCAGACGGCCCCCGACGGGCAGTGTGCCGGAGCCGTCCCCGCGAAACTGCGCCCAGCGAGCGGCCGCCGCCCAAGCCGGAGCAAAGAACCCACCGAGCACGGCACGACGTCCGGGCCGTCCTAACTGTGTCATGGCAACTCCTCTCCCCGCCGGGCGGCGGAGTTCGTCGCCCGGCATGCGCTCGCCCTGCTCGCGCTCGGCCTCCGGGCCGCCGCACGATCGGCCGTGATGGCACCGGACCGAGCCGGCACCCGGCAACCTGACGAGACGCGACAACGGCCTTGCCGAGAACGGCGGGCCGCACCGCGACCGCTACGCGAAATGGACAGGACACGGGTCCTCCGCGTATCCAGATCCCGGCGAATCGATCCTCGATTCGCGCCAATGCTCACACCGAAGCGAAACATACGGCCCGAGCCGGCGTGAAAAAATCGCGGCGGGCCGCTAGACAGCTTCACGGAGACCGGGTCGAACAGATCTTCCACCGAGGCGCAGGGCTCCGATCCGGCAGTGAGCGGCTTCGCGACGCACCAAGACCGGATCTGGTCGGCATCGGTGGCGAGACACCGCGAGCCGACCAGCTGCAAGAGGGTCGATTCCGTCCGGTCCAGCCGTGCGATGAGGTTCGTCATCTCGTCGATTGGACCGCTCCGGCACGGAACGAGGATTCGCGAGCGCTCTTCCTGCTCACCGCGGTACGCCCGGGCCTGCATCGCATGCGTGATTCGACACTGGGAACCAGCCACCGCCGTGCCGCGCATGCTTGCAGTATGGAAAATTCGCAACATGATGTCAACTACGGCACAGAGATTCCCGGATACTGGCCGGCTGTATCCACATAAATAATTGAAATAAAATGATTTTTCACTTCATGTGGAGAGAGTTCTCCGAGGACGGAATTTGCCACTCTAAACATAATTCTGCCCGTCCGGTGGTGCCGCAGGCGGTCTGCGGATGCATTGGGAGGGTCCGAGCGAGCGTGGTCTGCAGCAGCGGTCTCCGACAGGCCCGGAGCAAGCGTTCGGTGCGCCTGTGCGGCGGGCCGGAGCCGGTGCCACTCTGGCGGGCGCGAGGCCCGACGACGACGAGGCCGGCGGCGGTCGAGCGGGTCGAGTTCGGGCATGTTGGCGACTAGGGTGCCACGGCATGGTCTTGCCTGATTACCCACAAGCCTCATCCAGAGTTAGGAGGTGGTAGGGCAGGGGCGGGGTGTGGGCGCAGGCGGTCGCCGGACGGGCCCCAGCGCCGCCCAGTCGTAGCGCCGGTTGCAGCGGTAGGCGAACTCGGCCAGGTAGCCCGGCAGGTGCTGCGGGAGGCAGGCGTGGCAGGTCCCCGCCAGGGAGTTCCGGACGTTGCCCAGCAACGTGTGGACTCACACCCAATGCGGGGCGTCGCCACGGCCCGCGCCCCGCCGGTGACCTGCGGCCGCTGCTCGCAGCCCGCCGCGGCCACCGCGTGGAGCTTGGCGCAGCTTGTGCAGCAGCTTCCAAGCCGAGTTCCGGTTCCCGCCCAGCTGCCGGGTCAGCTCCAGCGAGGAGCGTCCGTGCTGGGCCTGGAGGCAGAGGTGGAGGGCCAGAAACCCCGGGGTCCTGGGCAGCTGGACGGGGGCGCAGAGGGTGCCGGCGGTGAGCGCGACCTGGGGCTGGCAAGCGGGGCCCGGGTGGACCTTACGGGGGCGCAGGCGGGACCAACGAAGCCCTGGGGCCAGCGCGCCGGCAACAGCGCCGCGCCGCATGGGGCTGCGTGCCGTAGCGCGCCAGGAAGACGCGGAGGCCGAGGCCACGCTGGAACTGGACAGAATTGCATTTCAAAATCGATCCCCTTGGAAATCAATATTTTGCGTTCACTACATAATAAGACGGAGCGCACACCTCTCGTCCACTTATTGGGAGCCCCGAGTCGGCTTCTAAATCGGGATGAGGCTTGTGGGTAATCAGGATGACTTTTGGCAAAATTAGTAAGTGTGCCTTAGTGGCAGGCGGGCCATGTCGGCACTGCGCTAGAATGCGGATGCCACCCACGCTATTCACCTCCCTTAGCACGCCCGCAGGCGTCCTCCGCGAGGCCTGCGCAGAGCCGCCAAGTGCGCCGCAGGAGTTGGCGTATGCATTTCCGGAACTACGAAACTGACGGATTCTACGACGAGCTTTTCCTGCCGGACGGCACCCCGCGCCCAGAGTTTCGCCAGCTGGTCGACCGCATCAACTCGTTGCCGGAAGGCGACTTTCTGCTACGGCAGCAAGCCGCCGAGCGGAACTTGATGCATATGGGAATCACCTTCCACGTCTACGGCGACGCGCAGGGGCAGGAGCGCATTCTTCCGTTCGATCTGATTCCGCGCCTCGTGACCGCCAGCGAATGGGAACGCATCGACCTGGGCCTGCGCCAGCGCATTCAAGCGCTGAACCTCTTCATCGACGACATCTACCACGAGCAGCGCATCGTGAAGGACGGGGTGGTGCCTGCAGACATCATCCAATCGGCCCCGGGCTTTCGCCGAGCGTGCCTGGGCGTCGACCCGCCACACGGCGTTTGGTGTCACGTCACCGGTACGGACATCGTCCGCGACAAGGACGGGCAATTCTACGTCCTGGAGGACAACCTGCGCGTGCCGTCCGGCGTGTCCTACATCCTGCAGAACCGGGCCGTGCTCAAGAAGACATTTCCCGTCGTGTTCCAGGGGCTTGGCGTCCGCCGCGTCAACGACTACCCCGGACGCTTGCTGGCGACCCTGGAAAGCGTCGCCCCGCCGGGCGTGACAGACCCCCAAGTCGTCGTCCTCACGCCCGGCCGGTTCAATTCGGCTTACTTCGAGCATTCATTTCTGGCGCAGCAGATGGGAGTGGAACTCGTCGAAGGCCGGGACCTAACGGTCGAGGACGACGCGGTATTCATGCGCACCACGGTGGGGCTGCAGCGAGTCGATGTGATCTACCGACGGATCGACGACGATTTCTTGGACCCCGAGACGTTCCGGCAGGACTCGCTGCTAGGAGTTCCCGGCTTGATGCGGGCGTATCGGCACGGCCGCGTTACCTTAGCCAACGCGCCCGGTACCGGAGTCGCTGACGACAAGGTCGTTTACACATATGTCCCCCAGATGGTGCGATACTACTTGGGCGAGGATGTCGTGCTCCCCAACGTGCCGACTTTCCTTTGCACGGACTCGAGCCAAAGGGACCATGTGCTGGCCAATCTAGACCGGCTAGTCGTCAAGCCGGCCAACGAGTCCGGCGGCTACGGACTGCTAATCGGGCCGCAGGCGAGCCAAGCGGAACTCGAGGAGTTCCGCCGCCGCATCCGCGAGGACAGCCGCAACTACATCGCGCAGCCAACGCTGTCGCTCTCCCGCGTACCGACACTCGCCGAGGGCCGGTTCGAGGGCCGCCACGTCGACCTGAGGCCGTTCATCCTGTACGGGCAGCAGCTGTACGTCCTGCCCGGCGGTCTGACCCGCGTGGCGCTGCGCCGGGGATCGCTGGTGGTCAATTCCTCGCAGGGCGGGGGCAGCAAGGACACCTGGGTGCTCGCCGCGCCCCACTATGACACGCAGCCCTCGCCGTGGCTGGCGCATTGAGGCACTCGCCGAACCTGTAGGCGGTCACACCGAACCGTGCTGAGCCGAGTTGCGGATTCGATCTACTGGATGAGCCGCTACCTCGAACGCGCGGAGAATGTGGCGCAGTTCGTGGATGCGAACGAACTCCTCATGCTCGACCTGCCGGCCGGCATGCCCCGCCAGTGGTGGCCTTTGGTGGAGGCGACCGGGGACGCCGAGGCGTTCCAGCAACGCTATGCCTCCATGACGGAGGAAGACGTATTCCAGTTCCTCGCCTTCGACTCCGAAAACCCCAACTCCATCCTGTCCGCATTGCGAGCGGCGCGGGAGAACGCCCGCTCAATCCGCGAGACCATCTCGTCGGCAATGTGGCAGGAGATCAACGAAGCGTATCTCTTCGTCGAGTCCCAAGCAGCCGACCTCACCACTTCAAAGCACGACTTCCTGCGGCAAGTGGTTCGCGCCAGCTATGCCATAGAGGGCGCGACAAGCACCACGCTGTCCCGCGCCAAGGCGTGGCACTTTGGCCGGGCGGGCCGCCTGCTGGAGCGCGCCGACCAGACCACCCGGATCGTAGACATTCGCTACTTCATGCTCCTCCCGACCCCGGAGGAAGGCGGCAGCCCCGCGGACGACCTGCATTGGACCTCCGTGCTGCACTCGGTGAGCGCCTTCGAGATGTACCGGCAGCGCCATGGCGTCGTCCACCGCACGAGGGCGGCCGACTTCCTGCTGCTCGATCCTGAGTTCCCGCGCTCGGTCCGAACCTGCTTGCGTCAGGCGGACGAATCCCTGCACGCCCTCACCGGAACGGCTCCCGGCATGTTCCGCAACGGGGCGGAGCGCCGGTTGGGTCGGCTGGCCGCCGAACTCGCCTATACTTCGATTGACGAGGTGCTCGATCGCGGCCTGCACGACTTCTGCGACTCGGTCCAAAGCGGACTCATCGCCGTCGGGGCCGCCATGCAAGACTTGTTCTTCGCCCCGCAGTCGGGCGGCAGCCGAGGCGGCGGCGCGAGGGCTGAAGGATGACGTTCTGCCTGGGAATCAACCTGCAAGAGGGGCTTATCGGAATTGCCGACACCCGGATCATGTCAGGCAACGAATGCCTGACCGCCCGGAAGCTCACCGTCTACGAGCCGGACGGCGGCGCGCTGTTCCTCATGACCTCGGGCCTGCGGTCGATTCGCGACAAAGCTCTGACCTATTTCGAAGAGGCGCTCGCGCAGAAGGAAGAGCGGTTCACCCGTCTCTACCAAGCGGTCAATCTCTTCGCGGAGCAGATCCGGAGCGTGGCCGGGGAGGACAAGCCCGCACTCGATCAGGCCGGGTTGGGCTTCAACGTCAAGGCCTTGGTTGGCGGGCAGCTGCGCGGCGACAAGACGCACAAGCTGTACCTGATCTATCCGGAAGGAAATTGGGTCGACACCGGACGGGGCACGCCGTACCACGTTATCGGCTCGACCGGCTACGGAAAGCCGATCCTGGACCGTACGCTGACCTACGCCGACTCGATGGAGCATGCGTTCAAGGTGGGCTGCCTCGCGTTCGATTCCACGCGCATCAGTGCGGCGGATGTGGACTTCCCCATCGATGTGGCGCTGTACGCCCCCAATTCCTTCCGGTTCATCGAGCACCGCTACGACAAGGACGACCTCCAGCAGGTCACCGCCCGGTGGCAGGAGAACCTGCGGCAGGCGGTGCGGGGTATGCCGTCCGCGTGGCTGGAGCCGGTCTTCGCGCGCCTCGCAAGCGACGCGGCCCGCTAGACCCGGGCCCGCAGCTCCGCCCGCTTTGGGAACGCCCATGCGCTTTCTCGTCCTGCACGAAACTCGGTTCCGTTACAGCGAACCGGTCTACCTGGAACCCCATATCTGCCGCCTGCGGCCCCGGTGCGACAGTGCCCAGCGGCTAGTCCGGCACCGACTCGAGATCAATCCGACGCCGAAACTGGTGACCGATACGACCGACGCCGAAGGCAACACCGTGACGTACGTTTGGTTCGACGAGATGACCGAGGTTCTTTCCGTGCGCGCCGAGTCCGAGGTCGAGACGCTGCAAGAGAACCCGTACCGGTTCCTGCTGCTCGACGAGGCCGCGGGGCGGATCCCGGCGGCCTATCCCGAGGCCCTCAAGACCCAATTGGCGGCAGCGCTGGGGCTTGTTCCGGCCCCCAGCGACACCTTGCGCGAGTTCGTCCGTGACTTGGTCGACCGCGCCGAAGGCCGAACCCCGAGCTTCCTGACCGCGCTCAACGCCCGAATCCACACCAGCCATGCGGTCGAGCTGCGGGAGCAAGGGGAGCCTCTGGCCCCGGATGAAACGCTGCGACGCGGGCGGGGAGCTTGCCGCGATCTTGCAGTCCTATTCGTCAGCTGCTGCCGCATCGCGGGGATTGCGGCGCGGTTTGTCAGCGGCTACCAGCGACAAATTGAGGATTCGCCGACGGGGCCGCACATGCATGCCTGGGCCGCAGCCTATCTGCCGGGGGCCGGGTGGGTAGGGTACGACCCCAGCCAGGGGTTGCTTGTCGCCGACCGCCATGTCGCTGTAGCCACCTCGGCCATCCCCAGCCTCGCGGCACCCTTGTCGGGGACGTTTCGAGGCCGAGCGCAGGCAGAGCCCCTCGCCGCCGAGATCACGGTTGCCGAACTGCAGGCCGAATCGGGCCGAGCTTTTTGAATTAGCGGCCCCTCGGGAGCCGCTCGCAGGGGCATGCGGGCACCTCGGGGTTCGGGGCCAGCGCCGCTTGGTGTACGCACGCAAGCCGGGAGGCCTGCTGCTAGTCTCCGGTCCCTCCTAGCGGCCGCGCGTCAGCTTCAAGCTCCCTTGCAAACCGCTCCGCCACCGCCAGCAGCGTCTCAACCAACCCCGGATGCCGCTCCCGGATGTCGAACCTCTCGCCCGCGTCGGCATAGAGGTCGAACAGCTCGGCGGACTCGTAGGCGCCGCTGGCCGTGCGGCGCAGGCGCAGTTTGTGCCGTCCCGCACGGACAGCCTGCAGGCGCGGCGGCTGCCCCGGAGGGCTACCTGCGAAATAGTAGAAGTACTCGTGGGGCGATTCGTCGGTCGCCCCGCTCAGCAGCGGGCCAGAGGTCGCGTCCGTCGAGCACGCGATCGTCCGGCAACTCCGCACACCGCTAGGCCCGCGAAGGTCGGCAGCAAGTCCATGTTCGCCGCCACCGCCGAGCTCACGCGTCCGGCAGGGATCGAGCCCGGCATCCAAAAGACCCCCGGGACGCGGACGCCGCCTTCCCAGGTCGTCGCTTTGCCCGTCGCGAAACGGCCCCGCCGAACCCGCGTCAATGCCGTACTGCAGCCAAGGGCCGTTGTCCGAGGTGTAGACGACCAGAGTGTTCCGGTCAAGCCCTAGATCCCGGAGCTTGTCCAAGATCTGCCCGACGGACCAGTCCAGCTCTTCGATGACATCGCCGTAGCGGCCGCGTAGCGATCGCCCCCAGCGCTGGTTCGACACGAAAAGCGGCACGTGCGGCATCGCGTAGGGGAGGTACAGGAAGAAGGGGCGCTCGCGGTTGGCCTCGACAAACTCGAGGGCGAGTTCCGTGTACAGAGTGGTCAGCCTGCGCTGGTCCGAATCGACCTCCACCACCTCGTCGTCCCGCATGAGCGGCAGGGGATGCGGGAAGCCTTGGCCTTTTTGAATGTCGTAGTAGGTGCCTCGGCCCGCGTATCCGGTCAGGGCGGCGCGCTGGCGGGCCGCCTGCATGCGCTCGTCCTCCGGCTCTCGGATGGGCATCACCGGGGTGGTACTTCCACATGTCGTTCGAGAAAGGGATGCCCAACCAGCTGTCGAAGCCATGGCGGTGGGGCAGGAACTCCGGCGCATCCCCGAGATGCCATTTCCCGATCATGCGGGTGGCGTAGCCCCGCCCGCGGAGCAGCTCCGCCACGGTGACCTCGTCTGGGTGGATGCCCGTGGACGCCTTAGGTCCGTGATTGAAGTCGAGGCTGTTGCGCGGTGGGTAGGAACCCGTCATCAGGGCGGCGCGGGACGGGCCGCAGAAGACCGCCGCGTAGAAGCTGGTGAGGCGCAGGCCCTCAGCGGCCATGCGGTCGATGTGCGGCGTCCGGATGTCTGGGTGGCCGTAGACACCGAGGTCGCCCCAGCCTTGGTCGTCGGCGAAGAGCACCACAAAGTTCGGCGTCTCCGGGGCCTGTGCGAAACCGACTGCGGTCGCAGCCAACAGCGATAGAAGGAGGCTAAAGCAGCGCATGCGGGGGCTGATTCGGCAAGTGTACCAGCAACTCAACTCCTCGCCTGCAGGCCATCGCTGCATTGAGCAGGTCTCTTCCGGCCCAGCATTCGCCGCCAGGCCAGACCCCTGGAGCGTCTCCTCCTCGAGCGCCCGCCGGCCAGCAGCGCCAGCGGCTTGGGGACGGCGGCCGCCCACTCCGCCAGCACCTCTTCAAGCTCCGCGTGCAGGCGGGCGGGATCAGCGACCAAGTCACTCAGATCCGCGACCAAGGCGGGCCAAGCCGATCCGCGTCCGTGCAGGTCCGATCTTCCACGATCCAACGACCTCGGTCGCCGCCGACTCGTCTTGTGGAAGCGATCTGTCCGCCAACGCTGCCACGCCGCCGTCACGCCTCTCCAAGCATGCTCAACCGAACTTGGTCCGCCACCCGAGGTGGACTTCAGCGGCCCATCGCGCTCGCGGTCTATGATGGAGCGGCATGATTCCGCCCGGCGAAACCTTTGGCGGCACGTTTCCGTTCCAGCCCCGCTTCAGCACCGCCTCCGGCTTCCGGATGCACTACGTCGACGAGGGCGTCGGTGAGCCGGTCGTCTGCCTGCACGGCGAGCCCACCTGGGGCTACCTGTACCGCAACTTCATCCCGCCGCTAGCTGAGCGCTGGCGGGTCGTAGTGCCCGACCACATGGGCTTCGGCAAGAGCGAAACGCCCCAGGATCGCGTCTACACCTTGGAAACGCATGTCGCCAATCTCGCGGCCCTCATCGAAGAGCTCGACCTGCGAGACATCACCTTCGTGGGCCAGGACTGGGGCGGGCCGATGCTGGCAGCGTATACGGTGCGCCATCCGGAGCGGGTCAAGCGCATCTGCCTCATCAACAGCCTCTGCGGGTACGGTGCGATGGTGGCGCCTCGCGGAGCGCCGAAGCCGCCGAAGCTCCACGAGTCAGACTGGTTCCGCTGGGTCGTCTCCGCTGAGCGGGACGGATCCTATTACGAAACAATGCGCGACCTCCAGAGCCAAATCGGCGGCCTGATGGCGCGCCTCGGCTGCGAATCCGCGCTCGGCGAAACCGCGCTACGGGCCTACGGAGCCCCCTTCGACAGCCCGGCCGAATGCAAGGGAGCCGTGGAGTTCCCGTTGGATGTCGCGCTGCATCGGATCGGTGGGTATGTCCGTGCCGGCGCTGCGGGCGTGCCGGCGTTGCGCGCCAAGCCCGCCATGCTCGCCGAGGGCATGCGCGACCGAGCCATCCCGCCAGCGCTAGCGCTGGCCGATTTCCGGGCGCTGTTCCCGGAAGGCCCGCTGGTCCAGCTCGAGCAAGCAGGCCACTTCTGCCAGGAGGACGCGGCCCCCGAGTTGGTCGCGCTCGTCCAGCTCTTCCTGCAGCTGACCTAGCCGCCGCCGGAGGCCGGATCAGAGGGTCCGCCGACCTTCGAGGGACTCGATCACCGTCGCCTCGTCGACGAATTCCAGTTCGCTGCCCACGGGGACTCCTAGCCCGATGCGGCTCAGCGTGATGTCCAGAGGCCGGAGCAGGCGGCGGAGGTAGGCCGCCGTCGCTTGCCCCTCGGTTGTCGGGCTGGTGGCCAGGATGATCTCCCGCACCGGCATTGTACGCATCCGCTCCAGGAGGCTCTTGACCTTGAGGTCCTCGGGCCCGACGCCGCGCAGGGGCGAAAGGGCGCCGTGGAGAATGTGGTAGACCCCGGAGTACGCCCGCGTCCGCTCGACCACCATGATGTTGTTGGGCTGCTCGAGAACGCACACCAAGGCGTGGTCGCGCTTCGGGTCGCTGCAGATCGGGCAGAGGTCGCCTTCCGCGATGTTGTTGCACCGCGAGCAAAGCCGGATCTTGGCGCACATGTCGAGGATGGCCTGCGCCAAGCGCTCGGCCTCCTCGCGCCCCGCACCCAGTAGATGGAACGCCAAGCGCTGGGCGGACTTGACCCCTACCCCGGGCAGGCGCTTGAACTCGTCCACCAACCGCGACATGGGCTCCGCGAGATCGCTGGCCGCCATCGCAAGGACTCCAGCCGCGCGGGCCCTTCCATCAGCGAAACAGCCCGGCCGTAAGCCGGGGGAACATGCCGCCCATGATGCCGCCGAGCTTCGCCTGCGCCTCTTCCTCGACCCGCTTCGCCGCTTCGTTGACCGCCGCCCGCACCATGTCCTGCAGCATCTCAAGGTCCTCGGTCGCCTCGGGCTCGATGGCGATGCCGGTGACCTCCCGGGCGCCGTTCATCCGGACCGTGACCATCCCGCCCCCAGTCGAGGCTTCCACGCGGATCGTCGCGAGCTGCTCCTGCAATTGCTCCTGCATCGCATGCGCCTGCTGGAGCATCTGCTGCGGATCGACTGGAAGTTTCACAAGGCCCCTTTCTGTAGGTCCAGCACTTTGGCGACACGACCCTCGAAACGCTTCTGGAATTGCAGGAACGCCGGGTGGGAGCGGGCGCGGCGCTCGAGGTCCCCGTTCCGGCCGCCGGCCGCCGGCGCAGCCGTCCGGTCCGCTGCGGGCGCGGCGGCCGCTTCCCGACCGTCTGCACCGCCTTCCAGTCTAACATCGACCGGCCCCCCTACCACAGTGCGCAGCGCGGCCTCAACCCGAGCCTTGTCCTGGGCGAGTACGGCCTGGAGGGCCTCGTCGCATCGAAAAATTACGGTGGAGCCCCGGTGCTCGAGGCGGCTAGTGCCGATCGCGCCGGCCAGCTGGGAGCTAGCCGGCGCTCCGAGCTGGCGCAGGAGCCGCTCCTGGAGCGTCGGCTCCGGGCCGTCCCCGACCTGCGGCAGGCCGGGGGAACGGGACGCCGCTTTGGCGGAAGATGCAGCGGAGCGCGCCGGAGCCGCCGCCCGGGGCGAGCCGCCCGGAGGTGTCTCGCTCCGCGCCGGGGCCCCGGTCAAGTTCCCGCTGGGCCAGCCTGCCAGCACCGCCTCGATCTTGTGCAGGCGCCCGGCATGCACCAGCTTGAGCAGACCGAGCTCCAGCCGAAACCGCTGCTGCGTCGCGTTCTGGAGATCCTGGTACAGCCCCAGCAGCACCTGGACGAAGCGGGTCAAGTCTTCGGAGGAGAACTCCTGGAGCCAGCCTCGCGCCGCTTCCCGCTCGCGGTTGCCCGCCACCACCAGCGGGGAGTCGGCGCCGGCGAGCTTCATGACCAGGAGGTTCCGGAACTGGCGGGCCAGTTCGCCGCAGAAGTGCTGCGGGTGCCGCCCTGCGCTGAACAGTTCGTCTGCGATCGTCAACATCGCCGCAGGGTCCTCGTCGCGGATGGCGCCCAGGATGCGATCCGTGAACTCGCTGGGGATGGCACCCAGCAAATCCCGCACCGCCCCCGTCTCCAATTGCTTCCCGCAAGCCGCGATCGCCTGGTCGAGGGTGGACAGCGAGTCGCGGATCGACCCGTCCCCCGCCAGCGCGACCGCCAGCAGCGCTTCGTCCTCAGCCGCCACGCCTTCGCTCGCGCAGATCCGCCGCAGGTGCGCGAGCACCTCCGGCTGGTTGACGGAGCGGAACGCGAAGCTCTGGCAGCGGGAGGCGATCGTGGCCGGGATGGCCTGCGGCTCGGTTGTGCAGAGCACGAACACGGCCCATTCCGGGGGCTCCTCCAAGGTCTTCAGCAGCGCGTTGAAAGCGTCGTTGGTGATCTGGTGCGCCTCGTCGATGATGAAGACCTTGTAGCGGTCGCGCACCGGCCGGAACTTGACGGCTTCCCGCAGCTCGCGGATGTCGTCGATGCGGCGGTTGGACGCGGCGTCGATCTCTACGACATCCAGGGAATTGCCCGCGGCGATCTCCCGGCAAACCGCCGACTGCGGATCGGGAGCGGAGCTCGGCCCGCCCTCGCAGTTGAGCGCCATGGCGAGGATCCGCGCCATCGTCGTCTTGCCGGTGCCGCGAGGCCCGGAGAAGATGTAGCCGTGGGCGATCCGCCGCTGGTCGATGGCGTTGCGCAGCGTCTGCTTGACGTGCTCCTGCCCGACAACTTGGTCAAACGTCTGCGGGCGGTACTTGCGCGCAATGACCTGGTACATCGGCGTGGGGAAAGGCCGGGGGTTGGACTCCGGAGCCACCGCGGCACGCGGCAGAGGCCACTACCGTTGCTTCCTTCCGGACCTGGCGGAGTTCGCAGCATCCCGCTGCACGGGTCCGGAGCCCAGAATCAGTCTAGCACCCGCCCTAGGCGCTCACTGCGGCCAGGGCCGGCTCGACCGCGGTATCGGCGACGACCCGCCCGTCCATGAGCGTGATCCGGCGGCTGGCCCGGGCGGCGAGCGAATCGTCGTGCGTGACCATGACCAGCGTGGCACCCGATTCGCGGTTCAGCTGGAGCAGCACGTCGAGCACGAGCGCGCCGTTGCGGCTGTCGAGGTTGCCCGTCGGCTCGTCGGCCAGCACGATGGGCGGCCGGGTGACGAACGCTCGGGCCAAGGCCACCCGCTGCTGCTCGCCGCCGGACAGCTGCACCGGGTAGTGGTCTTCGCGGTCGGCGAGACCCACCTGGTGGAGCAGCGCCACCGCCCGGGACCGGGCCTCGGCGTCGCCGCAGCCAGTGAGATCGAGCGGCAGCATGACGTTCTCCAGCGCGGTGAGCGTGGGGACGAGCTGGTAGGCCTGGAAGACGAAGCCGATCTTGCGTCCGCGGAGCAGGGCCATCTCGTCCTCGGGCAAGCCCGCCAGCGGCTGGCCGTCCAGCAGCACATCGCCAGCTGTCGGCCGGTCGAGCCCGGCCAGCAGGCCGAGCAGCGTGCTCTTGCCGCTGCCCGACGGGCCCTGGATCACCACGAATTCGCCCGCCGGGATCGAGAAATCGATGCCTCGCAGAATCTCCACCGTGCGCGACCCGCTGCGGATGGACTTGGCGAGGCCGCGCACGGCAAGCACGGGGCCCGGGATGGACATGGGACGGGGAAACCTTATTATGGCAAGGTGCGCTATCGGTCCCTGCTGCTGGCCCGCCTGCGTATTCTAGCCGCCTGCGGGGCCGGGTTGGCGCTGGCCGGCTGCGCGGCCGAGCCGGAGGTCACGGCCCCTGCTGCCGGCGGCAAGACCGCCGCCGCCCCGGAGCCAGACCCGCGGCCGGTGGTGTCCGCCTTCGGGGACAGCTTGACGGCCGGGCACCGGGTCGCGCCCAGCGAGAGCTATCCGGGTTTCCTCCAGCAGGAGTTCGACCGGCGCGGGCTCGCCTTCCGCGTCGTCAACGACGGCGTGAGCGGCGACACGACCATCAAGGGCCTCAGCCGCCTGGACCTGGTGCTCTCACGCGAGCCCGAGTGGGTCATCCTGGCGCTGGGGGCCAACGACGGCTTACGGGGGCTGCCGCTCGACGCGCTGGAAGCCAACCTGCGCACCATGGTCGAACGGATCCGGGCTGGCGGGGCCCAGGTGGTGCTGGCCGGCATGAAGCTGCCCCGGAACTACGGGCCGGACTACGTGCGCGACTTCGATGCGATCTATCCGCGGCTGGCGCAGGAGCTGGATGTGCCGCTGATCCCGTTCTTGCTCGAGAACGTGGCCATGCGACCGGAGCTGAACAACGACGACGGCATCCATCCGAACGCGCACGGCAACGAGGTCGTCGCACGCCAAGTCGCCGACGCGTTCGAGGCTTTGGTGCGGCCGTGAGCGCAGCTCCAGCTACCGGTTGATCATGAACGTGGCCGTGTCGGCGAAGAAGCGCCGCAGGAGCGCCTCGGCGGGCGGCGGCAGGCCAGTCTGCTCCAGGGCTACAGCCATCAGCTCGACCCAGCGGTTCCGCGCCCGGACATCGATGGGGAAGCGCAGATGCCGCAGGCGCAGCCGCGGGTGGCCCCGCTCCGCGATGTAGCGCTGCGGCCCGCCGAAACGCCCCACGAGGAAGTCCCGGAGCCGCTCGCGGGCGGCGTCGAGCTCCTCGGGCGGGTACATCGGGCCCAGGATGTCGTCGGCAGGCACCTGCGCGTAGAAGGCCCGGGTCAGGCGGTCGAAGCCGGTCTCTCCGATCAGGTCGAACAGAGGGGTCTCCATGCCCTCCCATTGTCCGCCGGCGGGCGGGTCGGCACCCACCGCCCCCGGATTGCCAAAGGCCCTGCAACGCGCGGGTCCGTCCGCGGGCGAAGGCGCGGCCCGCGGCCTGTCCGGCCAAAGGCCCTGCAACGCGCGGGTCCGTCTGCTAGCATGCGACGTGACAATGCCTCGCAGGCCGATTCTCCTATCCTGGCTGCTGCTCGCCGCCGCAGGCCTTCCGGCAGCTGAGGAGGAGTTCGAGCCTCTGTTCGACGGCACCTCCCTGGACGGTTGGGTGCTGCTCGGCCAGCGCGGCGAGGGCTATCAAGTCCGCGACGGCAAAATCGTGTGCCTGCCCGGTAGCGGAGGGAACCTCCTCACGGCCTCCGAGTACAGGGACTTCGTGCTCCGCTTCGATTTCAAGCTCGAGTCGGGCTCGAACAACGGGCTCTGCGTGCGCTGCCCCCTGGGGTGGCGCGACATGGCCTACGCAGGGAACGAGCTGCAGATCATCGACAACAGCGCCCCGCGGTACCGGGACATCAAGCCGTGGCAGAAGCATGGCTCGCTGTACCATGTTTTCCCGGCCAAGACGGGCGCGCTCAAACCCGTCGGGGAGTGGAACAGCCAGGAAGTGAGGGCCCAGGGCACGAGGATCCAGGTTGCGCTGAACGGCGTGACAATCCTGGATGTCGACACGCGGGACATGCGCGACCCGGCCATCCTGGCGAAGCACCCCGGCCTCAAGCGCAGGCAGGGCCACATCGGCTTTCTGGGGCACAACGAGCCCATCGAATTCCGCAACATCCGCGTCAAGCGCCTACGCTGAACCCGGACCCGTTCCGGCGGCCCTCAGCGAATGACTCGAGCGCTGCCAGCTGGGCTCCCGGACCGCGCAGCCCCGCGAGCAGTTCCCGGGGGCCGGCCAGGGCCTTGGTGAAGCGGCGGCTGGCACCGCCGCGGTCGGCGCGGGCGTCCAGCCAACCCCCGGCCCGCGTCGATGCCAACGGGCGCACTGGGCACCGGAGGCATCGGCCCGCTCAAAATTCCACTATCCCGTAGGCTTGTCGAGTGCAGGAGGCGCGGCGAGCAAGACTTTGCCCGAGTTGAAGGAAGCGCTTCGTGGTTTCCAGGAGAGGCCTCCCGTCGATCTCTTGGCGATCGCGAAAGCCATGGGCATCAGGGTCGGCAGGCTCTCCCAGCGGCCCAGCGAGGCTTTTCGGCGTTCCGGTGGAGCCCTGCGGGGCGGCGACCGCCGTGCAGCGCCGCCTCTCCGGTTTCGGCCTGCGCCGTCGGGTAAGCTGTGAGCGTACGGACAGGAGGTGTACCATGTTCCGCTGGCGGTCGCGCAACCGGCGTTCGTTCCTGCGGTCGGGCCTAGCGCTGCCGACCATGGGCCTCTTCGCGGCCGGCGGCGGTCGGGCCGCGAAGCCCAAGAGGCGCCATGCGGTGCGCGATGTGCTCGGCGAGCTCGGCGTCCGGACCTTCCTCAATGCCGCCGGCACCTACACCCGGCTGACAGCATCTCGCATGCCGCCGGAGGTGCTCAGCGCCATGCAGGGCGCCTCCACACAGTACGTGGACTTAACTGAACTGCACGAGAAAGCCGGGGCCCGCATCGCCGAATTGCTCGCATGCGATGCGGCGCTGATCACCGCCGGCTGCGCATCGGCACTCTCGCTCGCGACGGCGGCCTGCGTCGCCGGCAAGGATCCGGAGCGCATCCGGCGCGTGCCCGACATCGCCGGCCTCAAGGACGAGGTGGTGATGCAGAAGTCCCACCGCAACGGCTACGACCACGCCATCCGCAACGTCGGCGTGCGCCTCGTCGAGGCCGAAACGGCCGCCGAGCTCGAGGCGGCGATCGGGGACCGCACGGCGATGCTCTTCTACCTCAACAGCGCCGAGAGCGCCGGTCGGATCGGGCACGAGGAGTTCGTGCGCATCGGCCGCCGCCACGGCATACCCACCCTCAACGACGCAGCGGCCGACCTCCCTCCGGTGGACAACCTGTTCCGGTTCACGAAGATGGGCTACGACTTGGTGGCCTTCTCCGGAGGCAAGGGCCTGCTCGGCCCGCAGTCCGCCGGGCTGCTGCTCGGACGCCGCGACCTGATTGAGGCGGCCCGCCTGAACAACAGCCCCTATTCCGACTCGGTCTGCCGCACGAACAAGGTCAACAAGGAGGAGATCGTCGGCCTGCTCGTCGCGCTGGAGCTCTTCCTCGACCGCGACCACGATGCGCAGTGGCGGGAATGGACGCGCCGCTGCCGGCGCATCGAACAGGCCGTCGCCGGGGTCGCCAACGCCCAGACCGAGGTCTTCGTACCCGAGATCGCCAACGCCGTGCCGCACCTGCGCATCCGCTGGGACTACGCAAAGGCCGACCTGACTCCCCAGGGCCTCGCGCAGCGGCTTCGCGAGGGCGAGCCGAGCATCGAGGTGCGGCCCGGAGGCGACGAAGCCCTGGAAGTCGGGGTTTGGATGCTGGAGCCCGGCGAGGAGCGCATCGTGGGCCGCCGCATCCATGCCGAGTTGGCCGCTGCCGTCCGGGGCGCAGCCTAGGGCCGCCGGGCTAGGCCAGCAAAGCGTAGCGCACGACGAAGATCGCGGCCAGCGCGTGGACCAGCCCGGGGGCCTCCCCGGCCCGGCCGCGCAGGATCTTCAAGGCGGAGAAGGAGATCAAGCCCCAGGCAAGGCCGTCGGCGATGCTGAACGTCAGCGGCATTCCGGCGAGCGTGAAAGCCGCCGGCAGCGCGACGTCAATCTCGTCCCAGGCAACGTCGCGGGCCATGCCCAGCGTGGTCGCGCCGATGACCATGAGGGCCGCCGCCACAGCCGCCGACGGGATCAAGGCCACCAGCGGGGCGACCGGCAGCGCCGCCAGGAATAGCGCGCCGGTCACCACGGCGCTCAGCCCCGAGCGGCCGCCGGCAGCGATCCCGGCGGCGCTCTCGATGTAGGCGGTCACCGTGGAGGTGCCCGCCAGCGCACCGGCGACGGTGGCCGCTCCGTCGACCGCGAGCATGCGGCCCAGGCCAGGGATCGCGCCGTCCCGCGCCTCGAGTCCGGCCCTGCGGGCCAGGCCTAGCATGGTGCCCAGGGAATCGAAGAAGTCGACGAAGAGCATCGCGAAGACCACGTCCGCCAGACCCACCGACCAGGCCCCGCCGATGTCGAGTTGCCCGAGCGCGTCGAGCGCCCCACCCTCCGGACGGGCGGCCCCGTCGGCAAGCCCGAATGGAAGGGACACAGCGGTCACCGCGGCGATCCCGAGCAGGAGCCCGGCGCGCACTCCCCGCGCAAGCAGGGTCGCGATGACCAGAAGCGTCGCCACAGCCAGCAGCGCACGCGGCTCGGCGAGGTCGCCTCGCGTCACCAAGGTCTCCGGCTGCCCTTGAATGAGGCCGGCGTTGCGCAGCCCGATCACGAGCAGGAACATGCCGATGCCGGCTCCGATGGCCGGCACGAGCTCGCGGGGCATCGTGCGGGCCACGGCCTGCCGGACGCCCGCCAGCGTCAGCACCGCGAACGCCACGCCCGAGAGGAACACCGCCCCGAGCGCCTGCTGCCAAGTCAGGCCCATGCCCTGGACCAAGGTGTAGGAGAAAAACGCATTCAGGCCCATACCGGGCGCGACCGCGACGGGCGCCCGCGCCCAGAGCCCCATGGCGAGGGTGCCCAGGCCGCTGACGAGGCAGGTGGCGAAGGCCGCCGCCGGCGGCGGCACGCCGGCGTCCCCGAGGATGGACGGATTAACAGCGACGATGTAGCTCATCGCCAGGAACGTAGTGGCTCCCGCGACGACCTCCGTGCGGATCGACGTGCCTAGGCGCCGCAAGCCGAAGTAGCCGTCGATCCTGGCAGCGATCCCGCCCGCAAGCGGCTGCATCTCCGACTCCGCCCCGGCAGGATTTCGAGTGCGCCTCGGGCCCCTCAAACCGGCTAGCCCTGCGGCAGACGGGCCGGGGCTCGTCTTCAGTCCCCCGCTCCAAGGCGGTCCAGCTGCGCCGCCATCTCGCGATATCGGCGATAGACCGGTCCGTATTCCTTGGTGTGGCGGCGATTGGGTGCGACGAGCGTGCCCTGTCGGCCATCCGCGTCCTTGCGCACACCTCCGATTGTCCGGACGGCGGAGCGCACGGAGCTGAATCCCCCCGCCCGCTTGCCGGCCGCCACGGCACCGAGGATCGCCGCCCCCAACGCCGGGCCCTGCTGGGACGGATGGATGAGGATGCTCTCGCCGAGCACATCGGCTGCGACCTGGACGGACAGGGGATTGTGGTGGGGCAGCCCTCCCGTCGCGATGAATCTCCTGAGCGGGACGCCGTGCTCCCGCAGCATCTCCACGATCCACCGCAACCCGAAGGCAGTGGCCTCCAGCAGCGCCCGGTACAGGTGGGCGGGCCCGTGGCGCAGGGCGAGCCCCGTGAACGTGCCGCGCGCCCGACCGTCCAGCAGCGGCGTCCGGCAACCGGCGAACCAATCGACGCACAGCGCGCCATCGGCCCCGGGCTCCAGCTTCGCGGCCTCCTCGTCCAAGGGAGCGAAGGTGCGATGCCGGGTCAAGCGCCGCAGCCAATCAAAAGCGTCGCCCACAGCGGCCTGCCCCGCCTCGTAGCCGTACAGGCCGGGCAGGATGCCGTCCTTGACCACTCCCGCAATGCCGGGCACGCAGTGGTAGTCGGCCGAGTTCAGCATGTGGCACGCACTCGTCCCGCAGACCATCACCAGCGTTCCAGGGTCCGCTGCGCCCACGCCCGGGACGCCGGCGTGGGCGTCAATGATCGCCGTGCTGATCGGAATGCCTTCCGGGAAGCCGAGCCGCTTGGCCATCTGGGCCGAGAGACGGCCGGCAGGCTGCCCGGGAGCCTTCATCCGCCCCGGCATCTTGCTGCGGACCACATCCACGATTTGCGGATGCACCGCACGCAGGAACGGCTTGGAGGGGAAGCCGTCGGTCGCCGTCCACATGCCCTTGTAGCCGGCTTGGCAGGTCGAGCGAGCCATCTCCTCCGCGGGGCCGCCGGTCAGCTGCCAGACGATCCAGTCCCCGGCCTCGAGCCAGACGTCCGCGGCGCGATAGACCTCGGGAGCCTGCTCGAGCGTCTCCAGCATTTTCGGGAAGAACCACTCGAGCCCGATCTTGTCGCCGTACTGTTCCAGGAAGGGCTCCTTCCTATCGCGGGCGACCCGGTCGATGCGCTCCGTCTGGCTCTTGGCGGCGTGGTGCTTCCAAAGCTTGGGCCAAGCCAGAGGGTTCTGCCGATGCTCGGGCAGCAGACACAGAGGCGTGCCGTCGGCGAGCGTCGGGAGCATGGTACAGCTCGTGCAGTCCACGCCGATCCCGACCAAGCGCGCACTCGGCTGGCCCACTACGCGCCAAGCCCGGCGCACCGCCCGCGTGGCCGACTGCAGCCAGTCCCCGGGGTGCTGCAGGGCGTAGTCGGGCGGCAGGTCGCCACCTTCCGGCAAACTTGCTGTAATCTGACCGTGGGCGTACTGCGACGAGGCGGCCCCCCGTTCGGTGCCGTCCAGGTCGACAAACAGCGCCCGGACGGATTCTGTGCCGAAGTCCAAACCGAGGGCTAAAGCGTCCTTATCCGGCAATTCGAATCGACTCCCCGCATCCAGGACCAAAGGCCGAGCGCAATCTTCTATGCTAACCTGCCAGGGCTTTTCATGGGTAGCGTCCCCGGCCCAGGAGGCCGGCGACGGAGCGCGGACCGACCTGGCCGGACGGAGCCGGGATGGCGGGCGGCGGCTATACTGACAAGCGATGCGGGCCATCGCCCTAGTCCTGGCTATGGGGATCCCAGCGATTGCCGCAGGCCAGGAGCGGGAAGGCGAAGCGGGAGCCTTCGCCGAGCGCAGGGAAGAGTTTGAAGGCCTCGTCGATGAAGACGAGCAGTACGCCCGCCCGCAGGTCTACGCCTTCAACCCCGTGCAGGCCCGCAACGAACTCAAGGTCGGCAACTACTACGCCAAGAAGGGGAACCATCGAGCGGCGGCGGGCCGGTACCTGGAAGCGACGCGGTGGAACGCGAACTTCGGCGAAGCGTACTGGCGGCTGGGCCAGGCCCGGGAGCAGCTTGACCAAGCCGCCGAGGCTGCGGAGGCCTACGAGCGGTTCCTGGAGCTCGAGCCGGAGGGCAAGCGCTCCCGCCAAGCCCGCAGACGGCTGCCCTCCCTACGGCAGGAACTCGAGCAGCTGCCGCTGGCTGCCGCCGACGCGGCCCCCTAGGACGCTCTACCGGTTGGCTTGCGACCCTTCGCCCCCATGACGCAGCGGCACCTCCTGGCGCGCAGCCTGCTGCACTACCGCGGGGTCCACGCCGCCGGGGCCCTGGGTGTTGCCGTGGGCGCGGCAGTGCTCGCCGGGGCCCTGATCGTGGGCACCTCGGTGCGCGGCAGCTTGCGCGACCTGACGCTCGACCGCTTGGGTTCCATCGACTTCGCCGTCGTAGGCGACCGGTACTTCCGGGATGCTGTGCGGGAGCGCCTTGCAGACAGCGGGCAAGTCTCGACAGGCATCCTGATCCGCGGCAGCGCCGAGAACGCCGGTTCCGGGGCGCGGGCGACTCGAGTCAGCATCCTCGGCGTCGACGATGCGTTCTGGGGCTTCTACGGCCGCGAGGCGCTCGCCATCGGCAACCGCGAGATCGCGCTGAACGAGACCCTGGCCGCAGAGCTCGGCGTCGCCGCGGGGGAGACCGTCCTGCTGCGGTTCCGGACGGACGACCTGATCCCGGCCGAGTCGGTGATGGGCCGCAAGAGCGACAACGTACGGCTCCTCCGGCTGACCGTGGCCGAGGTGCTCGCCAACAGGGGGCCGGGACGCTTCGGACTCACGCCGCAGCAGCAGCTGCCCCGCAACGCATTCGTGAGCAAGGCCGTCCTGGAGCGCGCACTCGAGCAGCCCGGGCGCGCCAACGCCCTCTTCGTCGCCGGCGGGGCCCCCGAGGACCTAGCGCTCCGGTGGAAGCACGCGTTCTCCCTCGAGGATGCCAGCCTCTCGGTCCGGGCGCTGGACGCCGCGGGCGGCCTGGTCGTCGAATCGGACCGGATCGTGCTGAGCCCGGCGGAGGCGAGCGCCATCCAGGATGTGGCGGCCCCCGCCGGCTTCCGCTCGGTCGAGGTGCTGACCTACCTCGCGAACACGATCGAGGCGGCCGGGCGCAGCGTGCCGTACTCGACGGTCACCGCCCTGGAGGCGCTCCCGACTACGCTCCAGCTCGGTGGCGGCGGACCGGTGCCGGAGCTTGGCCCGGACGAAATCGTGCTCAACGAGTGGGCCGCCGCGGACCTCGGCATCCGCCCGGAAGAGCAGGTGACCCTGAGCTACTACGCGGTAGGCCCGGGCAGCGAGCTGGAGACCCGGGCGCATTCGTTCCGCTTGGTCGGCGTCGTGCGGATGGCGGGAGCGGCCCTTGACGAGTCCTACGCGCCGACCTACCGCGGCATGTCGGATCGCACGCGCATGTCCGACTGGGACCCCCCGTTCCCCATGGACCTGCGCCAGATCCGCCCGCAGGACGAAGAATACTGGGACCTCTACCGGGCCGCCCCCAAGGCTTTCATTTCGCTAGCGGACGGGAAGCGGCTGTGGACCAGCCGCTTCGGCCAGCTGACGTCCGTCCGTTTGACGGGCGACCCGGCGGTGCCAGCCGCTCGCGCGGTCGCGCGGTTGCAGATGGCCCTGGCGGTGCATCTCGACCCGGCGGACTTCGGCCTCGCCCTCCAGCCGGTCAAGCAGATCGGCTTGGAGGCGGCGGCGGGGACGACGGACTTCGCCGGCCTGTTCCTGGGCTTCAGCATGTTCCTGATCGCCTCCGCCGCGCTGCTGGTCGCGCTGCTGTTCCGCTTGGGAGTGGAGCGCCGCTCGCGCGAGGTCGGCCTGCTGCTGGCGTCCGGCTTCACGCCCGGCTCCGTACTCCGGGGCCTGCTGGCCGAAGGCGCCCTCCTGGCCGGAGCCGGCTGCTTGGTGGGCATTCCCGGGGCGATTGCGTACGCGGCGCTCATGCTGCACGGGCTGAACACCTGGTGGAGCGGAGCGGTCGGCGGGTCCTTTCTCGAGCTGCACCTCCAGGCGGGGGACGCAGCGGCCGGCGCTCTGGCGGCGCTGCTCCTCATGCTGGGCTCGATCTGGCTGGCAGTGCGCCGCCTAGTGCGGCTGACTCCCCATGCCTTGCTGGCCGGGGCCCAGGAGCCGTCGCTTAGGCCGACCAGCCGCTTCCGCCGGAACCGGGTCCTGCGGCGGCTAGGCTACGCTGCGGGAACGGGTGCGGCAGCCTTGGTGGGCCTCTCGCTCGGAGTCGACGCGACCGCCCGCCTAGGGGCTTTCTTCGGGGCCGGCACGCTGGCCCTGGCGGCGGCGCTGCTGCTGTTCCGCGCCGTCCTCCTCGCCCCCCGCCGTGAGGTGGCCGCTGTGGCCGGCATCGCGCAGCTCGGCATACGCAACGGCGGACGCAATGCCACCCGCAGCGTGCTAGCGGCGGCGCTGGTGGCCTGCGCCGCCTTCATGATCGTGACCGTAGCGCTGAACCGCCACGACATGGGGGCCCAGGAGCCGACCTTCGAATCGGGAGACGGAGGCTTCCACCTCGTCGCCGATTCGGACCTGCCGCTGTTCGGGGACAGACTCGACGCCTTCGCCGCGGACCGGAGCGAAGGCATGCGCATCTTCCCCCTGCGCCGCAATACGGGCGAGGACGCCAGCTGCCTGAACCTATACCGCCCCACCCAGCCCGCTCTGCTGGGCGCGCCTCCGCAGCTGGTGCAGCGCGGCGGCTTCGCCTTCCAGCAGACCTTCGCGAAGACCGAGGCGGAGCGCAAGAATCCGTGGCTCCTGCTCGACAAGGACTTCGGCGGGGCCATCCCGGTGTTCGGCGACGCCAACTCGGCCACCTGGATCCTGCACCTGGGCCTGGGCGAAGAACTGACAGTCCGGGACAGCCAGGGCCAGGAGCGCCGCCTGCTGCTCGTCGGCCTCCTCGCCAGGAGCATCTTCCAGTCCGAGCTGATCCTCTCCGAGGGGAATTTCCTGGAGTTGTTTGCGGACCACAGCGGCTACCAGACTCTGCTGGTCGAGTCGGACGCGGCCGAGGCGGCCGCAGCGCTGGAGAACGAATTCGCCGACGAAGGCCTCGACGCGATCCGCACCGCCGACCGCCTGGCGGGCTACCTCGTCGTCGAGAACACCTACCTGAACACGTTCCGCACGCTCGGCGGCCTGGGCCTCCTGCTCGGCACGCTCGGGCTGGCGGTGGTGATGGTGCGCAGCGCGTTGGAGCGGCGCGGCGAGCTGGCCCTGCTGCAAGCTCTGGGCTTCGCGCCGAGCGCCGTTGCGCGGCTGCTGTTCGCCGAGAACTCGTTTCTGCTGGTCTTCGGGGTGGTCAGCGGCACGGGGGCGGCGCTGCTGGCGGTCGCCCCACACTTGGCGAGCGGCTTGGCCGACCCTCCGTGGCTGCCGCTGGCGCTGACGCTCGGCGCCATCGTAGGCCTGGGGCTGGCAGCCGGCGCTGGCGCCGCGGCCGTCTCCCTGCGGGGCCCGCTGCTAGCCAGCCTGCGGCGGGAATAGACTTGGCGCGCTACAAGGTCCGCGCCAGCTCCACCGCCTTCAGCAGTGCCCGGGCCTTGTTCATGGTCTCGTCCCATTCGCGCTCCGGCACGGAGTCGGCCACGATGCCGCCCCCCGCCTGGAGATAGGCCTTCCCGCCGCGCACGAGCATCGTGCGGATCGCGATGGCCGAGGTCAGCGCCCCGGAGAAGTCGAGATACATCACGCTGCCCGCGTAGACCCCGCGCTTGGTGGGCTCGAGCTCGGCGATGATCTCCATGGCGCGAACCTTCGGGGCTCCCGAGACGGTGCCGGCCGGGAAGCACGCCTGGAGAACATCGAAGGCATCCCGATCCGCCCGGAGGGTTCCGAGAACGCTCGACACGATGTGCATGACGTGCGAGTAGTACTCGACAATCTTGAACTCCGGGACCCGCACCGAGCCGTACTCGGAGACCTTGCCCACATCGTTGCGGCCGAGGTCCACGAGCATCACATGCTCGGCCAGCTCCTTTGCGTCCGCCAGCAGGTCCTCGGCGAGGGCCCGGTCCTCCGCCGGCGTCGCGCCCCGCGGCCGCGTGCCCGCGATGGGCCGGTACTCGATCCTGCGCCCGTCCACCTTGACGAGCAGCTCCGGCGAGCTGCCAACGACGGCGGACTCGTCCAGCTGCAAGTAGAACAGGTAGGGCGACGGATTCACCGTGCGGAGCGCTCGGTAGATCTGGAAGGGATGGACGCCGGGCTCCATCTCGAGCCGCTGCGACAGCACCACCTGGAAGATGTCCCCGGCGAGGATGTACTCGCGCGCCTGCTCCACGGCGGCGCAGTAGGCGTCTTTGCCGATGTTCGAGCGCAGTTCGAGAGGGCCTCGACGCTCCGCCCGCCGCGGCAGCGGCACGGGCTTGGCGAGGCAGGCCTCCAGAGCTTCGACCTCGGTGCAGGCCCGGCGGTAGGCGTCCTCCAGATCGGCTTCCGGCTCGATCCGGGCGTTGGAGATGACGTGGATCTGGTGCTTGACGTGATCGAACACGAGCACCGAGGCGAAAAACATGAACACGGCATCCGGCGCCCGGACATCGTCCGTGCGGAAGGGCGGCACCCGCGACTCGATGAGCCGCACCAAGTCGTAGCCCGCGTAGCCAACGGCCCCGGCGCTGAACGGAGGCAGGCCCTCGGCACCGACGGGACGCCACCGCGCCGCCAGCCGCTTCAGCACCTCGAAGATATCGGTCGTTTCGCGGCGCTCGACGCCATCCTCGCGGATTCGGACTGCGCCTCCGACCGCGGTGACCACCATGTACGGGTCGGCCCCGACATAGGTGAACCGGCCGATGCGCTCGCCGCCCTCGACGCTTTCCAGCAGGAAGGCGTAACGCTGGCCCTCCGCCAGTTTGAGGTAGGCGGAGACTGGCGTCTCCAGATCCGCCATGAGCAGCTTCCGGACGGGCACCAAGTTGCCCTCGGCTGCGCTCTGGCGGAACGTCGCGAAGTCCGGCTCAAGCATGCGCACGGGCTCCGCCCGCTTATCTCACTGTACGTTGCAGGACGGCGCGACGCATGACCTCGCACGGGGCCGCGAGTCCCGTCCAGATGCGGAACTGCGCCGCCGCTTGCTCCACGAACATCTCCATGCCGCTGATCACGGTCTTGCCGACCTTCCTGGCGTGCCTGAGCAGAGCCGTCTCCAGGGGGTTGTAGACGAGGTCGAACACAATCTCGGCAGGAATACGCCCGGGGAAGAGAGTGCCCTCCACATCCGGCAGCATGCCCACGGGAGTCGCGTGAATCAGCACATCGAAGGACTCGCCCTCCAGGGCGGCAAAGTCGGCCCACGCGGCTCCATGGCGCTGCGCTAGACTGCGCACCCGCTGGGGATTGCGGCCGGAGACGACGACCTGGGCCCCCTCCCGCGCCGCGGCGTAGAGGGCGGCGACTGCGGCACCGCCGTTGCCCACGACTAAGACCCGGGAGCCCCGCAGCTCGATGCGCCGGGCCAGCGGCTTCGCGATGCCGTCGATGTCGGTGTTGGTCCCGACCAGCTTGGCGCCGCGCCGGTAGACCGTGTTGACGGCGTCCAGGCCGCGCACTTCCGGGGCGACCTCGTCGAGCAGCCGGACGATGCTCCGCTTGTGGGGGATCGTCACGCTCAGACCCTCCAAGGGCAGTTCGCGAACGGCCCGGAGCAAGTCCTCCAGGTGGGCTGGCTCGACTAGCAGCGGCACGTAGACCCCCGGAAAGCCGGTCGCCTGGAACGCCCGGTTATGGATCAGCGGAGATTTGGAGTGTCCGACGGGCTGCGCCACCACCGCGAAGACCTTGGCCTCGGGCGAGCAAAGATGCGCCTGGTACAGCCCACGGACGGCCGCGGCCGACAGCTGCCCGGGGGCCGTAGGAACGGCCTCCAGCTCAGCGGTCCGCCGCCCGGGGACAGTCAGGCCGGGGTCCGCCGCGGCGAACGTGAAGAGGCTGCCCCGCGACGGCCCCAGGAGGCGGGTCGGAGCGCCGGTCTCGCCCATGCCCAGCACGACTAGATTGGCTTGGTCCCGACAGAGGGCCAGCAGCCTCACGTTGTCGTGCGGCCGCCGGACGGCCGTGGCGATCTTGTAAACGGCCGCATCCGTCTGGCGCAGGCGCCGCAGCACGGGGCCGAGCGCAGGGGTCTCGCCGAAGTTGTGGTACGAAACCACCGTCGCCGCCGCGCCGCGGAAGGGATCGAGCGAGGCAGGCTCCTCCTCGGCGGTCTCGATTTCAACGTCGACCAGCTCCGCTCCCGCCGCGACAGCCGCGCGCAGGATAGAGATCTGGTCCGCTACGGTGCCGCGGAATCGGCCGCCGTTCGGCGCACGGCGGCAAGTCGCGAGCACGGTGGCGCTAGGATGCGCGCGTCGAATGCGCTGGACCACCGCCGCGCCCCGAGCAGGCTCGGCGAGCAAGTCGATCCTCAGCTCGAGAAACGTCTCGCCCCGCTCGCACATCGCCGCAGCGAGGGCTCCGGCCTCGGCTTGGTCGGCGTGCCCGATGCAGACGCAGATCCTGGGCAGCTCGGGCAGCGGCACCATCGCGGAATCGAGGTTCACGTAGGCTAGCACAGTCCCCGGCAGGCGTACGCCGGACTCAGGGCACGCCCGTCCCGGGACCGCCTCGGAGCGGGTGCAGCCCCCCTACAATGGCGAATTGAGCAGGTCGGCCGGGTCTCCTCCGACGCTGGGGACATCCAGTACGCGACGCCGTGACGGGGCTGTATCACGAGCCGGCGAGCGAGTCGGCTCGGGCGAGCGCCGCAGAAGGGGCCCGTGTGACGGGTAACGCCGGCTCGACCGGGCCTATGGGCGAAGCACAGCCTCTGGCCCGGGCAGCGGTCGCCCGGCAACTGCGCGAGCTCGGGGTGCAGAGGGGAGATGTCCTGTTGGTGCATGCCTCCTACAGGGCCGTGCGCCCGATCCAAGGCGGCCCGCAGGGCCTGCTCGCCGGGCTCCGGCAAGCGGTGGGTCCCCAGGGCACCTTGGCCATGCCCTCCTACACCGGAGACGACGACCGGCCTTTCAACCGGGATTCCACCCCGGCCGCTCCGGATCTCGGGATCCTGGCAGATCTGTTCTGGCGCCAGCCCGGGATTCTGCGCAGCGACCACCCCTTCGCATTCGCAGCGGCCGGTCCCCGGGCCCCCGAGATCACGGCAGATCCCGTCGCCTTCCCGCCCCATGGAAGAGCCAGCCCGGTGGGGCGCGTTCACGAAGCGGGTGGCAAGGTGCTGCTTCTGGGTGTAGGCCATGAGGCGAACACCACGATCCACTTGGCGGAGCTGCTCGCAGGCGCTCCGTACCGGGTAGCGCGGCACGTCACGCTACTCCAGAACGGCCGCCCTCTGCGGGTCGCCTACGAGGAGAACGACCACTGCTGCAAGCGCTTTGCGCTGGCTGACAACTGGTTGCGAGCTCGGGGAGCCCAAGCCGAGGGTCGCGTTGGCTACGGGACGGCCCGGTTGATCCGATCTCGCGAGGTGGTCGCCGCAGGGACCGAGAAGCTCCTGGACGCCAGGTGCGTGTTCCTGCATGCTCGAGGGTCGGGCTGTCGGGAGTGCCAGGAGGCTTGGGCAAGCGTGAGACTGCCGGGCAGCGGATCCTGAAGTGACTTCCCGAGGCTGCTTGGCAATTTGGCGATGATCGCTCAGCACTCGCTGCGAGGTCGCCGGGCGGCCCAGCTAGCCGTCCGCCGAGGCTGCCGGACGCCAGCCGCCAGACGGACTCAAGGATTCTCCTATGCGCCGACCATAGCGAGGATGCGTGACATCGGTGCCACGTTCAAGCCGTCCTTCCCTTGCCCCAGGAGGCCCTCATGCCCTGCCGCAGTAGAACGAGCCGACCAGTTATTCGCTGACCTCGGTGCCGTGCCCCGGCCCGACCGTTCTTACCCGCTTGGCCCGGCAACCAGCATCCGGAGGTCGCGCACGTTGTTGCCCGTCGGCCCTGTGACGATCAGATCCCCCAACCTCTGGAAGAACCTGTACGAATCCGACCGCCGGTCGAATTCGGCCGGAACCATTCCCAGCGCCTCGGCGCGGGAAACGGTTGTCTCGTCCGCAATCGCCCCCGCAGCCGGCGAATTCCCGTCAATGCCGTCCGTCCCAGCGCTGAGGACAGTTGCCCGCATCTTCCCTTCCCCCAGCTTGCGGGCCGCCCATAGGACGAACGCTTGGTTGCGCCCGCCCATGCCGTCGCCCGTGACGGGGCTGCTGAGCTCCCCGCCGGTCGTAACGGCCACGGTCTGTCGCGGATGCGTCTTCGCCAAGGTCGCGAGCCGCTCCAGCAACGTGTCCGCCGCAGCCTCGACCGGCTCGTCGTCAACGCTCAGGTCGCGTTCGACCATCCAGCCCAGCCCTCGGGCCTTGGCCTCCAAGCCGTCCAAGGCGGCGTGGTTGTCCAGCAGGCAGCGCCACTGGCTGCGCGAGAAGATCGGCGAGCCGGGCTTCGGCGTCTCCTGCAGCGACTCCGTCTCAAACAGTCGCCGGATCGGCTCCGGCAGCCGGGGCACGATCCCCCAGCGCCGCGCCGTCGCATAGGCGTCGCCGCAAGTCGACTCGTCCGGCATCGTCGGCCCCGAAGCCACCGTAGAAGGCTCGCCCGGGGGTACGTCGGACACATAGAGAGTCACCTGCCGCGCCGGGCTCGCAGCCTCCGCCAGCCTCCCGCCCTTGATCCGCGACAGGTGCTTGCGCAGGATGTTCATTTCGACGATGCTCGCGCCGCAAGTCACCAACACCTCGTAGACGGCCTGCAGGTCGCCGAGGCGGATACGCGGATCGAGGAGCGCCTCGCAGATCGCCGAGCCGCCCCCGGAAAGCAGACAGATCGCCAAGTCCCGCCGCCCCAGCTCGGCGTGCCGCGCCAGCAAGTGCTCAGCCGCCGCGACGCTTTGCTCGTTGGGGTAGGGGTGCCCGCCCGCAAAGGCCCGAAATCCGGGCGGCACTTGGCCGGGCAGGGCGGGCGCGACGATCGCGCCGGTCGTCTTGGACTCCGGCAGCAGCGCCGCCAGGGCGTCGCACATCGGACGCGCCGCTTTCCCGACGCCGGCTACGAAGATGCGCTCGGCGCCCTGGAGGTCAATCGCCTGCCCTGCAACGACCAGCGCATCTCCGCGCCGACGCACCTTCGCAGCCAGCACCCTTTCCAGGGACGCCTCCTCCAACGTCTCCAGGAACAGCCTTAGCAACGTCTCCTTCATGGTCCGGGGCTTCAGCCGAGGACCTCCGGGTTGACCATGTTCGGCGGGCGCTCGCCGGCGAAACCGGCGACCATGTTCTCGGCCGCCATAACGCACATCCGCGTGCGGGTTCTTACCGAGGCGCTGGCGATATGCGGAAGAATCAGTGCGTTCTCCTGCTGCGCCAGCCTAGGATGCACCTCGGGCTCGCTCTCGAATACGTCGAGGCCGGCCGCGGCGATCGTACCTGCCTCCAGAGCAGCGGCGAGCGCAGCCTCGTCCACCACGGGCCCGCGGGAAGTGTTCACGAGCACCGCGGTGGGCTTCATGGCCTCCAGCTCAGCCGCCCCGATCAGATGCCTCGTTTCCGGCGTCAGGGCGCAATGCAGCGACAGGAAGTCGGCCTGCGCCAGCACCGCCTCCTTGGAGGCGAACTCGACGCCCAGTTCCTGCTCGATCTCGGGGCTCTGGCGGAAAGGGTCGTAGTACAGCACGCGCATGGCGAAACCCTTCCCGCGGCGCGCAACCGCCTGGCCGATACGCCCCAAGCCGAAGATGCCCAAGGTCGCGCCCCAAATATCCCAGCCCGTCAGCAGATCGATCCGCCACTGCCGGTAACGGCCGGCTCGAAGGTAGCGCTCGGCCTCCCCCATCCGGCGCCCAGCGCCCAGGATCAAGGCGAACGCCAAGTCCGCAGTCGTATCGGTCAGCACGCCGGGGGTGTTGGTCACCACGATGCCCCGCTCCGTCGCCGCCGGCACATCGATGTTGTCGAAGCCCACAGCTACGTTCGACACGACCTTCACCGACGGCGCGGCGTCCATCAGGGAGGCGTCGATCCTGTCCGTCAGCTGGCAGACTAGGCCGTCCTTCCCCGCCAGGCGCATCTGCAGGTCGGCAGGGGCCAGCCCCTCGTCGGAATCGTGGTAGTCGACCTCGACGCGCGAGGCAAGATAATCCACCGCCTCCTGGTAGATGTGCTTGCTGATCAGGACGGTGCTCGACATGGAAGGGGTATTCTCGCACATCCCCCCGCGCCGCCGGCACGAGCTTGGCCATCGCGCGAAACGCCGGCCCCCGCAAGCCGAAGCACGGCTTTCGAGATTCGATTTGTTATTATGTTGCAAATACAAGCTCGTGCCGAAAAGGCGGCCATCGCCGACGGATCGGCTTGTATCAATTGGAGGTTTCCTGTATGTCTGGATTTCGAAAGCTGATCTTCTGGATGCATTTGAGTTGCGGTATTGCTACGGGGCTGGTGATCTTCATCATGTCGTTCACTGGTGTCGTCCTCACCTACGAGAAGCAGGTGATCCGCTGGGCCGACGGATTCGATGTGCAGCCGCCTTCCCCCGAGGCCCGTCGGTTGGGGCCGTCCGCTCTGCTGAGCAAAGTCTATGCGGAATCGGGCAAGCGGCCGACGGCGGTCCAGCTGCGGTCCGCTCCATCAGAGCCGGCGCACGTCTATTTCGGCCGCGAATCCGTCGTAGTGGACCCCTTTACAGGCACCGAGCTAGGCGAGGGCGCAGTCGGCGTCCGCGGCTTCTTCAGAACGATGCTCCTCTGGCACCGCTGGCTGGGACAAGAGGGGGAGGGGCGCGCCGTGGGCAAAGCGATCACCGGGGCTTGCAATCTCGGCTTCCTCTTCATCATCGTCACGGGCTCGTACCTGTGGTGGCCGAAGTCCTGGACCTGGAAGCACCTGCGGGGCATCGTGCTGTTCCGGCGGGCGCTGTCGCCCAAGGCACGGGACTTCAACTGGCACAACGTATTCGGCGTATGGTGTGCGATCCCGCTGTTCGCCGTGGCGGCTACCGGAACCTTCTTCTCGTATTCCTGGACCAGCGACCTACTCTACGCGCTGACGGGCGAGGAGCGCCCTCAGGGCGGCCGCCGGGCACCGGGCGGCCAGCCCGGGCAGCAGGCCCGAACCCCGGATTTCAGCGGCCTGGACGCACTGTTCGAAAGTGCTTTGGCTATTGAGCCCGGCTGGCGGACAGCCACGCTGCGCCTTGAGGAGAGCTCCGCAGCTCCGGTCGCCGTCGCGCTGGACCGGGGCAACGGCTTTCGCCCGGACTTGCGGTCCTTGGTGGTCCTGGACCGTCGGACCGGCGACATCGTATTGCGCGAGACCTATGCGGACTTGCCGCGCGCGCAGAGGGCACGCAGCTGGATTCGCTGGCTGCATACCGGAGAGGCGGGCGGTCCGTTAGGCCAAACGCTGGCAGGCATCGCGTCTCTGGCAGGCTGCTTCCTCGTCTACACGGGCTGGATGCTGAGCTGGCGTCGCTTCCAGGCGTGGCGTGGGCGGCGAGGGCAAGCGAGCTGACGATTCCCGCCCCGGCGCAAGCGACCAACCGCCGATCTCAGCCCCGGCGTCCCGCTTCCGGTAGAATTGTCGGCTATGGCACAGCTCGGATTCCTAGGGCTCGGCCTAATGGGCAAGCCCATGGCGGAGCATCTCCTGCAGGGAGGCCACGCGGTCGCTCTGTGGAGCCACACGGCGGCCAAGGCACGGGAGCTTGCCGCTTCCAGCCCGGCGGCGCATTTTTGCGCAGACCCCAGCGAAGTCGGCGAGTTCGCCGAGTGCATCTTCCTCTGCGTCGGCGATTCGGCGATGTCGGAGGAGGTCCTGACAGGCGCTAACGGAGTGCTGGGCGGGGTCCGGGAAGGCACCGTGGTCGCCGACTGCTCCACGATCGGTCCCAGCACCGCCCGGCGCATCGCGGGCAAGTTCGAAGCGAAGGGCTGCCACTATCTCGACAGCCCCTGCACTGGCTCAACCCCCGGCGCTCAAGGAGGCACGCTGACGTTCATGGTCGGCGGCGACGAAGAGATCTTCAAGAGCGTTCGGCCCTATTTCGAGTGCATGGGCACCAACCTCTACTACTGCGGCGGCCAGGGGATGGGCCTGCACGCGAAGCTCTCGCAGAACCTCGTCCTCGCCAACATGCTGCAGGGCTTCGTCGAAGGCATGGTGCTGGCGACAAAGGCCGGCGTTCCGCCCGAGCTGATGTTCGAGATCCTCGACAACTCGGCGGCGAAGTCGGGACTCATCGCCTTCAAGGCGCCCCATGTCTTCAAGCGCAATTTCGAGGCGGCGTTCCCGCTGAAGTGGATGCGCAAGGACATCGGGCTCATGCTGGAATCGGGGCAGGAGCTCGGGGTGCCCCTCCCGTCCACCGGCCTCGTCCATGAATTGTTCAGCGCCGGAGTGGCCAAGGGCCATGGCGACGAGGACATCATCGCAGCGTTCAAGCTGTTCGAGGAATTGGCCGGAGTAGTGGTCGAGGCCTGACCGCCGTAATCGCTGGTTCAGAACTGCCAGGCTGGGCCAGAGGCCTGCCAGCGGCCCGGCGACGGAGGAGCCGAGCCGCTAAAGGGCCGGATCCAGGAGGGCTTCATCGCGCAGGGCGCGGTCCGGCAGGCGAGGTGTTTCCGGCTGGTGCCGCAGCGCCGCTCCACGGCGTCCGCCAGGATGTCCGAGGCGGTGCATCGCGCCACCTCGCAAAAACCGTGCGGGCCAATCCCGCAGGCCGGCCCAAACCGGCAAGCGGTAGAGCTCCCGCGCGTCCGTCGTCCATGCTTGCGCTGAGCAGGCACCTCGGTGCCTGTCAGGAGGTGACCGCACCCATGCAAGAGCACGGCTCCCTCGACCCAAGTGGCAGCCAAGGGGCCTATGAACCGGCTAGGCCGCGGAGCTCGGTCTTGACCGGAAACCGCAACGCGTCAAGGTGCAAGTCTGCCGTGGCCCGCCTCCAACGAGCCACGGTCAAGCATTCCGCCTGCCGCCTCGCCCGCCCCAACCGAACCACCTCCGCCCAGAGGCCCCATCCGGGGCGGTCCAGCCGGGGTTCGCCTGGACGTTCACCCACACATGGACATGCGGGGATCCGCGGAAGTACCACACCATTGTCGGGCTCTCCAGCTTCCAGACATCCCAGATGCCGTCGTTCCCGATGTCTTCGTTCCGGTAGAAAGCCATGGTCAGCTGCTCGACTCCGCCCGCAGCGTTGATGAGCTGCAGCGCTTCGTCCTGGTCCCGCTCGCGGAATGGCGCCAGCAGATCCCGCAAAGTCTGGCTCACGAGGTTGCGCTGGTCCCGCGACATCTCGGCCACGGGCAGGCCATCCGGGTGGGCCGACGGTTCGACCGTATGCACACTCCGCTCTCGTGGCGCCCTAGGCTGCAGCGCCAGCTCCCTTTGCTTGCCGTCAAGCGCCGCGAAGACCTCGTTCGCTCGCTGGGCCTGGAACCAGTACACGTTGTTCGGATGGGTGGGCTTCTCGTAGAACGACTCGCCTTCGTGGCCGTAGAAGATCGGCCCACCGAATGCCGCGCCCTCGACGGAGTCCCCGTCGCAGCGGGCCGTGCAGTGCCGTCCGGTGATGACGAACTCAAACTTTCCCGTACCAGGCGCACCGAACAGCGCCACCGACAAGTTCTTGACGCTCCCGAAATCGTCCGCGATATGTTTCCTCAGAGAGCCGCAGAATTGGGGCGCGTGGAGACCCATGAAGATCTCTTCGATCAGAGCTTGCTGATCCCTGTCGAAGAACCGGCCGACCCGAGCGTTGGTGATATGCCAGTTGTTCTCCACCCTGGAGCGCAACGGACTGTCGAACGGCAGGACAACCGTCTCGCGCTGCTCGGCTGTCAAGCTCTCATGCAAGCTAGCTACAAGGGATTCCGGCTTCGGCTGCTCCCCCAACATGGGAGCCTGCAGCGCGAGCGCCGAGCCCGCTAGCGCGGCGGATCCGAGAAACTGCCTGCGGTCAAGGTCTTGCGCGTAGGTCATACCTGCCATGGCGGGAGTCGCAGGCCCACGGTTACCGCAGCTCAAGCCATAGAGACGGAAGACCCTTGGCTGGCTAGTGTCCGCCGCGGCTTTGTTCGCGCAGGCCGGAGCATCTACTGCGCTGGCTCCGCGGAGAGTGCTCCACAGGGCTAGGAGTCCCAAAAGATCCGCTCCAGGCCCCAACCCTGCCGTTCTTCGAGCGGCTCAACCCGGAGCTGGAAGAGGCCGGGTGCGACGCTCTAGTCGAGGGCCTCTGTCGGGAGTTCTCCAAGAGTCCCTACGGGCGGCCCCTCGCTGCCCCCGGGGGTCTACTTCCGGATGCTGCTGCTGGGCCTCGAGGCCGAGCGGGGCATCACCCTGCGCGGGGAGGACAGCCTGTCCCTGAGTGAGTCCACGCCAAACCCTGCCCCTCTGTCCCGCCACCGGCAGCGGCTGGCACTGGAGACGCCCCGCCAGGTGTGCGCCTAGGTGGGGAGGGGCTGCGCACAGCCATGCTGGCGCAGGGCGGGGCATGGACGCGACGGTGCTGGAAGCCACAACGCAGCAGGGCTACGAGGAGTTCGTGCAGCGGTTGGCCCAGGCCTCCGGGGTGGAGCCGCCGACCCAGCTGGAGCTGCCCGCTTGCGACCGGCAGCGACAGACGCAGACGCTGTCGAACAACGAATGGGAGCATCCGGTGGGTCCGGACGCACGGGTGGTGCAGCGCCAGGACGGAACCCAGGACAGGGGGCATCAAGCCGATCACGCGGTGGACCCGGAGACTCTGGAGGGGACGCGGGCGGCGGCGGGTGGAATTGGTGGAGCGGTCGATGGCCCCCGGGTACCGCACCCGGGGGGCTGAGGGGGTAGGACAACCTCTGCCAGCGGCTGCTGGTGCCTGCCTGCGAGTTCCACCTAGGAGCCTGTTGAAAAAGTCCTCAGCGGCCGTGCAGCCTGTCCAGCAACTCCTTGCAGGGCCCTGAAATGACCATAAAACGACTCCTGAAGGCCCTGCAACAGGCGCAAACCGGTGGTTCGCACGCGATTGCGCGACGGAAGTCGTATCCCAGGGACTTTATCAACGGGCTCCTAGGGGTGCTGCTGCGGTCGCTGACGGGGATAGGCACGCCCCGGAGCCGTTTGCGTCTCAAATTGGCTCCGCAACATCCTTCAAGCGGCCCGGAATCGGTTTCTGAGGGCTTGGGGAGCCCCGCAGGGGGCTGGCGTCCCCAACTCGCCTGGCCAGCGGCGCTGGGTGCGGCCTGAGACCCGCCCACCCAACCGTCCAGGCCGATGCCGAAGCCGGACTACTGCAACGAGCTTCTAGGGCGGGGCGGCGAGTCAAAACCCGCCACCCCGCCGCACGACCTAGTCGAAGTCGATCAGACCTTCTTTCCAAATCGCGAACAGCTCGTCGAAGTACTCCGATCTACCTATCGTAAAGATCATGCGTATCTGGAGTTAATCGATCTTTTTCCACTTTCGATAGAACATGCACGGCACAAAAATCTTCCCACTCCGCTGTACTCCTACTCGGAATCCAATTAGTGCGCTCGTCAAACTTACCACGCTTGTTTATAGCTCCACACATCGTGTATATCAGAGTCCTCTCGATTGTCGGGTCAAGCGCATCGTCAGACTCATGCAGATGTTTCGAGTTGAAAGTCAGCCTAAGCCCGTTAGAGGACACTTGCCTTGCCATTCGATCGGGATCGTTATCGATAGTGACTAGAGGTAATCTAATTGTTAAGATATTCAGTTCCACCGTGACATAATAATCTCGGTATTCAGTTCCCGAACAAGGTGCCAAATAGTAGACATTTTGCACGTACGCCGTAGCGCATACCGTCAGCCAAACTACAAAAATTAGTTTTTGCATAATTTTCCTTTCGTTCTCCAAGTTAGCTGCGGATTGCAGTCCAGTGCTACTTGTCGATACACTGGCAACAAACTTTGCAGCAAATCGTACTTCAAGTTCCCTGCGCCTTACTTGTATCCAAAAAACCTCCCATACCCTTGTAAATATGCGCACAATCTCAATACCAACCAATACCAAAATAATCATAGTTCCGACCATTTCCAGTTTTTCCTTTCTTGCTCGTATTCCAGTCCGTCGCATAAATCCAATACGACGACTCCACAACACATCCGAGGACATTTCTTGAACTTCATAGTCTCCACGTAAAACTTCACTTCCAAAAGTCCGATTGCAAAAATTCTCTTAAACATGGTGATCCTCCTTATCTCGCCATCCCCTCCGTCTGCGCATCTTTGCTTGGCGTGCAAGTCCGCAGATTCCCTGCCGCCTGCTCCAGCCACTCGGCCTTCTTCACCCGAAAGCCCGCAGCCGTCTTGGGTTGCTTGTCCGTCATAATAGCCTCCTTTTCTATTCCCAGCCAGGAATCTTGTAGTCTATCTGTCCGCCGGCGAATCCGATCATGAACAGATCGTTGAAACAGCGCTTCTTCTATCCGCTGAAGTTTATCCGTCTATCTCGACACAATTTCAGAAAAACGAATTCATTGCAAGAATACGTCAAAGAAACCGGTGAAAGATCAATGCTTGTCCAATCCGATCTTTCATCGAATCCTATGCTTCCTTCATTCCTAGATCGCTCAAAGCATGATGTTCTCCTTCAATCCCTTTAAACACTCCTAAACAAGCGGGCGACAGATCGACGCCACCCACCCTCGACTTTTAATAAGTACGTGAGTCGCAGGCCCATGGTTACAGGTTATCGCCTAGATTCCCGGATAATTTCCCGAGATGGGGGTTGCGAGGCCGTGTGGCGTGCGAGCGGCACGGCGGATGCTGCAGGCCCAGGGCCGGCTGGTACGCCACCGCGAGCGCCCGCTCCTTCCCCACCGCGTCCAGGGGCTCCCCCTCGCAGCCGCTAGGCGCAGAATCGGGGCCTTTTGGCGCGGATCGGTCACGCATTCGCCGAGCCGCCGGCTGGCGGGCACGGCCCGCAGCCCGCACGCTCAGCGGGCGACGTCATCGGCCCCCAGAGCGTCGACCGCGTGGAGGTGCCCCCCGCCGGCGCAGGCCGCGTAGATCAGCGCCAGCAGCATCTGCATGTCGCTGCCACCACGCCGGGCCTGGCCAGGCCCGTCCAGTAGTCGTCGCAGACGCCGTAAGCCAAGGTGGGAGCGCTGTCGGGGGCCAGGGGGCCTCCAGAAAAATCAAGAAGCACCCCCGGGGTGCAATACGCGGCCACCCTAGAGAACCCTATAAATTATGGTAACACAAATACGTTCCGGATGACAACCGGAATTCTTACCCGAGGATCAGGAGTTATCGCAGCCACGGTTGATTTTTCCATGTCAGGAGCCTGTTGTGGCAGCGCGTCGGCCGCTGCCGGGCGGATCGGCCGGCTGCTGAGACTCAGGTCCTAGGCCGTGCTCGCGTCCGGCTGCCTTCCGGGAGCCTCCGCACTGGCCCCTACCCGGGCCAGCCCGGCTGCGACTTTCCCCGCCAGGGTCCTACTGCGGGGCAGCAGCGCCAGGTTGTGCAGAGCCGCGTTGCCGGCCGGGCCGGGGCCCATGCGGCTGCGGTTGGCAGCCTCGCCCAGCGTCCCGTCGCACGGACAGCGGTGGCGGTGCTCGACCGTCCCGGGCCCGCCGAGGCAGCCGGAGCTAGCGCAGCACCGAGGCCTGCCCCGGCTCCCAGTTCGGGAACCCGTACAGCGTCTCCGTCGGGGCCGGCCTTCGCCGGGTGTGCCTCGTCTAGTGCTGGACGCGGCACACCTACCGCCCGCTGGGCAGCCGCCCGCCGGGCCAACCGCAGATTTTCGACAGCGTCAGCAGGCTCAGGACCGCACCTTGCGCACTGCTGGAAGCCGAGATCATGCCGCTCGTCCAGCAGGCGTTCTCCCTCCGGCCACTCGGGCGGCCACACCAGACGCACCGGCACCTCGCGCATGTGGGGAACCGCCGCCCCGGGCCGGCAGGGCTGCCCGGCTCCTGACCAGCAAGCGAGACCATCAGCCTGCCCCCGTGCCTAACTCCTGCACTGCCTGTCTCCTAGGCGCAGAAAAATCAGTCGTGGCAAGGGATTCCCTGGGAATCGGACCCTGGCGGGAAAATCCGCAGTCGCGGGACGCCATCGCGGCGGTGTTGCCAAGGCTGCAGCACATCGGGTCCGGCGAGCAGCTGCGGGCCCGGTTGTTCGCGCTGCTGGACCAGAGCATCCTGCCTGAGGTCGACCGCCCGGGCGGGCCTAGACCTAGGGCAGATCCTGGGGCTGGGTTGCGACTGCGACCGTTTGCAGGAACTGGGGCACAGCGATTGGCGGCGACCGGACGCAGGACGAGCATCGGGCGGTGGTCGACAACGTGTCACTGCTCGTACGCTAGTTCGTACCGTACACCGGTGCCGCTGGAACCTACGCGTTGCAGAACCCCTTCCGCAACGAGGCCCTGCCAGAGCCGATGGGCCTGATGCGGGCCAAGCTCGCCCAGTGAGCTTCTTCCGGGGAGCTGCGGCGAGGTGGTAGCTAGACTGGACCCAGGCCACAGCAGGTCAGCATCAAGAGGTTCCATTCAGGAAGCCACCATCCTACGCAGGCCCCGGGTTTCGATCCCGAGCTGACCCTCGCATCTAGCGGCAGTCACCAGCACCAGCGCGTCGCTGCCCCAGGCTGCCGCAAGCTGGAGTCCCAGCGGCAGTCCGCCGTCCGGCACCGGCATCGGGATGCTGACCGCAGGGGCTCCCAAGGCCGTGAACGGAGCATTGCACCGCGGGTCACCGCTGGAGCCGAGACCTCGCGGGGCAGGCCCGAGTGCGGCTGGAGTGGCGACCACCGCACGACTCTCCAGCCAAGCCTCGAACTCCCGGCGGGCGCTGTCCAGGCCTTTCCGAGCAGCTTGGTACTCCCGCCTGCCGATCCGCAGCCCTTCGTCGAGCAGCTCGGCTAGCTTCGCGCCGATCGCCCGCCCGTGGGCCCGGTACCGCTGCTTGTGCTCTAGGGCGGCCTCATAGGCCATGACGGTATGTAGGTCGCCGGGCAGCGCGCTGAAGAAGGACGGCGGCCTCGCGCGATCGACTGGGATCCCGCTCTGCGCCAAGCGCTTGAGAGTCGCCTCGAAGGCGGTGGCCATGGCCGGAACCACCCCTCCTCCCGGCGGCCAGTCCAGGGCCAGCAGCGCTGTCGAGGGCGGGCTCGCGGTGTCGAAACCCAGCGCCCTCCACGCGACCGGCAGATCTTGGGCCGTGGCGGTGAACAGCCCAGCGTGGTCGAGGGTTGGAGCGAACGGCATGACGCCGTCGAGGGACAGCAACCCGAAACTCGGCTTGAATCCAGCCACGCCGCAGAACGAGGCCGGCCGCAGGACCGAGCCCTGCGTCTGGCTGCCAATCGCCAACGGCACCATTCCTGCCGCAACGGCAGCGGCTGAGCCGCTGGACGAACCGCCCGGCGTACGGTCGAGATCTCGCGGATTGCGCGTCGGTCCGGTGTCGTAGTAGGCGAACGCCGTAGTGTGCGACTTGCCCATCAGGATGCAGCCGAGCTCGCGCAGCTTGGCAGCGATGGCGCAGTCGCGCTTCGGGGTCCGACCGGCCTGCGTCGCGCTGCCCCATTCGGTGGGCAGGCCGCCGGTGTCGCAGATGTCCTTGAGGGCGTACGGCACGCCATGCAACGCGCTGCGCGGCCCGCCCGTTCCTGGAGCTCCTCGGCTAGGTCCGCAGCGGCCAGCTGCGACTCTTCGAGCGCGAGGCGGCTCCAGGCCTCGACGGCGGGTTCGGCGATTGCAATGGAGTCCGCCGCAGCCCGCCAGATCCGTTCCGGGGAGAGGCTGCCATCAAGAACCCGGCGCGAAATCTCGGCCAAAGACCAGGGGAAGCGCTGCATCGCAAGCCGCCGGAGCGCGGCCATTGTCGCATTCGCCCCGAGATAGCTTCGAGTCCGCCAAAGACCGCCCGGGAACCGTCGCTATGCTGGAGAGGCTGGGCAGCAGGTCCGCAAGCCCGGAGAGCGGCCACCATGCTGGAAACGTACCTGTTCTTCGACGGCAACTGCCGGGAGGCCTTCGAGTTTTACCGCGGGGTGTTCGGCGGCGAGTACACGACCTGCCAACCCTACTCCGCCGGACCTCTGCGGCCCGGACAGGTGCAAGGAGGCGAGAACCGGATCATGCACGTCGCCCTGCCGGTCGGCCGGAGCTCGCTGATGGGGAGCGACTGGCCCGCTGGAGATGGTCCCGCGTTTGAGGCGGGAAACAATTTCTCGGTGGCTGCCGAGGCAGACAGCCGAGAGCAGTGCGATACCCTCTTCGGCAAGCTTGCCGCAGGCGGCCGCGTCAAGACACCACTCGCCGAAAATTTCTGGGGGACCTACTTCGGCCGCTGCACTGATCGGTTCGGCGTCGATTGGATGATCCACTACACGCCTCCCAAGGAGTGAGGCGAGGTTCGTTTGCGTACTCCGCTGACCTAGCGCCGACCCTGATCGGCGTTCTCCGCTACGCCTTGGTGCTGCTGCCGGGAGGGCCGCAGGCCGCCGAGGGGAATTCGCCCAGCCGCGCCGACGGCCGACGACACCGACGACACCTATCAGACGCAGACGATATTCGACGCTGCACGCTGACGGAGCACTGCCGGAAGCTGCCGGACATGTTCGCGGCGTCCGATCTGATAGTGTACGACCGGCGCGGCGACAAGACTTGAAGCGGACGGCAATTACTGCTGCAGAAGCCCAATAGTCCGTCTGGGAGGTCGTTTTTCAAAGCTTGGCTGGCATGCATCCGGAAGATCGGTTGCCGGCCAGCCGCGGGCCCATCAACCAAGCCGGCAGACCTCGTGCAGTTTCCTTGTGGCGTCTGAATCAGCGACAGGCTCAAGTCCGACAGGCTGCTGCGACGCTCCGAAGACCCGCTCGAAGATCGCGTCCACGTGGCGCAACTGCCGTTCCAGCGAAAAGGCCCGCTCATAGTCCTCCGGGTCTAGAACCCCGCTGATGTCGGGGTCGCGCTCCGCAAGCGCCCGGAAATCGCCGTCCTGCTCCCAAGCCTCCAGCGCATTGCGCTGCACCCAGCGGTAGGCCTGCTCGCGCAGCACGCCTTTCGCGGCGATCTCCAGCAGCAGCTGGCCCGAGTACACGAGGCCTCCGTTGGAATCCAAGTTCCTGCGCATCCGCTCTGGATACACGAGCAAGCGCCGCACCAAGCCGCACGCCTTGGCCAGCATGTAATCCACGAGCGTTGTGGAATCCGCCAGGATCACACGCTCGACCGAGCTGTGCGAGATGTCGCGCTCGTGCCAGAGCGCCACGTTCTCCAAGGCCGCGACGGCATTGGCCCGCACTACCCGCGCCAGGCCGCTCAGCTGCTCCGAGACGATCGGGTTCTTCTTGTGGGGCATGGCCGAGCTGCCCTTCTGGGTCTTGGAGAAGTACTCCTGCGCCTCGCGCACCTCGGTCCGCTGCAGATGGCGTACCTCCACGGCGATCTTCTCCAGCGTCGCAGCGATGTTGGCCAGCGTCGCGACATAGTGGGCGTGCCGGTCTCGCTGGATGACTTGGGACGACACGGCGACCGCACAGAGGCCCAGCCTCTCGCAGATCCTCCCCTCTGCCTCAGGACTGATGTGCGCCAGCGTGCCGACAGCTCCGGACAGCTTGCCGACGCGCATCTGCTCGCAGGCAGCCCGGAAACGCTCGATGTGGCGGCCGACTTCGCTATACCAGTTGGCCAGCTTCAGGCCGAAGGTCGTCGGCTCGGCGTGGACGCCGTGCGTTCTTCCGACCATCACCGTTTTCTTGAACTCGAATGCGCGCTCCCGCAGGATGCTGTGCAGCTCCTCCAGCTGGTTGGCGATCGGCTGCGACGCTTGCTTCAAGAGCAGCGCCTGCGCCGTGTCCACGACATCGTTGGAAGTGAGTCCGTAGTGCAGCCAGCGCGAGTGCTCGCCGACCCCCGCCGAAGCCATGGCCTCGGATACCGAAGTCAGGAAAGCAATGACGTCGTGCCTCACCTCCGCCTCGATCGCTTCGATCCGGGCGGTGTCGAAGCCGGCGTGCTCGCGGAGTGCCAAGGCCGCCTCCCCGGGCACTTCCCCGAGCTCGGCGAGAGTTTCGGAAGCAGCCAGCTCGACTTCCAGCCATTGCCGGTACTTGTTCTGATCGGACCAGATGCGGGCCAGCTCGGGCCGCCTATAGCGCGGAATCATGCTCCCAGTGTCGCGCAGGGGCTGCGGGCCCGCGCTCCAAGGTGCTCTCCCGAAAGCTTGCGCCGTAGGACGATATGAGGCGGGGCGAATCGCTTGCAGCCACACGAACCCCCTCTTCGTGAAGGCGGTGTCGGCTTGTGGGCCAGGGGATCGCCGCCCGGCACCCCCAAGAGGCCTGCATCGGCCCCCCAGCAAGCCCATGGTTGGGCTGCATCCCGGTCGTCAGGCCGCCCGACACCCACGCATCCTCTGGCTGTTCAACGCTAGGCAGACCAGGTTTCCGCTCTCCCCGGACCTTGCGCAGACCCGCGCACGCTGCATCGCCGGAAGCCCAGCGCCCCCTGGATCCAGCCGAGCGGCACCGCCGCCGAAACTCGCTGAGCGTGCGGTGGCTCGGCCAGCTCTCCAGCACCAGCACCCGGAACGCTACCTTCTCCCCCAGCTTCCGCAGCAGACCATGCGAGGAGAACACTCCCGTCGCGTAGCCGTAGACCAGCACCCGCAACTTGGGTACTATATCCTTAGCCTTCTACGGTACGAGCTCCTAGGAGCCCGTTGAAAAAGTCCGGTCGGCGTGCTCAGCTGGCGTCGAGTGGTGCAGCAGCGCACTCAAATCACCGCTATTGGCCGGTTGCGCGGTCCTTAAGGTCTGTTCTGCGACCTTTTCGGCCTTCGGCCCGTTCGAGCGCCGCGCACGCAAGCTCAATGGAAGCCACGACTTTTCCAACAGTCTCCTAGGCTAAGTGCGCCTAGGGGGCTTGATCGTTCCATGTCCGTTCACTGCCGGATTGCGAGGTTCCTGTCCGACTCGCCTTGCGCATCGGGACCTCGGGGATATTGGCGTGCGGGTTGGCCCTAGCCAGCACAGGGACGGACGAGCCCGAGCCACGCAACCGGGCCCGTTGTCCGGGCCCCAGCCGTCAACCAATCAGGCGAGACAGCCCCGGCTGGCGAGACGGTTGAGCCCTCTGGAGACCCGGAGCGCACGGACCTCAACCTGCTCGGCGAGGTTGACGCCAATTCCGGCGAGAGCCGCCGCAACGAAAACGTCCAGCTGACCCTGGTCGACAACAACGTCCAGAAGGAACTCAATATCCGCCTCGGGACCAGCGCCACCATCGTCCGAGAGTTCAGCGCCGCGCAGGGCTACTTCGGCAGCGAGTTCGGGAATGCTCCGAGCCGTCCGATCCACCTCAAGCCGTCCGCGGGCCGCAGCTTCCACGCCTCGGTCTACGAGACCCACGGCAACAGCGTCTTCTCGGCGCGCTCGTTCTTCCAGTTCGGAGCCGTCCAGCCCGCCCGCCAAAACGACTACGGCGCACAAGTCCTGATCCCTTTGGTCTCGGGGGGTCGCGTTCACCGCGGACCTCAGCCAGCAGCGCAACCGCGGCAACGTGAACGGCAAATGTCCTGATCCCGCGCCCCGAAGAGCGCATGCCCTTGGCAACCGACCCAGCCCGCCGGGCCATCGTGGCCCGGATCCTCGACTCGTTCCCCGACGAGACCCCCAACCGCCCCGACATCGATCCGCGGGCGCACAACACCAACGCACCCCAGGAGATCGACAGCGACAGGGCCGGCGGACGCCTCGACATTCCGCTTGCCGCGACGGGCCGCCTAGCGCTGGACTACCGCTACCGCAGGCAGGCAGTCGATGCGTTCCAGCTGGTCAAGGGCCAGAATCCCAACACGACCACAGGTTCCCACGACGGGCGGCTGACCCTGGAGCCGCGAGTGGTCCGCAGCGACGGTGACCGATTTTTCCGCTAGCTTCGGGCGCAACGACCTCGCGGATCGTGCAGGACGAATCGGCCTTCGGGCCGCTAGTGTTCACCGCCTTCGAGCTGCAGACCCTGGGCGGCACATCGAGCATCCCCTACGACCGGGCGCAGAACTTCTACCGCTACGCCGCCGCCACCAGCAGCGACCGCGGCGCGCACCAAGTAAGCGCGGGCTTCGGTGTCGTGCGCGAGCAGCTCAACGGCATCGAGAGCTCCGGCCATACCGGCCTGCTGATGTTCACGGCGAACTTCGGCCGCGACATGATGACGAACCTGCGCCTGGGCACCGCGACCCGCCTGTCCCAGTCCCTCGGAACGCCCCACCGCGGCTTCCGCCGATGGCGCATGCAATATTTCGCCGAGGACAAGTGGAAGGCGAGCCCGGATCTGACCCCTGACGTTCGGCCTGCGCTTCGAACCACTGACGCAGCCCATGGAGGGTGAACGGACTGTCGGAGGTTCCCTTCGACTGCGACTGCAACAACTTCGCGCCCCGTTTCGGGTTCGCCTACAACACGCCCGGGGGCGGCCTGCTGCGGGGGGCCTACGGCCTCCAGTACGGCGAGATCTTCGCCGCCACCTACAGCCAGGAGCGGTTCAATCCGCCCGGCAACATCCGCCTGAGCGTGGTCGCTCCCGACTTGGTGGATCCGCTGGCTGGCCTATCCCTCAACTCCCTCGACCCGAACGCCCGCAGTTCCGTGATCCGGCTCGCCCCCGAGCTGGCAGCGCCCTATTCGCACCAGTACAACTTCAGCTGGGAGGTCGCGGCGAAGCAGGGGGTGTTCGCGCAACTAGGCTATGTTGGCAGCCGCACTCATCGGCTTCTCTCAGGCTGGGTGCTCAATCGCGCCCGTCCGCGGGACGGCATCGAACACACCACGCACACGGTCAACCAGCGGCGGCCCGACGCGCGGTACTACGACATCCGCCATATCCTCAACGGCTCGCGTGCGTACTACGACGCCGCGAAGGCCACCCTGGGCATCCGCGGCCTGCACGGCCTGACGCTCGATTTCTCCTACTGGCTCAGCAAGGCCATCGACCTAGGGGCCCACTATGCGAGCAACGCCGGCGTGCGGGACGCGTTCGCCGGCCGCAGCCAGACCGAGGCCGATGTCCACGGCGACGTCAAGGGTCTGAGCGACTTCGACCAGCCGCACGCCGCGTTGTGGCGCGTCAGCTACACGACCCCTGCGGCCAGCGCGGCCAACAGCATCTGGAACAGAGCGCTCGGCGGCTGGAGTCTCTTCTCGGTGATCCTGGTCAAGACCGGCACGCCGTTCCAGCTCTACGCGGGCTCGGACGCGCCGGGCATCGGCAATGTGGACGGCATCTCCGGAGACCGGCCGTATATCCTCGACCCCGCGATCCTCGGGCGCAACATCGACCATCCGGACATGTCGCGCAGCCAGTTGCCGCAGGAAGCCTTCCGCTTCGTCCGCACGGGCGAGCCGAGCGGCAACCTTGGGCGCAACGTCTTCCGCAAGGACGGCATCGGAAATGTCAATGTCGCGGTCTCGCGAAGCTGGCGGATCGCCAACGGCAGCACACTCATGTTCCGGGCCGAGTCGATCAACTTCTTCAATACGGCGCAATTCGCATTCCCAGGCAACCAACTGTCGGCGCGAAACTTCGGGCAGATCACGAACACGCTCAACGACGGGCGGACATTCAATTTCACCTTGCGGCTGTCGCTCTAGCCCGGAGCCCATCTCTCTGCGGATCCTTCGGACTACGGAGTAGCGGCCGATGCCCGGGCGACTACGACCGCACATCGGACAGGGTGCGAATCGGAGACTTGAAAAGCCCATCCCGCACCCTTCCTGCTATCCGTGCCGAGTGGCCTGACACCCCCGGTCGACCGAGGCCCCGGGGATTAGCGTCTTCTGCAGGGACAAGGCCGACGAGCTTCCCGCCCCCAGTTGCCTCCTGCGCACGTGGGCCTGCTCGGTTCCTAGGCACCCGGCACCTCCTCGACATCGTCTCGGAGGGCCGAGCTGAGGACGGCATCGGCTACCATGAGCGAAGCATGCGTCGCACCGCTCTCGCCATCTCCCTAGCCGTGGGCCTCGGCTGCACAGTGGATGCCCAGAACCGCCCCCGCCCACGAGCGCTCGGTCCCGAATGGAGCTCGCTGTTCAACGGCACGGACCTGACTGGCTGGAGAAAGGTAGGCCAAGAGCGCTGGGAGGTCGTCGACGAAGCGATCTTCGGCCAAGGCATCACCGAGGAGTACGGCTACCTAGCGACGGAGGCGTCCTACCGGGACTTCCACCTCTCGCTGCGCTTCAAGTGCGAAGCCGACGGCAACAGCGGGGTCTACATCCACACTGCGTTCGACGGCGACACGCCCAAGATCGTGGCGGGCCGGCAGATCGAGATCGACCGGACCCTGGGACACCACACTGGCGGGATCTACGGCGACGGCAAGGGCTGGATCGCCTGGCCTGCGCCGCAATACGAAACGGTGATCCGCCCCTACGACTGGAATGACATGCTCATCCAGGTCGAAGGCAACCGCTATGTCGTCCATCTCAACGGCATCCGCGTGCTGGACTTCACCTATCCGTCCCCGGGAGCCGAGGAAGGCGTCATCGCGCTCCAACTGCACTCCGGAGGCGAGGGCCGGATGCGCTTTAAGGACATCTTCGTCCGGGACCTGAGCCGCGACTGATCGGGCGGCGAGGGGGGTCCTGGATCAGGCCAGGATCCCCTGCACGATCTCGCCATGCACGTCGGTCAGCCGCATGTCGCGGCCGCTGTAACGGTATGTCAGCCTAGTGTGGTCCAGGCCTAGCAGGTGCAGCATCGTGGCGTGCAGGTCGTGCAGATGGACTTTGTTTTCAATGGCGAAGTAGCCGTATTCGTCGGTCGCTCCGTACCGCATGCCGCCCCGGACGCCTCCGCCGGCTAGCCACATCGTGTAGCCGAAGGGGTTGTGGTCGCGGCCCGTGCTCCGGTCGATCGGTCTGCCGTTGGTCTGCGCCGTCGGCGTGCGCCCGAACTCCCCGCCCCACAGAACCAGTGTGGTGTCGAGCAGCCCGCGCGCCTTCAGGTCCTTGAGCAGGGCGGCGATCGGCTTGTCCGTGGCCCGGGCATTGATGCGGTGGCCCTCCTCCAACCGCTGATGCTGGTCCCAACGGTCCTGACCCTTGCGCGCCGGTGTGAGCAACTCGATGAACCGAACGCCGCGCTCGACCATGCGCCGGGCCAGCAGGCACTGGCGGCCGAACTCGCTCGTCTCGTCCTCGTCAAGCCCGTAGAGCCTCTTCGTCGCCTCGGTCTCGGAGCCCAGATCAAGCAGCTCAGGCACGGCGCTCTGCATCCGGAACGCCAGCTCGTAATTCGCAATCGTCGCCTCGATTTCGCTCACCGCCCCGAGTCGCTGCACCACGCCCCGGTTCAGCTTGCGGATGAGGTCGAGCTTGCCCAGCTGCAACGCCGGATCCGGCTCTCGAGGCACGATGTCAGCGACGGGGTGCTCTCCGCGCCGAAACAGCGTGCCCTGGTACGTGGCCGGGAGGAACCCGCTGCCGAAGCAGTCCATTCCCCCGGGCGGGATCAAGCCGCTATCCAGCACGATGAAGCCCGGCAGGTCATCGCACTCGCTCCCCAGCCCGTACGTGACCCACGCACCCATCGACGGCCGGCCCTGGAAGCCCGAGCCCGTGTGGACGAAGTAGTTCCCGGCGGTGTGCTCGGAATGGTCGGCCACCATGGAATGGATCACGCACAAATCGTCCGCGCACTCGGCCAAGCGCGGGAAAAGGTCGCTCACCCAGAGGCCCGACTCCCCGTGCTGGGCGAACTCGAAGGGCGATCCGAACACCTTGTCGGTGATGTTGAACACGGTCGTCGGGAGCTCGGGCAGCTGAATCGCTTGGCCGTGCTCAGCCCGCAGACGCGGCTTCGGATCGAAGCTGTCCATCTGCCCCGGGCCGCCGTCCATGTACAGGAAGATGACGCTCTTCGCCTTGGCCGCGAAGTGCGGGGGCCTGACGGCCAGCGGGTTCGCCGTGCGGTCGGGGGCGGCGCGCGCCCGCTCGTGGGCCAGCATGGCCGCGAACGCCAAGCCTCCGAACCCGTTGGCGCTCCGCGTCAACCACTCCCTGCGCGTCATCGCCCTCCCATCTTAGGCCAATGCGGCCCGGGCTGAGGCCCGCAGCGGCCTCCGAAGGCCGCTGGAACAAGCCCATACAATGGGGGTTCGCATGGAACTGAGCATTCTCGTGCTACCCGGCGACGGGATCGGCCCGGAGGTCACCCGCGAGGCGATCCGCGTCCTCGAGCACGTGTCTCGGTGCTGGGGGCCACAGCCTGCGCCTGCAGGAAGGCCTCCTCGGGGGGGCCGCGATCCGCGCCACGGGCGGGCCTTTTCCGAACGCCACCCAGGCACTCGCTCTGGCTGCCGACGCCACGCTCCTTGGAGCCGTCGGTCTGCCCGAGTACGACGACCTGCCCCCGGCGCAACGCCCCGAGAAGGGCCTCCTGGGGCTGCGCAAGGCGCTGGACGTCTACGCCAACCTCCGCCCCGTCCTCTGCTACGAAAGCCTGCTCGAGTCCTCTCCGCTCAAAAACGGCATCGTGCGCGGCACCGACCTCCTGATCGTCCGCGAACTCACCGGCGGCCTCTACTTCGGCGAACCCCGCGGCATCCGCTCCGGCGCGGCCGGCGAGTCGGCGCTGAACTCGATGGTCTACACCGCGGCGGAGATCGAGCGCATCTGCCGGATGGCATTCGAACTCGCCCGCAAGCGCAGGCGCAAGCTGACCTCGGTCGACAAGGCCAACGTTCTGGAAAACTCGCAGTTGTGGCGGCGCGTCGCGACGGCCGTGGCGGCGGACTATCCCGATGTGGAGCTTGAACACATGCTCGTGGACAACTGCGCCATGCAGCTGCTCTTGCGGCCCACAGCCTTCGATGTGGTTGTCACGGAGAACCTCTTCGGGGACATCCTCAGCGACGAAGGCTCCGTGCTGGCCGGATCGATCGGCATGCTGCCCTCCGCTTCTATCGGCGACCGGCTTCCCAGCGGAGCTTGGCGCGGCCTGTTCGAGCCGGTACACGGCTCCGCACCGGACATCGCGGGCCAAGGCAAAGCCAATCCGCTCGCAGCCATCGGCTCCGTCGCAGCCATGCTGAACTACAGCTTCGGGCTGGTCGAGGAGGCCGCTGCTATCGACAGAGCCATCCGCCAGGTGCTCGACAGCGGGGAGGTCACCCCCGACCTGAAGCCGACCCGCACGCCTGCGACGACTCAGCAGGTCGGTTCTGCGGTCTGCGCGGCGCTCAGCTGAGGCATGGTCGGTGACAAGCCGGCGTCGGCGATCAGCTCGGTGCTAGGAGAGGCGCACCCCGCATCCGCCGGCAGCGCTGATAAGCCGACGGCGATCATCCCGCCACAACGTGCTGTTGCCCGCTCGGCCTCAAGGGGGCCGGGCCTCGTCCGTCCCCTCCCTGGCCCAGCCCCAGGTCTCCGAGAAACCAACCCACGGCAGCTCGGCACCGGGTGCGCCAGCAAGTCCGCCGGGTCGCTGGAGCGCACCTGGGATCCGATCCACGCGGGAGATTCCGCCCTCCGGCCTTCCGCTGGAAGGGAGACTACAATGGAACACGACCGATGGAAATGCCCAAGCGCTCCATTCACTTCGGCTGGGGACTGGTGCTTCTCGGCGGCGTGGGCCATGCGGCCAGCGGCCAGGCCAGCCTGACGGCCCTGATTCCGGCTGCCTTCGGCATCCTCCTCATCTTCTCGGGAGTGCTTGCCCGGCGAACCGGATCCAGCAAGCACCCCATGCATTTTGCGGCCGTGCTGGCCCTGCTCGGGCTGCTTGGCTCCGCCAGCGGCTTGGTGGATCTCGTCTCTCTGCTGCGCGATGGCGCAACGGCCAACCCGCTCGCAGCGGCGAGCCGCAGTGCGATGGCTGTCGCGATGGCCGTATTCCTGGGGTACTGCGTCCAGTCGTTCCGCGCAGCTCGGCGGGCAGCCTAGGCGACGCCGCGGGCAGTTGCGGCCCGGCTCAGATGTCCAAGTTCTTCACGTCCAGCGCATTGTCGCCGATGAACTTCCGGCGCGCTTCGACATTCTCGCCCATCAGGGTCGTGAACACATCCTCGCTCTCCACCGCGTCGTCGATCCGGACCTGCAGCAGGCTGCGCGTCTCCTTGGTCATCGTCGTGCGCCAGAGTTGGTCCGCGTTCATCTCGCCGAGCCCCTTGTAGCGCTGGATCGAGGCGTCCTTCATCGCGGCGCTTTTCAGATGGCTCAGTACCGCGAGCGGACCCTCGACTTCATCGGTGGACCGTTTGCCCACCACCACGAAGGGCGGCCTGTTGAACGGCTGCAGCCGCTTCGCCAGCGATCGTAGCCGCCGGTACTCCGGCTGCCCGGCAAGCTCTATGTCGATCGACCTCTGCGCCTCCGTGGCGTCCTTGAACTGCAGCGCGAAGGCGGAGTGCTCCTCGTCCTCCACCATGCGTGCGTCCAGCCCGGCTTCCTGGAGCTGGCGCAAGACGCCCTCGAGGGCGGAGCGATTCCGGAAGTGCGCGGTGGTGTCGAGATCAAGGCCGGCTCCGGCCACAATCTCCACGGCTTTCTCGCTGCGCAGCCGCCGCAGGACCCGCCTGTGCATCCGGGCAAAAGCATCCAGGTCCGTAATGTAGCGCTGCAGAGCGCTCTTCTCCAAAACTTGGGCCGGCCCTTGGCCGTTGCGCCCCAACCGCAAGGTCACGCCGTCCGTAGCGATCCGGATCACTTGGCTCGCTAGCTCCGCTTCATCCTTGATGTAGGTCTCCTTGCTTCCGCGCTTGATGCGGTACAACGGCGGCTGCGCGATAAACACGTGCCCCTCCAGGATCAGCTTGCGCATCTGCCGGAAGAAGAACGTCAGCAGGAGCGTGCGGATGTGCGAGCCGTCCACATCCGCATCCGTCATCAGGATAATCTTGTGGTAGCGCAGCTTGCCGATGTTGAAATCGTCCGCTATCCCCGTGCCCAGGGCCGTGATCATGGCGCGGATCTCCTCGTGGGAGAGCATCTTGTCGTAGCGCGCCTTCTCCACGTTCAGGATCTTGCCTTTCAAGGGCAGAATCGCTTGGTACTTGCGGTCGCGGCCCTGCTTCGCCGTCCCGCCGGCCGACTCGCCCTCGACGATGAACAGCTCGGCGAGCTTCGGATTGCGCTCCTGGCAGTCTGCCAGCTTGCCGGGCAGCCCCGCTGAATCCAGGGCTCCCTTGCGACGCGTCAGGTCCCGGGCCTTGCGGGCGGCCTCCCTGGCCCGCGACGCCTCGATAGCCTTGCCGATGATGGCCTTCGCCACCGCCGGGTTGCGCTCGAAGTACTCGCCGAGACGGTCGTTCACGGCAGAGACGATCTGGCCTTGGATGTCGCTGTTGAGCTTGCCCTTGGTCTGGCCCTCGAACTGCGGCTGCGGCAGCTTGACGCTGATCACCGCCGTCAGGCCCTCGCGCACATCGTCGCCGGACAGGCTGGCCTTGGAGTTCTTGAGCAGGTTGGCGGTCTTCGCGTAGGAGTTGATGGTCCGGGTGAGGGCCGAGCGGAATCCGGAGAGGTGCGTGCCGCCCTCGACCGTGTTGATCGTGTTGGCGAACGAAAATACATTCTCCTGGTAGCTGTCGTTGTACTGCAGCGAGATGTCGCTCGCGACGACCCCTCCGACGAACTCGCGCTCGTCGTGGAAGGCGATCGGGTCGGGGTGCAACGGAGCCTTGCCACGATTCAAGTAGCCCACGAATTCGGCGATCCCGCCCTCGAAGTGGAACACCTGCGCTTCGCGCTCAATCCGCTCATCGACCAGCACGATCTTGAGGCCGGCGTTGAGAAACGCCATCTCGCGCAGCCTCGTGGCGAGGATCTCGTACTTGAATTGCGTGGCAGTGAAGATCTCCGGGTCGGGATGGAAGGTGATGCGGGTGCCCCGCTTCCGCGACCGGCCCAGCTTCTGCAGGGGGGCCAGGGGAATCCCTCGGGCGTACTCCTGCTCCCAAGCGAATCCGTCGCGCCAGACCTCCATCTTGAGCATCTCGGACAGGGCGTTGACGCAGCTGACTCCGACCCCGTGCAGCCCCCCCGAGACCTTGTAGCTGTCCGCGTCGAACTTGCCGCCCGCATGGAGCTTGGTCATGACGACCTCCGCCGCCGCGACGCCCTCCGTCGGGTGCATGCCGACCGGTATGCCGCGGCCGTTGTCCTGGATCGTGATCGAGTCGTCCATGTGGATCGTGACCTCGACCAAGTCGCAGTGCCCCGCCAACGCCTCGTCGACTGCGTTATCCACTACCTCGTAGACCAAGTGGTGCAGGCCAAGTTCGCCGGTCGAGCCGATATACATCGCAGGCCGCTTCCGAACGCCCTCGAGCCCCTCCAGAACACGGATGTTTCCTGCTCCGTACGCGCCGCCTTGCTGCCCCGCCGCTTCTGCCATGCTTGCCCGCCGTGCTCCGTTACCCTCCCAGCTGGACGCCTTGCCTCAGACCCGGATGGGCATGATCACGTACCGGTAGTCCAGCGCCTTGTCCATGCCGGGGATCTCGAGTTGCGCCGCCGCGCGCGGGTCCTTGAGGCGCATCACCACCTTCTCCTGATCGCACTGGGCCAGAAAATCGAGGATGTACGTAGAGTTGAACCCGGTCTCGAAAGGGTCGCCCGTGTACTCCACCTCCACGGTTTCCACGCTGTCCCCGAAATCCGTCAGGCCTGCCTTCAGAGTCAGCAGGTTGTCCTTCAGTTCAAAGCGCACCGGCCTGGAGTGCGCACGCTCGCCGGAGAACAGAGCGACGCGCCGCAAGGCGGCGACGAAGCTACCCTTGTCCAGTTCCAAGGCGATGCCGAGTTCCCCGGGCAGCACGCGGGTGTAGTCGGGGAACTTGCCGGTCAGCTTCCGGGCTACCAGCGTCCGCTGCCCCCACTTGAAGAACATGGTGTTCTCGTCCTCGGCGTATTCGGTAGCGAGCGGCTGCCCCTCCTCGTTGCCGGGGCCCTCCGAGCCTAGGATGCGTTGCAGCACGTTCATGCCCTTGCGCGATAGCAGGGTCTTGGCATCGGCAACCCCCGGCAGTGTTTGCGCATTCGAGAAGAGCGTCAGGCGATGGCCGTCCGTCGAGACGATCGTGAGCGAATCCTCCGCCGGCACAACCAGGGCACCGCCCAGAGCGTAGTGCGACTGCTCCCCGGCGATGGAAATCGCGGCTTTCCGTGCGGCCTCCGCAAGGAGGCTCGTGTCGACCTTGATGACGGACTCGGGCATCCGCCCGATTTGCGGGAAGTTCTGGACGCTCATGCCCGGCAAACGGGTTTTGGCCCGCCCGCATTCGAGCCGCAGCGAGTCCGATCCAGTGGACTTCACCGCCAATTCCACATCGGGCAGCAGGCGTGCGTAGTCGTGGAAGTACTTCATCGGCACTGTCGCTTGCCCGGCAGTCTGGACGTTTGCCGGGCAAGCGGTCAAGATAGCCAGCTCGAGGTCGGTAGTGGTTAGCTTGAGCGTACTGCCCTCCGCCTCCAGCAGCACGTTGGACAGAACCGGAATGGTCGGGTTGGTGTCTACCACCCCTTGCGCCAAGGCCAGTTCGCGGGCAAGATCGCTCGTTCTAACCGTGAATTCCATCTGGCGGGCTTCCTTTCAACAGGGCGCTCGGGGTTCCTATGACTAGCTGAGAGGTCTCGTTCGATCCTCTATTCGTAGTCGTCGGAGCGGTGGAAACGTGCAAAACTCGCTTAAGCCGTTGGCGTACAACGCACGACGGCGGACGAGGCATTGTGGGAAACTGCCCGTTGCGTCCAGAACGACCGGATCGACCGCGACCCTCCACAGCAGTCCACAGGCTATGCACGGTACACTTGTGAATAAGCTCATTATATCTGAACCGAGGCGGCGACGAACGCCCGGGGCGCGTCCGCCATCGCGAAGGCGGGGCGCTTGCAGGAGCTTGAAATCGGGGCGGAGCGTTTCCGCGGCCCCCGCAACGGCGGGATCTCCAGAGTTCCGGGGTCCACTCGCTGGGACCGCCCAGTGCTGCTTTCCGGACACCTGAGCCGAGGCTTCGCGCGAAGCCTGCGAGGGCATCCGCTCCGGCGATGTCGGTGCAGATTGGATTGCTGCTAAATGTATTGGGAATGAATCGAGGACTTCAACTGTTCCATCAGGGAGTTGAGTTTCATATTAAGTTCTTTATCCCCTCGAATTTCTCGCTCGATTTTCTCGATGGAATGCAGCACGGTAGTATGGTGTCTCCGGAAGGCTTTGCCGATTTCGGAGAGCGAAGCCGACGTGAGGCGCTTGGCTAGGTACATGGCGATCTGCCGCGGTTGCGCCACGATGGCGGCGTTGTTCCGTGCGATCAGCTCTTCCACCCGCAGCCGGAACTCGAGCGCGACGGCCTGCTGGATGCCGGGGATGCTCAGCCCCGTTGCGGTCCGCGGCGACAGCGAGCCGAACATGCTGCGCACCATCGCCAAGGAGATCTTGCAGCGGACGAATTGCGCCCGGGCGATGAGGCGGTTGAGCACGCCTTCTAGCTCCCGGATGTTCGTGTTGAGGCGGGTTGCGATGTAGCTCCTGACATCGGGGGGGAGTTGCACGCCCGCCTCTTCGGACTTGCGGTCCAGGATAGCCATCTTGGTCTCGAGGTCGGGGGGCTGGATGTCGGCCATCAGGCCCCAGGCGAACCGCGACCTGAGTCTCCCTACCAAGCCTGGAATGTCCTCCGGGTCCGAGTCGCTGCAGATGACGATCTGCTTGCCGCGATTGTGCAGGGCGTTGAACGTATGGAAGAACTCCTCCTGTGTGCGCTCTTTGGAGCCGATCACCTGGATATCGTCGACGAGCAGCGCGTCGGCCTTCCGAAAACGCTCGTGGAACCTTCGCATGTCACTGAATTTAATGGACTTGATCATTTCGTTCATGAATTCCTCAGCCGAAATGTAGACCGTGGTCATGTCCGGGTACAGGGTGCTGAGCTGATGCCCGATCGCATGCAGCAGGTGCGTCTTGCCGAGGCCCACGCTGGAGTACAAGTAGAGCGGGTTGTAGACCTCGGCGGGCCGGGAGGCGACGGCGCACGAGGCCGCGTGGGCGAAGTCGTTGGAGGAGCCCACCACGAAGCGGTCGAACGTGTAGAGGCTGTTGAAGTCGGGGCGGCCGGGGCGGAGGTCCAGGGGCTGCTGCGCGAGGGGGGGCTCCGGCTCGGCGATGCTGACCTGGACTCCCGTAATGTCGAGCCCCCGGGTGCGGGCTGTCGAGAGGATGGAGGGCTGGAACTCGGATTCGAGCCAGTCGCGCACATCGGTGTTCGGGGCGATCAGGTGCAGCCTGCGGTCCTTGTCGATGTGGCTGAAGCTCACGGGCTCCAGCCAGTTGCCGTAGCTCGCCGCGCTCATTGAGCTGCGCAAGCTTGCCTGGATCTGGCTCCATGCATCCATCGGTTCGAAGTTCCCTCCGCTAGAGTGGGCTGAACGCGCCGCCGCGCTCCAGGATCCGGCTTCCACCGGACTCGTGACGGTGCGCAGGCGGAGGCACACCGTCAAGGTTTATGATTTTAGCAGACGGGGGTCGCCGTTGGATGCCTCGCATTCCAAGAAAAACGTATCGCAAAGAATTGGTTAAATAAAATCGATTCGGTGTTTGTTTGCGCAACTCCTATGGAACTGCGCTGCCTAACGTTAGATACGTTTTGGGCGGGCCCGTCGCCTTCCTGCCGGGCCAGATCGGCTGCGCCCGCGGCTCTGTCAGGTGAGGATGCGGAAGGCCGCTCGCGGCTCGGCAGGCAACACTTCGTTCAGCGACCCTTGGCGGTAGCCGGCGAGGTCCAGCGTGACGTACTGGAAGCCGAGCCCCTGGAAGATCCGCAAGAGCGTCGCGGCCATCTCGAGGTCCAGCGCCTTGGGCAGCTCGTCCCTGCCAATCTCGATCCGCGCCAGCTGGCCGTGGTAGCGGACGCGGTAAATCCGGAACCCCAGCTCCGCCAGCGCTTCCTCGCCGCGCTCGACCAGCTTGACGTTCTCTCGGGTCACCTGCGTGCCGTACGGGATCCGGGAGCTGAGGCACGCCGCGGCCGGCCGGTTCCAGGTCGGCAACCCGGCCGCCCGGGAGAGAGCCCGGATCTCGGCTTTGGCTAGGTCGGCCTCGAGTAGCGGCGCGCGGACCGCGTGTTTCCGGGCGGCGCGGTGACCTGGCCGAAAGTCCCGGGTGTCGTCGGCGTTGACGCCGTAGGCGATGGTCGAGACCCCCAGTTGCTCCCCGACCTCATTCAGGCGGCTGAAGAGCTCGTCCTTGCAGTGGAAGCAGCGGTCGGCGTCGTTCCGCGTGTACTCCGGGTTCTCGAACTCCCGGGTCTCGATCACGCGGTGCCGGATGCCGAACTCCTCGGCGAAGGAGCGGGCGTCCCGCTTGTGCGACTCAGGGATGGATGCCGAGTCCGCCGTGACTGCGAGGGCGTCCGCCCCGAGGACCCTGCTCGCGGCCCAGGCGAGGTAGGCCGAATCGGCGCCTCCCGAGTAGGCTACGAGAACCTTGCCCATGCTCGCGAGCAGCTCGAAGAGCTTCCGCTGTTTCTGTTCCAGAGACGGCTCCACGATACGTGATTATAGCCCGCTTCGGTGCTTTCTTCGGTTGCGAGGCCCCGCTCGGCTAGCTCCCGAAGAAGTCCGAGCCTGCGGCCAAGTGCCGTCGGCAGACCTCTTCGTTCAACTCGATGCCCAGTCCGGGCTTGTCCGTGAGTTCGTAGTATCCGTCGCGGTAGAAGGGACCGTCCCGCACGATCAGGTCGTCCCAGTGCTCGAGCTCCACCGAGTCGGATTCCAGAGCTACGAACGACCGGATGGCGGCGCAGGCGTGGGCGTTGGCCACCGTGCCCACCGGCGTGCACATGTTGTGGCACGCGAACGTGATGTAGTACTGGTCGGCCCAGTCCGCGATCCGCTTGGTCTCCAGCAGCCCGCCGGCCTTCTGCGGGTCCGGCTGCAGGATGTCCGCCGCCTGCTTCTCGATGAACGGGCGGAACGTCTGCCGCGTGTAGAGGTTTTCGCCGGTGCAGGTCGGCACGGCGCACTCGCTCGTGAAGCGCGCCATCGCGTCCGCGTTCTGGGGCGGCAGCGGGTCCTCGATGAACCACAGGTCCAGGTCCTCCACCATGCGGCTGAATTTCAGCGCGTCCGCGTAGTTGTAGTTGAAGTGGAGGTCGACGCCGAGAGGGTAGTGGTCGCCAAGATGCTCGCGCACCGCTTCGAGGATGCTGCGCCACTGATGCATCTCGAGCGACGAGATGCCGCGGTTCCAGAGTTCGTCGCGGTATTGGAACGGTCGGCCGGCGAGCGCTTGTCCCCGGCTCTCCCAGTCCAAGTCGAACTTGGTGGCCCGAAAGCCGTACGCCAGCGACTTCTCGGCTTCCGCCACCCAGGCTGCCGGGTCGGGCGTCTTGGGCGAGCCGGTGTCGTGGTAGATCAGGATCTTGTCCCGGAACCGGCCGCCGAGCAGGACATAGACGGGCACGCCCAGGATTTTGCCCGCCGCGTCCCACAGCGCAGTCTCGATGCCGCTGATCGCGCTCGGCAATGAGCCGGTCCAGGACCCATGGCCCAGCTGCGCCTCGGCCATCTTCGTCGCCAAGTAGTCCACCTGCAGCGGGTCCTCGCCGACGAGCAGCTCCTCGAAGCTCCGGATGTGGTCGAGGATCCCGTGGCGGTTGTAGGCTTCGCCCAGGCCGTGCAGGCCGGCGTCCGTCTCGACCCGCACCAGATGGGCTGGGTACTTGATGTGGACCGAGGCCGTCTTGATGCCTGTGATGCGCACCTTGCCGAGGAGGCTCTCCCCGGCGGGGTGGGCCTGCGCGAGCTGCGGTGCCTCGGGCAGCAGCGAGGCAGCCGACGCGGTCAAGCCTGTCCGGAGGAATTCTCTTCGGCCCAGCATGGCAGCATCATACTCGACCCGCCCGCGCAGCCGGGCCGGGCGAGGCGGCAAGCTCCCGGATCGGCTTCATGTGGCAGGCGTGGCCGATTCCTGGGCAAGTCTGTCACGGGAGGTTTTGGAGGACCTCGGCGGCGTGGCCCCTGACGCGGACCTTGCCGTAGACGGCCGCGATGCGGCCGTCCGGGCCGATGACGAACGTCGACCGGAGGATTCCCCAATACTTCCTGCCGTAGAGGGACTTCTCGCCCCAGGTGCCGTAGGCCTTCGCAATGGCATGGTCGGCATCGCTGGCTAAGCGGAACGGCAGGTTGTGCTTGGCCTTGAACCGGTCGTGGGACTCCGGGCCGTCGGGGCTGACCCCCACGATTACGGCGTTCTGGGAGGCGAAGGCGGCCGCTCCGTCCCGAAACGCGCAGGCCTCCCGCGTGCAGCCGGGCGTGCCGTTCTTCGGGTAGAAGTACAGCACCACAGTGCGGCCGCGGAGGTCGGCGAGGCGCATCGTGCCGCCTCCATCGGTCGGGGCGGCGAAATCGGGGGCGAGGTCTCCGGGGGCGAGCATCGGCAAGGGTCCAATCTAGCAGGATGCCCCAGGCACCGGAGCCGGGGCGCGAGCGAGCCTGTTTGCTAGGCTTTTTCGGTGCCGTGTGCGGCCGGCTTGCCGCCCGGCGGGAGAGTGCGGTGCAGCAGATTGCCATGGGGAACCCCGAGGTCGCTGAGCCGCTGTACGCCCCGCGCCCCGGGGAGCGTCAGCTCACGAGTCGCTCGCTGGTCGCAGGCTGCCTGCTCGGCGGGATCGTCTCCTGCATGAACATCTACATGGGGTTGAAGATCGGCTGGTCCTTCGGCGGTTCGCTGATCGCCGCCATCCTGGGCTTCGCGCTATTCCTCGTGCTCGGGCGGTCCCTCTCGGTGCTGGAATGCAACATCACCCAGACCTCCGGCTCGGCTGCGGGGACGATGGCTTCCGCCGCCGGCCTGCTGGCGGCGGTGCCGGCGATGGAGTTGCTCGGCCTCCGGATTCCGTTGGGGGGCCTGTTCGTGTGGAGCCTCTCGGTCGCCTACCTCGGCGTCTTCTTCGCCGTGCCGCTCCGGCGGCAGATGATCGAGGTCGAGAACCTGCGCTTCCCGACCGGCACGGCGACCGCCGAGACCATTCTGGCCATGTTCGCTACGGCCGCCGAAGCTGTCGCCAAGGCCCGCGCCCTGCTGTGGGCCGGAGCGCTGGCGGGCGTGTTTACGGTGGCGACGTATTTCGTCCCTGCGCTAGAGCTGCCTCCGGCCGACCTGTTCGGGATCGGGGCATTGGCCGCCGCCGGCGCTTGGGGCTTCCGGCTCTACATCGGTTCGATGCTGTTCGGGGCCGGCATCCTGATCGGCCCCCGCGTGGGCTCCAGCCCTCGCGCTGGGAGCCGTGGTGGCCTGGGGCATCGTCGGGCCCTGGGTCCAAGGCCAGGGGTGGGCCCCGGGAGAGGTGATGAGCTATGCGGAAGGCCCGCGGGGCTGGCTGCTGTGGCCGGGCGTCGCCATCATGGTCTCGGAGAGCGCTCACGGCGCTGGCCCTGAACTGGCGGACCTTCGCCCGCACGTTTCGGGGCGGGTCGCAGGGGAGGCGGTGCGGCTTCCCCGGAAGCGGAGCGCATCCCCGAATCGTGGTGGCGCGGAGGATTGGCCGTGGCTGCTGCGGGCGACCACCGTCGCCGCACATGGTGGTTGTTCGCCATCCCGGTGCATCTCACACGCTCGTCGCGTTTGCGCTCTCCTTCGCCCTGGCCGCCGTAGCCGTGCGGTCTACGGGGTGAGACAGACATCAAACCCGGTCGGCGGCATGGGCAAGGTCACCCCAGTTGGTTTACGGAGGGCTTGGCCCCCGGCAGCCTCTCCCACGAACCTGATGGCCGCCGCCCGTCACCGGGGCGGGAGCCTCCCAAGCCGCCGACATGATGCAGGACCTCAAGACCGGCCGGCTGCTGGGCGCTTCGCCGCGGAGCCAGTTCTTCGCCCAGCTCTGCGGCATCGGCGGGGGCGTGCTGTTCTGCATTCCGGCATATTTGCTCGTGACCGGGGCGTACCCGCTGGGCGGCGAGCAGCTGCCCGCCCCGGCGGCGTTTCTCGTGGAAGGCCATGGCGGAGCTGCTGACCCTGGGGACCGCAGCGCTGCCGCCGCACGCCGGCGCGGCTGTGGCGGTCGGCGCGGCCTGCGGGGCCCTGCTGGCCGATCCTGCGCCGGGTTCCGGCTTTAGCTCCCTAACCTGCCGAGCGGGCTGGCTATCGGCATCGCGTTCATCGTGCAGGCCTATTACTCCTTGGCGATCTTCTCCGGGTCGCTGGCCCTGCTCCTCTGGCGGCGCCTCCGGCCTGCCAGCGCGGCCAAGCTGAGCTTCGCGGTCGCCTCCGGCTTGGTCGCCGGCGAAGGGCTGTTTGGGATCGTCAAGGCCGCGATGAACGTTGCTGGGCGTTCCGACCCTGTAGGGCTCAGGCCGTTGGCTGCGTTACAATCCCCGGTCGTGCGGGTCGCCGCGCTGTCGACTGTGCTCCGGATTCTGTTCTCCGCTGGTGCTCCTCGTCGCGTGCTCGGGCGGTGCCGGACGGGCCGTCGGCTGCGCCTGGCCCCCGGGTCTTCGAGGTCCAGGGCGGCTTTGAATTCCGGGACGGCGACGCAGCGATCCTGTTCTACCCGCCTCGAGCCCCTGGCGCTCGCCGGCCGTCATGAGCGCTCGAACTACGTCCATCCCCCTCTACGGCCTGGACGGCGAGGTGCTGACGGAGGACTTTCCTGAGGATCACCGGCAACCACCGAGGGGGTGTACTGGACTTGGCACCAAGTCTGGGTGGGGTCCGTGCGGGCCGGTGACCCGTGGCTGGCCCAGCGCTTCTCTTGGCGCGTCCAGGACGTGCGGATTCTGCCCGCAGGCAATGGCTTGGAGGTCACGCACCGGTGGTTCTCCCCGGATTTCCGGGACGGCCTCGAGGCGATCTTGGAGGAGACGGCGACTGTGATCGCGCACCCCGCGGGCGTCCGCCACCGGAACCTAGACTTCGATATTCGGCTCGCTCCGCTGCAGGAAGGCGTGCGCCTCGGAGGCTCCGAGGACGACAAGGGCTATGGCGGTTTCTCCGTGCGGCTGCGGATGCTGGACGACCTCAGCTTCGCGGCCTCGCCCGGCGAGGTCTTGCCGGCGCGGACGCCGGTTGCTCTGGGGGACTGGGTGGACTTTACCGCCGGCTTCGGCCAGCAGGGTGCGCGCAGCGGTGTCGCCGTGTTGGTCCATCCGTCTTCCGCCGGGTACCCCCAGCCTTGGATTCTGCGCGGGTCCGCGACGCCGAGCATGCAGAATCCTGTCTGGCCTGGACCGGACGCGGTAGCGCTGCCGCTCGGCCAGGAAACCCGCCTGCGCTACCGGCTGGTGGTGCATCGCGATGGCTCCGCGGAGTTCGACTGGGCCGCCTTGGCCGCGGCCTACGCCGACGAGCCGTAGCCGCCGCCGTGCGGACGGGCCGCACTACGCGGCGGGGATACGGTCCGCAGCCGGTTCGCGGGCGGACTCCCGGCCGCCGGGGGCTGGCTCTGGTTGGCTGGTCTCGCGGAGCCCATCCGCTGCGGTCCACACGATCCGGCCCCCGGCGATCGTGGCCACCGGCCCGCCCCGGAACCGCTCCCCATGGAACGGGGAATTCTTGCTCTTGGAGTAGGTCGCGTTGACGTCGTAGGTCCACTCCCGCTCGGTGGAGAACACGGTCAGGTCGGCGGGCCCTCCGGCTCGCAGTTGCCCGCGGCGGAGGCCTAGGCAATCGCTCGCCGCGCTGGTGAAGAGGCGCACCAGATGCGGAAGGCCGAGCACCCCCGGGTGGTACAGCGTGCGCAGCGCCAAAGCGAGAGCCGTCTCCAGGCCGGTCACGCCGAACGGGCAGCGCTCGAACTCCTGCATCTTGATGTGGCCGGTGTGGGGCGCGTGGTCGGTGGCGATGCAGTCGATCGTACCGTCCGCCAAGCCCTCGAGGGAGGCTTCGAGATCCCGCTGGGAACGCAGCGGCGGCTTCATCTTGTAGGACGAATCGTAGCCCGGAATGTGGGCGTCGGTGAGCGCGAAGTGGTGCGGTGTCACCTCGGCGGTGACGGGGATCCCGAGCTGTTTGGCATGCCGCACCATGGCGATCGAGTTGGCGGTCGAGATGTGGGCGATGTGGACGCGCGCCCGGGTGTCCGCCGCCAGGATGATGTCCCGCGCCACCATGACGTCTTCCGAGCAGCCGGGGATGCCTCCGAGGCCCAAGCGGAGGCTCTGCAGCCCCTCGTGGATGTCGCCTCCGACGCTGAGGTTGAGATCCTCGCAATGGTCGATCACGGTCAGCCCGAAAGAGGCAGCGTATTGCATCGCTCGGCGCATCAGCCCGGAATCCATGACCGGGATCCCGTCGTCGCTGATCGCCACCGCGCCCTCGGCGCGCATGGCGCCGATGTCGGCCAGCTTCTCGCCGCGGCTCCCCTTGGAGATCGCTCCGATCGGATGGACGGGCACGGTGGCCGTGCGCCGGGCCCGCTCGACGATGAAGCCCGTGACTTGCGCCGAGTCGTTCACCGGCAGCGTGTTCGGCATGCAGCACACCGCGGTGAAGCCCCCGGCCGCCGCGGCGCGTGTGCCGGTCGCGATGGTTTCGGCGTGTTCGATGCCGGGCTCCCGCAAATGCACGTGGATGTCGACGAAGCCTGGCGCCACTATGAGGCCGTCCGCGTCGAGGACGGCTGCGTCGGGGGTGTCGATGCGCGGATCGATCGCCGCGATCCGGTCGCCTTCCACCAGCACGTCCCGGGTCTCGTCGAGCCCGCTGGAGGGGTCGACGACACGGCCGTTCCGGATCAGCAGGCGCATCGAGGGCTCCGTCCTATCCCGAGCAGACCCATTCCAGAACGGCCATGCGGCTGGCGACGCCGTTCTCGACTTGGTTCAGGATCATCGACCGCTGCGAGTCGGCCACCTCGCTAGTGATCTCGCGGCCCCGGTTGATCGGACCCGGGTGCAGCACGATCGCCTCGGGAGCGGCCAGCTGCATGTGCTCCAAGGTCAGTCCGTAGTGCCGAAAGTACTCGTTCTTGGGGAAGACTTCGATGTTCTGGCGCTCCAGTTGGACGCGCAGCATCATGATCACATCGGCCTCCCGCACGGCCTCCCGCATGGCGTAGGTCAGCCGGACCCCCGGGGCCAGGGCAGTCATGGTCGGGGGAACCGTGGTCGCCGGGCCGCAAAGGACGATGTCGGCTCCGAACTTCGCCAGCAAATGGATGTTGGAGCGAGCCACCCGGGAGTGGCCGATGTCGCCGATCAGGGCGACGCGCAGGCCCTCGAGCGTGCCTTTGGCCTCGACGATGGTCAGGGCGTCGAGCAGGGCCTGGGTGGGGTGCTCATGGCGGCCGTCGCCCGCGTTGACCATGGGCGTCGACAGGTACCGGGCGAGGAAATGGGGCGCGCCGGAGGCGGCGTGGCGCATGACGATGATGTCGGGGTTCATCGCTGCGAGCGTGTTCAGGGTGTCCACCAGGGACTCGCCCTTGGATAGGCTGCTGCCGAGGGCCTGGATGCCGATCGTGTCCGCGCCGAGGCGTTTCGCGGCGATTTCGAAGCTAGTCCGGGTCCTCGTGGAAGGCTCGAAGAAGAGGTTTACGATGGACCGTCCGCGGAGGGTGTCCAGCTTGCGACGGGACGGCACCGCCTTGTAGTAGCGGCTTCGCTCGAGCAGCCGCTCGATCGAGGAGCGGCTCAGGCCTTCGATGCCGAGCAGGTTGGGGGGGGTGGGAACGGTGGGGTGCAACGCCGGCCCAAGCCCATCATATCAGCGGCACATGTCGCCGGGGTCCGTGCTGCGACCGTCCACCGGCTGGGTGGGGCATCACCGGAGCGAGCGAGGCGACCGGCCTCGGACTCTATCGTCCCGCCGGGTTGCCGGTCCTGGCCTGTCCTAGGGGTGTGGCCGGCTGGATCAGTGCCGTCACGACCAGGTCCATGAGTTGCCTCGTGGACGAAGCAGCCAGTCCGAAGTTGTTGGCGAAGATCGAGAACGCGTAGGGGGGACCGTGTTCGTTGAGCACGTAGCCGGACAGCGCCAGCACATGGGACATCGATCCGGTCTTGGCTAGGACTCGGCCTCGCGCCGGCGAGCGCCGGAAGCGCCAATCGAGGGTGCCGTCGAGCCCGGCGATGGGCAGGCTGGCGAGATAGGCGTCTCGATGCGGGGAGTGCCACATGTGGGCGAGGAGGCCCACCGCGGCCGTGGGGGCGAGCAAGTTGTGCCGGGAGAGGCCCGACCCGTCCCGGAGGATGAATGCACCGGACTCGAGTCCGGCCGCTGCGAGGAACCGCCGGAGGCTCGCAACGGCGGCCTCCTGGCTGCCGATGTGCGCTTCTTGGAGCGCGACTTCGCGGAGCAGTATTTCGGCGTGGAGATTCTGGCTGTCCTTGTTGACCACCCGAATGGCCTCGGCCAACGGCTGGGAATGCAGCTCGGCGAGGGTCCGGCCCGAGTGGGTCCGTCGCGGCTGCGCCAGCGACCGGAGGCTGGGCAGGCCGTCTGGCAGCAAGTGCGCGGCCACGGCCTCGCCTTCGACCTCGATGCCGAGGTCGGTGAGGGCCGCCCGCAGGGCTACTGCAGCGTAGCGGGCGGGATCGTTCGCGGCGAGTTGGAAGGTTCGGCCGCGGGACTGGAGCGGGATCTGCCCAGCAAGAACCACCTCCCCCGGCTCCCGGCCCCAGCGCACCATCAAGCTGCGGCTGACGAGGCGGCTGGGTGATGTGGAGGTGCGATTGCTCAGGCGGTAGAAATTCAAGGTCGGCGTCAGCTGGAGGCGGGCGGGGGCCTGCGCGGTTCCGGGCCCGACGCGAACCTCGATGAGGTTGTCGTTGAAGACCAGGGCGCTGGCCGGGCTGCCGTAGCCCCGGAGGGTGTCGGCGTAGGACCAGCCGCGGGGATAGGGTTGCCACACGTAGCGCGAGTCGTCGCCGACGATGTCGCCTCGGATGTGGCGGATGCCGATGTCCCGCACGCTCCGAGCGAGGCGCCTGAGGGGAGCCAGGCGGTCGGCGGCGAAGTCGTGACTGCGCCTGTAGGGCAGGATCCGAGAGGACAGGTTTGGATCGGCGCCGCCGACGAGCCGCAGGTCGCCGTGGAGCACCCCTTCTTCGTCGATACGCCCCTCGGTGGCGACGGTCGTGGTGAAGCGGTAGTCGGGGCCGAGCCGTGTCAGGGCCAGGGCCGTCGAGAAAAGCTTCGCGTTGGAGGCCGGCAGGAACAGCTTGTCCGGATTGCGCTCGTAGACCGTGGCACCGTTCTCGAGGTCGCGCACGAGGATCCCCCAGAAGGTCCGGCGCGCCGCCGGCCGCTCGAGCAGTTCGTCGATCCTCGTCGCGACCCCGGACGCGGGGACCGGCTCGACCTGAGCTCCGGCGCAGATCAGCGCCAGCAGCAAACCTAGAAGCACCGTATGCATGTGGAGCTCAAGCTAGGAGACGGGCAGCGTGGCGGGCGAAGTACGTAAGTACAAAATCCGCACCCGCGCGCTTGATGCAGACGAGGCTCTCCAGGGTGGCGCGATCCCCGTCCAGCCAGCCGTTGCGGGCGGCGGCGCGCAGCATGGCGTACTCTCCGCTCACTTGGTAGGCGGCGGTCGGCAGTCCGAACTCCTGCTTGGCGTGCCAGAGCACATCGAGGTAGGGGAGGGCCGGCTTCACCATGATCATGTCGGCGCCCTCGTCGATGTCGGCTTGGATCTCCCGGAGGGCCTCGCGGTGGTTCGGCGGATCCATTTGGTAGGTTCTGCGGTCCCCGAACTGCGGGGCGGATTGGGCGGCGTCGCGGAAGGGGCCGTAGAAGGAGGAGGCGTACTTGGCGGCGTAGGCCAGGATCGGTACGTGCGGGAAGCCGCGGGCGTCCAGGCTGGCGCGGATCGCCGCGACTCGTCCGTCCATCATGTCGGAGGGAGCGACGGCGTCGGCCCCAGCCTCCGCTTGTGCCGTGGCGGCCTGCTGCAGGAGCTTCAGGCTGCTGTCGTTGTCGACATCGCCGTCGCGGACGAGGCCACAGTGGCCGTGGTCGGTGTACTCGCAGAGGCACGTGTCGGCGATGACCAGCAGGTCCGGCACCTCCCGCTTGAGGGCCCGGATCGCTTCCTGGATGATGCCGTCCGCGGCGTAGGCCCCGCTGCCTACGGCGTCCTTGGCCGGCGGCAGGCCGAACAGGATCACGCCGGGGATCCCGAGAGCCTGGATCTCGCGAGCTTCTTCGACTAGGCCATCGATGGACAGGTTGGAGACGCCGGGCATCGAAGGGACCGGTCGGCGCACGCCTTCCCCGGGGCAGACGAAGAGGGGCTCGATGAAGTCTTCCGGGCTGAGCCGGGTCTCGCGGACGAGCGACCGCAGGCCGACGGAACCTCGGAGCCGCCTGGGGCGATGCACTGGGAACGCCAAGTGACCATTCTATGTTGGGGCCGGCGGCGCGAGGCAGCTTGGTGCTGCGAGTGCAGTAGGCCTCCGGGATCGGCGGGAGGTTCTGGTATGCTCAGTACTGCATCCCCGGGGCAGCCGGACGGGCGTGCCGACGGGGCGGAGCGGCTCATGTCTGGCCATTCGAAATGGTCGACGATCAAGCACAAGAAGGCTGCGACCGACGCCAAGCGCGGCAAGGTTTTCACGCGGCTGATTCGCGAGATTCAAGTGGCGGCGCGCGAGGGCGGGCCGGACCTGGAGTCCAATCCGCGTCTGAGAACGGCAGTCGCGGCGGCGCGGGGTCAGTCGATGCCCGGCGAGAACATCAAGCGGGCGATTCTGCGCGGCAGCGGGCAGCTGGAGGGGGAGACTTTCTCCGAGATTACCTTCGAGGGGTACGCCCCGGCCGGCGTGGCCGTGCTGGTCGAGGCCGTCACGGACAATCGCAACCGGACCGTGGCGGAATTGCGGCACATCTTCGCCAAGAACGGCGGCAACCTCGGAGAGAACGGCTGCGTCGCGTGGATCTTCAACAAGCAGAGCCTCGTCGTTGTCGCCAAGGACGCGGCGAGCGAAGACGAGTTGATGGATGTGGTCCTCCTGGCCGGGGCCGACGACCTCCTGGACGAGGGCGACCACTGGGTGGTGCATTCGCCCCCCGAAGCCCATGAGGAGGTCGTGGCGGCGGTCAAGGCTGCGGGTATTGAGCCGGTGACGGCCGAGGTGTCGCGGATTCCGGGCAACACGGTGAAGGTGCAGGGGAGGCAGGCCGGTAGCGTCATCCGGATGATCGAGAAGCTCGAGGACCAGGACGATGTCCAGAACGTGTTCGCGAACTTCGATATCGACGAGAAGGAGCTCGAGGCGCTGTCGGCCTGAGCTGCGCCGCCGTGCGGATCCTGGGTGTCGACTGCGGCTCAAAGGTCACTGGCTATGGCGTGATCGAGAGCGACGGCCGGGTGCAGCGGGTTGTCGCCTATGGCGCAATTCGCATCCCCGCGAGGAGGGAGCTCCCCGAGCGCCTGCGCGTGGTGGCTGACGGCGTGGACGAAGTGCTAGGCCGCTTCGGCCCCGAGGAGGCTGCCGTGGAGGATGTGTTTCAGCATCGGAACGTGAAGTCCGCTTTCGTGCTGGCCCAGGTGCGCGGAGCGGTGCTGCTGGGCTTGGCGCGGGCGGGCTTGCCCGTGGCGAGCTATGCGCCGACGGCCGTGAAGCAGAGCGTCGTCGGCTACGGGCGGGCGGAAAAGGCCCAGGTGCAGCAGATGGTCAGAGCCCTGCTGGGCGTGAGGGACGAGATCGGATCTCAGGATGCGAGCGACGCTCTGGCGGTGGCCTACTGCCACGCGAACCTGCGCGCTGCGCGGGCGAGAGGGGGCTGAAAAGTGCTCGGCAAGGTCCTAGTTTTGGTCGGGGGGCTGGCGCTGTCCGCGGCGGCGAACGATGCGATCTACTTCGAGCGGGACTTCCCCGGCGCGGTCCCGGCGCGATTCGATGTTTCCCTGGATGAGCGGGGGCTAGCGGTCTACAGGGAGGTCGACGAGGAGCCGGTGGAGCTGGCGGTGGGCGCTCGCGAGGCGGCGAAGGTCTTCCGGCGCGCAGCTGAGCTGAAGTACTTCGGCTTCGAGGTGGCCAGCCGGCGGAAGGTTGCTTCGACAGGCCGCAAGCTCCTGCGCTACCTGGCGGACGGAGAGGTCCGGGGAGAGGTGAGGTTCGACTACTCGGAGCAGCCGGCGGCACGGGAGATCGCGTCTTGGTTCGTGAAACTAGCGGCGACAGTGCGTCATCTGCACGAGTTGGAGCGGACCTATCGATTCGACCGGCTAGGCGTGAACCAGGCCTTGGAGAGACTGGAGGAGTCGCACGACCGGAACCGGGTGGTCGCGGCGCAGTTGCTGGTGCCCATCCTGCGTCAGATCGCACAGCAGCCGCGGATTGTTCATCTTGCGCGCGCGCGTGCCGAGGGCCTGCTGGAAAGGATTCGTAGCGAATCCGAGTAGTATGGCTCAGTTTACGGACGATCTCCGAAACTGGTCCGAGGGGACCGCGAGATTGGCTTACGTGGGCTGGCCCGCTATGCGGTCGTAGATAGCCACGAGTTCGTCTTCGCTGGAGAAGGCGATCTCCAGATGCCCGCGCTTGCCGCGGCGGCGCAGGCGTACAGGTGCCTGCAGGATGCGTTCGAGGTCCTCCAGCGCGGCGACCTCATTGGGATCGGGTGCGGCCGGGGGGCGTTTCGCAGGGGGGTGGAGAAGCGCTCGGACGAGACGCTCGACTTGGCGGACCGAGAGCCCCTGTTGGGCAGCGCGGCGGGCCAGCGCTTCCTGCGGGCCGGCGTCTTCGACGGGCACCAGGGCCCGGGCGTGTCCCATTCTGAGCTCTCGGCGGCGGACGAGTCTTTGCACTACGGGAGAGAGCTTGAGCAGGCGGAGGTGGTTGGTGATGGCGGTGCGGCTCATCCCGGTCCTGGCGGCGAGCTGTTCGTGGCTGAGTTCCAAATCGTCGAGCATGCGCTGCAAGGCCGTAGCCACTTCGAGGGGGTTGAGGTCCTCGCGCTGGATGTTTTCGACCAGGGTGACCTCGAGGAGTTTCTCGGCGGGGAAGTCGCGGACGATCGCGGGGATCGTGGTGAGTCCGGCAAGTTGGCAGGCCCTGAGGCGGCGCTCTCCGACGACGAGCGTGAAGCGATGGCCATGCGGGCGGAGGAGTACGGGCTGGAGCACGCCGTCGGCCTTGATGGAGTCGGCGAGTTGCTGGAGCGCTTCCGCGTCGGACGCCGCCCGGGGCTGGACAGGGTTGGGATCGATGAGGGCGACATTGATGGAGACGACCGTAGGTCCGGCTTCGGGGCCTCCCTTATGCGCAGCGGGCAGGAGCGCGTCGAGACCCCTTCCTAAAGCGTTGCGTTTGCTAGATTTGCGTGGGTCTTGAGGCGGAGTGGAGGCCATTCGTGGCGAGTTCCTGGCGGCTGCGGGCGTGGGCGAGGATTTCCCGGGCTAGGCTGAGGTAGCTCTCGGAGCCCTTGGAGCGGAGGTCGTACTGGAGGATGGGCTTGCCATGGCTGGGGGCCTCCGCCAAGCGGACATTGCGGGGGATGCGGGTCTCGAACAGCAGGTCCCCGAGGTGCTCGCGGAGTTCGTCCGTGACTTGGCGGTTGAGCGTAAGGCGTGCGTCGTACATGGTGAGGAGCACTCCTTCGACCGCGAGCCCGGGATTGAGGCTCGCCCGGATGGAGTCCATGGTCCGGAGGATCGAGGAGATGCCTTCCAGGGCGAAGTACTCGCATTGGAGGGGGATGAGGGCGGAGTCGGCGGCGACGAGGGCGTTGAGCGTGAGCAGGTCGAGGGCGGGCGGGCAGTCCAGGAGCAAGAAGTCGTAGGCGGGCCGGACTTGGTCAAGGTGTCTGTGCAGACGCGTTTCGCGCTCGGCGGCAGCGGCGAGCTCGATGTTGGCCCCGGCCAAGTGGCGGCTGGACGGCAGAATGTCCAGGCCGGAGAATGCGGTAGGCAGCACTGCGGAGGCCACTTCGGCGGCTCCGACGAGGACTTCGTAGAGACCGGGCCGGTCCGGGGCCGCGGAGAGTCCCACACCGCTCGTGCAATTGGCCTGAGGGTCGCAATCGACCAGCAGCACACGGCAATCCGCCGCGGCGAGGGAGGCCCCGAGGTTGATGGCAGTGGTGGTCTTGCCGACACCCCCCTTCTGATTGGCGATGGCGATGGATCGCGCCACGTGAGGTTGGCTAGAACGAGGTTAGCAGAGTCGGAGCGCGGGGGAACGTTGGGGGAGAGGCCACGCTGGGCGGGCGCTGATTGGCCTGCGGCAGGGAACTGGCGGTGGGCTACAGAGCGCGGTTCGAACGTGCTAGGGTTGGCGGCGGGCGCGGAGGGGAGGCTGCGCAGCCAGGCTATGCTTCGCGGAGCATCGAGGGGTCGAATCCAGGCACGGGCGGAGAGGGGCTGGAAATTGCAATTGCCCGAGCTCTGGCGATGGGTGCTCAAGTTTTGCGGAGCCTTGGGCGTGTCTGGCAACCGGGCACCGCCGTGTGCGAGTTGAGGCGGAGAGAGCGGGTCGGCAAGCAGGCGAGACACCCTAGCCTACGGTCGCGGCGTGTTCGTCGGAGTTTCGATTCCGCCTCGATGGGCTGGGAATGCTGCGTTGGATCAGAATGCGGAAACGGATGTGCAGTGTGTTGGGATGAGCAAGCTGCGGGGGCTACGGGATCACCCCGATCAGGACCAATGGAACTGCAGGGACACCGCGGCCTTGTCTGAGCACGTTCAGCAAATCTCGCTCGTAATAAGGAACCCCCGATGACATTTCCTGTTCAAGCTCCTTCATGGGGAGGATCTCGATGCCGACATCAATGACATCGGAGACAAAGAAGCTAAGGTGCTTGACAAAGAGATCGTGGGCTACGAATGCATATTTTCCGAACTATACTTCAACCGCGACGCGTTCCTGCACGAAGTCTGTTTGATTGTAGGTTCGAATTGGGTCGTAGCCTGCTTCCTCGATGGTCGGCCGTTGCTCGTCTCCTGACTTGGATTGAATCTTGCGGAGGAGCCTTTCGTTATGCGTGACCCAGAATGCGATCTGCTGCTCGTGCCAACCGCGCGATTCGAATCCGCGCTCGAACTGGCGGTTCATTTCCTTGGGGGAAAAAGTCTCTGCCCGAGCTTCTTGCTTTCGCGGGACACTTGGTTCGACACGCACGGGCCTCGACCTCGGCGATGACTGCTCGTACATCGGCCCAAAGTTGAGGATGGTGGACAAGGAGAGCTTCTTCTCCATGGAGATGGGAGTAGCGACTCTTGATTGTCATCAGTGACCTCCGTTGGGGCGGCTGGGGTCGTAGATGGGCTTGCCCATGGGACGCGTTCGCAGGGAGCCTGCTTGGAGGAGCCGGACGCGCTCTTTCGCAATGGACACGTACTGGGGCACGATATCGCAGCCGAGTGCGCGGCGCTGGTGCTTGACGGCGGCAATGAGGGCAGATCCCACGCCCATGTAGGGGTCGATTACAGCGTCGTTTGGGTTGGTCATGGAGAGGACGAGGCGCTCCGCAAGCTCGACTGGAAACTGGCAAGGGTGAATTGTTTTTTCCGGGTGGTTGTTCTTAACATTGGGAAACATCCAGACGTCACTCGGGTTTTTCCCCTTCGGATTGCCGGAGAGCTTGCCGATGTTGGGCCCTTTGAAGTGGCGCTTGCCAGGGTACTTTGCAGGGACGCGGATGGGATCGAGATTCCATGTGTATTCGTCTGTCTTGGTCCACCAATTGATGGTTTCGTACCGTCCGGATAGGCGTCGCGTGCAGTGTAGGCCGTGGCCAAAATGCCAGATGATGCGATTGCGAAGCTTGAGCCCGGATTTGCGGAAGAGGGGGTAGAGCACCGTGTCCAAGGGAACGATGTCGCCGTCGGAAACGAAGTTGCCGACTTGCCAGCAGATGGAGCCCTGCGGATGGAGAATGCGCACGCATTCTTGAATCACTTGTTCCTGGCGATCAAGGTATGCGTCCAGGGATGTCCGCGATTCGTAGTTCTTGCCGAGGTTGTAGGGGGGAGACGTGACGATGAGCTTCGCCATGCGGTCGGGGAGTTTGCCCAAAAAGAGCAGGTTGTCTTCGCAGGCGAGCAGGGGCGCCTCCGGGGACGATCTCGAGAGGGTTGGCTCGGAACGGCAGGTCGGCGGAATGGAGCATGGACGGTCGGCGCGGGGTTCGCTGCATGGTCCAGCAATCCTCCGAAAGCATGGGGCGAGCGCGAGGCGGAGGCGGGCCGTGTGTAGGGCCAATGTATCAAAGAGCGTTGGGGTGTCTGCGCCGACCGGAAGGGTGCTGGTCGCGAGATCGTCCGGGTCGCTCTGCCTCCGGGGGCCGCTCAATGTTTCACGTGAAACATCGAACCGCCTAGATATGGCTCAGCCACAGCCGCCGCTCACGGCCCCAGGGCAGTCGCACGCTCCGCCAATGCCCCCAGGGACTTGGCGGTGGCCTCTGGGTCCCCAGCAGAGCCACGCCCCGCACCCGCCCGGCGAGGTCGGGAAAAATCCCTCCTGCGGCGACCGCCCGCACAAGCGCCCAATCCGCAGAACCCGTCCAGTCGGCGAGGCGGATCCGCGCCACTTCCACATTGGGTAGGTCCCGGGCAGCTTCGCGGAGAAAAGCGGCCTTCCGGGCCCTTCGCCTCCACCAATGTGACGCGAGTCGCGGGCCTCACCACCCCCGATGGGCAGGCCTGGAAATCCCCCGCCGGAGCCAATGTCCACGGCCGTTGCCGCCTGCGGCAGCTCCCGGTGCAGGAACAACGATTCCCCCGAAATGACGCCGCGCCGCTTCCTGCGGCTCAAGCACGGAAGTGAGGTTGATGTGCCTCCCCCAGCGCGTCAGCAAACGAAAATGCGCGCAAAAACTGCTCCATCTGACTTGCCGAAGCGTGCAAGCCCAGTTCGCGAATTACCTCCAGGAGGGCTCGCTCAAACGTCATGCGCCCAAGTGCAGGTCGAGCACCGCCAGGGCAGCCGGAGTCATTCCCGGTATCCGCCCGGCCTGTCCGAGCGTGCGCGGACGGATCCGCTCCATCTTTTCCACCGCTTCGTTCGATAGCCCGGGCAGCCCTCGGTACCGGAAGCGGTCCGGGATCGTGCGAGCCTCAGCCTTCCGGAGCCGATCGATCTGCCGCCGCTGCTGGGCGAGATAGCCGACGTACTTGAGCTCGGTCTCGATGGCCCTCCAGTCGGCGGGCTTGAGGCCAACCCCTAGGCTCGCCGGCATCCCGGCCCGCAGATCCTCCAGGGTCACCCGAGGCTGCCGCAGCAGCTGGCTCAAGCTCGGGCGCCGTCCCCGTCTGCGCCTGCAGCCGCTCGTACACGGGACTCGAGTGCGGCGGCTTCTCGCGTTCCAGAAACTGCACCACCTCGTCTCGGGCGGATTGCGTCGCCCGAAACCGTCTCCAATCCGAGTCGCCGATGGTTCCGGCGCGCCCGCCCAATCGGAGTCAAGCGCCGATCCGCCGTTATCGATTCGCAGATGCAGGCGGAACTCCGCTCGCGAGGTGAACATGCGATACGGCTCATCGGTTCCCTTGGTGACGAGGTCGTCGATCAGGATTTCCGATGTAGGCATCCGTGCGCTCCAGAATCACGGGGTTCCCGCCTCTGGGTAGCGCAGGCGGCGTTGATGCCCGCCAATAGCCCCTGGCAGGCGGCTTCCTCGTATCCTGTAGTGCCGTTGATCTGTCCGGCTAGGTACAGGCCCTCGATCCGCTTCGTCTCCAGCGTCGCACGCAACTCGGTAGCGTCGACAGAATCGTACTCAATGGCATAACCCGGGCGGATCATCTTCGCTCGCTCAAGGCCCGGAACCGACGCCACCATGGCGGCCTGCACGTCAATCGGCATGCTGGTCGACAGGCCATTCACATAGACTTCGTTGGTGTCGAGCCCTTCCGGTTCGAGAAACAGCTGGTGCCGCGTGCGGTCCTGGAACTTCACCACCTTGTCTTCGATCGAGGGGCAGTATCGCGGTCCGACGCCCTCGATCTGCCCGCTGTACAGGGGGGAACGCTCCAAGCTTTCCTGCACGAGTCTGTGGGGTCCGCTCGTTCGTGTATGCGATGTGGCACTCGACCTGCTCGCGGTCGATCGCCTCCGTGCGGAACGAGAACGGCGTTGGCTCGGGGTCCCCGGGCTGCGGCTCGACCGCCGTCCAGTCGATGGTCCGTCCGTCGAGCCGCGGAGGCGTGCCCGTCTTCAGCCGACAGCAACGGAACCCCCGCGCGCGCAATACCTCTCCCAGCATCACCGAGGACGGGCTCGCCGCTCCGACCGGCCGGGTAGGTCCGCTCCCCGATATGCACCTGTCCGTTCAGGAACGTCCCCGTGGTGATGATGGCCGCAGAGCAAGCGACGGCTCGGCCATCCAGCAGTTCGACGCCGCGGAGCCTGCCCTGCTCGGTGAGCAAGTCCACCACCTCGGCTTGCTTGATGTCCAGGTTCGGCTCCCGTTCCAGCAGTTGCCGCATCCGGACGCGGTACTGCTTCTTGTCACATTGAGCCCGGGGGAGACCATACCGCCGGCCCCCGGCTGGTATTCAGGAGCCGGAATTGGATGCCGACCGCATCTGTGACCTGGCCCATCACACCGCCGAGAGCATCGATCTCCCGCACCAAATGCCCCTTGGCGATGCCGCCGACCGCAGGGTTGCACGACATCTGGGCAACGAGGTCCAAGTTGAGAGTGACCAAGGCCACCCGAGCACCGATTCTCGCTGCCGCTACAGCCGCCTCGCAGCCGGCATGGCCCGCCCCGACCACGACCACGTCATAGCGGTCCGGCCCTGGTTGTTGCGGCTGCACAGCTGCCCCCCCCCAGCTTGTTATTCTATGCGTTTCGGCCCGGGTCGACGCCGTGAGGGTGGCGGCCCCACCTGCATGAAGATCCTCATCATCGGCGGCGGGGGGCGTGAGCACGCCCTGGCATGGCGTGCGGCGCAGGATCCCGACGTGCGGGCGGTCTATTGCGCGCCCGGCAATGCCGGGGCTGCGCTCGACGTCTCCTGCGTTCCGGGCAACGTCCCTGGACCCCCACGAGATGGCCGCTCTGGCCGAAACGCTCCAGGCGGACTGCACCGTGGTGGGGCCGGAGGCGCCCTTGGTGGCTGGCGTTGCGGACGCCTTCGAGTCCCCGCGGCTTGGCGATAGTCGGCCCCGCCCAGGCCGCCGCTCAACTCGAGGGCAGCAAGATCTTCGCGAAGCAGTTCCTCCTGGAGTCCGGCATCCCAACCGCCGAGGCGGTCGTGTTGGCGGACGACGCCCACGTAGACGACGTCATCGGCCGCTTCGGCTTCCCCGTGGCTCTCAAGGCGGATGGCCTCGCCGCCGGGAAAGGCGTGCTGATCGTTCACAACCGGGATGAGGCCCGTAGCGAGGCACGGCGCATGCTAGCAGGCCAAGTAGTCGGGTCGGCAGGGCGCAAGCTCTTGGTGGAAAGCTTCCTGCCCGGCGAGGAGGTGAGCTTCATGGTCCTGAGCGACGGCAAGGCATTCTGCATCCTGCCGCCCACGCAGGACCACAAGCGCGCTCTGGACGGCGACCTAGGGGCCGAACACGGGCGGGATGGGAGCCTACTGCGACGATTCCATCCTCAGCGACGCCCTGCGCAACCGCATTGTCGAGCGGGTTGTGGAACCTGCGTTAGCGGGGATGCGGAAACGCGGCACCCCGTTCAAGGGCTTTCTCTACTGCGGGCTGATGCTCACGGACGATGGCCCCCAAGTCCTGGAGTTCAACGTCCGCCTCGGCGATCCGGAGACGCAGCCGCTACTGTACCGCCTGCAAGGGGATTTCGCCGCCCTCCTCGAGAGCGCGGCTCGAGGGGCCCTCGATTCTTCTCTCGTACGTCCCGATCCCCGCCCCACGGCCTGCGTAGTCCTGGCCTCGGGTGGCTATCCCGGCAAGTACGGGACCGGCCACCCGATCGAGGGTCTCGCAAGAGCCCAGAAACTGGGCGTCAAAGTCTTTCACGCTGGGACCAAGTTTGCCCGTGGCGCGGCGGTGACTGCGGGCGGCCGCGTGCTCGGCGTCACGGCTGCAGGCGACAGTTTGGACCAGGCGCTGGCGGCCTGCTACCGGGGGGTCGGCGCAATCCGCTTTCCAGGGGTTCAATACCGCCGAGACATCGGCAAGCGTGGCTTGGATCGAGCTGCGGCAGTACGCGAAAGGTAAGGGCACATATGCGAGTCGGGCTCGTCGGGACGGGAGCGATTTCCCACAAGCACGGTGACAGCTATCGGGAGATCGGCTATGAACTTGTGGCTTGCTCGAACCGCGGGCGGGAGAAGGGCGAGGCATTTGCGGCCAAGTACGGCTGCGACTTCGAAGCAGACTATCGCGCCCTCTGCGCGCGTCGCGATGTCGATTACGTCGACGTCTGCACGTTTCCCGATTCGCATTTGGAGATTTGCCGCACCGCCGCCGCGAACGGCAAGCACGTTTTGCTCCAGAAGCCGATGGCCCTGACCCTGGACGAATGCCGCTCCATGATCGAGCTGTGCCAAGCCGCCGGGGTGGGCCTCGGGGTTGTGAGCCAGCACCGTTTTCGACGACTGCGCGATCTTCCTGAAGCGTGCCATCGCTGACGGTCGGCTCGGTCGGCTCCTGCAAGTGGACGGTTACGTGAAGTGGCACCGCCCCCAGAGCTATTACGACCGGGCAGGCAAGGGGACTTGGGCCGTCGAAGGCGGCGGTGCGCTCATCAACCAGGGAATTCACACCGCGGACGTCATGCAGTACCTCGGGGGGCCGGTGCGCCGGGTCTTCGCGCACTGGCAACTCGGTGCGGCGCACGCGATGGAGGCCGAGGACTTGGTTAACGCCGTGCTGATCTACGACGGTGGTGCCGGAGGAGTTTTGCAAGCGGCCACCGCTGCTTGGCCGGGCTACCCGGAGCGGATCGAGATCCACGGCGAGAAGGGCACAGCGGTCATTACGGGCGATCAGCTGACGGCATGGGATGTGGCTGGAGACGCCGGCAACGACGCCCCTCTGGCCGCGGGTGCGGACTCGGGAGCCGCCGATCCCATGGCGATTTCCATTAAGAACCTCCAACTCCAGTTTCTCGACTTCGGGCAGGCAATCCAGCAAGGTCGCTCTCCGGTAGTCGACGGAGAGGAGGGTCTTGCCGCCCTCCGGTTCGTCCTGGGCGTCTATGCCTCCGCCCGGGCCGGAGCCCCAGTCGACCTTGACGCCTAGCGACTTCCGGGGCGCGAGGCGGAAGTCGTTCGCCATACCTCGAAAGGCTATGCTAACCCCATGATTTCCAGAGGCTTATACGCGAAGTTACGCCTTCGTCATCCAGACTCCCTCTGATGCGCCTCCGCAGCTGCTCAGCTGGGCCCTGCAAACCCCTCGTGCGCCAGAGCCGATTCGGGGTCTCCCGCTCTGCAGAACCCGCTTGGGCTGATTCCGCGGGCACCGCGACGGCCCGCAGGGCCTGCTGCCCGGTTCAGGCTCATCGCCGCGTCCTGATCCGGTGACTTTGCCGGCCGTATAATTGTCGCTAGGGCCCGGCCCGAGCCGCCTTGAGCCTCAAGCGGTTCCGTATGGAGGGCGAGGCTCGCAGGCCCCGGAAAGCGCCCAGCCCGCCATGCAACTGCAAGTCATCGAACGGTTGGAGAACGAGATCCGATTGATCGAGGAGGAACTCCACGGCAAGCTGCCGCGTGAGATCCAGATGGCGCGGGAACTCGGCGATCTGAGCGAGAACGCGGAGTACGCCGCGGCCAAGGAGCGCCAGCGCCTGCTGGCAGCCCGGATGGCGCAGCTCTCGGAACGCCTCGCCAAACTGCGACTGATCGATGTCTCGAAGATACCCACCGACGCCGTCGGCCTTGGAACGACGGTTGTGGTCTACGATGTTGGTGCCGACGCGGAGGTCACCTACGAGCTGGTGACGAGCGAGGAATCGGATGTCGCCGCAGGCAAGATCTCGACCACATCGCCCATCGGGAGGGCGCTGCTGGGCAAGCGGGATGGAGACATCGCCGAGGCGGTCACCCCTGGGGGCCGTAAGGAGTTCGAGGTTCTCAGCCTGGTGACGATCCACGGCAAGTAGCGAGGATCCGGAGGAAGCGCACGGAATGGCATTCAACGCGCGAGCCATCGGCAGGGGCCTCGGAGCGGTTCTGACCCGCTTGGTCCGGCTGCTAACGCTCAGTGGAGTGCATCCGAATGCGCTGACTCTGATCGGTCTTGTGGTCAACGGGGCCGCGGCGTGGATCCTCGCTACCGGCGAGTTCTTGTACGCAGGGTTGGTGATCCTCTGCGGGGCGGTCTTCGACCTTACGGACGGAGCCGTTGCCCGCAGCGCCAACAAGGTCACCCGGTTCGGGGCGTTTCTGGACTCGGTCATGGACCGCTACTCGGACCTGATCCTGCTGACGGGCCTCCTGGTTTACTACGCACGGATCGAGCGCTTCAGCTATATCGTCCTGACGGCCGCGGTCATGATTGGCTCCGTGCTGGTGAGCTACAGCCGGGCGCGCGCCGAGAATCTGATTCCCTCCTGCAAGGTCGGCTTCCTGGAGCGTCCGGAGCGCATCGTGCTGCTCATCATCGGCGCATTGTTCGACCGGATGGCGCCGGTCCTCTGGGTGATGGCGGTTTTGTCGAATCTCACCGTGGTCCACCGCATCGCCCACACCCGCGCGGAGAGCCGCCGGACTGCAACCGCCGCCGAGCCCCTGCCCGAGCCGCCGCAGGAACTGCCCGAGCCGGAAGTTCCGGGCCGAGCGGATCTTACCGAAGGCTACCGGTCGGTGTAGCGCTGGCGGAGGCGAGGGGCGCGGCAGCCCCTAGCGCGCCAGACGGCGGTCCAGGTAGAACGCGGCGCTGATCAGCCCCAGGTGCGTCAGGGCCTGCGGGAAGTTGCCGAGCGCTTGGCCGCTCGCGCCGATCTGCTCGGCGTAGAGGCCCAACGGGTTGGCGTAGGTCAGCATCTTCTCGAAGACCAGACGGGCTTCGTCGATGCGCTCCGCCCGGGCGAGAGCCTCGACGAGCCAGAACGTGCAGACGCTGAACGTGCCCTCCGTCCCCGGCAAGCCGTCCCCAGCGCCCTTGCCGAGCTCGTAGCGGTACACGAGCGAGTCCGAGACAAGCTCCTCCAGCGTGCGGTCGATCGTCGCCAGCATCCTCGGGTCGGAGGGAGACACGAAGCGGACCAGGGGCATGAGCAAGTTGCTCGCGTCCAGAGCGTCCGAATCGTACGCCTGGACGAACGACTGGCGGCGAGGATTCCAGCCGTTCTCCATGATGGACTCGTAGATGCGGTCGCGGGTGGCCCGCAGCCACTCGCGGTTGTTCGGCAGGCCCCGCTTCAGCGCGAGCCGTAGCCCCCGGTCGAGCGCGACCCAGCACTGCATCTTCGAGTACACAAACTGCTGCTTCGGACCGCGCACCTCCCAGATGCCCTCGTCGGGGAGGTCCCAGTGGCGTGCGACCCACTCCAGCATGCGGCGGATCTTGAGCCAGAGCTCGTAGGAGAGCTGCGTGACGTACTTGTCGTACAAATAGACGGAATCGAGCAGTTCGCCGTAGATGTCGAGCTGCAGCTGCTCCGCGGCGCCGTTGCCGATCCGAACCGGTTTGGAGCCCGCGTACCCCTCGAGATGGTGCAGGTCGAATTCCGGGAGCTCCGGCCTGCCGTCGATGCGGTACATGATCTGCAAAGGCCCGGTTGGCGCGTCCCGCTCCTGCACGCGCTTCTCCAGCCAGTCCATAAAGCCGGCCGCCTCCTCCAGGTAGCCCAGCCGCAGGAAGGCGTAGATTGTGAATGCGGCGTCCCGGATCCAGGTGTACCGGTAGTCCCAGTTCCGCGTGCCCCCCAGCTCTTCGGGCAGGCCGCAGGTCGGGGCGGCCACAATCGCGCCGGTCGGCTCGTAGGTGAGCAGCTTGAGGACCAGTGCGCTGCGCTCGACCATTTCGCGCCAGCGCCCTTCGTAGCGACCCTTGCTCAGCCATTTTCTCCAGAACTTCGTGGTGCGGGTCAGCGCTTCCTGGGCATCGGTCGGGGCTGTGAACAGTGCATCGGACCTGGCCGCGTTGCCGCAGTAGCGGAAGGAGAACGCGACTTGCTGTCCCGGCTCCAGCATGAAATCCGCCTGCGCCCCGCCGTCGCAGCGCTGCAGAGGCACGGGGCTGAGCAGGCTGAAGGCCGCCCCGCGGGCCTCGAATACCGCTCCGTGCGCGTGAATCTCGGTGCGGTGCTCCGCCCGGGCGTAGTCGCAGGCGGGCCGGCAATCGATCCGGCAGGGCAACTGGCCGCGCACCGACTGCATGATCCGGATGATTTCGTGCGGCTTGGGTCGGCCCTTGGGGACGATCGGCATGAAGTCGATCACTTCGCCGACGCCCCGAGCACTCAGAAAGCGCGTGATGAGAATGTTCGTTTCCGGCAGATACAGCTGGCGGTGCGAGCTCTCGTAGCGCACTGCCAGCTTGAAGTAGCCGCCCTTGCGGGCGTCGAGGATGGCGCCGAAGACGCTGGGGGAATCGAATTTCGGCAGGCAGCACCAGTCGATCGAACCGTCGTTCGAGACCAGCGCGGCGGAGTGCAGATCGCCGATGACTCCGTAGGATTCGATCGGTTTGTACGGCATGGACCGAGCAGGGTGTTCCTGGTGGAAGCAGTCTAGTTGGAACGGATCCGGCGCGTCAAACCGGTTCCGCTGTTCGCGCCCGGCCGGTCCGAGCTGGCGGGAGGGCCGGCAGCCGGTTCCGTGCTAGACTCCGAAGGAGCGCTCCCCGCGCACGGGCGACTGTGCCCACCTGCCGCTGGTTGAGGTAGTTCCGTCCGTGCTGCTCACGCTTGAGAAGCGTCTGCGTTCGACCGTCGCCGCATATGTCGCGGAGCGCTATGGGCACGATGTTCCGGTCGTCGTAGAGCTCCCCAAGCGGCCTGAGCTCGGCGAGCTCGCCCTGCCGGTTTGCTTCGGCCTCGCCAAGGTCCTCCGCCGCCCGCCTCGCCAGATCGCCCAGGAGCTGGTCGCGGAGCTGCCCCCCGTGGCGGGCATCCGCTCGCTGGAGGTGGCGGGCGGGGGCTACATTAACGCTCGGTTCGACCGGGCCGCCTACGCTCAGAGCGTCTTCGCCGGCCCGGAGCCGCTCGTCGCAGATCCGACGAAGGCCATCGTCGAGCACACCAACATCAACCCCAACAAGGCGGCCCATATCGGCCATCTCCGCAACGCAGTGCTTGGGGACACGCTGGTCCGCATGCTGCGCGCACTCGGCCGTCGCGTCGAAGTGCAGAACTACATCGACAACACGGGCGTGCAGGTGGCGGATGTAGTCGCTGCGTTCCACTTCCTGAAGCGGATGGGGCCGACCGAAGTCCGGGCGCTCACGCGGGACCCCTCGGTTCGCTTCGACTACTACTGCTGGGACCTCTACGCCGAGATTTCTCGGCGCTACGAGACGGACAGGGCCGCGCTCGCTTGGCGCACGGCCGCCCTGCAGGGCTTGGAAGCGGGGGTCGGCGAGCTCGCGGAGCTGGGAGAGGTCGTGGCGGACGCGATCGTCGCCTGCCACCTCCGCACCATGGCCCGCTTGGGCGTGGACTACGACCTGCTGCCGCGGGAGAGCGAGATCTTGAAGCTGCGCTTCTGGGCGGCAGCCTTCGACCTGCTGAAGGCGAGGGGTGCCATCCAGTTGGAGACTCGCGGCAAGAACGCCGGCTGCTGGGTGATGCTTGGTGCGCTGTTCCGGACCGCAGCCGCCGATTCCGGCGAAGACCCCGACGGGGCGAAGGTCATTGTCCGGTCGAACGGCACCGTGACCTATGTCGGCAAAGACATCGCCTACCAGCTGTGGAAGCTTGGCCTGCTGCGCGGCGCAGACTTCCGATATGCGCCCTGGCACGGGCCCGGCGCGGGCGGGCCGTGGGTGACCACCGCCGCCGATGGCGCTCCCGGCGCGCCCGAGTTCGGCGGCGGCCACGAGGTCTACAACGTCATCGATGTGCGGCAGTCCTATCTTCAAGATGTCGTCCGGGCGGCGTTGCAGGCGCTGCGATTCGAGCGGCAGGCCGAGCGGAGCACCCATTTCTCGTACGAGATGGTCGCGCTTTCCCCCCGGTGCTGCGCCGAGCTCGGCATCGAGCTGGGGGCGACCGAGCGGGCCAAGCCCTATGTCGAGGTGTCGGGCCGCAGGGGCCTAGGCGTCAAGGCGGACGACCTGCTCGATCTGCTGGTGGGTTCCGCCCTGGCTGAGGTGCGCAGCCGGCACGAGGAACTGGGCGAGGCCGAGTGCCGGGGCATCGCCGAGCAGATCGCGGTCGGGGCCCTGCGCTACTTCATGCTGCGGTTCACGCGGACCACGGTGATCGCGTTCGACTTCCAGGAAGCCCTGGCGTTCGAAGGAGAGACCGGACCCTACCTGCAGTACGCCGCTGTCCGGGCGCGCAACATCCTCAGCAAGGACCGGGCTTTGCTGCGCGGGGGCGAGCCGGCGGTTCCCGGCCGGGTCGTGCTGGGGCGCCAGCTGGAGGACGAGCAGCTCTGGCAGCTGGTGCTGGCGATGTCGCGCGGGCGGTGGGCCGTCGCCAAGGCGTTGGAGGCCGGCGAACCCGCGCAGCTGGCCCGGCACGCTTTCCAGGCCGCGCAGGCCTTCAACAATTTCTACCACCGCACCCACATTCTTCGCGAACCGGACGCGGAGCGGCGCGCAGTCCTGCTGGCGCTGGTGCGGCTGGCGCTGGCGGAGCTGGGCGGCCTGCTGTCGGTGATGGGCATGCCCGTTCCCGAGCGCATGTGACCGTCGCTACGCCGCGATTCCCCGCGCTGCGGTTGGCGTGGTAGATTCGTAGGTTCATGCGCAGTCGGGCGATCGTCGACCTCGACGCATTGCGTAGCAACTACGCTTACCTGCGGAGTCTGGTCCAAGGGCGGGCTGCAGTGCTCTGCGTGGTGAAGGCGGACGGTTATGGCCACGGCGCGGCCGCCGTCGGACGGGCACTGCAGGCGGCCGGCGCCACGCATTTCGGGGTGGCGTGCTTGGAGGAGGCGGTCGCCTTGCGCGACGCGGGCATCGGGCGTGCGGTCCTCGCCTTCGACGGGGTCGAACCCGGCTATGAGCAGGAGGCCGCGCAACGCGGCATAGAACCGGTGGTCGGGTCCGTCGGCCAGTTGCGGCGCTGGAATGAGGCGGCCCGGGGCCTCCGGCGCAGGCTGACTTGCCATCTCCTGCTGAACACAGGCATGAACAGGCTCGGCGTCGACTTCGAGCCTTGGCGCGGCCGGGGGGCGACCTTCCTGGATGCGTTGCGATCCTGCGACTGGCTGAACCCTCACGGAGTCGCGACCCACCTCGCCTCGGCCGAGGAGTCGGCGTCCGGGCAGACGGCGTGCCAGCTGCGGCTGTTCGAGCGGCAGGTGGCCGTGTTGCGCGGGGCTGGTTTTGAGCCACGCCATATCCACGCAGCCAACAGCGCCGCCATGATCCACTGCGGCGTGGGCTGTGCCGGCGGCGAGGACAGCACCACGATGGTCCGGCCCGGGCTCGCCTTGTACGGCTACGTGGCCGGCCCGGCGGACTTCAGGACTAGGCCGGAGCCGCCCCCGCTCCGGCCGGCCCTGGAGTGGCGGGCGCGGTTGCTCGAGGTCCGCAAAGTGCCCTCCGGGGCCGAACTGGGCTACGGTGCGACCTTCCGCGCTCCCGGCCCGATGCGGATCGGCGTGCTTGCAGTGGGCTACGGCGATGGGTTGAGCTGGCGGCTTTCGAATCGCGGGGCCGCCGCCGTCCGCGGGGTGCGCTGCCCCATCGTCGGGCGCGTCAGCATGGACCTGACGATGGTGGACCTCTCCGCAGCTCCCGAGGCGCAGGTGGGCGACGACGCCATCCTCCTCGGTAGCGAGCCCTACAGTGCCCAAGGCATGGCGGACTTGAGCGACAGCATACCCTACGAAGTGCTGTGCGGCATATCCTGCCGCGTGACCCGGCAGTACTCCGACGAAGCTACTGGCCGATAACCAAGCCGACTTCGTTGCTGTGTCGCCCGCCCGCAACGAGGCTCAGCAGCCCGCGGCCGAGGTCGGCTCCAGGCGGGATCCGCACCTCGACCGCGTAGATCCCGATGTAGTCGGCCGCGAGCTGGGCTGACACGACGGCGACGGGGGCTCCGTTGAGGCGGGCTTGGATCCTGGCGGTCGGTCGGGGAGGGGATCGCTGCGGCGCGGCTTGGCCGGCCGGCAGAGGGGGCGTGACTGTCCCGAGGCCGGTGGCGAGCACTAAAACGCTTCCGCCAGGCCGCGCCGGGCGACTCCAGCCCACCAGCGTGCCAGTTCCGGCGTCGAGGATGAGCCCTTCGCCTCCGGACACGAAAATCGCCGGGGAGACCTCCTGCAGAGGTAGCTCGACGACATGGCGGGCATCCTGCTCCTCGATCTGGAGGCGCACGGTGCGCCCGCGGATCGCGAAGGGCAGCTGCAGTTGGGTCCGCCCAGGCTCGACATCGAGGATCGGAGCGGGCCGCCCGGACGCCCTGGCGCTGACCGCGCTGGCCCCGAGGATCGTCAGGAGGCTGCCCGGCGCTGCCGGGCGGTAGGCTAGGTCGGCCGCGCTGAGGGCCTGGAGCGCCTGCTCGACCTGCGGCACGCGGCTCCAGAACGCGCCGTGTCCTGCCAGGAGGACGTAAAGGCGCCCGCGCCCAGGGTCGAGCGCCAAGTCGCGCGCCTCGCGGGTTGGCAGGGACCCGGTGAGCTTCCGCCACCTGCCGGCCGGGGTGGGCCAAGCGAGGTCGGCCGCAGCGCAGTAAACCCCCAGCGGGCCAGCGACGTATACCGTTCCGGCCTCCGGGTGCCCGGCGATCGCCTGCCACGCGGAGGCGGGCAAGCCGGCGCTGAGGTCGAGCCACGAACTGCCCCCGTCGGTCGAGCGGAGCACGCGATTTCCCGCGACCGCCAGCGCCGTGGCGGGCCGTTCCGGGTCGGTCCAGAGGCTCGCGACGAGCTGGTGTTCAGGGTCCGTCCACGACAGGTGCCATGTCTGGCCGGCGTCCCGCGAAACCCAAATGAAGCCGTTCGAGGTGCCGGCCCAAATCAGGCCGTTCTCGGCCAAGGCGCTGACGGCGTGGGCGTCGGCGTTCCCGCAGCCTTGGCCGGGCAGGCATTGCGTGAGATCCCCGGAGACCGGCACGCCGTCCCTCCAGACACGACGGGACGCCGCGAAGCCGGGCGGCGCGACGGGCGGGGGCCCGGCCGCTCGGGGGCGCTCGCGGGCGGCCCGCTCGGTCCAGCTCGGCTCAGAAGCGCTCGTCGTCACCGCCCAGACCGGTCCGCGAGCAGTGCGTCGCAACTCCAACGCGCCGACGCCTCGAGCCCAGAGCTGCGGAGTGTCCGGGGAGCCGGCCGCGAGGAATCTGGAGGCGGGAAAGTTTGGCAGCGTGCGATTCAAGCTGCTCCAGGTGGTCCCTGCGTCGAACGATTTCCAGATGCCCCTCGTGTTGGCCACCACGATTAGGTCCGGGTCGGAGGGCGCAATGGCGAGATCGGACTGCCAGCGCCCGATCACCGAACCGGACCCGACCGCCGTCAGGTTGGTCCATGCGCCGCCTCCGTCCACCGAGCGCAGCAGATGCTCGCCTAGCGCGTACACCACGCGGGGGCGGTACGGGTTCCGCACTAGGAGCGCCCCGCGCGGGCCGCGCTCCGCCCCGGCGAGGTGCTGCCGCGCCAAGGGAGCGTCAGGCCCGGGCTTGGCCGGGGCCCAGGTCAGACCCAAGTCGGCCGTAGCCCAGAGCGCCCCGTCCTCCAGTGCTGCGTACAGGCTGCTGCCATTGGAGGAGAACCACGTGCGCGCCACCGGCGCTCCGGCCGGTCCAGCGAGCCCGGCCGCCACGGCCGGGCCGCCCAGGCGCTTCCAGTGAGGCTCCTGGGCCTGGGTCGTCGCGAGGAGCGCCAAGCAGGCGCACCACATTCCGATGGTGTCCGCACGGGGCTGGCGCAGGAGGCGCAAGGTCAGGTGGAACCTACCTTTAGACTAGCCTGATCGCGGCCTGAGCCGTCGCCGGCTCATCGGTTGGACGGGTCGGCTTCCGTATAATACGGTGGATGTCCATACTCCGGGATCCGCTCGTCGGAGGAAGCCTCCTTGCCGCTCTCGCGTGGATCGCCGGCGGCTGCGGCGACCCGCCCGACACCACGGGGATGGTGCTGATCGAGGGCAGCGAGTTCACGATGGGCACCGACAGCGGCCTCCCGTTCGAGGGTCCGGCGCACCGCGTCGAGCTCGATTCGTTCTACCTAGCTGAGCACGAGGTGACGAACCGGCAATACGCCGAGTTCTCCCAGGCGACGGGATACCGCACAGAATCGGAGAAGCTCGGTTGGTCCGGCGTGTTCGACCCGCGCCAAAACGGCTGGACCAAGGGCGACGGCGCGGATTGGCGGCATCCTCACGGGCCGGGGTCGTCGCACCAGGACATGCCGGACCACCCGGTTGTGCATCTGGCTTGGGCCGACGCGGAGGCCTACTGCGCCTGGCGCGGATTGCGCCTGCCCACAGAGGCGGAGTTCGAGTACGCGGCGCGAGGCGGCCTGGAAGGGGCGGTGTACGCATGGGGCAACGAGCTCACGCCTGGGGGCGAGCATCAGGCCAATCTGTGGCAGGGCATGTTCCCGCACGAGGACCGGACGCTGGACGGCTTCGGCAGCCACGGGCCAGTCAAGCAGTTTGCGCCCAATGGGTACGGCCTATACGACATGACGGGCAACGTCTGGGAATGGGTGCAGGACTGGTATGCGCCCGACTATTTCGCACGCTCCCCGGCCCGCAATCCCCAGGGTCCGCGCCGCGGGGAGCAGAAGGTGCAGCGCGGGGGCAGCTGGCTGTGCAGCGAGAACTACTGCCAGGGCTACCGCGTGGCGGCGCGGATGATGACCGCGCCCGATTCCGGTCTGAACAACCTCGGGTTCCGCTGTGCTGCGGACGCCGGCTAGCGGATCCAGTTGCGGGTTAATTCCCTGGCGACCCCTGCGGTATCGGAGTCCGCTTGAAGGCCGCCTTCAGCAGCGGTGGCGTGGCCAGTGCAGTCAGCATGACCATAGCCACGATGGCAGAGAACGTGTTGGCGCTGAACACGGGTGCGCCAGCTACCACGACTGTCGAGCCGATGTTGGCGAAGATCAGGCCCACCTCGCCGCGTGGAATCATGCCGACCCCGACCGCCCAGCGGTTGAGGTTCTTCTCCCAAACCCCTAGCGAGCAGATCTGCTTGCTCACGACTGCCGCGACGCTCAGCAGGGCAGAGAAGGCCAGCACATCGCGGGATGCGAATGAGAGCAGGTCCACGCGCAGGCCCATGTAGACGAAGAACACAGGGACGAAGATCGCGCTGATGGGGTGGATGGACCCCTTGATGCGGTACTGGTTGCGGTTCTCCCGGAAGAACCGAGTGATTGCGTCGTCGACGACGAGCCCCGCGGTGAAGGCACCCACGATATCGGCCAAGCCGACCAATTCTGCCAGCGCGGCCATCGCGAAGCAGTACGCCACGCTCAGGACCACTGGCATCGTTGTGGACCTGGCTTTGCGGACTAGTTTCATCGACGGCACCAGAACCAGGCGCCCCAGGAGGATCGAACCACCCAGGAACGCCACCGCCTTGCACGGGATCCACAGGATTGGCAGGAGGGCCATGTCGGCGGCGTTGCCCGTGTCCGCCGAATGCAGGAGGCCGAGCACGAAGGCCAGCACGATGAGGCAGAGAATGTCGTCGACCACCGCGGCACCGAGGATGACCTTCGATTCGGGGGCGTTCACCTGGCCGATGTCGCGCAGCACCCGGGCGGTGATGCCTACGCTCGTCGCCGCCAGCGTGGTGCCTATGAACAGGTGCATGTACCAGTCGGCGTCCTCGGGCATGAAGGCGTTCGACACTGCGTAGCCCAGGGCCACTGGAGCGATGACGCCGAGGACGGCAACGCCGACGGCCGAGCGGCCGACTGCCAGCAACTCGCCTAGGTCACTCTCAAGGCCGACCTGGAACAGCAGCAAAATCACGCCGATTTCGGCGGCGATGGCGAGGAAGGGGTCCGTTTTGAAACCTTCGACCATCTCAAGCCCCACCAAGTTGAGGTTGCCGATGACGATGCCGAAGAGCAGTTCGCCCAGCACGGGAGGCTGATGCAGCCGTTCGAAGAGCTCGCCGCCGAGATTGGCGACGACGAGAATGGCCGAGATCTCCAGGAGAAACCGCGTCACCTCGCCGCTGTGTTCCCCGCCGGTCGCGCTGGCCACAGTGGCCGTGGCGCTGAGGGCGAGGACTGCGGGGAGGAGTGTGCGTCGTCTGAGGTGCCCGCGGAGTGTGGGCGGCCCACTAAAGCCGGATTGTGGTAGGAGTTGCACTAGTCTAAATCCTCTAAATCCATGTGCCGCCGTTAGGGCGGCTTGCTGGCACAAGAAGGGCAGTTGGAGAGGCGGGCTTGGCGGGAGGTACGGTGCCTAGCAAGATTCTACTAATTTTGCCAAAAGTAATTGCAAGCAACTCACCAATAGAATCAATGGCTTGCGGTGCCTTTTCGTGCAATTGCTTATGAAAACATCAGTAACGCCCGGAGGAAGCTGGACGCTCCACGAGCGTCCCTACGCCGGTTGATCGTGGTTCTCGGCGCGGAAAACCCTGGCGGACCGCTGCAATCCGGGGGCTGGACCCAAGGCCCGCGGCGAGCGCTGCGGCCGCGAGCTGTGGTTCTGCCAACTCGCGGGTTCCGCGGTCGACCAACATGCGCCCCCCTGGCGGACCGTCCGTGCGCAGACGCCGATGGCGGCTCGCCCCTGCGGGGTCAACTGAGCATTCTGATGGATGTCTATTGGGGTTCCCCTCCGGCAAACCATTTGGCTCCCACCTGCAGTTGCCTCGGTCGAGTCCAAGTGGACCACCTATTGAAAGATCACAGCCAGACACGCCGCCTGCTCGGCTGCGGCTGCCCCGCGCCCACTCCTCAGGCGTGCGTGGGTACTGCCGCAGCCGAGGGTCCCAGAACCGCCGCCCCTCCTGCTCCATTCGCAGGCGCAGTGCCTCGCGGTCGATCGCAATGTCCGCCCCCCTCGCCGGCACGGTCGGCGAATCCTCGTACCGTCGGTCCGCCAGCCGCCGCCCGAGCCGGCGCGGCTCCGTCGCAGCGTGTCTCCCGGGCCCACGGAACGCCCAGCCCGCAGTTGCTAGCAAGAGGGGCCCGGGTGCGCAACTCGCGCTGTCGGGAGCCTGTGCCCGGGGGTCCTGGAGGCCGGATTGCCCGCCGTGATCGCGACTCGCGGGGCGATCAGGCCAAATGCATGACCACCATTTTGGTCTCAGTCATTTCCTCGACGGCATAGCGCGGGCCTTCCTTGCCGAAACCGCTCTCCTTGAGTCCCCCGTACGGCATCAGGTCGGCCCGCCACTGCGTGCCCCAGTTGATGTGGATGTTGCCCGACTCGACCTCCCGGGCGAATCGCATCGCGTTGTCTAGGCTCTCGGTGAACACCGCGGCCGATAGGCCGTAGTTCGTGGCGTTGGCGCTGGCGATCGCCTCGTCGACCGACTCGAACCGGGACAGGCCGACTGCAGGGCCGAACAGCTCGTCGCAGGAGATGCGCATGGAACTGTCGACATCAGCGACGATGGCGGGCTCGACCACGGCTCCGGTGCGCGAGCCGCCGGTGACCAGCCTACCGCCGGCCGCAGCAGCGTCGCGGATCCATTGCTCGACGCGCACTGCGTCCGCCTCTCGCACCATCGGGCCGACTCGGACGCTCTCATCGAGCGGGTTGCCTGTCGCTAGCGCCCGCACACGCGGCTCTAGACAGTCCAGGAGGCTGCCGTAGACCTTGCGGTGCGCCAGGACCCGCTGGGCGCTGATGCAGACTTGGCCAGCGTTCGAGTAGCCCGTGACGGCGATCGCCTGGGCCGCCTTCTCCAGATCCGCATCGGGCAGCACGATCACGGGGGAGTTGCTGCCGAGCTCCATGGTGACCTTCTTGAGCCCGGCGGTCCGGCAGATGGCCTCGCCCACATCGCGGCTGCCCGTGAAGCTGATCTTGCGGATGCGCGGATCTGCGCAAAGCTGGCGGCCGATCTGGCCGCCGGAACCGGTCACCACCTGGATGGCCTCCGGCGGCAGCCCGGCGTCGAGCAGCAGCTGGGCGAACTTCAGGGCCACCAGAGGCGTGTCGGTGGCCGGCTTCAAGATGGCGCTGTTGCCGGCGGCGAAGGCCGGGCCGAGCTTGTGGCAGACGAGGTTCAGCGGGAAATTGAACGGCGTGACCGCGAGGACCACGCCGCACGGTACGCGCAGGGTGAAGCCGAACCGCTTGCCGGCGCCCGGGGCTCCATCGAGCGGCACTACTTCGGAGCCGAGTCGCTTGGCCTCCTCCGCCGAGCCGATGATCGTCTCCCGGGCGCGGTCGACCTCGAGCCGCGCCTCGGCGAGGATCTTGCCCTCCTCCAGAGTGATTGTGCGGGCGAGGTCCTCGAGCCGCACCTCCATGAGCGCGGCGGCGCGCATGAGGAGTTGGTAGCGGTCGTACCCAGAGGTGGCCGCGACTTTGGCGGCGCCCGCGACGGCATAGTCGATGGCGCGGTCGATGTCTGCGGCCGAAGCGCGCGGCACGGTGTCGACCTCGCCGCCGTCGTACGGATTCAGAACGGGGATTGCGTCCGTGCCTGCGGTCCAGTCCCCAGCGATTAGCATCTCCATGGTCAGCGCCTCCTGCGCTTCGATTAGCGGACAAGCCGGGTTGCCCGATTCCCCACGGGTTCCCGCCCTAACCGAGTTTTGGGGGCGAGATCCCGCAAAGGCTACAATCGCAGATTCTAACGCCTGTGAGCGCGTCCCCGCTCAGGGCAGCGCCGGAGGCGGCGGCCATGCCTGCGCAACCCGTCCCCGGCCGCCGCCGAGTCGTCGTCTTGGCGCCGATGCCTCCCGAGCAGAGTGCCTACGCGCTCGCGCGCTACAGCCGTTCCCCGGACTCGGTGGTTGAGAGCCTGGAGTGGGTCCGCGGGCACAGTTCGGCGAAGTTCCTCGACAGCTACTATTTCCAGTACGGCCACGCTTCGATCGCCGATTTGGGGCACGCCGTGTTCTGCTTTGAAGGGGTCTCCGAACTAGCGGCGGTCGAGATTGAGGACGAGCCGCTCTGGGACGGACAGGCTAAGTCCAGCCGATACCAAGACTTCTCGCACGGTCGGACGGTCGTGCCCGACGAGCTGCGCGGCACCGCCGCCGAGGCGGTTTACAGCCGGGCGGCGGCAGCTGCGCTGGAGGCCTACCTAGGCCTCCACGCCGAACTGTGCGAGCATCTGCGGGAAAAGCACCCGCAGCCGCCCTCGATGCGTAGCGGCGCGTACAGGCGGGCCATCGAGGCGCGGGCCTACGACGCAGCCCGCTTCCTGCTGTTCGCGGGCATCTCCACCAACGTGGGCCAAGTCACCAGCATCCGGACCCTGGAGAAGCAGATGCGCCGCCTCGGCGTGTGCGACCTCGCCGAGGTTCGCTCGCTCGCCGACGAGCTGCGCCGCGCTTGCGCGGCCCCGCCCGCATGGGGCTTGGGCGACGATACGCCGACGGAGCCGATTGCCCCCACCTTGGCGAAGTACGGCGCTCCTGACCGACCGCAGGCGGAGGCTCTGAACCGCGTTCGGGCCTGGGCGCGTCAGAACTTCGCTCCGGGCTCCTACGAGCGGCCTCGGGATGTAGACCTGGTCCGTCCGAGCGACCCGCTCGACGAGATCGCGGCGACCTGGCTGTATGCCGTCACCGAGCACCCGTTCCGCGCGGTGCTGGAGACAGTCAGCGGCTGGAGCCGCCGCCGGCGCCTGGAGGTTCTGGAGACTGCCTTGGAGGGCCGCAATCCTCGCGACGAGCTGCTCGGACCGTTCCGGAGCGGCTATCAGTACGTCTTCGATATCGTCGCCGACATCGGGGCGTACCGCGACCTGCACCGCCACCGCCGGTGCCAGCAGGTGCGGCAACGGTTCGGGGATGATCGTCTCGGCTGCGACAGGCCCAAGTTGGTTGAGGAGGCGGGCCTCGTCCACCGCTACGACGAAGCGCTGCGGATGCTCGCCGCGACGCGGGCGGAGATTCGACGGGAGTCGGAGCCGGCGAGCCGTTATCTGCTACCGTTCGCCGCCCGCTGCCGGGCGTTGTTCAAGATGGACTTCGCCGAGGCCGAGTACATCGCTCGCCTGCGCTCCGGAGTCAAGGGGCATTTCTCCTACCGCCGGCTCGCCTGGGAGATGCGGGAGCGCATCCTGGAGGTCGAACCCGAATTAGGGCGGCTGATCCAGGCCACTCCGCCCTCGGAGGAGGATCCGCTAACGCGGTGACGCCCGCATGCTCCAAGGGGCAATCTTCGATCTCGACGGAACGCTTGGCGACACGCTCCCAGTGTGCTACCGGGCCTTCGCCGAGGTTCTGGGCCGCCGCCTCGGCCGCCGCTTCTCCGACCGTGAGATCCATGCCCAATTCGGGCCTAGCGAGGAGGGTGTCCTGGCACGCCTCTGCCCGGACGCAGCCGCCGCCGCCCTGGAGGAGTATCTCGCTGCGTACCGCGAGGCCCACGCCCGCTGCCCCCGGCCGTTCAAGGGCATCGGGGAACTGTTGGAGATGCTGCGCGCCCGCGGCGTCCAGCTGGCCGTCGTCACCGGCAAGGGGCCGCGCAGCGCCTCCATCTCCCTGGATGCGCTGCGCCTCCGCAACTACTTTTCGTGCGTGGAGGCCGGTTCGCCGGCAGGCGGCGTCAAGCCTGAGGCCATGCGGCGGGTGCTGCGCCGCTGGGGTCTCGCGCCCAGCGTCGTCGTCGGCATCGGCGACTCCCCCTCGGATGTCCGGGCGGCCAGGGAGGTCGGGATGGCAAGCGTGGCCGCCGCTTGGGCTCCCGGAGCGGCGGCCGCAGCCCTGGAGGCAAGCGGACCCAACCGGCTCTTTCGCGATCCGCGCGAGCTCGGGGCTTGGCTCGACGGGGCCACCTCGGCGCTCACAGGACGAGCATGCAATCCCCGTAGGAATAGAAGCGGTAGCCTTCTGTAACGGCGTGCGCGTAGGCTGCTCGCACCAGCTCCCAGCCGGCGAAGGCCGCCACGAGCATGAGCAGCGTCGAGCGCGGCAGGTGGAAGTTGGTCAGGAGCGCGTCCACGGCCCGGAACTCGTGGCCGGGCGCGATGAAGAGGTTGGTGGTGCCGTGCGCGGACCGCACCTCGCCCCCGTGCCGGGCGGCCACGGACTCGAGGACGCGCACAGTCGTTGTGCCGACAGCCAGGGTGCGCGGGGCACTCCGGATGGCCGCTGCGGCTTCCGGCAGCAGTTCGAACCGCTCGGCATGCATGCGGTGGTCCTCCAGGCGCTCGGCAGCCACCGGCTGGAAGGTCCCCGGGCCGACATGCAGAGTCACCGCGGCCACCGTCGCCCCTCGGCGCCGGACCGCTTGCAGCGTTGCGGCGTCAAAGTGCAGCCCGGCGGTGGGAGCGGCCACCGAACCGGGGCGGCTGGCGAAGACCGTCTGGTACCGTTCCCGGTCGCTCGGTTCGGCGGGACGCCGGATATAGGGCGGCAAGGGGGTGCGCCCATGCAGATCGAGCAAGGCTTGCACCTCCCTGCCGCATAGGCCGGGGAACTCCACTAGGCGCGTACCTCCCGCCGCCCGCTCCAGTATCCGGATTTCGGTGCCGTCGGCGTCGACCGACGAGCCGGGCGGCAGCTTCCGCCCGGGGCGGACGAGGGCGGTCCAGCGTGCCGGGGAGTCAGCTAGCGGTTCGAGGAGGAGGACTTCGGCGGTGCCGCCGCCTTCCGCTCCGCCCCTGGGTCGGCGGCGGCCCTGCAAGCGCGCCGCTAGGACGCGGCTGTTGTTCACCGCCAGGCAATCCCCCGGCCCGACAGCCTCGGGTAAGTCTCGAAAGCGGGAGTCAGTCCAGGTTCCAGCCCGCCGGTCGAGCACCAGCATACGGCTCCCGCTGCGGTCCGGCAACGGCCGCTGGGCGATCAACTGCGACGGTAGTTCGTAGTCGAAGTCCGCGGTGAGCAAGGCTTCATTGTAGGAACGGCGGCCCCAGCGCGACCGACCGGCCGCGGGGCGGCGAGCCCCCGGCTCCGCGGTCCGCGCTCGATTCGGCGGCGGCGGATTCAACGAACCTTAACGCCGCCGCAATCCCTCGTTAACGCCGCATCGGATAACTCTGGAATAGGAACCGATGCCGCCCAAGATCGCCGTGATCGAGGACGACCGTGACCTTGCAGAACTGCTGCGCTACGCCTTTGAGCAGGAGGGTTTCGACTGCGTCGGAATCCACGACGGCGCGGCGGCCCCGGAGTTCTGCCGCCGGGAGCTGCCGGATCTGATCGTGCTCGACGTGATGCTGCCGGGCCTGGATGGCTTCGCGATCTGCCGGCAGCTGCGGGCGGACTCTAGCCTGCGCGACACATCCGTGCTGTTTCTGACGGCGCGGACGGACGAGGCGGATCGCGTGCGCGGGTTGGAGCACGGTGGGGACGACTACGTGGTGAAGCCCTTCTCGGTTCGCGAGCTGGTCGCGCGGGTCAAGCTGCGGCTCCGCGAACGGGCGGGTCTGGAGACGGTCTACCGCCTAGGCGGGCTCGAGCTCGACAATACCCGGCGCGAGGTGCGCCGGGACGGCCAGCCGGTGTCGGTGACGGCGACCGAGTTTCAGCTGCTGGAGCGGATGCTGCGGCAACCGGGCCGGGTCTTCAGCCGAGCCAGCCTGCTGAGCTCGGTCTGGGGGCTGGCCTGCAACGTGACGGACCGCACGGTGGATGTGCATATCCGGCGGTTGCGGCGCAAGCTCGAGGACAATCCCTCGCGTCCGCGCTACATCCGGTCTGTGCGCGGCTTCGGCTATACGGTTCGAGATGGGGAGTGAGCGCCCGGAGGGCCGCTTGCTCCCCGCGGGAGTCAAGGAGGTTTACTGCCATGCGCTGCATGCGGGTCAAATGGATCGTCACGGCGGCGGTTACCGTACTCTGGGCCGGGGTCGGCCTCCGTGGGCAGGAGTCGGGCGGCACGGTGATAGGCGTCGTCTACGATGCCACCACCGGCAATGCGATTCCGCAGGTTGAGGTCGAGGTGAGAGGCGAGGTCACGGTGACCGCCGTGACGACGATCGAGGGCAGCTTCATGATCGAGGGCGTGCCCGCCGGCCTGTACACAGTCAGCTACCAGTCTGCGCATCACCAAGCGGTCAATGTCGAGGGTCTGGAGGTGCTTACAGGCGAGCTCGCCGACGCCAGCACGGTGATGTCGGCGAAGGGCGAGAAGACGGTCGTCGATGTCGTCAGCACCGTGGCGGCCTCCGTGGCCACCCAGGAAGCGATGCTTGTGGAGCGCAAGCTCGCGGCCACGGTGTCCGACACGATCAGCGCCGAGGAGATCCGCGGGGGAACCTCGTCGGACGCCGCCGAGGCGATCAAGAAGGTGACTGGCGTGACAACGATGAACGACTTCGTGTTCGTGCGCGGCCTCGACCCGCGCTACAGCAGCACGACGCTGAACAACGCCTTGCTGGCCAGCACGGAGCCGGAGCGCCGGGTCGTTCCCCTCGATCTGTTTCCGGCCAACCTGATCGACAGCATCCGGGTGCAGAAGACGTATGCGCCGGACCTGCCGGGCGAGTTCTCGGCCGGCCTGGTGCAGGTGGAGACGACGGAGTTCCCGACCCGGCCGACGCTCAACGTGAGCTATTCGGTGGGCTTCAACAGCCAGACGCAGGGCCACACTTTCCTCGACTACCCCGGCGGAGGGCGGGACTTCTTCGGCTTCGACGACGGCACCCGGGCGCTCCCCGACGGGATCCCCGGCGACCAGCGCGTGGACCGCTTCACGTTCAATCGCGACGAGCTGCAGGGTCTCGGGCGTGCGTTCTCCAACAATTGGGAGCGAACCTCCCGCACCTTGCGCCGCCCGGCGATGAGCTGGAACGTGGTCGCCGGCAACACCTACGGCAAGCTGGGGCTGGTGGGGGCGCTGACGTTCTCCAATTCGCTCCAGTCGATCTTCGACCAGGAGCGCAAGTACTACTTCCCTAATCCGGATGTGGTGTCGGGTGCGTCGAACGCCGGCCCGCCCCTGCTGCAAAGCGACTTCGCTTACGACGAGTCGACGGAGTCCGTGCGGCTCGGGGGCGTCTTCAATGCCTCGTACCAATTCACGCCGACCCACAAGCTGACGCTGAAGAACTTCTTTTCCCGAGACAGCGACGACAACACCCGGTACTACGAGGGCTTCTACCAGGACTTCGCCACCGACATCCGCAACCAGCGCTTGCGCTACATCGAGCGGACGATCACGAATTCCCAGGTTGGGGGCGAGCATCTGTTCAAGGGCCTGGGCAACAGCGTGCTGACCTGGGCGATGGCCTATTCCAAGGCGACCCGGGACGAGCCGGATCTGCGCGAGAGCCTGCAGATCTTCCGGCCCCAGAGCGATTTGTTCGTCTTCTTCGACGACAGCCAGAGCGCGTTCCGGATGTTCAACGACCTTGACGAGACGATCCTCAACCCGAGTTTCGACATGCTGATCCCGTTCTACAAGGGCAGTTTCAGCGGGGCCGTGAAGTTCGGCGCGAACTACGCCTCGCGCGGCCGCAACTTCCGCTCGCGGCGCTTCCGCCTCAATCTGCGGGGAGCGCGAGGCCTGGACCTGACGCTGCCGCCGAACGAGCTGTTCGTCGAGGAGAACATCCACCCCCGGGCGTTCGAGCTCAACGAGACTACGCGAGTCACCGACGCCTACCGGGGGACGCGCGACGTGTTCGGGTACTACGGCATGGCGGAGTTCAACTTGGCCGCACGATGGCGGCTGATCGCCGGCCTGCGCTTCGAGGATGTGGACCAGGATGTGACCACCTTCAACCAGTTTCTCCCCAACACCAGCCGCGAGCCCGCACCCTTCGATGTGCTCAACATCCTGCCGTCCGTCAACGCCATCTACTCGCTGACGCCCAAGCAGAACCTGCGCGTCGGCTACAGCCAGACGGTCTCGCGGCCCGACTTCCGTGAGCTGGCCCGCTTCGGCTTTCTGAATCTGGTCGGCGGCCTGCAGACGATTGGCAACCCGGACTTGGTGCAGACGGACATCTCGAACTACGATGTGCGGTGGGAGTACTTCCCCGGCGGCAACCAGTTGCTGGCGGCGAGCTTCTTCTACAAGAACTTCGACCGGCCGATCGAGCAAACGATGATCTCCGCCGTAGCGCTGCTGCGGACCTTCTCGAACGCCACGGCCGCCAAGAACTACGGCTTCGAGTTCGAGTTCCGAAGGGGCCTGAACTTCGTCTCGCCCAAGCTGCGCGAGTTCGCCGTGTCCTCGAACTTCACGATGGTCGACTCCAACATCAACCTCGAGGATGTCAGCAAGGATGTGGTGCTGACCTCCCTCAACCGGGCGATGCAGGGCCAGTCGCGCTACGTGGCCAACGTGATCGCCGAGTGGGCGCGGCCGAAGGCCCGCAGCACGGCTCGGTTCTACCTGAACTACTTTTCCAGCCGGATCACGGATGTGGGGGCCTTCGGGCTGCCAGATGTCGTCCAGGACGGCCTCGCCACGATGGATTTCGTGTACGAGCTCACGCTGCGAGGCGAGGGGCGCTGGAAGCTGCGCTTCGCGGCGGAGAACCTCGGCAATGCGCACTGGAGGTTCGCTCAGGGCGGGGAGACGTTCCTCGCCTACCGGGAAGGCCGCACGGTGAGTATCGGGACGAGCTTTCGCGTGTTCTGAGGCGTGGCGAGCCGCTCGCAGGGGGCTTCGCCGGTGACGAACCGGATCGCGAGCGCGAGTCTGGAACTGTGGGTCCAGGCGTGCGGACATTCCAGGCCGCTAGGCCGAACTTCGGAGGCAGATATTAGATGTAAGTTATTGGATTGGTTGAACTATCGCCTATATGGGAGATGCGGTACTGGGTCCGCTGCGGCGCAGGCCGAGCAGGTCGAGAGTTTGCTGCTGCAGCGGCGTGGTGCGGGTTGGCAGGTCGCAGGGCTTGGCTTAGCCCAACCGGGGCTGCACCCGGTGCTGGGCGATGGTCGCCCATTCGGCGAGGAGCGTGCGGAAGCTGTGCAGTGGCGCTCCCTGCGGGGTGCGCTGGGCGGCGGCCTTGCGCCGCGCCGCCGGGGAGGGTGTGGCCGCCGCCGAAGCGCGCTCGGGTGGAGCGGCTTGCGGGTCGTCGTCGAGCAGCAGGGACGCCAGCTTGCGGCGCATGCGCCAGGGTAGGCAAGCATGGGCAAGAAGACATGGGTGCGAACGTGCTCGGGACGGTAGTGTGATGGGCCGAACCTGGAGATCGACGGTCTGGAAGCTGCCGAAGGTGTGCTCGACGCGGCTGAGCCGCTGGTAGGTGCGCACCGTATCCGTGGCACCGAGGTCGCCGGCGGGCAGGCGGTGCGGAGAGCGTAGAGGTCGTCGAGCCGGCCTCCTGGGCGCTGCGCTCCCGGTTGCGCTGGAAGGCGAAGCCGTCTGCGGTGATCTGCGGGCCGCAGTGCTTGGCCATCTTGTGCTGAGCGACGACTTGGCCCACGCGCAGGCCGATCCGGTCCCGGCCACAGATCCAGGTTAGAAAGTGGCGGCGAACGTGACGGATATCTGGCGCGGGATGGAAGTCGCGGTCACGGAGCGGGACCACGACGAAGACCGGGATCGGCTTGAGAGTGTGATCTACCTTGTCGCCCGATCACAACACGACGGAGACACGAACTTACACCAGAGAAGTCGGACGGGAGGTGTCAGCGGACCCGAAGCTTCAACTTACGCGAAATATCCAATAAATCCTTTTATATCAATCAGATCCCAATACAACGCACCACCCTCACATACAGAGAATAGGGACGGGGGGGGGGGTAGGGGAGCGACGCTGCCGAAAACCTGCGGTTTCCGGCCCCGGCAGGTGTTCCTCCGTCACACCCACCCGGCCGGTCGTTCCCCTTGCAATCTTTCATTCCGGAAGGACAAAAGCCACGGTCGTCGCCTGCTCAGGTGGTGACGGCGTTAGGATTACGTATCCCGACTTGCTCGATGAGTGTGCCGAAAAACTGATCGAATGTCTGCGACATCGCCCGGATTGCTGAGTCGGTGCCGAAATCCACCTCGACCAGCACGAAGTCCTCCACGGTCCCAGTAGTCCAGGAGGGTGGTTTGCGGCCGGATAGCAAGGTCACATGTTCTCGAAAAAGCTGGCACCATGTCGAGCCGTGCTTTGTGGACATACTGTCTTCCGCTATGTTGAAGATCATGATGTACCCGATCACGATCTCGGGCGAGTGAAGCTGGGTATTCGTAACCTCGCCGATCATGTCGTCGATTCGATTGGGCACTGTGCCGCCGAGGTTCCTCAAAAGCGACTTCAGAGAGATTCCCAATCGGTACTTTCCGTCGTAGCGCCACGCGATGTCCCATTTCTTTTGCCGACCGGCACCGGGAATTGAAGCCTCCTTCGCCACGCCATGCAGCCCGCGGGACGTCAACTCCTGGACGCAGAAGTCTGCCAACATGTCAAGCCGCGCCGCCGATGTCGACTTTCGCTCCGTGACGGCGATTCGGTACAGATCATCGACGGCGTCCTGGGCGGTGATCATGCCAGATCGCCTACGCAGTGGCTGGCCGTTCCGTGTCGATTTCGGCGGCGGTTACGTCGGCAGTACTAAACAGGCTGGCCGTCTCGCTCCGCAACCGTGCCAGCGCCTGTTCGTGGTACACCGGGTCGACTTCGATGCCGATACTGTTGCGGCCGCACGCGGCCGCGGCGATCTGGGTCGACGCCGTTCCGGTGAAGGGATCGAGCACCGTATCCCCGACGAAGCTGAACATCCTGATGAGACGATCCGCCAGCGTGACCGGATAGGGTGCGGGATGGTCTCGGGTTGACGCACCGGCGATGTCGGCCCAGACCTGCCGGAACAGCGTCTTGAAGCTCTCTTCCGACAGCAGGCTGAGCGTGCGCGCAGCGAGGCTCGGCCTGCGGTAGCCGCCCGGCTTCCGCTGCATCAAGATGAACTCGACATCGTTCTTGATGACGGCGTTGGGCTCGTAGGGTTTGCCCAGGAAGCCCCCGGTTCCGCGTTCCACTTCATGAACCGCGTTCGCGATCTTGTACCAGACGATCGGTGCCAGGTTGTCGAACCCGAGAGATCGGCACCGATCCTGAATCGAGGCGTGCAAGGGAACCACCGTATGCCGTCCTCCGTTTCTGCGCCGCGACAGACAGACATCGCCTACGACGCAGATGAGCCGCCCGCCAGGCACGAGCGCCCCGTGGCACACGCGCCAGACTGCGTCGAGCTGTTCCAGAAACTCGTCGTAGTCGGAAATCCACCCCAGCTGGCCTGCGCCCCGGCGGTACTCCTTGAGGGTCCAGTACGGCGGCGAAGTGAGCACGAGGTGAATCGACTCAGCAGGAAGCGCTGCATGGCGGGCGTCCCCGAGCAACAGCCGGTGGCGGGTCGGCACCTGCCCTACGGCAGCCCGGATCGCTGCCATCGCGAACGGATCCTTGGCGATCCGCGGTAGATCGCGCGAGGGATCCTCCAGCCGCCTGAGGTGTTCCGGAACGAATGCGACGACCCGGCTATCGGCGCTCATGTCGCTTCCCATCCAGGGTCTCGGAGCGGCCAATTGCCCCGATCGCGGTGACTCTCGGTGGATGATCGATCTAGCCGACGCCAGCCTGGATCCGACGACCTCGAACAACCAGTCCTCGCCATTGGATCGTAGCACGGCATCGACAGAGCCGCTCAGCGGTTCGGGAGAGAACGGCACGGCGTCCGGGGATGGCCATTGGGGTCCGCTTGAGTCTGACCCAGAACGGAGGGCCGACGAGGGGAACAAACCACGAAATTCCATGTAAGCACAGTGATACCAATATGCTGCGGGAGCCACAAACCGGCAGCCCTGGGAACATGCCCTCCGTCAGCCATGACGCTCCGTCCGCAGGGAGTCGATCGTCTGGAAGGGCAGCATGGCTTCGGCTAGCCGCATAGCCGGAATCTGATGGACGGAAATTTGGGAGCACCTCTTCGCCACCGCCTGCGGGTCGAGCCTCTCCTTCCAGATTTCCATGGGAGCGGGTACGAGCACGGGCTCGATCGTGCCGTGGATCTTCAAATTCTCGTGGATCGTTGCCGTTAGCCCTAGTTCTAAAGTTCTTCTTGGACTCCTCAATCGACTTGCCTTGAGAGACGCGGTCGATTTCCAGCCCTTGGGCATACCAGTGCGAGTCCTCCTCAATCAGGAGTACCCGGAGGGCACCGATTCCTACAACGTAGCCTCCGTCTCCGGTCTGGGCAACAGCGGAGTGTTGTCGGTTGGTACTGAAATCCCCTCATCTTGCACTGCGAATTCTCTGGCGGGGTGCAGCATGCGGGCCGCCACCAGCACGGCGGCGATATTCTGGGCGGGTTTGAGTAGGTCTGCAGCGGAAGAGCCGAGGCTGGCCTGGCCCACTAGGCAGGCCTCGATGAACCGGGGCCCAGATGGGCTATTGCTCCGGCTGCACGGGGAAGTCCGTGCCGAGGTCGCGCAAGGCGCGGCTGCCCTCGCGCTCGCTCCAGACTAGGCGGAATGCGTAGTAGCCCCCCGCCGGAGGCTCGAGTGCGGACCGCGGTTCGCTGGAAGAGCAGGCAGCCTCAGCTAAGCCGGGCAACTCTGCTACGCTACAACCAATAAATGGATTACGACGCTCTGATCCTCGGCAGCGGGCCGGGAGGCTACGTGGCCGCCATTCGCGCTGCGCAGTACGGTCTCAAGGTCGGCGTCGTCGAGAAGGACGCGCACCTAGGCGGGACCTGCCTGCATGTCGGCTGCATTCCGACCAAGGCCCTGCTGCACTTCGCCGAAGTCTACGAGGCGCTGCTGCACGGCGGCGAAATCGGCATCCGGGCGGACAACATATCGCTTGACCTGGAAGCGATGGGGCGGCGCAAGCAGGACATCGTGGACAGGCACGCCGCCGGAATCCGCTCGCTCTTCAAGAAGCACAGGATCGACACGCTTCACGGGTTCGGCAGCCTGCTGGGCCATGGTGCCGTGAAGGTTTCCGGACCGGATGGCGAGCGGCGGATCACGGCGAAGAACATCGTCCTGGCGACAGGCTCGGAGGCCCGCCTGCCCCCGGGCCTTGACCTCGCTTCGGGACGCATCCTGACCAACGTCGAGGTGTTGGCGCTAACCGACGTGCCGGATGCGCTCGCCATCATCGGCGGAGGCGCGGTGGGGGTGGAATTCGCCTCGATCTACCGGAGCTTTGGTGCCGAGGTCGCTCTCTTCGAGATGCTGCCCCGGATCGTGCCCTTGGAGGACGAAGACGTCTCGGCGGTTCTTCTGCGCGCCTTCCGCGCCAAGGGGATCGAGGTCTTCCCCGGCACTGCGGCGGACACCATTGAGGAAACAGAGGAGGGCGTCGCCCTCACCTACCGGGATGGCCACGGCGGAGTGCAGACCCGCGTCTTCGACAAGCTTCTCGTAGCCGTCGGGCGCCGCCCCAACACGGAGCGGATCGGCCTGGAGAACACCGCGATTGAAACCGAACGCGGTTTCATTCCGGTGAATGGATACATGGAAACGGCGGAAATGGGCGTCTACGCCATCGGGGACATTGTGGCCGGCTCGCCGCAGCTGGCGCACATGGCATCCGCCGAGGGCTTGGTGGCCGCGGCCAGAATCGCGGGGCAGCCCGCCGAGCCCATCGACCAAAGCCGCGTGCCGAACTGCACCTACTGCGACCCGCAGGTGGCCAGCGTCGGGCTGACCGAGGTCCAGGCGCGGGAGGCCGGGCGCGAGGTTCAAATCGCGAAGTTTCCCTTCGCGGCGAACAGCAAGGCCTCAATCCTCGCTGGCCACACCGGCTTTGTCAAGATCTTGGCCGACAAGGAGTTCGGGGAGATTTTGGGCGTCCATATCCTCGGGCCGCAGGCCACGGAACTCATCCACGAGGCGCTGGTCGCGATGCAGAGCGAGGCCACCGTCGATTCCATGCGGGCCACGGTCCACGCGCACCCGACGCTCTCCGAGGCGGTGCTCGACGCTTTCAACGATATCTACGGGCAGGCCATCAATGCCTGAGGCGTTAGGCGGCCCCGCGCCCAGCGCACCCCCTTGCGAGGTCCGCGATCTTGGGCGGGCCGGCTATCGCGAGGCCTGGGGCGTGCAGCTGGAGTATGTGCGGGCTCGGAAGCAAGGGGCTGTCTGCGACCAGCTGCTGTTCGTGGAGCATCCCCCGACGATCACGCTTGGGCGCAACGCGGACGCGGCCCACATTCTCGAGGACCCTCGGCGATTGCGAAGCCTCGGCATTCAAGTCGAGGAGACCGACCGCGGCGGCGATGTGACCTACCACGGTCCGGGGCAGGTTGTGGCGTATCCCATCCTGGACTTGAAGGAATGGCACCGGGACGTGGGGGCGTACTTGCGGGCTCTGGAAGAGGTCGTCATGGCCGCTATCGCGGAATTCGGTGTGCGCTCGCAGCGCGTGGGGGGACTGACCGGCGTCTGGGTCGGGGAAGCCAAGATCGCTGCGCTGGGCGTCCACCTGAGTCGTTGGGTGACCTCGCACGGGTTGGCTCTCAATGTCGAGACCGAGTTGGACTACTTCGGACTGATTGTGCCCTGCGGCCTGCGAAAGCCGGTCACGTCCCTGAGGGAGGTCCTGGGGCAGCCGCCCGGGAGACAGGCTGTGCTGGCGGCCCTGAGCCGCCAGTTTGGAGCGGTCTTCGGACGGACCATGACTCCCGCGGCTTCCGGCAACTAACATTGCAAGTGGCAGTTGGATAGCGAGGAAAGAGCCGAAATGGGCGAAGTCGTCATGCCCCAGATGGGGGAAAGCATCGTCGAAGGGACCATCACGAAGTGGCTGAAGGGCCCCGGAGACCGGGTCGAGCGCGACGAGGCTCTATTCGAGATCTCGACCGATAAGGTCGACTCCGAGGTTCCGGCCCCCGATTCGGGCGTGCTGGAGGCGGTTTTCTTCCCGGAGGGGGAGACCGTGGAAATCAACACGGTCGTGGCTTTCATCGGGGACGGCTCGAAGGTGGGCGGGCACCCCGGGCCCGCCCAGGGGGCTGTCGCGGACATCCCGCCGCCCCCTGCGGCGGCTCCGGAGGCTCCTGCGCCGATTGTCGCGGCACCGGAGCCCGTCCCTGCGCCCGTCTCGGCGGAGGTCCCCGCCGCGCCGGGCCGACGCATTCGGAGTTCGCCCCTGGTCCGGCGGATCGCCAAGGAGAAGGGCATCGCCCTGGAGCAGGTGGGCCCCGGCAGCGGAGCCGGCGGGCGGATCACGAAGAAGGACATCCTGGCCTATGTCGAGCGCCAGGAGAGGGGCGCCGCTGCGCCGCCGCTGACTGCGTTCCCGCCAGCGCCCGAGTCCCGCTTCGGCGACTTCACCGCGGAGCCGCTCAGCGCCATGCGGTTGAGTATCGCCGAGCACATGGTGCGCACCAAGCGGGTTTCGCCGCACGTCTCGACGGTGCATCCGGTCGATTGCACCCGGATCGCGAGGCTGCGCAGCGCCAGCAAGGACCGGTTCCTGGAGCAGAACGGCACCAAGCTCACCTTCATGCCGTTTTTCCTGCGGGCCGCCGCGGCTGCCCTCAAGGCCTATCCGATGGTCAACGCCTCCCTCGACGGCAAGCACCTCATCAAGCACAAGGAAGTCAACATCGGCATCGCCGTCGCCCTCGACTGGGGGTTGATCGTGCCGGTGATCCGCAGCGCCGACGAGAAGAACGTGCTGGGCCTGCAGCGAGCGGTCAACGACCTGGCCGCGCGAGCGCGGGCCAAGGCCCTCAAGGCTGACGAGATCAGCCAAGGCACGTTCTCGGTCTCGAACTACGGCAGCTACAACGCGCTGCTTGCGACGCCCGCCATCAACCAGCCCCAGGTGGCGATCTTGGGCATCGGGTCCGTGACGAAGACGCCGGTCGTGATTGACGACGCCATCGCGATCCGTTCGATCTCCTACCTGACGCTGAGCTTCGACCACCGCGCCATTGACGGCGCGGTCGCTGACTCGTTCCTTGAGCACATGCGCGGGACGCTGGAATCCTGGACCGCGCCCGTGCTCTAGCTCAGGGAAGTCCGCAGCGCTCCCCCGACTGCGCGCCGAGCGGTAGCTGCAGGCTTCGGCGACGGACTCCCGCCTAGGCAAGGGGGTGGGCTCGCCAGGGGGGATTCTGGTTTGGCAGGTCGCCTGCGACCGGAGCCGCCCTCCGTGCGGAGCAGTGCCCGGTCCCCGGCCCGGATCTAGCCCATGTTTACCAAGTTGACGGGCGATTTTGGCCATTTGGCCGGTATTTCGAGGCGTGCGCTCCTGGAACTTGTTGATTCTAAAAGATCGGGATTTGGCAGAACGCGATGTAGTGCCATAATCGCATGAATACCCTTGCGTCGCGGTAGCCCACCCCGCTATCGTGGCAGCGTGTTCGTTCGGCGCACCCAGGCGACCTCCGCAAGACCATCGTCTGACCCACACCCGCCGCCCGCGTGGCACACTTTGTAGTGCCACGCGAGCCGTTCCATCGGATTAAGTCATTGATTCTAAAATGTCTTAGATCTACAGTTGGTAAACATGGGCTAGCCCCCGGCGCCAGCCGCCGCAGACGCTTGGGGTGCCGGTCAGAAATGGATCTTCAGGCCGAGCTGAATCTGTCGCTCAATGCTGCGCGTGCTGAAGATCTTGCCGAAGTTGGGGTTGTCGATCTGCGCGTTGGGCCGGTTCCAGGTCGGGTGGTTGGTCGAGTTGAACATCTCGACGCGCAGTTCGATGGTCTTGTCCTCCCAGAACCGGAACTTGCGGAAAATCGAGAGGTCCAGGTTCGCGAACCGGTCGCCGGTGAAGACGTTGCGCCCGAGGTTGCCGAAGCTGAACGGGGCAGGGACTGCGAACGCGGCGGGGTTGAGCCATTGGCCCGGACCGCGGTTTGAAGGTTCCGGATCCCCGACGAGATTGGCCCGCAAGTAGCCCCCGTTGATGTTGTTGGAGCCCGCGTTCCCGGTGTTCGCGAGATCGCCGGAGACCCCGACATGGTAGTTCTGCCCGGTGGCGAACTGCAGGATGCCGTTGACCTGCCAGGGTCCCAGGATGTGGTCAAGCACCGCAGATCCGGTCCGCAAGCGGCCGCCGGCTCCGAAAGGCAGTTCATAGACCCAGCTCGTGGTCAGGACATGCGGGATGTTGAACGCGGAAGGCCCCCAGTTGTCGTTGAACTTGTAGGGGTCCTGGGGATTGCAGCCGTCCTCGTTGAAGTATCCCGAGCAGTGGTCGAGCGACTTGCTCCAGGTGTACGACACGAGGTACGAGAAGCCGTCAGTGTGCCGGCGTTTGAGTTGGAACTGGAACGCGTTGTAGCTGCTGCGGCCCCAGCTGCGGTCGAAGAATGACGGGGTGATGTGCGGGAAGCGGCGGCGCGGGGCTGCATCGCCCGGCCCCGGTTCGAGGGCGGTGTTGTACATTCCGCCCATGCGGATGTTGGCCCCTCGGGAGCCGACGTAGGCCAGGTCCACCAAGGTGCTCTCGTCGAGCTCGTACTGCAGGCTGAAGTTGTACTGCTGGGCGTACGGCATTTCGACGTTGGGGTCGTAGAACCAAGTGACGTGGCCGAAAGGAGTCGGTGCCGGAAAGATCGGGTTGTCGCCCAGGTCGAGCGGGTCCTGCCCCGTCACCTTGGGCGTGGGCTGATCCGTCGTGGGCAGGTTCAGGTTGGGCTGCTGCAGCAGGCCCACATCCGGCCAGGCGCCGACCACGCCCATGTTCGCCTGGATGTTGCCCGCCCAGCTGTCGAAAGTCACGCCGTAGTAGGAGCGTATCGCCAGCTTGTCGGTAACGCGGTAGGCCAGGCCGATGCGGGGTCCCAGATTCCAGGGCCTGTCGCGACTCGGCTTGCCGTTTGGCGACAGAATCACGCCGTCGGGCAAGGTGCCGCCAGGGATGCAGGGCGCGGCACCGGCCTCCTCGCACGAGGGCGTGGGGGTCTGGAGCTCGTAGAGCCCACGAACTAGGTCCAGGTTACCGACATGGTTGTTGTTGTATCCGTCGCTGCCGAAGTGGCCGAAAATCGTGCTGTCGTTGCGGATGCCCAAGTTGAGGTTGAGCCGGGGCGTAACCTTCCACGAGTCCTGGAAATAGAAGCCGTGGACCCAGGCTCCGCGAACCTCCTCGATGTTGCCCCGCCGCCGCGCCAAGTCCGGCACGCTCAGGAGGAAGGACGCCAAGCCGCTGCCCGTGGCTCCGGGGTTCTTGGGGTCGCTGGTCTGGACCGCGCTGAAGTTGGAGCCGCCGGAGAAGCCCGGGCCGAGGTAGCCGTTCGTATTGAAGGAAACGCCGGCCTTGAATGTGTGGTTGCCGAGGATCTTGGTGAAGTTGCCGCGGTACTGATAGATGTCCGTCATGTCCCGCAGGCTGAAACTCGTCCCGCTTGCGGCGTAGCCCGGGACTGAGACGCTGGGCGCGACGCAGCCCCCCTCCAGCACTTCTTCCGGCCACCGGCAGGCGAAGCTCTGGGCAAACTCGCCCGCGGCCACTAAGTCTGCGGGAGTGCGTCCCTCGTAGTAGGCCTCGTTGCCCTGCCGCATCTTCACGCGTCCGAAGGAGAACTGCAGGACGGAGGTCGCGCTGGGGGTCCAGGTGTAGTTGGCGCCGACATTCCAGGAGTCTAGGATCCCCTCGTTGGTACGGCCTTCGACGCCGCCGCTGTTGATCGTCGGCTGCTCCCCGGTACCGTATCGGAACCAGACGGATTGATTGTCCGTGATGCGATGGTCGATTTTGACGGACCACTCGTTCACGTCGGTCACCGCGGGCCGGGTGTCGATCGCGTTCTGGCCTGGCACGCCAATGTCCCTGGCCGTCGGCCAGATCGCCCGGGCGTAGTTCACCATGCCGGTGTCGAGCAAGCTGGCGGGGAGCACGTTGTTGGGGAACGCATCGCGGAGGAACGTCCCTGGATTGGCGGGGTCTTCAATCGTGGAGAAGGGGTCGAAGATCGGCGGCTCGCCGCCGAGGTTGCCGGCCAGTTGCGCGTCGGTCGGGACGAGCGCACGACTCTCGGCGGGCGTCCGCCGCCGATACCATTGGCCGGAGGCGAAGAAGAAGGTCCTGTTCTTGACGATGGGACCGCCGCCTGCGCCGCCCCATTGGTTCTGCCGCAGTGGCGTGACCTTGTCGAGGTACGGGTTGCGGGCGTCCAAGGCATCGTTCCGCAGGAACCAGAAGGCAGTGCCGTGGTATTCGTTGGTGCCGGACTTGCTGACGACGTTGACGATTCCGCCGCGGACGCCGCCGAACTCTGCTAGGTCGTTGTGGGACTGCACCTTGAATTCCTGCATGGCGTCGATGATGGGCGGCACTGCATAGGTGCTCGTGAACGCGCCCTGGTTCGTGAGGCCGTCCAGCATGAAGAAGTTGCTGCGGTTGCCCTGGCCGTTGATGGCGGGGAAGGAGAAGGCACCGGCGTTCGTCCGGGCCCCGAAGCCGCCGGCGTTCTGCGCCGTGCTGACCGGGGCCACGCCTGGGGTCAGCGTGAGCAGCTGGGTGAAGTTGCGCCCGTTGAGGGGCAGGTCGAGCACCGCCTGCTCCTGAACGACGGCACCCATCTCGGCCGTCGACGCCTGCAGCAGCTGCGCCGTGGCACTGACTTCGACGGTTTCCGCGACCGAGCCGACTTCCAGCGTGAAGTCCTGCACAACTGACTGGTTCACCTCGAGTTGGACGATGGGGATGGCGGTCTGCTGAAACCCCTCTTGCACCACGGTGAGCTGGTACGAACCGGGAGGGAGGTTGAGGAGTGAGTAGGCGCCCACGCCGTTGCTGATGTTGGAGTAGGCCACGCCCGTGGCGAGATTGGTGATGGTGACTTCCGCGCCAGGGATCACCGCGCCGGTCGGGTCGGTGACGTGACCCGAGACGGCGGCGGTGGCTCCGCCTTGGCTTCGGGCGGCATCCGGCGCGACCATCGCTAACATTAAGCCGAGTGCTGCGAGCTTGAGGCAAACGTGCTTCATGGGCCCTCCGGTTCGGTTCGGCGGGAGCCCGCACTGGACCGGATTCCGCCTCGGTGCCGATACGACACCACAGGCACCACTGGTCTGTCAATGGCCAAAGCGGCCTACCGCACTGGAGATCTGGGCCCTCCGGCGGACTACGGCTTGTCCGGCGTTGCACAAGGCCGGCAACTCTGAGTTGACAATCCTCTAGCCCATGTTTAACAAGCTGGCCGGTCTTTTGCCGATGGGGGGCGTCCCCAGAGTCTCATTTCTGTACCTGATTACCTAGTACTTCCAGCCCAACTTACGCGCCCCGGGGAGGCCGGGCCAGCGATCTTCAAAGTTAACTTATCTTGATGAATTAAATAGACTTAAGGTTCTCAGAGGAAGGAGCGTCCCAGGCGCAGGAATTCGATCTCATGCCAGCAGGGCCTGAGCCTGCCCAACTTCCTGGCGGTCTGCGGCACCGAGGAGCTCGGCACCTAGGCGCTGTGCCCAGGGCTTCCCATGCCCCGCCTGCGGCTCCGGCCAGCACGTCCGGCTACGCGCCCCGGCCGCCAGCGACCGGCGGAGGCCAGGGCCGCTGCGCGACGCCGGGGCTGCAGGGGGTCCACACGCTGCGGAGAAACGTCCAGCGGTCGCGGGGAGTTGCTCGGCGTCGCCTGCGGGATGGTCGGTGCGCTGCAGCTCCACCGCGCTTCGGGCGCGTTGGGGAGGCCTCGCGAGGCGGTGGAGGCACACCTGTGCCACCGGACCCTCGGGCTGCTCGACCGGCAGCCGCGGCCGGCCACCTGTGCCTCACCGTCATCGCCTCCCAGCTCGCGCAGGTCCTCCGCACCCGGCTGGACCCCGCTGCGCCGCAGCCGGGCAGGCCAGCAGCATGTGCGCCCGGCCATGCGAGCCGAACCCGCCCAGCGGGCTATCTGTGCCGCGCTGGGCGTCGACCCGCATCCCGGGGGCGTTCGCAAGACCCTCAGCTGTGTTCGCGTCCGCCTGGGCGAGGAGGCGAGCGGAGGGTAGCGCGGCTGGGGGGCGGCAGGTCGGAGCCGAAAGGCGGCCGGAACAGCTGCGCCGGAGCCTGTGCGGGGCTTGCGCCTCCGGAAGCTGAAAGTGGGGGCGCGTCAGCACCTGCAGCCCGGAACGGTGGGTGCTCGGCCGAACTGGCGTGCTTCCGGGGGGCCGCCTGCGAGCGCGAGCCCTGCGTCACCGGTGGCGCGAGCAACTATGCCGGGCACTGTCTCGCCGAGTTCGCCTACCGCTGCCACCTACGCTACTACTTGGCCGATCTCGTTCCCCAGCTCGCCGAGGTCGCGGCACGTACCCCGCCCGTGCCTCGCCTCTCAAATTTGGCTGGTATTGCTGGGGAAGCAGGTTCCGGATTGTGCGTGAAGCGGGAATCGAGTGCGCTCGAAAAATCGCAAGGATAAAGATCTTACTTCTTTACATTGGCGTCGCGCCGGACTTGCAGGCCTTGGATCAACTCGAGGGCGCGATCCGCTTTGGGGTCCTGAGGGTCTAGGATCTTGGCCTGCCTTACAGCGCGTTCGGCCTCGGCCAAGCGGCCCAATGCAGCGAGTGCGAGCCCGTGGTTGACGAAAACGTGTGCTGCCTCCGGGTCGTCTTCCAGCGCACGACGGAACAGCGCCTCCGCTGCGGCATGCCGTCCCTGCCTCGAATAGAGGACGCCCAGATTGCTGCGCGCCGCGGCGAGGCGAGGCTTGGCGGCGATAGCAGCCTGGAGGGCCCGCTCCGCCTCGGCATCTCGGCCCGCCGCTATCAGCGCGGCGCCCAGCTCGCTCTGGGCCTCGCCTAGCGCAGGGTCAAGGGCGATGGCCTCGGTGAGGGCCTTGATCCGCTCGGCTTGCTTACCTAGGCGCGCTAGCGCCAGGGCCGCTCCGTAGCGAAGCCGAGCGTCGAGGGGACTGTGGCGCGCCGCCTGACGGTATTCCCTCAGGGCGGCGGCCGGGTCTCCATCCCGCAGGTACCTAGCGCCGCGAGCGGCGCCTCGTTCGGCCATTCCGGCTGCCTGGGCCCGCCGCTTGCGATCCTCAAAGGCCGCCAGCTCCGCTTGCAGGGCATCGCTGTCGCCCGCTTCCCGCAGCAGCGCGATAACTTCGAAGCGGATCTCCTGGGAGTCCGGCTCCAGATCCCTGGCCCGCTCCAAGTGCCTCCTGGCTTCTCGGAGCGCACCCGTCCTGGCCAGGGCGATACCAAACTCCCGACGGGCGTCCGCCCGATTCGGCTGTAGCTGCACCGCCTGGCGCAGGAGCTCGACGGCCTGCTCGAATCTGCCCAGAGTGCGCAGCGCCGAGCCGCGCAGGTAGAGAACCTCGAAAACGTCCAGGCCATCCGGGGTGGCTTCGACCAAGGGGTCCGTCAATTCCAGCGCCCGTTGCCGGTTGCCCAGGTTCAGTTCGGCCTTGGCCGCGGCGAGGCGGGCCTGGATGTGCCCCGGCCTGAGCCGCAGCGCCTGCTGGAAGTGCTGCGACGCTTCGGCGAACCGGTTCGCTTGGGCGTACGCCGCAGCGAGATTGAAGCGGCCCTGGAAATGCCTGGGCTGAGCCTCCACCAACCGCTTCAGGACCGCTGCTGCTCGCTCCGGCTCCCCATTGCCGGAGTGCGCCAAGCCAGCCAGCACCAGGGATTCAGGAGAAAGGGGGGCGATCTCCAGCGCATGCTCGAGGTGCTCAAGCGCTGCGGCGTAGCGGCCCTGCGCGAGGAGCGCCTTGGCCAGCTGGTGCCGGGCCGGTGCGGAGTCGGGGGCGATCCCGACGGCCGCCCGGAATTCGTCCAGGGCCCGTTCGAGTTGGCCGAGTTCGGCGCGGGCCGCTCCCAGAGCGAGCCGTGCGTCCAGGGCAAGCGGGCGCAGGGCCACCGCTCGTTCCAGGTGGGGCAGCGCTTGGCGGGGTCGGCTTGCGCCTAGGTGGGCAAGCCCCAGACTGAAGTGCGGGTCCCAGGACGCCCCGGGGAGGTTCACAGCCTCCGCAAAGGCCTGCATGGCACAGTCGGCTTCGCCCTGCGCCGCCAAGTATTCACCCTTCGCGTGATAGGCCGCTGCAGACCGCTCGTGCAGCACGGCGGCTTCGATTGCCGGGGAAGCGACACACCGCGGTGAACCCCACGCCGGCTGCGGAATCGGGCCAGCCAGCAGTGCGCCCAACAGCCAGGCCCCGGTCCTCGGGGCGGGCTTGAGCTTCGGCTCGCCGGACGCGCCGAAAACCATGAATTCCACCTAGTGCGACAGCCGCAACCTGCTCTTTCTGCCTGGAAAAGGCCCGTCCCGGGCTCCGAAGCAGACTCCTGGCCAGCGTCCTCTAGAGTACAAAAAACACGCTAGAATGCACGCGTACGAGGCCGTGGTTTCGAACGCGTGGGCGAGATAGGGTATCGCTTGGCTGCTGGTGCCGCCGCGCTCCTCTGGTTCACGGCCGCCCCCCTCGGTCTGGCCCAGGAGGTGGCGGAAGCACCCGCGCCGGACGGGCATGCCTGGATGCTTGCCCGGCTCGCCCGAGCCCGCGAGCGGAGTGCGACCGAGAACGCGTACACCGGCAAGGACTTCCTAGCCAAGGAACGCGCCCAGCTGGAGGTGCTGCCGCCCGACGCCCCCGCCACAGTCCGGACCCGGCTAAACCTGCTGGTGGGTGTGGACGAGCTGCGGCTCGGAAACAACCGGCGCGCCGCGGAACTCCTGCGGGCGGCTTACGAGGCTTCGGCGGGCGATACAGTCGAAGTGGCCTTCCAGCTCGCCGTCGCCCACCTACGCCTAGGCGAAGCGGAGAACTGCCTCGCGCACCGCGACCCCCGCAGTTGCATCCTGCCCATCCAAGGCGGGGGCGTGCATCTGGACACTGCCAGCGCACGGCTTGCCATCGGTTACCTGACTGAGGTGCTGGGCAAGAGGCCGGACCACCTAGCCGCTCGCTGGCTGCTCAACCTCGCCGCGATGGCTCTCGGGGAGTACCCGGCCGCAGTTTCCGGGCACTGGAGGATCCCGCCGGAGAGATTCGAATCAGAGGCGGAATTCCCCCGCTTCCGCGAGGTTGCTGGGGGGCGGGGCCTCGCCACAGTCAGCCTCAGTGGGGGCGTGGCGGCGGACGACTTCGACAACGACGGCTGGCTCGACATTGTTGTGTCGGACTGGAGCCCCAACGGCCAGCTGCGGTACTTCCGCAACGCCGGGGACGGCACCTTCGCGGAGCGGACCCGCCAAGCCGGTCTGACAGGCCTGCTCGGCGGTCTCAATCTCCTCCACGCCGACTTCGACAACGACGGGGACGCCGACCTCCTGGTCCTGCGGGGAGCTTGGCTAGAAGGGGCGGGTCGTGCGTATCCCAACTCCTTGCTCCGCAATGACGGCTCGGGCCGCTTCCGCGACGTGACCTGGGAGGCGGGCCTAGCCAACGAGCACTTTCCGACGCAGGCCGCCGCCTGGGCCGACTACGATAGCGACGGCGACTTGGATCTCTTCATCGGGAACGAGCACTTTCCAAGCCAACTCTTCCGCAACAACGGCGACGGGACGTTCGCCGATGTAGCCCGCGAAGCCGGGGTCACCAACGATGACTTCGCGAAAGCAGCAGTCTGGGGTGACTACGACAGGGACAGCGACCCGGATCTATACGTCTCCAACTTCGGCGGCCCGAACAGGCTCTACCGCAACAACGGCGACGGCACTTTCACGGATGCCGCAGCCGAGCTCGGTGTGGAGTTCCCTCTGCGAAGCTTTCCGGCTTGGTTCTGGGATTACAACAACGACGGCGCGCTGGACATCTTCGTCTCGGGCTACGAATGGAACGTGCGCGACATCGCAGCTGCCTACCTGGGCCTGCCGGCCTTGGCAACCGAGTCGGATCGGCTCTACCGCGGCGACGGCCGCGGAAGGTTCCTGGAGGTGGGGGCCGAAGTCGGTGCGGCGCGGATCTCGCAGCCAATGGGCTCCAACTTCGGCGATCTGGATAACGACGGCTTCCCCGACTACTACCTCGGGACAGGCTATCCGGCCTACGAAGGCCTGATGCCAAACCTCCTCTTCCGCAACGAAAGGGGGCTCCGGTTCGTCGACGTGACTTCCGCAGCGGGGGTGGGACACCTCCAAAAAGGGCATGGAGTCGCCTTCGCGGATTTCGACAGCGACGGCGATCTGGATTTGTTCGTTGAGTTGGGCGGCGCTTACGCTGGCGACCTGTATCCCAACGCGTTGTTTGAGAACCCCGGCTTCGGAAACCACTGGCTTAGCGTGAAGCTGATCGGAACCGAATCCAATCGAGCCGGCATCGGGGCCAGGATCCGCGCCGACATCGTGGAAGAAGGCAGCTCGCGGTCGGTTTACCGGTGGGTCACCAGCGGGGGCAGCTTCGGTGCCAGCCCTCTCAGGCAGCATCTGGGCCTTGGCCAAGCCGGCAGAATCGAGGTTCTGGAGATCTACTGGCCGACTTCTGGCACAACGCAACAGTTTCGCGAGGTTCCTGTTGACCGGTTGATCAGAATCCGCGAAGGCTCGCCGGAATACGAGACGCTGCCGTACGGCTCCGGTCCGGCGCAGAGACCGTGAACTACCCAGCCCTGGGGAAAGCTCGCCATCTCGCTTGCGTGCCGGGGCAGAGCCATCGGGGCCTCAGCCCGAGAGGCTGCGAGGCGGACGCGTCCGCGCTTGCTCCACCGTCATGCGCCGCCGCGCCCGGGGCAAGGTGCCTCCATGGGCAGCCCGCGCCAGCTCCTGACCTTTCTCGACGCTCCGCTCCAGGTCGACCGCGCCTGGCCGCCCGATCCGCCCCCGACTCCTGCCCCGGGCCGAACGCTGCAGCCTCGCCCCATGGATCGCATGGATGGACCACTTCCTGGTCAAAATCTGCAAGCTCGCTGGAATCCGCTCTGCCGTTCAGGCCCATCCGTCTCTGGACAAGCCCCCAGCCCTGGGGCCCGAACTCCTCTGCTAAGCTGGCCGGCGGCGATGCGCGTCCTGGTTCCCAACCTAGGCTCCACATCTCTGAAGTACCGCCTGTTCCAATTTCCGGAAGAGCGCCAGCTCGGCGCGGGCCGGATGGAGCGGATCGGACGGCCGGGCGGTGACGCGGCCAGCTATGGCGAGGCGGCTGTGCGCGTGCTGGCCGAGACGGGCGAGGTCGACGCCGTCGGCTTCAAGGCGGTCCACGCCGGCCCGCGCTATCGCGGCACGTTCCGCATCGACGCCGCGCTGCTAGCCGCGCTGCGGGAGTACGAGCCCGCCGCCCCGCTCCACAACCGCATCTATCGCGAAGGAATCCAAGCATTCCAGGCGCTGCGCCCGGACCTGCCACTCGTCGCGGTGCTGGAGACCGGCTTCCACGGCACGCTGCCTCCCCATGCTCGCGAGTACGGGCTCCCGGAGGCTTGGCGGAGGGCCCACGGCGTCCAGCGGTACGGTTTCCACGGTGCGTCCCACCGGTCGGTCGCACGGCGCGTGCCTGCCCTGTTGCAGCGGGCAGCTGAGGGTCTGCGGATCGTCTCATGCCACCTGGGCGGCAGCGCGTCGGCCTGCGCGATCCAGGGAGGGCGCTCCATCGACGTCACCATGGGGTTCTCGCCGCAGACCGGCTTTGAGAACGCGACCAGGCATGGCGATTTGGACCCGTTCGCCGTGCTATTCCTGATGGACCGGCTCGGCCTGACGGCCGCCGAGATGCGCCGCAGGCTCGTGAGCGAGGGCGGGCTGGCCGCCCTCTCGGGCATTCCGGGCGGTGATGTACGCGACATCGAGGCCGCTGCTGCTGGTGGCGACGAGCGCGCCGAACTGGCCCTGGCGACATTCGCCTATCAGGTTCGCAAGGCTGTCGGTGCCTTCGCCGCTGCGATGGGCGGCCTCGACGCCTTGGTGTTCACGGGCGGCATCGGCGAGAACTCGGCCTCCCTGCGGTCGCGGGTGTGCGCCGAACTCGGCTTCCTCGGGGTCGAGCTCGACCCCGAGCGCAATGCAGCTGCAGCCCCGGATTGCGCGGTGGGGAGCTCTGCCGGCCGCGTGGCTTGCCTGGTGCTGGCAGCCCAGGAGGAGATCGTGGTCGGCCGCGAGGTGTACCGCCTCCTGGCCGGAGCGAAGGCCCCGCCGCTCCACCGGTGAGCCTTGGCTGCGGAAATTGACTGACATGCCCCTGCGATCCGACTAGAATGCTCCACGGAGGTACCGCTTGCCCTCAATGCGCTTAGCGAGACGGGCCCGGCTAGCGGGCCTTGCGGCCGGATCCCAGGCGGCTGCCGCGCAGGCCCCCACGGTGCCCATCAGCGGTTTTCAGGCCTGGGTCGTCCGTTCTGGACCGGGTTCGCCTGCCAGCTTGATCCTGGCTGTGCGGACGGGCGAGGGAGTTACGGGCTACGGGGAAACCGCCGCCGGCCCGGACTCCGCCGCCGCGATCGCTGCGGCCCTCCGGCACACCGACAGGCTCCGCGGGGCGGACGCATTTGCGGACATCGCGGCTCAGCGTACGCTGGCCGCCGCGCCGCCGGGGGTACGGGCGGCGGTCGACATCGCGCTGCTGGACCTCAAGGGGAAGCTCGTCGGAGCCCCTGTCTACGATTTGCTAGCGGGCCGGACCCGCGACAAGGCGCGGGCGCTGGCGGCGCTGGCCGGCTCCCGCGAGGCGGACCTGCTCGCGGCCTTGGCGGCTGCGCTCGAGGAGGGCTTCCGAGCGTTCTCCGTGCCCGTGTTTTTACCCGAGGGATCGCCCGCGCGGGGCCGCGGGTTCTTCGCCGAAACGGAAGCCCGGCTGGAGCGTCTGCGGCAGGCGGGTGCGGCCGACTTGGTTTTGGACTGCGGCGGGCGTACCACCGCCGCCGAGGGGGCGGCGCTGGCGGCGCGGCTGGAGACGTTCCGCTTGATGTGGCTGGATGAGCCTGGGGGAGCGGTCAACGACCAAGTTGCGGCTAAGGTCTCGCACGAGACCGTGACTCCTTTGGCCTGGGGCCGCACGTTCACCTCCAACGCTCGCTTTCAAGACCTGCTACGGCTGCAGGTGATTGATGTCCTACGACCGGCTGTGGGGCTCAACGGCATCGTCCAGATCCGGCGGGCGGCCGCTCTGGCGGAGGCCTACTACACCGCCGTCGCTCCCTTCCACCGGGGCGGCCCCATCGGCGCGGCAGCTGCCTTGCAGATCGCTGCGTCCCTGCCCAACTTCGTGGCGCAGGAGATCGCGTTTCCCGGCGATGCACGGGAGCGGCGCATGTGGGCATCGATCGCAGCCGGCACGCAGCCCCAGGCGGTCGACGGATTCTTCGAGTTGCCGACCGGACCGGGCTTGGGGGTCACGGTGGACGAGCAGGCGCTGCAGGAGTTCGCGGCATGAATCGACGGCAGTTCTTCGGCGGAGCGCTCCTGGCCGGCGGCGCGGCCTCGGCGGCGCAGGCTGCGGGAAGCGGCCTGCACGCCTGGGGCTGCGCTCCGGCGCTGGCGGCCGCCTTGCCCGCTGCACCGGGGCAGCTCCGCATCACCGGGGCCAAGACCTTCGGCGTGACCTGGGAGGAGGACTCGGACCGGCCCTACGTGTTCGTCAAGCTCGAGACCAACCAGGGCGTGGTGGGATGGGGCGAGGCCACGCTCGAGGGCAAGGCCGGGGCGACGCTCCAAGCTATCGACGACCTCAAGGAGTTCTACATCGGACAGGATCCGATGCGGGTCGAGCACGCTTGGCAAAGCATGTACGTGCATGCTTTCTACCGGGCCGGGCCGATCCTAGGCTCGGCCATCTCCGGCATCGACCAAGCCTTGTGGGACATCCGCGGCAAGGTGCTCGGCCAGCCGGTCTACCGGCTCCTCGGCGGACCGGTGGAGCCGCGCGGTGTGCGCGGCTACTACCATGCGCGGGCGAACACTCCGGAGGAGCTAGCGGCGTTGCGCGAGTCGGCGGAGGGCCTCGGCATCACCGCCTTCAAGAGCGGCATCCCCGGCTACTACGAGTGGATCGAGACCAACGCGAAGATCGACGCCGCCGTCCGGCGCATCCAGATGCTGCGCGAGGGCCTCGGGGACAGAATCGACATCGGTATCGACTTCCACGCCAAGACCAGCCCGAGCGTCGCATCGATCATCTGCCGCGAGGTGGAGCCCCTGAACCTGATGTTCGTCGAGGAGCCGTGTCCGCCGGAGAACTACAAGGCGATGGCCCGGATCGCGCGCCGGACGACGACGCCCATCGCGACCGGGGAGCGGCTGGTGGCGCACTACTCCACGCAGCAGCTGCTGGAGGACGGGACGGTCGACATCCTGCAGTGCGACATCAACCATGTCGGGGGGCGTCACGGCGCTGTGGAAGGTGGGCGCGATGGCCGAAGCGTCGGGCTGCTACCTGGCCCCGCACGCCTGCGAGGGCCCGATCGGAGGCATCGCGACGCTGCATGTGGACGCCTCGATGCCCAATTTCATCGTCCAGGAGATCTGCTCGGGCGTGGAGCCCACCTTCAAGGAACGGCTCTGGGAGGACTGGCTCGGATTCCCTGCGATGCGCATGGTCGACGGCTACTTCCCGCTGCCGGACAAGCCGGGCCTGGGGTTTGAGGTGGACGAGGAGGCGCTGGCGCAGCACCCGTTCCAGGGCACCATCCCGATGCGCCGGGGGTGGCACGAGGACGGCAGCGTCGCGGCTTGGTGACGCCGAGGGGCTGGGCCCCGCTGCGATCAGGGCCTAGGCCGAACTCCTCCGGAATGGCCCGGGCAAGGCAGCTAGCCGGACCTGCGCGCCGGGAGTCCGGCTGAAATCAACCCGGGGCTCACGGCAGCCAGAGGACGCCCTTGGCCAGGGCGATCAGCGCCACCACGACGAGCGCCGCGACGGCCAAGCCGTTGAGGTCGGTGCGGAAGCGTGCGTAGAACCGGCCCAGCCCGCGCCCCAGGCCGAGGTCGAACAGGTGGACGAACAAGAGGCTGTTGCCCGGCGCATCGTCGTCGACTTCGCGGCCTTGCCGGGCATCCCAGCGGGAAGCGCGGTCTAGCCGCTCGTAGAAGGCCTTGACGCGCTCGGGGGCTTCCGGGGCGCTCGCTAGGCTGCCTGCGGCCAGCGCCAGGAAGCCGGCAGTCAGCGCGATGCCGAAGTTGGCAGCTTCCCATTGCAGCAGCACGCCGTACGTGCGGTAGGTGAGCCAGAAGAACACCGCCGACGAGACGAGCAGGCTGGCCAGCGCTCCCCAGCGGCTCGCCCGCCGCCACGAGATCGCGCCGAACATGCTGATGCCCATGAAGGCGGCGATGGTCTCCGTGAACAGGAACGCCTGCAGCACGCTCCCGACGAAGAGGCCGAACACCACGCCGAGCATGGTCATCGCCACGCCGGCGATGCGGCCCGACCAGAGGTAGTGCCGGTCGGTGCGCCCCCGTGCCACGTAGCGCCGATAGAAGTTCTGCGTGAAGAGAGCCGCGCTATCGACCATGAAGGCCGAGCCGGTGGACATGTTGGCGGCCAGGACGCAAGCAATCATCAGGCCCAGCCCGCCCGGAAACAGCAGTTCGCGCGTGGCATATCCGAAGGCGTCTTCCGGATCCGCAAAAGCGGCTTCGCCGCGTTGGAGCAGCAGCGTCGCGACGATAACGCCCACCAGGGCCCATCCGATGGTGCAGAACCTTTTGATGAAGTTGCCGTAGGCCATGCCGATGCGGCAGGACCGCTCGTCCGCGCCTGTGCCCACGCTGGCCAGGATGTGGGGTTGGGCGACGATGCCGATCAGCCCGTTGAGCGTCAGCATGACGATGGTGAAGACGCCGACATCGCCTGGCGTGACCATCGACAGCATGCTCGGGTCGAGCGAGTCGCGGATTCCCGTGAAGCCGCCCGTCTCGCGCAGGCCGATCGGAATCAGCAGGAAGCTCAGCGCGACGATGAACAGGCTCTGGACGAAGTCGGTGTAAGCGGCCGAGACCAGCCCGCCCACGAAGCTGTACAGCAGGAACGTCGCGGTCATCGCCAGCACGACGGCGTTGGCCGACACCACTTCACCTGACGCGACGCTCACCAGTTTGCCCGCGCCCTTCAACATCGCCCCCATGTTGAAGGTGAAGTAGGCCAGGGCGAAGACGGTGTAGACCGCGCCCATCCACTCGCCGTACCTGTCTTCGTAGACCTCGCCGGTCGTGGTGCGGCGGAAGCGGCGGAAGAGGGGGGCGAGGATCCAGTAGAAGGGGGTGATGAAGAGGTTCTTCCACTGGTACCAGATTCCGGCGTAGCCCGACTGGTAGACCTTGCCGGCTAGCGAGACCGGCATCTCCGCGTGGGTGCCGACTCCGAGCGCCTGGCCGATGACGAGCCAGACGTTGAAGCTGCGGTTGCCGAGGAAGTAGTCGGCGGTCTGCTTAACGCCGCGGGAAGCGGCCAGCCCGACCGCCACCATCAGGGCAAAATATAGGCCGACGACGATCCAGTCGATGGGTTGGAGGCTGGTTTCCATCGGGTAAGCCGCCCATTATACGGGGCGCCGCCTCCATCTCCGGGCGACGGCCGTGCCGAATACCGCCGCTCCGGCGGCGATACCGGCCGGTACGGGATGGAGCCACCCTGCCCCTGCTTGCCCTCCGGCCGCCTGCGCTAGGCCGGCGGCCGCGAGCGAGCAGCTGATCGACGTCAAGGCCGTCCGCTCGCCGCCGCTGGAGCCGGCCAGCCCGGCCAGTACGGGTACGCACAGAGAGATAGTGAGCAGGCTGTAGAAGAAGGTTAGTGCCGCCAGCACCGACTTGAGCGCTAGGGCCAGCAGGGTGCCCGCCGCTCCGGCCGCCATGGCGGCGCGCCGGGCAAGCCGCAGCAGGGAAACGTCCGAACGGGGCCCGCCCGTCCGGGGTTCGAGGAAGTCCCGGACCAGTGAGGTCGAGATCATGAACAAGACGGCGTCCGCCGAACTGAGCTCGGCCGAGACAACCGCAGCTAGGACCAAAGCGCCTAGCCACGGCGGTGCCACTTCCCCGAACAGCCGGATTAGCGCCGGGCCCGGATTGTCGAGTTCTGGGAAATGCACGCGGGCGGCCATGCCGAGCAGGACCGGAACGAAGGCGAAGCCGAGCAGGGCAGCGCCCTGGAGCCCGACGCCCCGCCGCACGGCGGCCTCATCCTTGGCTCCGTAGAGCTTTTGCACAAGCCCCGGAGAGACAACGAATGCTGGTGCGAGCATCAGCACAAGCTGCGCTGTCCTAGCGGGGCCGGCTCCGGTCAGCGACAGAGCTTGGCGGCCGGGTGCGGCCGCGGCGAGCGCACTCCAGCCGCCGCTGGACCGGATGATCCATGGCGTGGAGAGTCCGAAGCCGGCGACCTTGACGACGACTTGGACTAAGTTCACCCAGGCGACGGTGCGCAGGCCGCCCAGCGCGAAATAGGCGGTGGCGACCGCTCCACCGAGCGCCGTGCCGAGCCATTCCGGGAGGCCCGCAGCGACATGCAGGACGAAGCCGAGGGCTAGGATCTGCCCGGCCAGAATCGCCGGTGCTCCGCACAGGAGCACAGCGGCTGCAGCCAGGCGGGTCTGGTGCCCGTAGCGGATCTCCAAGTAGTCGCCGAGCGTATACAGGCCCCGCGCCTTCGCCGTCCGGTGGAGGCGCGGACCGGCGGCGAACGCCAGGAACAGTGAGCCTAAGCCGGCTGAGCCGACCCACCACCAAGCGGGCAGCCCGGAGGTGTAACCCAATTCTGCAGCGCCCACCGTGCTCCCGGCCCCGACGTTTGCTGCGAAGAATGTGGCGAACAGAAGGCCCGCCGGGAGGTTGCGGCCCGCGACGAAGAAGTCCTCCGATCGCCGGACGGTGCGGGAGGCCCACACACCGACCAGCAGAAGCAGCAGGCAGTAGGCGATCAGGAAGGCCGACACGCGGCGGGAGCGCTCGGGCGGGGCGGCTCTAAGGCTATCGGACTCGCAGAGTCGGCAGTTGGACGGGAATTGGCGTCCCCAGCGGGATTCGAACCCGCGTTGCTGCCGTGAAAGGGCAGTGTCCTAGGCCGGCCTAGACGATGGGGACGCTTGAGTAGGATGCGGAGCGCAGCGGATCCCTCCTCCAACTTCAGCCTAGCACGCGAATCCGTCTTGGGTTCCTCTGGAGTTGTCTCGCGAGAGACGAGCCTGCAGGGAACGGCGGTTCCCAATGGGCAACGGGATTGAGGGTCGACCGGAGGGAGCTGGGTCCATGTTGGGTGGTCGTGCCGTGCGAGTCTGGGTCCGAGCTAGGGGCCGTTCCCTGGCGGGGTTCCTGGGCAGCGCTCCTCCACTCCGGGCTCCAGCGATTCGCGGTTCAAGGCCGAAAGCCTTGAGCCCTTCGCGACTAGGCTGCACTGCGTTGCGATGCAGGGTTGCCGCTCCTGGCGGGCCTGGGCCAGTCCGAGCACGCTGAACCGGCTGAAGCTCGACGCTGCGGCGGAGGTGGCAGCGCAGCGTGTCGCTCCCCGCAGTGTGCGACGAGCTGCTGGTGGAGCTGTATAGGGAAGCGCAGGGGCTGGACCTCGAGGCGCCCGACGCCCCGTTGCCTAGCCGCCGAGTAGGACGGTTCTTACCTGGCCACTACGGTTACTAGGGCTGTTTGCCGCTGCGCAGCTTCTGCGGCGAGCACCTGCCGGGGGCGTGTACGCGCCCCGCTAACCGGGAGACCTCGGCCGGCAGCCTCGAGGAGCTCCAGCGGGTGGTGGGGCAGCTGCGCCGCCGCTGGCCCGGGACGCGGATCACCATCCGGGCTGATGCGGAGTTCTGCCGCGAGTCCATCCTGCCGTGGTGCGAGCAGCACGACAGCGGCTAGGTGCTGGGTCTGGCCTGCAACGCACGGTGGGTCCGCGCCCTGGGTGCCCAGTTGCAGGAAGCGCGCACCGTGCCGCGCCGCACCGGCCCCCGGCTCTACCGCGACTGCACGTACCGCGGGCGCAGGTCTTGGAGCCGTTGCTGGCGAGTGGCGGGCAAGGCGGAACACCTGGCCAAGGGACCGAACCCGCGCTTCGCGGGCACCCATCTCCCGCTCCGCTGGACCTCGGCTAAGCGGCTGCACGCAAAGCTCTACTGCGTGCGCGGGGAGATGGGGAACCGGACCCGGGAGCGGCGGCTCGATCTGTTCGCCTATGTGCCGCTGGAGGCCCTGCGGCGGCTGGGTGCCCCGGGTCCGCAGCACGCCCCGGCGGGTGCGGTTGTCGTTCCGTTCCCGCAGGCCTACCCCTGCGCCGCACTCTGCGCCCAGGTGCTGGCGAACCTGCGCCAGGAACCGCTGGGAACTCGTCCGGCCGGATGGAGCGTCTCGTGTGGCGGACAACACCTGCGGAGCGGCGCAAGCCGAGGCTGCCGTCCGCGGGCAGTCTCGCCACTACCCAGCGAACTGCCCCGCGGCTCGAGCCCCAGACGCTCCCCGAGCGTCCCCACGCTGCAAGCCCTGGCTGACCGCTGAAATCCGGGCCATTCAGGAGAGAATCAGCCCGAAATGCCCAATCGGTGACGCATGCGGGCCAGGGTCGGCGAACTGCTGGCACCGTAAGGAGTAGAACCGTAGACCTGATGCAGCTCTCCTCAAGCACGCCGATTCCCCGCAGCCCGACTACGGGCCTCCAGATCCGTCTGTGCCCGCTGGAGCATGGCGTCGGGCCCGCCTGCCAGCCGCTGCCGTGCCTCCCAGAGGCGCTCAGGGGTGCGGTGTAGCTTGGACGATGGGCAGGTCGGCGCAGACCGGAGATCGGGAGGCCGCGATGTGCAGAACATCCGAGGGGCCTTGGCCCACTCGGCTCGGATTGCGCCATTGCCGTTTCTTGGGAATCCCGGATTCGGTCCCCGTGCCAAGCACGGACATCTGCCGCTGATGGCGGCGCGTCGGTACCGAGTACGTTCTTAGGGTTATTGTGACAATCAGCTGCCAGCGACGTCTTGACTCCTCGGCAGTCCGGTTCCGGGCGGTTCATTTGCGGAGTCCGTACGCTACGCCGACAGTGCGCCCGCGCTCCGGAGCGGTCAGTTCGGGATCGCCGTGTCTGCCCAAGGGGGGCGCGTTTCTTCGGACCACCCCTGCTCCGGCGCTCCCCTGCGCCGCCCGCGCGGTCCGGGGTCGGTAGGCTCAGTGTCCCGGCTGACGGACGGTGCCCGAGGAATCGCTTGGATCCCTGCCGCCAGTTCTGCCGCGAGTTCCGGCCTCGTGGCGAGCAGGTCGCGCTCTTCATGAGGGTCCTCCTTGATCCGGAAGAGATGCCTCGTCGGCGCGGAGCCCGCTCGAGCCCGCGGTGTGAACTCGACGAGCTTCCAGCCGTCGCGGAATATCGCGTAGTTGCCGCCCAAGCCGACCACGGTGTCCCCGCGGTCCACGCGAACGCCGCCCCTTAGCGCCGGCCACATATCCACCCCGTCGAATGGCATGGTATTGCGAGGCTCGACGCCGCCGGCCGACGCGAGCGTCTGGAACCAATCCTGAGCGGTGAAGAGCTGCGCCAGACGGCTGCCGCCGCGCAGTTCGCCGGGCCACCGGATTGCGCACGGGACTCGGATTCCGCCTTCGAATGCGGAACCCTTGCCGCCCCGTAGCGGAGCGTTGCTTGCGCCGGCGCGCGGGTTGCCCCCGTTGTCGCTGGACCAGACGACAATCGTCTCCTCAGCGATTCCCTCGGAGTCGAGGGCTTCCAGGATCCGCCCCACCCCGTCATCCATCGCGCTCACCATGGCGGCGTACAGCCTGCGGTTGGGCGGCTCCAAGCCCGGGTAGCGGTCCAGGTAGATGTCTGGAACCTGCAAGGGGGCATGGGGGGCGTTGAAGGATACGTAGAGGAACAGCGGGGCGGATGCATCACGGGCCCGGATGCGTTCGACGGCTTCGTTCGCGATGAGGTCCGTCGCGTAGCCCACTTCGCGGAGGGCCCGGCCGTTCCGGTGCCAGTCGAGGCCCCCAAGCCAGATGTGCGTGAAATAGTCGATAGATGGCCCGAGGTGCCCGTAGGCTTGGTCGAACCCGCGGCGATGGGGGTGCGAGGCGGCTCGCTCAAGGCCCAGATGCCATTTGCCGGTGAGAACGGTTTGGTAGCCGGCGGCACGCAGCGTCTCCGGGAGCAGATGCTCGTCCAACGGCAGGCCCCCGTTGGGGCCGATCGGAGTGTCGATGCCTTGCCGGATCGGCGAACGACCCGTCAGCAGCGCGGCCCTGGTCGGACTGCATTGCGGAAAGGCGTAGTAGCGGTCCAGGACGACCCCTTCCCGGGCCAGGGCGTCGATGTGCGGCGTCCGAATCTCGCTGCCGTGGTAGCCGACATCGTTCCAGCCGAGATCATCGGCCAGGATGTACACGATGTTCGGCTTGGCGGCGGCCAGCAGCGGCAGAGCCAGGACGAGGGCGAGCCGGAACTTCATGGGCAGTTTCCTTGACCTGCGGAGAGAGCGTCCGCTCTACGTTACGTGACGCATAGTCGCAACGCAACGGCGCTGCCGCGTCAAGATCTCTCGGCGACCACCTGAGTTTCCGCCACCAGTCTGCGGATCACCTGCTGGCCGAGCTCGGCGGGCTCCGTCGTCGCGAAGTCGAGGTCGTCGAGCATCGTCCCGAGGGAGCGAGTCACCGTGGCCCTGAGGCCGCCGAGTATCGATCGGCGCACGGGTTCCCCGGTCGCGGCCGTCAGGGGGTGGATTCGCCCGAAGGCGGCCGGCGTCTCGATGCGGAACGGGTGGGCCTCCCCGGAACCCTCCCGCTTCCAGGTGCCAGTCAGCTCCAGCGACAGGCTGCCCGGGCCTTCGCCTGTAGCTCGGGCAATCAGGTAGTGCGCCTCGCAGTACTCGGGGTCCGTGACGACGAGGCTGTCGAGCATAATTCTGTGGGGAGCTGCCAAGTCCTCTTCGTGCGACCGGGGGATCCTCGACTCGTTCGGCAGGAGGCTGCCATGGCCGGCTCTGACGGCCGCCGGTCGCAGCCAGCGGGTCAGCGACGCCCGCTCCCCCACCATCGGCCCGGGGTGGCAGGGGATCAGCTCCAAGCTGCGCGTGACGAGGCGACCTGCCTCGACATGGATCGCATGACCGAGGTTTGTCTGGACCTCCCATCCCCCACCGGAGCTGGGCCTTGCCTTGCCCCAGTACCAATCGAGCGCGTAGCGGACCTCCTCCCGCACGATCGGGTCCGCGTCTCGGTCGAGCGTGTCAACCAGGACGTCCGCCCCGATCGGCTCCCCGCCCACGCCCCAGATCGAGTGGTCGTTGGCGTTGAGCTCGACTTCCAGCCGGTTGATGCCATCGCGAAACATCTTGGCGGGCAGGTGCCGCCAAGGGGAGTAGAGGCGGGCGGCTTTCTGGCCATTGATGTACAAATGGGCATGGCCCTCGTTGGCGATGATCGCCGAGTCCACGTTCTGGGGCGTGAAGCGGAAGTTCCGCGTCTCCAGAAAGAGGTTGAAGCCGTCGAGCGCATCCGGGAACAGACGGAGCAGCAAGGACGGAATCGGCCCCTCGGCGGGAGTGTCGATCACGGTGTGCGCCGAGTGGCCCACCGGAGGCGGGGTAGGCCTCTGGGGCCAGCTGGCCACCGCTGCCAGCATCGCAGCAGTCGTCAGCGCAACGCGGCCTAGCCGCATTTGTTGTCGTCGCAGGGCCGGAAGCAGATCACTTTGTGGTTCGGGGTCAAGGTGCAGCCTACGGCGTCCTCCTCGCTCTGGCCGCACCGGAAGAAGCACTCGGGCTCGCCTGGAGGTGCTTGGTTCTGCCGCTGGCGGGGGGGTGCCTCCTGGCGCCCGAGCGCCTCGAACAGCCGTCCGGGCTCGACTCCTAGGGCCCGCGCCGACGCGGCTAGGTTCAGGGGTTTGATGCTGCCCGGCTGCACACGCAGCGCTGAGGCCACGGTCGCCTCGTCCTGGCCCAACGCTTCGGCGGCGGCCCGCACCTCAGCCGGGCCCGGTCTAGCTTGGCCGCGACCCGGGGGGCCGCCGCGCGGTCCGCGGCCGGGACCTCTGCCCGCCCCGGGCGGACCCGGCCGGGCTCGGCTGGTGGTCGGCCGCGGCCTTCCCCGCGCCGGCCTCGCGACCGGCGTTCCGGCGTAGCAGCCGAGGATGTAGGGCCACGTCTCGGTGGCGTGGTAGTGGTAGTCTCCCTCCGGGCCCGTGTGCCCGTTGCAGGCGTCGAGGTACTCCGGGCCGTCCTTCGCGACATACTCGTAGGCGTCCCAGGCGTCCTGGTGGGGTTCGCGGATCCGCTCCCAGCTGCTGCGGTACCGGATGACCTCGCTACATTCGGCGTCGCGGCAGCCCCAAGGACCCCGGATCGGGAAGCCGTCGAAGCCGAAGCCCAGGATGGGGGATGGGTCTCCTTCTTGCACATCCTCGCTAAGGCATTTCTGCACCATGGCGTGGTAATGGTATTCAAGCGCCGTATGGCCCATGCAGGCGTCCATGATGGCGTTGAAGATCGGGTCTCCGAACTGCTCCTCGACCGGTACCGGGCCTTCGTTGGGGCCGAAGATCACCACGCCGTTGACGGCGAAGCCGATGCTCCCGAGTAGCGGGATGGGAGTCTGCTCCGCCGCCAGTTGCGGCTGCCGCGGCAGGCGGAACTCATAGTCCTGCTCCTTGAGCGGGTTGGGCGTGACCTGGACGAATTCGTAGTGCGGGATGCCGTTGGAGCGCACCACGAGCTCGTCTCCCTCGCAAGCGGCCTCCACCTGCGGCTGCGGATACGCAGGCCCTGCGCCGGAATGCCCCGAGACATCGAGAAAGGCGTCGGCTAGGCAGGGAGAGGCTTGGCCGGAAGCCGACCCGGCGGCCAGCGCTAGCAGCAGGAAAACTCGTGTCATAGCAGGGGTCCTTTCGTCGTGCGTTTCGCTGTGCGGGCCGCTTTGCCTCGTGCCGGGCGGAGCGTCGCTGAGATGGGGGGCCGATGATCCCATGTCGAGCGCATCCTAGTCCCGCTTGGCCGCCTCGGCCCACGGCGGCTTGGTGATTTCGGTCCAACCGTCCACGGCTCCTCCGCCCCTGCCCGGCGGCCTGGCACCGCCAGCCTTTTCCGGGATGCCGCGCCGAGCCCGGGCTCGGCCGGCACTTGGCTCGGCGACGCCGAGAGCCACCGTCGGCGCGCGAGGAAAGCCCCGGAGGACGGCCTGCATCGCAGCGGCCCGGTCCGGGAATTCCGCCGCTAGGTCCCGCTGCTCGCCGGGATCCTGGTCCAGCCGGAACAAATGCCTGCCGGGTTCGCTGCCGCCCCGCGGGACGGCTTCGGCGTACTTCCACGGTCCGTCGATCACCGCCGTATTCCGGAAGACGCCGACCACGTACGGCTGGGTACGCTCCACTGCCGCGCCTGTCGCCAAGGCAGACCAGAGGTTCACGCCGTCGAGGGGCTTGTCTGGTGCGGGAGTGGCCCCGGCGGCAGCCAAAATCGTGGGGAACCAGTCCGCAGCCGTAGCCATGTGCGGCCAAGTGCCGCCGCCTTCCACGACCCCTGGTCGCCAGACGACGGCGGGCACGCGGATCCCGCCTTCAAAGACATTGCCCTTGCCTCCTCGCAGGGGGGCGTTGTCGGCACCGAAGCGCACCGCCCCGCCGTTATCGCTGCACCAGACGACGAGGGTGTTCGCGGTCATCCCTTCCGTATTCAGCGTCGCCAGGATGCCTCCGATCGCCTGATCCATCTCGGAGACCATGGCGGCGTAGGTGCGGCGCAACGGGTTCCGGATCTCCGCAGCGTACTGGTCGACGCTTGCTTCCGGAGCCTGCGGCGGCGCGTGCGGCGCGTTGAACGCCACGTAGAGGAAGAGCGGCTTCGCGGGGTCTCGATCGCGGATGGCCCGCTGGGCTTGCGCTCCGATCAAGTGGGTGGCGTAGCCGGCCTCATCCAGCACTGCGCCGTTCCGGTGCCAGTCCAATCCGCCGTCCCAGATGCGGGTCCAATAGTCCACGGCGGGGCCGAGGTGCCCGTAGGCGCTCCCGAAGCCGCGGTTGTGCGGGTGGTAGCGCACATGCTCCAGGCCCAGGTGCCACTTCCCGGCGAGGACGGTCTGGTAGCCGGCGTCCCGCAGTGCCTCGGGCAGCAGCCGCTCCGTGAGCGGCAGGCCGCCCATCGTCTCGATGGGGCGGTCGATTCCGTAGCGCAGGGGATTGCGGCCTGTCAGCAACAAAGCGCGGGTAGGGCTGCACAGCGGGGTGGCGTAGTAGCGGTCTAGCCGAATGCCGCGCTCGGCGATCGAATCGATGCTAGGGGTGCGGATCTCGCTGCCGTGGTAGCCGACATCGTTCCAGCCCAGGTCGTCGGCCATCAGAAAGACGATGTTGACGGCCGCCGGGCTGGAGGATGCGGCCAGCCCGGCCAGGGCGAGCAAGGCCCCAGTTGCCGCGCCGCACGCCCGCATCAACCGCCCCTACCGCTCGAGGTGCTCGCGGAAGAACGCTACCGTCAGGGGCCAGGCTTCGCGGCTCGCTGCGAGGTTCGCCCCGTCGCGGCCGGACTGCTGGCGCAGGAACCCGTGGCCTGCTCCTCGGAACTGGTGCGGCGTGTAGGATTTTCCCAGTCGCCGCATCTCGCGGACGGCGTCCGGGATGGTCGCGTTGACGCGGGCGTCGTCGCCGCCGTAAAGACCCAGCACGGGGGCCCGTATCCGTCCCAGCATCGTGCGCGAGGGCGAGGACCCGTAGTACACAACCGCTGCGGAGAGGTCTTCCTCGTTCGCGGCGAAGTTGAAGCTTGTAGAGCCGCCCCAGCAGAAGCCGACCGCGCCGAACCTGCCGTTCGCAGCCGGCAGCGACAATCCGTAGCGGGCGACCGCTGACAGTCGGCGGGTGACGTCCTCCACGCGCAGCGCCCGCACCAGCGCCACGGCGGCCTGCCGGCCCTCGGGCGTTCCCGTACCGCCGGGGCCGTGGCCCGACAGCAGGTCGGGGGCGACCGCAATGAAGCCCTCGGCGGCGAACTGGTCCGCCACCGCACGGATCCAATCCGTCAGGCCGAAAATCTCGTGGATTACGACCACGACAGGCGCTCGGGACGCCCGCTCGGGGTAGACCACCCACGTTCGTACGCTGTCGCCCCAAGCGCCGTTGACGTGCCGCCCCTCGCGGATGTCGACCCACTCGCCGTGCCGTGGCGAAGCGTTCAAGGCAGCGACGGACCCCTCGGCGTCCGGCGGGAGCGGTGCCGGTTGGCCGAGCCCGACGGGTGGCAGCAGAGCCAGGATCCCCAACGCGGCCGCCAGGGCGGCGAAGTTCCGAGAGTTCCTCATAGTTGGCGGAGGCGTTGGAGGGAGCGCCGTCCCATTCCCGAACCGGCAGGCGGCAGGTCCCGGAACCGGGTTCGACGCGCCGGGGCCTGCACGCGCCGAGAAGCAGCCCTGGAAGGCAGAGCCAGCTGCCTGTTGGATTCTACCGGAGCCAACTGCGGATTCGCTCGGTGGATTGGTGCCGATACGGCTCTGGAAGAAGGATTCCGAGTTGATATTCACGGGCTTCGGCCACCGCGATTTCCAGCCTACGCTACCGTTCCATCGGGCGCTAGCGGCTGGCGAGAACCTCGTCGCGGGCGATTCCCTGAGCCGCGATCAACTCGCCCGCCTCGAGCCCAGCCGCCACGACCGCCTCGGTGTCGCTGAGCGCGTCGATCTCGACCTCCCGCTCGACGAATTGGTCGCCCTGCTGCAACCAGACCACGGCCGCGTCCGACGCACTCGCAGTGCCGAGCGCCGCCCGCGGAATCACCAGCGCGTCCTCGCGCTCCTCGATAATGATGTCTGCGCTGGCCGAGAGGTCGGGCTGGAGGCGCGCATCGGTCTGCAGGATCTCCACTTCGACCGGAACTTGCTTGATCCATTGCCCTTGCGACCCGCGGGAGCCGGGAGGCCCGCGCCGCCCGCCGCTACTGCCACCGGAGACGGCCACGGTGCCCACCACGGCGACGCGGCCTTCGAACACTGCGTCGGGGTAGGCGTCCAGCCGGACTTTGACCGGGGAGCCGAGCCGGACCATTTGGCTATCCGTTTGGTTGAGGTTGGCGAACACCGCCATCCTGGAGAGGTCGACGACGCGCATAAAGTAGGCGCCCGAATACACTTGGTCCCCGGGGGAGGCTTGCTGGAAATTGCCCCGCGTGAACATCGTCTCGATCACCACCAGACCGGACACCGGAGTGCGGATCCGCATCTTGTTCAGATCCAGCTTCGTGCGCTCCATGCGCTTGCGGTCCTGCTCGACGCTGATGTCGAGGCTGCGTCGCTCGGCTTGGTCGGCCAGCTCCTGGAGCCGGACTTCGTTCTCCAGTTGGACCGAGGAGGCACCGCCCTCCTCGGCGAGGAGCCGGAAGATCTCGGCCTGGATCTCGGAGCGCACCTCGGCGGTCTGGTAGTCCAGCGCGGCCTTGTCGGCCTCGGACTTCGTAGTGCGGTAGTTCTGGCGCAGGGTCTCAGTGGCGATCAGGATCTCGGCCTTGCGGGTCCCGACCGTCGACTTGGTCTGCGCCAGCATGGACTCGTAGGTGTCCAGCATGTCCTGCGTGCGCTTGGATTCGAACTCCGCTACGACATCGCCCGCCTGCACTGTGCTGCCGCCCTCGGCTAGGAACTGGATGGTGAGGCCGCCGCCGATGCCGCCGCGGTCGCGGCTGCCCTCCATTCGGGGGGCGCGGATCATCGCGAAGTTGGTGGCTCCGACCGTTCCGCCGATCCGGATGGAATGGGTGAACGTCTTCGTCTCGGCGGCGACAGTCGGAATTGTCGCTGGCTCCGCTGTCGCCACTTCTTGGGTCCTGCTGCTGGCGAGGGACTGGTAGACCAGCAAGCCGACGGCTATCCCCCCGAGCAGCAGCAGGCCTGCGGCCCACCCGGGCAGCCGTGGCCGGTCCTCCCGGGGCTCTGGCACCAATTCCGGCTCCGCCCGACGCGGGGTCGTCGGCTCGGCCTGGGGCTGGGCGCTGAAGAGGCGCTTGAGGTTCGGGGTCCATTCGGCGAGGGCCAAGGTGACGGCGAGCATATTGTGGATGGCTCCTTGGGAGTTTCCAATCCCATAGGAATGACGCAAGATCCCCAGCCTAGGTTATGGGGCGGTGAGCCGAGGCGGGATGCGGGGCAGGCAAATGCCAAGATTGAGGTGCGTTCGGCAAGCTCCCGGCCCCGGAGCCGTGCGGCCGGGACGATCGCCGGCAGTGCGCACGGCGTGGAAACGCCGCCGGAGCTCTTCGATCCGCTCGTCCCGCTCGTCGGTCAGCCGCGGGCCGTTCCTCCTTCCGCGTCGCGAGCCGCGCCTGCGGCCGCAGCGGATCCACGCGCACGAACTGCGGCCACCCGTGGGTGCCATGGCCTCGCTGCTCGCCGCCCGGCAGCGCGTGCCGGCGAAAACGCTCCGGATCCGCGAACGTCTCGGCCGGCAGCAACGTGCGTCCCGCCGCCTGCCGGCCGGCACGGCGCGCACCGGCACCGTGCGCAGGACCGCCTGCTCGTCAGCCACTGCCTGCCCTGGCGCACTTCCTCTCTCCGCTGGTCCACTCTTCCCCGGCTGCTCGGCTCTCGATCCCGCCTCCGCTCGACAACGGAATCGCCGTGGGCTGCGGGGCTCAGTCCCTGGCGAGCTCCACCGGGACTATTACAATGAAGCGGAAGTCGTTGCGCGCTGCGGCTGGGCCTGTGCCTGGCGGGACCGCAGCGCACCTAGGCTGCCGGGGGAGCTCCCCGCCGTATTGCATGCCCGGTCGGCACTTCTCATCCATATCCATGCCTTGCTCCGAAATCGCGTTTCGGCCCCTGCGTGCGTTGCGGCTCGCAGCGAGCTATCTGCTGCTGGCCGTGGTGCCTCTGGCGCTTCCGGGCCCGGCTGCGCCGCAGGATCCGGCCGCGGCGCAGCGGTACCTCGAACATATCCAGTACCTGGCTTCGCCCGCAATGCGCGGGCGCGGAGCAGGCATGCCCGAGCTCGCACAGGCGGCAGCCTACATCGCGGACCGGTTCCGCGCTGCAGGGCTCGAGCCCGCCGGCGATGCGGCCACCTACCTGCAGCCGTTCGAGGTTACGACCGGAGCGCAGATGGGGGCGGACAACCGGCTGGAGGTGGACCGGTTGCGCGGCACCAGCGCCCTCGAGCTGGAGCAGGACTTCGCGCCGATCAACTTCTCGTCCAGCGGGCAGGTTGAGGGCGAAGTGGTGTTCGCGGGCTACGGGGCCACCGCCCCGGAATTCGGCTACGACGACTACGCCCACCTCGATGTCCGCGGCAAGATTGTCCTCCTGCTGCGCTACGAGCCCGACTTCTTCCGGCAGAACGGGTCCGAACGGCGTGAGCGCGGGCGGCGGTACACACGCCATTCGCATCTGATCGCCAAAGCGATCCAGGCGCGCAACCGGGGCGCGAAGGCCGTGGTGCTCGTCAACGGCCGCACGGCCGCCGGGCGCAGGGACCGGCTGATCCGCTTCGGCAGCGTCTCGGGGCCCACGGATGCGGGCATTCCGATGGTGCAGGTGAAGAACAGCGTCGCCGAGGGTTGGCTGCGCGGCTCCGGGCGCTCCCTGCGCCTGCTCCAGCGGGACATCGACGCATCGAAGCAGCCGCAATCGGTGGCGCTTGCCCCGTCTCTGCGGGTCAGGCTGGCAGTGGATGTCGAGCACGAGCGGGCCGTCGTCAACAATGTCGCTGGCTACCTGCCCGGACAATCGGAGGAATACGTGGTGCTCGGGGCCCACTACGACCACTTGGGCCTCGGCGATGAGAGCTCCCTGGCTCCAGGGCGCATCGGCCAGGTGCATCCGGGTGCCGACGACAACGCGTCGGGTGTGGCCGCCATCCTGGAGCTGGCGGCCGGTTACGCGGCCCGGGGCAACCGGCCTGGCCGGGGAATCCTCTTCCTGGCGTTTGCCGGGGAGGAGATCGGCTTGCTCGGCTCGAGCCATTGGGTCGACCATCCCACGCTACCCCTCGAAAACGCCGTAGCCATGCTCAACTTCGACATGGTTGGCCGTATCCGCGACCGCAAGCTGTATGTCGGGGGTGTCGGCTCCGCTGAGGAGTTTCGGGGACTGGTAGACCGTGCGGCGGCTCCCCACGGCCTGCGGATCGACACGTCCCGCGGCGCGAGCAGCTCGAGCGACCACACCTCGTTCGCAGCCAAAAAGATCCCGGTGCTGTTCTTTTTCTCGGGCTTGCACTCCGACTACCACAAGCCTGGCGACACGCCCGACAAGATTGCGGCCGAGCCGGCCGTCGCTCTGCTGGCGACTGCGGCCGACCTGGTCGACGAGCTGAGCGCCCGGCCGGAGCGGCTGGCGTTCCGAGAGAGCGCCCCCGAAGCGGGGCACGGCCCGGCTGGTGGCTCGGACACCGGAGGCGGGGGCTACGGACCGTGGTTCGGCTCTATCCCGGACTTCGGCGAGGTGCCCAATGGCGTGAAGTTTGCCGATGTCCGCTCCGGCTCGCCCGCCGCGCAGGCCGGGCTCCAGGGCGGCGACATTCTCACGCACTGGAACGGCACCCCGATCCAGAACCTCTACGACTTCACCTACGCCTTGCGGGATGCGGCCGTCGGAGACATGGTCCGGGTCCGCGTGCTCCGGGATGGCGAGGAACTGACGGCCGAGGTCACGCTCGCCGAGCGGCCCTAGCCCTCTTCCGCTGCGGGTGCGGAGCGCCCGCCTAGCCGGGATCCCGCAACTACCGCAGCGATCGATGGCTTCGTCGGGACACGGTGCAGGTGCCGCGGGACTCTTTGGCGTCGGGGGCACTCTGCTGTACCAGCTGCTGCGGCGCGAACTCAAGCAGCGCTATGTCGGATCGATTCTCGGGTGGCTGTGGAGTGTGATCCACCCGTGCGTGCTGCTGGCGGTGTATTCGATCGTGTTCCGCCGCGCCCTGGGCATCCAGTTGCCTCCTGGCGAGGCGCACGGCAGCTACGCGGCGTTCCTGCTGGCGGGCTTGCTGCCCTGGCTGTTTTTCTCGGAGACCCTGACGCGCTCTGCGACCTCGCTTGTCGAGTACTCGACGCTGATCAAGCGGAGCGTGTTCCCGTCGCAAGCCGTCCCGGCGGGCATCGCCGCCTCGGCTGCTGTCACCCACTTGATCTCGCTGGGCGTCCTGCTGCTCGGAGCCGGGCTGAGCTTTGGGTTGCCGCGGACGCTGGTGGTGTTCCCGCTCTACACATTCCTACTGGCCTGCTTCAGCTTGGGCGCGGCCCTAGCGGCGGCGGCCCTCCAGGTGTATGTCCGCGACACGGCGCAGGTCTTGGCCGTAGCCCTGACGCTCTGGTTCTGGTGCACGCCCGTGTTTTTGCCGGAGAGCTACTACCAGGGCCGGCTCGGGACGGTGCTGGACTGGAACCCGCTGCGCTACGCGGTGCGCGGGTACCGGGAGTCGATCCTCGGAGGCGCATGGCCGGATCCGGTGGAGCTGGCGGTGCTGGGCGGGTTCTCGCTGGCCTCGCTCGTGGCCGGAGCGGCGTTCTTCCGGCGTGCGAAGGGGGGCTTCGCCGATGTCTTGTAACTCCTTTCCAGCGAGCTCAACGCTCTGTTCGGGCTGAGGCGCGGAAAACTAAGATAGAGGCGTGCCCGATGTGCGGGCATTGAGTTCTTGGCCCGGATTGCATTCAACGCTGTCTCGAAGGTCTATCCCGCCTATCAGCGCCCGGCGGACCGGCTGCTCGACCTGCTGCGGCCCCGCGCCCGGCGTCGGCGTCCCGGATTCTGGGCGCTCCGGGAGGTCTCGCTGGAGGTCCGGAGCGGCGAGACCCTCTGCCTCATCGGAGCGAACGGTTCCGGCAAGAGCACTTCGCTGCAGCTAGCCGCAGGCATCCTGCGGCCGACCCGCGGCCGAGTCGAGGTCGAGGGTCGCGTGGCGGCGCTGCTCGACCTGGGAGCGGGGTTCCACCCCGAGTTCACCGGTCGCGAGAATGTCTTTCTCAGCGGCGCGGTTTGCGGCCTCTCCAGCAGGGAGCTTCGGGGCCGCTTCTCTGAGATCGAGAGCTTCGCCGAGATCGGGCCGTTCATGGACCGTCCAGTCAGGACCTATTCGTCCGGGATGCTCGTGCGGCTCGCCTTCGCGGTCGCGGTTCACGTTGAGCCCGAGATCCTCTTGGTCGACGAGGCGCTCGCTGTGGGCGACTACTACTTCCGCCAGCGCTGCATGCGCAAGGTCCACGAGCTGCGGAGCAAGCAGGTAGCCATCCTCTTCGTCTCCCATGCGATGGCCGACGTGCAGGCCCTCGGCACCCGGGCCGTGTGGCTAGAAGCAGGGCGGGTCGCGGATAGCGGCGACCCGCGGACGGTCGCCCGCAAGTACTTGGCCCGCATGCTGGAGAAGGACGCGGCGGCCTGCGAGGCCGAGGCTGGGGCGGAGCCGCGCCCCGCCGAGTCGGGCGGCGTCCGGGTTGCCGATTCCCTGCCGAACGTGGACCACCGCTTCGGCACCGGTCGCGCCGAGGTGCTGGGTATGGCGGTGCTCGACGAGCACGGGCGGGAGGCGGAGACGCTCGTCCCTCGGCAACGGGCTACGGTGCGCATCAGCGTGCGGGCCCGCGACCGCATCGCCGAGCCCAATGTGGGCTTCATGATGCGCAACCACCTCGGCATCGACTTCGCCGGCACCAACACCGCCCGGGAGGGCTGCGGCCTCGCGCCGCTGGAGCGCGGCGAGGTGCGCACGGTGGATTTTCACGTGGACCTGCCCGAACTGTACGCCGGTACGTTCTCCTTCGCTCCGGCCGTCGCCGACGGCGGCTTGGGCGACTACGAGATCTGCGACTGGATCGACAACGCCCTCGCCCTCCCCATGGCCCAAGGACGGGGGGAGATCTACGGCTACCTGCACCTGCCCTGTCGCGTTGAGGTCGAGGGGAGCGCCGGGCGGCAGCCGCAGGGCGGTTCGGGGGCGGAATGACCCGGGCGCGCGCTTGGCTCGTCCGCCTCGGAGGGCTCGTGTGCTTGCTCGTCGGCGTCCCGCTGGCGCTCGTGGCGCTCACGGTGGGGCTGGCCGGCGCAGATCTATGGTCCTTCGTGGGGCGCCGGAAGCGACGGGGGCTGCCCCAGGAAGTCGCCAAGACGGCGGTGAGCGTCGTCATCCCGACCTGGAATGGGCGCGAGCATCTTGCCCGCACCCTGCCGTCGGTCGTAGCGGCTCTCGCGGGCAACCCGGACCACGAGATCCTGGTGATGGAGAACGGCTCGCAGGACGGCACGGCGGAATTCCTGGCCCGCGAGTTCCCCACTGTGCGGGTCGTCGACCTCGGCACCAATCTCGGTTTCGGACGGGCTGTGAACTATGGCCTCAGCCTCGCCAGGCACGACATCGTGGTGCTGCTCAACAACGACATCCGGGTCGAGCCGAGATTCCTGCAGCCCTTGGTGGACGGTTTCCGGGATCCGCGCGTGTTCTCGGTGACCGGGCAGATCTACTTTGAGGATCCCGCGAAGCCCCGGGAGGAGACGGGCCTGACGATGGGCCGCTGGCAGCGCGGACGGATCCATCTGCAACATGTGGCCGATCCCTTGGTCGACGAATTGTTCCCGACATTCTATTCCGGCGGAGGCTCGACGGCTTACGACCGCCTCAAGCTGCTGGAGTTGGGGGGCTTCGACGAGATGATGGCCCCCTTCTACATGGAGGATGTGGACCTCGCCTACCAGGCTTGGAAGCGGGGCTGGATGAACCTCTACGCGCCCGACAGCGTCCTGCACCACGAGCACCGGGGCACGATCGGGAGGCATTTCGCTCCAGACTACATCGAGAGGGTTCTGCAGAGGAACCACCTCCTCTTCGTGTGGAAGGACATCCATGCCTGGGGCCTGCTGCTTGAGCACTTGGGCTGGCTGTACGTGGATCTGTGGGCGTCGCTGCTCCTCGGCGCGGCCCCGGGCCGATTCGAGCTGCGGGGCCTGCTGTCGGCGCTGGCGCAGGCACCGCGGGCATTGGCGCACCGAGCGGTGGCGCGGCGGCTCGCCGAGATACCGGACGCCGAGGCGTTGCGCCGCCCGCTCGGCGGTTTCTTCAGGGACCGGTTCCACCGCCTGGAGAGCAAGCCCGCCGACGAGCTGAATGTCCTGCTTGTCTCCCCGTACCCCATCGAACCGCCGCGGCACGGCGGAGCGGTGTTCATGCAGCAGGCCGTGCTCGGGTTAGCGCGGCGCTGCCGGCTGCACCTGCTGTGCCTGCTGGAGGACCAGTCCGAATTCGCGCCGCATGAGCGGCTGGGAGAAAAGTGCGCCAGCAGCGAGCTGATCCTCCACGACCCTCGAGTGCGGCGGGGAGCGCCCTGGCTTTGGCCGCACGCTGCGCAGGCCTATTGGGATCCAGCCCTGCTGTGGAAGATCCACCGTGCCATCCTGCTGAGGCGCATAGACGTTGTGCAGCTGGAGTATACGCAGCTGGCCGCCTACGGCGCGCGCTTCCGCCAGCTGGCGTGCGCTCTCTTTGCCCACGATGTGCATTTCCAGGCCGTGCGGCGCGGAATCCGAATGGGAGAGCCACTGCAGGCAATGCGAGGGGTCTACGAGTACCTGCGCGCGCTGCGCTTCGAGTCCCAGTCCTTGCGTCGTCTGGACGCGGTGCAGGTCTGCAGTGTGGAGCAGCGCCGCCACCTGCGGAGCCACCTGGGCGAGCGGCCGTCCGTGCTGGCGAACCTGCGCGCTGCCGTCGATGTGGGCAGCTACGCGTTTCGGACAGAGGGTCGCGAGCCGGACACAGTGCTGTTCCTAGGCAACTTCCGGCACCCCCCGAATGTGGAGGCGTTGGAATTCTGCCTCGCGCAGGTGCTGCCCAGGGTGCGGGCCCTGCGGCCGAGCGTCCGCTTCTTGGTGGCCGGTGCCGCTCCCCACGCGGCGCTGCGCGGCCTTTTGGAGCAGCACGGCGCGGAGGACCTGGGCCCGGTGGACGAGGTCCGCGACATCCTGGCTCGCTACGCGGTGTTCATCGCGCCGATTCGGAGGGGGTCCGGCGTGCGGGTGAAGATCCTGGAAGCCTTCGCCGCGGGGATCCCTGTGGTCTCGACGGCCTTGGGCGTCGAGGGGCTCTGCGGTCCCGACGAAGGCCTCGCGGAAGTCGCCGACCGGCCGGAGGAGTTCGCTGAGGCCGTGGTGCGCCTGCTGCAGGATCCGGTGCGGGCGCGGAAACTTGCACGGAATGCGCGGAGGGCGGCCGAGGAGCGCTGGAACAGCGGGTCCACGGTGTCGCTGCTGCTAGACCACTACAGTGCGCTGCGGGAGACCAAGCTCTTGTCGCGGTCCGCTTATCCGGTGCCGCTGCGGTAGGGTCTCGAGCTGTGGGCCTCCGAGTAGCTCCATGCCTGGCGGCGATGCCACGATGGAAAGAGATTGGAGGACTGCCGCGATGCCTTCTGACTCTAGTGCCCGACATTTGGTCGCGTTCTGCACGTGCCCGCCGGACAAGGCTCGGGAGCTAGCCCGAGAGCTCGTGCGTCGCAGAGTCTGCGCATGCGTCAATGTCGTGGACGGATTGCATTCGGTCTACACGTGGAAGGGCTCGGTGGAGGAGGACGCCGAGTCCTTGCTGGTGATCAAGACGCGCAGCGACCGGTTCCAAGCGTTGGAGAACATCCTGCGGGAACTGCACCCCTACGAGGTTTTCGAACTGGTGGCGACCGCGGTTGCGTATGGCAGCAAACCGTATTTGGACTGGCTGGACGAGTCCCTGAGCGGCGCAGCGGCGACCGAGGGTGCCGACGCCTCCGCTTGATCCGGGTCTGCGGCGGGGCCGCCTCTGTGCCTTCAGCGCACGGCCCGATACGGGGAATTCCTTCCGCCCCTGCTGCACAACCGCTGCAGCCCCTTGCTAGCTGTAGCCAGCTCTGCCTCCGCCCTTCTCAGAGCATCATCGGCCTAGCCCTCCTCCGACTGAGCGACTGGTTAGCCTGAACTTCCGCGACAGATATTGACGTAAATCATTGGTTTATTGAAACTATCGCCCGTTTGCGACGATGCGGAACTGGGTGCGCTGCAAGCGCAGACCGAGCAGGTCGAGAGCAGGTTGCTGCAGCGGCGTGGGGCGCGTGAGCAGCCGCGGCGCACCAGCGGGCGGCAGCAGCCCTCGCCCCAGGTCGAGGTGAGGTGATGTCGTAGAGCTCGTCCGCGTCCACCGGGCCCGGGTCGAGCGCCTCGCCCAGCGAGTAGCTCAACATCTCGCCGTAGTCTCGCCGCACAGGCCGTATGCGATGGCCACAAGCAGCCCGGCTCCGACCTGGCCGTGGGCCCGGGAGCGCACGCTGCGGCAGGCGTCCTCGGGGTCGATGGGGGCTTCGTTCCGGAGTGCGCGGCGCAGAGTCTCGATCTTGGCGGGGGCCAGCGGGTGAGGTTGGCGAGGGTCCGCTGGCGGACGCGCTTTCCATCGCGCCAGCCCTCCCAGAGGAGGCTGGCGGGGTGTGCATTGCGGTTCGGGACGGTCTCAATATACATAATAACTATTATAGTCAGAGAATACTATATAGATCAATGATAGAAATCATACAGAAAGGGAACGAATTCCTGGCTTCGAATGGTCGCTAATTTATTGAAAACAATAACTTACGGGGAAAATCACCTGTAAATCAACCGGAAGTTCGGATTAGCGCTGACGGTGTCCGCCTTGATCTGTACGAGAGGAATTGCAGGACTTCTAGACCACGGTTGGTAGGCTAGCGCTACATCAGAATTGAATCGGAGCCTTGAGTTGGCGAGAATCCCGCGCCGGGCGCGAGACGGTGGTCGAGAGGGTGCCGCGGCGAGTTGAGCGGTGTCCGGGGCAGTTCCGGCAGCCTCGCACCAGCTGCGGCGGCTGGGCGTAGCGGCCGGCATGGATGGCGGCAGATTCACCCGCGACGTTCAGGTCGACCCCCCTGGGGACGCCCGGCGCTGCGCCAACGCCAAGCTCGGTCGCCGCGCCCGGTGCCGGTGGCTGCTGCGGCAGGGCATCCAGCGGGTCGCCGGCGAGGCCCGCGGGCGCTGCCACCGCCAGGGGCGCCAAGTCCGGCCCGCGGCCGGTAGCGCCACGGTCGGGGTCAACCCCTCCCAGGCCCGACACTGGGCCGCAGCGCTGGGCCTGCGCGCCCAGGCCGACCGTGTCGATGCGGCCCCCGCGGCCGCTGCCTGCCGGCAGTCCCGAGCTGCGCCATGGACCGCCAAGCCCCCCGGCCCCCTTGCCAGCGAACCGGCAGCCTCCCCGAACGGGGCGCCGCCGCTCCCCGCGCGGCTGCCAGCCGGGAGGGGCCAGGCTGACCGCGTTCAGGGTGCCCGGCGGGGGCAGGACCGGCAGAACGGGCAGCCGCATTCCCCGGCCCGTGCGATGTCCAGCGCCCGGACAGCGGACTGCAGGCGTGGCTAGGCCCGCCACAGGATCTCGTTGCCGGGCAGTGGCCGCCGCCAGGAGGGCCGGAACCCGGCCAGGCGCCTCAGCTGGACCACGACCCCGCGCACGCTAGGGGCGCGGAAGCCGTCGCCAGGATTGGGCGCGGGCGCGGAGGGGCACGTGGGCGGGCTCCCGGATGCGTCGGTTCCCCGCCGCCGGAGCGGAAGTCCGCGACCTACCCCGCGCCTCCCAACCGCGGTCCGCTGCGCCGGAGAGGCGGCGTCCCAGCTCCCTTGCAGCAAGCGCGCCGCAGTCAGCCGCTGGCGGCTCGACCAGTGCGCAGATCCAGGGTTTTCGCTGCGGGACCCTCGCGCTAATCGTGCGGGAGCGGGCTGGCGGGGGGCGGCTCGAGAGCGGACTGAGCGAGCTTCGCCTGCAACGCGGCGAGCCGGGCCTCCAACTTGCGGCGCTTGCGAACCTCGGTGTCGCGCTCCTGCTCGGCGGCCCGGCGCCTGCGGCTCTCTTCCTGGCGCCTGCGGCTCTCCGTGTCGCGCTCCTGCTCGGCGGCTTGGCGCTTGCGGCTCTCCTCCTGCCGCGCCGGTTCGGATTCCTCCAGGAGGGGGATCAGCAGCCCGGTCTCCGGGTCCCGGAACCGCAGCAGCCGGCCCTGCACCTCCAGCTCCAGGCCCAGCACCCGGCTGCGGCCCGAGCCGTCCGGCCGCAGCCGCAGCGGCTCGTAGCAGCCCGTCTCCAAGGCGTGCCCCTGCAGGCGCTGCCCCGCGAACCGGCCCAGCGTCTCCCCCGTCGGGTCGAACTGCCAGTACTCCCGCACCCCCAGCCGCTCGTACAAGTCCCGCTTCCGCTTCAAGTCCTGCTGCACCGTCGACCGCGACGCCACCTCCAGCACCCACTGCGGCACCCGGCCCTCGAGCCACACAAAATACGAGTCGCGGTCCCCCGCCGGCACGCCCAGCACCACGAACACATCCGGGGCGACGCGGGCCTGCGTATCGGCCTCCCGGTAGTAGACGAACGTGTCGCTCGTCACGTACACCCGGTCGCGGCGGTCGCGGAAGTGCAGCCGCAGTGCGGCCGTGGCCTCGCGCATCGCGTTGGCCTGGGCGTCGCTGTCGGCCATCGGCAGCCCGTCCGAGCAGGGATACTCCAAGGGCGGAGCCGCCGCCGGCCGCCTCTCGGAGACTGCCGGCGGAACCGGCATCGTGGCAGTCATCCCGTCGCGCTCCCCCCCGCGCACCCGTTCAGTCTAGCACCGCAGCGGGCGGCCGCTCCTCCCCCGGAGGTCGCGGCAGGCCGCCGCGGAGGCCTCGCTACCGGACCGCTGGCGGTTCGGCCTGGCGGCCTGCCGCTAATTCACACTTACTAATTTTGCAAAAAGTAATTGCAAGCAGCCCACCAATAGAATCAATGGCTTGCGGAGCCTTTTCGTGCAATTACTTATGAACACATCAGTAACACGGCAGGGTGTATCTATGTACAAAGGTTGCAGTGCGGGTTGGGCTGCGCATCTTGAGGCCGGCAACGGTCCAGTGGCTGCGCCGGGAGCTGTCCCGGGGAGCGCTCTCGCGGTGCGCCTTGGCGCGCGGGCTGTGCGAGGAGGAGGACTGGCGCAACGCGCGCGGCCGGCTCTGCGAGGCCTCGGCCCGCAAGGCGCTGCACCGAGGGCGGGCTCCCGCTGGGCGTGAGCAGGCTGGAGAGCTGGGCCCGGCCGGGGTCGGCGCCGGAGGCGGAGCAGGCGGAGACGGAGAGCCGCCGCTGGCTGCGCGGCCTGGAGCAGGGGCTGGAGCTGGCCGCCGCCTGCCCGCAGACGCGGGTGATCGTGGCCGGGGACCGCGAGAGCGACATCCGGGAGTTGTTCCAGCAGCAGGCGCGGCACGCGGACCGGGCCGGACTGCTGGTGTGCGCCCCCGCGGGCCGGCAGCGCCAGGTGCGGGTGGCGGCCGGTGCCCGGACGGCGCTGCTCACGCGGTATCTGCGGGGAGTCCCGCCGGTGGTGCGCGGGCGGGAGGTCGCGATCGACTCGCGGGGCGGGCAGCAGCCGCGGGCGCAGCGGGTGGCGCGGACGGATGTGAGCATCGCGCGCGTGGAGTTGCAGGCGCTGCGCAGCGGTCCGCCGGCGCCGCCGCTGGCGGTCTGGGCGGTGCGCGTGTTCGAGCCGGACCCGCCGCCGGGCCGCGCGGCCTGGGAGTGGCTGCTGCTGGCCAGCGACGCCGAGGGCGACCCCGCCGCGGCGGCCCGGCGCATCGCGGCGCAGTACGAGCGGCGCGTGCATCGAGGACCGCCGCCTGCAGACGGCCGCGGCCCCGGCGAAATGTCTGGCCTTCGACGCGATCACGGCTTGGCGCGTGTTCGAGGCGGGGCGCATCGCCCGCGACGCGCCGCACACGCCGGCGGAGGACGTCTGCACGCCGCAGGAGCTGGGCGTGATCCGCACCACGGTCGCGGTGGAAAAGCTGCTGCCCCCGGCTGCCGGTCCTGCCCCCGCTGGGTGCCCTGAACGTGGTCAGCCTGGCCCCTCCCGGCTGGCAGCCGCGCGGGGAGCGGCGGTGCCCCGTTCGGGGAGGCTGCCGGTTCGCTGGCAAGGGGGCCGGGGGGCTTGGCGGTCCATGGCGCAGCTCGGGACTGCCGGTAGGCAGCGGCCGCGGGGGCCGCAGGGCCACGGTCGGGGAGTCGCTGGCCGCCGCTGGCGTGGGCGCAAGCAGCGGTGCCGAGCAGGCTGGCGGCAGTGCGCCGACCGCGCGGGCCGAGTTCCGGCATGCCCGCCGGCAGGGCGGCCACCCCGACCGACCCGCGGCCGGGGATCGCGGCCAGGATCTGCGCCCGGCGCGCCAGCCCGCCAGCGGCCACGATCTGGGCGCGCCGCTGAAGGCACTTGGCCATGGACCGCAGCGCGCCTTGCAACGCACGGCGGCCGGCGCTCCGGGGGGCTTCCGCGAGTTGCTTGGCGCCGACATCGCGCTCGTTCGCCAGCCGTCGTCGGCAAGCCACGCAATCCTGGAGGGCCGGCACGTTAGCGGCCACCGGGGCCCCGCAGACGAAGGCAGCGCGGCGCGCCGGCCGCGCCCGCAGGGCCGCATCGACACGGTCGGCCTAGGCGCGCAGGCCCAGCGCTGCGGCCCAGTGTCGGGCCTGGGAGGGGTTGACCCCGACCGTGGCGCTACCGGCCGCGGGCCGGACTTGGCGCCCCTGGCGGTGGCAGCGCCCGCGGGCCTCGCCGGCGACCCGCTGGATGCCCTGCCGCAGCAGCCACCGGCACCGGGCGCGGCGACCGAGCTTGGCGTTGGCGCAGCGCCGGGCGTCCCCAGGGGGGTCGACCTGAACGTCGCGGGTGAATCTGCCGCCATCCATGCCGGCCGCTACGCCCAGCCGCCGCAGCTGGTGCGAGGCTGCCGGAACTGCCCCGGACACCGCTCAACTCGCCGCGGCACCCTCTCGACCACCGTCTCGCGCCCGGCGCGGGATTCTCGCCAACTCAAGGCTCCGATTCAATTCCGATGTAGCGCTAGGTTGGTAGGGATGGCCGGTGGATCGCTCGGGAACCGCCCAGAACAGCAGCAAGGGATGCTAACATCACCAAGCTAGGTTATGCTTTACTCCGTCCCAGCCTGACCCGAGTCCCACAGCCTCAATGCCAGACAATACTCTTCTGTCTCGACTAGACGAACTACGCAAAGAAGATCGCGACCTGTACTTCTACAGTGGAGATCTCGATCAAAGGAACGTAAATACATTTATTGAACGCGTGTTTGACGGACGCCAGCGGGGCAGAACCAACGTTTCGCTATGCCTGACCACCTACGGTGGAAATCCGGGCCAAGCGTTTCGAATGGCCCGCATGCTGCAGAATCTCTACGGCTCTTTTCGTCTTGTGGTGCTAGGTCCCTGCAAGAGCGCGGGTACCCTAGTTGCAGTAGGGGCTGCCGAACTCGCGATGACACACTTTGGTGAGTTGGGTCCGCTAGATGTGCAGATCGTCAAACACGACGAGATTGCTGCATGGAGTTCTGGGCTTGATACATTGGGCGCTGTGGCAAGGCTCCGGTCCGAGGCCTTCCAGGCATTTGAGGAGCACATGCTCGCAATTGTCCGGCGTAGTCGCGGCACCGTGTCCACTAAGACGGCGTGCGATGTGGCGGCGAAGCTCGTGACAGGCCTATTCCAGCCCATTGCGAGTCGTATCGACCCCCACCGCTTGGCAGAAGTTGATCGGATGATGCGGATCGCACGGGCATACGGCGAGCGCCTCAGGCCTTCGAATTTCAAGTCGGACGATGTGGCTGCATGCCTCGACACTCTGATCAGCGACTACCCGACCCATGAGTTCATTATTGACTTTGAGCAAGCGTCTGAAATATTTTCAAAGGTTAGTCAGCCATCGGAGGCCGAGCTGCTTCCGCTTGAATTGTTTCCCAGACAGTCAATGAACCCCGGTGGAGCTTCGGCGGAGGTTTGCGATGTCGTTGCTATGCTAGGATCCAGTATCCCGGAGGGAGGCCAACATGATCCACACCAGGAAGACTCCCATGAGGGAGCAGTCCCTAGCCTCACAGTACATCCAGAACATAGTCGACGAGATACGAAGTCGGAGGGAGAACCTGAAGCCCCGAGCTGAAGTGCGCCCCGAGCTCCTCCAGCGTTACGTGGAATATATGCGGTCCAAGCGACTAACGCCGCCACGGCACCGCTAGTCCTTAGTGCCTGCCAGGGTCTCGGAAACCTCTTGCAGCACATGAGGTGGGCGCGACCGCCGGTGCGGACCACTTGACGCAGGTCTGCCGACGCTATGTCATGTGCAGGCCATACCCGCACAGTAGCAGGCGAGTTGACCCGCACAACCTCGGGTCCGTCGGCGGCACCCATTCCCAGCGTGGTTGTAAGAGCACTGGTTTCCAGCGGAGGCCATCGCGGTGCCGGTTTAGGGTGGGGCTGGTTAGTTCACCTAACCGAAGGAGTGCCACGATAACCACTAACGACAGGCTGACCTTGCGGTCGCTGTGGGGCAAGAGTTCCGACGCGGATCTGTTGCGCGAGATGCTCGGGTTTTTGACCGAGCGTCCGCTGGAGCTGGCAGTGGAGAGCTTGGCCGGCGCTGCGTACGGCGAGCGTTCCCCGGAGCGGATCACCCCCCGCACGGCTGGCGCGACCGGATCGGGGAGACCCGCGCCGGCACGGTCGAGCTGAAGACTCCGCAGCTCCGGACGGGGAACTCCTGCCCCGGCTGCCGTGAGCCGCGGTGGAAGAAGGAGCGGGCGCTGACCGCGGTGCTCCAGGAGGCCCATGGCCAGGGCGGGTCCACCCGCTCGGGCGACAGGCTGGTGCGGCCCTGGGCATGCACGGCAGATCCCAGAGCCAGGTCTCGCGGCTGGGCGGGGAAACCGACGCCAAGATGCCGGGGCTTCCTCGACCGGCCGCGGGCAGGTGCTTGGCCGGATCGCCGGCTGGACGCGACCTAGGCGAGGATGCGTCAGGAGGGACGCAGCGTCCCGGTCGGTCACCATCGCGGTGGTGGTCCACGACCGGGACCGCCGCGAGGCACTCGGTACATCAGACGCCGAGACCTTCCGGACCGCGTGCCTGCGCTCGCTGGCGCGGGTTTCGGGGCGTCCAGCTGGCAGTCTCCGCCGACCGCCAGGGGCTGCAGTCTGCCGCGATGTGCATCCTCGGCTCCCCAGCTCGCCGCCCTCCTGGCCGAGGCCGAGTACGATGTGCTGGCCTAGATAACCTGCCCGGCGGTGCAGCGCACTAAGCTGGCTGCGACCAACCAGCTTGTACACCTCCACGACGAGATCCAGTGACGCACCCAGATCGCCGGCAGCTTTCCCCACGAGCACGCCGTCCCGCGGCTGAGCGGCGCGACCCTTGTCGAGCGGAACGTCGCAGGGGCTGTCCCGAGAGCGAGGTCCAGGACCCTGGGAGCCATCGCTCCCGGGAGCCTAGATTCCCGGTTAATTTCCCGAAATGGCGGTTGCGGGGCCGTATGGATTGAGCGGAAAGCCCGGCGCACCGGACTCCGGGCGCACCGATCCTCCCGCGGGCTCCGCGTCGGTCCCCTGCCGCTGGGTCGGCGCGGCTCCGCCCGCGCCGGCCCAGCCCTAGGCCGGCTCCATCCGGCTCGCCGCGTGCAGCAGCCAGTCCAGCCGCAGGTTGCTCCTGCTGCACAGCCGCCGCAGCCGCCGTGCGCTGCGCGTCAGCCGCCCCACGCTGCCCACGCAGTACCGGATCAGCGGCCGGAGCCCGGGCTGCCGCGCCTCGTCCGGCAGCATTTGGTACGGCAGCTGCAGCTGCGCGATCTGCCCGCCCAGGTAGAAACCCTGCTGCGCCGCGTGCGAGCGGCACGGCGGATGTTGCAGGCCCAGGTCCGTCAGCGGCAGCCGGTCGCGGCTCACCGGAATCACCGTGCACACCGGCATCAGCAGCCGCTGCTCCCCGTCCCCGTCGCGCCAGATCACCCCGCACACCGTCTCCTCCGGCCACCGGGCCGGCCGGTGCGCCACCGCGATCGCTCGCTCCTGGCCCGCCGCATCCAGAGGCTTCCCCTCGTCCTCCCGCAACCCCCTCGCGTCCGCCAGACGCAGAATCGGGGCCTTTTGGAGTGGATAGGTCACGCTCACGGAATCATCCCAGCCCCGCCGCCAGCAGGAGCTCACCAGCTCCTTGCAGGAGTACGCGCTGTCGGCCCGCAGCCCCACCGGCTGCCGCCCTGGCAGCCAGGGCCACATCCCGGTCCAGCTGCTCCCGCCCATCCCCCCGCATGTCCGTGCCGCCCGCGTACAGCCGGGCGCTGCCCCACGCCGCCCCCACGCACACCGAGGGCAGCCAGTACTGCTTCTCGCCGTGGCAGCCGCGTTCGGCGTTCTCGCACAACTGGCCCTCCACCGCGATCCCCGGGCCGTCCCCGCACACCGGAACGGACCCCCACCGCTGCGCGCACGCCTGCGCCACCAGCTGCCGGCTGACCAGCCGTGCGCACCGCCGCAGCCCTCCAGCGCCGCCTCGTGCATCCGCCGCAGGTCTGCTCCGAGCCGCCGTCTGTCGGGCACGGCCCGCAGCCCGCACGCTCGGCGTGCGACGTCATCGGTCCTCAGGGCGTCGACCGCGTGGAGGTGCCCCCGCCGGCGCAGGCCGAGTAAATCAGCGCTAGTAGCAGCTGCACAGCGCTGCCACCGCGCCGGCGGCGCTGGAGGCGGACCGACGCAGCCAGCTTCTCGGGCAGCCCGAGGAACCGGGCCAGCCGGGCCACCACGCCGAGCCCGGCCAGGCCCGTCAAGTGGTCGTCGCAGACGCCGCAAGCTAGGGTGGGAGCGCTGGCGGGGGACAGGAGCCAGGGAGCCTCCAGAAAATCGAGATGCATCCCCGAGGTAGAATACGCGGCCACCCCGGAGGACCGTCTAAATCATTGCAAAATAAACACGTTCCGGCTGGCAACCGGAATTTTTGTCCAGGAATCAGGGTTGGACGGGTTGTCCGATTGTTCCCGGAGAATGTGGATTTACGTAGTCCAGCCTTTCGACAGAACCTCCGCCTGTTCCAGCACCGTCCGCGTCGCCGCCTCCTGCTTGTCCGGCGGGTAGCCGTGCTTGCGCAGGATGCGCTTCACGAGGCGGCGGGGATTGGCGCGGATGTTCTCCCGCTGCGTCCAGTCGATGGCTAGGTTGTTCCGTACGGTCCCGACCAGCTCGCGGGCGATGTCGCGCAGCGTCGCGTCACCGAGCACCTGCACCGCGCTGTCGTTGACGCCGAGCGCGTCGTAGAACGCCAGCTCGTCGTCCGATAGTCCCAGCGCCGCGCCGCGGGCGTTCGCCTCGCGCATCTCCCGGGCCAGGCCGATCAGCTCCTCGAGCACCTGCGCCGCCTCGATCGCACGGTTCCGGTAGCGGCGGAGCGTCTGCTCCAGCAGCTCGGCGAACGAGCGCGCCTGCATCACATTCTTCCGCCGCCGGGCCGCCAACTCGCCCCGCAACAGCTTCTCCAGCAGTTCGACGGCGAGGTTCCTCCGGCGCATGCCGCGCACTTCCCGCAGGAAGTCCTCCGACAGGACCGCCATGTCCGGCTTCCGCAGGCCGGCCGCAGCGAAGATGTCCGCCACGCCGTCCGGGGCCACGGCCCGCGAGACGATCTGCCGCACCGCACGGTCCAGCTCCTCGGCGGATTGCGACTCGGGGCCGGTCCGCTTCGCCAGCGCCGCCCGCACATGCTGGAACAGCGCCACGTCGTCGCGCATGCGGACCGTTGCGGGATGCGGCACCGCCAGCGCAAACGCCCGCGACAGCTCGCGCACGGCCTGCAGACACCGCGCCTTGCCGTCCTCCTGCGCCAGAACGTGCGCCAGCGCCGCCGGCAGCAGTTGGAGCCGGTCGGCCGGCGAGCCCGTGGTCCATGCGGACCGGTCGAAGCCGTGGCACAGGCCGCAGCAGACCTCGTGCTTCTCCAGCAGCACCCGGACCGCCTGCTCCTTGTCGAGCGTCGTCTGCCCCTTGCCGCCGCTCTCCGTGTACGTCGCCAGCGCCCGCTGCAGTTCGTGGGCCAGTCCCAGGTAGTCGACGACCAGTCCTCCCGGCTTGTCCCGGAACGCCCGGTTGACCCGCGCAATGGCCTGCATCAGCCCGTGGCCCCGCATCGGCTTGTCCACGTACATCGTGTGCAGGCTCGGCGCGTCGAAGCCGGTCAGGATGTCGTAGGCGCTGATGTGGTCGCCGAACACGGCGCGGGTGCTGGCGTCGGCCAGCTCGATGGGCGTGCCGGTGAAGCCGATGAACGAGGCGTGGGGCGGCGCGTCCCGCATGTGGCAGGCGTAGCCGTCGATGAAGTCGTACTGGCTGCGGTGCGCCTCGTCGGCGATCACCACAACATTGCGCCGGTCCGCCAGCAGCGGATGGCGGTCGCCCTTCTCCTCGGGGAAGAACTTCTGAATCGTCTTGAACACCACGCCGCCGGACTCCACGGCGAGCTTCGCCCGCAGGTCGGCGCAGCGCGCGAACGTCGCGAACAGTTTCGTCGAGGTCGTTGCGGTCGGTCAGCACGACGACGATGGGATTCGCCAGCGCCGGCTCGCGGACGATGCGCCCGGCGTAGAACGCCATCGTCAGGCTCTTGCCCGACCCTTGGGTGTGCCAGACCACGCCGATCCGCCGGTCGCCGCGGGCACGACCCCGCGGGCAGCGCGACCCGGAGCGGCCGTGCGCCTCGGCGTCCGCCACGGCCTGCTGCCACGCCGCCGCCCGCAGCGTCTCGGCGACGGCGGTCCGCACGGCGTGGAACTGGTGTTACCCCGCCAGCTTCTTGACCAGTGCGCCGCTGCCGTCGTCCTCGAACACGATGAAGTCGCGGACCGGTGCCGGCAGCCGGCGCCGGTCGCAGGCGCCTTCGAGCAGCACCTGGAGCTGCGGCAGGCGCGGGTCGGCCAGCGCCTCGCCCGCGATCGTGCGCCAGCGCTTGAACCACTCCCAGCCCGCGGTCAGTCGGTCCGCTGCGCCGCCGGCGTGTCCGGTGCGATGCCCGGGCCGTGCCGGACGGTCCAGCCGAGCGATTCCAGCCAGTCGAGGGCGACGGCTTCGACGGTCGATTCCGACAGGGATGCATTGGCCACGCTCGCGGCTCCGTCAGGCTTCATGCGCTCCGATCAATGCCGCTCGATCATGGTGCCCACTCGCCGGTGCCAGCCCGGTCACCCGCAGCTCTCCGGAGATCAGCTTCGGGAGCAGAGTATCGCGGAGCGCCGCAATGGCACCGCTCTGGTGCAGGTTGCTCAGGATGCGTTCCATGATCGGCAGCACCACTGACTCAAACGCGTCCGCGACGCTCACCGGGGGCAGGGCCGAGTTGACTAGCGCAAACGTCTGCCGTGTGATGGTGTCGAAAATCGTGCCGTGCGTCCTGGTCCGCAATTCTTCCACCGTCCCTCTGACCAGCCAGTATGTGAAGAAATCTCCATACCCACCGGCACCGCGTATGCCGTAGCAGGTCTGATTCATGGCCATTGGCCGTCCCAAACACGCGAGGCGCCCCACGCTGCCACGTGCGGAAATGACCGTCGTCCCCGATGGCAGCACGATCGTTGCGCTGTTGTCGACGCCCGCCTGCGTGATGGTTCTCTCTGTCTCTACCGCGAAGACATCGCACGGAGCCGGAGCGTCCTTCGCCGTGTACCAGGGAATGTCTCCGTTCCAAAAGCGCTCGACCGACGTACGCGGCGTCCCGCCGTTGAGAAGTTCCACCGCATCGTCCAAGACGCCAACACCCCATCCCTCCGGCACTTCCCCCAGCGCGGAGTCCACCAGCCGGTCGGGGAACAGGTCGGCGATGTCCTGCGGCAGCCCGGTGCCGCGGCCCGCCATCTTGGCCCGCACCGGGTCGAAATCGACGAACCAGGACCGGAACAGCGCCCGCGCCATCGCCTCCAGCGTCGCGTTCATCCGCCGGTTCAGCTCGATCTTGTCGTCCAGCGTGCCGAGGATGCGGGCGATGGTGTGTTGCTCGGCCAAAGGCGGTTCAGGAACCTCAAGCCGGGATAGATCCCTTCCGGTGATGCCGGCGACTGCAACCTGACGCCGGATTGTGTCAAGACAGTGCAATCCTGACGGCGAACAGAAGAAATAGTACCAATAAAGCGAGGCCGATCGGGTCGCGTCCGGCCGGGCGCGTATTATCGAGGACTCGAATGTCGTCGGCTCGTCTACATCAAGGACGACACAGCATCTTCCTGCACCCTCGGCTACCAGTGAACGGCGCGCAAAGAGCAGATCACCTTCCGAGACGGAGAACCGCTCGATCTCGGCGTCCGATAGGTCCACTCGCCTCATCGGTACTGCACGGAGTCTTGGATGTGCGAAGACCTCACCCATGTTTACGATCTTCACGCCATGGCCCCGGTGTTCCTTGCTCTTGTAGATCCCGTTTCGTACGGGTTCGTGCAGTAGTTCCTCGAAGCGACGTATCGGCCACTTCTCCAGATCGGTGCAGCTAGGATTCGGTTGCACGTACCAGTCGACGCCGTGGTTCCCGATATGCTCCCGCAGCGTCCGGTCTCGTATCGAGTCGTACAGCAACAGATCGACCGACTGCGCCATCGGAATCTCGTCCAGCGTCGCGGCGAGACGGGCCTGATCTGTCAGCGTCAGCCGGTCGCCGAACAGCGCGATATCCACATCCGAGGACACGGTGTTGGCCCCGGTAGCCCGAGACCCGAACAGCACGGCCCGTTCCACGCGTTCGTTGGCCGCGATCGTGGCGATGATCGCCTCGCGATGCGCGTCCTTGAGACCGTCCGTCATGGCGTCCGCTTGGCGTCCAAGGCCGCATAGAGTCGTATCAGGACCGGGTAGTAGCGTTCCTTGATCAGCGTCTCGGCTTCTCGGGCCACATCGCTCCAGTACGTGTGGCTCAGCAGGTTGCGCTTGTCCAAGGCGTCGAGCAAGGTTTCGCAGTCGTTCTCGTCGATGTAGTCGACCTCGAAGCTCTTGCGGATCGCTGCGCGCGGCACCTTCACTTCATACCCTTCGTAGAAGAGCAGGTCCTTGAGGACGTTCCACGACAGTTCGAAACAGAACTCGAACGTCTTGATCAGGCCGGCCCGTTCCAGGTCGTCGTACCGCTCACGCTCGCAGGCGCTCGTCAGCTGCGCGAGAGCGGTTCCGAAGTTGTCGAGCCGCTGTTGCCAGCGCTGCTCGTCGGCACTGCTCACGACCCCTTGCCTCCGAAGCCCAATGCGTTCAGATTCTCGGCGATGGCAGCGTCGAGTCGCGCGCCTTCGGCCTGCTGCGCTTGCAGCTCCGCGACCAGCCGCTTCATCTTCGCGTCGAACGGCTCGCCGTCGTCCGGCTGCGGCTCAGCGCCTACGTAGCGGCCGGGAGTCAGGATGTGGCCGTGCCGACGCACCTCGGCGAGCGGAGTGGTCTTGCAGAAGCCAGGCAGGTCTTCGTAGGCGTCCGCGCCGTCGCGCCAAGCGTGGTAGGTGCTCGCGACGCGGGCGATGTCCTCGTCGGTCAGCTCGCGGTGCGTGCGGTCCACCATCCGGCCGAGCTTGCGCGCGTCGATGAACAGCACCTCGCCGCGCCGCGGGCGGCTGCGGGCCAGGAACCACAGGCAGGCCGGGATCTGCGTCGAGTAGAAGAGCTGCCCCGGCAGCGCGACCAGGCAGTCCACCAGATCCGCCTCGATCAGGTTCTTCCGGATCGTCCCCTCGCCCGACTGGCTCGACGACATCGACCCGTTGGCGAGCACGAAGCCCGCCGCCCCTCCGGGCGCGAGGTGGTGGACCATGTGCTGCACCCAGGCGAAGTTGGCGTTGCCCTTCGGCGGCACGCCGTAGCGCCAGCGCTTGTCGTCGGCCAGCCGCTCGCCGCCCCAGTCCGAGACGTTGAACGGCGGGTTGGCGAGGATGAAGTCGGCCTGCAGGTCCGGGTGGCGGTCGTTGTGGAAGCTGTCGCCGTGGGCGATCCGGCCCGCGATGCCCCGGATGGCGAGGTTCATCTTCGCGAGCCGCCAGGTCGTGTAGTTCGACTCCTGGCCGTAGATGCTGATGGCGGCCTTGGCCTTGCCGCCGTTCCCGTTGCCGCTGGCGTGGGCGCGGATGAACGCGACCGACTGCACGAACATGCCCGACGAGCCGCAGCACGGGTCGTAGACCCGGCCCCGGTACGGCTCCAGCATCTCGACCAGCACCTTGACGACGCAGCGCGGCGTGTAGAACTCGCCGCCCTTCTTGCCCTCCGCGCTCGCGAACTGCGAGAGGAAGTACTCGTAGACCCGGCCCAGCACATCGCGGGAGCGGGCGTCCTCGTCTCCCACCTGGATGCTGCTGACGAGGTCGATCAACTGGCCGAGCCGGCGCTTGTCGAGCGCGGGCCGGGCGTAGTCGCACGGCAGCACATCCTTGAGCGCGGGGTTGTCGCGCTCGATCGCCGCCATGGCCTGATCGACGGTCAGTCCGACAGTCGCCTGCCTCGCCTGCGCCCGCAGATGCGCCCACCGGGCCTCGGCCGGCACCCAGAAGACATTCTCGGCGACGTACTCGTCGCGGTCCTCGGCGGCGTCCTCTCCGAACTCGGCCAGCACCGCCGCGCTGCGCTCCTCGAAGGCATCGGAAATGTACTTGAGGAAGATCAGCCCGAGGACGACATGCTTATACTCGGCGGCATCCATTGAGCCGCGCAGGGCGTCGGCCATCGCCCACAACTCGGCCTCGTGGCCGATGGTGGCCCCGCCGTTCGGGACCACCCCTGCGTCGCCTGCCCGCTTCCCCAACCGTCGTCTCGCCATGCTCGTGACTTCCCGCCGGACGAATCCAGATTCGCGAGCCGAAGTCCGGCCCCGTCACCCGATAGCGTACAACTAGCCGCCGACCTGCCTCAACGGTGTGGCCCGCTCCCTGCGGCGGCGAGCGGGAAGTGGCGAGTAATGGATGTTTTCTTTTTCATCGTAAACAGATCGATCTTTAGATTCCCGGATAATTTCCCGAGATGAGGGTTGCGGGGCTGTATTGCTTGAGCGGAGAGTCCGGCCCTAGGCCCGGCTCCATCCGGCTCGCCGCAGGCAGCAGCCAGTTCCACCGCAGGTTGCTCCTGTTGCACAGCAGCCGCAGCCGCCCCACGCTGCCCACGCAGTACCGGATCAGCGGCCGCAGCCCGGGCTGCCGCGCCGCGGACGGCAGCACCTGGTACGGCAGCAGCCGCAGCAGCAGCTGCGCAATCTGCCCGCCTAGGTAGAAACCCTGCTGCGCCGCGTGCGAGCGGCACGGCGGAGGCTGCAGACCCAGGTCCGGCAACGGCCCCTGGAACGCAGGCTCCTGCCCCTGCTTGCCGCGGTGCCGCCGCCCCAACTCCGCCAGCGGCAGCCGGTCGCGGCTCACCAGCATCACCATGCACACCGGCTCCTCCGGCCCCCGGGCCGGCCGGTACGCCCCCGCGAGCGCCCGCTCCTTGCCCGCCGCGTAGGGGCTCCCACTCATCCTCCCGCAACCCCATCGCGGACGCCAGACGCAGAAGCGGGGCCTTTTGGCGCGGATCGGTCACGCTCCCGGAATCATCCCCAGCCCGCTGCCGGCAGGAGCTGATCAGATCCTTGCAGGAGTCCGCGCTGGCGGCCCGCAGCCACACCGGCTGCCGCCCTGGCAGCAAAGGTGCCACATCCTGGTCCAGCTGCTCCCGCCCATCCCCCCGCACATCCGTGCCGCCCGCATGCAGCCGGGCGCTGACCCCCGCCGCCCCCACGAACACCGAGGGCAGCCAGGACTGCTGCTCGCCGTGGTAGCCGCGCTCGGCGTTCTCGCACAACTGGCCCTCCACTTCGATCCCCGGGCCGTCCCCGCACACCGGCACGGACACCCACCGCTGCCCGCACGCCTGCGCCACCAGCGGCACTAGCCGCCGGCTGACCAGCCGCGCGCATTCCCGCAACCCCTCCAGGGTCGCCTCGTGCATCCGCTGCAGGTCTGCGCCGAGCCGCCGGCTATCGGGCACGGCCCGCAGCCCGCACGCTTGCCGGGCGACGTCATCGGCCCCCAGGGCGGTGACCGCGTGGAGGTGCCCCCCGCCGGCGCAGGCCGCGTAGATCCGCGCCAGCAGCCTCTGCCCGTCGCTGCCACCGCGCCGGCGGCGCTGGAGGCGGACCGCGGCGGCCAGCTTCTCGGGCAGCCCGAGGAACCGGGCCAGCCGGACCACCATGCCGAGCCCGGCCAGGCCCGTCCAGTCGTCGTCGCAGACGCCGTAAGCCAGGGTGGGAGCACTGTCGGGGGACAGGGGCAAGGGGGCCTCCAAAGAATTGAGATGCACCCCAAGGTGAAATCCGCGAACACCCCGAGGACCGTCTAAATCATTGCAGCACAAAACGTTCCGGATGGTGCCGGAATCCTTAACCGGGAATCAGGGCCGGGAGCGACAACACCACCGTCAAGCTGCCTGGCGGGGCAGCCCGAGTGTCCCGGCCCTACCCACCGGATACCGCGATCGACGCCAAGCTCTTACCCCGCGGCGTGGGACACGATCAAGCCGTCCCAGCCGGGTGCGCCTCTCCGGTGGCGCGGCGCAAGGCCGCCGCCCAGCGCACTCCGCAGGGAGCGCCGCTGCACAGTTTCCGCACGTTCCTCGCCGACTTGGCGACCATCGCCCAGAACTGGGTGCAGCCCCAGCTGGGCCAAGTCAAGCGCTGTGACATGCTCACCCACCCACGCCGCTGTCGCAACAAGCCCTCGACCTGCTCGGCTTGCGCCTGTAGCGTACCCAGTACCGCATCTTCCCAAACGGACGCTGGTTCAAATGAACCAATGACTTACGTCAATACCTGTCCCGGAAGGCCAGCCTAGTAGGCCGGGCTATGTTTGGTGCCCCCATCGCCTTGCGGGCCCGCTTCGACTCCGTTTCGTCCAGGTGCGGGCCAAACCAGAACGCGGAGCCTACGAAGGCGGAGTAGCGCTGTGCCGAGACCGTGCGCTACGCCGGCAAGCTGCCTGCCGCGACGAAGATCGATCAACCGGACGTTTGCTAGAATGCTAGCGGAACGTCAATGAGCGACACCAGCGCCGCCGTCGCCGAAGCCCCCCTCGAGCCCAAGAACCTTGTCGCCCGCCTGTCCGACGGTACGTTCGTGAAGCGGCGCCTCCTACGGCAGCGGGCTTGCGACGAGCCGGCCAAGAAGAAGATCTGCGCCGGCCACCTCAAGCGCTGGTACGGCTACGGACCCGAGGTGGAAGCCGAATTCGGCAAGAATCCCGAGGTCTATCGCTGCGAACGGTGCAAGATCCTATACGTGCCCAACGAAGACGAAGTCGCCCGCACAGCCATCTTGGCGTTCTAGGCCGTGGCTCGGCGGACTCTCTCCAACCTGCCCGTCGAGAAGCTGTACACCGCTTCCAACGGCGGCTCGGGCGAACTCGGCCGCCCCGGCGAGCGGCCCTTCACCCGCGGTGTCCACCCCCGCATGTACCTCCAGCGGCGATGGACCATGCGGCAATTCGCCGGCTACGGCACGCCCGAGGAGACCAACCGCCGCTTCCGTTTTCTGTTGGAGCAGGGCCAGACGGGCCTGTCGGTGGCATTCGACCTCCCGACGCTGATGGGCTACGACAGCGACGCCCCCCTAGCGGAGGGCGAGGTGGGCAAGTGCGGGGTGGCGGTCTCGTCGCTCGCCGACATGGAGGCGCTGTTCGCGGGCATCCCCCTCGACGAAGTCACCACGTCGATGACGATCACCTCGTCGGCCGCAATCCTGTGGGCGATGTATTTGGCGCTCGCCGAGAAGCAGGGCGTCCCCTTCGAAACGCTTGCGGGCACCATCCAAAACGACATCCTCAAGGAGTACATGGCCCAGAAGGAGTACATCTACCCGCCGCGCGAGTCGATGCGGCTAGTGGTGGATACTTTGGAGTTCGCTGCGGAGCGCACGCCTCGGTTCAATCCCATTTCCATCAGCGGCTACCACATTCGGGAGGCCGGCGCGACCGCCGCCCAGGAGCTCGCCTACACCCTCGGGGCGGGCATCGCCTATGTCGAGTGGACCTTGCGGCGGGGGCTGGAAGTGGACGCGTTCGCCCCGCGGCTGAGCTTCTTCTTCGATGTCCACAGCGACTTCTTCGAAGAGATCGCCAAGTTCCGGGCCGCGCGCAGGGTCTGGGCCAGGATCATGGAGGAGCGGTTCGGGGCCCGGAACCCCCGCTCGCTGAAGCTGCGGTTCCACGCCCAGACCGCCGGAGTCTCGCTGACCGCGCAGCAGCCCCAAGTGAACATGGTGCGCACGGGGCTGCAAGCCCTGGCCGCTGTGCTCGGCGGCACGCAGTCGCTTCACACGAACTCTCTCGACGAGGCCTACGCTCTGCCGACCTCCGAGGCGGCTCTGCTCGCCCTGCGCACGCAGCAGGTGATCGCCAGCGAGACCAGCGTCACGGAAACGGTCGACCCGTTCGGGGGCAGCTACTTCCTCGAACACCTGACGGACGAGCTGGAAGCCCACTGCTGGCGGGAGCTTGCCAGCATCGACGAGCTTGGCGGCATGGTCGCCGCCGTGGAGCAAGGCTATCCGCAGGCGGAGATCGCCAAGTCGAGCTACGAATACCAACGCAGGGTCGAATCCGGCGAATTGAAGATCGTCGGGGTGAATGTGCATGTTGAGGACCAGAGCGAGCCGATTGAGACGCTGGTGATTGACGAACGGGCAAGCCGACGGCAGGGGGCGAAACTCGCGGAGCTGCGCCGGGAAAGGGACGCCGCCAACGTGCGGATGGCCCTGGCGGAGGTGCGGCGGACAGCCCGCGGCAACCAGAACCTGATGCCGGCGTTGCTCCGAGCTGTGCGGGCGTATGCGACGCTCGGCGAGATCTGCGACGTACTGCGCGAGGAGTTCGGCGTTTACGCCGAACGGAACGCTGCCTGAGTTCGGAGCCCCGCAGCGGGTGCCGCACGGCACGGGTAGACGGCGGGCGTTGGTCCGAGGCTCCCATGGAGGGTCCGAGAGCGCCCCTCAGACCCTCCGCGGGACTGGCCCCTATTTCGGGGCCCGCGGGCTAGCGCGACGGTGCCTCGGGGACACTCCGCTACGGCAGAGGAATCTGGAGCGTGCTCGGCGCTTGGAACCACATTAGTCGAGCCCCGCATTTGGGCCACATCGTCGGGGTTTGCGGAAACTGCCGGGCATAGGTTCCCCGCGTCTTGATGCGGACGAGTGCATACGGGCGTCCGCGCGTGGTGTTCGATGCGCTCCTTGAATTCCGAATTGTCCGTCAGATGCTCCGGCGCATCCAGCGCGAGTCAGCTCCCGCCCAATCTATCGCACAGCGAGCACAGCGGGCTCCGCTCACGATCCGGTCGATGCACGGGTTTGCGGAATTTCGCGCCCCCGGGGCTGGAGGCGGCCGTCACGGCTCACCCGGTAGGTCCGTCCGCGCCAGACGACGTGCCGCCCGAAGAAGCCGGCGATCCAGAGCGCCAAGCTGAGCGAGTCCTGCAGGGGCACCAGCCATGCTCGCCGCAACGGCGCATCGGCCCGGAGAATCCGTCGACCGACCGCGTCCAGGACGATTGCCCGCAGGACGCCGCATCCGACGAGCAGCAGCCACGGCCAAGCCGCGACCGGCATGAGCAGCGGCGGCACCAGCGCCCAAGGCAGAGGGTTGGCGAACACTTGGCCCCAATAGCCCAAGGGCCGCGACCGCCGGGTGGAGCGGCACCAGCGCAGCCGGTGCGCCAGATTCTCCGCCCAGCCCTGGGAGCCGATGCGATGCTCGACGACGAAGCCGCCGAGGCGAGCCTTGTACCCCGCTCTCGTTGCCAAGCGCCCTATTTGGAAATCCTCGGCTAGATGCTCCTCCACCGCTCGCCAGCCGCCGACTGCTTCCAGGCACTCCCGGCGGACGGCCATCGTGGGGCCCACGGCGAAGTCCATCGGAGCGAGGTGCTGTGCAACCAGCACGCCGAGCCACATCTCGCCATTCATCCCGAGGGCCTCCAACCGCGACCAGAGGCTCGGGCCCGCCATAGCCCGATACGGGCAGGTCACCACGCCCTCGACGGGATCGGAGAACTCCGCTTCGAGTGCGCGCAGCAGCTCGGGTCCAGTGCGGATGTCGCTGTCGCTGATCACCAGGATCTCCCCGGTCGCGGCAGCCGTCATCTGGGTCAGCGCATGGACCTTGGCGTTGGGGCAGGACGGCTCGCCGACCGCCAGGACTTGGGAGCGGACCGCCGGATGCCTCGCGGCGAGGGAAGCGGCCAACTGCAGCGCTGGGTCCTCGGCGTCGCGGGCGGCGAACAGGACTTCGTAGCGCGGATGGTCCAGGCGGAAGAACCCGCGTAGGTTCTCCTCAAGATCGGGCTCGGGGCCGGCCAGCGGCTTGAGCACGCTGAACGACAGCCCCGCATCCAGGGTCGTCCGGCGGGCCTGGCGACGGACCGCAAAGCGGTGCGTCGCAACCAGTGCCAGCACGAAGTAGGCGCAGCCGCCCACAGCGATTGCCGCGGACAGGCCCGTAAGGGCGGCTGCCCACGACGCGCCCACCGCGCCCTCACTCGGAATCGCGGTTGGGCCCGTCCCACTGACGGCTGTCGGACTCGACCTCTCCGTCGCGCAGGTGGATGATCCGGTGCGCGTACATGGCGATGTCCGGCTCGTGAGTGACCAGGATGATCGTGTTGCCCTGCTTGTGGAGCACATCGAACACCCCCATGATCTCGTTCGAGGTCGCCGTGTCGAGATTGCCGGTGGGCTCGTCGGCAAGGATGATCGAGGGGTCGCCCACGAGCGCCCGGGCGATGGCCACGCGCTGCCGCTGGCCGCCCGAGAGCTCGCTGGGCTTGTGGTACATGCGCTCGGTCAGGTCGACCTGCTGCAGGGCCCGCTGGGCCCGCTCAATGCGCTGCGCCGGGGCGACGCCGGCGTAGACCAAGGGCAATTCGACGTTCTGCAGCGCCGTCAGCCGGGGCAGGAGATTGAAGGTCTGGAAGACGAATCCGATCTCGCGGTTGCGGATGTACGCCAGCTCGTCGTCGGACATCGCGCTGACCAACTGGCCGGCGATGTAGTAATCGCCCGCCGAGGGCGTGTCGAGTGCCCCGATCAGGTTCATCAGGGTGGACTTCCCCGAGCCCGAAGGGCCCATCAGAGCGACGTACTCTCCGACGCGGATCTCGATGTCCACGCCGGCAACGGCGTGGATCTGCTGGTCGCCCATGACATAGGTCTTCTTGAGCCGATGGGTCTGGATGACGATCTTCTGCTCAAGCAAGCGCTTGCCGATCTCGGCGGCATCCTGGGCATGTTCGGTCGACATGGCGTCCTAAGCCAATTAAGGCGAGTTCCAGGCCGGTTGCGTTACGGCACGTACAGGACGGAGACCGGGCAGACTTCCCCGGGCCGGATCCGCGAAGCCGGGGCCGTCACCCGCAGGAAGCCGTCCCGAATCGAAAAAGCCAACGGTCCGGGCACCTCGCAGGCGGACAGCACTGCGGCGATCCGAGCGTCGGAGTCCACAGGTGCTTCGAGCCTCGGCAGGACAGTGCGGGCCAGGGTCGCCAAGGGCGTGCCCCGCTCCGGCATCTCGCCGACCTGCACGTGAATCGATTCCACGACGGCCTCGGACGGACTGCTCACGTGGAACGTATCCTGCAGCCGCTCCAGGCGAGCCAGGAGGCGCTCGGCCCGACCGAGTTCCGCGGGGACCCCAGTCGCCGGGAAGGACGCCTGGGCCGACGGCTGGCGCAGGGTGTCGCGCGCGCTCTGGAGCCGCTGGTCGAGCGCCGCGAACTCGCTCTCCCGGCGTTCGTACTCCAGACGGGCCACCAACCCTTCGCGGAAGAGGGTCCGCCAGCGTTCGAGATCCTTCCGAGCGGCGCTATGCGACTCTTCGAGGTGCTGCAGTGCGGCAAGGCGCACATCGTCGCCGGCAGCCTGCGCCCGGACGGCCCGCTCGTCCCGGGCGGCGGCGGCTTCCGTCCGCAGCGTCTCGATCTTGCGCTCGAGCGAGGCCCGCGACTCCAACAGGGCGAGATCCTTGAACTCCAGTAGCGGCTCGTGCGGGCCGATGAGTTGGCCGGGAGAGGCGAGCACCGCCTCCACGCGCCCCTTGCGCAGCGTCCGCCGGTCGAAGGAGCCGGACGCCACGGCCACTGTCTCAAGCTCCACCACTCGCCCCAGGGGCGGCCTCCAGGTCTGCGGAGTCAGCCAAGGGAGACTGCGTCCCAACTGCACCACCCCCCAGCCTAGGGGCCCCGCCACCAGCAGCGGTATTGCGACGCGGCGCGTCATGGCGCTCGGGAAGATACGGTGCGCTAGCCCAGTCCCAGCGCGTCCCAGATGGGGTCTACGCGACGCCGGACCGCCTCGTCCATCTTGATGACCTCGGGCCACCGGCGGGCGAAGCCCTCGGCGGGCCACTTGCGAGTGGCGTCGATCCCCATCTTCGAGCCGAAGTTCGGCAGGCGGCTCGCGTGGTCGAGCGAGTCGATGGGACCTAGCGTGAATTGGATGTCGCGCTCGGGATCGATGTTGTTCAGAGCCTGCCACGCCGTCTCGGCGTAGTTCTGGACATCCACGTCATGGTCGACGACCACGATGCACTTGGTGAACATCGCTTGGCCGAGGCCCCAGATGGCGCTCATGACCTTGCGGGCCTGTCCTGGGTAGGACTTGCGGATCGAGACCAGCATCAAATTGTGGAAGATGCCCTCGGCGGGCATCGCCATGTCGACGATTTCGGGGGCCTGCAGCCGCATCAGGGGCAGGAACATGCGCTCGATCGCCTTGCCCATGAAGTAATCCTCCATGGGCGGGCGGCCGACGATCGTGGTGGCGTAGACGGGCTCCTTGCGCTGCGTGATGCAATCCACGTGGAAGACCGGATAGTCGTCCTCGAGGGTGTAGAAGCCGGTGTGGTCGCCGAAGGGCCCCTCCGGGCGGAGCTCCCCGAGGTTGACATGGCCTTCGAGCACGATCTCCGCGTTGGCGGGGACTTCGAGGTCGACGGTCTTGCAGCGGACCATCTCGACCGGCTTGCGGCGCAGGAACCCGGCGAACAGCATCTCGTCGAGATCCGGTGGCAGCGGCAGGATCGAGGAGAACATGGTGGCGGGGTCGGAGCCGATCGCCACCGCCACATCCATGCGGGTGCGTCCGCCCTCCTGCACCGAGCGGCGATAGTGCTCCGCTCCCTGCTTGTGGGTCTGCCAATGCATCCCGCAGGTCCGCTCGTCGTAGACCTGCATGCGGTAGGTGCCGCAGTTACGCTTGCCGGTGGTCGGATTGCGCGAGAACACCATGGGCAGGGTGATGAACGGCCCTCCGTCCCGGGGCCAGCAGGTGAGGACGGGATAGTCGCGGAGCGAGAAGCCGGTCTCCCGCACGATTTGCTGGCAGTCGCCGGAGCGCACGGTCCGGGGGAGGAAATTGCGTACTTCGGCTAGTTTGGCGAGGCCCTTGAGCTTGCCTGCCACCCCCTTGGGGACGCCGAGGTCCAGATACTCCTCAATGCGCCGCGCGATGTGGTCGAGGGCCTCCACTTCCAGCGCGATGTGCATCTTGGAGAGCGAGGCGAAGGCGTTGATCAGGACCGGAACCGCCGAGCCTCGCGGATTTTCAAAGAGGAGCGCCGGGCCGCCGCTCTTCACCGCCCGGTCGGCCAGTTCCGAGATCTCGAGCCGCGGATCGACCTCCGCCACGACGCGCTTGAGCTCTCCGTCGCGCTCGAGGGCACCGATGAATTCCCGGATGTCGCGGTACGCCATGCAGTGGCAGCGCCGTCTGGCCCTGCAGCAGCTATCGTAGCTGTCTGCTCAGCACCGGGCGAACCCACCGCAGGGTAGGCGTGCGTCGTACTCCCGCTCCGTCCGCGTCATGCCGGGAGCTCGCCCGAGTTTCCTTCACGAATATCCGTGCAGGGCCTTGGGATATGCCGCGGATCCAGTGCAAGGTTGGCTGCAGGCAGTACCGCTTCCCGGGGCGGATCTGCGTGCCCGGCTGCAAAGAGTTCCCCCGCTCGGCAGTTCCGCTACGGATACGCACGCGATCAGCTACCGCAGGGGCCGGTTCAGGTACTCCAAGAGCGGGGCGAGGGCTCGGAAATGCTGGTTGAGCAGCGCCCCGATCCCGGGCCTCTCGACCTCTTCTCCGGCAAGCGTGGCTCCGGCCAGGAACTGCTTGCGCACGAGCAGGTCGGCGGCCGGGTGGTCGCGCGGGAAGCCCTGCGGGATGCGCTTCAGTGTGGTGCCCTCCAACTCGCCGAACGTGGACCGGAACGCCTCCGCGGCGAGGATTGCGCGCAGCTCGTCCGGGGCGGCGGCGATTTGACGCCGGATCTGTCGGAGCTCCGGCGAGCCGGGAGCGTAGACTCCGCCCCCTACTAGCAGCTCGTCCGCTGAGAAGTGGAAGTAGAACCCAGCTCCCGCGTGGCGGTCCAGCCCCAGGGGCGGGAACACCGCTGCTACCTGCGTCTTGTAGGGGTCTTTGTTCTTGGAGAAGCGTACGTCGCGATAGATTCTGTACACGTTCTTGCGAGGGTCGGCGAGGTAGCCCGGAGCGTACTCGGCGAGGGCGTTGCCGAGCTCGCCAGTCAGCTCGAGCAAAGGCTTCCGCAAGGTCTCCTCGTAGATTTTCTTGTTGGCTTGGAACCACTCGCGGTTATTGTTCCGCCCTAGGTCGCGTAGGAACTGGCGAGCCTCCGGCCCGAACCCGGGGAACAGGAAGTGCATGTCTCCATGATGCAATAGCCGCATCTCCCGAACTTACAATTGGGTATTGGAGAGCGTGGTTCAGGTGGAGCCTGGGCTCGCCGAGCGGCTCCGGGAGATCGACGGCTTGCGCCTGAGGACAGGCGTGCCGCTGGCGGGGCATACCCGTTTCGGCATTGGTGGCCCCGCAGATCTGTTCGGCTGCACCGCCAGCCCCGGGGCCCTTGGGGAGGCGTCCGAGGCTTGCCGCGAGACCGGCACGCCCTGCTACTTGCTGGGCGAAGGCTCCAATGTGGTCGTCTCGGACGCGGGTTTCCGAGGGCTGGTGCTGCGGTACGTGGCCGACGGCCTCGCCTGCCGCAACGGCACGGTCGAAGCCGAGGCCGGGGCCAGCCTGCAGAGCCTGGTCGATCTGACGCTCGCGCAAGGGCTGGATGGGTTGCACACCCTCACCCGCATTCCCGGTTCGGTCGGCGGGGCCGTCTACGGCAATGCGGGGGCCTACGGCCACTCGCTGGAGGAGTTCGTCGAGCGTGTGGATTTCCTCGACCGGCGCGAGCCCCGGACGCTGGGGCGCGTCGCTTGCGCGTTCGAGTACCGCGAGTCGGTGTTCAAGCGCCGCAAGGACTGGTTCATCCTGGGGGTCTCCCTGCGGCTGCCGGCGGGCGACCCGGTGGCCTTGCGCGCCCGGGCGGAAGAGATCCGCGCTATCCGGGACGAGAAGTTCCCGCCCAGCATGCGCTGCGCCGGGAGCATCTTCAAGAACCTCTATCTGGACGCCTTGCCGCCCAGGGCCGCTGCCGCGGTGCCCGCGCGGGCGGTGCGGGGCGGCAAGGTCGCTTCGGCGTACTTCCTGGAGCAGGTGGGGGCCAAGGGCGTGCGCAGCGGGGGGATTGAGATCGCCCCGTACCACGCCAACTTGCTGTACAACTTGGGGGGCGGAACTGCCGCGCAGATCCGCGGCCTCGTTGCGGAGCTGAAGGAGCGCGTCCGCGAGCGCTTCAGCTTGGAGCTCGAAGAGGAAGTGCAGTACGTCGGCTGACGACGAAGAGGAGGACGCCGTGCGGGAGACGATTCTGGCCTTGGCCCTGGCGCTGTTGGCAGTGCCGAACTACGCCGCGGACTGGCGGGACCTGCTGCGCAACGGCCTCGACGACTGGGAGGTGCTCGGCTTGGGGCACTGGCGGTTGCGCTCCGACGGAGTGGTCTCGGCTTCGTTCGGCCACGATCGCCAGGAAGCGTTCGCGGGCTACTCCAGCATCGGCGCCGAGGAGTTCCGGCAATGGAGCACAAGGCAGTCCTGGCTCTACACGCAGGGGGAGTTCGAGGAGTACGACCTGCATCTGGAGTACTGGGTGAACACTCCCGGCAACAGCGGCATTTCGATCCGGGATCCGTCGCGGGCGCGCTGCGGCATCGCAGAGGTGCCCGACTACACCTGCACGCCCTCCAAGCTCGGCTACGAAATCCAAATCGATAGCGAGTACACGGGGCGGTGGCCCACGGGGTCGATCTATGGGCTGGCGCGGGCGCGGGAAGGCCTCGCCCGCGTCGGGGAGTGGAACCGCATCAACATCGAGTCCCGCAAGGAGTCCATCCGCGTCTTCCTCAACGGCGTGCTGGCGGCCGAGCACGCGGGCGATCCCGACCGGCCGACGAAGGGGCCGATCGGGCTGCAGCTGCACGACATGCATAGCTTCGTGCAGTTCCGCAACATCTGGATCCTCGTGCGCTGAGGCTGCGGTCTACGCGGCTGGGTCCCCGACCGCGACGAAGCGCACTCCCTGGCCGCGCCGGATCTGCGAATGCTTGCGGAAGTCGGGCCGCGGCGCGGGCCAGTCGGTGCGGAAATGCCCGCCGCGGCTCTCCTCGCGGGCCAGTGCGCAGCGTGCGATCAGCCGGATGACTTGGTACATGCTGTCGGTCTCGAAACCGTGCCGGCTGTTGCGCGCCAAGCCCTTCTCGAACAGCGTGGAGAGCAGGCCCAGCTGCTCGAGGCCGGCTCGCAGCCCCTCGCCGGAGCGGGTGATGCCGGCGTGCTTCCAGGCCAGGTGGCGGAGGTTGGCGATGGCGTTCCCGGGCAGGGCGCTGGCGGTCTGGCTGCGGCGCACCCGGGGCCTGCGCAGCGGCGACCCGGCGTGGCGCCGCATAGCCTCGCCCGCGCGGGCTCCGAAGACGAGCCCCTCCAAAAGGGAATTGCTGGCTAGGCGGTTCGCACCATGCACTCCGTTGCAGGCGGTTTCCCCCGCCGCGTACAGGCGCGGCAGCGTCGTCGCCCCGTCGTAGCCGGTCCAGACCCCGCCCATCGCGTAATGGGCTGCGGGATGCACGGGCACAGGCTGCACCTCGAGGTCGACGCCGTAGGCGAGGCAAGTGCGGTAGATGCGCGGGAAGCGCTTATGCACGAAGCCTGCCTTCAGATGCGTCAGGTCCAAGTAGACCGGCCCCCTGCGGAGCCGGGCGAGCTCGCCCACGATCGACCGTGAGACCACATCCCGGGGGGCGAGCTCCTCCAGCTCGTGGTAGCGCGACATGAAGCGCTGCATGTCGGCGTTGCGGAGGACGGCACCCTCGCCTCGCAAGGCCTCCGAGAGCAAGAACCGGGGAGCCCCCTCCAGGAACAGCGCCGTAGGGTGGAACTGCACCATCTCCATGTTGGCGATGGCCGCCCCGGCGCGGTAGGCCATGGCCACGCCGTCGCCGGTGGCCACGTCCGGGTTGGTGGTCTCCCGATACAAGCGGCCGATGCCCCCGGTCGCGAGGAGGATGGCGCGGGCGTAGACCGGCACGAGCTCCCGCTCCCGCTCGTTCCAGGCGACGGCACCGCAGACCTCGTCGTCCTCGGCGAGCAGGTCGACGACCGAGGCGAAGCTCCGGAACGAAATGGCGTCTAGGGACTGTGCTTTGCGGAACAGGGTGCGCGCGATTTCCCGGCCCGTCGAATCCCCGCCGGCGTGGAGCACCCGGTTGACGCTGTGGGCCCCTTCGATGGAGAACGTCAGCTTGCCGCCATCGGTGTCGAACTCGGCACCCCATTCGATCAGCCGCTGGATGCGGTTCGGCCCGGCTTCGGCCAGCGCCCGCACAGCCTGCGGGTCGCAGAGGCCAGCGCCCGCTTGCAGGGTGTCCTGCTCGTGGAGGCTGACCTGGTCGTCGTCGCTCAAGGCGACCGCGACGCCGCCCTGCGAGTATTCGGTGGCGGACTCCGTGAGGCGATCCTTGGTCAGGACCAGCACGCGGCCGGCCGAGGCGGCCTCGATGGCGGCGCTGAGGCCTGCGACGCCCGCGCCGATGATGAGGAAATCCGTTTCCATGCGGCTGGCCGGAGGGGCTTTCGGGTCCGGGCGGCCGCCGCGGGTCTTCCAAGCCCGAAGCTCATGGTACAAGAGGGTCTATGCGGCTCGTGCGCGTCGAAACCGGCGGCTGGCAGTACGCGGTGCATATCCAAGCCGGGCTGCTCGAGCGGGCGGGCGCGGGGATCCGCGAGGTCCTTGGCGCACGCAAGCTGTTCGTGATCGCGGACGAGACCGTGTGGGACCGTCTGGGCGAGCGCCTCGCCCGGGGCCTCGGCGGGGAGGACTGGACGCTGCTTGCGACGCCGCTAGGCGAGCCTCGCAAGCGCCTCGAGACGGTCGAGCGCCTGTGCCGGGAGATGCATGGAGCTGGCGCGGACCGGCGCAGCGTCGTGGTGGCGCTGGGCGGCGGGGTGCTCGGGGATGTGGCCGGATTCGTGGCGGCCGTCTACATGCGGGGCATCGACTTCGTGCAGGTGCCGACCACGCTGCTCGCTCAGGTGGACGCGTCCGTCGGCGGCAAGACGGGGGTCAACCTCGCCAGCGGCAAGAACTTGGTCGGGGCATTCCACCAGCCGCGCTGGGTGCTCATCGACCCCACCACGTTGGGCACGCTGCCCGACCGCGAATACCGAGCCGGCCTGCAGGAGGTTGTCAAGCATGGCATCATCCGCAGCGCAGAGCTTTTCGGGTTCCTGGAAGGGAACCGCAGTAGCGTCCTGGGCCGCGACCCGGGCGCGGTCGAGCACATGATCTCCGAGTCGGTGCGCATCAAGGCCGAGGTTGTCCGACGCGACGAGCGCGAGGGCGGTCTGCGTCGCATCCTGAACTTCGGCCACACCCTGGGGCATGCGCTCGAAGCCGAGACCGGCTACAGCCGGCTGCTGCACGGGGAGGCGGTCGCCTTCGGGATGGTGGCCGCTGCGCGGCTGTCCGAATTGCGCGGACGGTTGGCCCCCGCGGAACGGGCGCGCATCGAGGAATGCAGCTTGGGCTATGCCTCGTTGCCGGATCTGGCCGACCTCGGCGCCGCCGGCATCGCGGCCCGGATCGGAGGCGACAAGAAGTCCGTCGGGGGCCGGGCGCGCTTCGTGCTGGCCGACCGCATCGGCACCGTCGGCGAGGAACTAGATCCGCCGGCCGCCCAAGTGCTCGAGGCCACGGAATACGCCCTGCGGGCTTGCCGCGAGCGGGAAGCGGCGGCGGTGTAGCCGGTGCGTCCCAGCCCGGTAGCGCGAGGTGCCAGTCCCGCCGGAGTGGAGCCCGGGAACGAGGCTGTTGCCGCCCGAACCATCCGGGAGATGTTCGGCCGGGTGGCACCGCGCTACGACCTGCTGAACCATTTGCTGTCCGGCCAAATCGACCGCCTTTGGCGGCGCTACTTGGTGCGAGCGGTGCGACCGTACCTGAGCAGGCCGGGAGTGCGCGTTGCGGACCTGTGCTGCGGCACGGGCGATTTGGCTCTGGCCCTGGCCCGGGAAGGTGCCCGCCTGCAGCCCTCGGCGGGTCCCGCAGTGCTGGCCTCGGATTTCTCGCGCCCCATGCTCCAGAGGGCGGCTGCGAAGCTCGCCGCCAAGGGCTCGCGGGGCTGGCTGGCTGAGGCCGACGCGACCCGGATGCCGCTGCCCGACGGCTGCCTGGACTTGATCACGGTCGCCTACGGCTTGCGCAATCTAGCTAGCTACCGGGGCGGAGCGCTGGAGTTCGCCCGCCTGCTGGCCCCTGGCGGCTGCCTCGCCGTGCTGGAGTTCGCGCAGCCGCAGTCGCGGGTCTGGGGGGCCGTGTTCAACGCCTACTTCCGCTATGTCCTGCCCCGGGTCGGCAACGCGGTCTCGGCGAGCGGCGGGGCGTACTCCTACCTGCACGATTCGGTGGCCCGCTTTCCCTCCCCGCCGGAAGTCTGCGGCCTTTTCCGCGAGGCCGGTTTCGCCAGGGTCGAGGCGCATTCCCTCACCGGGGGTGTGTCCATGCTGTATCTTGCGTACAGGTAGGGTGCGCCGCAAGCGGATGCCGCAGCGCGGCGGCGGGCCAGCCGGGAGGCAGGTCGTGAATTGGGTTGAAGCGGAATGGTTCTACCGCGTCCGGCTCGGGCTCAAGGTCAGTTTGGTCCTCGGCGTGGTCTACGTTGGGTATCACTTCTACGAGCGGCACCGGATCGCGAACCTGAGTCTCAAGCCGGAGCCCAAGCGGATCGAACTGCCCGCCGACGCCTATGTCTTCGTGCCGAAGTCGTACGTCACCGATCTGGAATCAGCCCGGCGCAAGCTGGTCGGCAGGCCGTTGTGGGTTAAGGAGGGGTACCGGTGGAGCTATCAGCCGGGCGACAGGCTGTTCGGCCCCTTGGAGCGGATCGTGCCGAAGGCCGTGACGGTCCGGGCGGGCGAGGTGCGGCTCGTCTTTGAGAAGGACGGCGGTGAAGCAAGTTTCGTGATCGGCGTGCCGGATCGCGTGTTCGTGGACGACATTTTCTTCGTCACGGCCCCGAAGGAGACCTACGAGCACTGGACGGAGGAGATGTGGGACAAGGTGGCCGACGGGCGGGCGGAGGTCGGCATGAGCGAGATCCAGATCGGTTTCGCCCTAGGGGTCGGAAGAACCGTGCGCCAGTCCAGCAGCACGGCGATTCGGATCGTGGAGTACACGGCGTGCCGCGATGCGGGTCTGCAGCCCGTGCGAGTAACTTACCGGCGCCATGTCGCGGAGAGCATCGACCCGTTGTAGCCCCTAGGAGCCCGTTGATAAAGGGCGCTGTCCGAGTTCCCGCCGAGACGCGGCGGAACGCAGCGAAGGCTTCTGCGAACTAGGCTCCGAGCCCGAGCGCGGGCCGCCGGGCGGCCCAGACGCTCGAGAACGCGCTCAGAAGCCGTTCCAGGGCCTTCCCGAGGCCTTCTCCGGGCCAAATTAGCGCCGCAACGGCCAGGGAGCCGCCGCCTAGCAGGCTGCGGGGCGTACCGATCCCCGTCAGCGACCGCATCAGGACACCCAAGTTGTACCCGCAGGCGTGGATGAGCAGTCGCTTCAGGATGTTGCTGTGGCCCCGCAGGTGGACCCGCCGCAGCCCGCCGGTCGCGTACCTGGGGGCCATCGACCGCTCGACCTTCTCGCAGCGCTGCCGCTCCAGCTGGCGGCCTCGCTCGCCGGCGACCCGCTCCCGGTTCGCCTCCCCCGCCGTGCGCTCGGCTTCCTGCCCCGGCTCCCACTTGCGCGGCTTCCGCTGCGGCTCCGGAAGCACCGGCTCCTGCCCGGACTCCTCCAGCGCCAGCACCGTCGCGCCGCTGGGGTACCCCTGGTCCGCCACCACCGTCTGCGGCTTCCCGCCCTGCGCCTCTGCCACCGCCGCCAGCGTCGGCCCGAGCGTCGCCGTGTCGCCTAGGTCCGCGGCCTGCACGGTCAGCCCCACCAGCGCGCCGCTGTCCAAGTCCACCGCGGGCTCGGCCTTATGGGCCCTGTCCGTCGCGCCGTCCTGCCTGCGGGTCACCCGGGCGTCCGGATCGACCGGATGCTCCCACTCCTTGTTCGCCAGCGACTGGTTCTTGCGCCGGCGGTCGCACTCGAGCAGCTCTTCCTTCGTCGGCGTCTCGAGCCCCGCGGATTGCGCCAGGCGCTCGAGGAACTCCCCGGAGCCCTCCTGGGTGTTCCGCCGCTGCAGCGTGCTCAGCGCCGCGTGGGCTTCCAGCGGGGTGGCGTCCACCCCCACCGTCTCGCCTTTGGCCAGTCCGGCGGCCCGCAGCCTCTCCAGCACCCAAGCGAAAACCTTCTTATGCGTCTCGAGGTCGAGGCGCTGGCGCGTGCGGCAGAGCGGGGAGGGGTCCGGCGTCGACTCGTTAAGCCCGGAGCCGAGGAACTCGCGGAGCGAGAGCGTGTCGCTGGCCTGCAGGGCGCTGGCGCGCTCGGAACCGAGGCCCAGCAGGTAGCCGAGCAGGAGCCTGCGGCAGGAGACGCCCGGCGGCAGCGAGGGGCGGCCCAGCCTGGCGGCGTAGAAGGGCTGGCAGAGCCGCTCCAGGCACGCGTCGCAGCCGGCCAGCTCGAGCACCTCGTGGAGCTTCTCGCAGAACGGGACGGTCGGGGCCTGGGGGAGTGCGTCCGCAGGGAGGAAGACACACCCCTGGATCCGTTGGCGAGCGCCCAGCGACATCTGAACAAGGATCCCCCGGAATGCTCTCGCACCGCAAGCCCCCGCGCGCAGCGCCGCTCAGCCGGACTTTATCAACGGGCTCCTAGGTGCAGGTGCGCTAGGCCAGGCGCAGCGTCTCGGTCGCCCTCGCCGTGGCGGCCCACGACCGGGGACGGCACGAGGCGCTAGGCCTAGCGTTCGGCGCGGCGGTGGCCGAGACCTTCCGGACCGGCTTCCTGCGCAGCCTCGCCCGGCGTGGGCTCTGGAGCGTCCAGCTGACGGTTTCCGACGGCGTGCGTTGCCCGTGCAACCTGCTGGCCTAGGCCGGCCAGCAGGTTGCACGTCGTCTCCGCCTGCGTCGCGACCGCCTGCGCCAGGAGGGTGCCGCAGCCGCCAGCGCCCCGTGGCGGCAGGTCGCCGACCAGCTCAGGCCAAGGTGCCGCAGCGCGTCGCCATCCAGGACGAAGCCGAGCCCGATGGCCTCGCTTCCATGTCCTTTCCGTAGAAGCACCGCCGGAAGCTGCACTCGACCAACCTGCTCGGACGCCTCCCGGGAGAGATCCAGCGCCGCACCCAGGTCGTCGGCATCTTCTCCGACGAGGACGCCCTCGTGCGCCTCGGCGGCGGTGCCCTCTTCGATCGGTATCCGGACGGGCCGAAAGTTGGGCCTAGATAGTACGTGCGAACTGCTTTGCGCACTGACGAGGGACAAGCTTCCCCGACATCGTTGCGGCGACGCCTCTCGGGGAATTGCAAGCCCGATGAATATACGGCAAGCGGTCGCGATTGCACGGGATTCTAATCAAGGCATTCTGGTTGCGTAGGCGGATATGGCCTTCACGGATAGTTCCCGGTGCTCTCCGCAGCCTCCCGGCGGGCGCTACGGCGGAGAGGGCCTCTCCTGTCCTCTGCTAGCTCCTCGGCGGCAAAGTAGCGCCGCAAGCGCTCAGGCGGGTCGGGCGAGCCCCGTCGAGCCCCAACCACGCAGGCCGCAGCGCTCGCCGCTAGGGACCAGACGAAGGGGTCGAAGCCTCCGAAGCTCTGCGTTCCGTACGCCGCGTACTGGGCGAGGAAGGAGCCGAAACCAGCCATGAGCCCCCAAAGGCAGCCTGTGCGATTCATCCGCGTCCAATACACCGCCAGCAAGGTCGGGAAGAGGAACGTGGCTGCCAGCCCAGTGCCCGAGAACACGACAATGTACTGCAGGTAGTCCGGTGGCCAGAGCGCGCACGTACCTGCTACTGCGCCGACCCCGAAGATCGAGGCGTGCGTGACCAGGCGGGCCTTCCGGTCGCCGACGGGCTGCCGGGCATTGCGCTCGTAGAGGTCGCGCGCGACGGCGCCGGCCCCCACGAGCAGGAACGAACTGATGGTCGACATGATGGCCGCCATGGGAGCCGCCAGCACAAAGCCAGCCAGAACCGGCGGCACGGCGGCTAGGATCGTCGCCGGCATCGCGTGATCCGCCGTAGCCAGCTCCGGCACCAGCGTTCGTCCGACGATCCCGACCAAGATCACCGCGGGATAGAGCAGCAGGATGTAGCAGCCGATCAGGAGGGCCGCACGGCGCAGCGACTCGGTGTCCCTGCACGCCAGGAAGCGCGTGATGAGAGACGGCTGGCCGGCTACGGCGAGGGGCCAGACGCAGAAGAATGAAATCGCTGCCGGCAGGGGGAGGAAGTCGGCCGGCCCGGTTGCCGTGACGAGGTCGGGGGACTGCGCGACGAGCTGCTCATGGACTGCTGGCAGTCCACCCATCCGGTAGATGGCGAACCCCACGGTGACCAACACGCCGAAGAGCATGACAACGGCTTGAAAGCTGTCGGTCCACGCCACCGCCCGGAAGCCGCCGTACGCCGTGTAGACGCAGACGACGACCGCGAAGCCCAGCACCCCCCAGAGATACGGCAGCCCCAGCACGGCCTCCATAATCCGTGCCCCGGCGATGTACTGCGCCACGATGAACGTCGTATGCAGGATCAGCAGAGCTGCCCCGGAGAGCAGGCCGATCGCCTTGCTGTCGAACCGGTCCCGGAGCAGATCCGGAAACGTCAGGGCCCCGGTCCGCCGACCTACTTCCGCAATGCGACGGCCCAATAGCCCGAAGCCCGCGGTCGCGACCACGATGTAGCCCGAGATCCACAGCATCACCGACCAGCCGTTGGCATGGGCGAGGGCCGGCGCACCGATGAAGGTGCCGCCGCTGGCGGCGGTCGCGATCCAGGTCAAGCCCAGCACCCACGGGCCGATCGTGCGGCCTCCGACGAAGAACTCGTTGAGGAATCCGTCCAGCGAGGCTTGACGGCGCGCTAGATAGGCGAGCAGGAAAGTAATCGCGATGTAGACTGCGAACGCGCCCTGGACGGCTGGAGCCGCTTCGTACATCCGTGTCAGGGCGCGGCCTGCGGCGCGGTGCGCTTCCGGTAGAAACGGAGATGGAGGAGGAAGAAAAGCGCCCACGGCACGAAGACGCCGAGCAAAGCCCAGGACGGGATTCCGTACAGCGGCGGAAAGTCCCGGCCATTCAGCCAGGTCGACACGCCAACCGTCACGACCAAGGCCGCGCCCCACAACACGGCAGCTGCGACCGCCTCCCGGCGAGCAGGCCGAGAGTCCGGACCGTCCCTTCGGTTCGGTTCAGGCATGCAGGCCACCTCCGGGCCGCTGGGCCCGAGCGACCGCAGTCCTTTCCGGTGCGGGGCGCGTCGCCGGTGCCCAGCTCGAGGCGACTCCATCGGACTCCGTCGCAGCCGCGGCCCCCAGGGAGGAGCTCAACTTGCCGGTCGGCTCGGACCCCGGGGAAGACGCGTCGCTACTCCTCGAAGGCCGCGTCGAAGGCGCGTCCCGACGGCTCGAAATCCACACTCTTGGTGAACTCGCAGGCCTCGGCGGCGCCGGCTTCCCGGTCCATGCCGCTGTCCTCCCACTCGATCGAAAGCGGGCCGGCGTAGCCGATGTGGTTGAGGGCGCGAATGATCTCTTCGAAGTCTACGCCTCCGCGGCCTAGCGACCGGAAGTCCCAGCCGCGGTCTGAGTGCCCGAAGTTGAGGTGCGACGCCAGGATCCCGGACTTGCCGTCCAACTGCAGGGCCGCATCCTTCATGTGGACATGGTAGATGCGGTCCTGGAACTCGCGGATGAACTGCACCGGATCGACCTGCTGCCAGTGCAGGTGGCTCGGATCGAAGTTGAACCCGAAGGCCTTGCGGTGCCCTAGCGCTTCCAGCGCCCGGTGGGCGGTGTAGATGTCGAACGCAATCTCGGTCGGATGCACTTCCAGCCCGAACCGCACGCCGACCTCGTCGTAGACATCGAGGATGGGGTTGAACATCTCGGCGAAATAGGCAAAGCCTTCGTCGATCATCGCGTCGGAGACCGGCGGGAAGCTATACAGCATGTGCCAGATGGAAGAGCCGGTAAAACCGTTGACCACCTTCAGGCCCAAGTTGCTGGCGGCGCGGGCGGAGTCTTTCATCGCCTGGACGGCCCAGGCGCGCTTCTTCTCGGGGTCTCCGGCCGCCTCCGGCGGCGCGAACATATCCGAGCGCGAATCGTTGTTCGGGTCGCAGACCAGCTGGCCGGCCAAGTGGTTGGAGATCGCGAAGAGCTTCAGATTGTGCTTGTCGAGGATGCTCCGCTGCTGCTTGCAATAGTCGAGGTCGTCAGCGGCCAGCGCCACATCCAGGTGGTCGCCCCAGCAAGCCAGTTCCAGGCCGTCGTAGCCCCATGAGGCGGCCTTCTCGGCCAGGACCTCGAGCGGCAGGTCGGCCCATTGGCCAGTGAAAAGAGTGACCGGTCTAGCCATGAGTTGTTGCGGACTCCGAGGATCCGGAGAAAAGGTAGTGTAGCAGACCTGCGGCCGTTGCCTCTCGGCGGCGAATTGTGCCGTGCGGCGGTGTGCTGCGGGAGGCGCTTCTCCACCGTGCTACTATCGCGGTTTCCCGGCTCCGGCCTGCAATTCCGCATGCGGTTCTCGGTGCTTCTTGCTTGGCCGTTGCTGGCCGGCCTCCTGGGTGCGCTGGCGGCCCCCGTCTACGCAATCGAGATCGCGGCTGGCTCCATGCTGGGGCCTCGCTACAAGCAAGACCAGCTTTATGTTCGCTCCGGGCCTTCGTCGGCGTGGGCCCCGACCTACGACGGGGGCCGGTACCGGGGTAAGGTGCGGGGCAGCTTGGCCCTCCTGCGACTCACGCAGGCCATCTTTGACGACGAGTGGCTGCGCGAGCGCAGCTTCGACCCCGACGCCAATACGGACCGGCTGATCGAACAGCTCGACCTTTACAAGCGCTACGGCGTCGGCGGGATCGTCGTCAGCCTGCAGGGCAGCGACCCGGGCTACGCTAGCGATCTGAACGGGGTCGCCCGCGGCGCCAGCGCAGACCTGGGGGAGGAGGCGGGCTCGCTGGTGAGCGCCTACCGGGCCGACGGCTCCATCAAGCCGGAGTGGCTGGCGCGGCTCGACCGGTTGATCGGCGCCGCCAAACAACGAGGCCTTGTGGTTTGCCTTGTGTATTTCCAGCAGGACCAGGACGAGGCGCTGGCGTCACCCGCGGCGATCCTAGACGCGGCCCGGAACGTGACCCGCCATCTCATCGAACGCAACGCACGCAACGTCATCATTGATGTTGCGGATGCCTGGAACGAGCCCGAAGGGCGCTGGGACCACAGGCTGTTTATTCAGCGCTCCATCGTGCAGCTGATCCGCGCCGTGCGCGGCGAATTCCAGGAGGCTGACTTCACCCTGCCCATCGGGGCGTCGAGCGGCTCGGGGATGCTGTACCCCAGCTCTCTCGCCCGCCTTTGCGATGTGGTGCTGCTTCAGGGCGACGGCCGCAGCGCCGCCGACAAGCTCGCCCGAGTCCGGCAGTTCAAGCAGTACAGCCGTCCGGTGCTGATGGTCAGCGACAGCAACGGGGCCGGAACCGCGGAGGACGAGCTGCAGCGGGAGTCTGCGATTGCCAAGGCCTATCTGGAGGAGGCCTCGGGCTGGGCCTTCGTGCCGGCTGGCACGGCGAACCGCTTCCCCTTTGCCTACGAGCTGCCGGAGAGCCCCAGGGCGGACGGCTTGCGGACCGAGGCGCAGCGGGGCGGGGCGTACTTCAGGGCCATGCTGGACCGGATAGCGAGCATCGTGTTGCGAAGGCCCCCGAGCAAGGATCGCCGGCGAGGAAGGTAGAGTTGGCACCGAATAGCGACGGGCCGCCCGTGCTGTTGATTGGGGCGGGGATGATCGCCCACGACCAGATTCTTCCGGCTCTGCTGCAGATGCGGCGGGAGGGCCGCATCGGCGAGGTCACGGTCTGCTCGAGGCGCAACCGCTCCACGCAGGCATTGGCCAACGCCCCCGCGCTGCTGCGGGCGTTCCCGGATGTGGGCTTCAGGGCGCTGCTGGACCCTTCGGCGGGCCCGGACCAACCCCACCCCGACTTGTATCGGGACGCCTTGGCCTCGATGCCGGCGGGCTCGGTGGTGGTGGCCGCTGTGCCGGACCAGGAGCACCGGGCGGTTGTGGTCGCTGCATTGCAGGCCAACCAGCACGTGTGCTGCGTGAAGCCTCTCGCTCTGGCCGTCTCGGACTCGCTCGAGATCGAGCGAGAGGCGCGCCGCCGGGGGCTGTTGGTGGGTGTCGAGTACCACAAACGGTTCGACCCGCGCAGTCTGATGGCCCGCGATCGGTACCGCCAAGGGCTCTTTGGGGAGTTCCGGCTGGGCTCGGCCCGGCTGATGGAAAAATGGCACTACCGGGACTCGAACTTCCAGAACTGGCTCACGGCCGACGCCACCGACGCGTTCGTGTACATCGGGTGCCATTACGTGGACCTTGTGCATTTCGTTACAGGTCTCCTGCCGCGGGCGGTCTCGGTGTACGGAATCCTGGACGAGCTGCCCAACGGCAATCGAGGCTATCTGTGGACCGATGCCCGGGTCCTGTGGGAGAACGGTGCCTGCCTGAACGTGCAGAACTCGCTGAGTTACCCGGATGCGGCACCGGGACCGAACGCCCAAGGCATGACTCTTTATGGCACTGGCAGCGGACGCGGTGCAATGCTGGACCATTCGGACCAGTACCGCGGGCTCGCCTACAGCTTCGGCCGAGCGAGCCCCGGGCCGGGCGGCACCCAGTACGCCGAGCCCAGCCCAGATTACTTCCTCTACCAGGACCTCGGCGGACCGGGCCTGACGCCTACGGGCTACGGGGTCCGCTCGGTGCAGCACATCGTTGGCGAGGCCTTGCGCGTCCAGAGGGAGGGTGCCACCGCTGAGGAACGCCAAGCGCTGATCGCCGGTATCGAGCGCAGGGGAATCGTGGCGACGCCGGCGAACAGCCGGTACAACGAGGCGGTCTGCGAGGCGGCCCGGGAATCCATCCAGAACGGGGGGGCCTTGGTAGAAGTGAGGAGTGCCGTGTAGCCGGACGGGGCCAGGACCTGCATCCGCTATGGGGCGGACCCTCGCCTCACCCCCCTGCCCCCCGAACGTGAGAGGCCTGGGATGGCCAGGACCGGACGGCATCCAAGGCCCAGTGGCCGACCCTGCCGGTGGGCCCGGGCTTTCGCCCCCGCAGGGCGTGCGATCCCACTTCTCCGCCCCGCCCCCGGGCGGGGAAACGGCTTGCTTTACGCTGGAGGCAGATGCAGACCCGGAGCCCCTACCGCACCGAACGCGACTCCATGGGGGAGGTGCGAGTTCCAGCCGGAGCGCTGTACCAGGCCCAGACGCAGCGTGCGGTCGAGAACTTTCCGATCAGTGGCATCAAGATGCCCCGCACGTTCATCCGGGCGCTAGGGCTGGTGAAGGCAGCGGCGGCGAAGGCCAATCGGAATCTCGGGCAGCTGGCGCCGGAGATGGCCTCGGCGATCCGGTCTGCCGCCGAAGAGGTCGCAGACGGGGCCCACGACGAGCACTTCCCGGTCGACATCTTCCAAACGGGCTCGGGTACTTCCACCAATATGAACGCCAACGAGGTGATTGCCTCGCTGGCCAGCGCCAAGCTCGACGCCCCGGTGCATCCCAACGACCACGTCAACATGAGCCAGTCGAGCAACGACGTGATTCCGACTGCCGTCCACGTCAGCGCATTCCTGGAGGTCGCGGGGACTACGCTCCCGGGATTGGAACGGCTGAAGCAGGCGATCAGGGACAAGGCGGACTCCGTCGACCAGGTGGTCAAGATGGGGCGGACCCACTTGATGGACGCCTTGCCCATCCGGCTGAGCCAAGAGCTAGGGGCCTGGGCCGAGCAGATCGACCAGGGGCTGCAGAGGATTCGTGCAGCCCGCGCCCGGATCGCGCCGCTGGCAATCGGCGGCACGGCGGTCGGGACTGGATTGAATGCACACCCGGAATTCGGGCGCGAGGTGGCGGCAGAACTGCGGGCCTCGACGGGCCTGGCGTTCATCCCCAGCGACAACTACTTCCTCAGCCTCTCGAGTCAGGACTCCGCGGTCGAACTCAGCGGCCAGTTCAAGACGGTCGCGGTGTCGCTCATGAAGATTTCCAACGATCTTCGGTGGATGAACAGCGGTCCCATCGCCGGGCTGGCCGATATCGCCTTGCCGGCGCTGCAGCCCGGCTCGAGCATCATGCCCGGGAAGGTCAACCCGGTGATCCCGGAGGCTGTAGCCATGGTCTGCGCCCAGGTGATCGGCAACGACACGACCATTACCTTGGCGGGCCAGTCCGGCAACTTCCAGTTGAACGTCATGCTGCCGGTGATTGCCCACAACCTCCTGGAGTCCGCGCGCTTGCTCGGCAACGCCGCCAGCGTGCTCGCCGACCGGGCCGTCGCCGGCTTCGAGCCGAACGAGGAGCGGGCCCGGGAGCTAGCGGAAAAGAACCCCATCCTCGTGACAGCCTTGAATCCCGTGATCGGCTACGAAAAGGGCGCTGCGGTCGCCAAGCGTGCATACAGGGAGGGTCGGCGCGTCAAAGATGTTGCGGCGGAAGAGACGGGCTTGGGGCGAGCGGAGCTCGACCGGTTGCTGGAGCCCAAGCGCATGACCGAAGGCGGCATCATGGGCTAACGCGGGGCCGGACTGGGCGAGGCGGTATGCGGGGCGATCGTCTCGTCCGAGGTCTGCCGGGAGGCGGCGGTCGAGTATCTTGACCCGATCTGCGGCGGGCTTCGTGTGCCTGCCGCGGAGTGATCGAGGCAGCTCTTGGTTCGTTCCCGGTCCGCCGGGATTCTCCGGAATCTTGGCGCTAGGCTGCACGCGGCAGCGAGGCTCAAGGTCCCGCTGCCGCGACAGCGCCCGGATCCTCAGCGGCCTCCTCTGAAATGAGCCTCCCACGATCGGGGCTGGGGCGGCTCAACCGGAATCTGCTTGGCGGCGGCATCGGTGTCTTCGCGTCGATCACTCCCGTGCAGAACCCGTCCATGGGCTCTTGCCCCAACTGGCACGGCGCGGTCGCATGGCTTCGGCAAGTTTTGCGAGGCGGGGCCTTGACACACAGTCCAGCCCATGTATGATGGGCCCGCCCTCGCGGGGAGCGCCTGCCAAGGAGGACTCTGAGATGCGTCGAATAGCAACATCCATTTTGCCCGCTATCGTGGCTGTCGTCTGTCTGCCGTTTGCCGAAGCCCAGACCACCCAGGGCCAAGTCAACGGCAGGGTCACCGATGCGACCGGAGCGATCGTTCCGGGGGCTCAGATCGAGATCGTCAGCACCGCAACGGGCATTACGCTCCAAGCGGAATCGAACGAGGCTGGCCTGTACACGGCGTATCTGCCATTCGGCACCTACGACATCACTGTGACCGCTCCCGGCTTTGGCGTGATCACCACCACGGGAGTGCTCGTCACAACGGCCTCCGAGACAACTGTCGATTTCGAATTGCGCGTCGAAGCTGTCGCCGAGCAAGTGAGCGTCTCGGCGACAGTGGCACAACTCGAAACGACCGACACCACAGTTGGCGCGGCCGTCGAGGAGAATCTGATGCGCCACGCCCCGATCCCGGTCCAGGGCCGCAAACGCCGCCCCTACCAGTACATCGCCCTCTCCCCTGGGGTCAACAACACCAATGGCCGCGGCAACATTGCCGGGTCGCGAACGAACAACACCCTGATCTTGCTGGACGGGCTATCGACCGAGGTCACCAACAACGGCGTCGGGGAGCCCGCCACGCAAAGCGAGCCGAGCGTAGAGGCGATCGGCGAATACAAGATGCTGCTCAGCAACACCGCGGCCGAGCACGGCCGCACGAGCGGCGGGCTGATCACCTACGCCACGAAATCGGGAACCAACGAATTCCACGGTTCGGCCTGGAACTTCCACAACAACTCGTTTCTGAACGCCCGCCCGTGGCAGGCGACGGAGCGTGCGAACAGCCGCAACAACGAATTCGGCATCGCCGGGGGCGGGCCGGTAACCATCCCGGGGCTCTACAACGGCCGGAATCGCACGTTCTTTTGGTCAACCTTGGCCTACTACCGCCAGAGCGCCACAGGCAGCGCGACGAACTTCCTGACGCTGCCGACCGCCGACATGAGGCAGGGCATCTTTTCGCACCCCGGCCTCAATCAGTTGTACGACAGGAAGGCTCGGTACCAGGACTCCGAAAGTCAAGTCCGCTTCCGGCCCTTTGCCGACAACAGGATCCCGCTGAGCAGGCTCAGCCGGGTCAGCGCCAACGTCATGCAGCTGTTGCCGTTGCCCAATGCTCGGGACACCCCTGAGCTGAATCACATCGGCAGCACATCCAGCACGTTCAAGCCCTGGGACCTGACGACGAAGGTGGACCACCAGTTCACGTCCAATCATCGCATGAGCGCGTTTTACATGTACGGCACTCAGCCTCGCCTCGAGAGCGATCCCGGCGGAATCCTCGATGATTCCTTTGGTAGAACGAACATCGACGAATTCCAACGCATCCGCACCGATTACACCTGGGTCCAGAGCCCGACCGTTGTTCACCAAGTTTTGTTCGGCTTCAACTACAACAGGAATGGCCGCGATCAGAACAACTTCGGCGAGGGGCTCGGAGCCAAGCTAGGGCTGGCCGGAATGCCCAGCAGCGAGTGTCCGTGGATCCAGCTCGCCAGGGCATCCAGCTTCGGGGTGTCGATTTGCGCGAATCCGCCATCGAATCAAGAGAGCAGGCTGATCACGAACTGGGCCTACAGCACGCTGTGGAACAAGGGGCAGCACACCATTAAGTTCGGCTATCAGGGCCAGCACTGGCGGATCAATCGATTCGAGCAGGGCGGGTTCTCCGGGGGCCTGACGGTAGGTTCAGCGGGCACCTACTTGTTTGGGGTTTCCGAGGGCAACCTCGGCAGCGAGACGAAGGACACGAACGGCTCGGGAGGATTCCACCTAGCAGATTTCTTCCTGGGCCTGCCGAACTTCGTCGGCACTGCCGCCGGCCTCGACCTGCGGGAGCGGGAGGCATACCACGCGCTGTACCTGCAGGACGACTGGCGGATCCATCCGCGCGTCACCCTGAATCTCGGCCTGCGATGGGATCTGCAGATGCCTTTCTCCGAACTGGGAGGGCAGTTCACCGGGTTCGACGAGAGGCTCGAGAACCCGGGCGTCACCGGCTACAGGGGCGCCCTGGAGTTTTACGGCACTGCGCCCGGCACGAACGGCAGGCTCCGCGTAGGGGATCCGACCTGGGGCAACTTCGGGCCCCGGGCCGGCCTCGCCTGGCAGATCGATGACAAACTCGTGTTCCGCGCAGGTGCCGGCATCCAGTACATGGCCATCCAGAACACGAACGTCCGGTCAGTGCTGAGAACCGGTCACGAAGCCCGCGGGAACCCTCCGCCCCGAACGGACCCGTACGACCCTTACTTCGAATGGGATCAGCCGTTTCCGGCTTCGCAACTCGGGACCCCGCCCTTCGTCGATCCCGCGTTCCTGAATAACCAGAGCATCACCAACTGGATGAACCCGAACACGATCGGGAAGCCGCCGGAGCTTTACTTCATCTCGGCAGGGTTTCAGCGCCAGTTCGGGTCATGGGTGTTGGAAACCACCTTCTACTCGAATATGGGACGCAACAACGCCGACCACGAGAGGATCAACGATTTGCACCCGGACTTCTGGCACTTGGGTCCGTTGCTGAATCTGCCCATCTCCGATCCAGCGGTCGCGGCTGCGGGCTACGGCAAGCCCTTCCCCGAGTTCCCCGACACCCTGCCCCTGCACCGCGCTCTGCGACGCTGGCCGCAGTACGGGAACATCTCCAACGACGCCGGGGTTAACACGGGCATGAACTACAACGCCTTCATGTTCAAGGCGACGAAGCGGTACTCGAATGGCCTCTCGTTCCTAGGCCACTGGACCGTCGCCAAGCAGCTGGGCGATGTCGATTGGGCGCCAGGAGCGTTCGGGAGCAACACCCGGAACTCGTACAACCGGAAACTCGACAAGCGGGTCAACCGCTACGACACAACCCACCGCGCGGTGCTCAGCTACAGCTATGACTTGCCCTTCGGCCCCGGCGAGCGGTGGGGCGGCAACGGCGCGTTCAGCAAGTATGTGCTCGGCGGCTGGTCGGTCTCCGGCGTCCAGGAATACGTCAACGGCTTTCCGATCTCCACGAGCGGAGGGCTCTCGGTGGGCATCCCCGGCGGCATCACGAACCTTGCCGACCGGGTCCCGGACATGCCCTGGCGCAGCTCGATCGGCTGTGGGAGCATGGTGTTCGGCGATCCCACCCGGAACTTCATCCTGAATGCCGGCAATCCCACCCAGGTTGCCCCGAACCGGCCCTTGGCCTGGCAGCCTCCCGGTGATTACGTGGAAGGGAACGCCCCCGAAGTGGACCAGGAGACGCGGCAGTGCCCGAATCTGAACGAGGATTTCTCGGTTCTCAAGCGGATTCCGCTCAAGAGCGAGCGCGTCAGGCTGCAGCTGGGGGCCGACTGCTTCAACTGCTTGAACCGCCACCGCTGGATCGCAGGGCGCTTCGGCAACAACATCAACAGCTCGTCGTTCGGCCGCATCGTGCCTGAGCAGCCCAAGGGGCCCAGGACCATCCAGCTGCGCATGCGCGTCCAATGGTAGCTTGAGGCGGCCTAGTCGGCCGCCGGCTCCGAGGCCTCGCGGCCGTTGGTGTCACGGGGACTTTCTGGCTGGGCTGGCCGAGCTCCTGGAGACCGGCGTGCGGCGTGCCTAGCCCCGCCCGCATCGTGACTCGAGCAGAGCCGGGGCGGGTCGTCCTGTCCCGCATCCCATGCGGGCTGCCGCGCCGCAACGGCTTCGGCGGCTGGTTTGAATGGCGAGGCGGCTAACCAACGTGAGCTTCGAACCGGTGGGTCCTCACGATCCCGCGGCCCTCCTCGATGTACACCACCTGACCCGCCTGCACATTCCGGAATTCTTCTGCCCCGCCGATTGGCCAGTAGACCCGGATGAGGTCGGCTCGGGAGGCTTGGCCGAGGCCGAAGTGCAGCCGGAAATCATTCACCGAAAGATAGCTGTCCTGGCTATGGACCGCTTGGGCTTGCAGGTTGCGGCCAGCCCGAACCAGGACGCGGGCCCCGATTGCCGTCCGATTGGACTCGACCCCGGTGAGCTTGATCTTGACCCAGTGGTTCCCCGATCGCAAGTCGGCCCGGATCAGCGACGCTGGCTCGTTCATGTTCATCACCACGATGTCCAGATCGCCGTCGTTGTCGAAGTCGCCGAAGGCGCAGCCGCGGCTGGAATGGGCCTGCGTCAGCCCCGGCCCGCAGTGCTCGGTCACATTCGCGAAGCGCCCGTTGCCGAGGTTGCGGAATAGGAAGCGCGGCCCCTTGTACGGATAATCGGGATTCGCCGCCTCGACCTCCGGGTACACGCTGCCCGAGACATAGAACAGGTCCGGCAGGCCGTCGTTGTCGAAATCCACCAGCCCCGCCCCCCACTCGAGATGGCGCGCGCTGGCCCGCAGGCCGGCCCGGGCTGACTCGTCGGCGAAATACCCCTGGCCGTCGTTCCGGTAGAGGCCGGGGATGTCGTCGGCGAAATGCGTCTTGACGACATCCAGCTTGCCGTCCGATGTGTAGTCTGCGATGGCCAAGCCCATGCCCGCCTGGGCGACTCCGTCCGGGCTGTAGGCCAACCCCCGCTCGGTGGCTGCGTCGCTGAACGTGCCATCCTGGTTGTTGCGGAACAAAGTGCTGGGGCTTGAGTCGCAGGCGACGTAGATGTCGGGCCAGCCGTCCTCGTTGTAGTCCGTGGCCATCGCAGTTAGGCCGTAGCCCTTCGCGTCTCGGATCTGAGACTGCTCGGTAACGTCGGTGAACGTACCGTCGCCGTTGTTGCGGAAGAGCGAATGCGAGCCCAGCTGCAGTCCTTGCGGTCCGTAGGCCACCGGTACGCCCTTCCACGTGGTGCGCCCCTTGGGAGGCAGGCTCGCCAAGCTGCGAGGCCCGATGTAGTGGGCGACGAAGAGGTCGAGGTACCCGTCCCGGTCGTAGTCCACGAACGTGCAGCCCGTGCTCCATCGGCTGGGGGCCCCTCCCACTCCTGCCGCCTCTGTCACATCGGTGAAGGTGCCGTCCCCGTTATTCCGGTAGAGCACATTGCGGCCCCGGTAGGTGATGAATAGGTCGTCGAAGCCGTCGTTGTCGTAGTCGCCGATGCAGACGCCGTTGGCCCAGCCGCTTCGCGCCAAACCGGCTTCGTGCGTCACATCGCTGAACGTACCGTCCCGGTTGTTCTTGTACAAACGGTTAATGGGCGTCTCTTTCGGAGCGAAGCCGCTCCTGCGGGACCCGTTGAGCAGGAAGATGTCGAGCCAGCCGTCGTTGTCGTAGTCGTAGAACGCGACACCGCAGCCGTTGGCCTCGTCGATGAAGTCCGATCTGTCGGGTTCGCCGTAGTAGATCACCTCCCGGAGCCCGGCACTAGCCGCCACATCGACAAACCGGACCGGGTAAGCTCCCCGCGCGGAGCCTGGCACGGTTGGATTTGCCCGGGCGTTGCTCTGGCTCGTCGCCCTTGGCGCGACCATGCCGCTCCCGGCAAGGAGTCGTAGGAGCCGTCGGCGCGTCACAATGAAGGGCTGCTGGCCGCAGCGCTTGAGGCGCTGCGTCGCGGGATCTAGAGTCGTGCCTATCTTAGCCGAGCATCAGAGTCGGTCGGCATCTCGGGGCCGCTGCCTGGGGTTGGCGGCGGCCCTCCTGCTGCTGGCCCAGACAGCTGCGCCAGTGCCTCAGGGGAGGGCGGCGGACCAAGCCCTCCTCGGAGCAGTGGAGGCCAGCGATCTTACCCTCGTCCAGACCCTGCTGAGGCAAGGGGCCCGCGCCGACGCCCGCACCGACGCAGGCACTACTGCCCTCATGCTTGCCGCTTCGGATGGCCGCCTCGAAGTGCTCACCGAGTTGCTGGAGTCGGGTGCGACCGTCAACGCCTCCGACGACCGCGGACTCACGGCGCTGATGGGGGCCGCGTCCAGGGGCCATGAAGCGACCGTGCGCTCCCTCCTCCGATCAGGAGCGAACGCCGATGCGCAAGACAACGAGGGGCGCACGGCGCTGATGCTGGCCGTAAGTGAGGTCCGCCCCCAGGTGGTTGCGGTGCTTCTGGAGTCGGCTCAGGTCGACCTTGGAAACGATCTGGGCCAGACAGCTCTGCTGCTGGCCGCCGCAAGCGGCCACGCTGCGAATACGCTGGCCCTCCTGAACCGGGGAGCCGACCCGGACCGGGCCGACAACGACGGTCAGACGCCCCTCATGGCGGCGGCGTTCCGGGGCCACAGCGCGGCGGTCGGTGCGCTCGTCGCCGCCGGAGCCGGTGTGGACGCCAGAGGGGCCGAAGGCGCGAAGATCTCCGCCGGGGAGGTGGAGGTGGCGCTGGGTGGGATGACCGCACTCATGCTCGCCGCGGCGAAGGGCTCGGCTCTGACGGTCTCGGCCCTGCTGGCAGCCGGCGCGGATCCGCGAGCGCAATCGATTGATGGCCGCACGCCGCTGATGTTCGCGGCCCTGAACGGGCATGAGGCGATCGCCCGTGAACTGCTGGATCACGGTGCCGACCTCGACGCTGTGGACGGACTTGGGGAGTCCGCTTTGCTCCAGGCGGCACTTCTGGGGCGGTCTGCGGTGGTCGAGTTGCTCCGGCAGGAAGGGGCCGAGTCGGACCCGCGGACGGACTTGCTATTCGCGGCGCGGGTGGGACGAGCTTCCGAGGCCGACGATGCACTGGCCCGCGGTGCCGATCCGAATGCCGCTGACGGTCGCGGCTTGACCGCCTTGATGATCGCGGCTCTGCACGGTCATGCGTCCGTCGCTCGGCGGCTGGTCGCCCAAGGGGCGGACGTGAATCGGCAAAGTCGCGAGGGCGCAGCCGTGGCGGTTCAGAGCGGGATGCTGGAGGAGGGCGGTGTCACCGCCTTGATGCTGGCAGCCACCGAGGGGCATACGGAGATCGTCGAAGACCTCCTCCGGGCCGGAGCCAGCGTGGCCCAAGCGAACCCAGTCGGCTGGACGCCATTGCTGATGGCCGCCTGGGAAGGCCAGGTCGGTGCCGCGAGAGTATTGCTGCACGCCGGAGCTAGCATCGACGCTCGGGGGGAGGGCGGCCGGACTCCGCTCATGCTGGCCGTGTCCAAGGGGCTAGCTTCCCTCGCCGAATTGTTCGTGGATGCGGGGGCGGACCTCAACGCGCAAGCCGACGATGGCAGCACCGCCGCCCATTTGGCTGTGGCGCAAGGCGATCAGGCACTGCTGCGCTTGCTGTTGGACCGCGGCGGCGATGCCGGCGTCCGTTCCTCGGACGGGAAGACTCTGGCCATGTTGGCTGCGGACCGCGGCGACCTGGGTGCATTGGAGCTTCTTGCCGCTGCCGGAGCCGACTTGGATGCTCGCGCTGCCAATGGTCAGACCGCTCTGATGCTGGCCGCTGCCGAGGGCCATGTGGGAGCATTGCGCTTCCTGCTGCGGGGGGGTGCGCAAGCCGCTGTACGCGACAACCAGGGGCGAACCGCCCTCGTGCATGCGGCGCTAGCGTCCCACGACGGCGCAGCCTTGCTGCTTGAGCAGGCCGGGGCCGTCGAAGATCTGGACCAACTGCTCAGGATCGTGTCGGTTACCGGACGGAGCAGTCGGATCGCGGGCTTGATCCGTGGCGGGGCCCGGGTCGATGCGCGCGATGCCGACGGTGCCACGCCGCTGATGCTCGCCGCGGCCGCTGGGCATGTCGCGGCAGTTGCCGAACTCCTGGCCCACGGAGCGGACGCCGCCGCCTTGGCCCCCGATGGAGGGACGGCGCTCATGCTGGCCGCTGGGAACAACCACCGCTCTGCGGTGGAAGCCCTGTTAGCGCACGGCGCCGAAGCAGACGTGCGGACAACGGACGGCCGAACCGCACTGATGATGGCTGCGTTTCAAGGATTCTCTGCGACTGCGGCGGCGCTGCTGGCCCACGGCGCCGATGCCGATCTGGCCGATGGAGAGGGGAGCACCGCCCTGATGTTCGCCGCTGCTGAGGGGCGCGGCGAGGCCGTTGAGGCGCTGCTGCTGGCCGGGGCCTCCCCGAACCTAGCCCGCCGCGACGGAGTGACGGCGCTCATGCTGGCGTCCGCCGGCGGTTCGCTTGCTGCGGTCCGCCATCTCCTGGACCACGGGGCTTCGCTCGAGAGCGCCGACGGGCGGGGCTTCACGCCGCTGGCGGTCGCTTGTGCCCGGGGGCAGACGCCGGTGGTGCAGGAGCTTTTGGGGCGCGGGGCCAACCGGGCGACGCGGACGGCTGCCGGCGAGACTCCGCTCTCGCTCGCGAGGGCCAAGGGCTATCGGCGGATCGTGGGCCTCCTCGCGCCGGGGCGTTGAATTGGCTTGCTCAATGCGGGCGATGGCCCTTGCTTGGGCGGACTGCATCGGAGGCGGGCCGTGGCTGGTCGGGACCGAGGCTTGAGGCAGGCGGGCTGAGGTCAGGGCCCGGCTGCGCGGCGCTCGACCGGTTGCGCTACCTTGCCCGCAAGCGGTCCATCCGCACCACGCCCCGCCCCTCTTCGACATGGACCAAGCGATTGGCGGGAAGCTCCCGCAGCACTTCCCGCTTCCCGCTGGGCCAGCGGACGGTCACTTCGTCTGCCTGAGTTGCCTCGCCTAGGCCGAAGTGCAGCCTGAGGTCGTTCACCGAGTAGTAGCTCGACTGGCTCTGCACCTCCTGGGACTGCCGCCTGGCCCCGGCTCGCAGATCTACCCGCGCCCCGATGGCGGTGCGGTTGGATTCGACCCCCGCGAGCTTGACCTTGAGCCATCGGTTGCCGGTAGAGACGTCGGCGCGGATTAGCGACGGCGGCTCGTTCATGTTCATCACCAGCACATCCATGTCGCCGTCGTTGTCGAAGTCCCCGAACGCGCAGCCGCGGCTGGAATGGACCGTCGTCAAGCCCGGACCGCAGTCGGCGGTGATGTTTGCGAACGAGCCGTCCCGCTTGTTTTGGAACAGAAACCGGGGCCCGCGGTACGGATAGCGCGGGTTGTACCGCTCCACCCTCGGGAATAGGTTGCCGACCGCATAGAACAAGTCCGGCCAGCCGTCGTTGTCGAAGTCGACCAGGCCCGCGCCCCATTGGATGTGCTGAGTTACTTCGTGGAGGCCCGCCGCCACCGCCATGTCCGAGAAAGTGCCGTTCCCAGCGTTGCGGTAGAGGGCCGGCATCTCGTCCGCGAAGAGGGTCTTCACGATGTCGAGCTTGCCGTCTCCGTCGTAGTCCGCTGTCGCCAGGCCCATACCGGCCTGCTCGCGGCCGTCCTCGCTGTAGGCGACGCCGCTTTCGACCGCGACATCCGTGAACGTTCCATCCCGATTGTTGCGGTACAGGATGCTGGGGGTCGAGTCGCAGGCGACATAGATATCCGGCCAGCCGTCCTCGTCCACATCGGTCACCATCGCTGTCATCCCGTAGTACCCGCTGGGGCTGTGGATTCCCGCCGCTTGGCTGACGTCCGTGAACGTTCCATCCCCGTTGTTGCGGTACAGGTAGTTCTTCGTGCCTTGCATGCCTTGGGGACCGCAGAACACGGGGACGCCCTTCCATTCGCAGTTGTTGCCTTGGCCCGGCAGCGGCAGCCGCTCCAAGTCAGCCTCGACGTAGTTGGAGACGAAGAGGTCCAGGTAGCCGTCGCGGTCGTAGTCGATGAAAGTCGCTCCTGCGTTCCAGCGGTCGGGGAAGCTGCCCAGCCCGGCTTGGGCTGTCACATCGGTGAAGGTGCCGTCGCCGTTGTTGCGGTACAGGACGTTCTGTCCCCAGTAGGTGACGAACAGATCATCGTGGCCGTCGTTGTCGAAGTCCCCGACGCAGACGCTGTTGGCCCAGCCCGCTCGCACGAGGCCGGCCTGGCGGGTCACATCGGTGAAGGTGCCGTCCCGGTTGTTCCGGTAGAGTCGATTCGTCGGTTCCTGGCCCGTAGGGAAGCCCTCCAGGCGGGATCCGTTGAGCACGAAGATGTCCAGCCAGCCGTCGTTGTCGTAGTCGTAGAACGCCACGCCGCAGCCGTTGGCCTCGACGATGTAGCGGACTTGGTCGACACCGCCGTAATGGACAGTCTCTGTCAGCCCGGCCGCTGTGGCGATGTCGACGAACTGCACGCCGTACGAACCTGGGAACGCCTTGGCTGCGGTCTGGGCCGCGGGCAATCGAGGGGCCAGCCCTGAGGCGCAGCTTGCCGCGGCGAGTCGAAGGAACTGACGCCGGGGCAACGATGCGTTCACGGTCCCGAGCCCTCCGGTCTGTGGCTCGAGGTCAGGCCATTCCCTTCGGTCACCTCGATGAACTGTCCGGCGGCCACATCGTGGAGCGAGTCGAGCGAGCCCCGGTAAGGCCAAGCGATCTCGATTCTGTCGGCTCGCTCGTGATCCCCTAGGCCAAAGTGCAGGCGCAGGTCGCTGCTGGACAAGAAGCTGGAACCGGAGCGAACCTCTTGCACCAGGTTGCGGTTGCCGGCTACGACCGTTACGCGAGCGCCGACGGCGCTGCGGTTCGAGCGGGTGCCCACGAGTCGCAGGGATAGGAAGGCACCGCCAGGAGTGTCGTTGCGGAGCAGGCTCGGCCGTTCGTTCATGTTGTTGACGAAGGCATCGACATCACCGTCGTTATCGTAATCGCCGAGGGCTAGGCCGCGGCTCGAGTGGGCCGCGGAGAGGCCCGGTCCGCGCACCACCTCCAACCTGCGTCCGGAGAGGTTCCGGTACAGCAGGCGCTCCTGCCGATAGGGATTGCCGGGCACAAGCGGTTCGATCTCGGGGTGAATGTGGCCGTTGACCACCAAGATGTCGGGCCAGGTGTCCCGGTCGTAGTCGAAGATTCCCACGCCCCAGCCCATGTAACCGATACTCACGCCGGCTCCCATCGCATGCACGCGATCCTCGAACGCCATCGGGCCGTTGCGCAGGTAGATGTTCGACGTCTCCTCGATGAAGTTGGTCTTGATGAGGTCCAGTTCGCCATCTCCGTCCAGGTCGGCCCCTGCCGAGCCCATGCCTGCCTGGACGCCCCCGTGCTCGTCCAGAGCCGCGCCGGCGAACACGGCCACGTCTTCGAAGCGGCCGTCGCCGCGATTCTCCCAGAGCAGGCTGGCCTGGGAGTCCACGGCGACGTAAACGTCCATCCAACCGTCGGAATTGAAGTCCAGGGGAGTAACGGAGAGAGAGTACCTATCTGTCACGGTCGCGATTCCGGATGCCTGCGAGACATCGGCGAAGCGGCCTTCGCCGAGGTTGCGAAACAGCTGGTTGCTTTCCCCGGGCAGCCCTCGAGGGCCGCAGAGCACCGGCTGGCCCTTCCACCGGCAGCTCGGTGCGCTGCCCTTGGCCGGTATCCGGTCCTTATCGAACACTAGGTAGTTCGCGACGAACAGGTCGAGCCATCCGTCCAAGTCGTAGTCCAGGAAGGCGCACCCCGTCGACCAGCGCACGCCGGGCGTAATCCCTGCCGACGCAGAGACCTCCGTGAACGTGCCGCGGCCGGTGTTCCGGTAGAGCCTGTTCGGGCCCAAGTAGGTTACGAATAGGTCCTCGAATCCGTCGTTGTCGTAGTCGCCGGCGCAGACGCCCTGGCCCCACCCCTCGCTCCGCAGGCCGGCCGCATCCGTCAGGTTGGAGAACGTGCCGTCGCCCTTGTTGCGGTACAGCTGATTGCTGGGGTGCTCACCGGGCGGGAAGCCCTCGAGTGTGCTTCCAGAGACGAAAAAGGCGTCGAGCAAGCCGTCGCGGTCGTAGTCGAGTAGCGCGACGCCCCCTCCCAGGGCTTCGATGATGTAGTCCTTGCGGTCGTCCCGGCCGCACCGCATGATGTCGGTGAGGCCGGCCTCGGCTGCCACATCGCGGAAGCGAGCCTCGCCGCCCAGGGGCGCAGCGGCCAGGAGCGACGTCCCGGCAGCGGCTGCTGTGAGCGTCAGGTTGGATCGGCCCATCCGTGCCCGCCCAAGTTCTCTCGAGCGCTTAGCTCACCGTGCGCCCGCGTGCGCATCGGCTGCTTCCCGCTTCCGCAGCCGCTGGATGCGGGCGACTTGGGCTTGGCGCGCCCGGTCTTCGTTGTCCTTGAACCTGCGGAACTCTTCCTGCGCCAGCTCGGGCTTCCCGAGCTGGCGGTAAATTCGGGCGAGCACGTAGTGAATGCGGTTCTGAGCGGGGTCCAGTTCCAGCGCCAGTTCGTACTCTGCGACGGCGTCCTCCCAGCGCTGGAGCAATTCGTAGGCGCGTCCCAGGTCTTTACGCACATCGGCATCCCGGGTATCGGACTCGGCCGCGGCCAGCAGGTGCGGCAGGGCCTGCTCGGCCTCGCGCAGCTGCACGTGGATCCGCCCCAGCCGCTTGCGCGCCGCGCTGGAATGGGGGGGCGACCCGCAGTTCGTCCAGGCAGGCTTGACGGGCTTCGGCGTACTGCGAATGCGACAGGTAGTAGTCGGCGAGTTCGATCCGGATCTGGGTGTCCCTCGGGCAGGCCTCGATGGCCGCTAGGAACTCGGCCTCCGCTTCCGCCTTCTCCTGCGCCGCGAAGTTCATGGCCTGGACCAGGCGGGCCCGGCAGGAGCTGGGGTGCTCGCGCACAAGCCGGTCAAAGTGCTCGATCGATGTCAGGCGAAAGATTTCGGCCCTTAGCGTCCGGACCGGTTCGGAGGTCCGCTCGGCGAGCGTTGCGCCGACAGCCACGCGGGCAGCCCGGGCGTAGTCGTCCAACCAGATATGGACGCTGGCCCGCAGGTATTCGCGGAGCCACTGGTCTTCCGGGGCTCGGATGGCCTCTAGGACTTCCAAGGTCTCCCGGAACCGGCCGGAAGACGCCGTTTCCGCCACTGCGCTCCAGGCCAGGGCGTCGGCCCCGTCCAAGCGCAGCCGGAGCTCCTCGTTGATGGCGCCGGGCACCATGGCGAGCGGCGGCAGCCGCTCCGGGTCCACAAGGGGCAGCGAGCGCAGGATTCCCTCGAAGTCGACCTTGGTGCCGATCTCCGCCACCTGCTCCTTGGGTAGCAGGTCCTTGTCGATGGGGACGCGCGGCACGGATGGCACCAAGCTCCAATAGCGTCCGAGGGCCAGGTTGGAAGGCACTTCGAGGCCTAGGACGGCGAGCATGCGGGCGAGCGGAAAGAAGATCGAGGCGTTCATCGGGTCCGCCTCCGCCGCTTCGAGGTACTTGATGGCGGCTACTTGATAAACCTGCTGGCTCTCGAAGAGCTTGGCTGCGGCGAGGTGGGTATGGCCGGATTCGGGGAATTCCTCCGCCTGCTCGTTGACGATCCTCTCGGCCAACTTCAAGTAGCTTTGGCCCAGGGAGTACAGGACATCTGGTGTCCGATCCTCGGCCAGGGGCAGGGCCTCCCGGAACGCGCCGACGGCTTCCGCGTAGCGGATGTTGCCCATGTAGGCCTGCCCGAGGGAGATGGCACTCTCAAAGGTGGGCTGGGCACGGTGCGCGGCTTCAAGGTGGGGCAGGGCGAGGTCGGAGCGCTCCAGGTTGAGATGCGCCATGCCCACGAGCAGGCGGCTGGCGGCCATCGTCCCGTCGAGAGCGAGCCCGGCCTCAAAGGCTTCGATCGCTTCCGCGTAGGCGCGCTGCTGGTATAGCACCGTGCCCAGGTTGTGGTGGACACGCGGGACGGCGGTGGGGTAGCGCTGCAGGATGGACCGGTATTCCTCGGCGGCTTCGGCGAACGCGGCGGCCGCCTCGAAAGCCTTGGCGGCGCGGAATCGCGATGCAATGGTCGCGTAGTCTTCAGAGCCCAGGGGCTGGTCCTGCGCGAGGCTCGCAGCCGTCGCGACGATGAGCGCTGCGGCGCGCAGGGTGACCCAACGCAGTTGCGTCCCCCGATGCGCGGCAGGGGGCCGAACCGGCAGGCAGGTGGTTGCTGTCATTCCGGACCGGCGACTCGGATCCAGTGGTCGCTAAACATAGAATGACGCATCACGCGCTCCTTGGGCATGTGGCAGGAGGCGCAGTCGGCTGTGTCGACCGGACAGACCGCAGCAACTGGCCGGGCTTGCCGGTCATGGCACGCGAGGCAGGAGGAGTCGAAGGTCTCCGCCTCGTCGGCCACATTCCCGTGCGGGTCGTGGCAGGTCGTGCAGCTCAGCTCGCCGAAGGTCTCGTTGAAGCAGCGGCTCAGCACGAGTCTTTGGCTTGGAAACCGGACGCTGTGCGGGGTCTGTTCCAGCAGGCTTAGCGCATCGAAGTCGTTGTCCGGGGGCGGCGTGCCGTGGCAGGTGCCGCAGAGCTGCACCTGCGGAAAGCCGGCGAGCCCTCCCGGGTTGAAGATCAGGCTCGTAGCCGGGCGGCCGTGCGTCGCGGCCTCGACATGGGCAGCGCCGGGCCCGTGGCAGCGTTCGCAGTGAATCCCAAGCTCGCTACGGGCCGGGACCATGCGCAGGGAGTCGTAGCCCGTGGTGTGGCAGCCGAAGCATTCGGCGACCTCGGCGTGCGTCAGACTGCGGCCCAAACTTTCGCGAGCGTCGGCGGGATCGTATCGCGAGGCGCCTGTGGTGAAGTCGATGGCCCCAATGCCTGCATACCAAGTCAGCCGGCTTTCCACCCAGTCTCCCGAAAGCCTGCGGCCGACCGGAGTGATGCCCTTGAGTCCGCTGCCGAAGGCCCATTCGAGCGTGGCCCGGCTGACCGTTGCGCCTTTCTCGGCACGCAGTTGAATCGCGCCCTTGGCCGCTCGGTATAGCGTGAGCGTGGCGGCCGCCACGCGGTCGGTCCGCACGACGGGGAGTCCTTGGGCTAGTTGGGGCACATCGGCGGCGGGCCGGAGGGACGCGGCGTGGTTGCTGACGCTTTGGAGTTCGAAAATCGCCGGATGGCAGGTGCGGCAGGCTGCGGAACCGACATACGTGGAGGTGTGCTCCCAGAACCGTGCCGGATCCGGCAGGTGCGCTTGGGCGAGCGCTGCGGGGGCCCCCAACGCGGCTAACGATGCCCACAGCGCCGCCTGGCTCCCGCGGGCGCGGAGGCGCGCTCCGAAGCCCCCCTGCCGCTCCAGGCGCCCTCGATTCCGGCGGACCCTCAGTTTCTGGGTCGATTTGCGGGCCCTGGATTGAAGATGTCGCCAGCCGCCCGCCAAGCCGGTGCTGGATGGTGCGCAACCCGGGAGGAGCGCGAGCGAGCGGACAGCTGGCCGCGCAGGCGAAAAGGGTCGGTGCCTGCGCTGCCTTTGGGATGCCTTGCTGTCGCTTGGCGGAAAAAGGCAGCAGCCATCGAGTCGCGATCCACAGTGCCCGCCGCGCCTAGCGGTGGCCATTGCAGTGAGTTGCTCGCTGCTGTGGTCCAAGGACGCCACTCGGTCCCGCTCGCGCAGTGGCTCACCGGCGAGCGCTGCGGACGTTGTCCGGGCGATAGGCATCTCGCATTCTCCAGCGACTCCTCGCCGTTGGTGGCCGAGCCGCTACCCAGCCAAGGCACACTTGGCCGCTCAAGATGTGGGTGTCCGCGATGCGTGTCAGTCTAGAGGCGGCTCGGGAAGATTGTCAATGCGCTCCGGTGGCTCCGAGGGAGTCGGTTGCGAGCCGGCATCGCATCTTGCCCGGAATCGACAGTGAGAGTTGTGGTGTCGTCGTCCGTGCGGTGGGTGCGCGACGGACTGGGAGTCCGTATACGGATCCGCTGAAACCCCAATAGATCCCGTATTCATTGGGTGAACCGACGAGCAGAACACGGCAGAAACCGTCAGAAATGGGCTCTCTCCATCAGAAACGGCTGGCAGTCCGGCTGGCAGTCCGGACCGGATCCGCGGCGGGGCGGCCATCGCCCTCGTAGCGGCCCGCAAGCCGGGCAGGAACGCAGGCCCACCACGGTCAGCGTCCACCATCCGCCGCCCTCCTCATCTCGCCGGCGATTGTGCCGATGTCCCGGCTCACCGACTCCGACACCCGGCGCAGCAGGCCGGTCGTCGTCCACGCCAACAGGTTGAAGTGCTCCGCGGCGAGCAGAACACCGTCGCCGCCGACGACGAGCTGGACCCGCGTGGCGACCGCGCAGGCATCCGCGTCCAGAACGGGAAGGACGAGCGCCGACACGCCGAGGGTCACGCCGTCGATCACGACCGGCGGCCGGAGGACGACGGCGTTGAACCCGTGCCGGCGCAGAGCGTTCTCGGCGTCCGCTGCGAGGATCTCCGCGTCGACGATGCACGCATCGTCGTCCGGGCGGGCGAGGAAGTTACTCGTCACGTGGACGACATCGGCCAGCGCCGCGCCCTCGAATCCGGGGAAGTAGTCCTGTCCGGCGGCCGAATGGACCGCGACGACCACGAAGGCGAACACGGCCGTCCCACATCCTCTGATGCGTAGCCTATTGATGCGCGCGGAGCTTGCCCGCTGACACCCTCGTTGCCGGTAGGTGCTAGATTACGAACTGGCCTTCTGCGCATCACGAGCTGGGTTCACTCTGACATCATCGCCGCGACGATCGTATCGTCTCCAACTCTCGCGAACGAACCGTACTTCAGGCCGGCAAATGCTCTATCGCTCGCTGATAGGCGTCCTCGACTTCTCGGAAAGGAGATCGTAGCCAGTTTCGCGTGCGCGCAAGCTCCCTCCACGCCCATGCGTGGCGAGTCGGCGACGCATCGAGCTGGATGACCCGCTCCAGGAGTGTTCGGGCTTCGGTCAACAACCGACGATTCGACGCATGCTGCCGGTGGCCGTGGGCTTCCCGCGCTAACCAGATCTTGGTTTGTGCGAACTCGAGTAGTGCATGAGCGTCTGCGTACAGGGCATCTCCTGCGCGCTCGAAGTACCGGTGGGCGGCGCGAGAATCCTTGAGGCGCCGGGCCAGGATGGCTGCGTCGATGGCATCCTGACCGAACGTCATGGGACGGTCCCGCTTAAGCAGTTCCTGGGCTCTTCGGTCGTCACCTGCCTCCAACAGGACATCGACCAGCGTGTTCGCGACGTGGGGGTACTGCGTTAGCGGGCCCCTGTGCCTCGAACGTCTTGAAGACCTCCTCGGCACGGCCCGACCTCGCTTCGGCTTCGCGCACAAGCGGATCATCTCGCTCGCGAGGATGGCCGATGTCGGATTCGATGCCCACGCCGACTCGATGCGGTGGGACGGCTTCTTCGTGCTCACCGAGGGCCCGTAGGTGGGCCGCGTCTCGCAACGCAGACAGCGCTCCGTATTCCGGATGGGCCGGCAACGTAGCCTGAAGAACGTCCGCTCCGGGTCGAAATCGAAACGTGGGGCTGGAGATCCGTTTTCCTCCATTGCCCGAAACACCTTCGGCAGTCCGGACAGCCTTCCCTCCGCGAGCCCGAGCTCTTTCAGAAACTCGCCGATGCGCCGATTGCGAGCTGGGCGCGGCGCGAACCTCTGCGTTCGCGACCAAGTGTCGGTGTTCGATACCTGGCACCGGTCCCGGATAGCTGATGACCTCGACCCGACTCGGATACAGATAGACCTTCGTCGGTTCGGGCTGATCGACATCGTATCCGCGGTGATACATCGCATTGACGAGAGTCCTCCCGCAGGGGCCGGCAGGGGATAGCTCACCCAGCCGCGGACCTGACTCCGGTCCCGCTGTTTCTGCAGATGAGATGTCGAGAGATTCTCGAGATGATTCAGACAGCCGCGAATCTGATCCACGAGCGCTCCCCCGAACACGCGCTCCTCCTGCACGTCTCCCGCTCGATCCGCGGCGAATTGCACGACTTCAATTCGTACGCCCCGAAACCACTGTGCCGGCTCACTGGAGAAGAACAGGAGACCTGCGTTCCGACGGCACCTCGTGATCGTTGACCTGCGCCGTGATTCGCATCCGCCGATACACGTCTCGAGCGTCCGGTTCGTCGAGTAGCCCGCTGCTCACATCGCGCAGGTACTCGCGGACCTTGGCCTCGCGAAGATCTTCGACTCGGGCGTCCGCGGCACGGCGATCGTCCCAAGGAACGCGGGCCGTCTGCTGAATGAGTCCGCGGGAGCATGTCCGCCGCGTTGCTCGGCGTCGACCGTCTCGGCCACCGACACGCACCCAGTACCTGCGCTGAACGCCACCCTCGGCCGGCGCGCGGTGGGGTCGCATCTCGCTGGCCGGTGCCCAGACGACCAGGACGAGCCGGTCGCTGACCGTTTCCGGCGACAAGATGGGAGGATAGGGAGGATCCAAGCGGTTACATTGGCCGCGGATCCACTTCTGCGCCGCTTCGACATCTGTGGCGGTCAAGCCAAGCGGAGGGCCAGTACCGCCCGTCCGCCCCGCTCCTTGATGCCGATGACGATGTAGCCGCCGTTCAGGTTGTGGTTAGTCGTTCGCGAAGGCACAGATCGTCCGGAGCACCTGTGTGCCCGTGCGTTCCGAGTTCCACGATGCCTTGAACTCGACACGCTCCGATTCCACGCCGCGGCAATGCAGGAGTGCGTCGAGGTTGATCGGAAGGATCGCGCTCATCGATAACAATTATCGGCCACCCGCACCGTCTGACACCAGAGGTACACCCTTCCTGGCGACCTCAGCCGCTGGAGCCAGCCGTGCGCCGATGCCTGCGCTCGGACGCCGTGGCCGGGATAGCTAGCATGAGGTCGGGCCGGGGCGCGGTGTGGAGCGGGCACTGCCGCCGCCGGTGGAACCATCCCGTCGTGTGGCGCGTCAAGCCGCGCGATGCGCGGCTCCTTCACGGTCGTTCCGGCCCTGCCGGGTGACCCGCCACCCGCCGGGATGGGATGACTGGTTGTCGCCGGAAGCACAGCTTCCGGCCGTCCGCAACGACCGGAGGCGAGCCACTGGAACCGGACCACCACAGCCGCCGCCGCGATTGGTCACCGCCCGAGAGACCGATGCTCGCAGGCCGAGAACCGGGCCAACGCACCAGAACGAGAGATCGAAGGATCACGGCGCTCAACGGGAAGACGGAGGAGACGGACAGGCGGATCGAGAGGAAGAACGGTGGCCGGAGTCGTGATCGGACCCGGGTGCCTGATCACACCGGGGAGCACCAGTCCGATCACACCTGAGCCGAAGACGATGGGGTCGCTTTCCGGTGTAACAGGGTCAAGCGTGACGGATCACAGGGGGCGTCACACCTAGTGTCACCCCCCCCCCCCAGTCACATTGTTTCCTCTCTAAACCATTGATTCCATTGACCAAACCGTACCGACCCTGTGTATGGATCGTACGTGTTCGGTTTGGTCAATAGAATCAATGCTCCGGGACGGACTTCGGGAGGCCGGTGGAATCCCGCTCAAAATGGGGGGAACTGCAGCGGGAACGGCGACTGGCCATACACGAGTAAGTCATTTGAAATAAATGATTTAGGTAAATCACGCAAACTCATCCAGCCGGAGGAGGGGAGACGCAGAGCGCCCTGCAGACCCGGGGGCGGTCAGCATGCCGGGTTGTGGGCGGCGCTGCTGGCAGCAGACCGCGCCGTCGTGGGGCGGAACGCCGAGCGGCTGACCGCGGCGGGACGGGTGCTCGACGGCTGGGTATCCACACCAGTTGTCGTCGACGCGCACTGCGAGACCCGCGGCGCGAGTCGCAGTGCGCCGTGACGAGGAGATCGCGTCGGTCCGGGCGGCCATTGCGACGCTTGATGAAGCCGCGCTGGCAGTCTACGGTGGGCTGAACGGAGCCGTAGCACGCTGCGCCGCGCTGGAGACCGCAGCGACGGCGACCACGCGGGTGAAGCCGATGATCGCTGCCGGACGGACGTGGCGTTCTCGGAGGGTACTAGCAGGAGTCCGTTGTGGCCCACCCGACGAGAGCGATGGCCGTCGAACCGGATACACGAACCACGTGCGCCCCAGATCAGGGCCTGCACGGCGGCGACTCTACGATGCCAGCGCTGCGGAGAATCGGAGGTATCATTCCTGTCGATGGTCGTTGGCATCAACCGGCTCGCCCGACGAGACCGCGTGGACCAAGTGCGCCAGCTAGGTGGTCTGAACATGCGAGAACGACGTGTCGGCATTCGAGATCTCAAGTCCAAGCTGAGCGAGTACATCCGAGATGTAGAGGCAGGGGCCACCGTTGTCGTCACCGACCATGGACGTCAAGTGGCACGTATTGTCCCGGAGACGGAGTCGAACGAGAAGCGGCTCGCAGCGTTGAGGGCGACCGGCGTGTTCCTGTGGAGTGGCCGCCGGTTGTCCGTGACGAAGCCGGATGTTCACGTCCGCGGTGCAGGCAGCGTGAGCGAGATTGCCATTGAGAACCGCGGGTGACCTTCCTCCATCTGGACACCAGCGCACTCCTCAAGCGCTATGTGGCGGAACCGGGTTCTGACGAGGTTGGTCACCGCGATGGCAAAGGCGGACGCCGTCGTAACGTCGCTCGTCACCCGTAACGTCGAAGTGCCGGCCGCGATAGCCAAGGCCGTGCGCCGCCGCGTCCTGGCGACGACGACGGTGGGCGGCGCGCGCACCGCAGGTTCCTGCACGAGTGGCCGGACTTCTGGAGAATGCCTGTGACGGATGCGCTCGCGGCGCGTGCCGATACCTTGGTTTGGGACCACGGGCTGCGAGCGTACGGATGCGATTCAACTTGCCGCTGCGCTGACATGCAAGGAGACGATCGCCACTCTCGGAGCGGATGCGCTCTTCGCCATGTTCGACCTGCAGTTTCGTGACGCTGCTCTGGCGGCCGGACTGGACACGCGGCCGGCGTGAACAACTCCAAGCTATTCGGTCACGGTTTCACGCACGGGCTTGCATCCCTTAAACCCCGTCACCTCGTTCCCCCAACCGGGTTTCCGTCACCGGCCCGGATATGGGTAGTCCGCTGGACGGGGCCAGCGACAGCCGGCAGCAGGAATCGGCGTTCGACGGCACACGCTCACCGGCTCGCCTCCAGGGCCTGCCAGACCGAGCAGGCAGGAAATCGGGCGGTACGCAACTGCGCGGCGATGTCGCCGCCGTCTTCACCCGCGAGTTCTTCGAGATCGTGAAACAGACCGCGCAACGGAGCCGGGTCGTTTGGAGCCCGTGCGGCAAAACCATGCACAAGAAACGCTGGTGTTGCGAAGAGTCGGCTTGAGGAGCGATTTCTCTTCCAATCTCAACAGCGGCGCGGCCAGAGGATCGCTGCAATGGCGTAAGATGCGTCCAACCTGAAACCGCGACGCCTGCAACTTGCCTCCAATTCCTTTGGAGAAAGGGACCCGTTTCTTCTTGGCGGACTCTTGTTGCACCGCCTGCACCGCGGGGTGATCCGAATCGAGAGCGGCTGAATCGAGGTGTGGTGGTCGAAGAGCCTCGCCTGACCGATCAACTCCAGTATCCGATAGGCGCGCACGAGCGCGTCCTCGTTCTGGCCCTGCCGGATGCGGCCGCTCCCCGTTGGCCAACAGATCGACGACGAGTCGGCGCAGCCGGGCGGCCATGGCGGAATGATCCGTGCGCTCCGGTTCACGTGCCAGTTCATCCACCCAAGCGTGCATGTCTTTCGTCGGCCAGAGTCCGGTCCAGGCTGCGGAAGGAGGCTTCTCGACGCTGGTCGCCGCTGCCTCGGCGTAGTCGAGCCGGTCCCAGGCGGCATAGAACCGCGCCGCCGTGCGTACCGAGTGCGAGGATTCAAGGAAATCGTCGAGATGGAGCTGAGCGAACGGGCTGGCGGGGTCGGGGAGAACGTCCGCCACGGCCGTGAAGTTGCCCCGGCGTACGAACTCGTGCGCGAGATCCAAGCGCCGGTGGCCGTCCACCGTCGTGGTTCGGATCCCGCGCACCTGCTCGGAGCCGGGTTCGACCATGCCGCGCTGGTCGCGCCGGCCGGTGACGTAGCGCAGGCGCGGCACCCCCCAGCGGGTGGCAGCCAGGACAAGCGCGGCGCTCATCGCCTTCGTACCCCGGGTGAAGTCGACCACGACGTCATCCGGCGGTGCGCCGTCCTGCAGGATCGCCGCCAGAACGCTGTCGAAATGAGCATAGGCCGCGTCGGCGTCGTTCTCGTCACCGGCCGGCAAAGGTGAGACCTCCACGACCGTACCGTCGGTCCGCTCGCGAAGCGTTCGGGCGAAATCTTCGGTCACGCTTGACGGCAACAACACGACCCTAGCCCAAGTGTCGGTGGCCATGGATTTCCGGAGCGGCGTGAACAGCGTCTCTTCAAGCCGGTCGACATCGCCAGTTCCGACGGTCATGACCAGCACCCGACCGCCGTGCCTCGCCATCCGCTACCGCCCTCCGTTTCTGGACCGCGATCGTCGATCCGCTGCCGGCCGGCTTGGGCGAGCGGGTACGGCGTCCCGATCCGTCGGCCACCGAAACGCGATCTCACACCGGTTGACGTTGACTGAGGCCACGACGAGTTCCACACCCTGGCCAGGCGCGGCGTCGCCGGGTACGTCGCCGCTGTTCTGAACCGGTCCTTGCAGTCCGCTCGCATCGCGCTTCGCCTTCCAACCGCCCTTCTTCGTTCTCTTCGTCGAGCAGCACGGCCTCGACGCGCTCGCGCGGTCTGGGAAGCGGAACTGCTGCGCCGGATGGCTCGCTACGGGGGGCCGGATGGCGAGGGCCGAGTCTTTGGCGGCCTCGGGCCCCGATTGGCGTAAGTTTGCGACCGTTGCCTTCCACCTCGGATTGCAGGTGGTTCCTGAACTCCTCCAGCACCATGCGGCTGGTCTTGATGTCGGGTAGATCGGGCGACGGAAAGGCGGTCATGCGCACGGCTAGGGTGCCGCCACCGCACGGCGTCAGGTGGTAGTGGACGGGTGCCGATCGGGCCATTCGTGCCGAACACACAGAACGATCCTTGGGCGGTGTCATGCCCCCTGAGCGCACGTCCATATTGTAGAGTCACTATATCGCCCCAAAACGTGTCTTGCCAGTAAGCATTTGCTTTTTCTGCTGACGTTGGAGCCAACACCACGTGTTCCGCCTCGATCTGCTTCCGAAACGACTCCAGCACGTCGTCCCACACGAACAGATCCACCCGGGACGGCAGGTTGCTCTCCTCGAACGCCTCCCGCAGGTCGCCGACTTGCCGCCGCTGTTCCGATGTCGCGAAGACGACGAGATCGAGATCGGAGTGCGGCCGCGAGGTCCGTTGGACTCGTGAGCCGTAGACCCAGGCCTCCGTGCCGGGGAGGTGTCGGTCGAGCAGTTCCAGAATGGTCGTGCGTTGCTCGGTCGTGAGGTCGATGGCGACGTCTACTCCCATGTCGTCCCACGCATGGTCTGATGGAGTCCTCGAAACCACTGCTCGATCTACGTGGCGAACAGGTCGTTCTCACGGGCCAGCCTGAGACGGGCTTCGGGCTGTTCGGCGTCTCGGGGATGCCTAACTCGTGTACCGCCGCTTGTGTTGTTGCTCATGGATGAGCGACCACGCAGTTTGGCGGATCATTTTTCGGCCGAAAACGATCCACAAATCCAATTGTGTGTCACAGGTGCGCCTCAAGACGGGTCTTCTCCCTTGACGACACGCAGTAACTTCGGAAACACCAAGACGGCAGCCTGGCGGCCTCGTCCCTGCAAAGCGACCGTGAGAATATCGTTCTCGCGCAGAACCTTGAGAATTCGTCGCGCGGTGGGCTTCGGAATGGCCGTGCCGGTCGCGAAAGCGGTGCTCCTGAAGATCGGTTGGGAGAATATCCAGTCCAGCGCATGGATGGCGTACTGGGAACGAGTCGCTCCTATGACACGCTCCTTCATGGTGCCGTACAAGTCCATGATCGCTTGGGCTCTCGCCAGATTTTCCTCAGCCTGCGCCTGGACTGCCCGGAGGAAGAACTGGCACCAGCCCGTCCAGTCGTCATCGCGGGAAACGGCCAACAGGCCGCCGTAGTAGGCGTCCCGGTGGGCTTCGAAATAGGCGCTGATGTAGAACATGGGTGCCTGGATGAGGCTGTTCTGCCACAGGAACAGGGGCACCAGCATGCGTCCCAAACGGCCGTTGCCGTCCAGGAAGGGGTGCAGCGCTTCGAACTCGGCGTGCAGAATGGCGAGTTGCACCAGGCGGTCGGGAGCGTCCTGGTGCATGTAGTGTTCCCACGCGGTCATGGCGTCGACCAACATTTCCGCACCCGGGGGCACGAAACGGGCCTCCTCAATGCCGCATCCGGGCGGTCCGATCCAGTTGGCGATACGCCGATACTTGCCGGGCGCCTTGTTTTCGCCACGCACGCCGGATAGCAGCACATGATGCGCCCCGCGGATAACGCGCTGGCACAGCGGCAGCTTTTCCAGCATCTCCCCCGCCCGCCTCATGGCGGCGCGGTAGTTGAGCACCTCGTGGATATCCTCGCGATGTGCGGGCGAGGCCGGTTCTCGTCCGGCTTCGAACTCCAGCACCTCGGCCATGGTGGCCTGCGTCCCCTCGATGGTGAGGAAAGCACCGCTTCCCGGGTGGCCAAGGGCGCAAGCAGAAGGCTAGGATTCGGGATCGCGGTCAGCGTGCCGTCATAGCGTGCTACCGCCGCGTGGGCCGGGCCGATGAACGGGATCAGCTTCGGCCAGTCGAGGCGGTCGTCGGGCGGGAACCGTCCGGCGTGGTAGCGGACTGCCGACGCCATCACTCGTCCCCGAGGCCCAGCGTCCTGAGGTTGTCGGCGATGGCGGCATTGAGCCGTGCGCCCTCGGCCTGCTGCGCTTGCAACTCCGCGACCAGCCGCTGCATCTTCGCTTCGAACGGCTCGCCGTCGTCCGGCTGTGGTTCCGCCCCCACGTAACGACCGGGGGTGAGCACGTGGCCGTGGCGGCGGACCTCGTCCAGCGACGCGCTCTTGCAGAAGCCCGGAGCGTCGGCGTAGGCGCTCTTGTCACCGCCGTCGCGCCAGGCGTGGTAGGTGGCTGCGATCCGTGCGATGTCCTCGTCGGTCAGCTCGCGGTGCGTGCGGTCCACCATGCGGCCCAGCTTGCGTGCGTCGATGAACAGCACCTCGCCGCGGTGCGCCCGGCCTCGCGCTAGGAACCACAGGCAGGCCGGGATCTGCGTCGAGTAGAAAAGCTGTCCCGGCAGTGCGACCATGCAGTCCACTAGGCCCGCCTCAATCAGGTTCCTGCGGATCTCGCCTTCGCCCGACTGGCTCGACGACATCGACCCGTTGGCGAGCACGAAGCCGGCGACGCCCGCCGGCGCGAGGTGATGCACCATGTGCTGCACCCACGCGAAGTTGGCGTTGCCCTTCGGTGGCATGCCGTAGCGCCAGCGCTTGTCTTCGGCCAGCCGCTCGCTGCCCCAGTCCGAGACGTTGAACGGTGGGTTGGCGAGGATGTAGTCGGCCTTCAGGTCCGGGTGGCGGTCGTTGTGGAAGCTGTCGCCGTGGGCGATCCGGCCCTCAATGCCCCGGATGGCGAGGTTCATCTTCGCGAGCCGCCATGTTGTGTAGTTGGACTCCTGGCCGTAGATGCTGATGTCGGCCCTGGCCCTGCCGCCGTTCCCGTTGCCGCTGGCGTGGGCGCGGATGAACGCGACCGACTGCACGAACATGCCCGACGAGCCGCAGCACGGGTCGTAGACCCGGCCCCGGTACGGCTCCAGCATCTCGACCAGCACCTTGACCACGCAGCGCGGCGTGTAGAACTCGCCGCCCTTCTTGCCCTCGGCGCTCGCGAACTGCGACAGGAAGTACTCGTAGACGCGGCCGAGCACATCGCGGGAGCGGGCGTCTTCGTCGCCTACCTGGATGTTGCTGACGAGGTCGATCAACCGGCCGAGCCGGTGCTTGTCGAGCGCCGGCCGGGCGTAGTCCCGCGGAAGCACATCCTTGAGCGCGGGGTTGTCGCGTTCGATGGCCGCCATCGCCTGATCGACGGTCAGGCCGACAGTTGGCTGTCTCGCCCGCGCCCGAAGATGAGACCAGCGGGCCTCGGTTGGCACCCAGAAGACGCTCTCGGCGATGTACTCGTCCCGGTCCTCGGCGGCGTCCTCGCCCCACTCGGCGAGCACTGCCGAATGGCACTCCTCGAAGGCGTCGGAAATGTACTTGAGGAAGATCAGGCCGAGGACGACATGCTTGTACTCGGCGGCGTCCATTGAGCCGCGCAGGGCGTCGGCCATCGACCACAGTTCGGCTTCATGGCCGAGGGTGGCCCCGCCGCTCGCTGGGGCCACTACCCGCTCTCGTTGCTTCCTCGGTCTTCCTCGCGCCATGCACCGCTTCTCCCGGTTTGGTGATGGGGAACCGCCCGCACGCTGACCCGCTTTCATGGTAGCCGTTTGCGGTTGGCTCCGAACCGGTGCGTGGTTCTGTAACGCCGCGGCCTTGAAGCTCCGGGGTTGTCGATTCGCCGCGTCAGCGTGTGATTGCATCCCGGCCTCTGGATCACGGCCGACCTCCGTCGTCTTCGAGGTCGACATTCCAGGCCGCCAGCGCCTCGACCGAAGGGGCATCGATCGGCCGGCCGGTGCCGTCACGTTCACTCCTGTTCATATGCGTCTTTTTGCGTGTTGAACGTCCCCGCCTTTGTTTCCGCCGTCTTGATGGAGACTGGCCGGGCACCGGCGACCTCGACGGCGTCTCCGGTGAGGGCGGCGGCCAGATCGGGTCCATGCGTCAGCGATTCTCCGCCGCATCGTAGTCCCGGACGCGGACCATCTGGTCGACCCGGTGCGCCTCGCCCCGGGTCCGCGTGTGGTGAATGACCGCCTTGATGCCGTCGACAATCCCGCCGGCAGACAACGGCCCACGGGAGCGCATCGCTTGCCTGCATGGCGCCGGTCGCCAGTCGCGACAGCGCCGCCGCGGCGCCGTTCGCATGCATGGTGGCCAGGCTGCCGCCGTGGCCTGTGTTGAGGGCTTGGCGCAAGTCGGCCGCCTCCCTCGGTCCCGCGGACTTCTCCGACGACGATGTGGTCGAGCCGATGGCGCAGGGCGTGGCGCACCAGGTGGCGGATCGTCGCGTCGCGGACGGCGAGGCCGTGCGCCTCGAGCCGCAATTCCAGCGGGTCTTTGATGGAGACGACGCGGCCCTCGGCCGGCAGCGAGGACACCAGCGCGTTCAGCAGCGTCAACTTCCCGGACCCGGTGCCCCCCGAGATCAGCACGTTGCGCCGACTGCGGAGCACGGTGGCCGTCTGGTCGACCACGGCCGCCGGCAGCGAGCCGCTGGCGGTCAGGTCGTCGACGGTGAACGCCCGGCCGCCGAAGCGGCGAAACGTGATCGCAGTGCTCGGCGCGGCCAACGGGCCGCAGATGGCGACATGCGCGTCGATGATCGGCTCGGCGAGCGGGTCCTTGCCGAGCGGGCGGGCGATCTGCACGGCCGCCCGCTCCACCGCCTCGGTAGTCAGCGCCGGCACGTTGATCATCACTTCCGAGACCACCTCGTCGTCGAGGGCCTCCTTGAGTCCGGGCAGGAACGGCTTCAGGTCGGCGATGGCCAGCTCCATCTACAATTCCCCAGCCTCGCGGGTGCGCCAGTACGGGCGGTCCCGCGGCAGGAAGTCCGGCTTCAGGCAGACCCGCCTTGCGTCCCATCCGTGCGCTGCGCGACGAGCTGCGGGCCAGCCCACGGACGCTGCGGGTTGCCGGCCGGGACACCCTGAATTACGATGCCCGCCGGTACCTCGATCAGCTCCTGAGCACCTTGATCAGCTTCGGCGACCGCCGCCGCGAGCTGCTCGCGTGGCTTCCCCGGTTCGGGCATCTGCGGACGCTGGCGCTGCCGGCGCACCTGCCCGTGCTCAACGCCCAGCTCTACGAGTGGTGCTAGGCGCTCGCCGCCTCGACCTGCAACCATCGCCGGCACGCGCTCACCAACCTCGCCCATGTGCTCTACGGTCGCCGCGCCTCGTTCGACCTGCTCGACCTCGTCCGCTTCGCACCGCCGCCGCCCAGGTCCCGCTGGGTCGACCGCCGCCACATCGCCGACATGCTGGCCGAGCCCCCGCCGGTTCGGTTATCTGCGTCCAACTGGACCTGATGCACTGGACCGGGATGCGGCCGTCGCAGATGGGACGGCTGCGGGCCAAAAACTTCCGGCTCGACGAACTGATCCCCTACATCGCCGTCCCGCTCGTGCTGGAGGGCGTCGCCGCTACCCGGTGCGCCGTCCGTCCGCCGCTCATCACCTACCAGATCCGGCACTCGTTCGCCGCCGGCCTCCGCCGCGCCGAAACCGACATGGCCGACGTCCAGGACCTCTATGGACATACCCGGCCCGAGACGACCATGATCTATGCGCCGCCGGAACTGGAGAAACACCATGTGGCACTCGAACGGCTGCGGGAGCACGACGGAACGGGGGCTCGGCCACCGGTTTGCGGACCGGTTGTGGCTGGCGCGGCCGGCTGGCAGAACAAGATATGATTCTGCAACCTGTTGAATGTAAATAGTTTATGGAGTGTCCTGTCATCACCCTATCGGACTGGGAGTCCGTATGCGGATCGCCAGAATCCCCAATGAAGCCGGTAGTTTTGTATAAGCTTGGATCGGCACGGGTCAGAAAAGGTCAGAAAACGGCTGGCAGCACGGGACCATGATCGCGACATCTAAAGACCTGCCCCCCGCGTGCCGACATCCGCGGAACTCAGGTGACTTCTGCCACTGCACGATTCCGTTCCGCGGATGCGACCTGCAACAACCGCGACGAATATCATCCGTCGCCGAGTCCATTCAAGACTCTCCAGATCTTCCGATAGTCGTCGCCGGACATCCTTGCTGCCGCCGGCTTGACTTCCTCCCACGCTTCGCTCGGCAAGTTCCTGAGCCACTCTCGCGCCCTGCCGACGCGTGGGCCAGCACCCCCGTTTTGCTCGGCAGCGAAGCGATCTCCCAGAGGCACAGCGATTGAGCGCGGTACGCCGAGCTTACGCATGAGAACAGCATTGACAGTCGGCACGCCGTAGAAGACCATCGCAGGCACAGTCCGAAGTGCATCTGCCTGTTCGCGTGGGAGTTCCGAGATATCAACGCCCGACAGCGCCTGAAGGGCTCCGAGACCCCATGCACCCGACTGGGCAAAGCGCTGGAAGATCTGACGGCAGCAATGGGTAATGGCATCCGTCACCTCGACGCCCTCTCTATGGAAGTGGCGCTCCGCAATCTCCCCGAGAGGCCTGCCGCCTACCCACATGGCCAGCACGTCTGCGAGATGTCGATGCTGCGTGCCTGGAGGTACATCTAGCTGAAGCTCTCGGACTCCGATCAGGATCTCGGAAAGTTTCGCCAGCGTCGAAGTTCCGGCTCGAAAGAGTGCGTCAGGGTGCCAGTCTTCTGCGGTCCTCGGCAGCAGTTCTTGCTGCGCCAGAATCTGCATCAGAGTCTCTCCGGAAAACCCTGTACTGTCCACCAACTTCAGGACGCCTGAACCCATACGGCGTAGATTCGTTGCGTACTGCCGGCTGGCATCCACCAATTGCTCCGCGGCGACTGGCCTGGATGAAGAGAGTCGGCGATAGCCCCATGTCGCGCGCAGGATCTTCTCAGTATCCGCGACAAACCGTTTGTGGTCTCCCGCTCGCCGATATGCATGAGAAAGGTACTGTGCGAACGATGCCCACTTAGCGTCATGGAAAACCAACGATGTCACGTTCAATTCCCAGCCACGATCCAACACATCGATGACCATTTGTTCCAGGACGGATGCGATTTCTTCGACCTGACGAGTAACAAACTTTTCAATCGTCGCATCCCTTTCCTCTTGAGCTGCAAAAGCAACGATGCCTAGCGTGTCCTGGAATAGGCGGCCCGCACGTCCCGCTAGATTGCGAAAAGCCGCCGGGCTCATCTCCTGTCTATCACGGTTTGGTTGATAAAGGAAGTGGGTCGCAAGCACGACTGAAGACACAGGAAAATTAACTCCCTGCGCCAAGGTAGTCGTGGCGACAAGAACCCGTATGTCCCCTTCTTCCGTCAACCACTCGACCAAGTACCGGAGTTCTGGCGACAAGCCCCCGTGATGCACGGCGATGCCCTTGTCGAGAATATCGCCAAGCTTGAAGGTCTCCGCGATCTCGGTCTCGGCGAATCGCTTCACAAGCTCCACTCGATCTACCCTTGGAAGAGGCGCGGCACCCTCCCTCAGGAGGTCTGCGATTTTCCACGTGGTAGCGGGCGAATCAGCAAGTACGACACTCGTACTGCCAGCCCTGCGCGCCAGCACCTTGGCGGCTGCCGCAGCGACCCTGCTCTTGGAGGCCTTCACGTTAGACACAGGAAGATCGAACGCCGGCACCCGACCGTTCAGGCTTAACGGTTCAGCCACTTCGATCTCGGCCGGCTGGGTGTGCAGTGTGCGGAACTTCAGAGCCCAGTTTCGTGCTCGCCCTTCAGGGTAGACCACGCCGATGGCGCGGTCATTTGGTTGCCAGTCCGCAGCGAGAACGGTAATCGCTCGAGACCGCTGATCATCCAGCCAAACCGCCAGTTCCCGGCCGTTTGGGACAAACGGTGTCAACAGCAAAAATTGAGCATCCGGATACTCCTGGTTGATCGTTGCCAGAAGGAGTTCAGCGCGTACGCCACGCTCAGTCTCACCGATGTTGTGCGCCTCGTCGAGAATCACAAGTCCGAGTGAACGCTCGGCAGAACGCGCGCTTGCGTCACGAATAATTAGATTGAGCTTCTCCGGAGTCGTCACAACGATATCGGCCATCTGAGTCGACGTTAGCCACTCCTCTTCGAAAGTATCCACCTCCTGGACCGGCGCGGCCGACTCGACTGTGAGTCCAAGGGGTTCGACGTCACGGCGAAGTCGAAGCGCGATCTGGTTCACAAGCGCCCGCGTCGGTACTAGGTACGCGATCCAGCATTCGGGGAAGCTGTTGATGGCCTGTAGAATCCGGAACTCGGCGAGCAGCGTCTTCCCACTGCTAGTCGGCATCTGAACGACGACAGCGCGATGAGCGGGGTCTAGCAGGCCATCTTCCAGCAGGGCCCTGCGCTGGGGCGGAAGGAGCTCCAGCATAGGCCTCGCCACATCCTCCGAGGCTAGGTGCCGCACGTGGTCAGAGATCCGGGAATTGAATGACCGAAGCAGCCACCAGATGGAGTTCTGCGCTACTTGAATAGAGGCGGCCCGCATCCAACGCAGCAGAATATCCAGCTCAATCAGCCCACCGGTGGACGCTGCCCGGATGGAACGGAAGTAGTGAAACTTGAGTTCACCAACGATGTCCTTTGGAATGCCCTTGCCGCAAAACGTGGCCAGGAGCTCGACTGCCTTCGCAAGATGGTAAAGTGAAACCAACTCCAGTGCGGCTACTTGTGGGCTTGGGCCGGCATCCGACAAAAAATCTCGCTCGAATTGCGCCTGCAGATCTCGGAGCATCGCAATTCCGTGAGCTACTTGATGCAAATCGGCCCAGCCATCTTTTCGGGCTATGCGAAGGAAAGAATCGGAGACTGTGGCGAATACTCGATTAGGCCAGGCATCATGTTCCGTCGGCAGATCCGCGAGCCCTTGCTCGCGGAGCCAGCGTCGAACATCCGCCGAACGGTTGCCGAGAATCCCATAGCAAGAAAGGCGGACGAGGATCTTACGCCTAGTGTCGGAATCGCTCGATCTTGGGGCGGCGCGCAGCAAGTAGAATGCGTCACTGCAAGCCGTGCGGAGAGTTGTAGATCCCGCCTCAGCGTCATCGAGTTTTTCTAGAGCGGTCAGTTCGGCTACGAGAAGTGCCTTTTGGACTAGGATCGCATCTTCATCCATGAGCGACGCCAGATGTGATGCGTCACCCGTAGCAATTTGGTCCAGAACGGATCGCAGGAGCCACCCTTGCGAAGTACCAAGCGCCCTTCGGTACCGCTCTAGCCCGAAGGCGTTGCGCAGATCTCTAGCGTTTTCAGGAGCGGGAATCGTCATGGTCGGTCCACCGTTCCTTCCAGCGCTGCGGATAGCTCATCAAGCGGCACTGGGAGGTGCTGATCGCGTCAATACATGAACGCGTTCTTGCTAACCGTGGCGTGAATCACGCCGTTCAGCCTGTCGCCACCAGTGGCTTGATGGCGTCGATGTCTGCGTCCGCGCGGGCAAGATCGAGGTCGTACATCCGCTGAAGGTTCAGCCAATACTCGGGCGTTATGCCGAGGGCTTGTCCGATGCGGAGCGCGGTGTCCGCGGTAACGCACCGGCGCCCGCGGACGATGTCGTTGATCCGGGGCGGCGGAACGCCGATCGCTCGGGCCAGCCGAGATTCGGTGATCTGCAGTTCGCCGAGTATCTCCGCCAGATGTTCTCCGGGGTGGATGGGATCGCTGCCCATGACGCTTCCTCAGTGGTAGTCCGTGACTTCGATCTTTCGGGCATCACGGTCCGTCCAGCGAAAGCAGATGCGCCACTGGTCGTTGATGCGGATGCTGTACTGTCCCTTCCGGTCACCGCGCAACGCCTTGAGGCGGGGGGAAGGAGGCAGTCGCAAGTCCGACAACGCTGCCGCCGCGAGGACCCGCTGAAGGCGCACGTGAGCCCGGCGCTGGATCTCAGCCGGGAGCCGGCCCTCGAAGATGCGCTCCGAGGCCGAGTCCCTGAACCGATTCAATGCCTTGAGATTAGCGTGGTTTCCGTACCCGGTGCCAGGAGCAGAATTCGCTCCGGTACCCTTCGAGACCGCCATGTCCGTCCAGTGGTTGATCATCGGCTTCACCCGCGTGGCTTCCGTAGCGGCAGTCTCCAGCGCAACGCAGCGGGCCACGGCCTCGTTCAAGCCTCCGTAGGTCGCCAGCGCGGCGTCATTGAGCGTCGCGATGGCCGTCCGGATGGACGCGATCTCTTCGTCGCGGCGTGTCCGCTCAGCGAGTTCCGCAGCCACGGCCTCGCAGTGCGCGTCGCACGCCGCGGGCGTGGATACCCAGCCGTCGACCACCCGTCCCGCCGCGGTCAGCCGCTCGGCGTTCCGGTCCGCGACGACGACTTCTGGATGCGACCGCCCGAGGAAGGCGAGATATTGCGGCCGGAGGAACACGCCGCCGTGCAGGCACGCCAGCGCGAGCCACTCGGCGTCGCGGCCGGTCCAGCCCGGCGCACCGAGCGAGCGCAACCGGTCCCCGAGATTGGAGTGCCCAGCCGCGGCTCCGTCCCGCGTCCCCTCACCACGCTTCGCCTCGCTGTCGCTTGGCGGACCGTCGCGTCGTACGGCTCCTTCGGCCTCATCCTGCCGCTCCGCCGACGCGGCGGGTTCAGGCGCTGGCCGGTCAGCGCTGGGACCGTGGACAACAGTAACGGTGCGCTCCGCGTCCGGCTCTCCCCGGCCGTCAGCAACCGGCCCGCTGGCGCGGCCGGCATCCCGACCGCCCATGTCGGCGCATTCACCACCGGCCGCCCCTGCGGGTGCAGCTCCGACCGATCGCAGCTCGACGACCGTCGCCGGGCGACACTTCCCCCTCCCCCGGCCTCTGACTGGCCGTCGGCCGTCAGCCACAAGCTGTCAGCCGTTTGGCGGCCGTGCGCGTGAGACGGACAAGCGCTCGAACCAGCCCCGGACCGTTCCAGGAATTCTCCGGGATCGCTGCTGCAGCGCCTTCCGAGTCGTGCGGAACCTCTGCCGAAGTTCTGCGCAACACCTTCCGAAGCAGCGCCGAGGTCGCGCCGCGCCGACGGCACGGCTGGTCTTCGCCCTCGTCCCGCGGAGCCGCCGTCCGCGCCGCCGCCTCGACGGGAGCGTCCTTGATCTCGGTCATCGCCCGGCTCCTCCGGATGGCGCACCCAGCCAGACGCACGCCGGCCGCCGCCGGCAGCGCCGAACTCTAAGCATGGAGTCAGTTTAGCTGACTGTCAATGGCCGCACAACGGCCATGCTCCCGTGTGTTGCCAGCTTCCGAAGTCGCGTCGATTGTGCTCTGTTCAGCAACCTCCATGGCCGTGTGTCCGAGTATCTGGCCGTCCAATCCGGTCCCAGTTCGTACGCTCGTGGTTGACTTTGCAATAATAATTTATTACTAATTTTTCCAAAAGTAATTGCAGGTCTGGCTGTTTTCAACCTCTCGGCAGACCCTCCGCGCCAACACACACATAAATTGGTATATAGATGTTTTTTGTCTGAGACATTATCGTATGGAATATGTCCGTGATTCCTGATCTTATCAATTCATGAAATTTCCAACATTTCCCGACTGCCGACGCATTCTCCATCGGTCCCGCCCTCCCCTTAGGAAGCTGGTCGTGATCCAAGCCTGCCACGGCAAAGCTCTCCGTGCCCTGGCCAAGGAATTCGGCATCGGCATCCGCACAATCCGCACCTGGCTTTGGCTCTGTGCCTGCTATGGATTCCAGGCTCTCGGACAGCAACCCCAACCGGGACGCCCTCCCTGCCTCTCCCACGACCCAATGCAGAGGATCCTCGCAACTCTGCGCGACACATCCCCCGACCAGCCCCAGTTCGAGTTCGTGTGCCGGTCGCTGAAAATTGTCAGGCCAGGGATCCTCGACCAGTTCCCAGTCCAGCTGTCCCTGGCGCCGGTGCGCAGGGTCCTGCGACGCCTCGGCCTCACTCCGCAGCGCCCTCAGTTCCGGGCCTGCCAGCAGAACGCCGCCGCGGTGCGGACTGGGATCGCAGCAACCTACCTCGCCCGGCAGGCGCAGGAGCAGGGAGCCCTGCTGCTCTGGGCCGACGAGGCCGGCAGGACCTCGCACTCCCACCGGGGCACTCCAGGGGGTCCCCGGGGCCGGACGCCTGTCGTCCAGCCAACGGGGGCGCGGTTCCGGCTGAACAGGCTGTCCGCGAGCAGCCCCTCGGGAGAGATTTATTCCAGGATCCATGCCGGAACCGCCACCTCAGACACATTTGAACAGTTCCTGCAGCAGATTCCGGGCCAGACGGAGGCTAGGCCGATTCACGTGATAGTGGACCGCCACAGCATCCACACATCCCAGCCTATACAAGCCTGGCAGAAGCGGACCGAGGCACCGGTGGAGATGCATCCATTGCCGGCGTACTCCCCGGCATGGAACCCTACGGAGCCAGTCCGGTCGGTAGTCCAGCGCCGGGTGGGGAAGCTGCTGGTCCGGATGGTGCGCCAGCTCGGGGAGCGCTGGGAGCAGGCTCTGCAAGCCCTGGAGGCCGACCCCGCCAAGGTGCCGGCGTTCTTCCGCGAGGCCGCCTGCGCCGAGACTGTTTCTGGTCGCATTCTGCAATGACTTATGGCAAAGTCAGTATTATCGCGTGCAGATGGACGTCATCGGCGAGCGCCTCAGCGAAGTTCGCAAGCTGCGCGGTCTCACCCAGTTGCAGCTCGCACACCGCACCGGCATCGCACGGCATCTGATCTCAATGGTCGAGCACAACAAGTCCGGCCTGTCGGCCGCCGCCTAGAAGCCTGTTGATAAAGTCCCTGGGGTACGATTTCCGTCGCGCAATCGCGTGCGAACCACCGGTTTGCGCCTGTTTCAGGGCCTTCAGGAGTCGTTTCATGGTCATTTCAGGGCCCTGCAAGGAGTTGCTGGACAGGCTTCACGGCCGCTGAGGACTTTTTCAACAGGCTCCTAGGCCCTGTGCATCTCGCTCGACTACCTATTCGGGCTCACCGACGACCCGACACCCGCGGCGCAGCTCGCCTCGCGGGTCCGGGCGCTCGAAGACGACAGCGCCCGCGCCGGGGCGCTCGACGAGGGCGACTTCGTCGGCGTCTGGGAGGTCGCCACCGCCGAGGTCGACTGCGAGCGGGTTATCGGCCGCATCAAGTTCTGGCGGGCGTGGCTTACGAGCCGCGGCCTTGCCGCCAGCCACTGCCGCATCATCCCAGGTGCTCGGCGAGTCGATGGAGCCCACCCTGGTGGACGGCTGCTCGATCCTCGTCAACCACGCCAGCCGGCGGCGGCGCGAAGGCGGCATCTTCGTGGTCCGCACCGCCGACGGCCTGATCGTCAAGCGCGCCGGCAAGGAAGCGGACGGGAGCTGGCTGCTCGTCAGCGACCACCTCGACAAGCGGGCGTGGCCGACCCTGCCGTGGCCCGACGACGCGGCCGTGCTCGGCGAGGTCCGCTGGACCGCGCGGACGTTTCTGTGAGGGAGAGAGTCGATGGAACCGATTGTCAGTGAGATCGAACGGGTCCGACCCGATGCGGCGGAGTGGGCGATAGCCGTGCCGGTGGCGAAGCCGCGGCAAGCCGGGGAGCATCGAAAGCCGGTGCCGGCAAGCCCGCCGCCCGCCGCCGCGTACGGGTCGCCGAGGGCATCTACCGCGACCGGCACAGACTGGCCGACACGGTAAGACCATCCGCGCGAAGCGTGACGAGCTGCGGGCCAGCCTGCGGACGCTCCCGGCAGGCGGCCGGCACACCCTCAACCACGACGCCGGACGGTACTTTGATCAGGTGGAGAGCACCCTGATCAGCTTCGGTGCCCGCCGCCGCGACTGCTGGCGTGGCTGCCGCGGTTCGGGCGCCTGCGGACGCTGGCGCTCCCGGCGCACCTGCCAATGCTCAACGCCCAGCTTCACGAGTGGTGCCGGTCGCTGGCCGCCTCGACCTGCATCGACCTGCTCGACCTGGTCCGCTTCGCGCCGCTGCCCCCGAAGCCCCACTGGGTCGACCGCCGCCACATCGCCTCCGTGCTGGTCGAGATCCCGGCCGGCTCGGTCACCCGCGTGCAGCTGGAGCTGATGCATTGGACCGGGATGCGGCCGTCGCAGATGGGCCGTTCCGTGCGGCAAGGGCGGCCGGATCGCGGCCGTCCCGTTGGTGCCGGAGGGGATCGCCGCCGCCCGCGCCTTCCTCGACGCCGAGGCCCTCGGGCCGTGGCCCCGCAGCAGCGTCAACCGGGCGCTCGCCAGAGCCGTGCGCAAGGCCGGCCGGCTTGCGTCCACCACCTACCAGATCCGGCACTCGCTCGCGGCGGGCCGGGACGGACATGGCGGACATCCAGGACCTTTATGGACATACCCGGCCCGAGACGACCATGATCTATGCTCCGCCGGAGCTGGCGAAGCATCTGGCGGCCCTCGAACGGTTGCGCCGTGACGATGTTGCGGGTGGGCCGGAACCCGCTGACCAGCCCGTTCTGGCTGGCATGTTCGGCTGGCAGGGGAACAAGATGCATCGTTAAGTTCTTGTTAATGAAATGGTTACGTTGTGTGTCTTTGATGCGGTACCGGACTGGGAGGGTGGGGCATCGCCGGGTCCGACTGCACCGCTACAGTGCCTACGGGCAACTTGCTTTGCGGGCAGTCTTGCGCAACGACAGGACTTGCTGCAGCAGCGTGCCCGCTTCTTTAATCTCGAGCTTGATTCGCAGGGCGAAGGCCGGAAAACCCAGGTCGGTGAGATCTTGCAGCTTGACGGCGTCCTTCTCGGTCGTCAGGAACGCTTCCGCTCCGCAAGATGCGGCCGATTCTCGCAGGCTGCGTATATCGCGGCGGCTATATCGATGGTGATCCCGGAAGGCCCTCCGGTGAACCAAGTCGCAGCCAAGGGCATGAACCTCCCTCCAGAACGACATGGGCCTGCCGATGCCGCAGAACGCAGCGACGCGCCTGCCGACCAGTCCGTCCAGCGGAACGGGGTCGCCTCCCCCGAGATTCGCCAGTCCGGCTGGGACCATGCGGGCGTGGAGGATCGGTGCGCGGTCATTGTGGCGGCGCACCTCGTTACGCAGCCGCGAATAGTCGAACCCCTTGCGGGTCTTCGTCAGCAATACGATGTCGGCTGCATAGAGGCTCGGCGGCGGCTCGCGCAGTCTGCCCAGCGGCAGGGTATGCCCGTTGTCAAACGGATCTGCGGCATCTACCAGCACAATGTTGAGGTCGCGTGCCAACTGCAGGTGCTGAAAGCCGTCGTCCAGAATCAGATAGTCCAACTCTTCCCTTGCCAGGACGAGCCTTCCGCTGGCATGGCGGTTCGCCCCGATAGCGAGCAGCGTTCGAGGGGCGCTGGCCCGGAAGCGCCGGGCGAGCATGGCGGGCTCGTCTCCAACGGCATGAGGGTCGCAGTCCCGGGTTGCTGCCGAGACCAGCACGGACGGACCGGTGCGCCGGTAGCCTCGCGTCAGCACAGCGGAGCGTTGCCCGGCCTCCGCCAAGCGTTCGACCAGCCAGGCGACTGTCGGGGTCTTGCCGGTCCCGCCGACTGAGAGATTGCCGACGGCCACTACCGGAGCCGGTAGACGTTCGGCGGTCAGGAGGCCGCGTGCGTAGGCGAACCGTCGCAGTCGGGCTGCGCCGCTCCACAGCGCAGCCAGCGGGCCGAGCGCCAGGCGAGCGCCGATTCGTGGGGGATGGCGCGGCAGGGCGCTGTGGTGCAGCTTGACGGCCTCCTTCAATGCCCGCTCCGAAGCGCCCCGTTGCGATACGGCAAATGCTCTAGCGGTACCGCCGAGCGAGTTGCGCTTCCGGGCATCGCTGGACAGCTCCCGGAGAGCCGATCCTACTCCGTCGGGGTCACCGGCCTGCACGAGACCGCCAGCTCGGAGCAAGTCCGCCGTGATCTGACGGAAGTTCTGCATCGTGGGTCCCACCACGACGGGGCAGCCATGGAGCGCGGGCTCGAGGACATTGTGCCCGCCCCAGCCGTTCAGCGACCCGCCCACGAACGCGAGGTCCGCCCGACGGTAGACCGCCGCCAACTCGCCGAGGCTATCGAGCAGCAGAACCGCCGGAAGTTCGCAGGGCGGGGCATCGGTGAGGCCAGACCGCCGGAACAGAGGCAGGCCGGTCTCGGCCAGGGCTCGTGCGGCCTCGCTGAACCGGCCGGGATGCCGGGGGGCCACGATGCAGAGGAGGTCCTTGCGAAGGCTCGCCACGCTGCGCAGCGCGGGGGCCAACAGCGCTTCCTCGCCTTCCCGCGTGCTACCCGCCACCAGCAAGAGGCCCGGTGACGCCCGCTCGATGAATCCCTCCAAGTCCCTCGACAACCGCTCTGCGGCGGAGCTTGTCTCGAGGTCGTATTTGAAGTTGCCGCCTACGTGCGTCACTGCCGGCGGCGCTCCGGCGTCCAGGAAGCGCTGGCGGTCGGCCGCCGACTGCGTGAGCACGAGGTCGATCTCGCGCAAAGCGCGCCCGAACAGGAATCGCAGCGCTCGGTACCGCGGCGCGGACCGATCGGAAATGCGGCCATTGACGACCATCGTGGCCGCCCCCCACCGTTCAGCCTGGAAGAGGTAGTTCGGCCAGAGCTCAGTCTCCGCTAGGATGAGCAACCGCGGCCGCAGCTGCGAGAAGACTCGGCGTACGCACCAGGGAAGTTCCAAGGGGGCGCGGAAGACCAAGTCGGCTACATTGCGCAGCTTGTCCTCCGCCAGCCGCCGCCCAGAGGCGGTGCCGGTGCTGACGAGAATCCGGACTTCGGGCAGCTCGTGGCGAAGCCGACGCAGGAACGGCAGGGAGGCCAGCACTTCTCCGACCGATACGGCGTGAAACCAGATGGAACCGAGGCCGGTCTTATCGGGTGGGGTGCGCAGCAGCCCTAGGGCTTCTGGTACAGTGCGCCACGCATGGCCTTGGGCGTAGCTGCGGAAGGCCCAATACGGCATCGCTACGGGGGCGAGCAGCGCAAGTAGTAAGTTGTAAAGGACCGGTGTCAAGCGACGGGCTGGAGATCTAACATGTCAGCACATTGGAAAAGATTGTGGGTCGGGGCGGCGTTAGCGGCCATTTTGCTGGCCGGGGCGCTGCCCGGGCAGGAAGGCTTCCGGTCCAAGACAGCTGACCGGTATCGCGCTCGGCAGAAGCAGGGTGACCTGATCGTCGCCGTCAAGGCGTTCGTGACCGAGAAGGACCAAAAGAGCGCTTTCGGCAAGGTGCGTCCGTACGAGGTCGGCGTGACGCCGATCCTGCTGGTAGTGTCCAACACGGGTACGGACACCTTCAAGCTAGAGAATCTGCAGGTCCGCCTGATTACCGCTGGGCGCGAAGGCCTTGAGCCGACCAGGGGCGAGGACCTGGCGGCGATCAACCCACGTGGCCACCAGCCGACCCGCAGGTCAATCCCGGGCGTTCCAGGGCTCTACCGGAAGCGCGTCAAGAAAGGGCCGCTGGATCGGCCGGAGATCACGCTCAACGAGTTTGCTGCCCCTATCGTGGCGCCCAAGAGCACCGCCAGTGGTTTTCTGTACTACTTGACGGGGAACGAGATGGACACCCTGGATGGCTCCGTCTATATCTCGGGCATCGTCAATCTCTCAACCGGTCGCGAACTGTTCTATTTCGAGATCCCGCTCCGCAGGGGCTGAGCTCCCACCGAACTGATTCGCAGCCCGCCGAGGCTCTGGAGTGTTTGCCCCGGAACCTGTCCTAAGCTGCGGGCGGTCAGGATGCGTCTTGACCGAGCTGCACTCCCTCGGACCCCAGCCGGTGGGTCGCGGGGTGCTGCCGAGTCGCCGACCGGAAACGCGGAGAAGCGCCAACGCCCCTCCGAACCGGACGCATCTGTCGTTGTGCTGCATGCGGACCGTTCCACGGCTCCACCGCACAGCCTCCCTGATTCCCGGTTAAAAATTCCGGCACCAGACAGAACGTATTGTGTTACAGTGATTTAGGAGGTCCTCGGGGTGTTCGCGGATTGCACCTCGGGGGTGCATCTCGATTTTTTTGGAGGCCCCCTGGCCCCTGTCCCCCGCCAGCGCTCCCACCCTGGCTTACGGCGTCTGCGACGACGACTTGGCGGGCCTGGCCGGGCTCGGCGTGGTGGCGCGGCTGGCCCGGTTCCTCGGACTGCCCGAGAAGCTGGCCGCCTCGGTTCGCCTCAAGCGCCGCCGGCGCGGTGGCAGCGCTGGGCAGAGGCTGCTGGCGCGGATCTACGCGGCCTGCGCCGGCGGGGGGCACCTCCACGCGGTCGACGCTCTGGGAGCCGATGACGTCGCCCGCCGAGCGTGCGGGCTGCGGGCCGGGCCCGACAGCCGGCGGCTCGGCGCAGACCTGCAGCGGATGCACGCGGCGGCCCTGGAGGGCTTGCGGGAGTGCGCGCGGCTGGTCAGCCGGCGGCTGGTGGCGCAGGCGTGCGGGCAGCGGTGGGGCTCCGTGCCGGTGTTCGTGGACGGCCCGGGGATCGAAGTGGAGGGCCAGCTGCGCGAGAACGCCGGGCGCGGCTACCACGGCGAGAAGCAGTCCTGGCTGCACTCGGTGTGCGTGGGGGTGGCGTGGGTCAGCGCCCGGCTGCACGCGGGCGGTACGGATGTGCGGGGGGATTGGCAGGAGCAGCTGGACCAGGATGCGGCACCCTTGCTGACAGGGCGGCAGCCGGTGGGGCTGCGGGCCGCCAGCGCGTACTCCTGCAAGGATCTGGCGAGCTACTGCTGGCGGAAGGGTTGGGAGTATTCCGTGAGCGGGACCGATCCGCGCCAGAAGGCCCCGCTTCTGCGCCTGGCGGCGGCGAGGGGGTTGCGGGAGGACGAGTGGGAGCCCCTGGACGCGGCGGGGAAGGAGCGGGCCATCGTGGTGGCGTACCGACCGGCCCGCTGGCCGGAGGAGCAGGTGTGCGTGGTGATCCGGCGCGACGGGGACGGGGAGCAGCGGCTGCTGGAACGGGTGTGCACGGTGATTTTGGTGAGCCGCGACCGGCTGCCGGTGGCGGAGCTGGTGCGGCGGCACCGCGGCAAGCAGGGGCAGGAAAATGCGTTGCAGGGGCCGCTGACGGACTTGGGTTTGCATCATCCGCCGTGCCGCTCGCACGCGGCGAATCAGGGGTTCTGCTTGGGCGGGCAGATTGCGCAGCTGCTGCTGCTGCAGTACCAAGCGCTGCCGGCCGCGGCGCGGCAGCATGGGCTGCGGCCGCTGATCCGGTACTTCGTGTGCAGTGTGGGGCGGCTGACGCGCAGCGCGCGGCGGCTGCGGCTGCTGTGCAGCAAGAGCAACCTGTGGGTGGACTGGCTGCTGCACGCGGCGAGCCGGAGGGAGCCGGGCTAGGGCTGGGGCGGCGCGGCCGGAGCCGCGCCGGGCATAGCCGCAGGGGACCGCCGCGGAGCCCGCGGGGGGATCCGTGCGCCCGGAGCCGGGGGCGCAGCGGCCGCGGTGCGTGCGCAGGCCGGCGCAGGGTGCCTGCGCGGGGGCCCAGGTCGCTCGGCGCCGGGCTCCCCGCTCAAGCCCTACGGCCCCCTTAACCGCCATTTCGGGAAATTAACCGGGAATCTAGAACAGCCTCGGCGATAGTCGCACTCGGTGATAAACTAACTGATCCCATGCTGGCACTCGCTCCGCTCGAGAACTCCCAGGCGGTTTTCCGGACTGCGTTCGGCTTTGCACAAAGGCAGGTGCTTGCGACAACCCGTCGTGACCCTGGCTTCTATCCCATGTACACCGAGGTAGGTCGCTGGCGTCACGGCAAGGAAGCCTGGACCCACTGGTGCGATGGTTTCCTCCCCGGCATGATGTGGATGTTTGCCAAGCGCACGGGCGACCAGGAATGGATGGATCTTGCCGAGCGGTACACGACGCCCCTCGAGTCCCGGAAGATGGACCGCAATGTCCACGACCTGGGCTTTATCTTTCTGTCCACTTACCACCGTTGGTATGCCCTGACAGGGCGCTCCGAGCTCAACGCGGTCGTGATCCGAGCGGGTCGTACGCTTGCCCTGCGGTTCCGGGAAAGAGGGCGCTACATGTCGTCCTTCATGGGCCCGGAATCGCTGTTCATCGACATCATGGCCAATGTTGGCATCATATTCTACGCCGCCCTGCAAACTGGCGACGCCGACTTGATGCGGGTCGCTATGGAGCATTCGCTGACTAGTCGGCGGGTGCTGGTCCGAGGCGACGGAAGTTCTTCGCACGAAGGGATCTACGACCTGGAAACCGGCGAGTTTCTGCGGCAGTCCACGCAGCAGGGCTGGCGCTCGGACTCGTGCTGGTCGCGCGGACTTGCCTGGGCCATCTACGGCTTCGCTTCCGCGTACAAGCTTGTGCGCGATAACCGCTTCCTCCAAACTGCGGAACTGTGTGCCGACTATTTCCTGGAGAACGTTCCGCCGCACGGCGTCCCGCCGATGGACTTCGACACGCCCGCCGAAGAGACCCCTCGGGAGGAGTCGTCCGCAGCGGCCATCACGGCCGCTGGCATGCTGCGGCTGGCGCGGCTGACCCCGGACCGGGCCAAGGGCATGCTTTACGACCAAGCGGCCCGGCGTATCCTGCTGACGCTGGCGCAGCCCCCCTATCTGGCTTCCGAGACCGAGGGTTGGGAGGGAGTCCTCAAGGAGGGCATATATCACCTCAACAAGGGGCTCGGCGTTGGGGAATCGGTGATGTGGGGGGACTACTTTTTCGTCGAAGCCCTGGATCGCGCGCTCGCATAGGGGCAGGGACATCCCGCGGCGGCTGGACGCCAGCGGGGGCTGCGCGAGTCGTCGGTCTGGTCTGCCCAGCGGACGCTCGCTGGGTTCTGGCTGCTGTGCTGCGCGTGGCGGGGTCTCTCGGGGTGCGCGAAATCCGCTGGGGTGCGCCTTGCTTCGCCCTGTGCGCAGCTTGGTGGTGCCGAAGACGCCGACCGAGGGGTGCCGGGCGGCCGGGGGGCGGGTCTCGTCTGTTGGGCCTTGGGCCTGTCATTCAGGGGCTGGCGGCATCCCGGTGCCCCCCTGGGGGTGCCAAGCGGGCATTGAGTGCAAGACGCGTTGCAGCTTGGTTCGGACCGCTGCCGCTTCGTGCGAGAGGGTGGTTGGATCAAGCGGATGCTGCTGGTCCCAATCGTGAGGAACATCGTAGAAGCGCCCGTCGCTGTATAGCTTGTAGCGCTTCGTCCGGGCAAACCGCACTCTGGGAAACGGGACCTTGTCCTGCGAAGGGTCCCTGTCGTAATGGATGAAGATCCAGTCCCGCGGGCGGCCCGAGCCCCCCAGGAGCTGCTCCAGGAAACTGCGCCCGTCGAAGTGGTCGTCCGTCGGCAGGTCCTGGTCCGTGAGGTCGGCCAAAGTGGCGTAGAAGTCGCTGAACTCGATCAAGTCGCTGTTGACCAAACCCCCGGGGACTTGCCCTCTCCAGCGGGCGAATAAGGGCACGTGCGTGCCCGCATGCACCGGCAAGGCCTTGCCGCCACGGACGATGCGCCCGCCGAGGTCCGACTGCAGGCTGCGGTGCGTGCCGTTGTCCCCGGTGAAGAGGACTAGCGTGCGCTCGGAGAGCCCTAGCTTGTCGAGATGGTCGATGAGCCGCCCGACAAGATAGTCGCTGTAGGCCACCATGTCGGCGAAGTACGCCGGGTCGCTCTGGAACTTCGTTTCGGCGGTGATGGTCTTGCTGTGCGGGGTGGCCACGAAGGGAGAGTGCGTTAGCACCATGGGGTAGTACAGGAAAAACCGCTCCGCCTGGTGGCGTTCGATGAAGTCCAGGGCGAAGTCCGAGAAAATGTCGGGTCCGTAGTCGTCCATCGAGGTAGGGAGGTACTCTCCGTTGCGCAGGACTGCCGGATGCCAGAATCGGGATGTCTGCTTGGCGCCGGGCGGCCCGACAGAGCCGTATCGGTCGCGCTGGGCCTGCGTTAGCTCGAATGGATACGCCCAAAAGATGTGCTCGTCGAAACCAGCCTCCGCCGGCGTCGTGCCGCGGCGGAGGCCCCGTTCGGCGTCGGAGCCGCCGCTGAGCTGCCATTTCCCAGTTAGACCGGTCACGTAGCCCGCTTGGCGCATGAGGTGGGCGAAGGTCGTCTGCCCCGCTTCCAGGCGCCCGAAGGCCCGGTAGTTGCGCCAGTTGTACTTGCCGGTCATCAGTTTGATGCGCGAAGGGGTGCAGACCGGTTGGGAGTAGCACTGCGTGAAGCGCATTCCCTCGCGGGTCAAACGCTCGAACACCGGTGTCGAGTAGCTGAGGCCGCCGTTCGCCGAGATGCACTCGTAGCCCATGTCGTCGGCCATGATGAGCACCACGTTGGGCTGGGCCCCGAGCGAGCAGGCGCAAGCAGCGGCCAGGACGAAAACGATTGCGCGGGGCAGCATGGCTCTATCTTAGGGTTCGTCCGTCCAGGAGTCTTCTGGGCTACTCTGCGACTGGAGCTCGGGCCAACGGCACAGCGTGTGGATGTCCAGCGGCACCTGCCCTCAGGGAGCGGCTCCGCGACGGCGCAGCGGGAAGGCTGCGGGTCGGCTGCATGGACTGCGCGGCTCTTCCAGGATCCGCGCCGCTTCGGGGCGGGGACTCCGCAGTTGCGGAAGACCCGAGCCGGACCGCCGAGTCGGGATGGACCTCCTGCAGATCGTCCGGAGCGGGTTGATAGGCTCCTGCGACGGCTAATGCCTTGGTGGTCTTCGACTGCGACAACGACGAATGCGGGCAGGGCGGGCCCCAGTCGGCACCGCTGCGGCCCAGAAGGGGTTGGAGCTTCTGCGCCTGCGCACAATGGGCTATGATCGTAGAGCATCAAGGGAGAGCCTGCGGTCGGTCGGCACGCGCATCGACTGCAGCCGCTTCCTCAAGGAGGGATTCACTGATGAGAGTCATCGCCTATGTCTGCCTGCCCGCAGCGCTGCTCTTCGCCTTTGCCTGCGGTGCCGCCCCGGAAACCGAGATGGCCGCCACAGCCGCGGAGCCCGAGAGGGCGAGCCCGCACGAGAGCGTCTCAGCCAAGCTAGGCGAGGCCACCATCACGATCACTTATGGGCGGCCTTACAAGAAGGGTCGCGAGATCTACGGCGGCTTGGTGCCGTTCGACGAGGTTTGGCGCACCGGTGCCGATGAAGCGACCACTCTGGAGACCGATCGCGACCTCATGCTCGATGCACTGCATGTCCCGGCCGGCAAGTACGGCCTGTTCACCGTCCCTGGTTCCGAGAGCTGGACGCTGATCATCAACAAGGTGGCGGATCAATGGGGTGCGTTCAGTTATGCCGAGGATCAGGACCTAGGCCGCGTGCAGATGACCGTTGGCGAGTCGGAGCCTACCGAGCAGCTAACCATCGGCATCGAAGCGGGCGAGGGCCCCAACGGGACGCTCAGCATCGTTTGGGATACGACCGCGGCAACGCTACCGATCATGGCTCATTGAGCCTGCTGCGGGACGCCCGAAGCCGGGTTTTCAGGGATCGTGTGGGCACGGGCTGGTCAATCCGTTTGCGGCGGTCGGCCCACGTAGCTGGACTGCGAATCGGCTCGCGCCGGGCTCGCTGCACTGGCAAGGGGAACGGTAGGTGCGGGCTCAGGCCGCCGACGGGGTGCGAATCTGTCGTTTGGGCCTAACGGACAATCTAGCGCAGTGCAACTCCGCACCGCAGCTGGTGTGCTTCCTACGGCCTGCGCCATGATCCTGCTCGCCAATTGCGGTGCGCCTCCCGCCGCTCCGCCGCAATGGCCGAGCGGAGCCTGGAGCCGCTACACGATCGACAGTTCGTCCCTAGGCGCGGACGGAGTGCGGCTTGCCGACATCAACCGCGACGGCCGTGTGGACATCGCATCGCCTTGGGAGCAAGGCGGCCAAGTCCGGGTCTACCTCCATCCCGGGACGAACCGCCTCCGAGAGCCGTGGCCCGCTGTGACTGTCGGAAAGGTCGGGGATCCCGAGGACTCCTTTTTCGTCGACCTAGACGGCAACGGCCAACTGGACGTCGTCAGCTCGTGCGAGGGGCGCACCCGCTCGATCTATGTCCACTGGGCTCCGCCGAACGCCGGCGACCTGCTGAACCCGAGTGTCTGGGTTACGGAGCCGGTTCCGGCCGCGAAGGGTGCGGCCCGGTGGATGTTCGCCACCGCTATGCAGCTGGACGGCCGGAATGGTGTCGACCTGATCGCAGGCTCCAAGGGGGAGGGTGCGCAGCTGGGATGGCTCCAGGCTCCAGCGAACCCCCGCGACCTCGGCGCCTGGCAGTGGCGTCCGCTTTACGACGCGGGCTGGCTCATGACCGTCCGGCCGGTAGACCTGGACCAGGACGGCGACGCCGATATCCTTGCGACGGATCGTAACGGGCCTCGGCGGGGGGCGCTGTGGCTTGAGAATCCGGGTCCGGCCAGAGCGCTGGGGCGGTGGCGCGAACACCGTATCGGCCCGGTCAATGACCATGAAGCCATGCACAACACGATCGCGGACCTGGACGAGGATGGTTTGGAGGATGTGCTGGTAGCGGTCAAAGGCGGCCCGATCCGTTACCACCGCCGGACCCGCCGCGACCCGCCGGCCTGGCAGACGCATCGCATCGCGATGCCGCCGCATTCCGGTACGGGCAAGTCGGTGCAGGTCGCTGACATCGACCTCGACGGCCAGCGGGACGTTGTTGTCGCATGCGAGCATGCGACCGATGGGAGGATCGGCGTCTTCTGGCTGTCCCCCGACGGTGCGCCGACGGATGCCTCTTGGACGGCGACATCCATCAGCGGCCCCGAAGGGTTCATCTACGACCTCATGGAACTCACGGACCTCGACGGCGACGGGGACCAGGACCTGATCACTCTGGAGGAGAAGGGGCCGTATCTCGCCGCGGGCTACGAAGGGTCCGAGCTCGGCGTGATCTGGTACGAGAACCCGGCCCGCTGAGCGGTTCCGGGCTGTCCTTGCGCCGTCGATTGGCGCAAAGTTCGGCATCTCGGATCCTCCGTCCGGGTGGGCCGCGCAAACCGCCCAGGTTCCCGGGAGGATGGCCAGTATGTCCAGGTGCGCTAGGCGCTGTCGCGGATGACGAACGGCAGGTGCGGCGATTCGTTCCTGCCCGCTCCGAGCGGTGCGACGCCCGCCAGCTTCAGCGCCGTTGCGTAGATGTGCCCATGATTCGGAACGATGAAGCCGGGCGAACGCTCGGTCTCGCCGTTTCGCAGGTTGCCGTCGCGGTCGTAGCGCGGATCCAGTTCCCCGGTCCGCGGATGGACCGGAATCGGCTGCATCGTCTTCTGGCCCACCCAGCCGAACTGCGCGCCGCCCCGCACCTGCGGCCCCAGGAACGCGCAGGAGTTGACCGGGTTGTGGGCGCTGATGTCCTGCGCGAGGATCTGCTTGCGCTTTTCTTCCTCGCTCAAGTCCGCCTTCTCTAGAATGCTGCCGACATCGCCACCGACCGTGCGGCCGAACTCGCTGCTGAGGACGATGGTGGTGTGGTCGTAGAACGAGGTCCCGGTGTCTCCGTACTCGGTCTCCTTCAGCTTGCGCACGAAGGTCTTGAGCGGTGTCCACAGCTCTCGCCGCATCATCTCCCGTTGGTCGAACGGATAGCCCGACACGATCTTCTTGCGGGACCAGTGGTGGTCGAAACCGCGGACGAGGCGGTTCTCGAGCCAGCCGGCGCAGCTGAGCCCCTGCGTCATCAGCTCGAACATCATCATCGCCTGGACGTTGATGTTGGGGGTGTACTTGCTGCGAGGCAAGGTCTGGTTGATGAGTTCGTAATGGATCTCCTCGTCGGCCGAGGACACGCCGAACTCCTCCCGCAGCCCCGGGTCGAGAAACAGGGACTCCGTTGCGATCCGCTCCGGGGCACCCTCGATCAGCCGCTTGTAGACATCCAGCGCCGAGGCGAAGCTCCTCAATTCCGGACTGTTGCGGTCGGCGAGCGCCGCTTGGCGCGGCTGTTCGAGAAACCGCTGCACGGCGTGGTTCCGTTCGTCGTTGCGCAGCGTCAGAGTCTGGCGGATGAGCGAACGCGTGTGCTTGGGCGTCTGAGGGTAGATGATGTGCGCCCAGCTCGGCCCAAGTGCGTGGTAGATGCCCGTCCCTTCCGGGTAGGCTGCGATGTCCAGTTCGCCGTCCGACAGCCAGCGATGCCAGTTCAGGTTGGGGAGCAGGTACTCGCGGCCCGCCGCTTCGCAGAACGCCTGCAGCACGGTTCTCTCGTCCGGCTCGCGCCGGGTCTTCATGTCAACGGTGTACTGCCCGTAGTGCGCCTTGAACCGGTCCCGCGTGTGGCCGCTGCCGGTGAGTGCGCTGGAAAGCACGGCCATCTCGCCGAAGAGCTCGCGCCCGTCCTCGGCCAACGGTCCGTGGAAGATCTCTCCGTGCCGCCGGAACTCGTCGGGGCTCAAGTCCTTGGTGCGGTAGATTTGCTCTGAGATTGCGCCCCAGTCGCTAGGGTCGCGCGGCAGCTCGCCGAAGCTGGAATCGTTGCGGACGGGCACGACGGGGCCGAACATGTCGTAGCTCATCCACGCACCCTCCATGAACCAGTAGATGAGGAAGCGCGGTTCGGCCGCCTCGCGAGCGTGCTCCCCGACCGCGCCGGCCAGTGCCGGGCTGAGCGATTTGCGGCCGCTGCTCATGAGATAGCCGAGGAAATCCGGGGCTGCCAGCGCACCGACGGCTTGCGCGGAGTTGCGGAGGAAGATTCTGCGGTTCACGGGCGCTTTGCTCCGGGACCATCCGGTCTGCCGGCACATCGAGTATAGACGCTGCGGCGAGCTTCAAGCGGCCCTCGGGGCTCGGCGTGGGGTGGCCAGGCCCCGGGCAATGCGCCGTCTCGGCCAGCTCCCATCATCCCGCCTGCTCGCCGTACCGCATCAGGACCATCCTCTTCAGCAGCGGCCGGATCTTGAGGTCGTTCGCTATAGCAAAGTCATAAAGTTCCCTGTACTCGTCGCGTTGGTCCTCGAACACGCGCAGCTGGCGATGGAACAGCAGGTCGTGGTGGAGATTGACGAAGGCCCGGACGAATCGCTCCTTCCGGACGACTTGCCGAGCGAAAGCGCTCAGTCCGTTGCCAGCGAATGGATAGTCCGGCACCACGCCGCGGTCGCTGTCGTCGATGACCTGGTGGTCTGCATCCACGGTGCGGTAGTGGCCGTGAACATCCCATCGCTCCCGCTGATAGGCGAGCGGCGTGAGCAGCTTGTGGCACGCGTAGCACATGCTGGCCGGGTCGGTGGTGCTGACCACCTTCTCGCGGGCCTGCTCCACGGCGTCAGAGACTTCGAACTGGATGCCCAAGGCGAAGGTCAGCACCTGCGCGGGGTAGGTGAACTTGGGCAGGCCCGGCTTGCCCTCGAGATAGCCGGGCATGGTGAGGATGCCCGTCGGCCCGTGCTCCGGTCGGCGGGAGACTTGGTTCCAGCCGGGGCCGACGCTGTAGTCGGCGGTGAAGAGCTCCCGGTAGGAGAGGTCGTTGACCGCGAGATGCGTCCAAAGACGAGCGGGCTCGTCGCTGGCCTCCGTGCCCCGCGAGCGGAGCGTCGTGCGGGCCCGGTGGAAGAAAAAGTCCCGGAAGTCCACAGAATCCAGATAGGCGTCGACCAGGAGGGCCAGCCTGCCGTGCCGGTCGAAGAGCTGGAGCTCTTGCTGGGTCGGAACCCGTCCGACCAGGTCGAGCGCGACGCGGACAAGCCGGGCATGCGGTCCGACCTCCGGGGAGTCGGGCGGCAGGAGGAATGCCGGGCTCTGGAGCAACGCTTCGATCAACCCGGCCCAGCCAGGTCGGGGCGAACGGATAGGCGGGACGGCAAACCGAGGAGACGGCGTATCGGCACCGTCGAGGCGCAGTCCGAGGTCGTGGGCGCTGTGGGTCCATCGATACGCAAGCGACTCGCCGCCCGGGTGGTGGGTTGCGGTGCCGTCGAGGGTCGCGATTTCCCCCGCCAGGAACGACGGGGCCGGCTCAACCTCGACGATGGGGGCGTAGGCGCTGGCGCGGATGTCGTGAGCCACCCAGTCGGCGTGCGTGTGTCCTCCCGGGGCCCAGACCGAGACGGTGTACCAGCCTGGCCGATAGCGTCCCTCGAGCATCGGGCGGAAGCGCGCCCAGACGAGCCTGTCCGGATCAACCTCGTAGTCATCGAGCGGGTCGCCGCTCTTGGACGGGGGGTAATGCAGGATGTCGTCTCCATGCATCTTGCCCCGGCCCGGCGCTCCCCGCGCTAGCTGGTCGGGGGCCCACCCTGCAGAACGCTCGAATCCTTCCGCGGAGGCGTTGTCCACCACGATTTCGGGACCGCCGTCCAACGGTGCGAACCGGGCCGCGTCGGCCACGATGACCTTCGATGTCGAGTCCACGCCGCGGTTGCTGATCTCAAGATAGTTGCCCTCGCCGGACAGCAGGAACTCGCCCGGCAGCCGATGCCACTGGGTTTCGCCGTCCTCGTCGAGCGTGCTTTCGGTTTGGTCCAGGAAGGCCGAGGCGAGACCTAGCCGCGCCTGCGGCCGATCGGGCGGCGGAACAGGCGCGGGCGGGCGGCTCGCGGAATGGACTTCGACTAGGGCCGCTTGCGCTGCGTGCGGTATGGCCGGCCAACTCAGGTAGACGTTGTAGCGGCCGTTGGTCGGGATCCGGAGCGCCATGGTGGCGCTGCGGAGCTCGTTGCCTAGGAAGCGGGACTCCAGATGGTTGCTGCCGACCGTCTGGAGGACCTGCTTGTATTTCTTCTTGGGGCCGCCTGCGCGGCTCAACTGCCCGTCCTTGGCCACGGGTTCCCAGGCTCCGTCCACGACGCATTCCGGATCGAGGTTGTCCAGGACCACCTCCTGGTCGGCCTCCCGGCCGCCCGCCATCCGGACGAGCTTCAGCGCATCGAAGACCGTGACGTGGTTCCCCGGCCTTGCCACCAAGCGGACGAAGTGGTCTGGGTTGTCCGCCTCGAAGCGGAACGGCTCGGTGCCCACTCGGACCCAGCCACCGGCGTCCCCCGCCGGACGGGTCTGGTCCAGCAGGAAGCGCGAGACTTGGGCATCTGCTTTGCGCAGGGTCACGTCGATCCGCTGCCGGGCGCGACGCCCCGCCGGGTCCGACGCCTCCAAGGTGAATGCGACCTTGCGCTCCGAGACTGGCAGCAGCTGCAACTCCCGCACCAGCGCCAGCGCCCGCTCTGACTCTGAGGCTGTGGGCCGGCGGAAGAGCAGGTTCTCGTAGAGGATCCGCACGTTGCGGACCGCCGGCCGCCGGGCTTCGCTTGCGTATAGGTCGGGATCGAAGCCCTCGAAAAGATCCTGGCGCGGTGCCGACACGTACCGGCGGGCCACATCCCGAGAAACCGCCTGCAGGGTTGCGAGATAGCTGGCGGAGACGGTCCGACTCGTCTCGAAACTAGCTCGGAAATCAGCTCCCCCGAAGGCGCCGGCCCGGTGTCGGAACGGGTCAGAGCCGGACTCGGCGAGCCACGCCGACCCGAAAATGGTGGCGAACGATCGGCGCAGCTGGTAGTAGCTCAACCGCCGAGGCACGCGCTCCTTGCGGTCCGCTCCGTCGTAGGGCAGCAGCAGGCTGTCGGGAAAGCGTTCGTCCGGAGGTGCGGACGATCCCGTGTCGGGCTCGCTGAGCGCTTCGCTTAGGTCGTTGGAAAACTCAACGATCGCTTGGATCTCGGCGGGGGCTAGGTGCCCGGCCTGCGGCATCCGGAGTTTCTCGTCGTGCGCTGAGACCCGGCCGGGAACCGCCATCGGATCGTCGGCTGCCAGCAGGTCCCTCTCGAGTAGGAGGCTAAACGTCGCCGCTGGCGATTGCAGGACGCGGAAGGCCTGCGGAGCATCCGGATGGTGGCATGTGCGGCAGCCGTTGACAGGCCGGGAGAAGAGCGGGTAGAGCTCGGCTTGAAAACGGGCGGCGAACCGCTCCAGGGCCGCCTGCCGCGGGGCTAGCTCGGCAGCCGGAGCGGCCCTTGGGGCCAGGGAGGCTAGCACCAGCACGGCCGCTGCTGCGAGGCGATGTCTAGCCGGACGCATAGTTCCGGACCGCTTGGGGCTGTGCTTCACGCAGGGGTCTACGGTGTCACAACGCATAGCCCTGTCGATCTCGGTTAGCTTACGGTAGCTGGGTTGACGGCCCGAGGTCAATGGGTGTCGCTCGTTTTGGTGTCCGGAGAGTCAGCGGCTCTGCAGAATCCACCGAGCGCGGGGGTGCCAGCAGCGAGCCGGTGTCCTGCCGATTGGTGCCCGCGCATTCGGCCCCGGGGCTGGTTCCGCCTCTTCTGCGCCTGGGACATGCTGCCGGATCGGTTTGTAGGGATCGGCCGGCCCTCGGGCAGGATCCACGTACCGCGCTAGGTCGCGCATGGCGATCACAGTGCATTCGCGGCTCCCGAGATAACCCCTATAGCGGATGGAGTCATCCGGTTCGGCGGTGAGCCACGGGTGCGCGGCCGCTGGCACGCCGTGGAGGGCAAGCACTGCGATTTTGCCGTTCCGCGCTTGGCCCACAGCCCAGACCAGATCGTCGAAGCCCCATCAAGGGCGGCATAGCCATAGCCGGTCGTCGGGATCAGCAGGGGGTGGTCCTCGGCCGGGTCGTATGCGCCCCCCCGTGCGCCTTAGCCCGCCGGCGGGGTGCTCTGGGCTCGCTCCTCGGCGAGCGAAGACGTATACGTCTATCGGCTAAAGCCTCGACCACGAGCAAGCTGGCCAACCCGGATTACTGATTTTGCCATATGTCATTGCAAGGAACAACCAGAAACAGTCTAGGCGCAGTCGGCTTCGCGGAAGAACCCCTGCACCTTGGCGGGGTCGGCCTCCAGGGCTTGCAGGGCCTCCTCCCAGCGCTCCTTGAGCTGACGAACCGTCCGGACCAGCAGCTTCCCCACCCGGCGCTTGACGACCGACCAAACTTGCTCCGTAGGGTTCAATTCCGGAGAGTACGACGGCCATAGATGCATCTCCACCGGTGCCTCGGTCCGCTTCTGACAGGCTTGTATAGGCTTGGATGTGTGGAGGCTGTGGCGGTCCACGATCACGTAGAGCGGTCTAGCCTCCGTCTGGTCCGGAATCTGTTGCAGGAACTTTTCCAACGTGGCTGCGGTGGCGGTTCCGGCATGGATCCTGGAATAAACTTCCCCCGAGGGGCTGCTCGCGGACAGCCTGTGCAGCCGGAACCGCTCCCCCGTGGGCTGGACGACAGGCGTCCGGCCCCGGGGCCCCCAGGGAGTGCCCCGGTGGGAGTGCGAGGTCCTGCCGGCCTCGTCGGCCCAGAGCAGCAGGGCTCCCTGCTCCTGCGCCTGCCGGGCGAGGGCGGGGTAGGTTTCTGCGATCCCAGTCCGCACCGCGACGGCGTTCTGCTGGTAGGACCGGAACTGAGGGCGCTGCGGGGTGAGGCCAAGGCGCCGCAGGACCCTGCGCACCGGCGCCAGGGACAGCTGGACTGGGAACTGGTCGAGGATCCCTGGCCGGACAATTTTCAGCGACCGGGAGGCGAACTCGAACTGGAGCTGGTCGGGGGATTTGTCCCGCAGAGTTGCGAGGATGATCTGCATTGGGTCGGGGGAGAGGCAGGGAGGGCGTCCTGGTTTGGGTTGATGTCCGAGAGCCTGGAACCCACAGCAGGCATAGAGCCGAAGCCAGGTGCGGATTGTGCGGATGCCGATGCCGAATTCCTGGGCCAGGGCTTGGAGGGATTTGCCGTGGCGGGCTTGGATCACGACCAGCTTCCTAAGGGGAGGTCGGGAGCGATGGGGAATGCGTCGGAAGTCGGGGAAGGTTGGAAACTTCATGAACTGATAATAGCAGAAATCACAGGCAGATTCCATGTGGAAATATCTCAGATAAAAAACATCTATAGACCAGTTTATGTGTGTGTTGGCGCGGGGGAGCTGCTGAGAGGTTGAAAACGGCCAGACCTGCAATTACTTTTGGCAAAGTCAGTAACAAAGGCCCTTGGCTTCGGCAACCCGTGCTGGGTGCAGCGCTGCTCAATGCCTTCCAGGGCGAAATCCTGCTTGCCTAGGTCGGTTCGGAGCCGCCCCTTGTGGTCTCGGACCAGCACGGAGACAGTGACTACCTGGACTTCCGCCGTGTAGGCGGGGTTATTGCGAGTAGCCGTCTCGGCAAAGCAAATTCCGGTCGGCAGGTCCAGTGCCGCCGAAACCGGGAAGGCGGTCGCTCGCTGTTTCGCCATGGCACTCCTAGATTCCCGGTTAATTCCCGGAGATGGGGGTTGCGGGGCCGAATGGCTTGAGCGGAGGGCCCTGCACACCCGGCGCGGGCCCCTCATCCCGTCGCCGAGCGACCTGGGTACCCCGCAGGTGCCCTGCGCCCGCACCGCAGCGGCTACGCCTTCGCCTCCGGGCGCACCGATCTCCCCGCGGGCTCTGCGTCGGTCCCCTGCTGCTGTGCTCGGCGCGGCTCCGGCCGCGCCGCCCCCGCCCTAGCCCGGCTCCATCCGGCTCACCGCGTGCAGCAGCCAGTCCCACCGCAGGTTGCTCCTGCTGCACAGCCGCCGCCGCACGCTGCGCGTCAGCCGCCGCACGCTGCACACGAAGTACCGGATCAGCGGCCGGATCCCGCGCTGCCGCGCCTCGTCCGGCAGCACCTAGTCCTGCAGCAGCCGCCGCAGCAGCTGTGCGATCTGCCCGCCCAGGTAGAAACCCTGATTCGCCGCGGGCGAGCGGCACGGCGGAGGCTGCAGGCCCAGGTTCTTCAACGGCCCCTGGAACGCAGGCTCCGGCCCCTGCTGGCCGCGGTGCCGCCGCACCAGCTCCGCCAGCGGCAGCCGGTCGCGGCTCACCGGAATCACCGTGCATACCGGCTCCAGCAACCGCTGCTCCCCGTCCCAGTCACGCCGGATCACCACGCACACCGGCTCCCGGCCCCCGGGCCGGCCGGTACGCCCCCGCGAGCGTCCGCTCCTTCCTCGCCGCGTCCAGAGGCTCCCCCTCGTCCTCCCGCAACCCCATCGCGGCCGCCAGGCGCAGAATCGGGGCCTTTTGGCGCGGATCGGTCACGCTCCCGGAATCATCCCAACCCCGCTGCCGGCAGTAGCTGACCAGTTCCCCGCAGCAGTACGCGCTGGCGGTCCGCAGCCGCACCGGCTGCTGCGCTGTCAGCAAGGGTGCCACATCCCGGTCCAGTTGCTCCCGCCAATTCCCCTGCACATCCGGGCCGCCCGCGTTCAGCTGCGCACTGACCCACACCGCCCCCACGAATACCGAGTGCAGCCAGGACTACCTCTCGCCGTGGTAGCTGCGCTCGGCGTTCTCGAACAATTTGCCCTCCACTGCGATCCCCGTGCCGTCCACGAACACCAGGACGGACACCCCACCGCTGCCCGCACGCCTGCGCCACCAGCGGCACCAGCCGCCGGCTGGCCAGGGTGGGAGCACTGTCGGGGGACATGGGCAAGGGGGCCTCCAAAAAATCGAGATGCGTCCCCGAAGTGCAATACGCGGCCACCCCAGAGGGCCTTCTAAATCATTTCAGAACAAACACGTTCCGGCTAGCAACCGGAATCCTTAACCGGGAATCAGGGAGACCCTCAGAACATGTCTTTGGCGGAATGGGGGTATTCCTTGTGCAGGTTGAGACTGTCGCGCCGTGAGGGAGCCCGACATAGATCCTAGTGCCGGGGGACAGCACTTGTTGCTGAAGCGTCGCGACTCGCGAAAGCTTTCAAAAGGACGGGGCTAGGGCGGCAGCGCACCTCCCGGTCGTCGGGCAGATGCCGGGGGCGCGCAAACAGCTAGATGGCGAGGCTGGGCACTAGCTCCGTGGGAAGGTTCAGGTGTACTGCGCATGGCCACCCACGCGAACCCAGCCGCTTGGACCGATGTTCCAGCCTATGGGCCTGAAGCCGAACAGGGCAACGGCCGACCAGTGACGGAGCACAGGCAAACTACCGCAGCCGAGCATTTGGGAGCAGCGTATGACGACGGTAGTTGTGCTGCTTGCCGACTTTAGGGCATTGCCCTCGTGTTCTTGACTCTGATGATCGCGTAACGGGCCGGTTCGGAGATGCCGTTTGCCTCGATCCGGCGGGGACTGTAGAACTTGACCGTGGGCAGGGAGCGAGGCAAGCAGCTCGCCCCTGCCCACGGACTTCCTTCCCGCTAGAAGGAATAGCGGATCATCAACTGAACTCGGCGCGGCGGGGCGACTCTATTCAACAGGCCGAACGTCCCCGAGCGAGCATTCTGGTTGACTCGCGTGAAGTTGACCGTGTTGAACATGTTGTAGAAGTCGATCCGGAGTTGCAGCCGCTGGCTCTCTCCTGCGTAGAAATTCTTCTGCAACACGAAATCGATGTTCTTGAATCCAGGGCCATACAGCGCTCGTCGCGAGAGCGTTCCCGGACGGATATTGACACCATTCTCGTCCGTAGGCGGAAGTTCGAACGCGTCCTTGTTCAAGTACTGGCGTTGGTTTGGCCCCCAGCCACTCATGATGGCCTGCGCGTGAGTCATCAGAATGTCGGGTCGTGCGCCCGGGTTCGTGCTCGTGCTGCTGCTGACGGGAATAGTGAAGCCGGAACGCAGTTCCAGAATGCCGCCGACAGTCCAGCCACCCGCAATGTGCTTGGCCGCCCCTTTCAGATTCCGGCCCGGCACTTCCCAGAAGAAATCAGTCGTGAACCGGTGTCGGAGGTGGTACGACGTCGGTCCGCGATTGGCCCTCATGTTGAACTGGTCCTGCGGGTTCTCGCTACGTCCGCAACACGTCATGTCGCCGCGGAAGTGCGCCCAGTTCCAGGCGTACGTGTAGTTCAGGTTGTACTGGAAGCTCTTCGCGAACCTGCGCTTAAGCGATGTCTGAAGACTGTGGTAACCGGTGGAATCGGCGTTCTGGTAGTAGCGGAAGTTCTGCCCGAAATTGCCCTCGAGGCCCAAAATTTGGCTGAGCTTCAAGGCCCCGGTGTTCGGAACAACGCGGTTCCAGTCGGGACTATAGATCGTTCGCACTCCTCGGTTTCCTACGTATCCGATCTCCCACACCGTCGCGCGGTCAAGTTGCCGCTGGATGCCGAAGGAGTACTGCAAGCTGTACGGCGGACGACGGTGCGGATCGACGGAGCTTCCGGAAATGTTTCCGCTCGCCTGAGCGCCTGCCAAGGCTACTTCGTTCGGATCGCCGTATTGCAGGCCAAGCTGCCTAGCGGTATTCTCGTCCGCTCGCAACTCGACAGGTGCGTCTGGGCCATTCGAAAGGATCTCGATCGCTCCCGAGAACATGTTGTTCGGCATGTAGAAGACCCCAGCGCCGCCTCGGATGACTGTGTTGCCATTGTCGTCCAGCGTATACGCGAAGCTTACGCGCGGCGAGAACATCTTGTAGTAGGCGTCCCAAGCGCTATCGGCCGGTCGGAACAAAGCGGTCTGATTAGCTAGTGAGGCACCGGGCTGTCCGAACGGCCCATCGCGGTTGAAGACGTTGTTTGGAATCCCGTCAACCTGATTCGACCGAACCACAGAAGCGTAGTCCCAGCGAGCGCCCAGGTTTAGCATGAGTTTTGGTGTTAAACGGATGTCGTCCTGGAAGAAGCCGCCGACGAACCATCGCGTCCAGAGGAACTTCTCGAGCGAAAAGATGAAGCGGGCCGACGTGATATTGTTCGCTAGCAAGTCCGCCTGCGTCTCGTAGGTGTAAACAGGCGATTCTTCGTTGACGCGCGTACCGCTCATGTAGCGATACATTCCGCCGAACTTCATGGAGTGCTTACCCACCGTCTTGGCAAAGTTCTGGGTCAGTGTCGAAGTGTGGCCGTCCTTGGCGAAGACCTCGGCTCCTGGCTCGGACGGGTTACCGAATCCGCGTAGGAACGGGATCTTGTTTGCTGCGAACGCTACGTCCAAGCGGTTAATGGCATTGACATTCGTTCCCCATCTCGTCTCCGAGGTCATGGTCGGGCTTAGGATCCTCGTCCACGTGAAGGCACCGTTCTGGTTGATTCCGTCCCACTGCCGTCCGTTCCCAATCATGGTCCGAGGGATTCGCCGCAGGGGCACGCCGCCGACGTAGCGGAATGTCAGAAAGTCCTTGCCGGACGCATTCCAATCTACCTTCCCGACGAAATGGTCGTCCTTGCGCGTTTCGTCGCCCTGGCCGCCCCAGAAGGTGGTCGGCGAAAGGCAGCGCACCCCCGGCGCCAGGTTGCCGCAGGCAGGATTGCTTGGATCAAGGTCAGGCCCGTCTGGAGCCGTGGACTCGGGCCAAAGCGCCAGGTAGTCGGCCGCTGCCGGAATGGCTTGCTGGATGCGTTGGCGCATGCCGCTGGACCAAACATCGCCCGGGACAGGCGTCTTGCCTCCAAACCGATACCCTTCGAAGGTGGCGAAATAGAACAGCTCGTCCTTTGCAATCGGCCCTCCGATGGAACCGCCGTACTGGTGGTAGACGAGCGGTGCCTTCTCGCCGACAAGGAAGTTATTCGCGTGGAGTCCGCCGGACTGGTACATCTCGAAGAGGCTTCCGTGGATCGCATTCGTGCCGCTCTTGCTAATGAGGTTGACGTTGCCGGCGATCGTGTGGCTCGTTTCCGCGGAGAAGATGTTCTTGGAAGTCTCGACCTCCTGGACGGCCTCGACGCTGATCCCTTTGATGAAGTTGAAGTTCTGGTAGAGGGCCATCCCCGCGAATTCCGCGTCCGGAACCGCATCGACCGCATCGACCGTCATCGTGAAGCCTCGCGGTGCCAAGCCGTTGATCGACATCGTCCAACCGCCGTCCGTGAGGGACGCCCCCGTGCCGAGCGTCAGGATCCCGGTGATGTCGCGGTTGATCATCGGCAATTCCGCGACTTGGTTCTGATTCAGCGCGATGTCCTGCTCGGCATTGACGGTATTCATCAGCGGGGCTTCTGAGGTTACCGTCACTGTCTCCGCAGTCGCGCCCAGCTCGAGGCCGTAGTCGCGGTTGTGGCGTTGGCCTGACGCAAGCGTCAGCCCCGTCTCTAGGTAAGACTTGAATCCCTCGGCCGTGATGGCCAAAGTGTACGTGCCTGCCGGAAGGAACGTAATCGTGAATTCGCCGCCTGAGCCAGACACGGTAGAGTACTCCGCGCCCGTGCCCTCATTCTGAGCCGTAACGCTCACGGCTGGGATCACAGCCCCTGACGGATCGAGGACTCGACCATAGATGGTCGCGGTCGTGACTTGAGCCACAAGTCCAGATTGAATCAGTAGTGCCGCCGTGCAAAGCGCCAGCACTCCCAACAAGCGTGGACCGAATCGATTGCTTGTCATCGGAAGTTCCTTTCTTTCGGACCTGAACCAGCAGAGACTGGACTTTGCGAATCGCGACCCGGAGGCCGAACCACCTAGGCCAGTGCGCTCGTACAGTAGAACCGATACGAACCGCATTGTCAATGGCATGTCGACAAGTGGTGTTGGAGCGAGTCTTGTCTTAAATGTCGTGCGCTGTGCTAACCCTGATTCCCGGTTAAAAATCCCGGCACCAGCCGGAACGTTTTGTCTTACAATGATTTAGACAGTCCTCGGGGTGTTCGCGGATTTCACCTCGGGGGTGCATCTTGATTTTTTGGAGGCCCCCTGGCCCCTGTCCCCCGCCAGCGCTCCCACCCTGGCTTACGGCGTCTGCGACGATGACTTGACGGGCCTGGCCGGGCTCGGTGGGGTGGCGCGGCTGGCCCGGTTCCTCGGGCTGCCCGAGAAGCTGGCCGCCTCGGTCCGTCTCCAGCGCCGCCGGCGCGGTGGCAGCGCTGGGCAGCTGCTGCTGGCGCTGCTCTACGCGGCCTGCGCCGGCGGGGGGCGCCTCACCGCGGTCGACGCCCTGGGGGCCGATGAGGTCGCCCGGCAAACGTGCGGGCTGCGGGCCGTGCCCGCCAGCCGGCGGCTCGGCGCAGACCTGCAGCGGATGCACGCGGCGGCGCTGGAGGGCTTGCGGGAGTGCGTGCGGCTGGTCAGCCGGCGGCTGGTGGCGCAGGCGTGCGGGCAGCGGTGGGGCTCCGTGCCGGTGTTCGGGGACGGCCCGGGGATCGAAGTGGAGGCCAGCTGTTCGAGCACGCCGGGCGCGGCTACCACGACGAGAGGCAGTCCTGGCTGCCCGCGGTGTTCGTGGGGGTGGCGTGGGTCAGCGCCCGGCTGCATGCGAGCGGCACGGACGTGAAGGGGGATGGGCGGGAGCAGCTGTACCGGGATGCGGCGCCCTGGCTGACAGGGCGGCAGCCGGTGGGGCTGCGGGCCGCCAGCGCGTACTCCTGCCAGGAGCTGGTGAGCTCCTGCTGGCGGAAGGGTTGGGATGATTCCGTGAGCGGGACCGATCCGCGCCAAAAGGCCCCGCTTCTGCGCCTGGCGGCCGCGATGGGGTTGCGGGAGGACGAGGGGGGCCTCTGGATGCAGCGGGGAAGGAGCGGGCGCTCGCGGGGGCGTACCGGCCGGCCGGGTGGCCGGAGGAGCAGGTGTACGTGGTGATCCGGCGCGACGGGGACGGGGAGCGGCGGCTGCTGGAGCCGGTATGCACGGTGATTCCGGTGAGCCGCGACCGGCTGCCGGTGGCGGAGCTGGGGCGGCGGCACCGCGGCCAGCAGGGGTAGGAGCATGCGTTCCAGGGGCCGTTGACGGACTTGGGTTTGCATCATCCGCCGTGCCGCTCGCACGCGGCGCAGCAGGGTTTCTATCTGGGCGGGCAGATCGCGCAGCTGCGGCTGCGGCTGCTGCCGTACCAGGTGCTGCCGGCCGCGGCGCGGCAGCCCGGGCTGCGGCTGCTGATCCGGTGCTTCGTGGGCAGCGTGGGGCGGCTGACGCGCAGCGGGCGGCTGCTGCTGTTCAGCAGGAGCAACCTGCGGTGGGACTGGCTGCTGCACGCGGGGAGCCGGAGGGAGCCGGGCTAGGGCTGGGGCGGCGCGGCCGGAGTCGCGCCGGGCATAGCGGCAGGGGACCGACGCGGAGTCCGCGGGGGGCTCGGTGCGCCCGGAGCCGGGGGCGCAGCGGCTGCGGGGCGGGCGCAGGCCGGCGCAGGGTGCCTGTGCGGGGGCCCAGGTCGCTCGGCGACGGGCTGAGGGGCCCGCGCCGGGTACGCCGGGCTCTCCGCTCAAGCCATACGGCCCCCAACCCCCATTTCGGGGAATTAACCGGGAATCTAGATGTGCCAAGGAACCGCGCCGTGGTGGGAGTGCGAACGCTGCCTGGCACCTGTTGTTCCAGCCGGTAGCAAGCGAGAGGGTATCACACTGCTCCCTTCTTGCCGCATGGCGTGCGCGAATCGTTGTAATTCACGTAAGTAAAGGAATAACAGGATGTTACGAAGGATGGGCCGGGATTCTGGCAGATAAGCGTTCGGCCGAGTCGTGGGAGCTTGCGGCCGAGCGGCGAGAGTGGGAAAGAGTGGCTGAGGGCACTGGTCGCCAAGACCGCTGGTAGGGCAGGGTGCGGGTATGCGGCGGTTCTCAATTTGGGACTGAAACGCCGTATCTGTTGGCGGTGTGCGACTATGATGGCCTTGTCCGGTCTCAACCCCGGCCGCCTGCCTCTGCCAATCCTGCGACATGCAGACCGTCTTGGAAGGCTTCCTGACCACCTTGTGCCAGACCGCCGCCGCGCTCCTCGCCGCCGTCGCCCCTGCGGGCACGGAGCCTAGGGCCTATAGCCCACCTGCTCGCGACGCTCAACTGGCTCGCCTGCGTGCTGCCTACGGTGCTGGACGGTGTGCGGAGCGGCGGGCCGCCGGGTCGGGGCCCAGCGGGCCCCTGCCGCCGCTGCTGCGAGGCCCTGCGCGTCCTGCCGCAGCAGTTCCGCTATCTTTCTCAGCCGAAGCTGCGCCGCAACCGGGCACGCCGACCCACTTTGCAAATCCTTTGCACTGGCACGGAGCTCGCCGGTAACACGGCCGAGCTGTAACCGCGTCAAGATGGACAGTAGGCCCGCGACAACCGTGCGAGCAGTCCCATGCTGACCCCAAAACCAGAACCGATCCGTCCCCGGCGACCGCATGCTCCGTCCTCCGAGCCGGCCCTCCGTCCGCTCTCCCTGCCTCCCCCGGCGGCCCGGCGGCCCGTCCCTCAGCGAGACACCACCAAGTTCACGCTAGTGCTTGTGGCGCTTGGTGTCGGCTTGGGGATCGGCGTCCAGGGGCTTCTAGAGCGGCCTGTGGTCGACGGCACGCCGGTCGAACCTGCGGCGGTTGGGGTGCATACGGTGGAGCGCGGGCCGTTCTCGCAGACGCTGCGAATCGGCGGTACGGTTGGCGCAACCGATGTCGCCATGATCCGTGCGCCCCGCATGCGGGGCCGAGGTGACCGGGGCGGCAGTGCCTCTCTCACAATCGAGGACCTCGCCGAGCCGGGCAGCATGGTGCAGCAGGGGGATACCGTCGCAGTCTTTGAGGCGCGGCGGACCGAAGAGGTGCTGGACAGGTACACCTCGGACCTGACGCAGTCCAGGGCCAGGGCTGCGAGCCGGAAGGCCTCGATGCTAACTACTACCGAGACCTTGCGGCAGCGGCACCGGACCGCCCGCGCCGACGCCGAGAAGGCCCTTCTGGAGTTGCGGACTGCCGAAGTCAAGTCCGCCATCCAGGCGGAGATACTGAAGCTGCTGGCCGAGCAGACGGAAGTAGCGTTCCAGCAGCTGGACGCCGAGGTGCGGCTGCAGGAGCTGGCGGATGCCTCCGAGCGGCGGAGCCTCGACATCGGCGTGGAGAAGGACCGCAAGCGTCTGGACCGGACCCGGACCGACTTCGACAGGATGGCCGTCCGCTCACCGGTGGCGGGACTCGTGGTGATTGAGACGATCTATCAACGCGGTTCGTTCGCCCAAGCCGCGCCTGGGGACCAGGTCAACGGGGGAGCCTATCTGCTGCGAGTCGTCGACCTGAGCAAGATGGCGGTATTCGGCACCTTGAATCAGGTCGACGCGCAGGCGGTCGCCATCGGTGCGCCGGTCCGGGTGAGGCTGGATGCGTTCCCCGAGGCGCTCTTCCAGGGACGTGTGGCGTCGGTCGGGGCTGTGGCTACGGCCGGCACTTCCTCCGGGGGCGGTCGCCGAGGCGGGGCTCCGGGTTCGAGGGGCTCGCGGGGAGAGTGGGTTAAGCAGCTGCCGGTGGTCGTGGACATCCTGGCTGCTGACGAGCGGATCGTGCCCGACCTGTCGGCGAGCGCCGAGATTCTGCTGCAGCGGGAGGACGCGGTGCTCACCGTGCCGCGTTCGGCCGTGGGTGCCTCCGCCGCGGGGAGTGTCGTCTGGGTCCAGGACGGAGAGGGCTTTGTCGAGCGCCCGGTGGAAGTTGGCGCGCTGAGCGACACGCAGGCCGTGATCCGCACGGGTCTGCGGGCAGGGGAGCGAGTAGCGCTCCAGCCGGTCCCGTCCGACGGAGCCTCCGGGCGCGCTTCCCTGTGAGGCTTGGATGGCGGCGGAGCCGGCCCCGCCGCTCGCGGCGGACCGCGAGGGTAATCGCTTGCCGTTGCAGAGATTAGGCCGCGACCGCTGCGAAGGCTCCGGCTGGCTCGCGACGGCCTTCGGGCGGCCCATGCGCCTCCCACTGCCGCGCTGCCCGTACAGCCAGCCGGGAATCGGTACGGCTAAGACAGCGGCCTCCTGCTGGTTGGCCGGACACCCCGCCTCCGCTATGCCGACCTCTAGCCTGAACTTCCGGTTGATTTGCGGGTGATTTCGCCCGGAAGCCATTGTTTTTCGATAGGTCAGTAGCTATATACGACGATAAATATTCTCTCACGAAATATGAATTATTCTTTCAATAAAATTCTATGAGTATAATAGTTCTCATGTGCTTCGAGCCCGCCCCGAACCGCAATGCGCAACCCGCCAGTCTCCCTCGGGAGGGCCGGTGCGTCCGCCAGCGGATCCTCGCCGACCTCGCCCACGGGTTCTGCCAAGCTTGAAACCCTGCGCCGCACGCGGCGCAGGCCCCCGGCCAAGTTGCTGCCGGGCTAGGGTCCTGGAGCGTCCTCAGGCTCAACCGGCTGCCCGCCGCCCAGCCGCAGGGCACATGCGCCGCAAGCTGGTGCCCCTGCTATTTGAAGACGCCCCGCAGGCCGCCCCGGCCGGGTGCGCCTCGGCGGCAGCGCGACGCAAAAGCGCCGCCCGACGCAGCCTGAAGGGAGCGCCGCTGCACAGCTTCCGCACGCTCCGCGCCGGGAGGCTATCGCCTAGCACCTAGTGCAGCCCAGCTGAGCCAAGCTAGGCCCTGCGACAGGCTCATCCGCCCCACGCCGCTGCAGCAACAAGCCCTCGACCTGCTCGGCCTGCGCCTGCAGCGTACCCAGTTCCACATCTCCGCAAACGGACGATGAGCCACACTTAGTACGGCTCGCGGTTCTCTCCCGACACCCCCTGCACCACGAACGCGTCCGGGGCCACCCGCGCCCCCGCATCCCCCTCCCGGTAGTGCATGAACGTGTCGCAGGCCACGTAGATCCGGTCCCGCCGGTCCGCGAAGTGCAGCCGCAGGGCGGCCTGGGCCTCGGCCATCGCTCGGTTCTGCCGGTCGTTGTCCGCCATCGGCAGCCCGCCCGAGCACGGATAGTCCACCGGCGGCGGAGCCGCCTCGCGCTCCTCCAGGACGGCCGTCGCCAGCGGTATCGTTCCAGGCATCCCGTTTCGGCCCCGGGCCTCGAATGTCGCTACAGGTTCGCCAATGTTGCGCGGACCCTGTCCAGCTGGGACTCGTAGTCCTGGAGTTTCGCCCGCAGCGAGTCGACGATGTGGGGCGGGGCCTTGTTCAGGAAGCTGCTGTCTTCCAGCCGTGCGCGTGCGCCAGCTGCCCCGCGCTCCAACTGGCCCAGTTGCTTGCGCCATTTGTTGCGCAGCGCCTGGCTCCGCTCCTCGGGCAGGTGAAGGGCCAGATCGAAGTTCGCAGCATGCCCCAGAGCTGCCCCTCGCGGGGCGGTGCCGGGACCGATCCTAAGGTCCACCGCTGCGAGACGGCGAATCGCGTCGGGCAGGGAAGCCACGACTGCGCGCACCTCTGCGTCTGCGCTGTAGACCGTGCCCCGCAACGCATCCTTTGGTGCCATGCCCAATTCGGCCCGGAGATTGCGGGCGGTTGTCACCAAGCCTTGCAAAATCGCGACGCGGCGCTCGGCTTCGAGGTCGGTCTCGGTTTCGACAGCCTCGGGATAGGCCGCTAGAGCGATCGACTTCGGGCGCCCCGGCGTCCGGGAACTCAGCCGCTGCCACAGGTCCTCCGTGATGAACGGTGTCACCGGATGTAGCAGGCGCAGCGAGCGCTCGGTGGCGGCGAGCATGTTCATCCAGCCGTTGGTCAGCCCCGTGCCATCCGCGAAGCTGAGCTTCTTGAGCTCGATGTACCAGTCGCAGAACTCGTGCCAGAAGAAGTGGTAGAGCGTCCCGGCGACCTCGTGGTAGCGGAACTTGGCGATTTGGTCGTTGGCTGCGGCCGCGACGCCCGTCAGCCGGGAGAAGATCCAGCGGTCGGCCAGCGGCACCTCGCCGGTTGCTGCGTCGGGAAGCGGGCGGAAGCTGGCCGGGTCCTCCGGGGTCCAGACCTCGGCCTGGGCCTTCTCTAGGCTCATCCCGACGAAGCGTAGGGCGTTCCAGATCTTGTTCGCAAATGTCCGGTAGCCTGCGATGCGCTCCTCCTTGAGCACGACATCGGAGCCCTGCCCGGCGGATGCCACGAGCGCGAAGCGGACGGCGTCCGTACCGTACTTCTCGGTCATCTCGATGGGGTCGATGACGTTGCCCTTGGTCTTGGACATTTTTTGCTTGTCCGCGTCGCGCACCAGCCCGTGGATGAAGACCTTGCGGAAAGGTACGTCGCCAGTCATCGCAATGCCCAGCATCGCCATCCGCGCGACCCAAAAGAAGAGGATGTCGAAGCCCGTGTTGAGCAGCGAGGTCGGGTAGAACCTCGCCAAGTCGGGCGTCTCGTCGGGCCAGCCCATCGTAGAGAACGGCCATAGCCCCGAACTGAACCAAGTGTCCAGGACATCGGTCTCCCGGCCGACGATGGCTAGGCCCTGTTCCGTCGCCTGCTTCTCGGCATCCTCCGGGCCCCGGGCCACGATCACGGAGCCGTCCTCGAGGTGCCAAGCCGGGATGCGGTGGCCCCACCAGAGCTGCCTCGAAATGCACCAGTCGCGGATGTTGCGCATCCATTCGAAGTAGCTTCTCTGCCATTGGTCGGGAACGATCTCGATGCGGCCCTCCTCGACCGCTCGGATTGCCGCTTCGGCGAGCGTCTTGGTTCGGACGAACCACTGCGTGGAGACCCGCGGCTCGACAGCCATCCCCGAGCGCTGGCTGCGGCCGATGTTGTTGGTGTATTCCTCCACCTTCTCCACCAAGCCCAAGGCTTGGAGGTCTCGGACAACGCGCTTCCGGGCCTCGTAGCGGTCGAGGCCGGCGTAACTTCCCCCTTCGCGGTTGATCCGGCCTGCCTCGTCGAGCACGGTGATGCAGGCGAGCCCATGCCGTCGGCCAGCCTCGAAATCGTTCGGGTCGTGGGCAGGGGTTACCTTGACCACGCCCGTGCCGAACTTGGGGTCCACAAAGCTGTCGCAGATTACAGGCAGTGTCCTGCCCACGAGGGGCAGCATCGCCGAACGCCCGTGCAAATGCCGGAAGCGGGAGTCCTCGGGATGCACCGCGACGGCCGCATCACCGAGCATCGTTTCCGGGCGGGTTGTAGCGACCACCACATGCTCGCCTCCGGTGCCATGCACCGGATACCGCAGATGCCAGAGCGAGCCTTTCTGCGCCCGGTATTCCACCTCAAGGTCCGAGATCGCGGTCTGCGTGCCGGGATCCCAATTGACCATGTACTCGCCGCGGTAGATGAGCCCGCGCTCATGGAGCCGGACGAAGCACTCCGTCACGGCCCGCGAAAGCCCTGGGTCCATCGTGAATCGCTCGCGGGACCAGTCGCAGCTAGCACCGACCCGCTTGAGCTGGCCCACGATGCGACCTCCGTAGGTCTCCTTCCATTCCCACACTCGCCGCAGGAAGGCCTCCCGGCCCATCTTCCGCCGGTCGAGGCCTTCCTCGCGCAGTTGGCGCTCGACCAGCATCTGGGTGGCGATGCCGGCGTGGTCGGTTCCAGGCAGCCACAGGACGCTCCTGCCCTTCATGCGCTGCCACCGCATCGTGATGTCCACCTGGGATGTTTCGAACATGTGCCCCATGTGGAGTGCGCCCGTGACGTTCGGAGGGGGGATGACCAGCGAAAACACGGGCTTGTCGGAGTCCGGGTCGGCCCGGAACAGCCCTTCCCTGACCCACCAGTCGGCCCAGTGCGGCTCGATTCGCGATGGCTCGTAGGCTTTTTCTAAGTGCATGGATAGCAACAGGCTGAGCAGCCGGGGACTATGGATCCACTCTACACTAGAGCTGGCGCAGGGCCTTGGGATCACGAAGTTGGCGAACGGCTGGGTCGGCGCTGCGCAGTGGCATTGCTGGCAAGTTTCCCAAACATTGATTCTGCCGCCTGCTGCAGACTGACATTAGATTGGGGGAATTGGAACGGAATCGGAAGCGAGACGCATCGGTTGTTCAGATGATATACCAACGCTAAAAATACAATTTTTCCTTGAAAATACAATCGATAGTCCATCCAAAATTTATGTGGTTTATCGCAGGTTATCCGGGAATTTCTGGCCTGATCATATTTGCGAATTCATTTGAAAAATTTCAGCATGTATCCAATTTTCTATAAACGATCAATTCAACCAGTTTGAGCTATCAATGGTCCGCTGAGTATCGCGGAGGGCAGCGCGCCGAACCGCTGCTGCGCCGAATCCGAGGCATCCCGCGTCTCCCGGCAAGCATCGCTGCGGGGCTGCTGCCCTTGCGGAACTGGCGGAGCTGGGCGCTTGCCCCGCGACGAATCGCTAGGGAATTAGGTGCTGCTGCCGAAGCCGATCCTCTCCCTGAGGCCCGCGACCGTCGCGGGCAGACGGTATCATGATGGGGATGCCGCGGCCCATGGATGTGTACGAGGAGCTTGTCGAGCTGCGACGGTCCGGGCAGAAGTGCGCAGTTGCGACGATTGTGGAGGTCGCGGGGTCGATTCCCAGCTTTCAGTCCTCCAAGATGCTGATCCGGCAGGACGGCACGATGGTCGGGACCATAGGGGGGGGCTGCACGGAAGCGGAGGTCTGGCAGGCGGCGCGGGACGTCATTGACAGCGAGAAGCCGCGAATGCTGCGGTTCGACCTGGGCCAGGAGGCCGCCTACGACAACGGTCTGATTTGCGGGGGCCAACTCAATGTGTATGTGGAACCTGTGCTGCCTGTGCCCAGCGCATGGATCTTCGGGGCGGGCCATATCTCGAAGAGCCTTTCGAAGGTCGCCACGTTGGCCGGCTTCCGCACCGTAGTGATCGACGACCGCGAGACCTATGCAAACCGCGAACGCTTCCCGGAGGCCGCCGATGTGATCGCAGAGGAGTACGAGGACGCTTGCGCCAGGCTCTCGGGCAACGAGGCGACATACGCGATCATCGTGACCAGGGGGCACCGGGACGATATGCGGGTGCTGCGCTGGGCCGTTGACCAGCCCCTGCGCTACATCGGCATGATTGGCTCGAAGCGCAAGACTTTGGAGGTGGTGAAGCACCTCCGCGGCGAAGGGATCGAGCTGGACAAACTAGCCAGGATTCATGCTCCGATGGGATTGGAAATCGGAGCGGTGACGCCGGAGGAGATCGCCGTCGCCGTTGTGGCGGAAATGATTCGCAGAAGGCGTGACTCGAGCCAGGAATGGAGCCCGCTGTCGAAGTCGATCTTCGCCGACGGCGTCCCCCGCGTGCTGGCTGCGTCCAGGGCGCGGGAGCCAGAGACCGTCGCGGCCGGCGGGGCGGTAGCAACGGCTCCGTGAGAGTCGCTGGGCTGATTCTCGCCGCCGGCGCGTCGTCCCGGATGGGCCGGGACAAGGCGCTGCTGGAGTACCGGGGGCAGACGTTTCTGAATCGGCTGGTCCATTTGATGCTGCCCCGTGCGGACCGGGTCGTGGTGGTTCTGGGCCACCACGCCGAGCGTATTGGCGCTACGCTTCCGACCTCGCGCCGCGTGGAGACCGTGGTGAACGCCGAGTACGAGCGCGGCATGCTGTCGTCGCTGCAGGTCGGCTTGGCACGGGTCGGGGACGGTCCGGACTGGATTCTGTGGTCCTTGGTGGACCATCCCGCGATTCGCGGCCGGACGCTCGACGCGCTGCTGAGCGCGGCAGCTGGGACGGACGCGCCGCTCGTGATCCCGCGCCATGGGGGCGAGCGCGGGCATCCGATTCTGCTAGCTCCGGGAGTCGCCCGCGACCTGCTGCGCCTCCCGCGGGAGGCAAGTCCCCAGGACGCCGTGAGGCGGCGCTACGCCGAGGCCCGCTTCGTTGACACAGACGACGCGGCGGTGCTCCGCGACATCGACACACTGCAGGACTACAAGGCCCTCGGGAGGCCGGACAGCGGCTGAGCGCCGGCCAGCCCCGGCGAGTCGGCAGCGCGGGGCTCAGCTGCGGGAACTGACGGGCAATTCGGTCGGGGGCCGCGAACTCTGCCAACCTTCCCGCAACATGTGGGCCAGCCCGTTGACTAGGGAGACGTATAGCGGCTGGTTTGCTAGGTTGCGGAGCTCGTGGGGCGACTCCTTGTAGTCGTAAAGTTCGGCCGTGCTGTACGGGCTTTCCAGAGCAGACCATTCGGTGTAGCGGTAGCGACTGGTGCGCATGGAGTAGCCCATCCCGGGACCGATGCCCGGGATCGCCCTCGGATGCTGGCTGTAGACCGCGCGCTTCCACAGCCGCTTCGGGTCGTCGAACAGCCCGCGCCAGCTGGAGCCTTCGAGGCCATCCGGGCGCGGGATGCCGCACAGGGAACACAGGGAAGGGAACAGGTCGACGCCTTCGACCAAGGCCGCAGTGCGGCGACCGGCGTTACGCTGCCCCGGTGCCCGCACGACCAGCGGGGCGTGCGTTGCCGCCTCGTAGTTGGAGTTCTTGTTCCACAGGCCGAGCTCGCCTAGGTGCGAGCCGTTAACCCCCGCCAGCGCTACCACGGTCGAGTCGGCGAGTCCGAGGGAATCGAGCGCTTCCAGGAGAACGCCGACCTGGGCGTCCATGAAGCTTACGCACGCCCGATAGGCCAGGATCAGCTCCCGCGCCTTCGCTGCCGAAATCGGGCCCTCGTCCGGGATGTCCGAGAAAGCTCGGATCTCCTCCGATCCGTGCAGGGCAAAGGGGGGGGGCGTTGAGCGGGGGCTCGGGGTACTCGGGTCTGGGCCTGGTCCGGCCGGCGTAGAGTTCGAAGTAGCGCTCCGAAGCCACAAACGGCAGGTGCGGACGCATGAAGCCCACCACGATGAAGAACCGTTCTCCCTGCAGGGACTCCAATGCGCTCGCAGCCGCACGGGCCGTCAATCCGTCCGGCAGCTGCTCGTCTGGAGCTGCCACTGCCTTCCAGCTGGAGCCGGGACCCTGCGCATTCCCGCTGCGAACAGGGCCGCTCTCGCCCGTCTCATCCGGGCCTGTCAACCATCCGTTGCGACGCAGCCGGTCCCTCCGGGCCACGGCGAGCGCCTCATTCTGGGGCGTCCGCCAATCCGGGCCGCCGGGGTGCCATGGCGCAATGCTCCAGGACTGACTGTCGTCCGCCTGGGGCTCTTGGAACACCGCCCCGAACGCGCTAGTGGCGTAGCCGCGGCGCCGGAATTGCTCGGGCAGCGTGATGGCGTCTGGCTTCGAGCGACGAAAATGAGTCCGTTGATCGTAGACGCGGGTCGTGTCGGGGCGCAGGCCCGTGAGCAGTGACGTGCGGGATGGACCGCTCGCCGCCTGCTGGCAGTAGCTCCTGAGAAACGTCAGCCCGGCAGCGGCGAGGCGATCGATGTGGGGCGTCCGCACGCGGGTGCTGCCGTAGCAGCCCAGGTCCGGACGCAGGTCGTCAACTAGGATCAGGAGCCCGTTTCGTTCGGGCGTTTGCTTGGCCGCGTCGGCGCGCTCCAGCCCGGCCAGCCCAGCTAGGGCCGCCCCGCCCCGCCCCAGGAACTTCCGGCGGGATTCTAGCGGGAGGAGCGTCACAGCGGAGGAGTGCATCGCGACGGCTGTTCCCCAGCCCCAGCCGACCGGCCGACCGGCGTGCGGCCGCTGGGCTCAGGCGAGGTGCGAGTCGAGTGCAGCGGCGAGTCTGTATTCCGGGACCATCCCAACGATCTGCTCGACAGGCTGGCCTCCCTTGAACACCAGCAGGGTCGGAATGCCGCGGACGCTGTAGCGCTGCGCCGCCGCGGGGTTGTGGTCTACGTCGAGCTTGCCGACCTTGACCTTGCCCGCGTACCTCTCGGCGACAGCGTCGATTGTCGGGGCCATCTGGCGGCAAGGCCCGCACCATGTCGCCCAAAAGTCGACTAGCACGGGCTGCTCGGACTGCAGCACCTCAGAGTCGAAGTCGGCGTCGGTGAATGTGAGTGTGTGGCTTCCAGGCATAGGGAGCGTCTCCCAAGGTTCTGATTCTCAGCGTAGCAGAATCTGGCAGATCAGCCCGGCGGACCGGGCGGGCAGCGTCGCGGCTGCGACGCCGCCGACGGCTTCCGCGAGGCCCGAACTTCCAGAAAAGCGGCTGAACAGATTGCGCCGCCATGGCTGGGGCGGCGGGCGGGGATGCGCCTGGAGCTCGGTGCGCGCGCCCGTTCGCCCGAGACCCTGCGGCTTGGGCCGTTACGGCCCGAGCCGTTGCTTCCAATCGTACAGTAAGGACAGGGCTTCAAAGGGCCCCAGTCCGTCCAGATCGAGGCTCCGCAGCTCTTCAGTGATCCCGCCCGGCAGGGCTTCGAAGATGCTCTTCTGGTCGGCCGGGGGCGATCCGGCCCGCGTCTCGGACCGCAGTGCCGCACTCCGTTCGTGCTGCGCCAGCACGGCCTGGGCCCGGCTGATCACTTGGCGGGGCAGGCCGGCCAGTTTTGCGACCTCGATCCCGTAGCTTCGATCCGCGTTTCCGGCCTCGATGCGGCGCAAGAAAACCAGCTTGTCGCCGGCCTGCCGCACCGACACGTGCAAGTTGAAGATTCCGGGCCGCGCCGCCGGCAGGGCGGTGAGCTCGTGGTAGTGCGTGGCGAACAGCGTCTTCGCCCGGACTTGGCTGTGGATGTACTCGGCGACCGCCCAAGCGATCGCCAAACCGTCGTAAGTGGAGGTTCCGCGGCCGACCTCGTCCAGCAGGATCAGGCTTCTCTCGGTAGCCAGGTTGAGGATCTGGGCTGTCTCGGTCATCTCGACCATGAACGTCGAGCGGCCGAGCGCGAGGTTGTCGCTGGCCCCGATGCGGGTGAAGATCCGGTCGACCAGCGGCAGCACCGCCTTGCGGGCGGGCACGAACGAGCCGGTTTGGGCCATGACCGAGATCAGCGCGGTCTGCCGCAGGTAGGTGGACTTGCCGCCCATGTTGGGCCCGGTGATGATCGCGAGCAGGCGCTGCTCGCCGTCCAGGTATACGTCGTTCTCGTTGAACCGCTCTTGGCCTGCCTCTGCCAGCACCCGCTCGACGATCGGATGGCGGCCTCCCTCGATCAGAAGCTCGCCCGATTCGCAGAATCGCGGCCGGATGTAGTCGTGTTCCACCGCCACCTGGGCCAGGCCCCGCAAGACGTCGAGCTCTGCGACGGCGGTCGTTGCCGCCCGGATGCGCCGGGCTCGCTCGGCGATTTCCAGGCGCAGTTGCTCGAAGATGGCGGCTTCCCGCACGCCGATGCGGTCTTCGGCATCCAGGATCTGCGCCTCGAGCTGCTTCAGCTCGGCGGTCGTGAACCGCTCCGCGTTGACGAGCGTCTGCTTGCGGTCGTAGCTGTCGGGCACCTTGGCCAGGTTTGCCTTCGAGACCTCGATGAAGTATCCGAAGACATTGTTGAACCGGACCTTGAGCGACTCGATGCCTGTTGCCTCCCGCTCCCGCAGCTCGATCCGGGCGACGAACGCCCGGCTGTTCCGCTGAATGTCCCGCAGCTGGTCCAGCTCCGGGTCGAACCCTTCCGCAATGGCTGTCCCGTCGCCGAGCTGCGCCGGCGGCTCCGGGACGATCGTGGCCGCGATGCGGTCGGCCACATCTTCAAGACCGTCCAGCGGCTGCCCCAGGCGCTCGGCGCGCGGGCTCTGCAATTCCGCCGCCAACTGCCGCAGAGTCGGCATCCGCCGCAGCGAAGCGCCGAGATGGGCCATGTCCCTAGGGCCTGCGGAGCGCAGCGTGATGCGCGCCAGCAGCCTCTCCACATCGTGCAGTTGCCGCAGTTCGCACTCGAGCTCGGAGCGGGTGATCGTAGCGCTTGCCAGTTCGCCGACGGCCGCGAGGCGCGCCTCGATCTCCGCCAGCTGCAGGCATGGGCGCAGGAGCCAGCTGCGCAGCAGCCTGGCCCCCATCGGCGTCGCCGTCCTGTCCATCGCGTGGAGCAGGGTGGTGCGTTGTTCCTGGAAGAGCGGGTCGAACAGCTCGAGGTGGCGGGCCGTGACGGGATCGAGAACCATCCATTCCCGCTGCTCGAAGTAGGTCGGCTGCTCCAAATGCTGCAGCTCCGAGCGCTGGGTTTCCCGGAGGTAGTGGATCAAAGCCCCGGCGGCGGCGGCGGCCCGAGGTCGGGACCCGATACCGAGGCCGTCCAGGGTGTGGAGTCCGAACGTATCCCGCAGCAGCCGCTCGGCGTACTCCAGGTCAAAGGTCCAGGCGTCGACTTCGGTCCGCGTGTACCGGGTGTCCGCCGCCTCGGCCAGGTGCTGGCCGGCCCTGGCCAAAAGCGGTGCCGCCGTGGGGCAGAGCAGTTCCTTGACGCCAAGCGACTCCAGGATGTCGGCGGCTTCGCCGGCAGGCACCTCGGTCGCCCGAAACTCCCCGGTCGACACATCGACGAAAGCGAGCCCGGCCGAGCTGCCGCTCTGATGCACGGCGGCGAGGTAGTTGTTGCGGCCGGCCTGGAGCAGGTTCAGGTCACTGGTGGTGCCGGGGGACAGTACCCGCACGACCTCGCGCTTGATCAGCCCCCGGGCGCGCTTGGCCTCCTCGACCTGGTCGCAGATAGCGACGCGGTGGCCTTTGTCCAGAAGCCGCGCCAGGTAGGTCTCGGCGGAATGCGCGGGCACACCGCACATCGGCACGGCGTCCCCCTTGCCGTCGCGGCGCTTGGTGAGCGTGATCCCCAGGTCGCGCGAAGCCGTCAGGGCGTCCTCGAAGAACAGCTCGAAGAAATCGCCCAGGCGGAAGAACAACAAGCAATCGGGATGCTCCTGCTTGGCAGTGTGGTACTGCTGCATCACAGGAGTCCTGGAGACGCGGGCAGCCATCCGGCGGAGAGGGGAAGCCTTCCGCTTCCAGTTTGCCACCCTCCGGGCGCAATTGCGCTGTAATGGAGGCGGGCCCGCGCAGCCGCCATGAGAGCCATGAGAATCCAAGCCTTCCCGCTCATCCTCGGGCTATGCCTAGGCGCTGCGTTCGCCTGCGCTGTCTGGGCGGCCGCCCTGCGCATGCATCCCGACGATGCGCCGGAACCGCCTTCGACCCAGGAAAGGGTGCAAGGCCTCTGGGAGGTCGTCTCGGTGCGGAATCTCACCGAGGGCGAGTTCCAGCCCCAGCGCCGCGAGTACCACCTGTTCGCCGGAGACCACCAGATGGTGATCGTCGCGGGCGCGGGCCGTCCCAGGCTGTCCAAGTCCCTCAGCGACATGACGCCGGAGGAGATCCTCAGCCAGCAGCCGATCGGTGCCGGCCTGTATCGCTACGAGGTGGACGGCGAGAAGGTCTCGCGGACCAATGTCGCGGCGCTTTCGGCCTATTACGAAGGGCGCACCTTCGTGGGCGACTTGGAGCTCGCGGGCGGCACGCTGGTGCTCAGGGACAGCCACGCGGCCGACGGCGCCGAGCGGGAATGGACCCTGCGAAGGGTGGAATAGGGGCAAGAGCATGCAATCGGAACCCCAGGCGCCTGCGGCCGCGCCGCGCCGGCGCAGCCGGCGAGTGCTGCGCCAGGTGGGCGCGGTGGTGGGCGCGGGCGTCGCGCTAGGGGCGCTGTCGGCCTTCGCCCAATCGGACGCCCGCCTGGAGGGCACTGTCACGGATCCGCAGCAGCGCGTGGTAGCCGGCGTCGCGGTGGTCGTCACCGAGGTCGGGACCGGGGCGGTCCGCCGGGCCGTGACGGACGCCCGGGGGCGTTACGTCGCTCCCGCTCTGGTGCCGGGCCGCTATGAGGTTGCCATCGAGCACAGCGGCTTCCGGCCGGTCCGGGCGTCCGGGATCGAGCTGAGCAGCGGGCGGACGGGGCTTTGGAACGTGCAACTCGAGCTAGGCGTCGAGACCGGGGCCATCGAGGTGGTCGCGGACCTGCCTCTGGTCTCGGCCAGCGCAGCAGATTGGGGCGGCCTAGTGCCGGAGGGGAACTTGCGGGAGCTGCCTCTGAACGGGCGCGACCTCTTCGAGCTGTCTGCGCTCGAGCCCGGCGCGACCCTGCCTGCCTCGGCCCGGACCGGGCTCGCGCAGGGGATCGGCCGCCAAATCTCGGTTCTCGGGGCGCGCCCGAACCAGAACAGCTTCCAGCTGGACGGCGTCTACGTCAACGATGCAGCCTCGGCCTCGCCGGCCAGTGCGGCCGGCAACATGCTGGGCCTGGAGATGGTCCGCGAGGTCCACTTGGTCACGAACCCCTACAGCGCCGAATACGGCCGCAGCGCCGGAGGGGTGTTCACGGCGGTTTCGCGCTCGGGGGGGAACCAGTTCCATGGCAGCGCCTACGAATACTTGCGCAACAACGCCCTGGACGCTCGGAACTACTTCGATGCGCCAACCGCGGGAGCCCCACCCCTGCGCCGGAACCACTTCGGGGTCCTTTTCGGCGGCCCGCTCGTCCGGGACAAGGCGTTTTTCCTGGCCAACTACGAGGCGCTGCGGGAGCGGCGCACAAGAACGGCCCGGCCAGCCGTGCCGACTGGCGAGGCGCGTCTGGGGCACTTGCCGGACGCCGAGATCGAGGTCGCTCCGCAGGTCCGGCCGTACCTCGACCTCTACCCGGCGCCGAACGGGCGGGATTTCGGGGACGGGACAGCGGCTTCGGTGCGGCAGGTGGGGGACCGGGTCGACGAGAGCTTCGCTTCGGGCAAGCTCGACTACCTGCTGGGTCCGGCTACCCGCCTGTCGGCTCGCTACACGTTCGACGATGCCGCTAGCCGCACGCCGGACGCGATGGACCTCTGGGTCTTCGGCCTCGACTCCAGCGACCATTTCCTCCACACCCAGCTTCAGCGCGTGCATGCAGCCAGCACGCTCTCGACCTGGAGGGCGGCCTTCAGCCGGGTCGACAACTTCGAGAACAGCTCGACGACGGTGCCCGGGGAGCTCTCCTTCGTCAGCGGGCAGCCGATGGGCTCGATTACGGTCAACGGCCTCGGCAACATGGGAGGCTTCCAGGCCCGGGCGCGGCCGCGGCGCTTCATTCTGGAGAGCTACCAGCTCGGGACGGCCTGGGTGCATACGTCCGGCCGGCGGACCTGGCGCGCGGGCGGGGGCTACGACCGGGTGCGGTTCAATCAGCGCTCCGACCTCAGCGCGGTGGGCTCGTACACTTTCGACTCGCTGGCGCTGCTGCTGCAGGCGCGGCCGCGCATCGCGGAGGTGATGCAGCCGGGGTCGGACACGGTGCGGGGCTGGCGCTACCACCAGTACTCCGCCTTCGCGCAGCACGAGTTCCGGGTCCGCGAGCGGCTCAGCTTGAACCTGGGCGTGCGCTACGAGGCCGTGTCCACGCCGACCGAGGTCAACGGCAAGATCGCTGTGCTGCGGGACTTCGTGAACGACCCGGCTACGACCTTGGGCGGCCCGCTGTGGCGCAACCCGTCCAAAGACAACGTGGCGCCGCGGGGCTCGGTGGCCTGGAGCCTGACCGAGGACTCGCGGACCGTCCTGAGGGTCGGCGGCGGCGTGTTCTTCGACTTGCTCGGCAGCCGGGAGCTGACCATCGCCGGAGTGCGCACGCCCCCGCTCTTCAATCGGATCCTGGTTTTCGGGCGGCCCGGATTCCCGGACATCCTGCGCGCGGCTGAGGGGCGGAACCCCTCCACGTCGATGGACGGGCTCGACTACAACCTGAACCAGCCTTACCTGGCCCGCTGGCAGGTCAACCTGGAGCGGCAGCTGGGCCGCGGCACGGTGGCGAGGCTCGGCTACAGCGGGGCGCGGGGGGTTCATCTGTTCGGCCAGCTGATCAGCGCCAACTCCCCGATCCCCGAGGTGCAGCCGGACGGCCGGCACTTCTTCCCCGCGGGCAGTCCCTACGTCAACCCGGCCTTCTCCCGGATCGGCCTGCGCCGCTCCCAGTTCAATTCCTTCTACCAGGGGCTGACGCTGAGCCTCGGGACCCGGTTCGCCGACCGCCTGTCGGTGCGGGGCAAGTACACGTGGAGCCGCTCGATCGACGAGACCTCGAACCACACCTTCAACGACTTCGTCGCCAGCGACCAGGTTCCGACGGTCTGGAACTACCGGGCGAACCGCGGGCTGTCGGATTTCGATCAGTCCCAGGTCTTCGCCGCGAGCTTTTCCTGGTCGCCGTGGCGCGGCAGACCCTCGGCCCTCGGCACCGTTTTCGGGGGCTGGGAAGTGCATGGCATGGCGCAGGCCATGGCGGGCACGCCCTTCGCGCCCCGGGTGGGTTTCGACCGGGCGCGCCTCCGGCCCGGCTTTGGGGATGTCGGGCAGCGCCCGGACCTGGCGGGCGGGCGGGCGGCGGGAGACATTGTCCTCGGCGACCCCGGCCGCTACTTCGATCCCCTTGCGTTCGAGCTGCCGGAGGCGGGCTATCTCGGCAACTTGGGCCGGGGCACGCTGCGCGGACCGGGCATCTTCGCTTTGGACCTCGCGCTGCACAGGGCCCTGTACACCGGCGAGCGCCACAGCGTGGAGCTTCGCGGCGAGGCATTCAACCTCACGAACCGCCCGAATTTCCAGGTGCCGTCCGGACGAGCCCTGTTCACCAGCAGCGGGGGCCGAATCGGCAGCGCCGGGCGGATCACGGCGACGAGCACGCCCTCCCGCCAAGTGCAGCTAGCTGTTCGCTGGGAGTTCTAGCGGATGGGGAGCGACCCTAGCCGCTGGCTGGTGCAGCTATCCCCGGCCGAGGTCCGGGGCCGCGCGAGCGGCGGCGGCCGGCGGCGCGAAACGCTGGCTGGGCCGGCCGCTGTGCCCCTTGCCCATGGCGGCTCTCCTCGTTGATGCGGCTGTCGTGGAATGAAGCCCGCGTCCGGGCGGCGGCTTTCGCCCAGGACTGGTCCGGGGCCCGGTACGAGAAGGGCGAGACCCAGAGCTTCTACAACGACTTTTTCCGGATCTTCGGAGTCCGGCGCCGCTCGGTCGCCCGCTACGAGGAGCACGTCAAGACCCTGGGGCACCGGTCGGGCTTCATCGATTTGTTCTGGCCGGGCGTGCTGCTGGTCGAGCAGAAGAGCAGCGGCCGGGACCTCGCCCGCGCTTACGGCCAGGCCGGCGAGTACTTTGACGCGCTCCCCGAGGCGCGGCGCCCGCGCTACATCCTCGTCAGCGACTTCCAGACCTTCGAGCTGCACGACCTGGACGCTCGCCAGCGCACGGCCTTCGCGCTAGCGGACCTGCCCGCCCATGTGGAGGACTTCGGGTTCATCGTAGGCGTGCAGCGCCGCCGGTTCCGCGATCAGGACCCGGCCAACCTGGTGGCCGCGGGGCTCGTCGGGAGGCTGCACGACAAGCTGGCCGAGGCCGGGTACGGGGGGCCGGACCTGGAGCGGCTGCTGGTGCGGGTGGTGTTCTGCCTGTTTGCCGACGACACGGGCGTCTTCGAGCCGCGCGATCTGTTCACCGACTTCGTCGAGGAGCGGACCCGCGAGGACGGCTCCGACCTCGGGCCGTGGCTGGCGCAGCTGTTCCAGGTTCTGGACACGCCGGAAGCCAGGCGGCAGACGACGCTGGACCAGGACCTGGCGCGCTTCCCGTACGTGGACGGGGTTCTGTTCCGGGATCCGCTGCGCATTCCGGCGTTCACGGCGGAGATGCGGAGCCGCCTGCTGGACGCCTGCCGCTTCGACTGGTCGGGGATCTCGCCGGCGATCTTCGGGGCGCTGTTCCAGACGGTGCTGAACCCGGCGCAGCGGCGGGCGCAGGGCGCGCACTACACGACCGAGGCGAACATCTTGAAGGTGGTCGGGCCACTGTTCCTGGACGACCTGCGCACCGAGTTCGAGCGTCTCCGGCGACGCCGCGGCAGCCGCCGCCGGAGCGCACTGGGAGCCTTCCAGCGCCGGCTCGGGGAACTCAGCATCTTCGACCCGGCCTGCGGGTGCGGCAACTTTCTGATCATCGCCTACCGCGAGCTGAGGCTGCTGGAGATCGAGGTCCTGCGGGAACTGCACGGGAAGTCGGGGCGGACCGGCCAACAGGTCCTGGATGTAGCGCAGCTCTCGGTGGTCAACGTCGACCAGTTCTACGGGATCGACATCGGCGAATTCCCCGTGCGGATCGCCGAGACGGCGCTGTGGATGATGGACCACATCCTCAACAACCGCCTGAGTTTGGAGTTCGGCCAGACCTACGCCCGCATCCCGCTGCGAGCCTCGCCGCGGATCGTGCAGGGTGACGCGCTGCGGCTCGATTGGGCCTCAGTCCTACCTCCGGAGCGCTGCTCCTACATGCTGGGCAACCCGCCCTTCGGGGGCTTCGTGCATCGCGACAGGCACAAGCAGGAGGAGACCAAGGCGGTGGTGTTGGCGCTGGGGGCGACGGGGAGCCGGGTCGATTATGTCGCAGCTTGGTTCCTCAAGGCCGGGGCCTACTTCCAGGGGCGGCGCGCCCGGATTGCTTTCGTAGCCACAAGTTCGATCACGCAGGGGGAGCAGGTCGCGCAGTTCTGGCCGGCGTTGTTCAAGGACTACGGCCTGGAGGTCTCGTTTGCGCACCGGACATTCGCGTGGGGCTCGGACGCGCGCGGGACGGCGCATGTGCATGTCGTGGTGGTCGGCCTGTGCGACCGGGAGTCCGCCCCCGCCGCCAAACGGCTTTTCGTGTATCGAGACCTGGGCGGCGACCCCGACGAGGGGCGGGTTGCGCGGATCGGGCCGTACCTCACTGGGGTGGGGCAGCTACGCGACCCGCACCTCGTCGTGCGCCGCCGCCGGACGTCGATCGCGGGCCTGCCGCGGATCAGGGTGGGCTCAAAACCTGTGGACGGTGGGCATTACATCCTCGCCGCAGCGGAGCGCGAGGAGTTGCTGGCCCGCGAACCGAAGGCCGCGGCCCTGGTCCGGCCGTACAGGGGCGGGCGGGAGTACATTCGCGGCGAGGAGCGTTGGACCCTGCTGCCGTTCGCGGCGGCGCCCGAGGCGCTGAGGGCCATGCCGGAAGTCGTGCGCCGGATCCGGGCGGTGCGGGAGTACCGGGAGCGCCGGGCCGGGAGGCTGGGCCGGTCGCTGGCGGACCGGCCGGCCGAATTCCATGTGACGGTCGTGCCGAGCGCCGATTACTTGGCGATTCCAGAGGTGAGCTCGGAGCGCCGGGAATACGTCCCGATCGGCTACCTGCGGCCGCCGACGGTCCCGAGCAACCAGCTCTTGGTCGTAGAGGGGGCGGAACTGCACCACTTCGCATTGCTGACCTCGGCCATGCACATGGCTTGGCTGCGCCATGTGGGCGGACGCCTGAAGAGCGACTACCGCTATTCGAGCGGCTTGGTGTACAACACCTTCCCCGGGCCGCCCGACGGAGATCTCACCTCTCTGGAACCGCTCGCACGGGCGCTGCTGGATGTGCGGACGCGGCACGCCGGAGCCTGTCTGGGAGATCTCTACGACCCCGACCTGATGCCTGCAGACTTGCGGAAGGCCCACCGTGCGCTGGACCGGGCGGTCGACCGCTTGTACCGTTCGGCGGCGTTCGACTCGGATTGCGCGCGGGTCGAGCACTTGTTCGCTCTTTGCGAGCGGTCTGCCGCGCCGCTTGCCGCGGGGGCCGAGACAATGGGGCGTCGGAGCAGGCGCTGAAGGTGGCGGGCGATCCTGGGCCCGGCCGTCGAACGGCAACTCTACGGCTCCCACAGCCTCCCGGGGAGCTTTCCTGACACCAGCAACTGCCCCGCCTGCGCGGACGCGATTCGCGGATGCTCCGCTAGCAGCCTACCGCAGTACGGACAGTCTGCCGAGGGCGGGAGCGAGATCGCGAACACCTAGGCCAGCCGCCTTGATCCGAGCTCGGTGCGCCGGGCCTGCGTGGGAGGCCGAGTCCGCCCGCACACCCCCATGGAGGCCGGTCGAAGCCCCGGGCCCGGCGCTTCGGGGCTCGCTCCAGACCACGCGGCTTGCGGGCAGGGTATTGCCGCTCGTGTCTGCGTCCGGGCGCGAGCTCCGGCTCCGCCGACAGGCGATCCGCCGTTCTGCAACACCGATCTCCAGGGATGCTCGCCGGCATCCCTTCAAGCGCAGCGATCGGTTCCCCGGGTCCGTGTGGGCCGGCGAGGCGCAATCTAGTAAACTCACCCTAGGCAAGCGGAACCCGCGAGTCGCCGTCGGATGAATCTGCCGAACATCCTCACCCTCTCGAGGATTTTCCTGGTCCCGCTCTTAGTCGCGGTTCTGCTGCGCAAGGACGCCATCGAAGTGGACGCGGGGTGGATGGTCATCACGCGCGAGGCGATAGCGCTCGGAATCTTTCTGGCGGCTGCTCTGACCGACTTGCTGGACGGCTACCTCGCCCGCCGCCGGCGGCAAGTAACCACATTCGGCAAGCTCCTCGATCCAATCGCGGACAAGCTCCTGGTATCTGCGGCACTGATCTCTCTGGTCGAGTTGGACCGCGTGGCGGCCTGGATAGTCGTAGTGATCGTCAGCCGAGAGTTTGCGGTCTCCGCGCTGCGCTATGTCGCCCTGACCGAGGGGATCACGATCTCCGCCAACGACCTCGGCAAGGCCAAGATGGTCACCCAGGTGGCCGCGGTGGCTCTGCTTTTGCTCGCTCCGCACTCGCCGGTCATCGAGCAGGCCGGCAACATCGTGCTGTGGCTAGCGGTCCTGGCGACAGTTTGGTCCATGATTGGCTACTTCAAGGCATTCTGGCAGCGCCCCACCGTCGTAACCGCGCCGGCGGCAGAGACGCAAGATATGCTGGCGATGACCAAGGAACTCCCCGACACGGCGAACCGGTCATAGGGGCGGTGTCGCGCAACCGCGCCTACGGCCCCAGAGTTCGTGGCGCAGGGGCTTGGCGCCGGAGAGCGAGTCCGCCAGTTCGACCTATTCGGATTTGGATTGGCCAAGCCGAGCGAAGCGAAGAGTGGCTGCGTCGCTGTCGCCGAGCAGTTCCGCCCTCACAGCAAACACCTCGCGAACCGTGTCGGCGGTCAGCACGGCCTGCGGCTGCCCTGCGGCCCTGACTGTCCCCCTGTGCAGCACGTAGCTGCGATCGGCAGTCGCTAGCACGCTGTTCAGGTCGTGAAGGGCCAGGAGAACGGAGCGGCCCTCCTGCGCCACCTGCTGCACCAGGTCTAGGATTGCCAGCGAGTGCGCGACATCGAGATTGGCCGTGGGCTCGTCGAGCAAGATGTGCTGGGCTTCGGTGGCCAGCCCGCGGGCGAGTGCGACGCGCCGTTGCTCCCCTCCCGACAGCTCGCTCACGAAGCGATCCGCCAGATGCGCGCAGTCCGTCACTTCCAGCGCCGTGCGGACTGCGCGGCGGTCCTCCGGGCGCTCCCCCTGGAACCTGCTCCGGTGGCAGTAGCGGCCCATCGCAACGGATTCCTGCACCGTGAACGCGGCTCCGTGGGGCAGGACCTGCGGGACGTAGGAAACGCAGCGAGCCACGGTGGGGCGGGGCAGCGATTCGATGGGTGTACCGTCAACCAGGACGCGGCCCGCCGTCGGACGGAGCACTCCGGCGAGCAGCCTCATAGCGGTCGATTTCCCCGCACCGTTGGGGCCTACCAACGCGGTGACCTGCTTGGCGGGCGCCACGATGTTTAGATCCCGCGCGAGCCAGACGGCACCTGCGGCGTATCCTGCCCCAATTGCCTGGAGCACCGTTAGCCGCCCCTTGCGGCCGGCTTGCGGGCATGCAGCAGCCAAAGGAAGAACGGGGCCCCGAAGGCGGCCGTGACGACGCCGAGGCGCAGCTCGGCCGGAGCGCGAACGCTTCGGACGACGATATCGCAGGCGACGAGGAAACCGGCCCCGGCGAGCAAGGATCCCGGCAGCAGCCGCCAGTGCGCGGGGCCTAGGATCAGCCGCGCGATATGCGGCACGATCAGCCCTACGAAAGCCAGCACGCCGCTCGTGGCGACCGAGGCCGCCGTGGCCAGGGACGCTCCTACGAGAACTGTGCGTTTGGTTGCTTCGACGTTCGCTCCCAGCGACTGGGCGGATTCCTCGCCCAACAGCATGAGGTCGAGATTCCGCGAGTGCGCCACGATCAGGGCCGAGCCGGCCGCGGTGAACGGCAGGGCGATCCAAACATGGACCCACGTGCGGCTCTCGAGGCCACCCATCAGCCAGAACATGACTTCGGCAGCTACCTGCCAGTCGGCGAAACTCAAGGAGAGCAGCAGGGAGGTGAGAGCGTTGCAAAAGGCCCCGCAGGCGATGCCGGCCAGGATCAGCGTGGAAACCGGGGTCCGCCCGCCAGCCGTCGCCAACGTGTAGACAAGGAAAACGGCCCCGAACGCACCCGCAAAGCTCGCGAGCGGCAGCCACAGCGCCGACTGGGCAGCGAGACCGGACACAAACACGGCCACGGCCCCGCAAGCGGCTCCCGAACTCGTGCCAATCACGCCAGGGTCGGCCAGGGGGTTCCGGAAGAGCCCCTGCATGGCCGCGCCGGCGACGGCCAGGGAGCCGCCGGAGAGCATGCCCACCAGCACTCGAGGCAGCCGGACAGACCACACGATGAAGTCATCGGTCGGGCTGGCTGCGCCCTCGACTCCCACCAGGCGCGCGCCCAGGACCTCTGCAACGGTCTTCCAAGGAAGGGATGTTGTCCCGATCGCGATGCCACCGATGGCCGCCAGCGCGGTGAACGCCGCGGCGCCGACTAGGAACAATCCCAAGGGAGCCCGGAAGCGCATGGTCGCTGCACGCTACTGCTCAGCGGAGCCGGCCCTGCTCAAAGCCCCGGCGACGGCGTCCGCCAATCCGATAATGTGGTGCGACATGGACAGGAAGTGGCGGTCCTCCACAACGACAAGCTGTCCGCGCTTCCCCGCTTCTGTGAGTTGAATCGCCGGGTTGGCTGCGAGTGCGGCGGCGACCTCTTGCACGGGCCTGCCACCCGAACCGGACACTATCCAGTCGGCGTTCCAAGCGGCGATCTGCTCTGGCCCGATCTCTTTCCAAGGGCCGAGCCCCTGCTCGGTGCCGATATTGACCGCCCCGAGCTCGACAACAACCGATTCGAACAGCGAACCGGCGCCGTAGGCCGAGAAATAGCTGGAAATACCGAGAACTCGCTGACCGGACGCTCCCTGCGCAGCGAGGCGCTTGGCGCGGTTCAGCGAAGCTCGGAAGTCTTGGGCGAGCTGTTGCGCCCGGCTCGACTCGCCCGTCAGCCCGCCGATGGTCCGGATGGCGCTCTCGACCTCCTCCAGGGTGGAAAGGACAGTGCGCATCGCAAAGACGGGCAAGCCGCTGGCCCGGACCAGCCGGAGGTATTGCGGGTCGGCGATCTGCGAGGAGAGCACTAGATCGGGCCGCAGAGCCAGCACGGTCTCTGGATCTCGAGCGGTAGGCAAGCCGAGCGCTTCCACGCGTTCGTGGATGTTGCTGTAGGTGGGCTGGCTCGCATAGGCGCTCACCGTTGCGATCCGAGAGTCCGGAACGATTGCGAAAAGCAGATGGTCTGTCGCCAGCGCATGGGAGGCAATGGACTCGGGCGGGGAAGGGAGCGTGACTTCGTATCCGAAGTAGTCCGTTTTGGTAAGCGGGAAGCCACTGGATCCGGCGAGCCGCTCCGCCGGCCGGGCGGCGGGGGCGTCGATCCGAAAGATGCCGCCTCCGTCGCCGATCCAGGCTACGACGGCCCCTGCTGTCGCCGCCCCCAGGACGAGGCCGGTGAACCATAGGCCCCGGTGGCGCCGACTACCTTGCATCAAGCCCTCGGGAAGCAGAGAGCCGCTTGCCAGCGGCCTAGGCGAGGAGACTCGGGCCAAGAATAGGATCGCGAAGCAGTCAGCGGACGCGGCGCGAAGGACTGTGCTGCGAACATGGCTCTTCTGGACGGCTCCGCGGCCGACAGCCGGAAGGCGGGATGCGGAGCGACGGGAGAGCGCAGCTGCCTATCAGATTGACGCACGCTTCCGTTGCCCGCGGAAGTACGGCGAATCGATCCGCAGGTAGGTCTCCTGGCTTGCAGCTCTCCGCGGCGCAGGGCCGCGTGCGCCGTCGCAACGCCTTCCCCGGCCAGCCGACCGAGTGGCATCTTGTTGCGCCAGCTTGCTGCCTACAGTGGCGGGACCGCGCCGGATTCTCACCGGCTTCCCTGTTACGCCCGCAAGGGCACCTGCGGATGATTGCGGATATGCTTCGGACTACCCCGATGGTACGGAACGAGCGGCTGGCTGTCAAGTCGGCGCGTCTTGCGGCCGCCGATCGATCCCCCAGCTTGAGGCGAGAGGTCGCCCGGGACGCTTCCCGGCCTTCAGTCGAAGTTAGGGAAGCGCCTTGCGACTCCCGGATCGGATGCGGCGGCTGGCATGTTCAGCCGCCGCATCCGGCAACCGCTAGGGTGCGGCCCCGCTGGGCCTCGACCAGGCGACCCCACGGGCTCGCAGGCCGCCCAGGGATGCGCTCGTACCCTTCTGGGCCAGCGCCGCGGGCTCGGTAGCGCCTTCCTCCGAGCGGCCCGCAGCAAGCATCCTATGTCCTGCCCGGCTGTGGCCCCTGCTGCCGAGCCCCCTGAAAACCCCGAGAGCACCGACCCGTGGCCCGGTCCGCCGGGCGGAAACGCTCCAGGTCCGGCCGACGGCGGCGAGGGCTGGCTGCAGCAGGCAGTGCGTGACAAAGGAGGGCGAGGGGCGTGCATCCATTGCCGGGCTCCGACTGAGCATCCCCGGGCGCATCCGGCAGCAGCTGGGGGGATGTCCAGCGGCTGAAGCGTGCATGTCGCCGGGCCCCTCCGGATCGATGGTCCAAGATGTGCGACAAATGCGGCAGCGGCTAGCGAATCATCAGGGCGGCAGCCGTCCCGGTCAAGGCTGGCGCGGCGGAGCCTGAGACTCTGCGCGGCGCAGATCGGTAGCCCTCGTGCGCACCGGGTGAAGCCAGGTTTTCGTTCGGAAGAGCCGCCCAGCCAGATGGCAGGGCCACCGGAGCGGACTGCGGTAAACTAGGCGAAGCCCCGGGTGCCCGCGAAGGCGTAACAGGGAAGCCGGTGAGAATCCGGCGCGGTCCCGCCACTGTAAGCGGCAAGCTGTTCCAACAAGCCACTGAAGCTGAAGCTTTGGGAAGGCGGAGGCAGTGTAGACGACGAGCGCTCGTCTGAAGCCGCGAGCCAGGAGACCTACCTGAGGCTCTGTACGCACGCCTCCCCGCGAGGAACGGATGAGCGACCCGGCACGAACCACGCTTCGGCCATGGCCTAGAGACGCAAAGCACGGGCGATCCGGCCCCAGCCCGCACTGTCTCGCTTGGTCCCTGATCGCCCCGCAAGGGCATCGCTCTCCGGACTCCATCCAGACTCCTCAGCTGCGGCGGTCCCTCCGCCGCAAGCGCCTGGGAGCGGCGTGCGGCATTCTGGAGCCCGCTAGGACGGGCAGGAGACCATGGCATGAAATTCACCACCCTCCCCTGGGCCCGCCTCGGCCTGGCAGCCCTGGCCGCTGCCGCCAGCGTCGGAGTCCTCGACGCCGCGAGCCTGGAGGGCCGCGTTCTTGATCCTCAGGGAGCCGCTGTAGCCAACGCGCAACTCAGGCTGTCTAACCGGAACAGCGGGGCGCTGCGCCAGACGCGCAGCCGTGCGGACGGGTCCTACACCTTTGCGGCCGTCCCCGTCGGCGCGTACCTCTTGGATGGCGAGGCATCCGATGCTGCGTTAGCTGGCTCGCGGGACGTAGCAATCCGAGGCGCTGAGACCGAGGACCTCATCTTGGAACTGACCGGAACCACAGTGGAGGTCGTCGTGACCGCTTCCAGCACGCCCCTGGCCGTGCAGGAGGCCGCCAAAGCCCTCGACACGACCGACGCCAAGCAGATTGCGCTTCGGAACGAGTTCGCCCTGTCCGAGGCCGTTCGCAACGTACCCGGCGTGCGGGTGCGGCAACTGCGGGGGCCGGGCAGCTTCACGACTGTCCAAACCCGGGGCCTGCGGAATCATGACACAGCCGTCCTGATAGACGGCATGCGCTTCCGGGATGCCGCAGCTTCGCAGGGCGACGCAACGGGGTTTTTCAGCGCGATGAATGTCGTGGACACCGAGCGGGTCGAGTTCTTGCGCGGGTCTGGCTCCTCCCTGTACGGATCCCATGCGGTCGGGGGGGTCATGAACATCCGCTCGCACCAAGGCGGTGGCCGACCCCATGGCGAGTTGCGCTCGGAAGGCGGCGGGCTGGGGATGCTGCGAGGGGTGGGCCGCTTCGGTGGAGGCCTGGCGGTCGACCGGTTCGTGTACAGCGGAGGCGTCTCGCATCTGAACATCGCCAGAGGCCACCGCGATGCGAGTCCTCATCGCAACACGAGCGCTCAGGGTTTTGCGAAGCACTCCCTCGCGCCGAATCTGTCCCTCAGCGGGCGGATCTGGGGCTCGGGAGCATACCTTGCGTTGGCCGAGAGCCCTGCCTTCCCGGAAGCAGTCACCGCAAATTTCCCGGCCTCCGGGGCCGTGCCGGCTGTGGCGCTTCCCGAGGCCGAGCTTGGGCGGTTTGAGCAGGGTCTGCCGTACACCGTGGGCGCGGCCACCTTCGTCCCCGACCAAGCGGACCCAGACGGCAGCCTCGCCTCGGATTTCCTGGTGACGGCCTTGACGCTGCGGCATCAGGTCACGCCCTTGAGGTCGTACCGCGTCGCTTACCAGCGCACCGCGACCCGCCGCGGCTACCGAGACGGGCCCGCGGGCCCGGGGCTGTTCGAACCGGCCTTGAGCAACGAGAGCCGCTTCCGCGGCGAGACGCATACGCTGCAGGTGCGGACGGACCAGCGCGTCGCGGGGGCGAATCTCCTCAGCTTGGGCTACGAAGGGGAACGCGAAGCGTACGCGGAATCCAGCACCGACGATGGCTCCGCACCGCCCGCGAGCCGGGTCGAGTTCGACCAGGTCAGTCACGCGGCATTTGCGCAAGACCAGATCCAGCTGCTGCAGGGCAGCCTCCAGGTCTCCCTGGCGGGGCGAGCGCAGTATTTCAGGCTGGGCTCTCCGGTGTTCTCGGGCTCCCGGAGCCCGTTCGAGGGAGCGCTCTCCCAGGCGCCTCGGGGAGCGCTGACGAGCGACGCCGCCGTCGCCTACTTTGCCAGGAGCAGCGGAACGAAGCTGCGCGCCCATGTCGGCAACAGCTTCCGGGCGCCATCCGCCTACGAGCGCTTCGGAGCTTCGTACTCGGGATTCTCCAGCAGTTTCAGCTATTGGGGCGACCCGCGGCTTGAACCTGAGCGCTCCCAGGCTTTCGATGCGGGAGTCGACCAGTGGCTCCACGGCGCACGGCTCCGCGTTAGCGGGACGTTCTTCTATACGAACCTGCCCCAGACCATCATCTTCGACTTCGCCAATTTCCCGGCCGACGATGCCTTCGGCCGTTTCGGGGGCTATCGCAATGCGGGAGGCGGAATTGCCCGCGGCGCGGAGCTGAGCGCTAGACTGGCCCCGGTCGCCGGCACGGCTGTGCAGGCTGCCTACACTTACACCAACTCCGACTCGCGAGCCCCCACAGTGGGGGCGGACTACTTCGAGACCCCGGGCTTATCCAAGCATATCTTCAGCGCCGCCGCCACGCAGTGGTTCGGCAAGCGCGTGAATCTGACCTTCGACCTGTTCGCGGTGAGCGACTACGCTTGGTCTCCTTATGGGGCGCAGGGCCGGCTGCTGACCCTGGCAGGCCCCGTGAAGACCGATGTGGTGCTCCGATACGACATGCCCGTCGCAGAAGGCAAGCGGCTTGAGTTCTACGGCAAGGCCGAGAACGCCTTCAACAACGACTACTACGAGAACGGCTTCGGCTCCCCGGGGATTTGGGTCATCGGCGGCCTCCGGTTCGCCTTCTAGCCAGTCGTGCGGGCAGCCGGGGCCGGCGGGCCGATCCGCTCCGCGGGCTGTGTCCTGGCCTGCCGCCCGGAGCCGTCCAGCACCTGGAGCTGGCAGTCCGGCTGGTTGCCGGGAACGAGGTGAGAGCAGCGCTTCGCAGGCGAGCCGGTCAGCCAGGAGGGGCAGGGGACTAGGGTCGGCCAACTGCGCCATCGGCCTGCCGTGGCCGTCTCGGACGGCTGCGTGGAGTAGTGACTGCGCTGCAAATCCCCCAGCGCATCCGGCACCACCGCAAGAATGGCTATATTGGGAGCCGATGTCCACCCACGGCGATCCGAAGTCCACGCGCCGCGAGTTCAGCCGGAGCTCTGCCGCTGCGCTGCTTGCCTCCTCCGCAGGGCTATGGGGCTGCGGCCCCGCGCGTGACCGGGACGCACCGCAGCCCGAGGCGGTCAGTGGCGCGGCCCACTCCGGATACAGGCTGCCAGGGCGGGAGAATGTTTTCGTTCCTCCTGCCTGGGGCCCCTCCACCCGGAGGAGCTGGGACGGAAAGAATGTCATCGTCCTGATGCTGGATAGTTTTCGCTGGGACCATCTCGGGGCGTTCGGCAACTCAGCCGCGCCGACGCCCAACCTGGACAACTTCGCGGCGGAATCGACTTTCTTCACCCGCTCCTACCCCGAGGGCTTGCCGACTGTCCCCGTCCGCACGAGCCTCTTGACGGGCCGGTTCACCTATCCCTTCCGGCGCTGGCAGGTGCTGTATCCCCAGGACCATCCCCTCCTGCCCGAGATTCTCTGGAGCGAAGGGTTCCGGACGGCGCTGATCAGCGACACGTATCACTTGCACAAGCCCTCGTACGGGTTCTGCCGTGGCTTTGACGACGTCAAGTGGCTGCGAGGCCAAGAGCAAGATCCGTACATACGGGACCCCGAGGTCGTCGCGCAGGTGGATGTCAAGCCGTGGTTCAAGCCGCGGGGGCGGGGCCCGAACGAGGAGCGCGAAACTCGCACATACCTAGCGAACCGGCACGCCTGGAGGACGGACGAAGACCACTTCACTCCCCGCATCATGCAGGCGGCGGTAGATTGGCTCAAGGCCCAGGACCGCAAGGAAAACCTTTTCCTGTGGGTGGACAACTTCTGCCCGCACGAGCCATGGGACCCGCCGGAGAGCTACTTGAAGCTGGTCGCACCCGACTTCGCTAGCTGGCCGATCCGAAACATTTGCCCGGTGCCGGGCGACTCGGCAGGGTATCTGGACGCCGAAGAGCTGCGGCAGGTTCTGGCGCTGTACGGGGCGGTAGTGCGCTTCGTCGACGCCTGGGTCGGCTACTTCCTCGACGAAGTCAAGCGGATGGGCCTATACGAGAATACGCTGATCGCGGTCCTAACCGACCATGGAGAGCCGTTTGGCGACCACGGAATCGTCCGCAAGGTGCGCCCTTGGGGCTACGAGGAACTGGCGCGGACATTCCTGCTGATTCGCGACCCGTCGGGCGGCGTCCAACGCGTGGACTCCTATACGCAGCAGACCGACCTCACAGCGACCATTCTCGATTGGCTGCAGATCGACCGGCCGGCCCACATGACCTCGGAGAGCCTGCTTCCCCTCATCCGCGGGGAGCAGGAGGCGATCCGCGACGAGGCGGTCTGCTGCCACTACAACGACAGCATCTCGATCCGTCACGACGAGTGGAGCTACCACTGGTTCGTGGAGAATTCGCGGGCCCGCGTGTCGCCGCGCAGCGACATCGTCAAAGATGGCCCCGAACTCTACAACCTGCGCGAGGACCCCACGGAGCAGCGCAATCTGGCCAGCGAGGAGCCGGAACGAGTCGAAGCCCTCGACCGTCGGATGCGGGCGTTCACGCAGCGCCTCGTCGACCGGGAGCGAGGCCAAGCCAGCATCCGCGCCTGAGTGCCGCTCCGTTGCATCGCCGCAGCTGCGATGCCGACGGCCGACAGCCCCCTTGCGGAGGTGCCCAGCGGTCGCGTGCAGGCTGACGCCCGGCAATTCGTCTCCTACCAGTGGGAGTCGCCTCGCCGAGCCCGGAAGGGCGGTCTGTTGATGATGCAAATCGTTCTATTGCAAAGAGTTGCTGCTCTGCTCCGAGGTGGTCCCTAGGACTCTTGCGGGCTCTTGCCGAACCGCATCGCACCCGGATCGGCGCATGCTTGCCGGGCTCCGAGCGCTTCGGTCAGCATTGTTCGAAATCTTCGGTCAGCATTGTTCGAAATCGCCGTCGGTCCTAGGCAGGTGGCGGGTCGGCCAGTTGCCAGGCCCGGAACCCTCGGTACCGGAACTTGGACCATTGCATTTGGCGGAACGCGAAACGCCCGCCACCGTATGCTCCGCCAAGCACCTCGCCGCGGTCGCGCCAGTCGATGATCGTGCGGTCGTCTACTTCGAGCAGGATGTGGGCTCCCGCCTTGGTCAGCCGGAGGCGATGCACCGCAGTCGAATCCGCCGGGATGCCGGGCGGGCCCTCCTGGACAATGTGGGCTCCCGGATTCTTCCGCAGCCGCGAGACCGGGCGAGCGGGCGAGCTCGGTGTATTGGCGTAGTAGGAAATGTGGTAGCAGTTCAGGGCTCCGCGGTTGTAGTGGCGGAAGGTCCCGTCACGCGACGGCAGGGCCGGATCCATCACGTCTTCGCCGTGCGGGCCGGTAGCGCCGAAGAATGCGATGCACAGCCCAGCTTCCGGGTGGAGGTTCTGCATCTCCCAAGCCGCCTGAAAGCTGGCCGGCAGCGACTCCGGGCACCAGTAGACATGGTGCATCGCTTCTCCCGGGGACTGCATCGTCATCCAGCCCTCGTTGAACGAGACTTCGCCGGGACCCTCCATGGTCCAGCCGGCGACGCTGCGCGGGCCTGCCAGGGACGCTTCGTGGAGCAGCCGACCCCGACTGTACGGCCGGGCTGCGGCACCAACAGCGGCCGTCGCGCCGCCCAAGAACGCGCGCCGAGTCCATGCCCGCACGGCGAAAACCCTCGGGCTATCTGAGGAGCTTGGCCACTGCGGCCCGGAAGTTCGCTTCCAGGTTGTCGAACCAAGCCCGCTCGGAACCCTGGTGCTCTTCTTGGATGTTGCCGTCGCGGTCCAGGAACAGCAGGTAGGGGTAGTAGATGCGAGTCATCACCGAAACACCCGCGATCCTGGAGAAGTCGCGTCGGGAGGAGAGGGTCAGAGGGAAGCTCGCCCCGAACCTGCGCGCGAATTCCCGCAGCCCGTTGTTGTCGGTCGGGTTCAGCGAGAGGCCGACCATTTCGAAGCCCTGGCTGCGGAGCTGGCGGTAGATCGGATCGACGACCTGGGATGTGCTCTGGCAGTGGGGACAGTCCGTCGAGAAGAACATCAGGACGGCGGCCTTGCCTTGCAGCGCTGCCAGCGACACCTTGCGCCCGTCGTACGACATGCCGTCAAATGGGGCCGCCGGCCGAGCAGCAAACGCCGTCGCGGCGCCAAGGGCGACGGCCAGCCCGATTAGCAGTGTGCGTCTCATCGCTCCCCTTTCGCGTTGCTTGCGACCGGTGGACGGCCTTCGACGCTTCGGACCGTGTCACCCTGCACTGCGAGGGTCACCTCGCCGATGGAGGCGGTTCCTTCGCAGCGCCCGTCGGCTGCGTCGACCAGTTCGAGCCCGCTCCATTTGCGCTCGCAAACCTGCCGGTACAGTTGATAGTACTCCCGAGCGGCGGCTTCGCTCGCCCAGCGCACTGCGTAGCGCAGCAGCGCTCGGCCGTTCCGGCGATTCTGCAGGACCTCGAACTGGGATCCGCGCCATTGATCCAGGAGCGTTCCGAGGTCTTGGTCGCCCAGATGGTGCTTGAGCAGGATCCGGTGGTCCAACTGCCCGAAGATGCCGTCGTAGACGCGCTTGTAGCCGCGGGGGGGCTTCAGTTCCGGCAGCTCGGGCAGGTCGGGGTCGAGGCCGCTGAGGTATAGATCGGGCTGGATGATCTGCTGCGTGGTCTGGGGTGGCCGCTCGAAGACCCGCTTCAGCCCCTCGACCCCGAAGCGCTCGATCATCGCGTGCTGGAACAGCAGCCCGTCGGTGTAGGGAAAGATCAGGACCTCGCGGAAGTACAGCGGGCTCTCCCGGTAGACCGGGAACTGCTCCGCCTCAAAGCGCGTCGCGCTCGCCGTGGCGATCGCCAGGAGCTTGTTGCCGATGAGGGACTTGTCCGACTGCCGCATGGCCCACTCTGTCATGACCCAGGACGCTTGCCCCTCGAGCACCGCCAGCCGGGCGAGCTGGCGCTCGGCGCCGTCGGCGCGCTTGACGTAGCGCAGGAGGTTGAACTGCTGGTCGTCGATCGCATGGACGAGTTCGTGCAGCAGCGCATAGGAGCGTGCTTCGGCCGGGGCCCAGTCCGCTAGATAGAGCCTGCGCTTCTTGAAGTCGTAGAGCGCCCACGCCTGCTCGCTCATCAGGTCGAGAATCGTCTGCTCGTAGTCGAAGTCCTCAGGCACCAGGCCAAAGAGCCGCAAGAACAGGGTCTCGTTGCGAATCTGGCGGGGCGTGTACTCCTCCCGCAGCTGCTTCCGGAACAGCCGCTGGAATTGGGCCTTGCCGAGGGTGTCGAATTGGATGGGCCGCTGGGGCCCAAAGCCCATGATGTCGCGCAAGGCCTCCAGCATGGGGCCCACCTGCGCGAAAAGGCTCTCGGGGGGCGACGCTTCGGGCGGGTCTTCCGCGGCTGGCGCAGAGACCGCGCAGGCGAGAGCCAGCGCCACGGTCGCGCAGAGCCCAAGGCAGGGGATCGCGCAGCTCCGCCGGGAAGGGCCCGCTGATGGCCGTCGGAGTCGGGCTAGCAGCATCGCATCGGATTCGGGCGTCGGCCGGGCCGGTCCTACGGCTCCTGCCCCTCTTGATCGCCTTCCTCGTCGACCACATCCCCGAATGTGATGACGGACGTGCCCTGGAACTTCTTGTAGTCCTCGTACTGGATGATCATCCGGATCTTCTGCGGGCCGGACTTGAACGCGAGTGTGTCGTCGGCTCGCGTGTAGACCGGGAACCAGTAGTTTCCGTCGATCTGGTCGCGGTAGGTCTCGAAGCGGGGGAACTGCTCGTCGTTGCCCTTCTTGAGCAGGCCGACCCCCTTGCCGTAGGTCTTCACGATCTGCAGCCCCAGCTGGTCCACCCAGATCTGCCCTTCAAAGTACCGCTTCCCTCGTTCGAGCTTCTTGGGCTTGACGGAGAAGATGTAGGTCTCGATCTCGTCGACCTGCTGCTCGCCGAGGTAGTCGATGCGGTAGTCCGAGGCGTTGTCCCGGGTCATCACGAAGGGCTGCACGCTGCGCAAGTCCTCCAAGTCGTTGGGCGTCAGGGTTAGGTTCTTGAGCGAGGAGGGAGGGGCGTAGACGACTCTCTCAATACGCCCTCCGTCGCCGCCGAACAGAATGTCCTGCACGATCTCGTAGCGGCCGCGCACGCGGCCGCTGTTGTTGTACTCGAGAATCTTGACCGTCTGGCGATACGTGTACGATTCCCGGGCGGCGGCAAACTCGGTTTCCTTGTCAATAAAGCTCCGGATGATCGTCTCGACCGGAATGTCTGGATCGGTCTTGACCGCTGAGGCGGGCAAGGCGAGACCTGCCAAGCAGCCGAGCAGCAGGAAGGACGAGGGAGGAGGCAGTCGCATGGCCGATTCCTGGTTCATTGTACAGACGTTGGCCATGTGCGTTATGTTGCACAGTGGACGGCTTGACGTTCCAGGGCTTGACGCTCGGTCGCGCATCCCTTTGCGGAGCTTGTAGGCCATTGCGTCGCTCGCCGCCGCCTCCCTGCCGCAGGTTCAGGCGTTGCTCGCGGCTGCGCCTCGCGCAGCTTCGCCGACTGTCCCCCGCCTCTGTAGCTGCGGCCTGCACAACTGCCACCCCCTAGGATCGTTAGCTGGCCCTACCGCACCCGGCTGGACCTACATTTGCCATTTGCGGGAGAATGAACTTCCTGGCGGCTATTCTGCGCCCGACGCCGAGCAGCGGACCTGCCTCAGGGTCGCTCCGCAACTCGCCGCCCCCGCCAAAGGATGGGCCCCATGTGGGCTCGCAGCCTATCCTGACCAGCTGCTTCCTAGTACCCGCCTGGTATCCGGGGCGAGGGTGACTGACGGATTTGTGGAGAGGCGCTACAATGAAAAATAGAAAGTTCCCCTTCGGAGGTGGCCTTGGCGATGGAGATGCGCATCTCGGTTCCGACCTCCGTGGGCGAGTATGTAGCGAGCCGCGTCGCGAGTGGGGGGTATGGGGATGCCAGCGCATACTTCTGCGAGCTGGTCACCCGGGAACAGCGGCGCAGAGCGGCTGCGGAGGAGTTTGCGCGGATTCTGGACGAAACCATGGCGACCGGGATTAGCGGGCACAGGATCCCGGAACTGGCGTCCGCGGTCGAAGCAGACATGCGGACGGTGGGGCAGGTGAGGCCTGAGTAACCCGCCCCTTGGCCGTCGCCAGCTGCGGCAGGTGCCGCCCTACCTATGCTTTGAACCGCCAAGCGCCGTTCGACGATGAATCCGACGACCGAGACCGACCGCGAGGCCCGGGTGCGCCGCGTCGCAGCCGAGGCCGACCTTGCCGAGGCCAAGGCTGGCTGCCTCTGGGTGCTGCTGGGCTGGGTCTGCCTGGGCTGCCTGGCGCTCTCCCTGTCGCTGATCCACGGTGCCGTTCGGACCGGCCGCTACGGCTGGGCCGGGCCACTGCCCAGGCAGAGGACTAGCCCGCCAGCCGTTCGTTTCCCTAGTCAGCGGCCCATAGCCGTGGGGGAGTGACGCACCGAACTGCTGGGTCGGTTTCGACGGATCGATTTCGCGGCTCTCGAGCGTTGCTGCCTTTCTCCGCGAGAGGTGGAGGAGGATCGTGCAACTGTGCCGCCTCCGCCTGCGACCGCCAGCGGATCCTCGGCGACCGCGCCCGGCCGGTGCCCGCTCGCACTGCCCACTTTGTGCGACTGCTGCACTCGTGCGGGGGAAAGAAGCAGCTGCACGCGATGGCGCAAAGCCCAGGGGCCTGGGGGTTGCGCTCGCGGAGAGCTTGCCAGGAATCTGGTCCCCGCGAGGAGCCGTCGGGGCCAGCGCTTCCAGACGCTGCAGCCTTAGAGGCCCAGCGGGCTTTCTGCCCCTGAGCTCGGGGCAGCCCCATCAGCGTCAGCGCGAACGCCGGCCCGCCGCCTAGCAAGACTGCGCCCACAGTGCGCTGCTCACACGTCCACAGGTCCTGCGCTCGGCATGCGATGATTCCCCCGAGCGAGCGGCCTCCCGCTCTGAGGACCCTATCGCCGACCTTGCCGTGGTGCGTGCGAGATTCGGCGTTCATGCCGACGGACGAGCCCCGGGCCCTTGCCAACTAGTCCCGAAACCAGGGGTTGCCCTAGTTCCGTCGGGGGCATTGGCCGTCAAGACCGGCGCATGCCGGTTCGGTGCATTCTACGATATGGACGTTGGGCAGGATGGCCCACAGCTGGCTTGGGAAACCCGGTCTGGATAGCGCACGACGAGGCTCAATGGCGAGCAACCTCTCCAAACGAAGTACGATCGGTCGCAGGGCTCGGCGGTCCGAGCACCCGGGTTCGGACGCAAAGCGCTTGGCGTGCGGCTTCGCGCTGGTCGCGGCGTTGGCGGCCGCAGCTGTCGCGGAGGATGCTTCGCCTCCGATGCCGGTGATTCGAGCCCAGCATGCGCTTCCGGCTCCGAGCTGGGCGGTCATGGAGCGGCACCTGATCGAGACGATGGACCGTGCAGGGGTCCAGTTCTACAAGACCTATGTGCGCTCCGATGGGACCCTTCGGTGGAAGGAGCGGTACGAGGGCGGGATGAATTCGTCGGACGACGCCTACGAGGGCTTCCGGGGCTTCTCGCTCCACCATGTCCTCGGCGGCGCGAAGGAGCTCGACCGGCTCCATCGGACGGTCTGGGATGGCATCACCCAGCAGTTCGCCCGGTACGGGCAAATCTACCGGGAGTTCGACAGCAATTGGGACTGGATGCACCACGGGGAAGGCTACGTCTCGTTCTACCCCTTTGGCATGGCAGACCCGTACGACGAACGGTTTCGGGATCGCTCGGTCCGCTTCGCCGCGATGTACACCGGCGAAGATCCAGAGGCTCGGAATTACGATCCCGACCTCAAGCTCATGCGGGCGTCCATGACCGGTAGCCGCGGTCCCAAGCTCAGCTGGACCAAGCGCGACTGGATTCCGACCAACGCGAACCTCGCTTATTACCACCTGCCGTTCGACGACATCCCCGGTGTGCGCTCCCCCACCGGCTGGATCAACGACCACCCCGGAGACGACCAGTTCGCCCGGATCGTCCGGACCATGAGCGACCGGATGGCCCGCGGCGACGTGCCGATCAACCTCACGGCCGCACCTCTGATAGCCAACGCCTTCCTCTACACCGGCGACCCCCGGTATCGCCGCTGGATCGCCGATTACCTCGGCAAGTGGGTCGAGCTGACCGAGCGGAACGGCGGCATCACGCCGGACAACGTTGGCTCCAGCGGCCGGATCGGGGAGCACATGGGCGGCAATTGGTGGGGCGGCTACTACGGCTGGAAATGGCCCCGGGGCGGCACGGACATCGTGCTCGCGTCGCTGACTGCCGCCAAGGCGGCCTACTTGCTAACCGGAGACAGCGAGTGGCTCGACCTGCCCCGGAGCCAAGCCGCGGTCATGCGCGAGCGGGGAGAGGAGCGCGATGGGGTCGCAACGGTGCCGATCCGGTACGACGGTTCCCGCGGCTGGCATCACTTCGTGCGGGAGCCCGCGCATCCCTATGTCCACCTTTGGCACCTCTCCCAGTCCGCCGAGGACTGGCAGCAGATCGAGCGCCTCGCCTCGCCTGCTCCGCAGGACGGTGCGGTTCTGGATGCGGATCTCGGCTGGGCGTACTTCGTGCGGGGCCGCAACCCCCGCTTCCCTGTCGAGGCCTTCCGCCACGACCTGGGATTCGTGCAACGCAAGCTGGCTAGGATCCTCAACGAGCATGGGGACCCGGAAACGTGGTACGACGCGCACTGGCTGGCGCTGGAGCCGCTGCCGACCGACAATCTCGTGCGGCTAACCGTCGGCGGGCTACCGGTCCACAAGCGCGGCGAGATGCTGCACGCCTACGTGCGCTACTTCGATCCCGACCGATGCCAGCCGGGGCTGCCCCAGGGAGTGGCGGCCCTGGTCACCGCCATTGCCGCCGATGCAGTCGAGATTGAGCTCGTGAACACAAATGTCTTCACATCGCGGAGCGTGGTTGTCCAAGGCGGTGCGTACGGCGAGCACCGGATTACGGGAGTGCGTAGCCGCCACCCGCATGCCGATGCGTCGGCAAGTGAACCGGCTACGCCGGTAGGTGGACGGTACTTTCGGGTGGACATGGCCCCCGGGGCCTGGACGACGCTCACGGTTGGCCTGAGGAGATTCGCCAACGAGCCTCGGTACGCATTTCCCTGGCGCATCCTGGAGGGAGAGTGAATGCGGGTTGGTCCAGCGATCCTCTTGCTTTGCCTTCTCACCGACCAGGCCCTCGGCCAGATGGGCTCGCCCGGCGGCGGAGAGACGCAGGCCATCGCACTGCATCCGAGCGACTCGGACATCATCTATGTCGGCGCGGCGAAGGGGCTCTGCAAGACGACCGACGGGGGCAAGGACAACTGGCCGTCCACCGGGCTCGAAGCCCTTTCGCCGCGGGCGATTGCGCTGGACGCCTCGAACCCGCGCATCCTTTACGTCGGCACGTTTGCCAGGGGGGTCTACAAGAGCACGGATGCGGCGGCTTCTTGGCGGGCCGTCTCCCCCGGGATCGGCAATCCCAGAATCCGGGGCTTGGTAGTGGATCCGACCGATGGTCGCAGGGTCTTTGTCGGGACCGACGGCGGTGGCGTCTACAAGACCGAAGACGCAGGTGCGACATGGGTGGAGGTCAATCGAGGCCTGCTAGACAAGACCGTCCGCTGCTTGGTGGGCGACCCGGTGGCGGCTGGCGTCCTGTATGCCGGCACTTGGCACGGCGTCTACAAGACCGAAGACGGCGGCGCAAGCTGGCGGGCGAACCCGCGAGGCCTGTTCGACATCGATGTCACGGCGCTGGCGGTCGACCCGTCGAACTCCGCCGTGCTGTACGCAGCAACCGCGCCGGGCGGGGTCTACAGGTCGAGCGACGGCGGCTGGACTTGGTCACCGGGAGCCGTGCCGTTGATGCAGCGCATCCTCGCCATCGCGGTGGATCCGGCCCACCCCGAGCATGTCTACGCCGGGACTACGAAGGGCGTTTTCCGGAGCACGGATCGAGGGCGGAGCTTTTCGCCCGCCGGCCTGCAGTGGTCGAACCGCACTTGGGCCTTGGTTTTTGATGCGAAGACCTCGCCGCCGACCCTCTATTACGGTGGGGAGGGCGGGGTGCTCAAGACGACGAACGGGGGCAGGTGGTGGGACGTGACCGGGCCCCAGAGGGACTGAGCCCCAGGCGACCGCTTCCTTCAAGCGAGGAAAACGAGGCGCAACAATTTGCTGTTGCGCGAGTTGGGCGCTGCATGTTCCGGTGCCTTGCTTTCGACTCGGGGGTGCAGAACGGCCCTGGGGAAAGGGCGGGTGCCGCCGTGCCTAGTGGGACCGCTTCGCACCCGGGCACGAGCAGGCCCTGTAGGCGAAGGTCCGCTGCAGCCGTCTAGTCGAACTCCGCCCCGGGTTCGCCGCCCACTTGGTCCGGAACCACCTGTGCTGAGCTTGCAGGGCTGCGGCTGGATCGAGATCGACGGGCTGCACTTGGGCCTTGACGGTGTGACGTGGCGGCGCGTAGCCCTCGGTGGGGGGCAGGCAGGTCGGCCAAGGCGAGTACCACCACCCGGACAGTTGAGGTTCAGCCCTGAGCGGTGCGGCTCGGGACTCGGAATCCGATTCGCCTTGGACATTGATGGCGAATCACGTTTTCGGAATTTTGCGGTCGTCGCTATTGCCTTGGCTGCACTTGGTTTTGCGCCTCGAGAACACTCACCAAACGCAGTAGGTCTATTCCCTTGATGCACGGGGCTACAACGTGCGCGGGCGCTGAGACGACGATGGGCCGGGCGGTCGTGCCGGGAGCGGGCTCCGTGGAGATCCTGACCGCGGAGCGGCTAGCCATGACCTTGGATCCGCAACTCCCTCGCAGCCATGGGATCGACCCGACGACAATGAAGGTCTTGGCCGTGAGATCGCCCAACGGCTCTCGGGAAGCCTACGAGCTGTTCGCCAAGGAGATCATGCTGGTGGACACCCCTCGGGGCGAGCGCTCCCCGGCTAGCCGGCCTGCCCGGCCGGCGGGTAACGCGGCCGCTGTAGCGGTTCGACCCCGACATGCAGCGGGTCCGCTAGGGGGCCGGAGGGCGGGGCCGCTGGGGATGAGAAGACTCGGTGCAGGGCCGCCGACGCCCTGGGCTGCGGCTACGGATTCTGTCTCGGGCGGCGGATGCGGGGGGCGAGCTGGCCCTGCCAGGCCCGGTAGGAAGCCAGGAGCTCCTTCACGCGGGCGGGTTCCGAGGCGGCGAGGTCGCGAGTCTCGGATAGATCGCTTTCCAAGTCGTACAACTCCGGTGCGCCCTTGTCGGCCAGAAGCTTCCAGCGGCCCTTGCGGACTGCCCAGCCCTGCTCGGCGTCTTTGTCGATCCAGCTCCAGAACAGCGCCTCGTGCAGAGGGCCTTCGGAGGCCCCTGTCAAGACCGGTACGATGTCGCGGCTATCGATTGCGAGGTGGGCGGGGGCGGCAACCCCGGCTGCAGCGAGGGCGGTCGCGAAGGCGTCGATCGAGATTGCTGGCTCCGCCGAGACCGTTCCGGCGGGGATGCGGCCGGGCCAGCGCAGGAGGAACGGCACCCGGATGCCGCCCTCGTAGACAGTATGCTTGCTGCCCCGTAGCGGGCCGTTGTCCGCGGTTGTGCCGCGGGCTCCCCCGTTGTCGGAGAAAAACATCACGAGCGTGTCCTCGGCGACCCCCGTGCGATCCAAAGCGTCGAGGATCTCTCCCACGCCCTCGTCCAGGATGGCCAGCATCGCGAGGTACGTGTTGCGTTTCGGATCCGGATTGGCGAAGCGCCGGATGTAGTCTGCCGGGGCCTGCAGCGGGTTGTGGACCGCGTTGTAGGGGATGTAGGCGAAGAACGGACGGTCCCGGTGCGTCTTGATGAAGTCCACGGCCTCGCGGGTGATGTTGCGGGTCAGGTATCCGGTGTCGTTGATCGGCCGCCTGTCCCGATAGATGGACCGCACCTCGTCGCTGACCTCGAGCGAGAAGTAATCGTGCCCCCCGTGGCCCAGGAACCCGTAGAAGGTGCCGAACCCTCGCTGCAGCGGCCGATAGGGCTGTGTGTAGCCCAAGTGCCATTTCCCGAACACTCCCGTAGCAAAACCTGCGTCGCGGAGGAGCTCCGCGAGCGTGGTCTCGGACCGGGGCAGGCCGGCCCGCGAATCGGCGGCAGTGTAGAAGCCGAACCGCTGCTGATAGCGGCCGGTTAGCAGACCTGCGCGGGTCGGAGCGCAGACGGGGCAACTCGCATACCCGTTGGTCAGGCGGGCACCGCCGGCGGCTAGGCGATCCAGGTTGGGCGTCGAGACTTCCTCGGACAGGGCGTAGCAGCTGATGTCGGCGTAGCCCTGGTCGTCAGAGACGATGAGGACAATATTGGTGGCGTTGGCCTCGGCGGTAGCCCAGAGCAGGAGTACCGCGATGCAGAACAGGTGCGTGCGCCTGGGCGGCCAGCTTGCGTTCAGATGTTGTCGTTGCGATTGCATGGAGGTCCCCCTTCGATCCGCTCAGGCGTCGCCTAGGGTGCGGCGAAAGAAATCGACGACCCGTCGGAGCAAGGTCTCCGGCGTGTCGCCCTCCATTCCTTGGAAGCCGTGGTCGGCTCCCTGCACGCGGTAGAGCGTCGAATCCAAGCCGGCCTTCTGCAGGGCGGCGTGCAGCAGCTCGCTCTGATTGAAGGGCACCGCGCGATCGTTCTCGCCGTGCATATGCAGCATCGGCGGATCGTCGCGGGATATGTAGCGGATCGGATTCGCGCGTTGCGTCCGCTCCGGGTACTGCTGAATCGGCACTCCGATGAAGCGCGATTCCGGGGAGTCCGGCGCATCGTGGTCGATCCGGCCCGGAAAGTCGTTCATCCGCAGGAAGTCCGTAGGGCCGAACCAGTTGCAGACGGCGTTCGGACGGGAGGAAGTGCCGGCATGCTCCTTGTGCAGCTCGTCCCACTCCGCGACTTCATGGGCCGTGCCGAGCAAGGCTACGAGATGGCCTCCGGCAGAGGACCCCCAGGCGCCCAACCGATCCGGGTCGAAGCCGTAGCTGGAGGCGTTCGCTCGAACCCAGCGCATCGCAGCCTTCACGTCGCCGATTGCCGCGGGGAATCTGGCTTCGCCGCTGAGGCGGTAGCCGACCGATACTAGGCCAAAGCCGTGCGAAAGGATCGGCAGCGATCGCCCGATGTTGTTCTTGGACCCTCCGCGCCAGCCTCCGCCGTGGACCCACACGACGGCGGGCATCGGCTTGCCCGGCTTCTCTGCGGGAGCGTAGACATCGAGGAGCAACGCTCGGTCCCCGACTGTGGCGTAGGTGAGGTCCGCGTGGCGGACGATCCCCGGCGGCGGCTGGGGGTCGCGAGCATCCCGCTGGGCCAGCGTCGGCCCGCAGATCACCAACGCAACGAGCCCCAGTTTGCAAAAGCGGAGTGGGCTATGCACCATAGTTGGAGCTCCCAGTATAGTCCCGCCCCTGTCCAGGGCTCGTCTGCGCCAGCGGGAAGCAGGCCAAGGCGAGGCCGCAAGCGCTACGCTCGAAAGCACTATGAACGCCCGACTCATGCTCATCGCTTTTGTGGCTGCTGCGGCGCTTTTGGCCCGGGTCGACGAGAACATCGTCTACGGGATGCGTGGCGGGCTCGCGATGGTGATGGATGTGCATTACCCGGCGCGGTCGAATGGCTTCGGAGTCGTCTTCATACCGGGCAGCGGTTGGCATGCGCCGCCGGCCTACAACGCGGCTCCCCTCAAGGCCTCTCGGTTCGCCGAGCTCTACGTGCCGCCCCTGACGGGGGCGGGCTTCACCGTCTTCGTGATCAACCACCGGGCCGCGCCGCGTTACCGGTACCCGGCCGCCCTAGAGGACGCCCAGAGGGCGGTTCGCTTTGTGCGGTGCCACGCCAGCCGGTTCGGCATACACGCCGAACGGCTCGGCGGCGTGGGAGGCTCGTCGGGGGGGCACCTGATCAGCCTGCTGGGAGTGCTCGGCGGCGGCGGGAACGCCGCCAGCGCCGATCCAGTGGAGCGGCACAGCGCGAAGCTCCAAGCGGTCTTCGCCCGGGCGGCTCCCACGGACCTAACCCGGTTCCCCGGTCGCTTCGCGAGTGCTTCCGCCGCATCGTTTCTCGGGATGCGCCTGGGTGCGCGGGATGGGCCGAACACCCTCGAGCGCCGAACCTACTGGCAGGCTTCGCCGGCGGCGCACGTGTCGCCGGATGACCCTCCGTTCCTCCTCATCCACGGGACTGCGGACAACCGGGTGCCCTACGCCCGGTCCGAGGAGTTCGCCGCCCGCCTGCGCCAAGATGGCGTGGAGGCGGAGCTGCTGGCGGTGCCGGAAGGTGGCCACGGGGCCTCCTTCCCCGGGGCGTCCGCCCCTCCCGACTACTTGGGGACGATGGTCCGCTTCTTTGCCAAGCACCTCTCGCGAGGGGCCGCGGCCGACAAGACCCCTCCGGCGCCGCCCGCAACGGAGCCCCGAATCGAGCGCAATGTCGTTTTCGGCATGGTGGCGGGAGGCGCCCTGCTGATGGATGTGCATCGGCCTGCGAGTCCGAACGGCTACGGCATCGTCCATATCACAGGCAGCGGCTGGCACTCGCCTTTGGCCGCCGACGCCCCCCAGCAGAAAGCCAGCAGGCAGGTGGAGGTTTTCGGCCGCCCCTTGGTCGAAGCGGGCTACACCGTCTTCGCGGTCAACCACCGGACGGCTCCGCTCAACAAGTACCCGGCGCAACTGGAGGATGTCGAGAGGGCGGTGCGGTTCATCCGCCACCACGCGGGTCGCTGGGGAATCTCGGCTGCCCGCATCGGGGGCGTAGGCGGGTCGTCGGGAGGCCATCTCACGTTGATGCTCGGTCTGCGCGAGGCCGGGCGCGAAGGGAGCGGCAGCGATCCGGTGAGCCGGGAAAGCAGCCGCCTGCAGGCGATTGTGCCGTGGGCCCCGCCGGTGGATCTGGTACAGCTCAACGGCGAGTTCGGCAACGGCACGCTCGGTTCGCTCTTCGGCAAGCGGCTCATGGCCCGGGACCCCGCGAGTTCGCCTCAGCGCCGCACGTATCGCGAGGCCTCGCCGATGCACCATGTCTCGGCGGATGACCCTCCGACATTCGTAATCCATGGCGACGCCGATGCGGTTGTGCCTTTGGAGCCCGCTGATGCTTTGGTGCGGTCCTTGCGCGCGATCGGTGTGCCCGCCGAGCTGCTGGTAGTTCCCGGCGGTGGGCACGGCGCTCTATTCCCGGGCCAGGCGGCCGATGCGCCGAACTATGTCCGGGCTGCAGTACGCTGGTTCGACCGCTATTTGAAGCGGTGAGCCCCCGGTTCGAGGCGTGCGGTGCGGCGTCCCCGCTGGGTGCCCGACGGCATGGGAGGTCGGGAGCGATCCGCCTCGGACAGGCGTTTTCCGTCACCGTCTTCCGCGGTTCGGAATCAAGCGGCTGTCGCCCGCCGTTGGCCTAGCGAGGAGGAGCTGCCGACTGGCGCAGCAGCCGAGACAGTTCGTCGCGCAGGTAGTCGCGGACTCTGCGGGTGCCTGGATCTTTACTGATCGCGTTAAAAGTCGTGTCATCAGAATTCAGGCAAGAATATACTGGCAGTCTGCCTCTCGAAAGAAGGCTTGCACCTGTTCCGGAGCTCCTTGCAAAGACTGGCAAGCAGCTTCCAGGCTGGCGCGAAGCTGTGCTTCGGCCTTGCTCAGCTGGCGACGGACTCGCCGCTGGGCCAAGGCCCATAGCCGTTTCACCGGATTGACTGGATGTGAGCAGGTCGGCTGAAAATAGAGCTCTGGTGCGGTTTGGTTCGCCGCCAGCCCACTCCTGGATTATCTGCGTATGGTGAATGCTGCAATTGCCGACCGCTAAAAGAACTTCCCGGCCTGCTCCCTCAGCGATTTTCTCCAGCAACTTTCGGAAGGCCTCCGCCGTTGCAGGCCCTCCCACGCGCTGCGATAGAGCTGGCCGCCAGCAGGTGGAAACGGAAGCGCCCGCTGGCCACCCGCCCGAGGGGGCTGACCGCGGTTGCCCCCAAGGTGTCCCGGACACGCTCGGCGCAGCCGGTCCGGACTCGTCGACGCAGACGAGCATGGCCCCCCCCACTCTGGAAACCGGCGAGCGAGCTGGGGTAGCTCTGGGGCTTTCCACCACTGCACGTTAGCGGGCGCATCCTTGGCGGCACATCGCTGGGGCGTTGCGGCGTGAGCTGGAGCCTCCGCAGGATCCGGCGCATCGGGGAGACGCTCAGGACGCTGCCGAACTTTCCCCCAAAAGCATGGCGAACTCGCTGCGCGGTCCGCCGAGCGAACTCGCATGGGCATTGATCGGGGTTTTGGTCTACGACGATGGTGCGGGTCCAGGCGGCGTGCTGGTCTGTTCCTGGCGCGGTCGTCCCGTTCTCCTGCGATTTCGTAGGTTCTCCATGCCTCCCAGATAAAAGCGTGATATCCAACGCCAAATCGTGCGTTCTGAGAAAGGAAAACAGGACTTTCTATGGGCCACAAACTTTCCCTTCATGAACTGCAAGACCACATTTTTTCGAACCTCGAATTTCTAGTCTGCAGTAAGGCGTGGAGGGATTTTTTATCATGCTCGTCGTGTACAACAAATCCACCAAGCAGATCAATCGAAAGATCAATCGAAAAATAGATTCCATGGACACGATTTTTGTCGCGATCAGTACCAGTAGCGCTCCTGATTCTTCTACTGTTGGTAGTGCTGCATCCGGCGTTCTGCCTTCGCTGCGTTGTTGGGCTTCTGGACTTTGTGGCGCTCCTGATTTTGTGTCACGCACTCAAACCTTTCGCGCTGAAGTTGTGGATGTGGCTGAGCGCCTAGCGCGGAATAGGATGTGCGGGTAGAGTGTCGCTACGGAGGCAGCTGCCGGGATCAGGCGCTGGGATGCGCTGTGAGCGTCTGAGCGAGCTTATAGAGCTTGTAGCCTACCGCCGGCAGCCACGGATCCCACAGGCGGCAATCTGAGCGCAGAAATAGGCAGTCTGACGGCAGCCGAGCTAATCGCCCTGCGTCGGCTTAGTGTGCTTACGCGGAACCCCCAATGCGCCTTCGATCTGCGCCAAGCGCTCGCCCATGTCGTCCAGCTGCCCATTCATAGCGCCTAGCCGCCTGCCTATAGCGTCCAGTCGCCCTCCCATAGCGTTCAGTCGCCCATTCATAGTGTCCAGTCGACCGTCCAGTGTCTGGATATCAGTGCTCAAAAGGCCGTGAAGCGCCCACATGTCCGCTCGTAGCCACGCGAAAGCGCCAACAAACAGCGTCCCGAGCACTATGGCAACCTTGATGATCCACCCGCGGATGTCATCGCCTGCCACGCTCGCCGTCCGCGTGTAGCGCCTGCTGAGTGGGTGATCGGCTCTGCCGGCAACTGAAGAAGTGCTTCTACGGACTGTCATGGTGTTCGCAGTCTGGCTTGTTGCTTCAATGAGGCCGGAACACCAGCCGTCCAATGCCAGCATAGCATACTCTGGCAGTCCGATGCTGCAAGCCTATTACGCCAGCACGATTGATTTTTTATGACAAAAGCCTGTTGTGGCGGTGCGTCGACCGCTGCGGGGCGGCTGGCCGCTGAGACGCAGGTGCTCGGCCGTGCTCGCGTCCGACTGCCTTCCGGATGCCTCCGCAGCGACCCCAGCGGTGCGCTACTGAGCGGTGCAAAAGTCGTGTCATCAGAATGCAGGCAAGAATAGACTTGCAGTCTGCCTCTTGAAAGAAGGCATGCACCTGTTCCGGAGCTTTTTGCAAAGACTGGAAAGCAGCTTCCAGGTTGTCGCGAAGCTGTGCTTCGGTTTTGCTCATCTGGCGACTGACCCGCCGCTTGACCAAGGCCCATAGCAGTTCCACAGGATTGACTTGCGGCGAGTAGGTCGGCTGAAAGTACAGCTCTACCGCGGCTTGGTTCGCTTCCAGCCACTCCTGGATGATCCGGGCCCGGTGAATACTGCAGTTATCGACTACCAACAGAATCTTCCGGTCCGCTTCCTCCGCGATCCGCTCCAGAAACTCCCGGAAGACCTCCGCCGTGACGGGGCCTTCCCGCACCCTGTCCTCGAGCTGGCCCTCCGGGCTGCTGGTCGCCAGCCGGTGGAGGCGGAAGCGTCCGCTGGCCACCCGCCCGACGGGGATCTGACCGTGCATGCCCCCAGTGCGCCCGCACACGCTCTGCGCAGCCACGCCGGACTCGGCGGCGCAGGCGAGCCGGGCTCCCAACTCCCGGGTAGGGCGAAGGATCTTGGGAAACTCTGGGTCTTGCCAGCACTGCCCGTCAGCGGGCTTGTATTTGGCAGCGCGCCGCTGGGGGCGCTGCGGCGTGAGTCGGAGCCGCCGCAGGATCCGGCGCACCGGGGAGAGGCTCAGGACGCTGCTGACTTTTCCCCAAGGCTTGGCACCCTCGCTGCGCGGTCCACCAAGCGAACTCGCATGGGCATTGAGTGGGGTTTTGATCTACGACAACGATGTGAATCCAGGCGGCGTGCCGGTCTGTCCCTAGGCGCGGTCGTCCCGTTCTTTGGCGATCCCGCAGGTTCTCCATGCCTCCAGGAAGAAGCGTGAGATCCAACGATAAATCGTGCGTCTGGAGCAAGGGACGCAGGACTTTATCGGGGCCACTGACTTGCCTCCGAGGAACTGCAGGACCACTTTTTTCGGGCCTCGAACTTCTGCTCCGCAGTAAGGCGCAGGAAGAAGAATCTTTCTTTTGTCATACTCATCGTGTGCAACAAATCCACTCAGCAGGTCAATCGACGAAGGGATTCCAGGGACACGACTTTTGATGCGATCAGTAGCCGCAGCGGAGGAGCCGCCGCAGTTGCTCCCGCCTCTGCCACTGGGCTCAGCGCGGCCCGCCGCTGGGGTCGATGCCGGTCGACGCCGGAAGTCGGCGCTGGTGCCGTAGGGCAGGCCGCTTTCGTCGGGGCCAGGATCGTCGTCGCACGGTGCCCGTTGCGCCGCGTGAAGGTCGGCTCGCGCAGTTCCCGATGCGGGAGCGTGGTTCCCACGAACAGCCTCGACAAATGCACCGGTGCCTGCTCGCTCTCCCCTCCGTAGCACGCGGAGGAGGATGTTCCAGGTGCGGGCGGTCTGCGGTATCCGACGGCGCTGCGGCGATGGCCTGCTCGCGGCGAGGACAGTAGGCCAGTCCGTGCCGCCGGAGCTCGTCCCCGAGTCCCGCCAGCAGCGGACTGCACTCCGGCGCGGCCGCCGCGCTGCGGGAAGGGGACGTTAGGACGCTGCGGCCGCCGCGGTCGAAACCGACCATGCGCTGGCCTGCCAGGTCGGTGATTTCGTCGGCGTCGATCCCCGCGGGTCGCGGCTCGCACAGGCACTGCGCGACGATGCGCCGGGCTTGATGCGAGCTGTTGAAGACGAGTTGCATGGCAGCCTCCGGGCTACCCTGCAACTGGCCCTAGCGCTCCTCCGCCGACCAGGGGGAATGGTGTCAGGCTCGAATGAACCCATAGATGGCGTACTGCAGGACGCAAGGTGTAGTGGGTCCAGAGGGAACACACGCCGATGGAAAAAACGGACTTCTGCCGAACGCGGTGCTCGGCTGGAGGGCGTGGCCTAGGAGCCCGTTGCTAAAGTCCGGCTGAGCGGCGCTGCGCGCGGGGGCTTGCGGTGCGAGAGCATGCCGGGGGATCCTTGTTCAGATGTCGCTGGGCGCTCGCCAACGGATCCAGGGGTGCGTCTGCCTCCCTGCGGACGCACGCCCCCAGGCCCCGACCGTCCCGTGCTGCGAGAAGCTCCACGAGGGGCTCGAGCTGGCCGGCTGCGACGAGTGCCTGGAGCGGCTCTGCCAGCCCTTCTCCGCCACCGGGCTGGACCGCCCCGCGCTGCCGCCGGGCGTCTCCTGCCGCAGGCTGCTGCTCGGCTACCTGCTGGGCCTCCATGCCGAGCGCGCCAGCGCCCTGCAGGCCAGCGACACCCTCTCGCTCCGCGAGTTCCTCGGCTCCGGACTCCACGAGTCGACGCCGGACCACTCCCCGCTCTGCCGCCCGCGCCAGCGCATGGACCTCGAGACGCACAAGCAGGTTTTCGCTTGGGTGCTGGAGAGGCTGCGGGCCGCCGGGCTGGCGAAGGGCGAGACGGTCGGGGTGGACGCCACCCCGCTGGAAGCCCACGCGGCGCTGCACACGCTGCAGCGGCGGAACACCCAGGAGGGCTACGGGGAGTTCCTCGAGCGCTTGGCGGCATCCGCGGGGCTCGAGAGGCGCCGACGCAGGCAGAGTTGCTCGAGTGCGACCGCCGGTGCCAGAACCAGTCGCTGGCGCACCAGGAGTGGGAGCACCCGGTGGATCCGGACGCCCGGGTGGCCCGCAGGCAGGACGGCGCGCCGGACAGGGCCCCCAAGGCCGAGCCCGCGGTGGACTTGGACAGCGGTGCGCTGGTGGGGCTGACCGTGCAGGCCGCGGACCTAGGCGACCCGGCGACGCTCGGGCCGACGCTGGCGGCGGTGGCGGAGGCGCAGGGCGAGCAGCCGCAGACGGTGGTGGCGGACCAGGGGTGCCCCAGCGGCGCGACGGTGCTGGCGTTGGAGGAGTCCGGGCAGGAGCCGGTGCTTCCGGAGCCGCAGCGGAAGCCCCGCCAGTGGGAGCCGGGGCAGGAAGCCGAGCGCGCGGCGGGGGAGGCGCACCGGGAGCGGGTCGCCGGCGAGCGGGGCCGCCAGCTGGAGCGGCAGCGCTGCGAGCAGGTCGCACGGTCGAGGGCCCCCAGGTACGCGACCGGCGGGCTGCGGCGGGTCCACCTGCGGGGCCGCCACAACATCCTGCAGCGACTGCTCCTCCACGCCTGCGGGTACAACCTGGGCGTCCTGCTGCGGTCGCTGACGGGGATCGGTACGCCCCGAAGCCTGCCAGGCGGCGGCTCTCTGGCCGTTGCGGCGCTACTGATCGCGTCAAAAGTCGTGTCTCGGAAATCCCTTCGTCGATTGATCTGCAGGGTGAATTTGTTGTACTCTATTAGTATGACAAAAGAAAGATTCTTCTTCTCCTTGCTCCTTACTGAGAACTAGAATTTCGAGGTTCGAAAAAAGGTGGTCTTGCAGTTCCTCGGGGGAAGTCAGTGGCCCAGATAAAGTCCTGTGTCCCTTTCTCCATACGCACGATCTAGCGCTGGATCTCACGTTTCTTCCTGGGAGGCCTGGAAAACCTGCAGGATCGCCCAAGAACGGGACGACCGCGCCAATGGACAGATCGGCACCTGGCTTGGATCCGCATCGTCGTCGGAGGCCAAGACCCCGATCAATACCCATTCGAGTTCGCTTGGTGGACCGCGCAGCGAGTGCGCCAAGCCTGGGGGGAGAAGTGCGGCAGCGTCCTGAGCGTCTCCCCGGTGCGCCGGGGCCTGCGGCGGCTCGGACTCACCCCGCAGCGGCCCCGGCGGCGCGCCACCCGGTACGATCCCGCTGCCGTGCAGCGGTGGAAAGACTAAGAGTTCCCCCAGATCCCTCGTCGTGCCCGGGAGTTAGGAGCCATGATCGCCTGCGCCGACGAGTCCGGCCTGGCTTCGCAGAGCGTGTACGGGCGCACCTGGGGCCTGTGCGGTCAGACCCCCGTCTTGCAGGTGGCCAGCGGGCGCTTCCGCCTCCACCTGCTGGCGGCCAGCAGTTCGGGGGGCCAGCTCTAGGACACCGTGCGGGAAGGTCCTGTCACGGCGGAGGTCTTCCGGGAGTTTTTGAAGCGGATCGTGGAGGCAGCGGACCGGAAGATTCTGTTGGTAGTCGACAATTGCAGTATTCACCGGGCCCGGATCATCCAGGAGTGGCTGGAAGCGAACCAAGCCGCAGTAGAGCTGTACTTTCAGCCGACCTACTCGCCGCAAGTCAGTCCTATGGAACTGCTAGGGGCCTTGGTCAAACGTCGGGTCAGTCGCGAGCTGAGCAAGACCGAAGAACAACTTCTTGACAACCTGGAAGCTGCTTGCCAGTCTTTGCAAAAAGCTCCGGAACAGGTGCGATCCTTCTTCCGAGAGGCAGACTGCAAGTATATTCTTGCCTGAATTCTGATGACACGACTTTTGACGCGATCAGTAATTTGTCCCGGAGAAGGCCTCGGGAAGGCCCTGGAACGGCTTCTGTGCGCGTTCTCGAGCGTCTGGGCCGCCCGGCGGCCCGCGCTCGGGCTCGGAGCCTAGTCCGCAGAAGCCTTCGCTGCGTTCCGCCGCGTCTCGGCGGGAACTCGGACAGCGCCATTTATCAACGGGCTCCTAGGGGCGCTGCTGCAGTTCCGGGTTCCGGTGGCAGGCCTGCGCTTACCGACACTTGAAGAGTCGGCCAACGCATTGGAGGCAGCGCAACGGGTGCGTCAGGCAGAGGATCAAGCACTGCAAGCGGCGCAGCGGCGATTGCCCGATGCTGTGCGGGAACGGCGAGAATTGGAGGCTTGGGGCTTCGAGGTGCGGGAACAGCCCGGCTCTACCGGCGGGACCGCCCGCTAGCCTCGCGGCCGCAGCCGGCTGCCAAGGGCCCGGACGGCTGATCCTGGAGAGAGCTCAGGTTCCGGCCGGTATGATGGACCGTCATGCGGTTCGGTGCGATTCTGGCTCTGCTGGTGGCGGTGGCTCCGGCTGCTACGCCCCCCGAACAATTGGTTGCGGGGCGTCGCTCAATCGTTCTGGAGGGTCGGCAGGTGCGCCTCGTGGTCGACATCCTGGGGGGCTCGATCGTCGACTTCCACCTCCTCGGCCACGGTCTGAACCCGTTGCGCTGGAACAACGAGGGGCCCACCGACGAGGCGCGAGCCATGAGCCACTTCCTGTGCCTCGACCGCTGGGGCCAGCCCTCCGCGGCCGAAGAGGCCAACGGCATGCCGTACCACGGCGAAGCGACGAGAGTGGCCTGGGAGGTTATGGAGGCGCAGCCTACGCAGGTGCGGATGGCCGCCGAGCTGCCGATTGCCGGGTTGCGTGCCGAGCGCCGGCTAGACCTAGCTGCCGACGGTGCTTGGTTCCAGGTGCGCGAGACCGTCCTGAACCGCAATCCGCTGGGGCGCGCCTACAACATGGTTCAGCATCCGACCATCGGGCCGCCCTTCCTGGACGAAACGGTGGTTGTCGACTCCAATGCCACGAGAGGCTTCATGCAGGCAACTCCGATGCCCAACCCGGAGGAGCCGGCAGTTGAGTGGCCGACCGCCTTGCGGGATGGCGAACCGGTCGACCTCCGCCGCTTGGTTGACGACCACAACCCCAACGTGGTGTCGTACGTGATCGACGACGACTTCGGCTGGGTCACGGCAGTGAACGCAGCTAAGCGGCTGCTCATCGGCTATGTCTGGCGCAGGGCCGAGTACCCGTGGCTCAACATTTGGCGCCGCGCGGACGGTGGCAAGCCCACGGCGCGGGGGTTGGAGTTCGGTACCACCGGACTGCACCAACCGTTTCCTGCGCTGATCCGGAAAGGCAGGATCTTTGGCCGCCCGCTGCTGGACTTCCTCGACGCGTCGGAGAGCAAGCCCCGATCCTACCTGGCCTTCCTGACCGAGGTTCCGGACGGATACCGCGGCGTCGCCGAAGCCCGTGTCTCCAAGGGCTCAGTAACGTTGGTCGAACGCGGCAGCGGCGCGGAACTGGCGGTTGCCATATCCACGGAATTCGACCTGCATGCGCAGCGGTGAGGCCGGACGGCCGGTGCTCCCTGGGGGCTCTGGCAGGTGCCCAAGACTGGCGGCCCGAGCTCCCTCCGCCAAGGTGGGATAGCACTGGAATCGGCCCGGCGGGTCAACCCAGTATCGCTCGCGTTGAAGACGCGAGGATGTCGATCATCCGATCCAGCTGCCCGTGCGTACTCACAAACGGGGGGGCTAGGCAATACACGTCTCCCCGGAGGCGGCTGAACAGTCCGCGCTTCGTGGCCTCGTCGTTGATTCTCGGTCCAACGCGGTCGGCGGGATCGAACTCGGCCTTGCTGGCCCTGTCTTGGACAAATTCGACCGCGCACATCATTCCTAGGCCGCGGATCTCGCCGACATGGGGGTGTTTGCCGAGCGCCGTACGCAAGCCTTCCAGGAGGTAGGCCCCCTTTTCGGCCGCTTGATCCGGCCAGCCCTCCTGCTCCAGGATGCGCAGGTTCTCCAGGGCCACCGCGCAGCCGACCGGATGCGCACTGTACGTGAAGGCGTGCATCCACGGAGATCCGCTTTGATCGAGCGCTCTGGCGATATCGGCGGTGGTTCCCACGCCTCCGAGCGGAAAGTAGCCCGACGTGACCGCCTTGGCGAATTGCACGAGATCCGGCTCCACGCCCCAATGCTCCAGGGCGAACCACTTGCCCGTTCGCCCGAACCCGGTGATCACCTCGTCGGCGACGAGCAGCACTTCATACTGGTCGCAGATCGCTCGAATCCGCGGAAAGTAGTCATCCGGGGGCACGATGACGCCACCTGCTCCCTGGACTGGCTCGGCGAGGAACATAGCGACCGTCTCGGGGTCCTCGCGTTGGAGAACCCGCTCCAGCTCGTTCGCCGCGGCGACTCCAGCGCTGCTCCCCGGGGAAGGGTGGTAGCGGTACGGGTACGGCGAGGGGATCTGCAGGAACCCGGGGACTCGAGGCTCGAACAAGGGCCAGTAGCTGGAGATGCCGGTCGCGCTCATGGCCGCAAGGGTTACCCCGTGGTAACCCAACTGCCGCGAGATGACCTTGGTCTTCCGGGGACGGCCTTGGAGCTTCCAGTAGGAACGCGCCAGCTTGAAGCTGGTCTCGCTGGCCTCGCCGCCCCCGGAGGTGAAGAAAAATCGTGTGATCGACGGGTAGGTGAGCGCGGCCAAGCGCTCGGCCAGTTCGATGGCTCGAGGGTTGGAGCTGCCGGCGTAGGCCGAGCAGTAGGCGAGTTCCTCCATCTGACGGCGGGCGGCTGCGGCCAGCTCACGGCGGCCGTGACCGAGCACGACATTCCACAGGCCCGACAACCCGTCCAGGTATTCCCGCCCGTCCGCATCAACCAGTACCGCTCCGTCGCCTCGCATCCAGACATGGCCCTGGCTGTGGGCTGCGGCACTGTGCAGGGGATGGATCAGGTGAGCGAGGTCGCGAGCCAAAAGGGCGGGTTTGGCGTTTTGCATCGCAATCCTCCTTTCTCGCGCAGGTCTAGCACTTGCATGGTCTGGATCAAGCCTAGCGCTCTCGCCGGAACCAGAACGCACGGGTCATCACCGAAATCGGCTCCGCTGACGTTCAACCGTCGAGGTGCCTCAGGAGCACCAATGTCGGATCAGTGTGGCGTAGAGCTGTGTCCCTCGCTCGAGCTGCTCCAAACCGATCCATTCGTTCTGCGTGTGCGCCTGCGCGATGTCTCCCGGGCCCAGAACCAGCAGCTGGCGGAGGGCCGACAAAACCGCTCCGTCGGTCCCATAGCAAACCGTGCGAGGCGTCCGCTTCCCCGCCAGCTTCAGCGTCTCGCACACGAAATCGGACGCCGGATCGGTGTGCAACGGGGGCGCCGCCCACAGCAGTTCGAAGGCGAGGTCGTAGTGTGTGGCGAGGGCCCGGCTCCGTTCGACGAGGAAGTCAGAGTCGTGCCCGGGGGCGGGTCGAAAGTAAACCGTGCATACGCTCTGGGCTGCCGTGATGTTCACGGCTGCGGTGCGATCGTTGATGCCGATGTTCCAACTGATTCCGGGGGGCGTGAAGGCCGCGTGCTGCCAGGCTGGGTCGCCGAGGGTCTCGTCGTGGATCCGCTTCATCTCGCTCAAGAACGGAATCATGGCGAGGTTTGCGTTGACGCCTGCACTACTGCTGGAATGGGCCGCTCTGCCGTGCGAGGTCGCCCGGAAGCCGTAGGTGCCCTTGTGGGCGTGGACGACCTCGAGCAGCGTCGGCTCGCCCACGATGCCGCGGGTGTCGCCCTGCACCATCTCCCGAAAGAAGCGAGAGCGCTGAGCCACCTGCTTGGCCCCTCCGTAGCCGACCTCCTCGTCGGCTGTCAGGGCGATGTAGAGAGGGTGCCGCAGGGCGGCTGTGGGTGTCCTCTCGGCGGCGGCCAGCATCGCGCCGATAGACCCCTTCATATCGCAACTGCCCCGGCCGTAGAGCCTGTCGCCGCGGACGGTGGGCTGGAAGGGCCCGTGCTCCCGGCTGAACCAGCCTTCGGCGGGCACTACATCGGTGTGTGCGAAGTAGGCCATGCCACCGTCGCCGCTGCCCTTCTTGGCGACGATGTTGGATTTGGCGACGCCGGCTTGGTCTGTGTACCCGATGCGCTCTGTCTTGAAGCCGAGACCCCGCAGCACATCCTCGAGGTAGTCGCAGATGGAGATGTTGGAAGTCGAGCTGACGGTGGGGAACTTGAGGAGTTCGCACGTATGCTGGAGCGCGGTCGCCAAGGGCATGTCCTCCAGAGCCGCCAAGCGTGGGCCGCTCGCCCGGAACGACGCCCACAGCAGGTTTCGGCACTGTAGCACGGCTCTTTCGCCTCGTTTGGCAGCAGCGCCGCCCAAATCCGGAGGGGCGTTGCGGGCTTGCGGCTGGAGGCCAGGAGGCCTTGCGCACCTGCCCTGTTACGGGATGGTTCGCTGGCTCAGCTGCAGCGGGCCGGACCGTCCCCACGCAGGCTCCCGGACGAAATCCGCTTGCCAGCGAGGCTGACGGCGGGGCAACTTGGGCGGCTGCAAGTGCAGGCACGGACCCGAGGAACGTGCAGCCGGGCGATGGACATAGCACCGCCGATCCTGGCGGCTTCCCGAGGGAACGCAAGGTAGCCGCGCCGAGGTCCCGGGAAGCGGGCCCCCCCGTGTGCGCCGTCCCGCACTGCCAGTCAGACTTGGTCCGGGACCACGTAAGGCTTGCGGTACTCGCGGCGCAGCCACTGATTTGCTTCTTCGTCTCCCGGAAACATTTCGGTCTCGGAATCGAACACGAGCTTGCGGCCAGTACGGAACGAGATGTTCGCCAAGTGGCAGAGCGAGGTCGACAGGTGGCCATCCTCGATCTCGCAGCGCAATTCTTCGCGCCGACGCGACCGCACGCAGTCCACGAAGTTCTGGAAGAGGCTCATCTCCTCCTCGTCTAGCGTTGGGATTAGCGGGCCCTCCGGGTATTCGATCCTCGGAAAGCTGAGGTTCGTTGCTCGCAGGGATACGCCCGATGGTGGATCCGGGCGGTCGCCGGGGCTGAACTGCCCCCGGTTCGCCGTCCAGTCCTTGGGCGAGGAAACGTAGCCCTGGTCGGTGTAAAAGAACGCTCCCATCCGGGCACCTCCGAAGGTGGGGCTGTAGAGGGTAGTGGCATCGATCTCCGCCAGCGTGCCGTCGGCGTACTCGAAGGTGCCCACCTGGACGTTCGGCACCTCGGAGTCCGAGTCCTCCAAAAACTGACCTCCCGTGCAGTGGATCCGGACCGGATGCACGTTCTTGGCGAGGCCCCACCGCACCACATCCAGGTAGTGGACGCCGTTGTTGCCGATCTCGGTCGTGGATGTGTCCCAGAAAAAATGCCAGCCGTAGTGGAAGCGGTTCATCGTGAAAGCGCGATAGGGGGCCGGCCCGAGGTACAGGTCCCAGTTCACCCCCTCGGGGATGGAGGACTCTGCCACGCGGCCGATGTTGATCCGGCCGCGGTAGACAATGGCCTTGGCTCTGTAGGCAGTGCCGAACTCGCCGCCGAGGACGAACGAGATTGCCGAGCGGACGCGCAGGCTGCTCCGCCGGTTCAGCCCGACCTGGACGATGCGTCCGTACTTCCGCGCCGCCTCGACCATCTTGCGCCCCTCCCACAGCGTGTAGGAGCAGGGCTTCTCGACATAGACATCCTTGCCAGCCTGGCAGGCCCAGATCGTCATCAGCGCGTGCCAATGGTCTGGCGTGGCGATGGAAATCGCGTCGAGGTCCTCGCGTTCCAAGAGCTTCCGAATGTCGGTTTCCGTCCGGGGCGTGTAGCCTCCCAGCTGCTCGACTTCGGCCACCGCGTCCGGAAACAGGCGCTCGTCCACATCGCACAGATAGGCCACGCGCACACCGGGCATCCGCGCGAACTCCCGGATGTGAGCCCTGCCCCGCCCGCGGAACCCGACCACGCCGATGTTCAGCGTGTCGCTGGCCCTGACCTGCGCCGATTTCGCCGGCCGGCCCGACGCGGCTGCAAGGGCCGCACCTCCAACCGCTCCGCTCATGAAGCCTCTGCGGCTGGTGGTCATGCACTCAACCTCCTGTCCTTGAATTCGCTGGGAAAAGCGCCTCATCAGCTATCCGGTCCATACGGGTACACGACTAGCAATCCCCGTTTTGCCGGCGGCCTGCCGACTGGGCAACTTCGTCCAACCGTCCGCTAGGCCTCATATCATACCCGGTGCCCGCTGAGGGCTCGGAGGGACTGCGTGCAGCCGATCACCGGATGGAGACCGGTCAGGATGCCTGGGTGCCGCTGCAGGGCCGGAATGTCACGACACGCGCACGGAGACGGTGGGGCCCTCGCTAGGGCTGTGCGCATCGCGGGCGGATTCAATGTGCGTAGCGTAAACGCGGCTGACGGTGTCTGCGCGTGAGGTGCAGCTCGCCGCTCCCCAAGCTGCTCCGTGCGCCTATGCCCGCCGACCGCTTAGAAGTCGTACTGCAAGGTCAGCCGAAACGTACGGCCGTCGTTCAGCGTGTTGGTAATCCGGCCAAAGCTCGGCGACGTCAGGTTGAAGTTGGGGTTGGCGAACTGCGGCGTGTTGAAAAAATTGACTGACTCCGCCCGAAACGTTAGCCGGTTCTCTCCAGCCACAGCCCAGCTGCGCGACAGGCTGGCGTTGACGTTGGCGATCTTGCCTTTGCGGAAGGTGCGCAAGCCGAGGCTGCCGGCCAAGTCGCCTACGGCCTGGAACGCGAAGGCCTCCCGGCGCAGAGTCTGCCTCGATGTGTCGGGATCACCTACCGTACTGCCGAGGATCGAGTTGTCAAGCAGGTGGGGACGGTCGCCCATCGCTCCGTCGACATTGCCGAAGCCGGGACCGTCCGAACCCGTCTGCACCGTGAACGGCGTGCCCGTCTTGAGCAGGGTGACCGTCGAGAATTGCCAGGCCCCGAACAGTCGGCCCACCCAGCCGCTGCCCTGGGGGGTTTCGTACACAGCCCGAAGCAGGAACGAATGGGGCTGGTCGAAGAAGCTGAGCGACTTGACGTCCGAGTGGATCTCGTATGCCGTCTGGCTGACCGCCCGCCGGGCGTCCCCGCCGTTCATCGTGTTGGTGTAGTCGCTCCCGAGATCGATCGACTTGCTGAACCAGTAGGCGGCATCGACGGTGAAGCCCTGCAGGTCGCGGATCACCAGCGCGGCCCGAGCCGCGTCGAAATACGCCCGCGAAGCGTTGTGCAAGCGCAGGACATCGTTGTAGCGCGAGTCCGCCCGGCGCACATTCGTGGTGCGAACCGTCACGGGCACGCCTTGGGGCCGCTCGCCGCGGTTGAGGAACCAAGCCTGGAACACCTTGTGCGTGCGGCTGCCGACATAGCCCAGCTGCAGGTTGGTCGTCCGCGATAGCCCGAACTCCCAGCTCATGCTGTACTGGTGGCTGTAGGGTTCCACGAGGTTGTTGGCGATGTCGAACAGCGTGGACCGCGAGCCCGGCGTGACGTTGGCGAACGCCGCGCCGCTGATGATGTCGGTCAGCCGGGGCTGCAGCACCACCAGCCGCACGACATTGGGAGCGTTGATCCGGTACTGGCTGTAGGTGACAGGGTAGATCTCGCCGTACGACACGCCGTAGGCACCGCGGAGCGTGCCCCAGCGGTCGTTCAGGCGGTAGGCGAAGCCGAACCGCGGAGCGAAGTTGTTGCAGTCGCAGCCGTAGGGCAGCGTCTCAAACTCGTTGACTTCCCGGGGCGGGGTGACCAGCTCGTAGCGCAGCCCGAAATTCAGCGTCAGGTCCGGCAGCGGCTTCCAGGTGTCCGCCGCGTAGAGTTGGCTGACCCACTGGCGGAAGCCGCGGTGGAAGCTGCCGACGGTCTTGAGCAGCCGCGTGGGCCGTCCAAGACGGAAGTTTGTGATCGCGTCGTTGCCGAAGTTGTCGGAGAACTGGGTGTTGCCCCGGATCGCCTGCTGCTCGACGCCGTTGAGCTGAACGCGCCCGAGATGGAAGCCGGCCCTGATGCTGTGGCTGCCGCTGGTGCGCGACACTTGGCCGGCGGCTCGGTACGTGTTCAGGGCCCGGTCCACAGGGATTAGCGGCGAGGGTCCCTGGCCGGCGATGGCGTTCGACACCCCCACTGTGGGCCCGAAGTTGTCGGGCTCCGGGATCAGCAGCGAGCCTACGCGGTCAAAGCCGCCCGAGAAGTTGGTCACGGTGCGCGGCGACCATGCTTTCGTCCACGTGACGCGGGGCCTGTGGTTCTTGATCTCGGTGTCCGGATTCGCGCCGCGCACGAGCTGGAACGCGTCGACGCTCTGAGAGGTGAAGACATAGCCCAGGCCCAGCTTGCCCCCGCCCAGGTCCTGGTCGAGGCGGAGGTTGACCGAGTCCGTGTCCACCCGCTGCGGGGCGTTGGTGTTGAGCGCCCGAGGGTCGATGTCTGTGCGGTTAGGCAGTTCCGCCGGATAGGCCGCGAGCAGCTGGTCGACGATCGCTCGCGTCGCGTCGTCCGTGCGCTCGCCGCTGGACGGGTCGATCAGCAGCGGGGTCCGCTCGTCGGGCAGAGGCACCAAGACATTGCCGTTGACTTGGCCGCGGATCTTCTGCTGGGAGGCATTGATGCTGAAGCGGGTGCCGCCCCCAGCGGGGCCCGTCAGGCGCAAGCCGTAGCGGTTCTCGTTGGCCGGCTGAACCTCGCCGAACTGGAAGAACGACCTGGCCGAGAGGACGCTGTTGCCGTGGGTCGCGAAAACGTTGCCGTGCAGGCCCTGGCCGCGGGCAGGAGGCAGGTGCAAGTTTGGCCGCGCTCTGCGACCGTATTCTGCTCCGTAGTAGTCTCGGTCGGGCTGGAAGTCCGTGACGATCGTTGCGGTCGCGCCGAGCCGGATATTCAATTCCTGCAGAGTGTTCGTATCGACCAGGTTGAATTGGACGTTTTCGTTGCGGCGGGCCTCTCCTGAGCGCGTGTCCTCCTGGCCGAGGAGATTGAGGTTGGTCCGCTGGGCGGCAGCTCCGCTCTCGGCGGAAGCGTCTGCGTTCGCCGCCGCAGCTGGGGTCTCTGGAGCGGTGGGCTTCTCCTGATCGGCTGCCGCCGAGCCGGCGTCGCTCGGCTGCTGGGCCTGCAGAGTGCCGGGGACGCCCGCGCAGGCCAGCACCGCTATCGTGAACAGAGCCAAACGGACTCTGCAGGATGTCTCACCAAAATCCATAGGAGTAGGATAGCGAAGGGACTTGACAGGAATCGGCGCGGAGACCTGCCCGGCGGACCAACGAGTCTCAGCGAGTTTCACCGTTGCCTAATCCCAGAGGCGGGGGCGGTCTGGTGCGATCGGTGGACTCGCGGCCTTGCCTGTAGGCAGGAGCGACAGCCCGGAACCATGCGCTGATTCTCGGCTCGTTGCATCCCGAGCCCGCTGCCCCGCGGTCTTCTTCTCGAGATGTACGCCTAGGGATTACACCAGATTCCGAGATCGGACGGCAAGCCGGATGTCGGTTTGGTGCGTTGGGGTGTTCTCACTGGGGCGCGAAGCGCTGGACTGAGCCGCTGAGCTGGGCCAAGAACACGTCTCCTGTCCGCGCAACCGTGGTGCTGTGGGCACCCGAGGTGCCGGGCAATCCCAACGCGACCTTGCCGGCGAGGGCGCGTAGCATCCCGCCGGTCCAGAGCCGCTGGCTCTCGGTCAGAAACAGCGAGGAGACGCCACCGACATCCCGCCACTGGTCTAGGAATTTCCCGTCAGCGTCGAAGACTTGGATCCGGCTGTTGTCGCGATCGGCTACGTAGCCGCGGCCCGCGGCTTCGACCGCAAGGTTGTGCGGCAACCCGAACTAGCCCGGCCCGGTTCCTCGCCGGCCCCATTCCAGCTGGTAGCGGCCCTCCTTGGTGAACTTCATGACCCGGGCGCTGCCGTATCCGTCGCTCACGTGCATGTCGCCGTTCGGGGCGAACGCCACATCGGTCGGCAGGTGGAAATGGCTCCGATCCGTGCCGGCGACCCCAGGCTCGCCCAACTGCAAGAGGACCTTGCCCCCGGGATCAAGCTTCGAAACAACGTGTCCGCCTGCGTCGGTCACCCACACGTTGTCCTCGGGGTCAGTGCGGATCGAGTGAGCTCCGCAGGCTTGGCAGCCGGCGGGCCCATACCCTGCAGAGTAGCCGGAAGCGCCCCGGGCCCGGTCGCTGGGGGCGACCCGAGTGATCTTGCCCTTACTAATCTAGATTCCCGGATAATTTCCCGAGATGGGGGTTGCGGGGCCGTAGGGCTTGAGCGGGGAACCCGGCGTACCCGGCGTGGGCCCCTCATCCTGTCGCCGAGCGACTTGGGCACCCCCGCAGGTGCCCTGCGCCGGCCTACCCCGCCCCGCAGCCGCTGCGCCTGGTCCGGCAGCCGCCGCAGCAGCAGCTGCACGATCTGCCCGCCCAGATAGAAACCCTGATGCGCCGCATGCGAGCGGCACGGCGGATGATGCCAGCCCAAGTCCGTCAACGGCCCCTGGAACGCAGGCTCCGGCCCCTGCTGGCCGCGGTGCCGCCGCCCCAGCTCCGCCAGCGGCAGCCGCTCGCGGCTCACCGGAATCATCGTGCATACCGGCACCAGCAGCCGCTGCTCCCTGTCCCCGTCGCGCCGGAGAACCCCGCACACCGGCTCCTCCAGCCCCCGGGTCGGCCGGTACGCCCCCGCGAGCACCCGCTCCTGGCCCGCCGCTCCAGGGGCTCCCCCTCGTCCTCCCGCAACCCCATCGCGGCCGCCAAGCGCAGAATTGGGGCTTTTCTGCGCGGATCGGTCACGCTCCCGGAATCATCCCAGCCCCGCCGCCGGCAGGAGCTCACCAGCTCCTTGCAGGAGTCCGCGCTGGCGGCCCGCAGCCCCACCGGCTGCCGCCCTGTCAGCCAGGGTGCCGCATCCCGGTCCAATTGCTCCCGCCCATCCCCCTGCACATCCGTGCCGCCCGCGTTCAGCCGGGCGCTGACCCACGCCGCTCCCCCGCACACCGAGGGCAGCCAGGACTGCTGCTCGCCGTGGTAGCCGCGCCCGGCGTTCTCGCACAGCTGGCCCTCCACTTCGATCCCCGTGCCGTCCCCGAACACCGGCACGGAGCCCCACCGCTGCCCGCACGCCGGCGCCCCCAGCGGCCCCAGCCGCCGGCTGACCAGCCGTGCGCACTCCCGCAAGCCCTCCAGGGCCGCCTCGTGCATCCGCTGCAGGTGTTCGCCGAGTCGCCGGCTGGCGGGCCCGGCCCGCAGCCCGCACGTTTGCCGGGCGACGTCATCGGCCCCCAGAGCGTCGCCCGCGTGGAGGTGCCCCCCGCCGGCGCAGGCCGCGTAGAGCAGCGCCAGCAGCCTCTGCCCAGCGCTGCCACCGCGCCCGCGGCGGACCGAGGCAGCCAGCTTCTCGGGCAGCCCGAGAAACCGGGCCAGCCGGGCCACCACACCGAGCCCGTCCAGGCGTCGTTGCAGACGCCGTACGCCAGGGTGGGAGCCCTGGCGGGGGACAGGGGGCCTCCACAAAATCGAGAGGCACCCCCGAGGTGCAATCCGCGGACACCCCGGAGGACCGTCTAAATCATTGCAACACAAACACGTTCCGGCTGGTAACCGGATTCTTACCCGGGAATCGGGGGCTCTTCCGCGGCAAGGCGCTCTAGGATGGCTCACCGTCCGACTTTGCCCGCTGCGCCCGCAGCGCGGCGAGCTCGGCTTCCAGCGCACGCCGCTTCCGCGCCTCGGCGTCCCGCTCCCCCTGCGCGGCGCGGCGCAGGCGCGCCTCAGCATCCCGTTCCCGCTGCGCAGCATCCCGTTCCCGCTGCGCGGCATCCCGCTCCCGCTGCGCCTCCTGGCGGGCCCGGGCCTCTTCCTCCAGGATCGGAAGCAGCAGGCCCGTGGCCGGGTCCCGGAAGCGCAGCAACTCCCCCTGCACCTCCAGCCCCAGCCCCAGCACCGCGCTCCACGCCGCGCCCTCCGCCGTGGTCTCCAGCGGCTCGTAGCGGCCCCCCCGCAGCGCCCAGCCCTCCAGCCGCGCCCCCCGCAGCCGCCCCAGCGTCTCCCCCGTCGGGTCGAACTGCCAGTACTCCCGCACCCCCAGCCGCCGGTACAGCTTCTTCTTCGCTGCCAGGTCCCGCCGCACCGTCGCCTCCGACGCCACCTCCAGAACCCACTGCGGCACCGGCCCCTCCCGCCACACGCGGTACGACTTGCGGTTCTCCCCCGACACCCCCCGCACCACGAACACGTCCGGGGCCACCCGCGCCCCCGCATCCCCCTCCCGGTAGTACACGAACGTGTCGCAGGCCACGTAGACCCGCTCCCGCCGGTCCGCGAAGTGCAGCCGCAGGGCGGCCTGGGCCTCGGCCATCGCCCGGTTCTGCCAGTCGCTGTCCGCCATCGGCAGCCCGTCCGAGCACGGGTAGTCCACCGGCGGCGGCGGAGCCGCCTCGCGCTCCTCCAGGACGGCCGTCGCCAGCGTTCCAGACATCCCGTTGCGCGCCCCCCGGGCCCGCTCAGTGTACCACTCCGCGGGGCGCGCGCCCTCCGCCGCCGGCAGCCGCCGCACCCGGCGGCCCGGCCCGTAGGCGAGGTGCCGACCGGCACCGCAGGCGCGGCAGCGGCAGGCAGGAACAGACTGGCAGTCCGCCTCTCGAGGACAGGCGGGCGCCTGTTGCGGAACTCCCGGCAAAGACCGGCCCGCCAATCCACGGCGGGCCCGCGATGTTCGTTGCGCAGCGCGCCCATCCCGGCTTGGCCCGCTGCGACGCGTCCAGCCTCCGCACGGGCAGCAGGGCGGGCTCCCCGTGGCCCGTCGCAGGGAGGAAGCGCGGGGTCCGGGCCAGGCCTGGCGAAGAGCTGGCCAGCGCCTGCGGGCGGACGGAGGCTGCGCCGGCGAGCCCGCAGAGCCTGCGCGGCGAGGCGCTGGAGGTCCGCACCGCGGCGGTGGGGCGGGCGATGCCTTGCGCGGAGGTCCAGGTCGGCGAACCCGAGAGCGGGGAGACGGTCTCGGGGGGCCCGCAGGGGGAGTTGCCGGCCCGCGGGCACCTCGTGACGCAGGGGTGCGACAAGGCCCCGGAGAGCACGGCCCGGGCGGGGGACGCCGGCGGCTGGCTCCGCACCGGCGACCTCGCCACCATGCGAGAAGACGGCAACTTCCGGATCACCGGCCGGGCCGGGGAGATGCTCATCCGGGGCGGCGAGAACATCCACCCCCGCGAGATCGAGGAGTTCCTCCACCAGCATCCCGGGGTCGCCGATGTTCACGTCGTCGGCGTTCCGGACGAGCGCCTCGGAGGGAAGGTCCTCGCTGGGAGCAAGCTCCGCGACGGAGCGACAGCCTCCGAGCAGGGCGGCCGCGAGTTCTGCCGGGGGCGGATCGCGCACTGCCAGGTTCCTGAGCACATCCGCTTCGCCGACGGCTTCCCGCTGACGGTGGCCGGTAAAGTGCGGAAGTTCGGGATGCGCGCCCAGGAGATCGCTCTGCGCGGCCTGGACGCGGCGGCGGGGGGCGGCACGGCGTAGAGGCGGTCCGAGGTGCGGTCCGCTGCAGGACCGCAAAACGACGCGCAGGGCGAGGTGGGTTTCGCGGGCGCTGCCGCGTGGAGCAGCGCCCGCAGCCTCTGCCCAGCGCTGCCGCCGCGCCGGCGGCGCTGGAGGCGGCCCGAGGGACCGGGCCAGCCGGGCCACCACGCCGAGCCCGGCCCGGCCCGTCAGGTCGTCGTTGCAGACGCCGTAAGCCAGGGTGGGAGCACTGGCGGGGGACAGGGGTCAGGGGGCCTCCACAAAATCGAGAGGCACCCCCGAGGTGCGATCCGCGGACACTCCGGAGGACCATATAAATCATTATAATACAAACATGTTCCAAATGGTGACCGGAATTTTTACCCGGGAATCAGGGGTCCCGCCGCAGGTTGCTCCTGCTGCACAGCCGCCGCAGCCGCCGCCCACTGGGCGTCAGCCGCCCCACGCTGCACACGCAGTACCGGATCAGCGGCCGCAGCCCGTGCCCTAGATTCCCGGTTAATTTCCCGAAATGGCGGTTGGGGGGCGTAGGGCTTGAGCGGAGAGCCCGGAGAGCCCGGCGCGGGCCCCGCAGCCCGTCGCCGAGCGACTTGGGCACCCCCGCAAGCGCCCTGTGCCGGCCTGCGCACGCACCGCGGCCGCGGTGCCCCCGGCTCCGGGCGCACCGATCCCCTCGCGAGCTCCGCGTCGGTCCCCTGCCGCTGGGCTCGGCGCGGCTCCGGCCGCGCCGGCCCAGCCCTAGCCCGGCTCCATCCGGCTCCCCGCGGGCAGCAGCCAGTCCAACCACAGGTTGCTCCTGCTGCACAGCAGCCGCAGCCGCCGCGCGCTGCGCGTCAGCCGCCCCACGCTGCACACAAAGTACCGGATCAGCGGCCGCAGCCCGTGCTGCCGCGCCTCGGACGGCAGCGCCTGGTACTGCAGCAGCCGCAGCAGCAGCTGCGCGATCTGCCCGCCTAGGTAGAACCCCTGATTCGCCGCGTGCGAGCGGCACGGCGGATGATGCAGCCCCAAGTCCGTCAGCGGCCCCTGGAACGCATGCTCCTGCCCCTGCTGGCCGCGATGCCGCCGCCCCAGCTCCGCCACCGGCAGCCGGTCGTGGCTCACCGGAATCACCATGCACACCGGCTCCAGCAGCCGCTGCTCCCCGTCCCAGTCGCGCCGGATCACCCCGTACACCTGCTCCTCCGGCCAGCGGGTCGGCCGGTTACGCCACCACGAGCGCCCGCTCCTTCCCCGCCGCGTCCAGGGGCTCCCCCTCGTCCTCCCGCAACCCCCTCGCAGCCGCCAGGCGCAGAATCGGGGCCTTTTGGCGCGGATCGGTCACGCTCCCGGAGTAATCCCAGCTCTTCCGCCGGCAGGAGCTCACCAGATCCTGGCAGGAGTCCGCGCTGTCGGCCCGCAGCCCCACCGGTTGCCGCCCGGTCAGCCAAGGCGCCACATCCTGGTCCAGCTGCTCCCGCCCATCCCCCCGCACATCCGTGCCGCCCGCGTTCAACCGGGCGCTGACCCACGCCACCCCCACGCACACCGAGTGCAGCCAGGACTGCTTCTCGCCGTGGTAGCCGCGCCCGGCGTTCTCGCACAGCTTGCCCTCCACCTCGATCCCCGGGCCGTCCCCGCACACCGGGACGTAGCCCCACCGCTGCCCGCACGCCTGCGCCCCCAGCGGCCCCAGCCGCCGGCTGACCAGCCGCGCGCATTCCCGCAACCCCTCCAGGGCCGCTTCGCTCATCCGCTGCAAGTATTCGCCGAGCCGCCGGCTGGCGGGCCCGGCCCGCAGCCCGCACGTTTGCCGGGCGACCTCATCGGCCCCCAGGGCGTCGACCGCGGTGAGGTGCCCCCCGTCGGCGCAGGCCGCGTAGATCAGCGCCAGCAGCATCTGCGCATCGCTGCCACCGCGCCGGCGGCGCTGGAGACGGACCGACGCGGCCAGCTGCTCGGGCAGCCCGAGGAACCGGGCCAGCTGGGCCACCACGCCGAGCCCGGCTAGGCCCGTCAAGTCGTCGTCGCAGACGCCGTAAGCCAGGGTGGGAGCACTGTCGGGGGACAGGGGCCAGGAGGCCTCCAAAAAAATCGAGAGGCACCCCCGAGGTGCAATCCGCGAACACCCCGAAGACCGTCTAAACTATTGTAACACAATACGTTCCGGCTGGTGCCGGAATTTTTATCCGGGAATCAGGGTTGCTGAGGGCGAGATTCCCTCAAGCTTCCGCTGGAATCGGCCGCCCATGTCGGTGCGCATGCCAAACTGGCCTTCGCGCTCTTGGAGTCGGCGGGCTGGGCTCGGGAAAGAGCGGTGATCGGAGTCGCGGGCATCGCCCACGAAATCGAACTCGTTCAATGTCCTCCCACCGATGCCCCCCACCAATGCCCCAAAACCGATCTGGGGAGCTTCAGCTCAGGCATTGGCCAAGCTTCGGAGGTGGAGTTTTTCGGGAGCGTGCGAAGGAGCGCACGACCGTCGCGGGTATACTAATTTTGCCAAAAGTGATTGCAAGCAACCCTCCACAAAAATCAATGGCTTGCGGTGCCTTTTCGTGCAATTACTTACGAAAACATCAGTAAGTCGCCGAGGCTGAAGGGTTCGGCTTCGACCTCTACCCGACCCTGGTCACTACCGACACGCCGAAGCGTCCCGTGACGGACCGGGCATTCGAGGCGCTGGCCGGGCGCAGCCTCGAGTGCCTGTGCGCAGCTCACGCGGAGGGCGTGCGAGGCATTCGGGGCCGAAATGCCGTTAGTCGTCACCCACGACTTCCAGGCCAGCATGGTCCCGATGGACCCTCCGGGAGCGACTGCCGTGAACCCAGCGCCGTTCCAATGCCAGGCGGTGCGCGAGGGGCTGTTTGGCCTCGGCGCACGCCGAGTCCGGGCCTCGTCGCCGGATCCTACCTGGGACGCAGGAGCTCGCCGAGCAGGGCTGACCGCGCATCAAGGCTTTGCTGAGCACCTTGGCTTGGTCTTTGGGAGGATGTGCGCGACAGATCCCCCCGCTGTTGCGCTACAGATTCCCGGGAGCCTGGGCCCAGGGCCCTCCAGGCCGCCCGGAGGAGCGTCGATCTCGCGGACGCTCTATCCGCACCGGGGTCTCCGTGGCGCGGCGGGTCCGTGCTGAGTCTGCTCCGCCTGTATGCTATGCTTGCGCCGGTTGGATCGGGGATCAGGGCTCTCGCGGCGGACCTGCGGAGCATCGCCAGTTGCCGCCGCTTCCCTTTTCCTAGGTCCGGCGCGGCCGCATCCGGCCCAGAAGGGATATCCACCATGACACGCAACAACGCTCCCAACTGGAACCTCGTCGCAAGCCTCATCGCCCTTCCGCTGCTGATCGCGTTCGCTCCCGAACGCGGTGCCGCTCAGATCCTGTACGGCAGCATCGTTGGCAATGTTTCCGACGGCACGGGAGCCGTCATACCCGGCGCCCAGGTCACGATCACGAACGTAGGGACGGGGTCGACTCGCTCGGGAGAATCGAACGCGGCCGGTGCTTTCAGCTTTTCGACCGTAGCCACCGGGAGTTATCGGATCGAGGTCCGGTCCGACGGCTTCCGCACGCATACGGAGACCGGTGTAGCCGTTGGCGTCAACAACGTCACCCGCGTGGATGTCGACCTCCAGATCGGCGAGGTCACCGAGGTGATCGAGGTTAGCGCCTCCTCCGCGCGTCTGCAAACTGACCGCGCCGAGGTGCGGGCGGAGGTTGGCACCAACGAACTGCAGAATGTGCCCGTGCCGCTCGGGCGCAACTACCAGATGCTGCTCCAAACGCTCCCGGGCTTCTCGCCCCCGCGCAACGCGCATTCCGTGCCGGCCAATCCGACCCGGGCCGTGCGCTTCTCGGTCAACGGCACCAACGAGCAGACCAACAACGTGCGCATCGACGGCGCGTCAAGCTACAACCCGAACCTCACGCACATGACGGGCATCAACCCCGCCCTCGAGTCGATCGAGGTCGTCAACGTGGTGAGCAGTTCGTTCGACGCCGAGCAGGGCTTGGCCGGCGGGGCCGCGATCAACCTCCAGATCAAGAGCGGCACCAACGAGGTCCACGGGTCGGCGTTCTGGTACCATAACAGCCAGCATCTCCAGGCCTATCCGTACTTCAGCGACCGCGACAACGCCAAGCCCAAGTTCATCTACAACCAAATCGGCGGCACGGTCGGCGGCCCCATCAAGAAGAACAGGGCGTTCTACTTCGTGAGCTACGAGCGCACCGCCGAGCGTTCCAACGCGACGCGCTTCATCAAAGTGCCGACGCGGGCGATGCGGGGCGGGGATTTCTCCGGCTCCCCGCTGCCGATCTTCGACCCGCTCTCCGCAGCCGTCGGCGACGAGGCCAACCGCACCGCGTTCCCGAACAACCTGATCCCGGAACCGCGTGTCTCGCGGGTCAGCCGCATCCTCGCGGACGATCCTGACTGGAGCCTGCCCGACCGGCCCGGTGTCGGGGCCCTAGGCTTGAACCGCAACAAGCTGGCCGGCATCACCTACGCCTTCGACCGCCACCAGATCGACAGCAAGGCGAACTTCAATATCACCGACCGCTGGACGATGTTCGCCCGGCTGAGCTTCTTCTACTACGACCAGGTCAACCCGGGGGCGTTCGGCAACCTGTCCGGCATTTCAGTGCATCCCACGAACTTCCGCACCGACAACGGCTTCGGCCCGACCTACAGCGGCACGATCTCGACGACCTACGTCGCCTCGGCGAACCTTGTGTTCGACGCGTACTTCGGCTCGACCTTGGTGGACAGCAACGCCTTCGCCGGCAACTTGGACCAGCGGATCGGGCTGGACGTGCTCGGCATCCCGGGCACGAACGGCGACGGCGTGCCCGGGTCCGCGGGTTCGTTCTACGGCGGGATGCCGCGGATGCGCTTCGACGGCGGCTTCGGCAACCTCGGCTACCAAGCCACCTCGCCCTTCATCGGGCACGACTACCTGCACCAGATCGTGGCCAACGGCAACTGGACCAAGGGCAGCCACGAGATCCGCTTCGGCACCGACACGTTCTTGACGCACATCAACCAGGAGGTGGCGAACTTCCCGGGCGGCGACGCCCCGGCGGGCGGCTTCCGGTTCCGCAACAACACCACGAGCAGAGCGGACACTAGGACTAACGAGTACAACGCGATCGCCTCGTTCATGCTGGGCCTGCCGCGGGAAGCCGCCCGGAACTTTCTCAACGGGAAGAACCTGCAGACGCGCTCGCGCCAGTACTCCCTCTACATCCGGGATCGCTGGCAGGTGCGCCCCAACCTGACCCTCTCCTACGGCACGCGGTGGGAGTACTACCCGTTCCCGGTGCGGCCCAACCGCGGCTTGGAGCGCTTCGACATCGACGAGAACATCATGCTGGTCTGCGGGATCGGTTCGGTGCCGCGGAACTGCGGCCTGCCGCAGAGCAAGCGGCAGTTCGCGCCCCGCGTCGGCGTCGCTTGGCGCGTGACGGACACCATGGTCCTGCGCACCGGCTACGGCCTCACCTACGATCCGTTCAATCTGGGCCGCGACTTGCGGGGCAACCTGCCGACGCAGTTCTCCCAGCGCCTTCCGGCCCCGAACTCGCGGTCCTACGCGACGACGCTCGAGCAGGGCTTCCCGGCCATCCCTCCGATCCCGGAAACCGAGCGGATCGAAATGCCCCTGACCGCCAATGTCGCGACCGCGGACGAGAACTACAAGCGCGGCTACATCCAGTCGTGGAACTTCACGCTGGAGAAGCAGTGGGGCTCGTGGATCGGCACGGCGGGCTATGTCGCCACCCGGTCCACGCGCCAGAGCTCGCGGCTTGAGGCGAACTGGGGCGAGATCGGCGAGGGCAACGCCGGCCGCCGGCTCAGGCAACTCTACGGCCGGACGGCCTCGACGCTGTTCTGGGGCATGCTCGGGACGCCGAAGTACGATTCTCTGCAGCTCAGGCTGACCCGGCGCAGCCGCGTGGGGCACCAGTTCAACCTCTCCTACACGTGGGCGCACGGCCGCGGCTTTGCCTCCGAGAGCGCCACGGCGCAGCCCCGGATCCGGCACCCGCAGCACTACGGCCGGAATTACGGCCCGCTGAACCAGGACATCCGGCACAATTTCGTGGTCTCGAACGCCTACGAGCTGCCCTTCGGCAAAGGCAAGAGCTTCGCCCAGAGCGGCGTGGCGGCGGCGGTTCTGGGCGGGTGGCAGGTCAATGCCTTGGCGTCCATGTACACCGGGCGGCCCTCTACGCCGACAGCGCCGACGGGTTCGGTGAACAGTGCCGCCTCGGGCCAAGTGGCGGACTGCTTGGCGGCGCCCCGGAAGCTCGGCTCGCCCGACGGCTGGTGGGACCCTTTCACGCTCGCCGACCCTGACGACCAGGGCGGAACGCCGCGGTTCGGCACCTGCGGATCGAACGTGCTGCGCGGTCCGGGGCTCATCAATGTGGACATGGGCGTCTTCCGCAAGTTCCAGCCCACCGAGCGGATCAATGTCCAGTTCCGGGCGGAGGCCTTGAACCTCTCCAACACGCCCCACTTCGCGAATCCGAATTCGAACGTCGCCAGCAGCGAGTTCGGCGTCGTCGGCGGCATGGCCAACACAGGGCGCGACGGCAACGACCATCGGGTCTTCCGGCTGGGCCTGCGCATCGGGTTCTAGGTCCGGCAGCAATCGTCACTGCGCGCGGGGCCGTTCCTAGCTCCCGGAGGGCTTTCGCCCCCGCGTGCCGATACTCGTCCAGAAGCTGGCCGTAGTTCTGCAGGGGGACCAACTCGCCTTGCTGGCGGGGCTGTCGTTCGGTGCCGCCGTAGACCACGGCGCGCTCAGCGATCTCGAGCAATAGGTCGGCGACTTTGCCTAGCGCCGGAAAGTAGTCCGCGGCGAAGTTGGCTACTGCCTTCGCATCCACGGCGGCGAGTCCTCGAGGCGTAGGCAGCAGTGGGTCGCATTCGAGCCCCGAGCATCTCGGTAGCGGGACAGATTGGGATGTCGGCCGCGGTGTGGGCGTGGAACGGAGGCAGGAGGAATGCGATGTGGCTGACCTCAGGATCGTCAGCCAGGGCCGAGCGGTTGTGTGGGACACCCCGGCATCTGCCCCCAGCGCGGAGGGGTTCGCAAGCTGCCCTGCCCACCCGGCGCACAAGCGCACGAACCGCCGAAAGCTCGTGATGGTGCGGATCTCACCTAGTTGGCGGGCGTCGCGCTCGACATGCGTCTCGACGTAGTCGCCGAGTACGTGCGTTGGGACCAGGCCCCGGTCATGGATCCTCGGATAGAAGCCGGAGTAGAGGATATCGGCCACATTGGCGGGGGCTCCCATGCCCTGCGATTCGGAGAGTGGGAACGGCAGCAGGCAGAGCAGCGCGGTTCGTCCGGCGAGCGATTGGCCAATCTGGTGCGCCAAGCCGAACTGCTCGCTTCCCGTCGGCACGAAGAGGCTATTGCCCCCGATTTCGTCGGCTAGCGCTTGGAGGTAAAAGAGCAACTCCGGAGCGCGCTGGGTCGCGTCGAGAATGACACCGGTGCCGAGTCCGACAAGGAGCCGCCTCGGAGCGGTCGATGCGAAGTCGCGTTGGTCGAGCGCTTCAAACTTCACGTACCGCAGGGCGGGGAACGCTGCCCGACAGAGGGTGATTTGGCCGGACTGCCGCAGGCCGGTGATGGTGACGAACTGGTATTGCCCAAACAACTCGACCAAGTGTGGTGCGATATCCCACCGAAACAGCGGTGAGGGTCCCGGGCAGAGACATCGCTACGGTTGGCCGGCCTCAACCGGGTCAATCCCCCGGGAGATGGCCGAGGTCGTTCTATCCTGGGAGGGTCATGCGCTTCGTCTCGCACCGCTTCGCTTTCTGGGCTGCCGTCATCGCCGTCTGCCCGTGGCCCTGCGATGCCGCGGAGCACACGTTTCGGGTCCGGTTCGGCCTGACGGATGCCGAGCCGACCGCCTGGGACGGCTCGGCGCGAGTGGCGGGCGGGCGGTTGACCGCCCTGCGCAGCTGGCGTCCGCGCCGGGCGGACGAGATCGGCGAGTCCTCGTGGAAGCTTGCGACCACGCCGGGCCGCAAGTTCGCCTATCGCAACTGGGAGCCCGAGCCGTCGGCGCCGGTGCCGGACTACCTCTATACTCCGGGCCTGATCCTTTCGGTCGAGGCTCAGGGCGATGCCCGCGTCGACCTTGAGACCGTCAGCGGGCATTTGTCCTTTCGCCTGTCGGAACAGCCCGCTGGTTTGCGGCGGTTTTACCTGGGGGGCGCGGCCGTAGTGGAGCGCTCGGCCAATCTCCGCTCCGCCTCGAGCCCCGGCTTCCACAACGGATTCGCGGATATCGCGGCCGAGCCGGGCGGCAGCTACTGGGTGGCCTGGATCGGCTACCGCGATTGGGCCAACCACGTGTTCGTCCGGCGCTTCGACGGGCAGGCCTTCGGAGAGATTCAGGAACTCACGGCCGGGCCTTCCGATGCGTACTACGTCCGCTTGGCCCGGGACGGTTACGGAGGTGTCGTGGCCGTCTGGGCGGACCAGCGGGAAGGGAACTTCGACCTCTTTGCGCGGATGTTCGACGGGGAAACGTGGTCCCCTGCCGAGCGACTCACGACCGCGCTGCAGCCCGACATCCACCAAGCCTTGGCAACAGACGCGCTGGGTCGCGTGTGGCTAGCTTGGCAGGGCTTTCGCGAGAAGCGCTCCGCCATCCTGGCCCGTCGCTGGGAGGGCGGAGCTTGGTCGGAGGAGGAACGGGTCTCGCAGTCGCCGGCGGACAACTGGCACCCGGCGATCGCCGCGGACGCACGGGGCGCGGTGTATGTTGCCTGGGAAACCTACGAGAACAACGACTACGACATCCGCATGCGGAAGTTCGCCGCTGGAGCTTGGTCTGCGGTCGAGGCGGTGGCCGCCACGGCGCGCTACGAAGCCTATCCCAGCTTGGTCTGCGACGCGGAGGGCCGCCTCTGGGCGGCCTGGAACGAGAGTGGCACGCAGTGGGGCAAGGACACCGGGTTCTTGCTGAACCGTCCTGCCACCCAGCTGTACCAGACCCGCCGGATCGGCGTGGCGGTCTACGACGAAGGCGGCTGGAAGCAGCCGCAGCGCGGCTTCGAGCAGTCCTTGCCGGAGGACTTGCGGGGATTCAACGACTTCCCGCGGCTACGGACGGACCGTGACGGACGCGTCTGGGCTCTGTTTCGGCATCGTCATCTGCGGCAGCGCGAGGTCCCGCACACGGCGGCGTCGCACCGGGCGGCATGGGAAACGTATGCCACGGCCTTTGACGGCAGGCGGTGGAGTCTGCCTTTGCCGCTGCCGGCCACGGCGGGGCGCTCGGACGCTGGTTTCGGTTTCTCGGCCGCTCCGGACGGCGCTCTCTACACCGCTTGGGCCACGGACAACAGAATCTATGACGACTACCTCTACGAACAGGGCGAGGTGTTCGCAGCCCGACTGCCCGCCCTGGACGGGCCTGTCTACGAAGCGCGCCTGCAGGACCGGCCGCACGACGAGCTGCGGATCTTCCCGAAGCACCCGAACGAGCGCGAGGATGTGGCCCGGGTGCGCAACTACGTCATCAAGTCGGAGGGCCGGACCTATCGGGTCTACCGCGGAGACACGCATCGGCACACCGAATACTCCGGGGACGGCAACAACGACGGGGCGCAGAACGACACCTACAGGTACGCCCTTGATGTGGCGGAGCTGGACTATCTCGGGATGAGCGAGCACCACAACGCCGGCGGGCCGAATCTCGAGTACATCAATTGGCTGCTGCAACAGCGCGTGGATGTCTTCCACGTGCCGGGCCGATTCGTGCCCTTATACGGATTACGAGCGGGGCGTCGGCTACCCACAACGGGCACCGCAACATATTTTTTGCCCCGCCGCGGCAATCCCGACGTTTCCGGACCAGCCGAACGAGAGGGAGTCGTCCAGCGCCGCCGTCGGCCTCTTCGACTATCTCAGGCGCTACCGAGGCATCTCGATCCCCCACACGCCCGCCACCGGCATGGGCACCGATTGGCGCGACAACGACCCGGAGGTCGAGCCATTGGTCGAGATCTACCAGGGGGATCGCGTGTCGGCGGAATACGAGGGTGCCCCGCGGGCGGCGACGGAAATCGACGTCACCAACCAAGCGGGCGGCTTTCGCCCGAAGGGCTATGTGTGGAACGCATGGGCCAAAGGCTACAAGCTCGGGGTCCAGGCCAGCTTCGGACCACCTCTCGACGCACATTTCGTTCTCCTGCACCATCGCGGAGGAGTTCACGAGGGAGGGACTCCTCGACGCCATGCGCAAGCGCCACAACTACGCGGCGACCGACAACATCGTCCTCGACTACCGGATGCGCTCCGCCGGCGGGAGTACCTCCAAGGCGATATCGTGCCGGGAGTCGCCGAGGATTTCGAGCTGCGCGTGAAGATCCTGGGCACGGCTCCCGTACGGCAGGTGGACGTTATTCGCGGCCAGGACTTCGTGTACACGCTCCCAAGACCAGGGGCCGGGGTGGAGTTCCGCTTCGTGGACAAGGAGCCCCAAGCCGGAGAGCGGCACTACTATGTCCGCGTGCAGCAGGCAGACGGACAGATGGCTTGGTCGAGCCCGATTTGGGTAACCGCCCGCTAGTGTAATATCATGCAATTAAATATACTAATTTTGCCAAAAGTAATTGCAAGCAAACCACCAATAGAATCAATGGCTTGCGGAGCCTTTTCGTGCAATTACTTATGAAAACATCAGTAATTATGGCATGCGCCGCGCCCCTTCCATGGAGGTCCGGGCCGCGGAGCTCGCCGCTCTGCGACGTACGGTGCGTGCGAGTCCGCTCCCGCCTCCGGCGAGGTGTTCCGAGTGCGCCTTGCGCTGCTGGCCGCCGAGGGGTGGGTTGCTTGCAATTACTTTTGAGAAAATTAGTAGCATACAGCTGACCGTCCGGACTGATCACGGCCAGCAGGTTCCACCGAAACCGCGCCTGTGCCACACGCACCGCGGGTGTGCGCCCCCTCACGCCCCACATCTGACCCTGCACGCTTTGGGAGTCGATGCCCGACTGGTCTACAAACAGAAGAGTGGCCCCTAACTCCTGGGCCCGTCTCGACAGCCGAGGAAATCCTCTTCTTCCAACGCTGCACTTGCTCCGGACAGTGCCGCCCGGTGCGCCGGCTTCGGCCGCTGCGGAGTTAGTCCCAGCAGCCGCAAAATCCGGCGTACGGTCCACACGCTGAGGCACACGTGGAATTTCTGCCAACAAGCCATCCGCACAGTCTGGGCAGTCCCCAGTGCGTATGCGAACTTGTACTGCTGAGGGTGTCCGAAGCAGTTCGCGACGATTCATCCGTACTACGACGGAATCGGCCGGACAGCCCGCTTGCCGACGACGCTGATCCTCCACAGCAGAGGGTTTGGACGGAAGGGCCTGTACTCGCTTGAGGAGTGCTACGCGCTGGAGCTTCTCAAGGGTTACCAAGCTCTGGCGTGCGGCCCGTCGCACAACTACTACCTTGGGCGGCAGAGGCCGACATCACTCCGTGTGTTTACCACAACCCGCCGGGGTGTTCGATCCTACTGGCCGCGGTGGCATCCGCCGGGGGCTGCACGTACGGGACCACAGACGAATTCCGGCTACAGGGCAGTCGAAAACCCCGTCACTCCGCACGACCTACACGCCACGGCCCTGCACTTGCTGGGCCTGGACCACACGAAGCTGATCTACCGCCGCAGCGGCGGGGACTTCCGCCTGAGGGATGTCCCCGGGAAGATCGTCCAGGGGTGGCCTCGCCTGGGCCGGCCGGTCCTGCTCGCAAGTGTCGTCCGGGGGGATTCGTCACCCGCCATGTCCAGGAGTTCGAAACTGGAGGGCACCGTCTACCTATTCGCTTGCCACGCCAGATCAAGCACATCGTATCCGCGCTTGCCCGCTTGCTCCATGACATACCGTCGCATAGGCCGAAGAAGCTGCCCCGGGCAATCGACATTCCGGCTGCAGAGTACAAGTGCGGCCACATTCCGTCCACGGCGAACACTAATTCGACTGGGACGAGCTCGGCGTAGCCGGGCGGCCGTGCGGGAGAATCTGGCGATGGCTCGTCTCCCCGGCCCCTCGGCGGTTTCCGGATCGGCAGGAGTATCTCCAACGAACTCCAGTTCCAGGTCTAGCAGCCTTCCAAAGTGGGCCAAACAACAGGAGAACCATCCGGAGCTTCCATGCATCGTGAAGTCTCATGGTTTCAGCCGTGGCGATCCCGGTCAGTGGCGGTAATGGATATCCCCTGGCGGATTGCTGGATTGCTGGCCGAAGTGCGGGGTTTCGTGCAGTCGGCGTCAATGACCAATACCCATCTGCATGCTTCGCTCCGATACGGTCGGCGGGCACCTTGAGGGACCGCCACCGCCCCGGAAGTGCTTGGATCGCGGAGCCGACGGACCCCGCCGCCCGCTCCTGCCCTGCCGCAAAGCTGGGGCAGGTTCCTTCAGTTTGCGGAAAATCGGCAGTGCCGCCACATAGCTGAAGCCTCACCCCGCATGGTCGGCGACGCCTGCAAGGGTGAACCGGAATCCGCATCGGCGGATCATTAGGTGCGTCGCGGCTATGGACTACGATTGCTGGTAGAGAGGAGGTGAGCGTCATGCGACGAGCCATTCCGATTCTGCTGCTAGCTGCCACGGCGGCCTGGGGTGCCGAGAAGGGGATCGTCTATCCGCCGGAGTTCCGGGCCCGGCCTGCCGTTCAGCCCGGGTGTGATCGTCGGCGACACCCTGTACTGCGCCGGCCAAACGGGTTCTGAACTGCAGACCGGCGCGTATCCCGAAGCATTCGAAGAAGAGGTCCATCAGACGTTTCGTCGCATCGGGGCTCATCCTTAAGGCCGCCGGCTACGACTTCTCCGACGTGGTGGATGCCAAGGTCTACCTCACCGACATCTCGCTGTTCAGCCAGATGAGCGCGATCTTCAGGGAGTATTTTCCGAGGGATCCGCCCGCTCGGACGACGGTGGCAGTCGCTAGCCTTGTCGGCCAAGCGCGCATTGAAATCACCATAACCGCAAGAAAATAAAGTAATTTATCGAATTTTCCCGGATTCGGCGGGGCGCGTTGCGATTCTAGGTCCGCTAGGTCTGCCAGTAGCTGGCTGGACAGGAACTGCTGCCCTACGACGACGGGGCGGTAGGCCTGCTGCAGGCGCTGCGGTGTCTCGCCAGCCCTTTCCGCGTGCTGCACATCGTGGCCCATCCGGACGACGAGGACGGTGCCACGGTCACCGCGGGCTTCTTTGACGGACTGGGCGTGCTGCACACTATGGAATTCCGCAAGGCCGCCCAATACCACGGAACTCGGCTGCGGTTCGCGGGCTTCGCGGATTGCGGCCTACGCGAAGATACTGGAGAGGCCATAACCTTTGCATGGACTCCTCCAAGAACATGGGCTGCGGCCTGTGCTGTCGCGATGGCTCGTTGGTTTTTCGGGCTGCCTTCGGTCCTCTCAGAAGCTTGCTCCGGGAGGACCGGCAGCGATGCGGATGGCGTCGTAGATACACGTGCCGCCCGTCGCAGCACCTCCGCACTGCGCGCCTGCGAGAGAAGATTGGTGGTCCCAGGCGTCGCCCTGCCTAGGGCGTGTTCACGCTAAGGGAATTACTGACTTTGCCATAAGTCCTTGCAGAGTGCGACCAGCAACAGTCTAGGCGCAAGGCGGCCTCGCGGAAGAACCCTGGCACCTTGGTGGGGTCGGCCTCCAGGGCTCGCAGAGCCTGCTCCCAGCGCTCCCTGAGCTGGCGAACCGTCCGGACCAGCAGCTTCCCCACCCGGCGCTGGAACTCCCGACCGGACTGGCTCCGCAGGGTTCCATGCCGGAGAGCACGCCGGCCATAGATGCATCTCCACCGGCCCCTCGGTCCGCTTCTGCCAGGCTTCTAGATGCTTGGATGTGTGGATGCTGTGGCGGTCCACTAGCACGTGAATCGGTCTAGCCTCCGTCTGGTCCGGAATCTGCTGCAGGAACTGTTCCAACGTGTCTGCGGTGGCGGTTCCGGCATGGATCCTGGAATAAATTGCTCCCGAGGGGCTGCTCGCGGAGAGCCTGTGCAGCCGGGAACCGCTCCCCCGTGGGCTGGAGGACAGGCGTCCGGCCCCGGGGGTCCCACGGAGTGCCCCGGGGGGAGTGCGAGGTCCTGCCGGCCTCGTCGGCCCAGAGCAGCAGGGCTCCCTGCTCCTGCGCACGCTGGGCGAGGGCGGGGTAGGTTGCTGCGCTCCCAGTCCGCACCGCGGCGGCGTTCTGCCGGGAGGCCCGGAACTTAGGGCGCTGCAGGGTGAGGCCGAGACGCCGCAGGACCCTGCGCACCGTCGACAGGGACAGTTGGACTGGGAACTGGTCGAGGATCCATTGCCGGACAATTTGCAGCGACCGGTAGGCGAACTCGAACTGGAGCTGGTCGGGGGATTTGTCCCGCAGAGTTGCGAGGATTATCTGCGTTTGGTCGTGGGAGAGGTAGGGAGGGCGTCCCGGCTTGGGTTGATGTCCGAGAGCCTGGAATCCATAGCAGGCATAGAGCCAAAGCCAGGTGCGGATTGTGCGGATGCCGATGCCGAATTCCTGGGCCAAGGCTTGGAGAGCTTGGCCGTGGCGGGCTTGGATCACGACCAGCTTCCTAATGGGAGGTCGGGACCGATGGGGAATGCGTAGGAAGTCGGGAAATGTTAGAAACTTCACGAATTGATAAGAGCAGGAATCACAGGGAGATTCCATGCGGTAATGTCTCAGATAAAAACATCTATAGACCAGTTTATGTGCGTGTCGATGCGGAGAGCTACTGAGAGGTTGAAAACGGCCAGACCTGCAATTACTTTTGGCAAAACCAGTAACTGCCGTGGATGGTATCTTGAACCGGATGCATGTTACCAACCGGGTGTACGTTACCGCGAGAGTCTTGGCTAATTCTGAATGATCTGCGCTCGCTCAAGGAGGATACTAGGGTCTCACAGCACGGCTTTTCTAAGTGCTTGACCGCGGTCTCTTCCGGCCGAAGACAGCAACGGCTCGGGCGTAGGGACGGATGCCGGGAAACCAGTCAAAGATGCTCCTATCAAGACGAAAAAAAGCGTACATTACAAAGTTCTTCGAATTCCTGAAGAATGGACTGGAGATGGCCGCGCCAAGGACAGAGAACAACTGCTCGAATTGATACGTGCAGTCGAAGGTTTCGTGCAGGACGCCAAGATCCCTTCGGTCCAGAGGCCATTCGTCAACTGTTCTGGCTGCAGGCGTCAGGATTCGGACCAGTTTGGCGACAGGATTCATCGCGATAGGCTCTCGAAAAACCATCAGGCCTCCGACCTTGAGCACCCGCTCGATTTCACTGATAGCGTGACTGAAATCGAGATGGTGTAAAATGCTCTCCCCGTAAACAACATCGAAGGTCTGGTCCGGGAAAGCGAGCGAATGCGCATCCATGAGCAGAAAGTTCGGCTGGAGGAAGGCACCGTTTCCAGAAGCTTATCCCCTTTTCAGCTCGGAGGCGGAAATGTTGATACAGATCAAAAGATCCGGTGCGATCTGATTCTTCTGCAACCAGCGCGTGTACGTTGCGGAACCAAGCTCCAAGTAACGATGACTCTTCGCCTCGCTTCCGGACAGCGCACGCTTGATCAGTCCGTTTCGCTCGCTTGCGAAATAGTGTTCTCGACCTCTATAGCCTAGTACTCGTTTATAAAGGCTTCTCGCCCTCCACCCCCCCCCCCCCCCACCGGTTCCACGCAAGCTGTTCCCGCTTGGCGCGTTCGCTGATACGATTACGGCCGGAATCCCGCGTCCTAGGCATCCAGCTATTTATTATAAACGTGGCGGCGAGCCTGGGCGGGCTGGGCGAACGGGAGCCGAGCTTCGTCCCGGCGCGGGGCGTGCGGCACGGCGGCGTGTTGACGGCCGTGCCGGCCCTGCTGCAGCACGCCGACCGCCTGCGCTCCGTGCTCCTGCTGCTGGCGCGGGTCCGCAACCCGGAACAGCTGCAGGCCACCGCCCCCACGCTGCGGCGCAAGCTGCGCCAACTGACCGCCGACGCGGCTGCCGTGCAGGCCTAGCTCGGGGCGCTGCCGGAGGCTGGGGCCGCCGAGGAGCCCGGCCTGACCGCCACCTTGCTGGGCGACGGGCATGTCCAGACCTACAGCGGGCAAGGCCACTGGGCCCGGCCCTGCGTCTCGCGGGAGCGCCTGGCGCTGCCGGCGGCGGCGAGCTACTGGGTGCAGGCTTGGGGCGGGCACCGCTGCTGTGCATGCACAAGCCGATCGATCCGGGCCTGGCGGCCGAACTCTGGCAGGGCCTCGTGCCGCAGCTGGAGCGGCTCGGCCTAGCCGCGGTGCCCCGTGCGGCGGGGGAGGAGGCGCCCGCGCCGCGGGTGATGCTGGCGTGCGACTTCCAGAATTTCGTGAATTCCGACGCATTCCCCATCGGTCCCGACCTCCCCTTAGGAAGCTGGTCGTGATCCAAGCTCGCCACGGCAAATCCATCCAAGCCCTGGCCAAGGAATTCGGTATCGGCATCCGCACAATCCGCACCTGGATTTGTCTCTATGCCTGCTGTGGATTCCAGGCTCTCGGACATCAACCCAAACCGGGACGCCCTCCCTGCCTCTCCCCCGACCCAATGCAGCTGATCCTCGCAACTCTGCGGGACAAATCCCCCGATCAGCTCCAGTTCGAGTTCGCCTACCGGGCGCTGAAAATTGTCCGGCCAGGGATCCTCGACCAGTTCCCAGTCAAACTGTCCCTGTCGACGGTGCGCAGGGTCCTGCGGCGTCTCGGCCTCACTCCGCAGCGCCCTCAGTTCCGGTCCTCCCAGCAGAACGCCGACGCGGTGCGGACTGGGATCGCAGTCACCTACCCCGCCCTCGTCCAGCGCGCGCAGGAGCAGGGAGCCCTGCTGCTCTGGGCCGACGAGGCCGGCAGGACCTCGCACTCCCACCGGGGCACTCCGTGGGGTCCCCGGGGCCGGACGCCTGTCGTCCAGCCAACGGGGGAGCGGTTCCGGCTGAACAGGCTCTCCGCGAGCAGCCCCGCGGGAGCAATTTATTCCAGGATCCATGCCGGAACCGCCACCGCAGCCACGTTGGAACAGTTCCTGCAGCAGATTCCGGACCGGACGGAGGCTAGACCGATTCACGTGCTAGTGGACCGCCACAGCATCCACACATCCAAGCCTCTAGAAGCCTGGAAGGAGCGGACCGAGGCACCGGTGGAGATTCATCTGTTGCCGGCGTACTCTCCGGAATTGAACCCTGCGGAGCAAGTCCGGTCGGTCGTCCAGCGCCGGGTGGGGAAGCTGCTGGTCCGGACAGTCCGCTAGCTCCGGGAGCGCTGGGAGGAGGCCCTGCGAGCCCTGGAGGCCGACCCCACCAAGGTGCAGGGGTTCTTCCGCGAGGCCGACTGCGCCTAGACTGTTTCTGGTTGTTCCTTGCAATGACTTATGGCAAAATCAGTATCGCCAACATGCCGCTGTACTGGATGCCGCGCGATGTGCGCGGCGGCCAGGCGTATCTGGGGAGGCTGGACTTTCTGGACAAGACGCCCAGCCGCGGCGTGGCGCAGTACCTGCCCCTATTCATCCGAGAAGGGCCGCGATCCCGGGCGCGTGACGGGCCGGGGCGAGCGGGCCTACGACGCCTACATGCCACGCAACTGCGACCTAGTGGTCGCCAACCCGCCTTACACGTGGGCGGGGGGCCGGGCACGGCGGAGAACAGCGACTGGAACTCGATCTTCGGCTCGGCGCTGGCGCGGGCGGACGCGCACGTCATGAGGGAGACGCTGCGGCGCATCTTGAGCGGGACGCCCGCCAGCCTGTACGCAGGCCTTGGCTCGGCCTTCGCGGTGCTGGCCTGCGAGCGGGTGAGGCTGGGCGGGCGAGTCGCACTGGTGCTGCCTGCGACGGCGCTGACCGGCAGCCGCTGGGTGCCCGTCCGGGCGATGCTGCTGGAGGACTTTGACGTAGAGTGGGTAGTGGGGAGCCACGACAGCCGCAACCGGCCGGCGTGGGGCGGGCTGCCCGGGCGGAGCTTTGTGTCGTTCTCGGAATCGACGCGGATCGCCGAGGCGCTGGTAGTGGCGACGCGGAGGAACGGAGCGAGGGCAAGGCGAGAGCCAGTGACGCGGTTCGTCAACCTGCGGCGGAATCCGGACGAGCCGATTGACGCGATGGCGGTCACGCGGGCGCTGCTGGCGGCAGCGGGATCCGACGGCGGTCCTGCCGAGATCGCGTTCAGGGCGGAGGCATGGGGCGAGGTGCTGCCCGTCGAACAGACCCGGCTAGACACAAGCCCGTGGGTCCACGCGACATTCTGACAGGGACGCCTGGTGGAGACCGCCATTCGTCTGGCCAGCGAGGGTACCTGGCAGGTCGGCGGTCGCGCCGTCCGCGTGCCGATCGCGAGCCTGTCGGCGGTCTGCGAGCTCGGCCCTTACGAGATGCAGATCAAGAACGCGAAGCAAGGGCTGTTCGACATCGTGGCCACGGACGATCCGACGCGTGCGGGCCATCCTGCGATCTGGCACCACAGCCACAAGAGGATCACGTCGCTCGGAGCGGTGGTGAACGTGCGGCTCCGCGAACGGGCCGATCGCGACGCGAACGCCCACTCCCTGATGCTAGCCAAGGCGGGGCGATTGCATCTCGCTCGCCAACTGCGCCATGCACCCCAGCGCCTAGCGGCCGTCGTCACGCATGAGGCGATGCTCGGAGTCCGGTCGTGGATTACGCTGCTGCCCAAGCGGCCGACCCGCGGAAAGGAGGAGGCGCTCTGCCTGTGGCTGAACAGCACTCCCGGCCTGCTGCTGCAAATCCTTTCGTCGAATCGGCCTTACTTGGGGCGGAGCGCTCTCCCGCACGAGGTCGCACGCGGCTTGCGAGTCATCGACGTCGACGCCCTGTCCGACGCACAGGCGCAGGCGGCCCGCCAAGTATGCGAGGATCTCCATGCCAAGCGCCTCCAGGGTTTCGCCTACATAGCGGATGACGCGGTCCGGCGCGAATTGGACCACAGATTGTTTGAGGAGATTCTCGGTTACAGCGTCGGACCGGAACTGGACAGTCTCGCTCGAGCGTTGAACGGGGAGCCGACCCTCACCGTGCGGCATTGATCGCGTGAGACGCAGACCTCGCATGGCGGGAAGCGCAATGTCCGTCTTCGAAATGCCCCACCTTCTCGACCGCCGGGGATTTCTCGCTTCCGCAGCAGCCTGCCTCGGTGTGCCCGCCTGCGGAGACCGGCCCGCATCCACCCCTCTCGAACTCTGGTACCGCCGCCCCGCGGAGCGCTGGGTCGAAGCGCTGCCGGTCGGCAATGGCCGCCTAGGGGCGATGGTCTTCGGTGGAACGTTAAGCGAGCGGATTCAGTTCAACGAGGACACCGTGTGGCAAGGCGGGCCCCACAGCTACGCCAATCCCGGCGCACAGGGATATTTGGGGCGCATCCGGTCGTTGCTCGCCGAAGGCAAGCAGGATCAGGCGGAATCCCTGGCCATGGAACGCTTCATGAGCGTGCCCCTGCGCCAAAAGGCCTACCAAACCTTCGGTGACCTGATCCTGACCAGGACGGGCCTGGACGAGGGGGCGATCAGCGGCTATAGGCGATCCCTGGACCTAGACGATGCCGTTGCGCTCGTTGATTTCGCGGCCGAGGGGGCGTTGCACCGCCTCGAGGTCTTCTCGAGCTTTCCCCGACAGGTTCTCGTCGCGCGGCTCACGGCTAGCGGCACCCGGCAGTTGTCTTTCGCCGCGGGCCTACGGAGTTCTCATCCAGTGGGTGCGCTTGCCGAAGACGGCGGTGTCCTGCGCATGGCAGGACGGGTCGAGGACGGAGCAATCCGCTTCGAGGCCCGGCTCGCCGCCCTTACTGACGGGAGCGTATCCTTCGACGGAGGGCGGTTGCGGGTCGAAGGTGCCAGCGAGGCGACGCTCCTGCTAGCCGGAGCCACGAACTTCGTCAGTTTTCGCGATGTTTCCGCCGATCCGGCCCAGCGCAACCTAGCCGTCCTTGAGCAGGCGCGCGACATACCGTACGCGGAACTCCGGCGCGAACATGAGCTCAGCCATCAGGCACTGTTCCAGAGAGTGCATCTGGACCTCGGCCGGACATTGGCGGCCGACGAGCCTACGGACGAGCGCATCGAGCGATTCGCCGGGAGGTCGGACCCTCAACTCCTTGCACTCCTCTTCCAGTACGGGCGGTATCTCCTCATCGCGTCGAGCCGCGGGAAGTGCCAGCCCGCCAATCTACAGGGCATCTGGAACGACTCCGACCAGCCTCCTTGGGAGAGCAAGTACACCGTCAACATCAATACCGAGATGAACTACTGGCCGGCGGAGGCCACGAACTTGCCGGAGACGCACGGGCCGTTGTTCGAAGCGCTCCGCGAAGTCGCCGAGGCGGGCACCGAGACGGCCCGCGAGCACTATGGGGCTCGCGGCTGGGTGCTCCACCATAACTTCGACCTGTGGCGTGGCACTGCGCCGATCAACCATTCGAACCACGGCATCTGGCCCACGGGCGGCGCTTGGCTCTGCCAGCACCTCTGGCAGCATTATCTGTACGGCGGCGACGAGCGCTTCTTGCGCAAGACCGCGTACCCGCTCCTGCGGGGCGCGTCGGAGTTCTTCCTCGACACGCTCGTTCAATCCCCGGACGGCGAATGGCTGATCGTAGGACCGAGCAATTCCCCGGAGAACGGCGGGCTGGTCATGGGCCCGACCATGGATCACCAGATCATCCGCAACCTGTTCGGCAATACGATGGCCGCCGCCACCGTGCTCGGAGTCGACGCGGAGCTGCGCGAGCGCCTAGGCGAGGTCCGCGCCCGGATCGCGCCGAACCGGATCGGCCGTCTCGGGCAGTTGCAGGAATGGCTGGAGGACGTCGACGATCCCGATAACAAGCACCGGCACGTTTCGCACCTCTTCGGCCTGCACCCGGGTGTCGAGATCACGCCTTACGGAACGCCGGATCTGTTCGCCGCGGCCCGCAAGTCGCTCGAGTTCCGGGGCGACGGGGCGACCGGCTGGTCCATGGGCTGGAAGGTGAATTTCTGGGCCCGGCTGCTCGACGGGGATCACGCCTACAGGATTCTCGGGAACCTGCTGGCACCGGTGCCCGGCGAGACGGCACGGAATCTAGACGGACGTCGAGGAGGACTGTATCCGAACCTCTTCGACGCCCATCCGCCCTTTCAGATCGACGGCAATTTCGGCGCAACAGCGGGAATTGCGGAGATGTTGCTGCAAAGCCACGACCCCTACGGTGCGCCGTTGCGGGAGAGCGCGGTACAGAATGGCCAGGCTGGTTTCCTTTCCCTGCTCCCGGCGCTGCCGAGCGCGCTCCCGGATGGGCGGATCGAGGGCCTGCGGGCGCGGGGTGGCTACACGGTAGCCATCGAGTGGCGGGGCATGCGGCTCGTTAACGCGCGTATCGAGTCGCAGCTCGGCAAGCCCCTCATCGTCCGTTATGCGGGCTCCGAGTTCAAGACCGAGCTTGCGGCAGGCGGCAGCCTTGACGTTACTACCGACTCCTTTCTCGATCTCAACCAAGGAAGGCGCCTTGACCTTGACGACTTCTAGGCGGGGCGAGCGTAGCGTGATGCGGGTTGGACTAAGTCGCCCCGTCGCCCTCCTTACCTGCGGGCTGGTCCTTGCGGCTTCGATCGGCTTGCAGCTTGGCTGAGGCTGGCCGCCAGAACCAGTCGAGCGCCGGGCCGCGCTCGAGGCATGTGAGCCCGAGGAGGGGCTCCCGGACGCACGGTGTGGCTGGGTGGCCGTATTCGAGGACCGGGAATGGGGATCGGGACGCGTGATCGACTTGAAGGTCGTCGTGTTTCCCGCTCTGGCCCCGGACGCCCGTCCCGATCCTGTATTCGTCCTGGCCGGAGGCCCCGGTCAGGGTGCGGCGCAGTTGAGTTCCGTGCTCGCTGAGGCGTTCCGCCGCGTGCGGCGACAGCGCGATCTCGTCTTTGTCGATCAGAGAGGCACCGGCGATTCCAACGGGTTGCGCTGCGAAGTGGATGCGGACGACCTCGCGCTCCTGATGAGCCCTCGGTACTTCATCCAGACCGTGCGCCGGTGCCGGGAGCGCTACGACGCCGACCTGAGGCTCTATACGACACCGATTGCAATGGACGATCTTGATGAGGTGCGCGCGCGGCTTGGCTATTCGACGGTCAATCTCTGGGGAGGCTCGTATGGCACTCGGGCAGCGCTGGTCTACCTACGCCGCCATGGCGAGCATGTCCGGAGTGCTGCGTTCGACAGCTCGGTGCCGCTCCGGATGAAACTGCCTCTTTCGTTCCCCGAAGACGGGCAGCGGGCGCTGGATCTGATGTTCGATGCCTGTGAGCAGGAGGACCCTTGCCGGAATCGGTTCCCTGGCCTTCGGGTCAGATTCTCCGCGTGGCTAGAGCGCCAGCCGATGCTTGCCACTACGAAGCATCCGAGAACCGGTGTCGATGTGGAGTTTCAATTGAGCAGCGAGTTTGCTGCGGGGCTGATCCAGCGGTGGCTCTACGTTCCCGAGATGGCCTCCATGCTCCCCCTCCTGATCGACTAGGCGGTTGGCGGGAACGCGGGAGGCTTGCTGGCCTTGGCTCTGGCCGGAGACGGCCAGCCGGAGGAACTGGGATTCGACTGGGACCTGTTCTTTTCTGTGGTCTGCGCCGAAGATCTGGCCTGGATCGACGCCCGCGAGAGCCGATTGAGGGGAGCTGGCACGTTTCTGGGGGATACGCTTGCCAGGAGATGGGGAGAAGTCTGCGCGGAGTGGCCTCGGGGTGCCATCGCGGAGAACTATCGCGAACCGGTTCGGTCGGATGTGCCCGCTCTCGTTCTCTCGGTCGGACTCGATCCTGTCACGCCGCCGCGCTGGGGGGGCGACGCCCTGGCGGAAGGCTTCCCCATGCCCGCCACATCACCGTCCCGGGCGTCAGCCACGGCGTCTCCGCCGCGGGTTGCGTGCCTGAGCTGATCGCCGATTTCTTCCGCGAGGCGGAGCCCGCCACACTCGATGCCCAATGTGTGCAAGAGTTGCGGCGGCCACCGTTCTTCGTGACGCATGCGGGCTCGGCCGTGACCGAAACGCCATGATCGAGGTCGACGGAATCCGCAAGCGGTTCGGCGAGGTCGAAGCCGTGAACGGGGTCTCGTTCGCGGCGCGGGACGGTCAAGTCACGGCCCTGTTGGGGCCGAACGGTGCCGGTAAGACTACCACGTTGCGCACGATCTATGGACTGGTCAGGCCCGACGCGGGGCGCGTCTCGGTGGATGGCGTTCATGTCACGAGGGATCCGCTCGCTGCGCGGGCTCTCTGCGGGGTGTTGCCCGAATCCCGCGGCACCTACGCGCGACTGACAGCGCGGGAGCACATACGGTACTTCACGCGCCTGCGCGGGAGCGATGTGGACGTGCGTTGCACGGAGCTGGCCGAACTGCTTGGGATGCACGCAATCATGGACCGAAGGGCGGCGGGCTTCTCGCAGGGGGAGCGCACGAAAGTGGCCTTGGGGCGTGCCCTCGCGCACGGGCCGCAGCATGTGCTGCTGGACGAGCCGACGCTCGGTCTCGACGTCATGAGCGCAAGGGCGATCCGCGGCGCGATCCGCCAACTCCGGGACGCGGGAAAGTGCGTTGTCTTCTCAAGCCACATCATGCGGGAGGTCGCGGAGCTGAGCGATTCGATCGTGATCGTGGCGGGCGGCGTGGTGACCGCAAGCGGCACGCCCGACAAATTGCACTGAGCGACGGGCAGGGCAGACCTGGAAGACGCCTTTGTGGAGCTGACCGGGGATCGCGGACCTGACGCATGAAACGCCTGCTTCCGACGCTTGGGGTTGTGTTCCGCAAGGAACTGCTCGATGGCATCCGCGACCGCCGCTCGATTCTCTCCGCTCTGTTGCCGCTGGCTGTCGCTCCGGTGATGATCCTCTTTGCGTTGAACACGGCGTCGGACCGGATGGAACGCGCTCAGTCTCTAACCGTGCCGGTGGTCGGGGCCGAGCATGCGTCGGCGCTGATCGAATGGCTGGAACAGCAGCCGGGAGTCGCGGTCGGGCCTGCGAGTGCCCATCCCATTGCCGAGGTCCGCGAAGGCATCGCCGATTTCGTGCTGGTCATCCCGGACGACTTCGGGCAGCGGTTTGCTGCGGCGAAGACGGCCGAAGTGCGCCTCGTCGTTGACAGCGCGGACATGGGTACGGGATCGACCGTCGGTCGACTGCGGCGCCTGATTGAGGCGTACAGCCGGCAACTCGCCCAGCAGAGGCTGATCGTCCGCGGTGTCAGTCCAGAGGTGATTCGGCCCGTTCGGATCGAGACGGTCGAGCTGTCCACAAGCCGGGAACGGGCGGCGATGACGTTCGCGTTCATACCGATGTTCCTATTGATCGCAGTCTTCGCCGGCGGGCTCTAGATCGCTATCGACTCGACGGCTGGCGAGCGCGAGCGCCGCTCGCTTGAGCCGCTCCTGATCAATCCGGTCCCGCGCCTGTCCATCGCGGGGGCAAATGGCTCGCTGCGACGGCGTTCTCCTCCGCCGGCGCCATGCTGACGATCGCGTCGATTCGGCTCGTGCTAGACTTCGCACCCCTGCACGGGCTTGGGGTAGGTATCCGCCTAGGGCCTACCGAGATTGTCGGCTTGCTTGCGGCGGTCTTGCCTGTGGCCCCTCTGTTCGCAGCGTTCCAGATGGCAGTCGCCACGCTCGTGCGATCCTACAAGGAAGCGCAAACCTACACTTCGTTCCTGATCTTTGCGGCCATGGTGCCGACGATACTCACTTTGGGCGAACCCGTCGAGCAGGCGGTTTGGAAACTTGCCGCTCCGGCGCTCGGCCAGCACATCCTGATCAACGGCATCATTCGCGGGGCTGCGTTCGCTCCTTCCTCCTACCTAAGCGCGGCGCTCGCATCTGGCATCGGTGCCGTGGCGCTGCTCCTACTGACCGCCCGCCTGTTCGAGCGGGAGGCGATCGTGTTCGGACGGTAGACGAATCCGTCCAAAGCCAACGACCGAATCGCTCAGATGGCAGCCTAGCTTGCTAGTCTGCCCGAAGGCCTGGCAATCGAGGTAGACTCGGCACCGACCGAGACGCTATCTTGGGGAATCATATACCAAAGTGCCGAAAGGGTCCGGGGGCGGCCCGCTCCGACCCCGGACCCGGAAGCGTCACTCCTCAACGACGGTGACGGGCATGACCGCCGCCCGCCCCAGATCCTCGGGCGTCGTGCCGGCCGGCAGTACGATCGGCTCCTCCAGTTCCGCTTTGCTCGGCTGGTAGCTGTGTCGCTTGACCCGCATAACCGGCCGCCGGGGGTTTCGTCCGGTCCGTCATGGTGCCCCCCCTCACGCTGCGGCCCCGAGCCGGAGCTTGCTCCACAAGTAGTCCATGCCCCGCTCGCCCTTCTGCCGGTTGCACGCTCCCCGGAGGAGTTGCAGGTTACTCAGATGGTCGGTGCCGCCCTTCGCCCGTGCGATGATGCGGTCTACCTCCAGGCGGCGCGGTGCGAAGTGCGCCGCACAACCCGCGCAGGGCCCCCTTGCTCCCCGTAGAGCAGCGTCCAGTTCTCCCGGCGGTTGCAGCGCGGGAGCCGTCCCACGTCCGTACGCGCCGGTATCTTGGGCCTATGCGCCCCGTGGTGGAACAGCCGGAGTTCGTCCCGCATCCGCTGGCGCACAAGCTTAGCCGCCTGCGGGCTGATAGCGGTCCCGACCCCCTGACGATGTAGCCGCTGCGCCGCAATACAGGCCGTGGCACACCCGCAGAACGGGTCCGACACGATCCCATCTTCCGGTGCGTCGTGGGCCTGAACCGGTGAGAGCGAGAACGGGATGGTGGCGCGCACATCCGCGGCGACCTTATGCAACTCGGTGGTCCAACCGCTGCGGGAGCGGCCGATGGATTGCGGGCCGTTCTTTGAGCGCCCCCGTCCCGTCGGGATGCCGCTGGACCATGGTGCTGTCCCGCGACACCGCTTCCAGCTTGATCCGCACGATCTGCTCTCGTTGCAACTGTTCGAAGACCCGGTCCAGCACGCCATTCTGCGACCAGCGATGCATCCGCAGGTAGATGGTGCGCCATTTGCCAAACCGATTCGGGAAGCCGCGCCATTTGCAGCCATGTTCGACCACATACAGCATGGCGTTGAGCACTGGCGGGTTCGCCCCCCGGACATTGCCACGCTGCACCGCAAGGTACGGTGCAATGCGTTCGTGCTGTGCTTCGTGAGTTGCATCCGCAGTTGAGAATATGACCATGCGCAGTAGTGTGGGCACGCTCTAGGGAAACGATGTCCCGGTCCGTAGAGGATCGCTAGGCGTCCGCCCTCCCGCCAGCGGGTCGGCCCGCATTCCGGCTCTGCGTGACTGGCGCCGCGTCTGCCCGGGTGCCGTTTCCCGTCAATTGGACGAACTTGCCATCGAACCGTCCCCGCCGGCCGGCCCTAGGTCGGCCGGAAGTCCGCGAAATCGAGTCGCCCGTGGACTATTTGTCCGGAAGGTAGTACCCCGATCCGATCAGGATGGGAACTCCCTGAGCAGTGACGCGCTTCAAGAACGACACCTTCCGCTGTGTCCGAGCGGTTTCCGGATTGAAGGCGTTGTAGTAAAGGAAGGATTCTCCGAATGCGTCCGCCGCGCTGATCACGTCCCTTCCGCGAAACGGCCCGGACGGTGACAGGGGATCGCTCCACTCCTGCAACTGTCTTCCGTTCACCCGGACGGGATTGCCGGAAAAAGCCTGGATGCCCGAGCTATCCATTGCGAAGATGTACACCGATCCGCTGCTCCATCGCGGATCGCCCGTCAGTTCGGGAGTCGCGAAATAGCCGTTCCCCTCGAGCTGGTGTGCGGCGCATCGCACGAACTCCACCAGGAACTCGGGTTTCGCTTCGGATGCGACCAATGTCGCGTTGACCTGCTCCGGATCGCAGTTTCCGAGCAGGTGGTGAGGATAAATGCCCGCCCCAATCACCGCAGGCGCTCCGTCCCAGTCGTCGATCACCGCGTTGTACGACGCCTTATACTCGGCCCGGCCGGAAGCCGGATTCAAGAAGGAGTAGTAGATCCAGCCTCCGCCGAAATCCCGTGCGAGGCGGGCTTCCTCAAGAAAGAAGTCGTTGTTGAAGACATCCAAGAGCGGACCGAACGAGAGGCCTTCCCGCTCCCGGAGGACATGCACGAGGGTGAATGTCTCGGCACCGGGCTCGGGGATCCGATTCACATACAGGTAATAGGGCCCGGACTTCCAATGTGGGTCATCGCGAAACGATCGAGCTGCCTCCTCCGCGCCATGCCGTGCCGCGTAGTCTCGTGCGCATAGCACGAATGCTTGGATATCCTCTTGCGTGTTGATCGCGCTCGCCGAGACCGACTTGTCCGCGCACGCCGGCAGACCGGCGTCGGCAACCGACACGCCGTCTGCGAGGTAGTAGCCAGAGCCGACTAGAATCGGTACGCCCTGCGCCAGCACCCGTTTCACGAACGCGACCTTGCGCTGGGTCGCACCCGTCTCGGGGTTCTCGTGCTCGTAGTAGAGGAAGGATTCACCGAACGCCGCTGTCACCGCGAGCACGTCCCGACCGAGGAACTTCTCCGCTAGGTCACCGATTTCGCTCGGTTCACCGTTCCTCTCGGGGGCGATGCCGGAATACACCTGCGCTCCCGCGAGATCGCTGCCGAAAGCGTAGATTGAACCGTCGTTCCAGCGAGAATCGAGCACCAGTGCGTTCATGGCAAAAAAGCCTCTGGCTTCGACCAGATAGGCGGCGCAGCGCACCAACGCTTGCAAGCGATCCGGCGTCGGATCCGTCGCCAAGCTCCGTGCGTTGACTGTGTCGGGGTAGCACGCGCCCGGCACATCCTGCTCGTAAATGCCGGCACCGATGACGGCCGGAGTTCCGTCCCAGTCGATGGGCAGGACATAGCCGGCCTTCAGTTCGTCGGCGCCCGTCAGTGGGTTCAGCACGGAGTAGTACACGTAGCCGCCGCCGAAGTGCGTGGCGATCCGTTCGGTTTCCTTGAAGTAGTCGTTGCCGAACCGGTCGATCAGCGGGCCCCAGTAGCCGCCTTCCAGCGAATTCTCCGGCGGGTAGACGAATGTTCTGGAATCCTCCCCGCGCACCGTGTTGCCGTCCACGAATACATAGAACTGGCCGCTGTTCCAGCGTGCGTCCTCGTTGAAAGCGCGCCGGGCCTCTTCGAACCCGTTTGCCAGTGCGTACTGGCGGGCGGCATGGACAAACGCCTGGATGTCATCGCGATTCCGGATTCCCGCTGCCGAGACAAGGGCTTCTTGGGCGTGGACCAAGGACGGGCCCGTCGCGATACTGGCGACCGCTCCCACCCCAAGCGCAATACTGAGAACCGAAGTCTTCATGGCTACATCTTACAGCCAACCGCGACCGACCGCTCCGAACGCGCCTCCGGGGCCTCCAGGATGCTCCGGTGCAAGCCTATCGGCAAGGATGGCAGGCCGAGTGGGTGGATAGTCGCGAGGCCTGGACAGGCGCGGGGGACCTAGGCCGCGCCAGCGAGGGGCGCTGCCGGGGGATCCGAGAGAGGCGCTGGCGGGCTTGCGGTGAGCCGTGTGGGCAAGCTGCCTGGCCAGCGGGCCAGCGCCTGCTGGCGTGCGGCGTCAAGCGTCCAAAGCAGCCACCGGTTCAGGCACGGCGACTGGCCGCCGTGGCGGCCACAGGCCTCGCGAGAGGCCTGCGACCAAGTGTAGGGGGCGGGGCCTGCTGGGGTGGAGTGCCGTAGACCGTGTGCAGCAGTCCGGTCAGTTCGGTGTCGGCCGCGCCGCTCGCTCCAGATCTGGTGTGGCGCGCGCGATCACCGGGCCCTCACGGCCCGCTCGGCGGCGCTGTTGTCCGGGGCCACGGGCGGATCGCCCACAACGGCCAACATTCCAGTCACGTGCTTGAGCAGTTGAAGACAGCACGGCGCTCCGCGCAGCGGCCTGCGCCAGTTGCGCCCTGAGGCCCCTTTGCTCCAGCTAGCTGCACCCGCTCCACCTCGCCTAGGGCGTGTCCACGCCCTAGCGAAACGATGTCCCGGTCCGTAGAGGATCGCTAGTCATCCGTCCTCCCGTCAGCGGGATCGGCTCGCATTCCGGCTCTGCGTGACGGCGCGGCGTCTGCCCGGGTGCCGTTTCCCCTCAATGGGACGAACTGGCCCTCGAAGCGTTCCCGCCGGCCGATCCCTGGAGCGGCCAGTAGCTGTCACCGACGCGCCCGAAATCGCTTCGCCCGTGGTTCGGGTCGTCTCCGTCCGCAAGGTAGTACCCCGCTCCGATCAGCACGGGAACTCCCTGAGCCGCGACGCGCTTCAAGAACGCCACCTTCCGCTGGGTCCGAGCGGTTTCCGGGTTGAAGGCGTTGTAGTACAGGAAGGACTCCCCGAAGGCGTCCGCCGCGCTGATCACGTCCCTCCCGCGAAACGGCCCGGACGGTGCCAGGGGATCGCCCCACTCCTGCAACTGGCTGCCGTTGACCCGGACGGGATTGCCGGAGAAAACCTGGATGCCCGAGCGGTCCATTGCGAAGACGTACACCGATCCGCTGCTCCATCGCGGATCGCTCGTCAGTGCGGGGATCGCGGAATAGCCGTCCCCCGCGATCCGGTGCGCGGCGCACCGCACGAAATCCATCAGGAGTTCGGGACTCGCTGCGGCTGCGACCAATCCCGCGTTGACCTGCCCCGGAGCGCAGTTTCCGGGCAGGTGGCGAGGAGCGATGGCCGCCCCGATCACCGCGGGCGCTCCGTCCCAGTCGTCGATCACCGCGGTGCGCCACGCCTTGTACTCGGTCCGGCCGGCGGAATAGATCCAGCCTCCGCCGAAATCCCGTGCGAGGCGGGCTTCCTCGGAAAAGAAGGAGCGGCCGAACTCCTCGACGAGGTCGATTTTGAAGAGCTCCAGGAGCGGATCGACCGAGCGGCTTGCCGGGTCCTGCCAGACAACCGCGAGGCGGGTGTCGAACAAGGGGATAGGATCCGAGAGGCCGGACCAGGGGAGCCGACTCACATACAGGTACTAAGGCCGGGACCTCCAATACGGGGAGAAGTTGAACCCTTGAGCCGCCTCCTCCGCGCCGTGCCGCGCCGCGTCGTCCCGCGCGCATAGCACGAAGGCTTGGAGGTCCTCCTGCGTGTTGATCGCGCTCGCCGCGACCGCCCTGTCCGCGCACGCCGGCAGACCGGCGTCGGCAACCGACACGCCGTCTGCGAGGTAGTAGCCGGAGCCGACCAGAATCGGTGCGCCCTGCGCCAGCACCCGTTTCACGAACGCGACCTTGCGCTGGGGCGCACCCGTCTCGGGGTTCTCGTGCTCGTAGTAGAGGAAGGACTCCCCGAACGCCGCCGCCACCGCGAGCCCGTCCTGCCGACCGGCGAGCTTCGCCGCTGGGCCGCCGATTTCGCTCGGCTCACCGTTCCTCTCGGGGGCGATGCCGGAATACACCTGCGCTCCCGCGAGGTCGCTGCCGAAAGCGTAGATTGCACCGGCGTTCCAGCGCGCATCGAGTGCCAGCTCGCGCGCGGCGAGCAGGCCTCCGGCTCCGACCCGATAGGCGGCGCAGCGCACCAACGCCTGCAAGCGGTCCGGCGTCGGGTCGGCCGCCAAGCTCCGGGCGTTGACTGCGCCGGGATAGCACGCGCCCGGCACATCCTGCTCGTGCAGGCCGGCGCCGATGACGGCCGGAGTTCCGTTCCAGTCGAGGGGCAGGACGTAGCCGACCTTCAGCTCGTCGGCGCCCGTCAGCGGGCTCGGCGCGGAGTAGTACACGTAGCCGCCGCCGAACTGCGTGACGATCCGTTCGGTTTCCTTGAAGTAGTCGTTGCCGAACCGGTCGATCAGGGGGCCCCGGTAGCCGCCTTCCAGCGCACTCTCCGGCGGGTGGACGAAGGTTCTGGCATCCTCCCCGCGCACCGTGCTGCTATGCACGTAGATATGGACCTGGCCGCGGTTCCAGCGGGCGTCCTCGTGGAAAGCGCGCCGGACCCTGTCGAACTCTTCCGCCCTGTCCGGGGCCGGGGCCGGGGCCACCGGAGTCCAGGTCGCTCCGAAGGCGTACTGTGCGGCGGTCCGGACAAACGCCCGGAGGTCGTCGCGGTTCCGGACCCCCGCTGCCGAGACCTGGCGGTCCAAGGGCAGCGGGGTGTGGGAGCGGGAGCGGGCGTCGCGAGTCGTGGCCGCTGCCGAGGCAAGGGCTTCTTGGGCGGGGGCCGGCGGGCGGGCCCGTCGCGAGGCCGGCGACCGCTCCCGCTCCAAGCGCAACACTGAGAACCGAGGTCTGCATGGCCGCATCCTACAGCCAACCGCGCCCGACCGCTCCGAACGTGCCTCCGGGAGGCTTCGGTGCGAGCGCTCGGCAAGGCCTGGCCGGGGGCGTTGGCGGGCAGTTCGAGCGGGGGGCTCGCCGCGAGGCCTGGGCCGGCGCGGGGGCCTGGGCCGCGCCGGCCAGCCTTCCCGTCCCGGGCTTGAGCCGCGCAGGCAGCGCGGCACCCCGTGCGGCGGCCTGCGCCAGGTGCGCCCGCAAGCCCTTGGGTCCCAGCTAGTTGCACCCGCTCCACCGCGCCTAGGGCGAGTCCGCGCTACGGAGCGTAGGCATCTTCTCGGATGCCGATGTCGCCGATACTGCCCGCGAAGCACAGCACCTCAACTGGCAGAGCGCCCCTGAAGGGAATAAAGGCCAGGAAGGGACCCTCCCTGCGGCTGCCACTGCTGCAGTCGGCACCTGGGGGCGGGCGAACTGGGGCCGGGAACCGCTGGGGGTCACGTCCAGCTAGCTGCCCCGCCCCCCGCCGCAGCCCGCCCCGGCCGCTCCCCGAGCCGCCCCCCACCGGCGGAGCGCGGAGCTCGCCGCGGCGAACCCTGGCGGACCACTGCCAGCCGGGGCCGGCAGGCACCCAGCGGCCCGGCGGCGGGACTGACCGGGCCAAAAGCCGCAACCCGAGAGTGCCGGCGAGAATATACCGGCAGTCCGCTTCGCGCCGGAACGACCGCCCCCGTTCCGGCGACGCTTGCCAAGTTTGCCAGGTTGGCTTCCAAGTTGGCGGGGGGCTGCGCTTGCGTCTTGCGGCCCAAGCGACTTGCCCTGCGCTGGACCAACGCCCGCGGCAGTTCCGCAGGATTCACCTCCGGCGAGCAGGCCGGCTGACGAAGGAGCTCGATCTCCGCCGCGTTCTCCGCCAGCCACTCCCGGATTGCGGCTGCCGCGGGCAGACTGCCGCGGTCCGCGACCGGCAGCGCTTGCGGGGGAATCTCCCGGACGAGCTGCTCCAGGAATCCCCGGCATGTTCCGGCGGTTGCCCGGCCCTCAGGCCCCGTGGCGTGGAGCCCGCCGTCCGGGCTGCTCGCGGCCCGCCTGGGCCGGCGGAACCGCGTGTGGGCCCCGCCCTCCCCAGGTCCGCCTCGGGACGCAGCGGGAAGCGGGGCCGGACTCGTCCGCGCCGGGCGCTTGCGGGGAACTCCCGCTCCTGCCAGCGCCGTCCGTTGCCGGGCCTGGAGCGGCAGGCCCGCCGCCGGGGCCGCTGCGGGAGGAGCCCGAGCCGCCGCAGGCTCCGCCGCCCCGGGCGGAGGCCGAGCGCGAGGCTGCCCCTGTCCAGCCAGGCCCGGCGGCCCCGCTGCACGGTCCCCAGCACGCACGCGAACTGGCCCTGCGCGGGGGTTTGTCGACCACCGCGGCATAGGTCCAGTCGGCGTGCTCGGCGGTCCCCTGCCGCGGCCTGCCGGTTCTCTGGCGATCCTGGAGATTCCCGCATCCACCCAGAGCATAGCGGGCGGTCCAGCGCTTCGAGATGTGTGTTGCGGCGGAGAACCTCGCCGCAGCTTCGGCAATGCTCTCTCCATCCCTGAGATACAGAATCGCTTTTTTGCGGACCTTATACCGCTGGTATTTTAAAAGTCTTGGGAAGGAAATTATGGTTCGAATATCCATGCAAATAATGTACTTCAAACGGACCGATTATGACAAGCGAAAAGTGGATTTCGTCGACACGGATTTTGGTCCGGTCAGTACGCGATTCGCGCCTTGGGCGTGCGACCGGGGATTCATCCTCTTCGCACTCATCGTCGATGCCCTGCATTGGCGTGAACACGCCCTAGCTTTCGACCGCACCGGGGTGATTTGTACGAGCCGACCGTGCTGCGATCGGCCCTAGCGCCGTTCAAGCCGCACGCGGTTCAGGGCCATCAGGTCCCGACCTGATGCGGAGACTACTGCCACCCGGAGCACCGCCGGACCCGCTCCCAGCCGCACAGAGCCGATGCGGCGGGCCTCGAAAAAGCTTCGCCCCGTTGTTGGATGCACCTTGCCCGCGATGGCTTGGTCTCCCACTCGCACCCTGTACTCCCCTCCGGCATCCGTGAGGTCGCAGCCGTAGACCAGGGTGATGTCGTAGGTGCCGGACGCCTCGATGTCGAGTTTCCACGCAACCGTCTCGCCAGGTTCCCGCCACCCCTCGATGGTGTCCCAATAGTACGCGCCGAAGGTGTAGACGGTTGAGTCTTCCGCCGCTTGCTCTCCGAGCGCTGCCGGCTCGGTGGGCCCGCGGTGATACGGATGGACCACGCTCGCGTGCCGGCCTTTGTGGCGGGCCCAGCTCGGCAGCAGGTCAACAGGGTTCTCCCGTGGGTCCCCGACGGGAATGGGCAGCGGTTCGAAGGTCTGTCCAGCGGTCACGTCCGTAAGCCACTCGGTGAACTCCCGCCTGAGTTGGGCGGCTATGTCCGGTGCCTCGGCGGCGATGTCGCGCTGCTCCCCGGAGTCGTTCCGGAGGTCGTACAGCTCGTCGCCCACAAGCTTGTACCGAGGGCCAGCCACCGCCCACCGCGACTTCAGGCTCGGCCTGTGCCGATCCCAGATATGGAACAGCCGCGGGTGGGGGCTCTCGTCGGTCTCTCCGGTGAGCAGCGGCAGCAGGCTGCGGCCGTCGAGAGCCCTGTCGCTCGGTGTCTCCGCTTCGGCTATCTCTGCCAGAGTCGGGAACAAATCCAGATGTGTCGCCCGCGCCGCCGTTTTGCGGCCGGCTTCGAACTTGCCGGGCCAGCGTGCGAAGAAGGGTGAGCGCACACCGCCTTCGTAGACCGAACCCTTGCCGCCCCGCAGGCCGGCTCTGTAGTGCCGGCTCACGCCTCCGTTGTCGCTCATGAAGATCACGAGCGAGTTTTCGTGCTGCCCTTCGTCGTCCAGTGTCCGCAGCAGGCGTCCGACCGCTGCGTCCAATTGCTCGATCAGGCCGTAGATTCTGGCGGTCTGCGAATCGAGCCCCTGAGCGCGGGTACTTCTCGTGCAGCTGGTCGGACACGAAGAGCGGGGCGTGCGGCACGTTGTAGGCCAGGTAGAGAAAGAACGGGCCGCTGCCCCGCGTGCGGATGAAAGTCTCCGCCGCATCGGTGAGCAGGTCGGTGATATGGCCCCGGGCATGCACAGGGCTGCCTCTCTGCAGGAGGAAGTCGGGCTCCCAGTACCTTTCTGTGTGGCCCGCCGAGAAGAACAGTGCCTCGTCGAATCCACGCTGCTCGGGGTGGAATCGACGGTATTCGCCTAAGTGCCACTTGCCGAACATGCCCGTGCGGTAACCCGCGTTCCGCAGAGCCTCCGCAAGCGTGATTTCGTCGAGGTGGAGGGTGTCGCCTCCGAAGCGGGTGTTGTACAGGCCCGTGCGGAGGTAGTGGCGGCCGGTCATAAGCCCAGCGCGAGTCGGGGCGCAGACCGGCTCCACATAGAAGCGCGTCAGCTCGACCCCTTCGCTGGCGAGCCGGTCTAGGCTGGGAGTGTGGATGTGCTCGTTGCCGCGCATGCCAAGGTCCCACCACCCTTGGTCGTCGGTCACGATCAAGACGATATTGGGTCGGCTGGTTTGCTCAGCCAGAGCTGGTGCAAGGAGCAGAGGCAGCGCGATCATGGAAAGGTACGCACGGAGCATAGGTCCGTTGATGAGTGTAGCTGAGGGTCCCCGCGGGCCGGCAATCCTCCGCAAGGCAAGCTTTGGCTCGAACTGGTTCTGCATTCGCCGCGGGGTGATGCTGTGGCTGGTCGACACAGGCGTGCGCGGGGCGGACGCTGTCTTTTGGTTAGGTCCCAGGACCGTTGGTGGTTCGCATCGCGAACACCGGAGCTTGCAATGGCCGAGGAAAGCGGCAGCCAATTGTCGATCTCAGAACGCCGCGAACTAGAAGTCGGTGATAACTCGGTGGTGTCGGGACCAACCGGACTCGGCAGCTACAAAAGTGCCTGTCTGCTGCTGCACAACCGAAACCCGTGCCTTGAACCCTCAAACCTGCAAATCCGTTCAACATCTTGTGTCATCGGAATCAAGCGAAGAAGCCTTTGAAGAGTTCCAAGAGCACCAGGAGATCATGGTATTTTCTTGCGGTAAAACTCCTTTTAGCAGGGATATTTATCCATAGATAGATCTCATTTCTTGGAAGAAAAACCGTGTAATTTACCTTCCAGATATTGAGTGATTTAATCAGTTGCGATCTGGCGCAAATTCCTGCCGCTCCGAGTTGGTCGATCACCAAAGCACGCCGTGTTACTCGGAGTGCCGAGTCCCGCGATCACTCATGAATCTCCAGAGCAGCACGAAACACAGCATCGCACCGCCGAACCCGGAAAGCGCACCCAGTGTTGCCCCGTCCCAGGCCGCCTCCAGGATGTCCTCCCGCGCCCACCGGGCCTCGAACGTGACGGTCAGGCCGTAACGGCTGATGGTCTCGACGACGCCGTCCGCGTTGCGGTATTCGATCGGTGCGTCCGCGTCGAAGCCGGTGCCGATCAGGAGATCCGCGACCGTGATCCTCGCCGCCGCGTACCAGTCATGCCCGGTGTGTCGCACGCCAGCGCCACCGCGCAGGCGAGGATCGCCATCAAGACCGCTCCCGCAGTCGCGGCGACGAGCCCCTGCCACCACAACTCGGGATCGAAGACGGACTTCCATCGGGCACCCAGTCCATATGGGTGCGGATTCCCAAGGCGGTGTTCTCCTCGTTGCGGCCATTGCAGGAACGCATCGGTGCCCCACGGAGACCCGGTTGATTGCCGTTGTCCCCAAGGGAAACCACCAACATTCCCAGTGGCTTCCGAGTACGAACATAAAACGAGCCAATGCCCATCACAACCTGTCATAGGTATTGAAATCAATGGGTTGACGACATACAGCTGATGTGCATAGTCCTGAGCAGAACGTCGTCTCCAAAATGATGCGGCCGCGGTCCGAACCGCGGGTCGCCGCCTACCTCGCCTTGATCGTCGTCGATGGCCTCGGTCTCGCGTAGACCACCGTCTGGGGAGTGCTCGACGGCATCGGCCGTCTGGCCCTCGGCCGATGTCGGTGCGGCCTCGCCGACCGATTCCACGATCTTCTCGACGAGTTGCTCGAGGACTGCATCGTCGCGTGGACTCTGGCCGACGACCGTGCGTGCGCACGGATCAAGGAGGACAAGCGCCGGCTCGGCGAGGCGCTCGACGATCACGTGCCGGACGCCTTCCTCGCCGCCGCTGCGGCCACATGCGGACTGCGGACTCGCCGTCATGACGAGGATCACCGGCGAGTTCCGCAACACCGGCGTCGGGACCGTCGGCCCCTGGGCCGTCAGGATGCGATGAGGATCGTTCCCAACACAGGCACCGATCGCGTGGTCGATACAGATCGCGTCAAAAGGCGTGTCCTCAGAATACAGGCAAGAATAGACTGGCAGTCTGCCTCTCGCAAGAAGGCCCGCACCTGTTCCGGAACTCCGGGCAAAGACTGGCAAGCAGCTTCCAGGTTGTCGCGAAGCTGTGCTGCGGTCTTGCTCAGCTTGCGACTGGCCCGCCGCTGGACCAAGGCCCCTAGCAGTTCCACCGGATTGACTTGCGGCGAGTAGGCCGGCTGCCAACACAGCTCTGCTGCGGCTTGGTCCGCCGCCAGCCACTCCTGGATTGTCCGGGCGCGGTGCATCCTGCAATTGTCGACCGCTACCAGGATCTTCCGGTCTGCTTCCTCCGCGAGCTGCTGGAGGAACTCCCGGAAGACCTCCGCCGTGACAGGGCCTTCCCACACCCTGTCCTCGAGCTGGCTCTCCGGGCTGCTGGCCGCCAGCCGGTGGAGGCGGAAGCGTCCGCTGGCCACCCGCCCGACGGGGGGCCGACCGCAGAGGCCCCAGGTGCGCTCGTACACGCTCGGCGCAGTCAGGCCGGACTCGTCGGCGCAGGCGAGCAGGGCTCCCCACTCCCGGGCACGGCGTAGGAGCTTGGGAAACTCTGGGTCTTGCCAGCGCTGCACGTCAGCGGGCTCGTACTGGGTAGCGCGCCGCTGGGGCCGCTGCGGCGGGAGCTGGAGCCGCCGCAGGATCCGGCGCACCGGGGAGGCGCTCAAGACGCTGCCGAACTTCTCCCCCAAGGCTTGGCGCACTCGCTGCGCGGTCCGCCAAGCGAACTCGCATGGGCCTTGAGCGGGGTCTTGGTCTCCGACAACGATGCGAATCCAAGCAACGTGCCGGTCTGTCCCTTGGCGCGGTCGTCCCGTTCTTTGGCGATCCCGCAGGTTCTCCATGCCTCTTGGACAGAAGCGTGAGGTCCAACGATAGATCGTGCGTATGGAGCAAGAGACGCAGGACTTTATCTGGGCCACTGACTTTCTTCCCATGAACTGCAAGACCACGTTTTTTCGGACCTTGAAATTCTGGTCTTCAGTAAGGCATAGGAGAAAGAATAATTTTTTTTATCATACTAATAATGTACAATAAATTCACTCAAAAATCAATCGAAAAAGGGATTCCAGGGGCACGGTTTTTGACGCGATCAGTATTGTCCGCCCCTGGCTCAGGGTCGGCAACCGGGTCGACCTCGCTTCCCGAACGCTGTCGCTCTTTGCATTCGAGGAACTTGCTGGAAACTTGGCAAGTGACCGGTGCGCGGCTCTTGCTGCCGGCGGACGGTGCCGAACCCGACCTGTTTGGGCATCGTGCGGGACGGGTGATTCCGCAGGGGGCGATTGTGGTGCGTAACAGCGATGGCGGCGCGGGGCAGGCCCTGCTGGTGTCATTTTCGTTCAGCACCGACGGGCTCGGTCTCGTACCGGGCAATCCGCTCAACTTGATTCAGGCACCCGAAATGCCCGAAGAATGCGAGCGCCTCGGTGCGTGGTTCGATGCGCCCTTCGCCACCGAGGTCGACGACACGGCGCTGGCATGCTATGGCCTGTCCAGTATCGACAGCACGACCCGATTGGCGCAGAAGCAGTTCAACCGTTGGCTTGAACTGGATGAGGCCGAGCGTACGCCGTTCCGGCTCGTCGACAGGCTGAATTTCGATTATTTTACGCTGCTCGACCGTCTCACAATCGTCCATTCCCTCCATCATTCACAAAAACAATATGGAGATCGCGAGACCAGCCGCTTCCCGGAGTGCCTGACGCTGATCAACGTGAAGCCGGATGTCGATCTTGCGGGAGAGTTTCCCCTGATCCACGAAATCAATTCGGAAATCCGCTGTCTGAATTTCGCTGCCTATGCACCGCTGCGCTACGTCCTGCCACAGAGGCGAGAAGCGTATGACGAGAAGTACAGCACCGGACTTTGCGGCGGAGGCGGAACCTTCCGGAAACTGGACCGCGAGGAGAGCCCCGTCTAGCTTCTCCGCGTGAACGCGCTGAAAAGCATGGAGAGTTTGGTCGCGTCATGTCCTGACAGTGCAGCGCCAGCTTACCGATGTCGAGGCTCTGCTGGCCCACATTGAGGCACGGACATCGCTGACGGGCATGATGCGCTCGCGCCTGCCGGTGAGAGCACCGTCGTCTTTCGCGACAGCGCCTTCGTCGACGACATCGCCAAGACGAACCTCGCCGAGGTTCTACAAGCAGCGCGGCCTCGGCAACATGCGAAGCCTGTGATGCCGACGGGTTGAGGATGACGGCTCATGAACCGGCATGAGCGACTGTTGCAGACAATACATTCGGGGACGGGCGGACGCGGACATCCGTTTCTCCGATCTGCGAGCCCTAATGGGGTATCTCGGATTCGAGCAGCGCATACGCGGAAGCCACCACCTTTTCGACAAGGAGGGTATCGTGGAAATAGTCAATCTGCAAAGTCGCGCCAGACACGCCAACCCCTATCAGGTGAAGCAGGTTCGGCAGCTCATTCTGAAATACAGGCTGGGATGGGACGACTGATGCACAGGTACGAGATCATCCTCTACTGGAGCAACGAGGACCAGGCATTCATCGCCGAGGTTCCCGAGTTGCCCGGATGCATGGCGCACGGCGACGACCAAGAAACTGCGTTGCGGAATGTCAAGGACGCCATGCAGTTCTGGGTCGAGCGAGCGCAGGAGCTGGAACGGCCGGTCCCGCAGCCGAAGGGCGAGCGGTTGATGTTTGCTTGACCGCATGGTGCGGTAACGTAGTCGAGAGACACTACGGCATGATGAAGCTCCGTTTCGAGCCCGATCTCGACTTCCAGTTGCAGGCGGTGGACGCAAGCGCTTGATGCGATGAACCCGCTCTGCACGCTGCGCTACTCGGCAACGCATGTCGACAAGTACCATATGGTCTACCGTCTGGATACCGCCGATACCGACGAGCGCAAGCTGGTCAAGCAGATCGAAGTGGCGTCTGCGACTGTCAAGGACGCCGGCGATCGGCCCTATGTCCTCCTTGATGTCCACGAGCAACAAACGCGGCGTCATCAACGCCAAAGTCGAACTCAATGTCGAAATCTCGGGATGGGTGCGGCGTGCGGAAAGGTCGGTTCAGGACGGAGACGATCTTGAACAGACAACCGGCCGCGCCGTCTATCGAGACTGCCGTGTCGGCGAAATCCGGGTTGGGAGGGGAACCACGCTCGTCGAACTCCGCGTGCCGGGTGGCGAGTGGTTTCTCCGGGAGGGCGAGGTCCGGGGCGACATGGACGCCGCTGCCATCCAAAGCCAGATGATCCGGCGAACCATTCGCGAGCACCTCAACAAGGAAAAACGGCTGCGCCCGCAGGGAATCAAGGTGCTCAGCCTTTTTTCGTCGACACAGTGGAGCGTTACCGCCGCTAAGACGAGGCTGGCAACGCTGTCAAGGGCGATTATCCTCGAGTGTTCGAGGAGGAGTACCGACGGCTCGCGCAGCACCCCGACTACCAGTCCCTGTTCACAGAAGTGGACCTCGCGGCCGCCGCCGAGGAGGTCTACGACGGTTACTTCTCGATAGACAGGAAAGGTGGATGGACGGACACCGCCGAGAACACCCAGGCCAATCGCGACAAGGCCGAGTGCGCCTGCAATCTCATCATGGGGGACAAGGAAAGGTTGCTCAGTCTCGACGAGCCACCCAAATTCATCTTCTCCCATTCGGCGCTGCGCGACATTCAGACCGAGCGCGAGCGACGCCAGACCATCGGACGGGCTGCGTCTTTGCGTCAATCAGGACGGACAGTGCTTGCGCGGCTTTGACCTGAATACACTGACGGTGGTCACGAGGGAGAGCTACGAAAAGTTTGCCAAGAACCTTCAACGCTAGATCGAGAATCATACCGGAGTCCTCTTCGGCGTAGTCGCATTGCATCGGTTCGCGCAGCTTCCAGTAATCCGTGACGGCGGAGGAACGACAACCTTCGAGTTCGACAAGTCGCGGACATTTTTCGACCACTTGCAGGCGGAAGGGCAGGCGGAAGGTTATATCGAGGACCGGGGGGATACAGAACTGTCTTCGGGTGGCGATCCGGGACGACACTCTTGCTCTGCCCGAAGAATTTGCTGCCCACCGCACGGAGATCATTTCCGTGTTGCGAAAACTCTCGGGGCGTCTGGAAGTCAGAAATGCCGACGAGCGTAAAGCTCTCTGCCTGAAGGACTTGAGCCCCGAGGGCTGCACGCGACAACCGAAGCCGGTGAGCCGGTCGTCCTAGGCAATCCAGGACTTCTCGGCAGGTTGCAGCGCGTCGACGGCGCACTTGGTCAGGTGGGTCCTGACCCTGGCGGTGCGTTTCCCGGTATTCATGCATGCCCGGTGTTCATGCATGCGAGGATAGCCCGGACGCTCCGTTTTGGCAACACTATTATCAACACGAGAAAAGGAACTGGAGCGTATGGGAAGGTGTCTGCGTCACCTGTTGGCAGGGAGGAAATCCGTGTAACTGTAGGGAATATCTAGCATACTACGAAGACTGGCGCAGATAAGCGTATACTAGAGCGGATATTCTCTGCATGTTTTTCGATCACCTCGCCTACGCAAACTGCTTTCCGTTGATCGACGGCGGCGTTTTCGTGGAGTCGTGAGAGCGTCTGTTGTCTGCGAAGTGGCAGGTCCACTTGATTGGTCCTGACATGCGATGCCTGCGTTGCCGAGGTCAATACACCAGCGGCGATGCTCGAGATGAGCGGATGGGTATCAGGTGTCACGGACCTTACATCAACGACGGCGTCGCGGAAGGGCCGGAGCCGGGCCAGAACACGATCGGGTTCTGTAGCGCTGTGGCGGCTGAGCAGACACGCATGCCTGTCTGCTACTTGATCGGCGACGATTGGTGGCACGACGGCCCACCCGACGCTGGCCAATGGTTGTTCGAACACCGTTTCGTGGAGGCGCAAACCGAACCGTTCGAGCATCCGAGTCAGTGCGTGGCAAGCTGCGAGCTCTCGCACGACAGCCTCGGGCTTGGTGAAGGCGGAAGGCCCAAATACCCGTTCGCCCGGGAGCCCGAGAAGACTGGGCTGCCCGAATGATGCTTCATTATCGGAGGACTCGAATGGTGTTTGGTCGTGAAATTGCGGCATTGCGGCAGCAATCGTCTTGATCGGCAGCAGGTAATTCGGGTTCGCATCGATATCGGCCTTGCCACACCGGCATCCAATCCTTGAGCGCGGATTCCGGTTCGACGGGGAGCAGGCTTGGGTCTGGCAGACACGGCCCGGAGTTGCCTTGGCAGAAGCACGAGCGGGGATCGCCGAGCGCTGCACGCCTATCATTGGAACGGATACAGCACAACGGGCAGCTAGCGCCATGGCCATTTGCAGTTTTCCTCAGAAGCCAGAGCCCCGGGCAAGGGCAGTTCCGTCGCGGCGTGCTTTTCTCGGTGGTTTGGCGGTGGCCCCAGGCCTCGCTGCTGCCCCGAAGCCAGTTGGTTTGAGCTTTGGTACGTACGGTCTCTGGATGTTGTCGACCGGTGACGCACTGGAATTGATTGCCCGGACTGGCTACGACGGCGTGGAGCTCGCCATCATGCCGGATTGGCCTGCGGAGCCCCGGCTCTTGTCGGCGCACGACCGTGCGACGCTCCGAGGCATGCTCACCGACCACAGCCTGCAAGTGCCGGCGCTGCTCGAGACCTTGCGGGCGGTGGATCCCATCCAGTCCCGAGCGGAGAATCTCGACCGGGCTCGGCGGGCGGTCGAACTCGGGGTCGACCTAGCTCCTGATGATCCACCCTTGCTGGAAACTGTGCTGGGCCGCAAACCCAACGAGTGGGAGGCCGTGAAATACGAGTTGGTTGAGGAAGTTGGCGAGTGGACCATGATTGCGGCCTCTGGCCGCACCGTCATTTGCTTCAAGCCTCATGTGGGCCATGCGGTCAATAATGCCGAGCGCAGCATCTGGCTGATTGAGCAGGTCGGCAGCCCCTACTTGCGTTGCACGTATGACTACAGCCATCTCTGGCTGGCGGGATTGGACCTCGCCGGATCTCTGGAGAGGCTGCTGCCCGTATGTCCCTATCTGCACTTGAAGGACGCTAAGCGAATGTCTGGAGGACACCGCTTCGTGCTTCCTGGCGAAGGCTCGACAGACTACGTTGAACTCTTTCGCTTCCTCCGGGCCCGGGGTTACGGGGGCTTCGCGAATGTCGAAGTCAGCTCCCAGGTCCATCGCCAAGACGACTACCAGCCGATCGCCACAGCGAGGATCTGTTATGAGCGCATGTCTGTCGCCATGGAACGGGCAGGGCTGCGGCGCTCCTGAGGCTGCTGCGGCTTCTGGCTGAGCTGAGGGGAAGCTAACGATGCCTTCCGTTCCCCGGCGTCCGCACGAGCACTTGTAGCGAACCGGTCCCGGCCCGCAAAGCCCGTCGGCTCGGACAGCGCGGGCTGCCGCTGCTTAGCCAGCCTTGCGGGCGGGCCCGTTAGGAAACGGGCTCAAGCCCTCCTCATAGGCCGGGTTGGGTTGCGGAATCACCGCCCTGGTTTCCTGGAGAAAGCCTGCGATGAGTCGCTTCAGGCCTGCTACGACGCTGGGTTCCCGAGCGGCCAGGTCGTGCTCCTCGCCGATGTCGCGCTCAAGGTCGTAGAGTTCAAAGCGATCCGCTTGCTGCGGTCCGTCGCAGTAAAACCGGATCAGTTTCCAGCGGCCCTGCCGCACCGATGTGCTGGGACGATGCAGTGTGGCCGGCGTGTAGTGCGGGGCATGGACGAAGACGGCTCCGCGGTCGATTGTGCCTCCCTGCAAGGCAGGCACGATGCTCGTGCCGTCGATCTCTTGGTGCTGCTCGCTAGGTATGCCCGTCATCTCAATGAGAGTCGGGTAGAAGTCGATGCTCTGGACGATCTCGTCGCTACGCGAGCCCGGGGCGGTGACTCCCGGCCAGACGACGATCAGCGGTACGCGAACTCCACCCTCGTAGATCGACGACTTGCCGCTGCGTAGCGGCGCGTTGCTCGTCACGGCTGAGCCCCCGTCGAAACGGTGGACCATGCCACCGTTGTCCGAGAAAAAGACAATGATTGTGTCGTCGGCGATGCCGAGTTCGTCGAGCGTGGCGACCAATGTGCCGACGGCGTCGTCCAGGCTCTCGACCATCGCGCCGTTGATCGGATTGCGTTGGGGATGGTCCGGGTTGGCCTTTCCGCGGTATTTGTCGACCAGCTCCGGCTTGCCTTGAATCGGAGCGTGGACCGAGAAGGCCCAGTAGTTGAGGAAGAAGGGGCGGTCGCGGTGCTCGTGCATGAACTTCGAGGCTTCCGCTGCCATGCGGTCCTCGATGTGTTCGCCTGCCCGCCCCTGCCCGTTCCAGAACGACCACGGACCGAGGTAGCCGCCTGACGGCCCGGGGCCGGGAAAGCCTGGCAGGTCGAGGTCGAAGCCCTGGTGCAATGCGTCGTAGGGCTTGCGGCCGAGGTGCCACTTGCCGAAGTGGCCTGTGCGGTAGCCCGCCCCTTGGAGCGCCTCGGCCAGCGTGAAGTACTCGAGCTTCAGGCGCGTGACGCTATCGGCCACCAACGCCGCTTGGTTCTTCGCGCCCTTGCGGCGGAGCTGCTTGGCCAGCACCTCCCGCTGCAGATGGCCGCTGGCGGTCGTGATGCCGATCCGGGCGGGATGGAGGCCGGTGAGGATGCTGGCTCTGGTGGGGGAGCAGATAGCTGCAGCGGCGTAGGCGTTGGTGAAGAGCATCCCTCGCCGAGCTAGGGCGTCGATGTTGGGTGTCTCGTAGAAGTGGCTGCCGTAAACAGCCGTATCCCGCCAGCCGAGGTCGTCGGCCAGGATGAAGACGATGTTGGGGGCTCGCTGATTTCGCTCGGAGCCGAAGGCACAGCAAACGACGGTCGCCCCGAGGCAGCAAGCGAGCCAAGCAGGTGAAATTCGGCGGGAGTTCCTAAGCATTCCGTGTGCTCCTCGGTGAATTGTAGCCACTTGGTCGCTGTGGCCCGCGGCGAGGCAAGCAGGGAGGTGTCGGAACGGTGGGTGGAATCTCCGCTCCCAGTCGAGCCGTCTGGGGCTGCAGGGAAGCTGAACCTAGTGCGCCCGAGCACAACCGATCTTGCCGATGGCAGCAGCCTGCGGCTGGCGTGGGAACGGTCTTCATGACTGTTCTGGCCCAGTGGCAGGTTGGCAAACTCCGTGTGGTTGTCGCCGACTCGATTGGTCGCGTGATACGCGGAGCCGAGGTCTAGTTCGTTAGACCAATCCTAATCCGGCCGATCTTCGACATTTCGGATGATCAAAAGATGGTTGTAAAAAGCAGAATCCTGCCGGGAACCTGCAAGGTGAAGGTCAATTTTCTCAACTTATAAGCGACAGTAAATGAATATGCTTTGTTTGGATTGTGCATAGCTTTTGGATTGTTCTCGAAAATCGACAGCACAGTCGCTGGCGATTCTGGTGTTACATGCATCGACATTTCCAAATCAAAATCGGCCTCAATAATGCAGTTGCGAGTATAATAACGCCGCTATCGATCGCGAAATTTTTGACTATACACGCTTAATTTCAAATATCAATATTGAAGCGCAAGAAGGAAAATATATCTTTCCATTGGGCATGCTGCAAGCTTTTGCATTTCGCAGAATTTCCAGAAGAAGAGTGCGTTATCGCTGACCGGGATCTATTGAGGCGGCACCGCTGGCCAGCAGCACAACATGCGGTTTGGCTGGCAGCTCGACGCACTTGCACGCGACATCAACGATTCGTACGACTTCGACTATGTATTGCACCACTACGCCCTGCCATGCAACATGCTGGACGGAACAGGTCGCACCAGAACCTGCATCGGCCCGGTCGGCACCGCTGGCATGAACATGCATCTGCGGGCGATCGGCGCGGCGGTGGTGCCGGGAGCGCGGACGGTGGTGGTGCAGGACGGCTGCGGTTGGTGCAAGGCGAAGAGGCTGGAGGTCCCGGAGAATGTGGCGCTGCCGCTGCCGCGGTACAGCCCGGAGCTGAACCCGACGGAAATGGTTTTCGAGCGGACCAACGTTAGCCAGTGGGCGAACCCAGTTTCGGGGATCGGCTCTTCGCTGTCTGTGCGTCAAGGAGGAGCTTGGGCAGCTTGGGTCGACCCTCTGGGCGTAACCGACACGCAGCACCACCCGGAAGTATGCTTGGTTCTCCAGATTGCCCCAAACACCGGGCCGCTAGCTGCGCTTGGGCTCCGTCGGGACCACGGTCCATGGAACCGGCACGGTGAGGCGGGCCATCAGTTTGCCGGGTCGAAGACTTCGGTGGAATCAAGTTCCGGGCCTCCGCCGCGGTTGCCGCTGCCGACGGCAAAGTAGATCCTCCCGTCGAGCACCGCTGCACCGCCGCCGTGCCGCCCCCTCTGCAGCGAACCTTCCAATTGCCACACTCCTGTACGAGGATCGAGACGATAAGTTTCCGAGTGGGCCTCCCGTTGGGCCGTCTCGCCGCCGGCGTAGTAGATGCATCCATCGAGGGCCGCGAGGCCTCCGGCCGCAGTGCCAACCGGCAACGGCTCCTCCAATGTCGTCCAGGTACCCGCCGCAAAGTCGTAGACATCGACTTCGCGGACAACCTTCGCGAAGAACGCTGTGAAGTTGTCCGGCTCGTGGTAGCTCGTGTCCCGGCCCCCGATGCAGTACAGCCGCTCCCCCCACACCACGGCCGAGAAGTGATCGCGGGCGTGCGGGGCGTCTGGCAGCACCCGCCACGAGCCGGTGGCGGGATCGAACTCGTCGAACCATGCCACAGTCCCGCTGGTATGCCCGTCTATGATTCCGGCCACAATGTAGATCTTGCCGTCATGCACGACGGTTCCAGCGCCTCCGCGCCGTCGCCCGGCAGGAATCGCGGCACCCTTTTCCCAAGTATCCTGGGCCGGGTCGTAGGTATAGGTGGTCTCGAGAGGCACCTCCTTCGGGTATGCTCCGCTCATCGCCGTCATGACGTAGATGCGGTCTCCGTAAGAGACGGGCTGGAAGTGGTGCATCTCGAGGGGGGTCGGCCGCAGTGCGCGCCACGTGTTGGTGGCCGGATCGAATTCTTCGACGGGCTTTACGCCCCGACCGCCGAGCAGATAGCCCTTGCCTCCGTGGGCCACCATCGCGGCCTCATGCCGTGCAGTAGGGTTGCCCGTCGTCGCGACAGTTGTCCATGAGCCGAATTCTCGGGATTCGCTGTTTGCTTGCGGAGGTTCGTGCGGCGCGCCGCACGAGGCGAAGATCGCCGTGGTAGCCGCTATTGCGGCGAATAGTTTCGGCATTGGGTAATCGCTCTCATCAGCCAAGGGCGCTCGGCGTGAGGCTGCAACGGTTCCGCCGATTCTGGAGTCGGCTATCGGCAACAGGAACTCTGGGCCGGGCTGCTCCAAGCGAGTCCGTCGGGCGAGCCGGGGCTCATGCTCTTCGATTATCGTCCTGTTGCGCTCTCCGCAGCGCAGAGGCGGGCGGCAGCCGGTGCCGGCTAGACTCCCATGCCGCACGCTTGCAGCAATGCCCGCTGCACGGCGAGGTCGTGCTCCGGCGTGAAGTGCTCCACCCAGCGCTGCTCGCGGATCGCCCCGGCCAAGTCGTCGAAGTCCGGCAGGTAGCGTCTTGAGGGCCCCACATCCACCTCTTGACTGCCGGCCCGGAATCCTCCGTGCGGTTCGCTGAGGACCAAGCGCACCCTAGGCCTGTCCGGGTCGTCGATCTGGATCGACCCGCACTCGCCGAACAGGTAGAAGTGTCGCTCCCCGTCGCGGGTGTGGCTTTTGACAGTCGCTACCGCAGAGTCGAACTCGAACGTCCCGATCACATCGTCCTCGAACTGATCCTGTCCGGGTTTGGATTGTCTCAGCACGGAGCTAACGCGGTGCGGAGGCCCCATGAGCCAGATCAAGGCGTCGATCATGTGACAGCAGATCTCATACATCTGCCCGCCGGGATAGCGGTCTAGGCGCTTGCGGCTTTCGGGTGTCTGCATGTCATTCATCTGGCAAGAGGCCGATCGAATCGGCCCGAGCCAGCGTTCGTCGAGGGCGCGGCGCGCCAGCCGGAACGCTGGGTTGTAGCGGTAGACGTATCCGATCTGCACGACCACGTTCCGACTCCGGGCCTCGCTGTAGATGCGCTCCAGCAGCCCGAGGTTCACTCCCGGCGGCTTGTCGATCTTGGTGTGCTTGCCGGCCCGTACGGCAGCTAGCGAGTAGGGCAGGGCATCGAACGGATCCATTTCGACGCAGACCACATCGACTGTCTCGTCGGCGAGGATCTCCTCGACCGTGGCCCAGCGCACTCCCGCCCAGCGGGGATTGGCTCGGGCTTGCTCCAGGAGCTTCGAGTTTGGCTCTGCCGCAGCAACGAAGTGGTAGTTCTGCGAGTCGCGGATAGACTCCAGATGCCCCAAGGCATGGGAATGGGATGTGCCGACGATCGCAGCGCCGAGCTGCTTCTGCGCCGAGACTTGGGTGGCGCTCGCGACGCCGGCGATCGCGGTCGCCATCGCTTTTCTGCGGGTAATCGGACGCATGGTTCCTCCAGCCGATTCGCCTGCGGGAAGTTTTAGGTTCCAGCCTGAATGGCACCTAGCGTCGGCATGCGCGCCGACTGCGAAGGCCCAGTGAGATTGTACTCTTTATCGCTGGAGTGGCCGGACGGCCTAGTATGCCTGCATTGTCAGCCCCAGCGCGTCCAATCCGATGCGGCGCACCCGCGCATGCCATACCGCTGCCGCGACTGCCGGAAGCGCTTTGCGGCAGTGACGGCGACTGTGCTGAGGGGCGGTGGAAGAAGGAAGAAGATGTATTCCGGGCGGGACGTGAAGCGGGCCGGAGATCCGTGCCTAGCGCGAAAGAGGTCGCTGCCGTGGGTGCCGGAGGGGCTCGCGCACCTGGCGGTCTTAATCCTGCGACTGCTGGGGTACCGAAACCTGAGGCAGGCAATGGGAAACTTCCGTCTGTGCCCGAACGAGACCCTCGCTGTGGTGGCCAGCGACCCCGGCGGCTGATTCCCAGCCGCCGGCCCCGTCAATTCCACCGAGTTTCGGCACCGCCACGGCAGTGCGCCGGCTGTGCCTCCGCCGGGCCGACCGTCGGAACCACGCCTGCGGGGCAGGCGAATCTCGCCTATCAGCAGCTCCTTCCGAGTTGTCGCCCGAACCGTGCATCAATCTGCTCACGGCGAGCGGCAGCTCTCCGCAGAAAGACTCGCGGATCCGACAGTCGATGTGCGTAACTGTGTTTGCAAAAAGCCTGTCGGTAGCGACACATCCGAGTATGCGGTTTAGAATTGCAGGATGATCAGCGCTACCACTCGGCACTTGGGGCACTTGGCGATTGCGTGCCTCCTCGTCGGGGTGGGCAGCTCGTTGCCGTCGGCCCAATCGCCCGGCGCGACAGACTGGAACGAGGGGCTGCGACTCTATGCGGCCGAGGAGTACCGGAAGGCCCAAGGGGCATTTGAGCGTGCCTTGGGGGAGGATCCCACCAACGCGACCTACAAGCTGTGGCTCGGCCGTGCGATCGGACGGCGGGCGAACCAGATGACGGGCCTCCGGCGGCTTCAGGCCGCCCCCTTGGCGAAACAAGTGCGGCAGGCATTTCAGGAGGCGGTCGAACTCGACGGCACGAACCTGGATGCTCTCGAGGCCCTGCACCGGTTTCATCTGGAGGCACCCGGCTTCGTCGGCGGGCAGAAGGACGAGGCGAGGAGGCTCGCGGGTGAGATCGAACGTCTCGATTCGGCCCGCGGCGCACATGCGTGGGGTGCCTGTTTTGAGCAAGCTGAGGACTTCGCTCGCGCTGAGGAGAAATACGGTCTTGCCCGGCAGCTCGAGCCGGCGAACATCGGCTATCAGTTGACTTACGCAGGATTCCTGGCCCGCCGAGGGAAGGTGCAGCCCAGTGATGCACTGTTTGAGGACGCCCTGTCCCGAGAGCCGGAGAATCCCGATGTGTGGTTGGCCGCCGCCAAGGCGTGGGTGCAAGCGAAACGCCGGAGCTACTACTCTCGAGCGCGCCAGCTCCTGGAGCGCTATCTGGCCAGCCCGAACCGCCGGCTGGATTCGGAGCCCGCTTCCCAGGTGCGCCGACTGCTGCGTGGGCTATAGAGTCAAGACAACGTGCGTCTCTCGAGGATCTTGCCGGGGAGGCTGGTGGCATGGATGTCCGTTGGCTGCGCCGCGAGATAGCCAGAGTAATCATGGGCGCTGGGTTGCCGACGCCGCACCGGGCGTGAGCGTTCTGGCGAAAGGCGGCGACCGTTTGCTTGGGCGGTCTGGATTCCACGCAAGGATCGAAGTGAGGTTGTCCGGCGCAACGGGTCCTGTCCCTGTCCGAGAATGGTTCGCCAATGGATTGCAGCGGATCCGGCGATGCGCTGTTTTCCTGCTGGTTGCCGGTCACGGCCGGAGGTGCGGAGCGCTGCTGGGGTAGTCTGGCCCGTACCGTGATCGCACCTCGTGCGGGAGCGCGGCTGGCAGCGAGCATCTGAGCGACGCGGTCGCCGAGCGCCGGTGTGGGGGGCCTCGCCGCAGGGGGAATGGCAGGGTTGCTCCTCGAGTTGCTTGGCCGGGACCAAACCATTTGCGGTGTTCTGGACCATGCCACGCTCCATCCCTACAGATAGTCCACCGTTTGCGCGTCGCGAGACTGGTGGCTTTGGCCATGTTCCAGCCTCGAGCGGGCAGGGCGGGCACCGAACCGGACGGCGTACCCGGAAACAAAATTTCACAGGGACTAGACTTTTGGACTGGAAGTCCATGCCGAACTGAACATAGGTATCATGAATCACAGAATTGCAAGTCTTGGTGCAGCATCGCTGACTTAGTAATATAAAAAGCATGAATCATGCCAGTGGACATTGTTTTTCACGGGAAATTACCGTTTTTCACGAGCGCAGGCTGCCTGAACCGGCAGCTCCGGCAGGTTACGCAGCCCTGATTGACGCCTATGGCCTGCGTGTCCCCCTGCCTCGAGCGCTCTGTGCCACGGGCAGTCGGCACAGGATCTTGGACCGGGACGGATGGCGCATCTATTCGCCCCGCCATACGCCGCCCCCGACGCTTGAGGGACATCTAAGGTTCGCCCTGAAGTACGAAGGCCTTGACCTAGCGGTCCTCAAGCGCCTGTTCCTCAAAATAAAGGCGGAGCCGATTGAACGGATCGTGCGCAACACACCGACCGGAGGCTACGCGCGCAGAATTTGGTTTCTCTACGAGTGGCTGACTTCGCGTCGCCTGGACCTGCCCAATGCTGCGCGGGGCGCGTACGCGCCGGTTGTTGATCCGAAGCTGCAGTACGGCCGCGGTGCCGAGACGTCATCTCGGCACAAGGTCAAGAACAATCTTCCCGGCACTCCGGCTTTTTGCCCGCTTGTGTACCGCACCGAGGCCCTCCAGCGTTTCCAAAGTCTCGGTCTAGAAACGGCGGCACAAGAAGCCGCAGCTGCTGTTCCACGCGACCTAATGGCGCGTACGGCTGCCTTCCTGCTCCTGAAGGACTCGAAGGCCAGCTTCTCAATTGAGAGTCAAGGTGGCGCGCATGACCGCATCCAGCGCTGGGGACGGGCCTTGGGGGAAGCAGGTCGACGGGCGCTCGACGCCGAGGAGTTGGACCGTCTGCAACGCATCGTGATCGGGGACGACCGGTTCGTGCATCTCGGACTGCGAAGCGAAGGAGGCTTCGTCGGCGAGCATGACCGCACGACGGGCATACCGCTCCCGGACCATATCAATGCACGGCCGGAGGATTTGCCCGGGCTGGTGGGCGGGATGATCGCCTTCGATCAACGGGCTGGTGGAACTCTCGATGCAGTACTGGAAGCTGCGTCGTTGGCTTTCGGCTTTGTCTATGTCCACCCTTACGAGGATGGAAACGGTCGATTGCACCGCTATCTGATCCACCATGTGCTGGCGCGGCGCGGATTCGCGCCGCCTGGCATGGTGTTTCCTGTGTCGGCGGCGATCCTGGCACGGATCAGCGATTACCGCACCTCGCTGGAGGACTATTCACGCAGGCTGCTTCCCGCTGTCTCCTGGGAACCGACCGAGACCGGTAATGTGCGCGTGCTCGGCGACACGGGCGACTTCTACCGTTTCTTCGACGCGACGAAGCAGGCCGAGTTTCTCTATGGCTGCGTCCAGCGGACCATCGAAGTGGACTTGCCGGAGGAGGCCGACTTCCTCCGGCGGGCCGATGCGTTCCGTGCAGAACTGCGCCGGATCGTGGACATGCCGACGCGCTTGGCCGAACTCCTTTTTCGTTTTCTCGACCAGAATAAGGGCAAGCTCTCACAGCGCGGTCGCGAAAAAGAGTTCGCGGCTCTAACCGCTGGGGAAATACGGCGGATTGAAAAGGCGTATCAGGAATTCTTCGGAGACCATGCCCAAAAACCCCAAGCAAAAAAAAGCTTGTCTACGCGCTATTACTGATCGCATCAAAATTCGTGTCCCTGGAATCCTTTCGTCGATTGATCTGCTGAGTGGCTTTGTTGTCCACGATGAGCATGGAAAAAGAAAGATTTTTATTTTCCAAGCCTTACTGTAGGCCAGAAGTTCGAGGTTCGAAAAAACGTGGTTTTCCTGGGAGGCATGAAGAACCTGCGAGATCGAAAAAGAACGGGACGACCGCGTCAAGGGACAGACCGGTACGTCGCCTGGATCCGCACCGTCGTCGTAGATCAGGTGGGAAGCCCCAAAGTCCCCTAAGATCCTTCGCCGTGCCCAGGAGTGGGGAGCTCTGATCGCCTGCGCCGACGAGTCCGGCTTGGCTGCGCAGAGCGTGTTCGGACGCTCTGGGGGCCTCCGCGGACAGACCCCCATCGTACGGGTCGCCAGCGGGCGCTTCCGCCTCCACCGGCTGACGGCCAGCAGCCCGGAGGGCCAGCCCGAGGACAGGGTGTGGGAAGGCCCTGCCACCGCGGAGGTCTTCCGGGAGTTTTCGGAGCGGATCGCGGAGGAAGCGGATCGGAAGATTCTGCTGGTGGTGGACAACTGCAGGATGCACCGCACACGGACAATCCGGGAGTGGCTGGAAGCGAACCAAGCCGCGGTAGATCTGTATTTTCAGCCGGCCTACTCGCCGCCAGTCAATCCGGTGGAACTGCTAGGGGTCTTGGTCCAGCGGCGGGTCAGTCGCGAGCCTTCTTTCGATAGGCAGACTGCAAGTCTATTCCTGCCTGCATTCTGAGGACACGACTTTTGCACCGGTCAGTAGGCACTCCCGAGGTGCAATACCCCGGACACCCCGGAGGGCCTCCTAAATCATGACAGCACAAACACGTTTCGTCTAGCAACCGGAATCCTTACCCGGGAATCAGGGTGTGGGTCGGCAGACCGCACGAGCGCTGCTTGCGTAGTGGGGCTGCCAAAGGTGCTGTTGGTGAGCCCGGGGAGGCTTGTCGGGCATGTGGCCGTCGCAGGTGGGCTCCGGAGTCGATCATGTCGCGAGGGGCGACCGAGGGGAGAAGCTGCCTCGTTCCGGCGGTGTGGGCATGTGCGTGAGTCACCGCGTGAGTTTGCAGCGGCCTGCGTGGTCCGCACCCGAGGGCCACATTGTGAGTGCTTTGCGCCTTGAGCCCCGGTTTGAGCTGTGCTTAGGTCAGAGCCGGCTTGGAGATGATTCGTGGAAAAGGGCACGATGAGGTAGGATGAGGCATACCGCCATGAGCCGGTCGGTCACCTTCAAGTTTGGGTTGTTCGGATTTGCATGCATTGTGCTGGCGGGGCTGTGGCATTTCCAGCCGCTCCTCCTCGGAGCACTCTATCCCGAATTGAAGAGCCGCCTCTTGGCGCTGTGGTCCAGGCCGATCTTCGCGATAGGCAACGTCAACCTCACCCCCGAATCCATTGGCTATGTTGTGGCCTATCTTGGCCTCGTGTGGTTCACTGCGAGCACCGTGGGCCGCATCCTGCGCTCCAAGGTGCTGGATCGGACTCAGTGGGACGAAGGTCAGAAGTTCTTGGTGCAGCGCGGCATTGGCTATACGATTGCCTGCCTCGGCCTTTTCGTTGGCCTGAACTTGCTCGGACTGGACTTGACCAGCCTGGCTCTGTTTAGCGGTGCGCTTGGCATTGGAATCGGATTGGGACTCCAGACCATTTCCAAGAACTTCGCGTCCGGCTTGATCCTTCTTATCGAGAGACCAGTTCGAGTTGGAGACCGCATCGAAATCAACGATCTTCTCGGAGACATCGTCCACATAGGGATCCGAAGCACTTGGATTCGGACGAACAACAATGTCGTCATGATTGTGCCCAATTCGGAGTTTACAGACGGACGAGTGACGAACTGGACTGCCAACGACCGCCGCGTGCGGATCAACGTGCCGCTGGGCGTGTCGTACGGCTCGGACCCGGACGGTGTGCGTCGCATTTTGTTGGAGGTGGCCGCAAGCCACCCCGATGTGCTCAACGAGCCTCCGGCGGACGTAATCTTCACGGGATTCGGGGAGAGTTCCCTGGACTTTGAACTGCGCGTGTGGACCACCAGGCAGGTCACGACGCCGCGTGTGATCGCGAGCGAACTCTACTTTGCCGTCTTCAAGGCCTTCAAGCGCGAGGATATCGAGATCCCGTTTCCGCAACGGGATCTGCACCTGCGGTCCTCGAGCATCCCGCTAGGGGTCAGCGATGGGCCGCTGGGGACGCGGCTCTGGGGGGCCTTTGGCCGTGACGTCTGTCGGCCTTAAGGAGCAATGATGGAACAGCAGGGGCCACCGGAAAGCGAGCAGAGGGGCTCCGCCCCTGCGCAATCCACCGCTTCGGGTGCCCGGAAAGCACCTCGCCCTGGCCACGGGTTCGGGACGGCACCCGTCTTCCTCACGTCGCTGAGCACGATTCTCGGGGCGATCCTCTTTCTGCGCTTCGGCTACGCAGTCGGGCACATAGGCCTCGGCGGCACGCTCGTGATGATTCTGCTGGCACACTTGGTCACGATCCCGACCGTCCTGGCGGTGTCGGAGATCGCGACGAACCGGCGCGTGGCCGGCGGCGGCGCGTACTTCATTATCAGCCGTTCGTTCGGTCCTAGAATCGGCGGGTCGATCGGTATCGCGCTGTACCTGTCGCAGGCGGTCTCGATCGCCTTCTATTTGGTGGCCTTCGCGGAGGCGTTTCAGCCTGTCCTGGAATGGGCCGCCGCCTACGGGATCTCTCAGGATCCCCGTTGGATCAGCTTGCCGAGCACCGTACTGCTCGTCGTGCTGATACTCACTAGGGGGGCCGACCTCGGCGTTCGGGGCTTGTACGCCGTCTGCGTTGTCCTTGCATGCTCCATTGCGGCCTTCCTGTTTGGTGCGGCGCCGGACGAGATTAAGCCGGACGGCATGAACATTGCCGCAACGATCGATAGCCCCGACAGCTTCGGAGTTGTCTTCGCGACCTGCTTTCCGGCATTCACGGGCATGATTGCGGGGCTCGGCTTGTCGGGCGACTTGAAGGACCCCCAGCGCTCCATCCCCATCGGCACGACCGGTGCCACCTTGGCAGGCATGGCGATCTACATCATCGCAGCGATCAAGCTGGCCCGTAGCGCCACCCCCGAGGCGCTGGCGGCCGACCAGTTCATCATGTCCCAGATCGCGCTTTGGGGGCCCTCGGTCTATGTCGGGCTTGCGGCCGCAGCGCTGTCGTCGGCGTTGGGCTCTCTCCTGGTTGCGCCGCGGACCCTGCAGGCGCTGGCTCGGGACGCGGTGCTTCCGTCACCCCGCGTCAATCGGTTCTTGGCAGTCGGCAGGGGCGCCTCCCAGGAGCCCGTGAACGGCACTTATGTGTCAGGTGCCCTGGCCCTCGTCTTCGTGGCGCTGGGAGGCGTAGACTTCATCGCCCAGATCTTGAGCATGTTCTTCATGGTGACCTACGGAGTGCTGTGCGCGGTTTCGTTCCTCGAGTACTTCGCCGGCAACCCCTCGTACCGCCCCACATTCCACACGCGCTGGTACGTTTCCCTCATCGGGGCCGTCATGTGCGGAATGATGATGATGCAAATGAGCGTCGGCTATACGGTGGTCTCGTTGCTCCTGATGACGGCGATCTATCTGGGTCTGCTCCGCTCGAGGCGCGGGGAGCGCGATTTGACGGCGATGTTTCAAGGCACCATGTTCCAACTGACTCGCCGCCTGCAAATCGCGGTGCAGCAGAGCCGGGTTCGGTCCACGCACGGCAGCTGGCGCCCTTCGGTCGTCGCGATCACCCGCGACGGCGAGGGTCAGCTCGGACAGTTCGATTTGCTGCGTTGGATCTGCCACCGCCACGGCTTCGGCCAATTCATCCAGTACATCCCAGGCGAATACACGTTCGCCTCGGAGCTGGACGCCAGGACCCAGCTGGAGCGGCTGATCGAACGCTCGGCGCTCAGCCGCTCGGGGATCTTCGTCGATACGCTCATCAGTCCCTCGTTCCGGCTAGCCGTCTCGCAAACCCTGCAGTTGCCGGGCATTTCGGGACTGCCGAACAACAGTATCCTGCTGGAGTTTGACCGAGACCATCCGACGAACCTCGACGAGGTCGTGGAGGGGACGCGGATCGCGAGCACCTCGCAGTTCAACGCGCTGATTCTGCGGTCTACGAAGTTCCGGTTCGGCTACCGCTCGAAGATCCACCTGTGGCTCACGGAGGACACGCTGTCGAACGCGCCGCTGATGCTGATCTTGGCGTACATCATCGTGGGCCACCCCGAGTGGCGCCAAGCGGAGATCCGGCTTTTCGCCGGCTTCAGCTCGGAGAACGCCGAGCTGGAGGCCGAGCGTCTATCGAAGCTGATGGAGCAGGGCCGATTGCCCATCAGCAAGCAGAAGGTCACCCTCGCCGAATGGGCGGACGCAGAGGCCAGGGAGCGCCAAGTCCTCCGGCACTCCTTCTCGGCCGACCTGCTGATCGCCGGCATCACGCCCAGCCAAATGCAGTCCGGCGGGCTTTCCGACGCGCTGGCCGCCTTCCGGGCGGCGAACGATGTTCTTTTTGTGCATGCGTCCGAGCGGATCGCGATCGACTAGGTAGAATTCCCGGTTGTTTTGCGGGTGATTTCGCCCGTAAGCCATGGGTTTTTTCGACCTGCTCGGCCTGCGCGTAGCGTACCCAGCACCGCATCGTTGGCCGAGTCCGGGCGGAATGCTGAGTCGCAACAAGCTTTCCAGTGTGCTGGGAGCTAGGTGATCCTTCGGCCGCTGTTAGGCGAGAGCCTTGGACACCACGTTCCCGCCGGTGTCCGTCAGCCGGAAGTCCCGCCCCTGGTATCGGTACGTCAGCCGTTCGTGGTCGAGCCCCAGGCAGTGCAGGATTGTGGCCTGCAAGTCGTGGACATGGACCGGGTCTTCGACGATCCCCAGGCCGAGCTCGTCCGTTCTGCCGATTGCCTGGCCGCCCTGTATGCCGCCGCCCGCCATCCATGCGCTGAAGCACGCGGCGTGGTGGTCCCGCCCCGCGGCCTCGTCGAGACGTTCGAGCTGGCCCATCGGTGTCCTGCCGAATTCGCCGGCCCATACCACCAACGTGGAGTCGAGGAGGCCCCGCTGCTTGAGGTCTTTGAGCAAAGCGCCGGCGGGTTGGTCGGTGATCGCACAGTTCTTGGCCAGCTTCTTGTCGATCTCTTGGTGGTCATCCCAACTGGCGTGGGCCAGCATCACGAAGCGGACCCCCTGCTCGACCATCCGGCGCGCCAGCAGGCAGTTCGTCGCATAGGGGTGGGTTGGCTCGCGCCCTACGCCGTACATGTCGAGCGTGGCCTGGCTCTCCCGCGAGAAGTCGAGCAATCCAGGAGCCGCCGCCTGCATCCGGAATGCCAGTTCGTAGGACTGGATGCGGGCCGCGATCTCGGCGTCGACCGTCGCCGCGTAGCGCTCGCGGTTCAAGTTGCGGATCGCGTCCAGGCGGGCCCGTTGAGTCCGGCGGCTGACGCCCGCCGGGTTGCTCAGGTACAGGATCGGCTCCCCCGTATTCCGAAAGACCACGCCCTGGTAGGTCGAGTCCAGGAAGCCGTTGGACCAATTGCTCGAACCACCGCTGGACCCGCGTCCGGAACTCAGCACCACGAAGGCAGGCAAGTCCTCCGATTCGCTGCCCAAGCCGTACGAGACCCACGCGCCGACGGCGGGCCGCCCGAGCTGCGTGGTGCCGCTCATCAGCAGGGACTGCCCGGGGTGGTGGTTGAACGCTTCGGTATGCATCGAGCGCACGAGGCAGATCTCGTCGGCGTTGGAGGCGATGTGCGGAACTCGGTCGGAGTATTCCACTCCGCTTCCGCCGTGCGGCCGGAACTCTCGCGGGCTCGCGAGCACCTTCGCGCTGGGTTTGACGAAAGCGAGGGACAAGTCCTTCGTCATGGACTCGGGCAGGGCCTCGCCGTGCCACTTCCTCAGGGCGGGCTTCGGGTCGTAGAGGTCGATCTGGCTCGGTGCCCCGGCCATGAACAGGAAAATGACGTTCTTCGCCTGGGGCGCGAAATGGGGCGGCTTCGCGGCCAAGGGCTTCCCCCCGGCTTCGCCCACGGCTGCCGGGGCCGCTCGTCCGCCGAGCAGGCAGGCCACGGCCGCCGCGTCCAAGCCGCCCGCGCAGTAGCGCAGGAAATGCCGTCTGGCCTGGATTCTTTGGAACTTGAGCCAGTCCATGGTCGCTGCCTCCGGTTCTCGGGTCTCCTTCCTCACTCGCGGGTGATGAACTCGTCCAGGTTCAGCAGCACGCTGGCGGCACCTGTCCATGCCGCCGCCTCGGCTGGTTCGACCCCTCGCGGCGAGACGGGCATGAACTCCTCCGCGGCTGCCGCCTCGGCCTCGAAGATCGCCTGCTGTTGGCCAAGGTAGGCCCGCAAGTGCTGGAGCTCTCTAGGCTTGGGTTCGCGGCTCAGGCAGATCTGGAACGCCTCGCTGAGCCCGCGCTCTGCGTCTCCGCTGGAGGCCTCCAGCACGCGTAGGGCTAGGGCGCGGGCCGCTTCGACGAAGACCGGATCATTGAGTAGGTTGAGGGCTTGCAGCGGTGTGTTGGATCGTTCGCGGGTGCAGCGCGCCGCCGTTCTGTCCGGCATGTCGAAGTTGACCAGCTGCGGGTATGGCACCGTGCGCTGGAAGAAGGTATAGAGGCCTCGCCGGTATCGCTCTGCGCCCGAGCTAGCCCTCCAGAACACGGACCCAGCGTAGGCCAGGTCGGCTACTCCGGGGGGTTGCGGGGGCCGCACGCTCGGCCCGCCGATCGCGGGGTGCAGAAGCCCGCTGACCTTGAGTGCGGAGTCGCGAATTAACTCGGCGGGCAGGCGCAGCCGCCGCTGACGCGCCAGCAGAGTGTTCTCAGGGTCCCTCTCCTGCAGATCGGGGCGGGCTGCCGACGACTGCTGGTAGGTGCCAGACATGACGATAGTCTTGTGGATCCGCTTGAGGCTCCAATCCTGCTCCAGGAACTCGGAGGCCAGCCAGTCGAGTAGCTGCGGGTGCGACGGGCCGGAGCTGCGCGAGCCGAAGTCGTCAGCGGTCGGCACGATGCCGCTGCCGAAGTACTCCTGCCAGATGCGGTTGACCGTAACCCGGGCTGTCAGCGGGTTCTCGGGAGAGACCAGCCATTCCGCCAATGCGAGGCGCGGATGCTTGTCCGCCGGATCAAACGGCGGGAGGACCGCGAGCGTGCCGGCCTCGACCGGGATCCCGGTGTGGTTCCAGGCACCCCGCAAATGCATCCGCGTCTCGCGGCCGGAGGCGTCTGCGACGATTCTGGCGTAGGTGATGTCGGGAGTGTCGGCCCGCAGTTGGAGCAGTTCCCTCCGCAGGGCCGCCCAGTCGAGTTCCTTCCAGAACTCCTTGGAGATCACCCGGTGGTAGTTCTTGATGAAGTGGTCTTCCAGCTTGACCTGCTCGCGCTCCGTGCGCTCGGAGCGGGGCGTGCGGGCGATGGCGAGGCCGTTGTCCAGATACTTCTGCAGAGCGTCCAGGGCATGGTCCCAGTCCGTCCACCTGCCGGGGTTGTCGGCGGCCAACATCATCTTGGCCTCCCAGGCCGGCTGGAGTTCGAAGACGCGGTTCTTGGTCAGGAGCTCCCGGCGCCGTTCGCGGTAGCGGGGCAGGGCGTCTAGGTAGGGGCCCAATTCGCCCGGCATCGGGGTGGCCGCCTCTGCCTCGTCTATGCTGTTCATGAACGCGAACAGCCGGTAGTAGTCCTTTTGGGTGATGGGATCGTACTTGTGGTCGTGGCACTGAGCGCAGCCCACTGTCAGCCCGAGCCACACGGTGCCGATGGTGTTCGTCCGGTCGACGGTCTCCTCGAATCGAAACTGCTCGATGTTGACGCCGCCCTCCCGGTTCTTGAGCGTGTTGCGCTGGAACCCGGTCGCGACGAGCTGGTCGATGGTCGGGTCGGGCAGGAGGTCGCCGGCCAGTTGCTCAACGGTGAATGCATCGAACGGCAGGTCCTGGTTCAGCGCCTTGATGACCCAGTGCCGCCAGCGCCAAGCGTAGGGTCTTTCGCTGTCCTTCTCGTAGCCGTCCGTGTCGGCGTAGCGGGCCAGGTCGAGCCATTGCATTGCCCAGCGCTCGCCGTAGTGCGGGGATTCGAGCAGGCCGTCGACAAGGCGCTCATAGGCGTTGGGGCTGGCGTCGGCGAGAAAGGCGCGGACCTCGCGCGGAGAGGGCGGCAGGCCGGTCAGGTCGAGGCTGACGCGGCGGATCAGCGTCCGCTTGTCTGCCAGTGGGGAAGGGAGGATGCCCTCCCGCTCAAGCCGGGCCAGCACGAACTGGTCGATGGGGTTCCTCACTGCGGTCGTGTCGCGTACCGCAGGGGGCTCGGGCCTGACCACGGGCTGAAACGCCCAATGGCTAGCGGTCTCACGCCCGGTTATCGCAGCTGACGGTTCGCCGTGAGGCGAATCTGGCCAGAGCGCCCCAGCATCGATCCAGGAGCGCAACAGGCCCACTTCCGCCGGATCAAGGCGCGGGCCGGCGGGAGGCATGACGAGTTTCTCGTCCTTACCCGAGATCAGATGGATCAACCGACTCCGTGCGCCGTGGCCCGGGATGATGACGGGGCCGGAGTAACCTCCCTTGAGCGCGGATTCGCGGTCGTCTAGACGCAAGCCGCTCAGCTGCTGCGCCGGGCCGTGGCAGGCGTAGCAGTGCCGCTCCAGGATAGGTTCGATGTGCTTCGCGTAGTCAACGGTGCCCGTCGCCGCAGCACCTGGTGCCGCTGCCACCGTCGCCGAGCAAAGCGCGGCGAGAATCGCGCCGGAAATCGAGGGGGACTGACCTGTCCGAAACACGCCCGAGGCCTCGGCCGCGCCCCGCAACGATCTCTGCCACACCCCCGGGCTCTAGTGCCGGGCGCACTGGCGCAGCCATAGACATGGTAGCGCCCGGGGAGCCGAATGGCAACGGTTCCCGTCACCGTCATCCGGCTTTGCCCTGCCTCTAGCAAGCGGTTGTTTCGCCAGCCCGGAATGCGGCTGGGAGACGATGCAGGCGTGCCGAGCGCAGCATCAGAGTTCCGAGGCCAGCTTCCCAAATAGCTCCGGTTGGGGGTTGCCCGGTGCTGCGACAAGGCGCACGGCAGCCGGGGCGGCGGTGCCCAGAGATGCGAGAGCTTCGGCGCGGCTCCGTCCAGTCGGCCTCGTGCTACTTGCCCACCGGCACGGTCAGCAGGGGGCTCGGGCCTTGGTCGCTAGCGGCCTGCAGAGAGAACAGGTAGGTGAGCAGGTTGAATGTCGCTTTCGACTCGAGGTCCGAGTCCTGGATCGAGAACCAGTGGTCACGGTAGCGAATCTGCACGAACGCATCTTTTTGCGGGGACAGGCCCGACTCCACCTTCAGGATGCCTCCCGTGACCTCGTCCCAGGCAGCCCCCGCGCCGCCGCGACCCTGGGTCACGGTGACGAATCCGCTATCCACGTGGGAGCTGGGGGCCCGCACGCTGTGGGATAGGAAAAACAGCACTCCGAGAAGCGAGCGGCCCGCAAGCACCACTTCGTCCGGATGCTGCTGAAACCCTTTCGCGACCAGCTCGAACGTATCCCGTTCGTCGTCGAGTCCGAGCAGCTGGCGCACCTGCCGTAGCGTCTCGGCGTTCGGCATCTCGGCCTCAGGACGGTCCAGCCGGACCAGAACCTTGCGGAGTTCCTCGTCCACCGCCACGTGGAAATCGAGGCTGCCCTCGGTCTGGACGGACCGCAGCAGGCGCGCTAGCTGCCGGAATTCCGCATTGTCCGGTAGGTGGGTCGGAGTCGGACCGCTTGCAGCCGGAGCGTTCTGGATGCCGTTGATGCTCTCTACGCAACAAAGGAGCAGGCGCTCGATGCTCCACCCGGACTCGGCTAGGAGGATGATTGTCAGAGGCGCAACCGGGGTTAGCAGGCGCCGGGTGAATTCGGCTCCCTGGAGCGGCTCGTAGGTGATGGTGGGCTGTTCGGCGTAAGCACCTCCCAGATCTAGGCCCAGTTCCGGTCTGCCGGCACCGTCTGGATTGATCCTCGGACCCAGGCCGGCGCGGGCGCTCAGAGAGTACTGGGCGATCACCGAGCCGACATCCAGGAAGACCGGCGTGTCCCGGTAGCGCAGCCTCACGAGGTTGAGCAGCAGCTGGTCGTTCTGGGAGCGTGCGATCCTGTCGTTGTAATCGAAGCGGGCAGCCGGAATGGTCCGGGGGCCCAGCCGGGTCGCGCAGCCTGCGAGGTGCATGTGGGCCGCGACCGATGCGGACAATGCCAGCCCAAGAACCTGTTTGCGCATCCGATGTAATCCGCCTCCGCTCCATCCGGCGAGGGTAGGACCATTCTGCCCTACCACCAGTTCCCCCGTGTGCGCCCCACGCCCTGGACAGCGTTCGCGGGCTGGCCGCGCCGGAATCAGGTGTCCGACGCGGGCCTGGATTCGTCCGCGGTGCCGGAGTGTCGGGAGCGGCGGCGAGCATATGCGCACGCCGCCACCACGGCACCGACCCCCAGGGCTCCGCCGGCCCACCCCGACCAAGCCGACACCGCGTCCGGCAAGAAGTCGAATCGGCCCAGGACCTCCGCTCGCTCAGCGGTCCAGTGCCACGCGGCGTGGGCGGCCAGCGCCGACGCGATGATCGTGCCGACTCGTTCGGCGACGACGAACCGGAATAGGCCGACGAGAGCCGGCACAAGCAGAAGGAGCACGAACAACTGGCCGAGTTCGACGCCGACATTGAAGGCTAGCAGCGACGCGAGCAAGTGCGCCCCGGCGAACTGCAGAGTCTCGTGCAGGGCGAAGGAGAAGCCGAAGCCGTGTACGAGCCCGAAGCCCAAGGCGAACAGCCACCGCCGCTTCGTTGCGCCGACGATGTTCTCGAGTGCCATGTAGAGAATTGAGACGGCAATGAGCGTCTCGATCAGCGGAGGGAACCAGAGGGCCTCCGGGGCGAGGCCGAGAGCGGCGGCAATGAGGGTCGCCGAATGGGCGATGGTGAATGCGGAGACGATGAGGACCAGCGGGCGGATGCGGCGCAACGGCACCACGAGGCAGAACAGGAAGAGCAAGTGGTCCGGGCCGTCGAGGATGTGCTGGAAACCGAGCACCACAAATCGCCAGGCGGCCTGCCACCAGCGCGGGTCGAGCGGCACCGGGCCAGGGTCCTGGACGAAGCGGTAGGCCCGCACCGCCCCATCCGGAAGTTCGTAGCGCAACGCCGTCACCACGCGGGCTGCCAGGTGGCCGAGGTCGGGGTGGATGGCGAAGTCTGAGGCCTCCTGCCGCAGTGGATACTCGAGGAGAGAGTCCAGGAACACTTGGCTCCAGTGCAGGTTTTCCCTGCTGGAGGGTAGCGGTCCGGCGATGTGCGCAAGCGCCCGGTCGAAGGAGGCCAGCGAGTCGTTTGAGGGCAGGGAAATCTGCGTGGCGACGGTTCGCGGCATGGGCAGCCGCGAACCGTCCGCATAGACCTCCACAAAGGGAGCCAGCCACTGCGTGGCGAGCGCCTCGAGATGCGGAGCGAGCGCCTCGATGTCCAGGTAGCCAGGCCCGAACTCGGGGACTTCGATGTCTCGCATCGAACTGAGCGGGACCCGCACAACGATTTGGAACCGTGGTCCGTCGGCCCGGGCGAGGAGGTGCGCTACCACTTCACTAGGAATTTCATGCGCTCGACCGGCACCGGCCGACGCAAGCGCCAGCACTAGCAGTGCGAAGGCTGCCCGATTCATAACGGCCTTTGTCTCCCGGCGCGAAAGCAAGCTATGATAACCGAGCTTGGGAAAGCGAGGAACATCCATGCATCATCTCTACCGCACCCTTGCCGCCATCACGGCAGCGACCTTCCTGCTGGCGGCATGCTCAGCGCCGAACGACGACCCAGCGCCGGGGGCCGGCGCCGAAGAAGACATCGTCATGGCCCCGCGCTTTGAAGTCGATCCCCTGTGGCCGAAGCCCCTGCCCAATCATTGGCTGCTGGGTCCAACCATCGGCGTGGATGTGGACAGCGAAGACAACGTGTGGATCGTTCACCGCGGGAGTTCGCTCGAGGCGAAGGAAGTGTACGCGACCTGGGACCCGCCGGCTTCCTACTGCTGCTACGCGGCCCCCCCAGTCCTGGCGTTCAACCAAGCGGGCGATCTGGTCCAGCATTGGGGCGGCCAGGGAGACGGCTACGACTGGCCCGCTTCCAACCACGGCGTTGACGTAGACCACAAGGGCAATGTTTGGATCGGCGGGAACGGCCGCGGTGCGTCGCGGGCCGCTGCGGCGCTACCCCACGACGAGAGCGCCATGGGCCAGGGCCGCGTCCACGACAGCATGGTCCTCAAGTTCACCAAGACCGGAGAGTTTCTGATGCAGATTGGCGAGCCGTTCCAAGGCGAGGGCAGCCACGACCTCAAGAACTTCAAGCTGCCCGCCAAGACGCTCGTGGACCCGAACACGAATGAGCTGATCGTGGCCGACGGCTACGGCAACCGCCGGGTCATCGTGCTCGACGCGGACACCGGGGAGTACAAGCGCCACTGGGGCGCCTACGGCAACGAGCCTGACGATACGCAGCTCCCGGCCTACCAGCCCGGCGAGCCCCTGCCCCAGCAGTTCCGGACGCCGGTGCATGCCGTGGCTTTGTCCGACGACGGGATGATCTACGTCTGCGACCGCACGAATGATCGCATCCAGGCCTTCAAGACCGACGGAACTTACGTCAACGAGACCCAGGTCGAGCCGAACACGCTCGGCGACGGTTCGACGTTTGATGTGGCGCTGTCTCGAGATCCGGAGCAGAAGTTCCTCTATGTCGCGGACGGTGCGAACCAGCGGATCCACATCCTGGACCGCGAGTCGCTAGAACTGCTCACCAGCTTTGGCGACGGCGGGCGGCAGCCCGGCCAGTTCTATGCCGTGCATAGCATCGCGACCGACTCCAAGGGCAACCTCTACACCACCGAGACCTACCGCGGCCAGCGCGTGCAGCGATTCTTGTACAAGGGCCTCGCTCCTGTGACCGCAAGGCAGCAGGGCGTGGTTTGGCCGACGGACTGAGGCCCTTTTGCCGACGAGAGGGGCGCTCGGCAAGCTGCGGCGTCAGCTAGGTTCTCGCCAGAAACCCGTCTGCAAGCAGGTCGCTGCGGGTCTCAGAGTTCCACGGCGTCGGCGAACCTTGCTTGGCCCTGCGCTACTCGCTCGGTTTCGTCTCGGGTGCGGACTGGGATCAGGCCTGCCGGGGACAGCAGGCCACCCGTTCGTCGCCAACCCGATTCGACCGTCCGTTGTGATTGCGCCAGGCAAAGAACGACTCGGGGAACGCTCGGAACGCCGCCGGAGGCTCGGGATCCCAACAGTTTCGGGCGTGGTTGTAGTCCAGCGCGACGACCATGCCGCCGCCCCTCGCAGCCCGTGCTGGCTGCGGAGTTGCGGCTCTCGGCTCGCCAATCCACTGTAGGATTTGGCTAGCGGAGACCCCATCGAAGCACCCGCGGTACTCCGCCCGCAAGGCGTCGTCTTGCAGGAACCTCAGGTGCGGCAGCTTGTGTGTAGCGCGGGCGATCTGAAGTAGGGCGGGGTCGCGATGCAGACCAACGATCCAGCTGAATTTTCCTACTTGCTGCGCGACGGTTTCCGTCCCGCAGCCGACATCCAGGATCGAGTCGCCTAGCTGCGGCAGTCTGCAGAGTGTGCGGTGATTGCGTTCCAGGGGCCAGCGCTACGGAATCTGGATTTCGGAGCTGCGACATCCCCGACACGATCTTTCTTGGGGTGCTAGGCGTGAGGCACGCTGCAAGCAGAGGAGCGCCGGGCACGGTTGCAAATGCGGCAAACGGTGCGCTGGGATGTCTTCTGCCCGCGTCCATAGTCATTTCAACCTAGGCACGGGAGCAGTCGCATCCAGCTGTCGCAACGGATCGCTGTATCCTACCGATGGGGGGCGCGACGGCGACGAGCGATGGCAGGACGGGGCCCGAGCCGTCGTATCGATGCACTATTCAGATCGGATCGTGGCGCAGTCGGGCTTGCCCGAGCGCAAGCCTGGGTTAATGGGAGATCCTGGACGCCGAGGAGGCCCGCACGATGATTGGAGCAGTTTTGAGAACGCGAGACGCAACGCCCCTCCCGCTGGAGCACCACACGCAGCGACTGCTGAACGAAGTTGAGCAGAATTGGAGGGAACTACGAGAACGCAACGGGCAACTGCGATGCGAACACTTCGAGCGAACCTCGTACATTCTCGATGAAGCAACTCACTGGCTTTCGGAAGTTCCGGCGCGTTGTCTCCACGCAATCGTGACCGATCCGCCATATGGGCTGATCGAATACAGCCGAGGCAACCTCGCGAAAAGAAAAGCGGGTAAAGGTGGCGTGTGGAGGATTCCGCCAGCCTTTGATGGAGCCAAGCGCCGCCCACTCCCACGCTTCACAGTCCTAAAGAAAGACGAAATCACAGCGCTGCATCAATTTTTTGCAGCATTCGCCCACCGTGCTTTGCGTGCGCTGGTACCTGGCGGTCACCTCTTCATCGGCGTCCAATCCTCTTATATCCACCATAACGTTTCACTCTTTGCAGGAAGCGGGGCTCGAAAAACGGGGTGAGATCATTAGGCTGGTGCAGACCTTGCGCGGGGGGGACCGACCGAAAGGGGCCGAGCGGGACTTCCCGGCCGTCTCCGTGATGCCTCGCTCGTGCTGGGAGCCCTGGGGAGTGTTCCGGAAGCCACTGGAGGGGTACGGTGGCAGATAACCTCCAGCTCTGTGCTGCAGGTGGCTTGCGACGAATCTCGGACGAGGAACCATTCAAGGACGTGATTCCCTGCGCTCCCGCACGCGGGCTGGAGAAGCGAATCGCGCCGCATCCATCACTGAAGCCGCAGCGGTTCCTGCGTCGGATCGTTAGAGCGTCGCTGCCGCTTGGTATTGGAATTGTTTGCGATCCTTTCGCGGCAGCGGTTCGACGCTTGCCGCAGCCGCAGCTCTAGGGTACCTATCCATCGGTATCGACCACGATCGCGAGTACTTCGACATGGCTCGAGATGCCATACCGCCAGCTAGCAGCGCTGAGCGAGTAGTGCAATGACTCCAGACGAGCTTTTTGCTGACTTTCGAGGATCGTTTCAAAGGCGAAGGTTTTACAGCGGGTCTATTAGTTGCTTTCATCGATTTCCTCAAAACATTGGATGCGCCCAATTTATCTCTCGATTCCATTCGAAGGGTTTCTGGCGCATTATCCAAGGCAGTCCTTGACAAAGCGAGGGGCGCAGGCGAACACGCTCATCGTCGCCAAGGGAAGCGGAGAAACCCTTAGCATTCGTCCGTTCTACAACCAAGCGGAGCATTTCTTTCGATTCGAGCAAAAACGCTTCGACTATCCGAGTTGCGCACCGCATGCGACTCAAGTATGGTCCGATTACGTTCATTGGTTAGATTCACTGATGACCTATTCGCAAGCGGATCTGGATAGCTTAAGGGAGCGAGTAGTCGGATTCGTACTTGCGAATCTCGCGAGTCACGAGATTGACCCTACGTCGATTGATATCGACCCGCCACTTTTTCGTCTTGTACTCCAAGGTTTTGATTTATCCAAACGTAAAAATGAACCAACGGGAGCGGCGTTGCAGGGTATAGTGTTTGGCTTCCTGAGGGCTGACAATCCACATTTGCAAATAGAAGTCGATAAAGTGCGAACGGGTTCGAAGCGCCTGCAGAGAGTGGGAGATGTAGATGGGTGGGACGGCGGCAGGTTGGCAATCTCTGCGGAAGTGAAGCAGTACACATTGTCTGGTAAGAATGCTATTAAGTTTGCTGAATTTGCGAACAGGGTCTCAAGACAGGGAGGCATTGGAATTATAGCTGCACTCGGATTCTCCACTGTGATGCGTCAAAAAATCGAAGACCTTGGCTTGATCTGCTTGGACCCGGATACTATTCTCAATATACTTGCGCTCTGGGACTCGGTGAAGCAGCGCATCGCTGTGACGTCGTTTTTCTATTATGTTCGACATGTGGAGAAAAAATGCTTCACTGATCAATCGGCTGGAAATCTTTATTCGGAATGCTGCGAAGAGCTGGCAGGAAGCTCGCGCTTCCAGCGTGGAAGTCTAGTGCGCAGCTCTGATCGGAGTCGTCGCACCATGGAGTGAGTGGTCTTTCGGTACTCTACGATTTCAGGCCGGGGAATGAACGATGGAAGTCGGGGTCTAGTTCGCAACCAGCCGCGTTCGGTGTTCTCGCACAACTGGCCTCCACCTTGATCCCCGTGCCGTCCACGAGCACCGGCACGTACCTCCACCGCTGTGCGCACTCCTGCGCCCCCAGCGGCACCAGCCGCCGGCTGTGGGGCACGGCCCGCAGCCCGCACGCTTGGCGGGCGACGTGATCGGCCCCAGGGCGTCGACCGCGTGGAGGTGCCCCCCATCGGCGCAGGCCGAGTAGATCAGCGCCAGCAGCATCTGCCCAGCGTTGCCACCGCGCCGGATGCGGACCGAGGCGGCCAGCAGCTCGGGCAGCCCGAGGAACCGGGCCAGCCGCGCCACCACACCGAGCCCGGCCCGTCAAGTGGTCGCCGCAGACGCCGTAAGCCACAGTGGGAGCGCTGGCGGGAGGCAGGGGCCAGGGGGGCCTCCAGAAAAATCGAGAGGCACCCCCGAGGTGCAATACGCGGCCACCCCGGAGGACCGTCTAAATCATTGCAACACAAACACGTTCTGGATGGCAACCGGAATCCTTACCCGGGAATCAGGGTACCCGCCGGATACCGCGATGGACGCCAAGCTCTTACCCCACAGCGTGGGGCGCGATTGCTCCAGGCCCTCGGCGTGCGACGCTGTTTCGGTCCGTGCAGCGCAAACGGCGCACCAGAGCAGTCCGGGGAGTGCTAACCGCTGAAACGCCCAAGCCTGCCAACCTACCGATGCCGTTCGTCCGCGCACGGATTCCGCAGATAGGGACATGCCGGGCTGCCCTGACTTGGATACGATTGTTGCGGCCGCCAGAATGCAAGTCGATGGAACCAGGGAGCGCCGCCCTCCAACCATTTCCCGTGCCGTTTTGCTTCCCGTGGTCGTGGGCCTGCTGCTTCCTGCGTTCGGCCCCGCCGCGGCTCCTGGTCTGCACGAAGGGTTGACCTTCGACGGGGAATGGTTCCGGTCGTTCGAGCTGGCCGAGGGCGATGCATTCGAGTTGAGCGTGCGCCTCGAGCGCCCGTCCGCTCTGCCGCCGAACGCTCGGATCGAGGTCGCCTGGGAAGGCCCTGAACTGTCGGAGCTGGCGTACCCCGGGGATCGCGGGGACCCGACAGTTGCGGCGACGGTTGGGTGGGCCAAGATTCTGCACGCCCTAGACCCGGATATCTATCTGGTGTACCGCGCACCGGTGACAGGCGCCTACAGGCTGCGGCTCGAGACCGTTACGGAGCGCCCGCAGCCTCTGGGCCCCATCCCCCACGACACGGGCCGGGCCCCGCTAGCGACGCCGCTGCCCACCTCCACGCCGTCGGTGGAGGGTGTGCCCATGGCGGTGGAGCTCCGCCCGATCGCCGAACTCGCCCATCGAGACCTGATCTTGGAGGCGGAGCCGAACAACGCCCCGGAGCAGGCGACCGACCTGCCCTTCGGTCCCCAGCCGGGCGAACAGATCATCCGGGTCGTTGGCGGGGCGGACGACCTCGAGTACTTCAACAACACTGCGACCGGCCGCGCGCAGGACGATTGGTATCGCATTGAGTACCGGGGGGCTGAGCCGCGATTCCTGAGCGCCAACCTACAGATCGTCGAGCCCGTGGTGAGCGCTCGAATCCGCTTCTACCGGCAAGGCGAGCCTAGCGCGGAGGAGCTGCGGGAGCGAGATGTCCCCAACAGCTACGACTTCTTGAACTTCAACCCCGTCCCGTACATGCATCCGCCGGCCACGATTATCCCCGGACCGGTACCTGTCTACACCTACGAGGAGGGCCGGGCCATCAACGAGCGGGCGCACCAGCAGGACCGCTCGTTCCGCACGTTCGTCACGCGCAGGTTGGAGCCGGGGGAGACCTACTATCTCCGTGTCGAGGCGAACCAACCGCACTACGAGCTGCAGGTGCGCCTCTTCGACCCTGCGCCCTATGACGACCCGGTCCAGGCCGTTCGGCAGGCGATCTACTACCACCTCGCCGAGATCGACGCTTGGCTAATCCACAGGCCGCGCAACATCGCGCCTCATCGGCGGGTGCGCGACGCCACGGCGCTGTTCGGCGAGAACTGCATGAGCTGCCACACGCAGAGCGGGGTGTGGGGCGTGGCGGACGCGTTCCGGAACGGCTACCGGCCGGATGGAGTCGAGCAGAACCACCGCCGCCTCGTGAACACCATGTACGAATCGCTGCGTCTGACCAACGAGCTCAAGGGCGCCGCGGTCAACACCAGCGTGGCGCCCAACGATCTTGGGGACGGCCCGGCTGGGACCCGCGTCGCGGGACGCAATATCGTTCTGCACGAGCGCACTTTCCGTCCGAAGAAGCTCCACGCCCCGTGGCAGAGGCGCACGGCGAACTATGTGCTCCAGACCGCGGACCCCAGGGGGATCAATGCGGCCGGGCGGGGTTCCAACTTCGGCCCCAACGTGGTGTTCAAGTTCGCTGCGGAAGTCCTGGAGCGCGCTTGGCGCGACTCCGGGGAGCCGCGCTACTTCTTCGGTCTGGAAGAGAAGGGCCGCAAAATCCTGGCGACGGGTGACGAAATCCGGGTCACCGACGATTACGGCCATCGGATCGAGTTCGTCCAGCGGATCTGGCCGGCCGACTATGTGGAGCAAGTCCGGAAGCTGACGAATTCACCGCGGCGCGTGGCCGAGGCCGAGCAGCTGCACCGCAACCTGCGGGAGCGGGCGGCGCTGGACCTGCAGCGCTTGCTGACGCTGCAGAGGGACGACGGAGGCTGGGGCTTCCATCCCGGCAGCCTTGGCGAAGACGGCCGCTGGCAGCGCCCCGAGGACCGCAGCTACCCGGCGGCCACCGCGGTTGCGCTGATCGCGCTGGAAGCCGCTGGCCGCAACAGCGAGGACCCCGTCGTGGACCGAGGCGTCCGGTGGCTGCTCCGCAACCAATACCCTTACGGCCTTTGGAACGCTGCTGCGGCCACGGGCTTTGTGACTGGGGCCTACGCGATCCGTGCGCTCAGCCGGCTCCATCCCGACGAGGGACGGGAGGCACCGGAACTGGTCCTGCCGGACGGTGTGTCCCGTGTGGAAGCGCTCCGCATTGTCCGTGCGATGCAGGCCACGGGAGACCGCCGCTATGCGGACGATTTCCGTTGGGCGGCCGCGAGCAGCCAGCCGCAGCTGCGGCTCTACGGGCTGGTGGGACTCGGTGCGGCCCTGGTTCACGACTCCGTGCCGGTGTTGATTGAGCACCTGGACGATCCCGTCAAGAGCTGCCGCGAAGCGGCCTTCTGGTCGTTGCGCCAGCTGCTCCTGGACGGTGCCGGGTGGGCAGAGGTCCTGGCCGCTTTTCCGGCAGGCAGTGACCGGACGCGCCAGTCAGTGCTGCAGGCCTTGGTAACCCGGGCGCACCTCTCCGCCGCGGGTGTCGAAGTGAACCTCCCGGACCTTGCCAATGTCCTCACAGCCGGGATGGTCGACCCCCATCCGGGCGTCCGAGCATACGCCTTCAAAGCCGCGTGGCATTGGTGGGTTTGGAACCCCCCGCTGCGGGAGCCGCTTAACCGGGCTTGGCTCGACGCGCTCCTGCGCCAGGAGCCGGAAGCGCAGGTGGACATGGCCCTGCGCTACTCCACAATCTCGTTGTTCGTGGTGAACGGGCAGGTCAACAACATCACCGGGGGCAAGTACCTCGCGCAGCAGTACCCGGAGCTAGCATCCCTGTATCGGGAACTGGCGGCATGGCGGGAGGGTGCGCCGGCGGATCAGCGCCGCCTAGTGGATCGGCGGCTGGTCGCAATGGCGGCTTCCCACTACATGGAGCGCGCCAACCAGCAGAGCCCAGGCCAATTCGCCTACAGCACGCCCGGCGCGACCGAGCTGTTCGGCAAGGCTGTGCTGGCAGTCTACGGAGCAGAAGCCGACGGCGAGACCCCGTGGCGGTTGATCGCCCTGGAAGGGGCGCGCAACATCACATTCAAGCCCCTCCAGGAGACCTTGCTCGACCTGCTCTTGAGCGCCGACCCCGCCACGGTGCCGATTCTGGCCCGTGCGCTGTCGAACCCCGGCGAGCTCGTGCTGCCCGCCCGTCGCGAGACCCTCGGGCCGCTGCTGGAGGTGCTCCGGGGCTACACCGCCGCCGACCGCGGCGAGGACGCCGATGCATTGGCCAACTTCCTGGCCCGAGTCCGCTGGGATTTCGAGGGTGTGAGCGAGGCCGGCGAAGCCGACTTCTACCGTCTGCTGCTGGACACAACTCGTCCGGGCCGGGCGGCCCGCAGTCCCGCTGCCGGGCATCTGCTGGGTCGGCCTGCTCCCGGGGCAATCCCGGAACGGGACGCCGACGGCTTTGCGGCGCGCGTTGCGCGGATCCTCGGCGAGAACCGTACGTTGCACCGCAAGGAGGCTTTCCGCCACCTCTCCGGCGATCCGCGCCTGTGGCTCGAGTCGACCGAGTGGATGCTAGCGTTCCGCTCCGCCAACGCGGCGCCGGAAGAGGCTCTTATGGGGGCGGTCGAGGCCCAGGACCTCGAGCTCACCGAGCTGACGTTCGGGCGCACCACGGAGCAGATGATCCCCGGCGGCGTCGCGAGCAACAATGACGCGCTGATCTGGGAGGAGGGCAAAGTCGGCGCCCAGGTCTCGTTCGCCGTCGAGGTGCCGGCGGCGGGAAGCTACGAGTTGGTGGGCGCTTTTCTCTACGGTGCCGCCCACGGCGTTGTCGATATCTCGTTCGCCGGACGCTCGGTGCTGGAGCAGGCCGACTACTATCGCCCCGAGGTGACTTCGACGGGCCCGCTGCCGCTGGGCGTCTTCCAGTTGGACAAGGGGGAAAGCATCCTCACCGTCAAGATGGCCGGCTCCAGCGAACCGGCGGAGCCCGAATACAAGTTCGGCTTCGACTACCTGAAGCTCGCCCCGCACCGTGGGGCGGAGTCGCTGTTCTCGCAGGACGAGCGCGGCGTCGAGGTCATCGACCCGATCGTGGCGGCCAAGGCGCAAGTCGTGAAGATGTTCGTCCGGTGGTTCTCGCTGGACGCGTCCGAGGAAACGCGGGACCTTGCGTCACGGCTGGCGAGTTCCCCGTCGCTGCGCCGGAACCCCGAAGTGCGCAAAGCGGTCGCTGCCCATGCCGACCGCGAGCCCGTCGTGAGAATCCGAACCCGTCTGAAGAACCTCCTGGCCAACGACGACGAGCAGTACGGCAAGCAGTTGCGGAAGCTTATTGCGGACGGGCAGGGCGGCGTGGCGGAAGCCCAGCCCAGGAGGCTCGAGCCGACCAAGGAGTTTGTCGAGGATATCCTCTTCTTCCGCGACCATGTGTTCGCTGAGATGAACAAGATCAGCGAGCGCGACAACCGCGCCTGCATCTCGTGCCACGGAGTGCCCGGGAGAGTGCCGACCCTCTACCTGCACCCCCCGGACAGCGCGGGGCATATCGGCCCGGAGGAGCTCCTGACAAACTACCGCAGGCTGCAGGCGCGGGTGGACCTCAGCGACCCGGAGCGCAGCCTGTTGCTGCGCAAGCCCTTGAACCTGCAGACCGGTCAGGAGGAGGGGCACCAGGGCGGCTTGCGCTACGAAGCCCAGGAGCCCGGCTTCCAGGTGTTGCGTCAATGGGTGCAGCAGCAGGCCAAGCTGCAGCGCAGGGGAGGCTAGCGGGCAGGGGCGGCGGATACGTTTGCGAACGCCGCTATGGCGGATGCGCACTGGACGCTGGTTCCGCGGAACCGCTGGTTGTCCGTGAATTCGGGCCGCCCTACCCCCGGAAGCGTGCCATGTGGAGCAGACACTGCGGGAACTCCGCTCGAATGCGCTTGTTCTTGCCGAAGAGCATAACTGTGGCCCGGTCCACCGCCCTGACGAAAGCCGGCCCACGCCCCGCAGGATGCCGAGCGGTTCCCGGCTTTTGGTTTCTGCAGGCCGGCCCTTGTGCATAGCGATGCCGAATGTCCGGTGGATCTCTGGCGGGTCCAGATCCGCTAAGGTCTAGCCTTCCGCCGGCTGATTCTCTCAACGCTGCTTACGATGCATCTGTTCCAGCACCAACTGTTTGTACTGGCAAGCGGACAGCGCCAGAGTCGCCGTTTCCGCCCCGCCGGTCGGCCTGCCCCGCTTGCGGCAAGGCTTTTGGGACCCCGGGGGTACGGTTACGGCCAGTCCGTTGTCGCTGCCGTTGACCAGGGCCCGCACGATCCCTGGAATCGGTTGAGGCTCGATCCGCTGGAATTGAATCGGGTCCGTCCCATTTCCGCATCGTTTCGGATGCTCGTGCATTGGCCTCTGGCGAGGCGGCTGATCATCGCCTGCACGCCCCGGCCTGCACGGCGCGGTTCGCCATGGGAGCAATCGCTGGGCCCGCATACTGTATAGTGCTGCTGTGGTAGGCTTGTTGCTCTAGATACCACCTTTTACTCTGCCCCCGCCAGCCGCATTGGGCCGACAGCAGCCGTAGCGCGTTCGGGGGCGGGAAGCCTTGGCCGGCGCCGCAACATGGATCCGCATCCGAACTCTCCCCAGCCATCCCTGTTCACTCCCGCTGACGGCATCAAGATGGCCGTCGAGCAGATGCGGCAGCAGCTGCTCGACATCGGGAAGCGCAACCGGTTGACGAACGCCCCGGTCGGCAAGAACCGCTTGAAGCAATTGGACATCCAGGATGAGCGTGCGGACGAGGTGTTCAAGACGTTGTATCGCAACAACAAGAAGATGACGTTTGACCCTGCGGAGAAAGGGGGCGGCGACGATGGGGGGACGGACGAATCGGGTCCGGTTTTCGTGCCGCCCGACGCCAGGGGTGAGGGGCTAGCTGCTCGCCATGTGGATACCAAGCTGCAAACCCGCCTGACGGCGGAAGCGCTCCAGAAGCGGCTCTTGACCCTGTATCGCGAAGCCCATTCGCTGGAGGAGGAGCAGGGCGTCAGCGTGCTTTTCCTAGCCATCGGCTTCCTGCGCTGGTACGAAAGCGAATCCTCCGATACGGAGCGGTTCGCCCCGCTCGTCCTTCTGCCGGTGGGCTTGGAGCGGACCGATGCGCGGGACCGCTTCCGGCTCGGCTTCCGGGACCAGGACCTGGAGACGAATCTATCTCTGCAGAAGCTGCTTGACGCCGATTTCGACCTCAAGCTGCCCGACCTCCCCGACGGCGAAGGGTGGCTGCCGACGGAGTACTTCCAGCAGGTGTCCCAGGCTATTTCCGCCAAGCCGCGCTGGTGCGTGCAGCCCCACACGATGGAGCTGGGCTTCTATTCGTTTGCGAAGTTTCTCCTGTACCGCGACCTCGACCCGGACAACAAGTGGGGCGAAGGTTTGGGGTACGACGGGAACCCTCTGATCGAGGGCTTGCTGGTAGGGGGCTTCGAATCCGCCGCCAGCATCTTCGCCCCGGACGAGAACCTCGACCGGCGCTTTCCCGACCCGAGCGACCTCAAGCACATCCTGGAGGCAGACGCTTCCCAGGCCCAGGTCATCGCCGCCGCCCGCGAAGGCAAGAATCTGGTCGTGCAGGGCCCGCCGGGAACGGGCAAGTCCCAGACGATCACCAACATCGTGGCGGAGGTGGTCGCGGAAGGCAAGCGCGTGCTCTTTGTCGCCGAGAAGCGGGCGGCGCTGGATGTCGTCCATGCCCGGCTCGAGAAATGCGGCTTGGGGCCGCTGTGCCTGGAACTCCACTCGCACAAGGCCAGCAAGCAGCACGTCTACGCGGATCTGAAGCAGACCTTGGAACTCGGCGAGCCCCGCGCCGTGGAGGAGCGGCGCTACGCCCGCGTGCGGGAGGTCCGGGATGAACTCAACCGCATCACCGAGCTCTTGCATGCGGTCGACGAGACGACGGGAGAAACGCCGTACGGCGTGATCGGCGAGATCGCTCGCCTGTGCGAGAGCGATTGTCCGAACCCCGGCTTCCGCATGCCAGAGGCCGAGGCATGGGGCGGAGCTGCCTTCGACGAGCGGGCCGCAGTCGTCGCCGATCTCGGCCAGTTGACGGCCCTGCTCGGCAGCGAGCTCGTCCACCCCTGGCGCGGCACGCGCAAGCGGCTGAACCGAGCCGAGGTGAGTTGGGTTGTGCAGGGGATCCCGGAAGCTGAGGCTAGGCTCGACGCGCTGCGGGACCGCGTGGAGTCGGCCGCCCGATGGATTGGAGCTGCCAGCCGGACCTTCGCGGCCGTTGATGATGCCGTCGAGCAGCTGGATGCGCTGGCCGCCATGCCGAAGGCGGTGCCGGGGCTGCTGAGGTCCGCGGCCCTCGCGGAACAGCCCGACGCGGTCGTCGATATCTGCGAGAACATCGCCGACCTGCAGCGGCTCAAGGCCGACCTGCTGCGGACCCTGGTCGAGAGTGCGCTCGAGCTGCCGTGGGACGAGGAGCGATTGGTCATCAGGCAATGCGGCAAGTCCCTGTCCCGTTGGTTCAACGGCAGCTACAGAGCTGCGGTGGCCCGCCTGCGCTCCGTGCATCGTGCGGAGCTGCCCAAAAGCTACGATGCCCGTCTGGATGTCCTGGATCGCCTTTTGGAATACCGCCGGAGGCAACAAAAAGTCTTTCAGCACAGTCATTTAGGGCGGGATGCGCTCAAGCGCCACTGGCGGGAGGACGAAACCGATGCGGAGGGGCTGCTCCCCGCGCTGCGCTGGATCGCGGCGCAGGTGCAGAGGCTAGGCTCCGCCGAGCGGACCCGCCAACAGCTCGATGGGCTTCCGGCCGCTGCGGACCCCGAAGCCGCCGCCCGGGACCTGCGCTCGGTGCGGGACGAGTGGCGGGTGCAGTGGGAGGGGATCGTGCGCCGGCTGGACCTAGACCTCGCCGAGGCGTTTGGCGCCGAGGACTTCGGTGCCGTCGCCTTGGGCGATGTGCAGGAGCGCCTGCAGGTATGGCGGCTGCAGCCGGGAGCGATCGAGGACTGGTTCCGGCTGGGCGCGGTGGGGCGGCGGGCGTCCGAACTAGGTTTGGACGAGATACGCCTCCGGCTCGGCGACGGTCGCCTGGCCCCGGCCCAGGCGGAGGACATGTTTCGATTCGCGCGTGCGCAAGCCCTGTGGGACAGGCTGCTCCGCGAGCATCCCGAGCTGGAGAGGGTGGACGGGGAGCAGCGCAGCCAGTTGGTCGAGCAGTTCAAGGACAGCGACCGGAAGCTGCAGCAGTTGGCTGCCCAGGAGATTGCGCTTCGGCACTTCAAGTCGCTGCCGGTCGGCTCCGCCGGGCAGATCGGGATCGTCCGCGGCGAAGCCAACAAGAAAACCCGGCACATGCCGCTGCGCAAGCTGCTCGACAAGGCGGGGGAAGCTGTCGCCTCGATCAAGCCTGTGTTTCTGATGAGCCCGCTTTCGGTGGCCCAGTACCTCCGCCCGGGCGGCTTGGTCTTCGATCTTGTGCTCATGGACGAGGCCAGCCAGGTGCGTCCGGCGGACGGCCTGGGCGCGATCATGCGCGGGCGCCAAGTGGTCGTGGTCGGCGACCAGAAGCAGCTGCCGCCGACCTCGTTCTTCGACAGGCAGGTCGCGGGGGGCGAGGACGAGGGGGATTACGAGGAGGCGGAGGCGCTCCAGGCCACTCAAATTGAGGACATGGAGAGCATCCTGGCTCTCTGCGAGTCGCGGGCCATGGCCGGCGGCATGCTGCGCTGGCACTACCGGTCCAAGCACCCGTCGCTCATCCAGGTTTCGAATCAGGAGTTCTACGAGGACAAGCTCATCTTTCCGCCCAGTCCGGCCCCGGTGGGGCAGGGGTTGGGGCTGTCGTTCGTCAAGGTCGACGGCACGTACGACCGCGGCCGCAAACGCAACAACCCCAAGGAAGCGGACGCCGTCGCGGACCAGGTGCTGGCCCACGCCCGCAAGCATCCGGACGAAACGCTCGGCGTCGTCGCCCTGTCGGTGGCCCAGCGCGACACGATCCTGAACAAGGTCGAGTACCTGCGGTCCCAGTTCCCGGAGCTCGACGCCTTCTGCCGGGAGAGCAACGAAGACCCCTTCTTCGTCAAGAACTTGGAGAACGTGCAGGGCGACGAGCGCGATGCGATCTTCATCTCCATCGGCTACGGCAAGGACGAGGGCGGCTACATGTCGCAGAGCTTCGGGCCGGTTTCGAGCGAGGGCGGGGAGCGGCGCTTGAATGTGCTGTTCACGCGGTCGAAGGCGCGGTGCCGAGTCTTCTCATCGATCAGCCATGGGGACATCCGCCTCGACGCGACGAAGCACATCGGCCCCAGGGTCCTCAAGCGCTTCCTGAAGTTCGCCGAGACGGGGGAGATCGACATCCCCGTGCTGTCCGGGGGAGAGGCTGACAGCCCTTTCGAGGTGGCCGTCGCCGCCGCCCTGCAGAGCCACGGGTACCGGGTCGCTGGACAGGTCGGGTCCGCTGGGTTCCGCATCGACCTCGCTGTCTACGATCCTGACGACGAGGGCCGGTTCCTGTTGGCGATCGAGTGCGACGGGGCCCGCTACCATTCCTCGAGCTGGGCCCGCGAGCGGGACCGGCTGCGGCAAATCGTGTTGGAGCAGAAGGGCTGGACTTTCCACAGGATCTGGAGCACGGACTGGTTCTACCGGCGCAACGCCGAGCTGCAGAAGCTGCTGGATGCCATTGAGCGGGCTCGGGCGGGGCGGGCCCCTCGGGATGTTGCGGCTAGACCGCCGCCTGCGGCGGCGGCGGAGTCTGAACCGATTGTGAAGCGCGCCTCCCCTCGCCAGAAACCCGAGCCCGAGCGGCATGGGTACGTAGAAGCCGAATTCGAGATTCCGGAGAGCCGGGGCGCTGAGCTTCATGAAGTGGAGTCGTCAGTGCTGGAGGGATACGTCATCAGGATCGTTGAGACAGAGGCCCCGGTGCATATTGAGGAGGTCGTTCGGCGTCTGAGCCGGCTCTGGGGCTACGGGCGGGCGGGGAAGCGGATTCGGGCGGCGGTCCGCGAAGCGGTCGACGAGGCGGTTCGACGAGGCAGGATCCGCACTGCGGGCTCCGCAGCGCCACAGTTCCTGCACCGCGCCCACAGCCCCGGCAGCTCGGACGGAGTGGTGGTTCGAGACCGGAGCGATGTAGGCTCCCCCAAGCTGCGCAGTCCGGACATGCTGCCTCCGAGCGAGATCCAAGCTGCGATCTTCCAGGCAGTCGAGCGGAACGTGGCGCTTGAGGGTGCGGAGTGCGCGCTTGAGGTGGCCCGGATGTTCGGCTTCAAGTCGACCCGCGCCGACTTGCGGGCACGCATCCAAGAGCAGGCCGATCAGCTCGTTGCGCAGGGGCGCTTGCAGCGAAACGGGGCTGAGCTTCGGTCGGCCGAGGCGCAGCCGAGCTGCAACGATCCCCGATCATCCGGAAACCGTTTCTCCGGCCGCCCAGGCAGGGATGCAGGCGATGAAGCGGCTCCTATATCGTCAGATCGACCGGATGCCGCTCCATCGGCTTCAACAGGCGCTCTGCGCCACTAGGGGCAGGCTATCGTTCCAGGGCCGCGACCTTATCCTGGTTCGGCTGTCGGCGGCCCAGATTAAACGCGCAACAGCCGTCAATGGCCAACGAGCGCTTCGGAACGGAGGTTGGTTGCCGGAAGCATTACGAGGCGTGGTGACCGGGGAGCGGCCTGTTCCCGAACTGTTCCGGTGCGCCCGCGAAGTCGAGCATCACGAAATCGATGACTTCGAATCGACCTTCGCGCTCTTCGAAAAGATCTTCGAGGCGAGCAAGCCGAGGCCGAATAAAAGCGCTGGGAAGCGGAGAAGATGCGTCTCGTCGTGGCCCTGGCCGAGGTGAAAGGAGACGTGTCAGTCCGAACTCGACGATTGACCGCTCGTCGAGATCGTAAAGCTCGAAGGAGCGGGCGCTTGCGCCTCCACCGGCTGGCGGCCAGCAGCCCGGAGGGCCAGCTCTAGGGGCCCTTTGATAGTCCTCAGCGATTGAGGGAATCAAGCGACCAGTGCCGCTGTCGCACCACACTCGCGATCGTGGTCCAACCGTGCGAAGGATGCGGTGATGGATGGAGCTGGTCGCCGCGTATCTGGGGCCGCGGGCGATGGGGGCCAGAAGCGGATCCGACCGCCGGATCGCCGGGACTGAAGGCATCCGCTGCACTGGCGGCCATGGGAATGGTCTCCGCGCCCGCGTCCTGCAGCGAGTCGAGGCTGGTTGCCAGCCAGTCCGCAACTCGGGATAATGTCCCCAGGACAGGTTTGCCTAATGTTCGACGGCTTGAGGCCCCGGCGATTCTGGAGCCCGGCGGCGGTGGTGGCACTAGCCTTCCTAGCGGGCAGCGTTGCTCCAGAAGCGCTCGCCAGTTCGGCAGCGGTGGCCTTTGGCCGGGATGTGCAGCCTATCTTGGCGGACCGCTGCTTTGCGTGCCACGGGCCTGATGCCGCGCAACGCCAGGCCGGACTGAGGCTCGACCTGCGGTCCGCCGCCACCGCTCCGGCGGGTTCCGGCCGCATTCCGATCCTCCCTGGCGACCCGGACGAGAGCGAGGTTCTGCGGCGCATCGAGTCCTCCGATCCGGTGCGCCGCATGCCCCCGGCATTCCTGGGCCACCAGCCGTTGAGTGATGCCGAAGCTGCGCTGTTGCGGAGTTGGATCGAGCAGGGTGCCGCGTACGAGAGTCACTGGGCCTTCGCCCCGCCCTCGCGCCCCATGCGGCCGGAGGTGTCGAACCGTGCTTGGCTGCGCGGAGATCTGGATGCGTTTGTGCTGGCGCGTCTCGACACGGAGCAGCTGGAACCAGCCCGTGCCGCCGCGCCCTCGCAGTGGCTGCGCCGGATGCGGTTCGATCTGCTCGGATTGCCGCCCACGCCCGCTGAGGTCCGAGCGTTTGAAGCGGCAGTCCGAAGTCGGGGCGAGGCGGCCTACGCCGCGGAGGTGGATCGAACTCTGGCGTCTCCCCGCTACGGCGAGCGTATGGCGCTGGACTGGCTTGATGTGGCTCGCTACGCCGATACCCACGGATTCAATAACGACTCCGAGCGGTCGATGTGGCGCTGGCGGGACTGGGTGCTTGACGCATTCAACCGCAATCTGCCCTACGACCGGTTCATCGTCGAGCAGCTCGCCGGCGATCTGCTGCCCCAACCGACCCTGGAGCAGCGCATCGCCACCGGCTTCAACCGCAACCATGTGATCAACTCCGAAGGCGGGATCATCGAGGAGGAGTACCGCGTGGAGTATGTGGCGGACCGAGTCCGCACGCTGGGCATGGCGTGGCTGGGGCTGACCATTGAATGCGCCCGCTGCCACGACCACAAGTTCGATCCGGTCTCGCAGAAAGACTATTACCGCTTGTTCGCGTTCTTCGACAATGTGCCTGAGCTCGGCGAGGCGGGCCGCGTCGCGAATGCTGTCCCGATGACCCCCGCCCCGACGGCAGAGCAGGCGGTGCGCCTGGACTGGCTCAGGGCCCGGATCGCCGAGCTCGAGGCGGCCGACGAGGCGCACTTCGCCGCCTGGAGCCCCGCGCCGGGCGCTTGGCGCCTCCTTGATCCGCCGGAGTTCCCGGCGAACGCCGACTTTTTCCTGGGCTGCGACGACGCCGAGTCTAGCGGCATCGCAGGCCAGGCCTGCGAGGTCCGCGAAATCGAAGTTGACGAGCCTCTGAAGCTCGCCAAGCACGGTGCCTTCACGCTGGCCCTCTGGCTGCGTCCAGACGAGCGGCATGTAGACGCTCCGCTGTTCTCCGCCGCCGACTACGCGCCGGATCCGGCCTCGTCGAAGCACGGGGCGGGAATCGATCTGCGCTTGGTCGGCGAGGAGGCCGAATTGCGCCTGAGCCAGCGCTATCCGTCCTACTCCATCACGGTGCGGAGCGTGGGGGCCGGTCTCCAGCCGGGCCAGTGGCACCATGTCGCGGCTGTGTACGAGGGGGCCGAGGGCAAGGCTTCGATGCGGGCTAGGGCGGCGTGGGTCCGGCTTTTCGTCGATGGTCGCGAGGTGGGCACGCAGACCCTGCATGACGACCTGCATGCGGGTGCTCGCTTCGCGGTCCCCTACCGGGTCGGGTGGGACAACAGCCGCGCCGGTCCAACCTTTGCGGGGCTCGTCGACGAGGCGGCGGTGTTCAGGCGGGCGTTGACCGATGACGAGGTCCGGGATTTGTTCGCAACGGCGGCATTGCCGTGGGCTGCAGGCCGCGAGGACCTTCCCGCCGTGCGGCGCTGGCTCTATCGCTGGGCCCGCCCGATTGGCGAGCTGCAGGCTTTGCGGCGGGACCTCTTCGCTCTGGATCGCGAGCAGCCTACGACCATGGTCATGGAGGAGATGAGCCAGCGTCGGCAATCGCATTTGCTGTTGCGCGGACGCTACGACAGCCCCGGGGAGCCAGTCGAGCCGGGTGTCCCCGAATCGCTGCTGGGAGGTTGGCCCGCAGATGCCCCCAAGGACCGCTTAGGCCTGGCGCTTTGGCTCACCGAGCCCGGGCACCCGACGACCGCGAGAGTTGTCGTGAACCGTTTTTGGCAGCAGATCTTCGGCGTGGGCCTAGTCAAGACCAGCGGCGACTTCGGATTGCAAGGCGAACCGCCGAGTCATCCGGAACTGCTGGATTGGCTCGCGGTCGAGTTCGTGGACTCCGGCTGGGACGTGAAGCGTTTGCTGAAGGGGATCGTGCTGTCCGCAACTTACCGCCAGGACTCGGCAGCCGGCGCGGTGCTCAGGGAGAGAGATCCAGAAAACCGCCTGCTCGCTCGGGGGCCGCGCCTGCGGCTGCCCGCCGAGGCAATCCGGGATCAGGCGCTTGTCGTGGCCGGCTTGCTGAGCGAGCAGCTGGGCGGGCCGAGTGTCCGGCCCTACCAGCCGGACGGGCTGTACGAGGGAGTGGTGGTCGGTGCCACCTACCCAGGGACTACCTGGGAGCAGAGCGAGGGCGAGGGCCTGTACCGGCGCAGTCTGTACACGTTTTGGAAGCGGACGCTGCCGCATCCCGCGATGACGGTCTTCGACGCACCGGACAGGGAGTTCTGCACCGTGCAGCGGTCCACGACGAATACGCCTTTGCAGGCCCTGACCCTGATGAACGACCCGACGTTCGTCGAGGCTGCTCGCAAGCTGGCCGAGCGGGCGATTCGCGAAGCCGGGCCGGATGCGGATGCGCGGATCGGCCGGGTCTTCGAGCTGGCCGCTGGACGCCGCCCGGAGCCTGCCGAAGCGCGGGTGCTGCGCGACACGCTGAAGCAGCTGCTCGAGTCGTACGCCGAAGGGGGCGACGAGGCCCAGGCGCTGCTGGGCGTCGGGGCGTCGAAGGCGGACTCAGCGATCGATCCTCGGGAATTGGCGGCGTTCGCGGCCCTGGCGAACCTGATCCTGAACTTGGACGAGGTGATAACCAAGGGATGACCTCCGAGTTGCTGTTGCCGCGCCTGTCTCGGCGCGAACTCCTCATGCGGTCGGGCTACGGCCTCGGCGCGATGGGGCTGCACGCCCTCGGCCGCGCTGATGCTAGCGCCGCCACGGGCTTTCCGAACTTCGCCCCGAAGGCCAAACGCGTCATCTTCCTATTCCAGTCGGGTGGGCCTTCGCACCTCGACTTGTTCGACTCCAAGCCGCTGCTCCAAAAGCGCTTCGGGGAGGACATCCCGGATTCGGTTTTCGGCGGGCAGCGGGTCACGGGCATGGTCGCGCACCAAGCGCGCTTCCAAGTGATGCCGTCCAAGTACGGCTTCAAGCAGCACGGCGAGAGCGGCACCGAGCTGAGCGAACTGCTGCCGCACACGGCCGCAATCGTGGACCAAATCTGCTTGGTCCGCTCGGTGCATACCGAAGCGATCAATCACGATCCGGCGATCACATTCTTTCAGACCGGAAGCCAGCTGCCGGGCCGCCCGAGCTTGGGGGCGTGGATCGATTACGGTTTAGGTAGCGCCAACGAGAACCTCCCCGCTTTCGTGGTGCTGCACTCGGTAGCCAGCGAGGGGCCCGGCGGGCAGGGCCTGCTCGCTCGGCTCTGGGGCGCGGGTTTCCTGCCGAGTCGGCACCAGGGGGTGCAGTTCCGCAGCACCGGCGATCCGGTGCTGTACCTCAGCGACCCTCCCGGCATCACGCGCGAACGGCGACGGACGCTGCTCGACGGCGTGGCGGCGCTCAACGAGTTGCACTATCGCCGCGTCGGCGACCCCGAAATTGAGACGCGCATCGAGCAGTACGAGATGGCCTACCGCATGCAGGCGAGCGTGCCGGAGCTGATGGATATTTCTTCGGAACCGGAAGCGGTCTACGAACGGTACGGGCCGGACTCGCGCAAGCCGGGGACCTTCGCCGCCAACTGCTTGCTGGCGCGGCGGCTGGCGGAGCGCGATGTCCGCTTCGTCCAACTCTACCACCGGGGCTGGGACCATCACGGCGACATCCCCAAGCGGCTGCCGGTTTCGGCTCGCGACACGGACCAGCCGTCGGCGGCGTTGGTGCGCGACCTCCAGCAGCGGGGGCTGCTGGACGACACTTTGGTCGTCTGGGCCGGAGAGTTCGGGCGGACACCCTATGCGCAAGGCGACCCGAAGCCGGAGAAGTACGGTCGCGACCACCACGGCAAATGCTTCTCCTTGTGGCTGGCCGGGGCGGGCATCAAGCCCGGCTATGTCCATGGTGCCACCGACGACTATGGCTTCAACGTGGTCGAGGGCGGGGTGGCGATCCACGATGTCCAAGCGACCATCCTGCATCTCCTCGGGATCGACCACGAGCAGTTGGTGTACCGGTTCCAGGGCCGGCGCTTCCGGCTCACGGACACAGAGGGCAGCGTGATCCGGGAAGTCCTAGCCTGAGGCCGCGGGTACGGGCCCGGAGGAGCCGTGCTTTGCTGCGTACCGGCTCTACTGATGTTTTCCTCAGTAATTGCGCAAGAAGGCCCAGCAAGCCATGGATTCCATTAGTGGGTTGCTTGCAATTACTTTTGGCAAAATTAGTAGCCGCTCCCCGCGTGCGCCACGATTGGACGAAACGATCTCGAAGGTGGGAGGGGGGGGCGACTGCCCCCCAGCGGCCGAGACTTGCTGCGGCAGAGCAAAAACTAGCTTCGGAAGGTCCCGGCAGGGCTTTGCGAGAGCATTCTCCTAGCCAAGAGGGGCAATCGGAGGGCCGGCCGAGATCACGGGTTCGCATTGCGAGATCGAGTTCCCGACAGCGGCATCCGGTAACGTGGCCTAGCGAGATACGACCGACACCCAAGAGACCGAAGGCGAGGGATCGCGACGATCGCCGCTTGGCGAGCCCCATGGCCATGGCAGAACTGGATGAAACGGGCTGTCCGAGTCGCTGCCGGGTAGGTGAACGCTGCGTTGCGGGCAGCCGCGACACGGTCGTGAGGTCAACACGGGGCCGCGCCCTGCAACGGCCTGCCCCGCCTACAGTAGGAGCCTGCTACGGTTGCCTGCTCAACCGAACGCTCGGCGGTGAGCTAGGATAGGGAGCCGTGCGAGAGTAATTGCATAACTTGCTCCAGCCGGGCAAGGACCGCGGGAGGCGCGAGACTGCCGGCTGGCAACCCGCACCGATGGACAACCAATGGAGCCCTCTACCGATTGCCCTAGCCCCCAGCTAAGCCTAGCCCGTAAGTCTCGGCGCTCTTTTCTGGGGCTCTCCGCCGCAGCGCTTGGTGCCGGCCGATCACGATCCCTGCATTCGCAAGTGCGCTCGGCAAAGAACCGTCCCAATGTGCTTTTCTGCATCTCGGACGATCAGTCGTGGCTGCATGCGGGCGCCATGGGGGATCCAGTTGTCAAGACCCCCGGCTTCGATCGTGTCGCTGCAGACGGAGTCCTGTTCCCGCATGCGTTTTGCGACGCACCGACATGCGGACCGTCTCGTAGCGCCATCCTGACCGGGCAGTCGATCTGGCGGCTGGAGGAGGCCGGCAACATCCACAGCACGCTTCCAAGCAGGTTTGCGACCTACGTGGAGTTGCTTGAAGACGCCGGGTACAGTGTCGGACATTCCAGCAAGGGGTGGGCACCTGGACGACTAGAGCCGGGAGGACGGACTCGCAATCCCGCGGGAGACAACTTCGCGGGCTTTCCGGAGTTCTTGCAGAAGCGGCCCTCCGAGCAGCCGTTTTGCTTTTGGCTGGGCAGCAGGGACCCACACCGCCCCTACGATCTCGGATCCGGAGCGCGGTCCGGCAAGGACCCCGACAAGGCCGTCGTTCCACCCCACTTGCCGGACCACCCCGTCACGCGGAACGATGTTCTCGACTACTATGTCGAGATCGAGCGATTCGACAGCAAGGTTCAGGAGGCACTGGCGTTGCTGGAAGAATCGGGGCAGCTATCGAACACTATTGTGGTCGTGACCAGCGACCACGGGATGCCGTTCCCCCGTGCGAAAGCAAGCCTCTACGACTACGGAAGCCGCGTACCGCTGGCAGTTTCCTGGCCAAGCGCTATCGCGAAGGGTCGGAGAGTCGACGATTTTGTCAGCCTGAGCGATTTGGCCCCGACTTTTCTCGAAGCCGCTAGGCTGGCCCCTCTGCGGGAAATGACCGCCAGGAGCGTGCTGCCACTTCTCACCTCGGGAAAGAGCGGACATGTCGACCCGTCGCGGGATGCCGTCTTCGTCGCAATGGAGCGGCACGACGGATGCCGACGGGGTGGGAAGGGGTACCCCTGTCGGGCAATCCGGACCAAGGACTACCTTTACATTCGCAATTTCAAGCCGACCCGGTGGCCGTCGGGCTCCCCAAATCCCAAAGATTGCGCCCGTGCGATACCGTACGGGGAGATTGACAGCTCCCCGACGAAGACATTCATGATGGAGAACCGAAACGACCCCGGCGTGGACCGCTTTTCCGAGCTGGCGTTCGGGACCAGGCCCGCGCACGAGCTCTACGACCTTCGCGAAGATCCAGGCCAGCTTCGAAACATTGCCGCCGAGCCCCGGGCCGCGGAGCAACGCGAGGCGCTTGGCGCTCGGCTGATGGATCGTCTGGCGGAAACCGGCGATCCGCGCGCATTGGGTACGCCCGCCCCGTGGGACTTCTATCCCTACTACGGAAGGAAAGTAAACACCGACTGGACGGTCGACTCGCCCGACGAGATTTGAGATTGCGGGCGGGTCGCCATCTCATCTGCGGACACCGCAGTCTCAGCCGCTGCCAGCAACCGCACGGGACACTCGAAAGGGTGGCTCCAGCTTGCGAGCGGCCGGACGATGCCGTGCCGGAGACATGGCGACGTCCGCCGGATCGATGGCTTCGGGGCCTCGCGCACAGCGCCGGCTCGGCCCGGGACGTTCCGGCGCACATTGGGCAGGCGAAGTAGATGTGGCGTCCGCGATGGCGGGGATGTCGCCGAGGCGACGGACTTAGAGATAGTGCAGGATGTGCGCGCTCGGTGGGGCGAGGAAAAGTCTCGCGTCCAGCACTTTGTCAACCTACCTAGACCGACGGGTGCCGTACACTTTCGTCGGTGCAGGCACTTCGACGATGCTCGGAGAAATCGGCCTTCTGAAATATGTTGCGCATGTCGTCAACCAGGGCATCTGCCACCATGGGCAGGTCGCGACGAGACTGCGCGTGCAGAGTGTCGAGGCGTCGTAAGGCCAAGACTCGATTGCGTGTAGAATGCGGCCTGCGACGATTTGCTCAGTCGCCCCGTCGGACTTATACCTCAGTCTTCTCTAACTCCCAGCCAGCGTGCTCGCACGACAAGCCTCCGCGGGGACCGGCCGAATAAATGCAGGAACTGAGGCGAAGCAATATTATTGTTGACCAAGCTGTAATTCGGATGGTTCGTCAGATTGTCAATGCCAGGTCGCAACGCCCATTTGTGTCCAAGGAAGGTGATCTTTCTCTCGATATGGATGTTGATGTTGAAGTGCCGCGGCAATCTCCAGCCATTGACCTGACCGACCGGCTTGCCATGCTCATCGTGGACGCTGAATGGAAAGCCGTCCCTCCATTCGGCGAAATAGGAGACCGCGGTCTTCTTGCCGATCGGGAACGTAGCCCAGGACACTGCCCGGTGCGGGACATCCCAGGAGAAGCGGCCTTCCGTGTCGGAGTACAAAACGGGGCCGCCAGCGCCGATGTCCAGCGCTGCATTCGACCAAGAGCGCGAGTAGGTGTAGCTCGCGAACCAGCGCTTCGCCCCCAGCAGCGGCTTGCTGACCGAGAGCTCCACCGAGTCGTAGGTGTCGTACTTGAAGTTCCGCAGCTGATGGCGAATGACGTGGCTCCCCGGGGGCAGGCGACTGTCCAGCCCCGCGCCGACTGCGATTGGAACATGTGCGTAACCGTCGATCCCTCTCTTGCGCAGCCAGTTGACCTGGAGGCCTGTCTCCCCCGGCAGGCTTTGGTGCCAGCTGGCGCTCAGATTCCGGGTGCTGGGAATGGCCAGCAACGCTCTGTCCAGGTGGAAGACCCTAATCTCGGGAGGCCCGAGCGGCGTCTCGCCATCCGGCGCGAAGGCTGTGAAGACGGAGTACTGGTCCAGATGGCGGGTGAAGATCCCGAGATAGGTTGAGGCGGGAATCCAAGCCAGACCAGCCGACAGCTTCGTGCCCTTGAGTTCGCCGGGCATGTAGGAGAGGTGCAACCGGGGCGTGACTGCTCCGCGTGAGACGACTTGGTCCCGGTCCCAGCGCAGCCCCAGTTCCGCCACCAGTCGCGGTCTGATCACCCAGCGATCCTGCAGGAAGGCTCCGGATTCTAGATTGGACTCCGAGAATCTGGCGTTTCCCCGGTACAATAGCTCGCTTGATTGCGTCCCGTCCTCGCGAAAGTACTCGGTCAGGCCTCGACGAACATCCTGGAAGTACCGCACAAGGCTGAAGCTCGCCCCCGCTGTCAATCGATGCTGTCCCAGCGATTCTTTGGGAGGGAAGAATAGATTGGCCCGAACCTCGTCCCGCCTGCTGGTTAGCAACGACTGAATCGGATAGTTTCCCGTGCGGCCCTGCGGAGTGACCCTGTATGCGGCACTGCCCCGAGGCACTCCGCGGGAGTTCGAGCGATAGGCAGCGTATCCGACATCCAGCATGCTCTCGGGCGACAATATGATTTGGTCCCTGATGTTGAAGAAGTATCTTCGAGCCTCCCTGTGCAGAGTGGTCTCTACGGGATCTAGCGGGGACAAGCCCGACTTTGGGGCCTGCAGATAGTCCGCGACAAGCCCCAAGCTCAGCGTCTGCCGGGCGTTCAGCTTCGCCTTCAGGCGGAAGTTGTTGTTGACCGACAGGGACAAGTTCCGATCCTGTCCAGGCGGCAATTCGAGAATGAAATTCTCCTCGTAGAGGAGGTCCAAGCTGTTGGAGAACCACGCCCTGTCCTTGACAACGGGGCCGGAGAAGCTGTACCGCGGCATCCAATCCCTCACCCGAAGGCCCCGGGCAAGTCCGACTCCGGGCGCGAAGTTCGTGAACCTCTGCTGGAAATGATCCTCTCCAGTCCGGGTTTCAAGGGCAATGGCTCCGCCGGTGCCCTTTCCGAAAGCAGGGGAATACCGCTGCGAGAAGATCTCCATGGACCCGACCGACTCGGCTCCCAGCGCCATTTCCAGTCTTCCCGAGATGGGATCAGAAACTCTGAATCCGTCTAGCGTCCAGTTGGTTTCTTCCGCCGAGCTTCCGTGAAAGTGCAGGTTTCCCTTGGAGTCTCTGAGGACGCCGGGGAGAATAGCAGCTACGCCCTGCACGCGCTGCTTGGTCGAGCGGGTGATGGGAATGGAGTCAATCTCCTCCTCTTGCAGTGATTGGGACATGGCGATGTCCTCCACTGCGAGTCTCTGTCCGGAATGAATGTCAACACTCGTCCCGAGATCTCTCGAACTGCTCAGTTCGATTCTGACGATATTGGAACCGTCGATCAGCTCGACAGGCTTGCCTTCGATTGGGAAAAAGCCAGCATGGTTGACACTAAGAAGGTATTTGCCGCTCTGATTCAGGTTGAATTCGAATGATCCCTGGTTATCTGATGCGGTTGCGACCTTCGAACTGGAACTGCACTCGCACGCAAGAATGATCTTGACTCCTGGAATAGACGCACCACTTCGGTCCGTCACGATGCCCGTTACCGCTACTTGGCCCATCGAAGACGACCCCGTGCAGAGGATCACCCAAAGCGCACCGCCCAATGGCCGGAACCATCTGCTACCTACTTTGAAAACATACGAGCCCCCCGTCGGAGACTCGTCGGCTCTACCGTGCATTGCGAGAAACCCGGCCGAGTTTCGGGCAGCCCCGCTCCATGCCGACTACTCCTTGGCGCGGAAGTCCCACGGTGCGTCGACGGCGCGGCGGGCTAGCTCTCTCCAGTGCCGCCCCCAGCATAGAACGTTCATGTCAGCGGGACGAGCGGCAAGGGCTTACGGGTTTAGCCGGATGCTTCGGGGAGCATGTGCGGGCGCACCCGCTCAACGACGAGGCGTGCGGCCTCGCGAGCCTTGTCGGCGGCGCATTCCCGGTAGAAGTCGGACGGCGTGAGACCCTCGGCACCGTAAAAGGCGAGCTCACGGTCACGCCGCAAAGCCCGGGAGGCCTCAGCAAGCCTCTCAAGGTCGCCGACGAGGCTCGCGGGCTATCGGCTGCGCGCGGACTCGAGCACCTCGGCGACATCAGGCACGCACGGCGGGTTCGCGCCGACGGCCCGCAGCAACCCCTTGCGGGCAAGCTCGACGATCTCCTGCGATTCCCGGATTACATCCGCCCAGCTGCCGTCCTCATGCAGAACATCTACCGCCCGTAGCTGGGCTATTGCGCGCCGGACGTAGTCTGCGGTGAGGGAACCATTGCGCATCAAGCGGCTTCCGGCTAGTCCTGATCGAGTCAAAAGTCGTGTCCTCAGAATGCAGGCAAGAATAGACTTGCAGTCTGCCTCTGGCAAGAAGGCTCGCACCTGTTCCGGAGCTCCTAGCAAAGACTGGCAAGCAGCTTCCAGGTTGTCGCGCAGCTGTGCTTCGGTCTTGCTCAGCTGGCGACTGACCCGCCGCTGGACCAAGGCCCTTAGCAGTTCCACCGGATTGACTTGCGGCGAGTAGGCCGGCTGAAAGTACAGCTCTACCGCGGCTTGGTTCGCTTCCAGACACTCCCGGATTACCCGTGCGTGGTGAATACTGCAATTGTCTACCACCAACAGAATCTTCCGGTCTGCTTCCTCAGCGATCTGCTCCGGAAACTCCCGGAAGACCTCCGCCGGGACAGGACCTTCCCGCACGGTGTCCTAGAGCTGGCCCTCCGGCCTGCTGGCCGCCAGCCGGTGGAAGCGGAAGCGCCCGCCGGCCACCCGCCCGACGGGGGTCTGACCGCACGGGCCCCCGGTGCGCCCGGACACGCTCTGCGCAGCCAGGCCGGACTCGTCGGCGCAGACGAGCAGGGCTCCCCACTCCTGGACACGGCCAAGGATCTCGGGAAACTCTGGGTCTTTCCACCGCTGCACGTCAGCGGGCTCGTATTACTGACTTTGCCAAAAGTAATTGCAGGTCTGGCCGTTTTCAACCTCGCAGCAGCTCCCCGCACCAACACACACATAAACCGGTCTATAAATGTTTTTTATCTGAGAAATTTCTGCATGGAACCTGCCTGTGATTCCTGCTCTTATCCATTCATGAAGTTTCCAACCTTTCCCGACTTCCGACGCATTCCCCATCGGTCCCGCCCTCCCCTTGGGAAGCTGGTCGTGATCCAAGCCCGCCACGGCAAATCTCTCCGTGCCCTGGCCAAGGAGTTCGGCATCGGCATCCGCACAATCCGCACCTGGCTTCGGCTCTAGGCCGGCTATGGATTCCAGGCTCTCGGACAGCAACCCCAACCGGGACGCCCTCCCTCCCTCTCCCACGACCCAATGCAGATGATCCTCGCAACTCCGCGGGACAAATCCCCCGACCAGCTCCAGCTCGAGTTCGCCTGCCGGTCGCTGCAAATTGTCCGGCCAGGGACCCTCGACCAGTTCCCAGTCCAACTGTCCCTGGCGCCGGTGCGCAGGGTCCTGCGACGCCTCGGGCTCACCCCGCAGCGCCCTCAGTTCCGGGCCTACCGGCAGAACGCCGCCGCGGTGCGGACTTGGATCGAAGCAACCTACCCCGCCCTCGCCCAGCGCACGCAGGAGCAGGGAGCGCTGCTGCTGAAGTCGACGAGACATCGGAACAGACGTCTCTTCCTCGGGGTGACGCGGGATTTCGGGGACGGGCTGGCCATCGTCGTCGCGGACAACGGCGTGGGTTTCCAGGGCGACGCGCCCGATTACCTCGTGCGCCCGTTCTTCACCCGCAAGCCGGACGGCATAGGTCTGGGATTATACTACTCGAACTTGGCGATGGAGTTGAACGGCGGGCGGCTCGCGTTTCCACTGCGAAGCGAAGTCGGCGTTCCCGCGGAGTTTGACGGAGCCATCGTCGCGATGATCTTCAGGACAGCCGGATGACGCCGATCACTTCGAAAACCCTGGTTATCGACGACGACAAGGTTCACCTGATGGGTCTGGCGAACGGACTCGACCGGCACGGCATGACCTGTCTGCCAATTCACTTCGCCGGAGAGTCGACGACTATTCACGCTTGCCCGGACGTTCGGATCATCTTCGCCGATCTGCACCTCAGCGCGGGCGGCCTGTCGACCGATTTCAGCACAATCGGCCACCTCCTGGAGGACGCAATCAAGCCTGCCGGCCCGTACTGCATCCTGTTGTGGACCCGGTACCCGGATCAGGCGGAGGGCTCTTCAGACGTTCCTGCAACGTCTCCGGAACGTAGCGAAGCCGGTGGCCGTCCGTGCGTTGGACAAGGCGGATCACCTCGACGCAGACGGCACCGTCCGGGATGAGCGGGCTTTGATGGAGGAAGTAGACCGTCTTGCGGAAGGATGGGCGCGGCCTCGGGGCGCACTGGCGCTTGCGGGCGCATGGCAGGGCATTGACGACCGGGAGGTGGACGTGATGATCGACGAAATCTATGCCGCACGCCGCCGCGACACCGGGTGCCGTCTGGAGAACTGATGTACCTGTTCGACACTGATGTCCTCAGCAACCTCATGAAACAGGTCCCACCAGCGGGTTTGCAGAACAAATTCACCGCTGTGCTCGTCGAAAGGCAGCACACTTCCAGCATCACTCTGGGCGAGCTGGTTTTCGGGGCGAAGAAGTAGGGGGTCGCGCAGGCTGACGGAACGGATCGAAGAACTCGTCGTGTCGAATCTGTCCGTGCTGCCGTTCGATGCTGCTGCGGCCAGACGCTACGGAGAGGCCCGGGCAGAATTGGAACTTCGCGGAACACCAACGGGGGACGCCGATCTCAGGATCGCGGCGATCGCGCTCGATCGGGGACTGATTGTGGTGACCGGCAACACTAGACACTTCGAACGGGTACCCGACCTGTCTGTGGAGAATTGGCTGTGACCGGCACTAACCTCGTCATGGCACTCTCCCCCGGCGAATCGTTCGTCCCGGAGCAGTCAGGCGTCGAATACCAGACTTCTCACCACGGCCTCCATCACGGGCGGGCAGACGCCATTTCCGAGGAGCCGGATCCGATCCCGGCGCGTGCCCACCGGCAGCCGGAAGTCGTCGCTGAACCCCATGGCACGCTTGAGTTCCGGCACCTGCAGCATGCGCATTCGCCACCCTTCACCGTCGTGCTCGACGAGCGCGAACCGGTCTAACGTCGTGATCGTCCGCAGCGGACGATCGAGAGGCTGCCAGCCGCCGGATCCGTCGTTACCGTAGTAGACGAGGAGGAAACTCTTTCTCTCGCCGAGGGCTTCGAATCCACGTGCGGCACGTTCCAGGGTGGTGCCCGCCCGCCTCGCGGTGAACAGTGGTGACGTCTTCCACCTTCCCGGCGCGTCGAGTATCGACTTCACCGACTTGCGGCGTCCTCGGTACCTGCGCAGGGACAGGTTGGGCGCACCCGTACGGTCGCCGACCAGAAACAGGCGACTGCGCGACTGCGCGACAACGAAATCCGAGGCATCAAGCGTCCGTTCGTCGAGATGATAGCCGAGTGTTCCAAGGCGACCCTTCAACTCCCCGTACCGGGACCACGGACGCATGTAGACGACGTTCTTGATGACGAGCCACCTCGGTCGAAGCGCCCGTGCGTACTCGACAACCTGCATCGCAGTGTCGCGGCTGGACTCGTCTCTGGGTGCCGAACCCTTCGCGCAAGTGTGGTTCCGGCACTCGGGCGATGCCAACAGGATGTCGATCGGACCCACGCGGGCCGAGAGCGCACCTATCTCAACGTCTTCCAGACGGCTTGTCATCGCGTGAGCGGTGGGAAAGTTGGCCGCGAACGTTGCAGTGGCGGTTGCGCACATGTCGATGCCGGCAACCACTTCGACGCCGGCGGCTCGCGCTCCGGCGCTGCTGCCGAACGCCCCGCAGAAGATATCGCAACCCCGGATCATGTCTCCGCTCCGGTCACTGCCGCATCAGCCCGGCGGAGGCAATCCAGCAGGCGTTCCTCCACAGCCGTCCGGTTGCGAGTCTCGCACTCCCAGATGACGATCACCCACCAACCGAGGTTGAGCAGCGCCGCTTCGTTCCGCTGATCTCTCGCCACGTTCTGGCGGAACTTGCCGGTCCAGAAACGGACTCGCGACCTCGGCTCGTAGGCGTACCGGCAACCCTCGTGTCTGTGCCAGAAACAGCCGTGCATGAAGACGACAGCTTAATGGTGTGAAAATACGATGTCCGGACGGCCCGGCAGGTCCTTTTGGTACAGGCGAAAGCGAAAGCCGAGAGCGTGCGCGACGCGGCGAACCACGATCTCCGGCACCGTGTCACGGCCCTTGATTCTGGCCATCATTTTGCTGCGCCGGCCGCCGTCCACGATGTCTGTTATGGGCTTGCATTAGCATGTCAGACTATACCAGTCCGTGGTCGGATTGTGCGCCCTCGACTCCGCAGCTGTCCGATGCGTTCACGATCCCCAGGTCTGTTCTGCCAGCTGTACTGCGGCCCAATCTCGTCGCACAGGGCCTGCAGGTCGGACTCAAGGGCCGGAGAATCGGGACCGGGGGACGGGGCCGCCAGCATCTGCGCTTCTTCGCCGGCATCGAAGGTGCGCACATCGCCGCCGTCTGCGACGTGAACCAGAAGGCGCGGGGGCGGGCGGCCGCCATTGTGCGCCAGGAGCAGGGCCACGCGCCGCGCGAATACGCGGACATGCGGAAGCTCTTCGAGGACCAGGAGGTGCAGGCTGTTTCGGTCGCTACCCCCAACCACTGGCACGCGCTGACGACCATCTGGGCCTGTCAGGCCGGCAAGTATAAGCGCATGGTCCAGGTAGGTTCGCAAAGCCAGTCGATCAGGCACAAGCGCGAGGCGATGGCTAAGCTGCGCGAGGGCGTCATCGGCAAGGTGCATATGGCGTGCGGCCTGTGCTTCCGTCGGTGCCATTCGATCGGGACGACGCCTGCGGAACCCGGGCCTCCCGGGCTAGATTGGGACAACTTCCTCGGCCCGGCCCCGATGCGCCCCTACACCAAAAACCGCTTCGACTATACTGATCGCGTCAAAAGTCGTGTCATCAGAATGCAGGCAAGAATATACTTGCAGTCTGCCTCTTGAAAGAAGGCTCGCACCTGTTCCGGAGCTTTTTGCAAAGACTGGCAAGCAGCTTCCAGGTTGTCGCGAAGCTGTGCTTCGGTCTTGCTCAGCTCGCGACCGACCCGCCGCTGGACCAAGGCCCCTAGCAGTTCCGCAGGATTGACTTGCGGCGAGTAGGTCGGCTGCAAGTACAGCTCTACCGCGGCTTGGTTCGCTTCCAGCCACTCCCGGATTGTCCGGGCGCGATGCACCCTGCAATGGTCCACCACCAACAGAATCTTCCGGTCCGCTTCCTCCGCGATCCGCTCCAAAAACTCTCGGAAGACCTCCGCCGTGACAGGACCTTCCCGCACTGTGTCCTAGAGCTGGCCCTCTGGACTGCTGGCCGCTAGCAAGGGGAGGCGGAAACGCCCGCTGGCCACCCGCCCGACGGGGGTCTGCCCGCACGGGCCCCCAGTGCGCCCGGACACGCTCTGCGCAGCTAGGCCGGACTCGTCGGCGAAGGCGATCGTGGCTCCCAACTCCTGAGCACGACGAAGGATCTGGGGGAACTCTTCGTCTTTCCAGCGCCGCACAGCAGCGGGATCGTACCGGGTGGCGCACCGCTGGGGCCGCTGCGGCGTGAGTCGGAGCCGCCGCAGGCTCCGGCGCACCGTGGATGCGCTCAGGACGCTGCCGAATTTCTCCCCAAGGCTTGGCGCACTCGCTGCGCGGTCCACCCAGCGAACTCGCATGGGCATTGATCGGGGTTTTGGTCTATGACGATGGCGCGGATCCAGGCGGCGTGCTGATCTGTCCATTGCCGCGATCGTCCCGTTCTTTGGCGATCCCGCAGGCTCTCCATGCCTCCCGGACAGAAGCTTGAGATCCAACGATAGATCGTGCGTATAGAGCAAGGAACGCAGGACTTCATCTGGTCCACCGAATTCCCCCCAATGAAATGCAAGACTACGTTTTTCGAACTTCAAATTTCTGGTCCGCAGTAAGGCGCGGGAAGAAAAAGAATCTTTCTTTTTTCATACTAATAGTGTACGATAAATCCATCCAGAGGATCAATGGACGAAGGGATTCCAGGGACACGACTTTTGACGTGATCAGTATGGCTGCCCATGCACCCCGCGCCGTACCAGCCGTCCAGTGGCTATTTCGCGGCGGATGCGGGACAAATGCGACAACAGCTTTCCATCTTGCTCGGATAGTACGGTTCCATCCAGCGCGACCTCGGCCCAAAGACCGCGGAACTTGCCCTCTGAGGGCAAGCGGACGAAGTGCTGGTCCACGCGGCGACCGCACCATGTGGTCGGTTGTGCGTCCAAGCACGGGGCAGCGCATGGTTCAAGGCTAAACGATTGTCCACTACGATGAGCGCGTCAATGTCGAAGGCAGGGGGCTTCTCCACAGACCTAGGCCCCATGGAGGACCACCCCCGACAAGGCGTCGCCCGCCACCGTGCGGGCACGGCCGATGAGTGACGTCACGTCTTCATCGCAGGCTATGTCCGGATCGACCGCCGCAAGCTTTCGAGCGCAGCAGGCATTGCGGGAAGGTCCACTCGCACGCGCAGCACTGCGCAACGCCGGCACCGTCCGCAGGACGAACCGGCCTGGCTTCAAAGGTCCGGTGGGGGCGCCGTCTATACATTTGGGAAAAGTGTGTGGTGGTGGGCGTCGCCGACCGGCGCATTCGCTTCACCTCGGCTGCGTCCGTCTCCATCCGTCGACGGTGCGCCGGTGGGAAAGCCTTTTAGGCCTGCTCCGCAAAACATGTGGATTGGATGCCAGGTTTTCCTTCGCCAGCTTCGTGAGCCTGGACCATGAGGGATGTCAACGGCGGTCTTCCAGCGTGAGGCGCCCGTAGTGCGGATTCGATTCCCAAGTGGGCGGTTGGCCGAGGGCTCGCGGGTCGGCAGTCGCCAGTAACCGTTGGTCGAGACGGGTGGACAGCGAGCTTTTGATCCCGCTGTAGGCATCTCGAGCGGCGAGATTGTTCATTTGACCGGGATCGAGGGCAATGGCATAGAGCTCTTCGGACGGCCGCTTCGAGAATGCCGCCTTGTAGTAGCGTGCGTATTCGGGAGCATGCTCTGCGTCGCGGATGAAGTCCTTCGTGGGGGAGGGATCGACTTCCCCGAAGATTGGCGGATCCCCGGCCGGCCATCGGCTTGGCTCCAGGTTGCGAATGTAGAGGAAGTCGTCCGTTCGAATGCCACGCATCGGGTACCCGACCCGCCCGGCGCGCCAAGGGGTATGGCGCTCGCGCGCTAGGATCACGTGGTCGCGGGCCGAGTCGATGCGGCCATGGCCGTCCGATGCCGCGAGGTCCAGGAGGCTGCGACCCGTCATGCCCGGGGGAGGGCCGAGCCCAGCGGCCTGGAGGATGGTCGGAGCAATGTCGACCAAGCTGACGAAGTCTCTCACCACGCGCCCGGCGGGGATCCGCTCGGGCCAGCGGGCGGCCAGCGGAACCCGCGAGCCGTAATCGTAGAGATCGGCCTTGGCGCGCGGGAAGGGCATCCCGTTGTCGCTTGTGGCGATGATGAGGGTGTTGCTCAGTTCCCCTCGCTTTTCCAAGAAGGCCAGGATTTCTCCGAGCTCGCGGTCGAAGCGCTCGATCTCGAAATAGTAGTCCAGAATGTCGCTGCGAACCTCCGGCACATCGGGAAGGAATGCCGGGACCGGGACATCGCCGGTGCCGATCCCGCTCGTCAGCCCCGAGCCTGCCAGGTATGGGCGGTGAGGGTCCTGGCTGCCAAACCAGAAGCAGAACGGTGCGTCCTCGGGCGAGGCGTCAAAAAAAGCGGCGAAGTCGTCGTACCTAGGGCCTGCCGGGTTGCGCTTGCGCCCGCTCGCTTCCAGGTTTCCGGGCCCCCATCCCTTGCGGGTGTAGCCCACATGGTACCCAGCCTCTTCTAGCAGGTCAGGGTAGGTCTGGAATCTTGCCGGGAGAGAGCTCCAGAGATTGACTCCTGCCTCGAGGCGGTAGCACTCCTGGCCGGTCAGAATCGCGCCGCGCGAGGGCGTGCAGGAAGGGGCGCTGCAGAATGCGTGGGTGAAGCGGACTCCTTCGGCGGCAAGGCGGTCAAAGCTGGGCGTGCGGACTACAGGGTCGCCGGAGGCACCGGTATGGGCATAGGACTGGTCGTCGGAAATCGCAAACAGGATGTTCGGCCGAGCGGCAGGGCGCTGGAAAGCCCGGGCAATCGAAGTGAAGGCGCTCGCCGCGAGAAGATCTCGACGGCGAGTCGCTGGCAGCGAGCCGCGAGCGCTCACGCTGGCCGACGACTGTGCAGGGCTTGGCTTTGTCACCGCCGCAGGCGCGTGTTGTCCCGACCGGCCTAGCATCGAATTGCGATCAAGGCTACCGCCGGACCCACTAGGGGCCGACGATCCGCACCAAGCCGTCGGACTTCGCTGCTGTCATCCGCTTGCCGGCCTCGACCGTGCGTCGCGCCAGCTCGTCGATCCTCCACTCCTCGGCGCCCCTCACGTCGCTGCGCAAGATGTTGGCAATGGGCTTGGTCCATTTCTCGGCGATCGCCTGGGGCCCGAGGATGACGCCCATCACCGGGCCGACATCGGCCGCGTTCGTGTCCGTGTCCCAGCCCGCCATCACAGCAATCGAGATTGTCGTCTCGAAGTCGCCCTCGCCATAGAGCAGCGCCAAAGCGTTGACCGCGTTATTCGGGAAGACCCGGCGATGCTGGTCCCAGCCCGCCGGAACCCACTTGGCGTCGATCTGCTCGTGCGCTTTTTCCCAATCGCCGGGCCATTGCTTGTGCCACTCCATGACGTCCCGGATGCAGCGGGCGTAGTCGGAGTCCGACGGGATCACGGCCAGGCCAGCCTCCAGCAACCTCACCGGATCGGATTCGAAAAATGCCTCGGCTGTCAGCGCCGCCATGAACATCTCGCCGAAAACCCCGTTGGTATGGAAGCTGACCTCGGCATCAATGCGCCCGTACTCCGCGGCCGCCTCGGGGTTCCCTGGCAACACGTAGCCCCAGAACTCTCCCTTCATCTGACCGCCCATGTACTCGCCCATTTCGTGCCGACCAGACTCGGGAGGCTTGACACCCTCCTTCAGGAGGCGCTCGGCGACGCGCACTGCGCGCCCGCAGTTCTGGGCTTCGAAAACGGAGAACGACGCAAGCCATTTGTCGGCGATGTCCTGGCTCGTGATGGCCGCCCCCTTCTCCTCGATCAACAGAAGGTTGGCAATCTGGTAGAGGGAGTCGTCGTCCGGGCCGAAACCGGCCGGACCCCAGTTGTCCGCCGTGTACCACTGCTTGCGGTTCGGATCCCGCTGCGGCGGGAGAGTCTTGATGTAGCTTGTCAGCGGCCATTGGCCCAGTTCCGCGAGGAAGGGTTTGAGGTCCCGCTTGTGCATCCCCTCCACGCTCATCCCCAAAGCGCCGGCAACCGCCGAGCCGAGCCATGCGCCGTGGACTTTCTCGTAGTATTCGTCAGCGGCGAGCGTGCGAGTCGGCGGGTCCTCATCGCCGGTGTCGGGCGGGCGACCGCCGCATGAGGCGATCAGCACGATGATCAGGGAAGCGGCGAGAAGCGCGATCAGCTTACGCAATGCATTGTCCTCCTGGTGGCCGGGAATGCCCGCAGTCCGGGCGCAATGCGGGGGTGCGAGGCATCGTGCGCAGGTGCTGGCAGCGGCAGTGGCTCGGGCACTGTGATCGGCAGCGTTCGCGGCGGATTGCAACGGTACGCAGGCCCGGCATTACCTCGGTCACGAGCGGCAGTCCTGTCGGGGGGCAGAGCGCCGGGCGGAGCGGGTCTCCGCGCCATCGGCTACTGTAGCGACCCCGCAATGTGCAGATATGGTAGCTGAGGCGCGTCGTGACCGCAAGGCACCGTAGCCGTCCAGGGTGTGTTGGCCCAGGCGCACGGACGGGCGCTCTGCGTTTTGGGTCCAATCTGCCCAAAGCCAGTTCCAGAGGAAGCAGCGCTGTATGCGGCTGGATGCTAGACGCCCCCTGCCGGCTGCGCTCCGCACGCACCGCGAGCCTAGCTGCAGGAGAATGAAAGATATGTTCAAGAGTGTCATGGACGAGGTGTGGGCGTTCGACGCCGAATGGGTTCCGGACCCCGGCACCGGGCGAGCTCTCTATCGCTTGGCTCCCGATACGCCCGCCCGCGAGGTGGTCAAGGCGATGTGGCGGGAGCATGGGGCCACCGACGAGGATCCGCAGCCGTATTTGAAACTGGCCCTGTGCCGAGTCGTTTCCATTGCGGCTGTGGTTCGTAAGCGCCAAGCATCTGGAGACATCAGGCTGCACCTGCTGTCGCTCCCCCGGGATACCACGAACGCGCAGGAGTGCAGCGAGGCGGAGGTCCTTTCGCGGTTCCTGACTCGGCTCGGCGAGCGCAAACCGATGCTCGTAGGCTTCAACTCGCAAGGGTCCGACCTGCCGGTCTTCGTCCAGCGGGGGATCGTCAACGGGATCGCCGTGCCGGATTTCTGCCGGAGGCCTCCCAAGCCGTGGGAAGGCCCGGATTACTTCGCCAGGGGGTCGGATTGGAACATTGACCTCATGAAGGCAGTTACCTTGGGGGGCTGGGGCAAGTCTACGCCGTCGCTCGCGGAATTCGCGATCGCCTGCGGGATCCCGGGCAAGCTTGGGGCCTTCAGCGGATCCAATGTGGCCGACGCTTGGCTCGACGGCGATCTCGCCCGCATCGTCCAGTACAACGAACACGACGCCCTCACGACATATCTTGTATGGCTCCGGATTGCCCGCTTCGCTGGTCTCCTGACCAGTGAAGAATACGAGGCAGACCAAGAGCGCGTGCGCAAATTGTTGGCGGAGCAGGCGCAGGAGCCGGGCGGAGAGCATCTCGGCCAATACCTGAATGAGTGGATCGAATTGCAGAAGATCGTGGGCTCGAGGTAGAGCTTCAGCGGTTCGACGCTCCCTGCTGGGGCCAGTGCCGGGGTAGACGCATGCCGCACGGCGAAGCGATTCGGGATGAGCCTCACCGGAGCCGCACTGGGATTCTGTGGCGGCTTTGCCTAGCCCGCATGCGTCACAGATCGGGCATTGCGGGCTGATTTTCTCCGCAATGACCCGGATTTCGTCGGTCAGCCAGGGCTGGCAGCGTCGCCCACCACGATCAGCCGGCGTGGGAACGCTCGGAGAGCGTCTGTTGCTCGATCCGCGGAGCAGTTCGCTGGATAGTGCCGAGGCTGCCCGCGTGCGGCAGCCTCGGCTTGCGCCGCTCTGTCAGATGTTGTCCGCCGCGGGAAACGGTCAATACAGCCGGGCGAGTTCCCCAGCGGCTCCTGGCGCAGGTTCGCCAGCACCCGGGTGCGGAGTGCGGCGCAGGGGTAGGCCGGCGGGAACGGCAACCACACCCGCCGGGGCGTGCTGCGGGCCCGGGTGCCGACCTGCAACAGCTGCAGACGCAGCGTGGAGCACCGGTGCGGTCGGCGAACAGATCGAGCTGCCGCTCCTGGATGCGATTCTCCATCTCCCCGCGTGCTCCATAGGGCTTTGCGTGCAGCCGCTTGGCCGAGGCCCTGCGGGGCGGGAGATGGGTGCTCGCAAAGCGCGGGTTCAACCCCGGGGGCAGGTGTTCCGCCTTGCCCGCCGCACGCCGGTAACGGCTCCGGGGCCCGTGTGTCCGGTACGTGCAGGCGCGGCAGCGCCGGCCGGTGCGGCACGGTGGCACTTGCTACACCTAGGCCCAGAGCGCGGACCCACCGTGCGTTGCGCGGCAAACCCAGCACCTAGCCGATGTCGTGCTGCTCGCACCACGGCAGGATGGGCTCGCGGCAGAACCCCGCATCCGCCCGGATGGTGATCCGCGTCCCGGGTCAGCGACGGCGCAGCTGCCCCGCCACCCACTGGAGATCCTCGAGGCTGCCTGCCGAGGCCTCCCGGTGAGCGGGGCGCAGACGCGCCCCCGGCAGGTGCTCGCCGCAGAAACTGCACAGCGACAAATAGCCCTGGCAACCGCCCGGCACCGGAATCCGCGGAGACGCCCCTACGGTAAGCTGACAGGCACACTCAGGGGTCGATGCCGGGCTCGACCGGATTGGCGAGGGCCGGAGGAACTGGTATGGTTGCTAAAGGTCCGGGAAGCGAACCGCCATGCTTGAGGCCGGACTCGGCGGCTCTGCGGGCAAGCCCCGCCGTAGCCCCTAGGCGATCTCCATGGTTGCGGTGACGCTGCGCCCTGCGGCGCCAAGACCCGGAAGCTTCGGCGCTCGCGGCCGGCAAGCCGCCGGCAGGCAGCTCTGCGACGGAGACGGAGGGCGTTCCCTCCCACGGTCCGGGCGGTCTCCGTGCGCCGCAACGCGGGACGGGATGACCGGCGCGCAGCGGAGCGCACGCCCCCGGCCTTCCCGTCTCCCGCCGGCCCCGCTCCGGAGCCGGGGCCGCGGCGGAACGGTGCGCGATGCCTGACACCCGCCTGATCGAGCGCTGGCTGCCGATCGCCGAGATCGGCGAGGAGAGCGCGCGCGAGCGGCGGTCGATGACGGCCCTGCCGCCGACGTACTACCTCCATGTCTGGTGGGCGCGCCGGCCGCTGGTGGCCTCCCGCGCGGCGGTGCTCGCGTCGCTGCTGCCGGCGGACGCCGACCGGCAGCGGTTCCTGCACCTGCTCGGGATCCACGGGGACCCGGTGGCCGCCAGGGCGCGTATCGCTATCGCGGATCGGACCGGCGAGCGCCTCGGGGCTGCCGCCTACGGGTACCCCCGGGCGTTCGGCTACAAGCCAACGCGGGAGGACAAGGGCTGGCTCGCAGACAGCCTGGGCAACGGAGTGACTGTTCTGGACCCAACCGCGGGCGGCGGGAGCATCCCGTTCGAGGCCCTCCGTCTCGGCGTCTCGGTCCACGCCAATGACCTGAATCCGGTCGCGGCCTTGATCGAGCGCGCGACGGTCGACTGGCCGGCGTCCCATGGCCTGCAACTCCAAGCGGCATTCGAAGAACTTGCAGGAGAGCTCGTAGCCAAGATCCGGGAGCATCTCTCGCGAGTGTTTCCGGAGGAACCCGAAGCGGACACGCGACCGGATGGCTACCTCTGGGCGCGCACGGTCGCCTGCCCGTACTGCGACGGGCTGGTCCCGCTGTCTCCGAACTGGCGGCTCGCGCCGGACGGCACCGGCGTCCGGCTGCGGCCCGAGCGCGCCGGCGGTCCGGGCTCGCCCGGCCGCGTGTGCGCGTTCGAGATCGTCGGCGCGGCCGCCGAGCAGTCCGCCGGCACGGTGGCCCGCGGCGACGGCCGCTGCCCGTACGGCGACTGCGGCCGGGTGGTCGACGGCGACGAGATCAAGGCCCAGGCCCGGGCCGGGCGGATGGGCGAGCAGCTCTTCGCGGTGGTCTACAAGCGGCGCACGCCGGGGAAGCTGCTGAAGTCCGGCAAGCGCGGCCGCGAGAGGTGGGTCCGGGGCTACCGCGCGCCGCGGCCGGAGGACGACAACGGCGCGGCCGTCCGGGAGCGGCTGGCCGGGAAGCTGCCGGAGTGGGAGGCGCTCGACCTGGTGCCGAGGGAGCGGTTCCCGGAGGACAGCAACGACGACCGCCCCATCCAGTACGGCATGCCGCTGTGGCGCGACCTGTTCTCGCCGCGGCAGCTCCTGGGCCACGGGACGAGCGTGGAGGTGTTCCGGGAAATGCTGGACGCCGACCGGGCGGCCGGGCGGCTCGACGATCTCCGCAAGGCGGCCTACGGGTATCTGGCGCTCGCGCTGGACAAGCTGCTGAACTACAACTCCCGCATGACCCGCTGGATATCGGTACGGGGCGTCGTCGCGGGTACGTTCGACCGGCACGACTTCTCGTTCAAGTGGTCCTACGCCGAGATGGCCCCCCTGATTGTCGGTCTCGGCTACGACTGGGCCATCGGCCAGACGGCCAAGTGCATCCAGGAGCTGGCGGCCCTGATCCATCCCGCCGGCACCGGTACCGACATCGGCCGCCTGTTCGACACCGCCGAGCCTGGAACGGCCGGCCCGGCGGGCGCCTCGCCGCCGCCCGTCACGGTCACCTGCAAGCCGGGTGACAGCCTCGACCACCTCGCCGCCGGCAGCATCGACGCCGTCGTGATGGACCCGCCGTACTACGACAACGTGATGTACGCCGAGCTGGCGGACTTCTTCTACGTCTGGCTCAAGCGGACCGCCGGGCATGTCTTCCCCGAGCTGTTCCGGCGGCAGCTGACCGACAAGGAGAACGAGGCGGTCGCCAACCCGGCCAAGTTCCGGGACCGGAAGGGCGCGCGCCGCCTGGCCGGCCGGGACTACCAGCGGCGGATGGCCGCGATCTTCGCCGAATGCCGCCGGGTGCTGCGGCCGGACGGCATCCTGACGCTGATGTTCACGCACAAGGCGACCGGGGCTTGGGACGCGCTCGCCGCGGGCCTGATGGACGCCGGGTTCGCGATCACGGCGTCGTGGCCGATCCGCACCGAGGCCGGCGGCAGCCTGCACATCCGCGACAAGGCGGCGGCTAGCAGCACGGTCTTCCTCGCCTGCCGCCCGCGGCCGGCCGCCGATCCGGCCGGCGGCGCCAGCTACTGGGAGGATGTGGAGCCGCAGGTCGCCGGGGCCGTGCGCCGGCGCGTGGAGGCGTTCCAGGCCGCCGGCATCCGCGGCGTCGATCTCTTCCTGGCGGCGTTCGGGCCGGCGCTCGAGGAGTTCTCGCGCCACTGGCCGCTGCGGCGCGGCGAGCCGCGGGACCGGCTCCCGGAGCGGCGGCGGCGGCAGCCGCTGCCGGCGGAGCCTTGGGACCCTTACGCCGTGACGCCGGAAGACGCGCTCGACGTTGCCCGCCGCGAGGTCAAGCGCTGGCGGCTGGAGCGGCTGACCCGCCTGAAGCCGAACGCCGACCTCGACCCGGCGACCGCCTTCTTCGTGCTCGCGTGGGACACGTTCCGGGCGCCCGTGTTCGACTACGACGAGGCGCTGCGGCTGGCGCGCGCCGTCGGCGTGGACCTCGACCGCGAGCTGACCAAGTGGCTCGCGCAGAAGTCGGGCAGCAAGCTCACGCTGTGGGACAGCGCACGCCGGGCGGCCACCGGGGCGCTCGGGCCGCCCGACGGCTCGCGCGGCATGATCGACGCCTTGCACCACGCGGCGCACGCGGCCCGCAGCAAGTCCCTGGCCGCGGCGCGGGAGCTGCTCAACCAAGCCGGCGTGGGCGAGGATCCCCGGTTCGTGACGGCGCTCGAAGCCGTCCTCGAAGTGCTGCCCCTGCCGCCGGACATCACCGGCGCGAAGCTCACCGGCGACGTGCGGGCTGCCGGCGACGACTTCCAGGCCCTCTACCAGCTGTCCCGCCTCGCCTACGGCGACCGCGTCGACGAGCCCGACCAGCTCACCCTGTGGCGCAGCGCCAGCGCATGACGATGCGGCCGGTCGCGCCGCGCGACTCTGCCGCCGCTGGCGGCGGCGCGAGCCCGCACCGGCCAACGAAGTGATTGCAGGCAATCATTGACATATTCGCAGTGCGAGGACGCCCGCCCGAGCAGCACGGGCAGGAAGCTTGAGCCGTCGAACTGTCCGGTGCGGTCTTCCCAGGACGCCTCACGTTTTTGCAAGTTGTGCCCCAGGGGCCGCATGAGCTCTCGCGCGGCCTTGCCCAGGGAGCCGCACGGTATGCTACGAACAGGTCTTGGCAGCACTCGCGATGCCAGCGAATTCCCACCGGCCTTCCTTGCATCGTGCGCCCCACGGGATCTACGAGACGTTCCAGCACTATGTGGGGGATCTGATCTACGGCACGAACGATGGGATCCTGACGACGTTTGCCATCGTGGCGGGAGTCTCTGGAGGCGAACTCTCGTCAAGGGCTGTGCTCATCGTGGGCGTGGCGAATTTGTTCGCTGACGGACTGTCCATGGGCGTCGGCAACTACCTGAGCATCCGAGCCCGGGAGAGCGCGCGCGAGGTCCAGAAACTCCCCGAGGAAGAGGCGTCGCCGGTTCGGCACGGCCTCGCCACGTTTCTGGCATTCGCAAGCGCAGGGGCGATACCTCTGCTGCCGTACCTGGTCCCGGGCCTAGAGCAGCCATTCCTGGTGGCGACCGTCGCGGCGCTGGCCGCGCAATTCACGGTCGGTGCCCTGCGGTCGCTTGTCACAGCGAGCAGATGGTGGCTCAGCGGCCTGGAGATGCTTGGCTTGGGAGTGCTCGTCGCCGTTGTCGCTTACGGTACGGGGGCCGGAATCGCCGCTGTGGTCGGCGAACGGATCTGAAGCATCCGAGACGCAGTCAGGATGGAGCGAAGGCCGGGCGGTTCCCGGCCGTAGGTGTCTTGCGGCTGCGCGGGAGGCATTGGTGTGCCCCCCCCAATCCCGGAAGCGACTTGCCCTGCGTGCCCGGAACGGCCGGCGTGCGGTGCCGGGGCCGGCCGGGTCCATCGGCGAGGCTATGCTGGGGCCATGCGAGCCGTTCTCGTGAGCCTGATTCTGCTGCAGGCCTGTGGGCTGCATGTCGAGCCGGAAGCGCGACCGCCGAACTTCGTGATCATCATGGCGGATGATCTCGGTTACGGCGACCTTTCGACCTATGGCGGCTGGATCGAAGTGCCGAACCTCGACCGCATGGCTGCGGAAGGCCTCAGATTCACCGACTTCCACTCGAACGGAGCCGTCTGTAGTCCTACGCGAGCGGCCTTGATGACCGGTCGCTATCAGCAGCGGGCCGGTATCCCCATCGTGATCTTCGCCCCCGAAGAACGCCCGACGCATATTGACGGGTTGCAGGACATCGAATTGACGTTCGCGGAGATGCTGCGCGAACGAGGGTATGCCACGGGAATCGTCGGCAAATGGCATTTGGGGTATTACCTCCAATACAATCCCGTGCGCCACGGCTTCGACTCGTTCAGAGGGTACGTGAGTGGGAACGTGGACTTCTTTTCTCATGTGGACGGGGCCGGACGGCTCGACTGGTGGAACGACGCCGAACTCTCCGATGAGGAGGGGTATGTGACGACGTTAATCAGCGAGCATGCCGTGCGCTTCATCGAGCAGCACCGGGACGAGCCATTCTGCCTCTATGTGCCGCATGAAGCTCCGCACTCCCCATACCAAGGGCCCGACGACGATCCGGCAGGCTTTCGCGTGGTGAGCGGATACTCGGGGGGATTGCGCCTCGAGCCCGACGAGATCAGGCAGCGCTATCGGGACATGGTCGTGGAGATGGATCGAGGCATTGGCGCGATCTTGGAGACCCTGCGGCGTCTGGACTTGGCCGAGCGTACGCTGGTGTTTTTCTTCTCCGACAACGGGGCGACGCCCAATGGCAGCAATGCGCCGCTCCGCGGGGGCAAAGGCACCGTATGGGAAGGGGGCCACCGGGTCCCGGCCATCGCTTGGCAACCAGGGTCCATTGCCGCCAATCAAGTAACGGACCAATTGGCGGCGACGATGGATATCTGGCCGACGCTCGCTGAGCTGGCCGGCTGGTCTTCGCATATCGAACGTCCGCTCGACGGGATCAGCTTGGTTCCGACCCTCCGAGGGGCTGCCGCGGAGCGCGGAGCCATGTTTTGGAGCTTCATGGCCGGCTTGGCCGTGCGCGAAGGCAACTGGAAGCTTGTGGTGGGAGAAGACGGCGTCGACAGGCCCATGCTGTTCGATCTGGCGAGCGATGTAGGGGAGCAGAACAACCTTGCGGCGGACGACCTCGAACGAGCCGCCCGGATGGAGCGGGCGGCGCACCGGTGGCTGCAGGAGGTCAGGTCGACGGCGACGCCACAGCCCTCGGACGAGAAGCGGTGAGCCAGGGCCTGCGGGAGTTCCGGCACTTCGCGCCGCGAGGTGGTGTCGTTCGGAACAGAGTGCCTCCTCGGCCGGAACCGCTGCCGTGGAGACCGGGGTCTCCGCTGCGTGCAGCCGCTGCGGACCGTTCGTTTCCTGCAAGTCCAGTCAAGATGCGCGCTGTCCGTCCGGAGATCCGGCGCATGGCCCGCGAGCTGAGGCTCGGCTCTCGGTGATGTTGTCCGGGAACTCATTCGCAGGGCTCGGAAGCTGCCCCTGACACACACCTGGAGTGTGCCGTAGCGACAGGCCACCCTGATTCCCGGGTAAAAATTCCGGCACCAGCCGGAACATCTTGTGCTACAATGACTTAGACGGTCCTCGGGGTGTCCGCGTATTTCACCTCGGGGGTGCATCTCGATTTTTTGGAGGCCCCCTTGCCCATGTCCCCCGACAGTGCTCCCACCCTGGCTTACGGCGTCTGCGACGACGACTTGACGGGCTTAGCCGGGCTCGGCGTGGTGGCCCGGCTGGCCCGGTTCCTCGGGCTGCCCGAGAAGCTGGCCGCCTCGGTCCGCCTCAAGCGCCGCCGGCGTGGTTGCAGCGACGTGCAGATGCTGCTGGCGTTGATCTACTCGGCCTGCGCCGGCGGGGGGCACCTCAACGCGGTCGACGCCTTGGGGGCCGATGAGGTCGCCCGGCAAACCTGCGGGCTGCGGGCTGTGCCCGACAGCCGGCGGCTCGGCGAATACCTGCAGCGGATGAACGAGGCAGCCCTGGAGGGGTTGCGGGAGTGCGCGCGGCTGGTCAGCCGGCGGCTGGTGCCGCTGGTGGCGCAGGCGTGCGTGCAGCGGTGGGGCTACATCCCGGTGTTCGTGGACGGCACGGGGATCGAGGTGGAGGGCAAGCTGTTCGAGAACGCCGGGCGCGGCTACAACGGCGAGAAGCAGTACTGGCTGCACTCGGTGTTCGTGGGGGTGGCGTGGGTCAGCGCCCGGCTGCACGCGGGCGGCACGGACGTGCGGGGGGATTGGCGGGAGCAGCTGGACCAGGATGTGGCGCCCTTGCTGACCGGGCGGCAGCCGGTGTGGCTGCGGGCCGACAGCGCGTACTACTGCCAGGATCTGGTGAGCTACTGCCGGCGGAAGGGCTGGGATTACTCCGTGAGCGTGACCGATCCGCGCAAAAAGGCCCCGATTCTGCGCCTGGCGGCCGCGATGGGGTTGCGGGAGGACGAGTGGGAGCCCCTGGACGCGGCGGGGAAGGAGCGGGCCATCGTGGTGGCCTACCGGCCGGCCCGGTGGCCGGAGGAGCAGGTGTATGTGGTGATCCGGCGCGACTGGGACGGGGAGCAGCGGCTGCTGGAGCCGGTGTACACGGTGATTCTGGTGAGCCGCGACCGGCTGCCGGTGGCGGAGCTGGTGCGGCGGCACCGCGGCAAGCAGGGGCAGGAGAATGCGTTCAAGGGGCCGCTGACGGACCTGGGTTTGCATCATCCGCCGTGCCGCTCGCACGCGGCGAATCAGGGTTTCTACCTGGGCGGGCAGATCGCGCAGCTGCTGCTGCGGCTGCTGCAGTACCAGGCGCTGCCGGACGCGGCGCGGCAGCACGGGCTGCGGCCGCTGATCCGGTACTTCGTGTGCAGCGTGGGGCGGCTGACGCGCAGCGCACGGCGGCTGCGGCTGCTGTTCAGCCGGGGCAACCTGTGGTTGGACTGGCTGCTGCACGCGGGGAGCCGGATGGAGCCGGGCTAGGGCTGGGGCGGCGCAGCCTGAGCCGCGTCGGGCATAGAGGCAGGGGACCGACGCGGAGCCCGCGGGGGATCGGTGCGCCCGGAGCCGGGGGCGCAGCGGCCGCGGTGCGGGTGCAGGCCGGCGCAGGGCATCTGCGCGGGGGCCCAGGTCGCTCGGCGACGGGCTGAGGGGCCCGCACCGGGTACGCCGGGCTCCCCGCTCAAGCCCTACGGCCCCCTCAACCGCCATTTCGGGAAATTAACCGGGAATCTAGGACAGGCCAATTGGGGGGGCCTTGAGCGGTGGCGTGCGTATAATGCTTATGAGGTCGGTCCCCTCGCCGCGGTTCCTTGCGGCGTTGCGAAGGACGGGTGGTGTGGTCCTTGGTCACTCATCTGCCGTGTTACTCAATCGCGAGCAGGGATTCCGCGGGAGCGGCTGCAAGCCGTGCTGTGCGTCTGCCGTTGCACCGCTGTTCGTCGTCGCGCTCGGGCCTCCTTCCGGACGCGCCGCCGACCAGTTCCACTTGACGCGGAAGCAGGGGCGTTGCCGACACCAGCGTGACAACGCAGGTGCCGGAGTTCGGCGAGGGCGAGATCCGGGTGGCTCAGGATGCCGCCCGGACCTTGCCGCTGCTGCGCGACCGTCCCGCGGGTGCTACAGCCGAGTTCACGACGGTCCACGCGGCGAATCGCTCCGAGTTTGCGGCGACGGTCGGCTGGCAGCTCCGGGACGATCATGGCGCAGAACTGCCGGTGTCGTTCGCAACGGATCAGCGGGCGGGCTTCTCCGTCCCTTCCCCCGCGTTGCTGGGTGGGTCCCGCAAGCCCTTCGAGATTTTCGGACTGAACCAGTCCGGCAGGTTCTCGGCGACGACGCCCGCGTTGCGCCCGACCTGCGCTCGCGGCATCTTTTTGCGCACCCGCAGGTAGGAGTCGCTGCGGTGCCTCCCAGCAAGCCATCTGCGATGGGCACTCCATCCGCGCCCTTTGCCCCTGCGTGTCCTGCCCGGTGAACGGCACCGGAGGGCGGACGAGTTGTCCCTTGCAGAGCGTAGTAGCGAAAGGAATTCCCATGCCTAAACTCATTACCCGCGTCACTCAACACGCGCGGTCAGTCTTGGCGGCGGCCTTCGTTCTGGCGAGCGCATCTTCGGCGCACGCGCAGATCACGAACACGATTGGGATGGAGTTCGTGCGGATCCCGGCGGGGACGTTTCGGATGGGGTCGGACAGTGCTAGTAACGAGGGGCCGGTGCATGAGGTGACGATCAGCCGGGCGTTCTACTTGGGGAAGCACGAGGTGACGCAGGGGCAGTGGGAGGCGGTGATGGGGAGCAACCCGTCGTGGTTCAACGGGTGCGGTGCCGACTGCCCCGTGGAGCAGGTCTCCTGGGAGGAAGCGCAGGCCTTCATTCGCGCCTTGAACGAGCAGGAAGGCGTGCCGGGGCGGTACCGGCTGCCGACGGAGGCGGAGTGGGAGTACGCGGCGCGGGCGGGGACGGCGGGGGACCGCTACGGAGAGCTCGACGAGATCGCGTGGTACTCCGGCAACAGCGAGGGCCGGACGCACCCGGCGGGGCGGAAGGCAGCGAACGCGTGGGGGTTGCACGACATGCTGGGGAATGTGGAGGAGTGGGTGGCGGATTGGTTCGCCGGGGACTACTACGCAAGTTCGCCGCGGACGGATCCTCAAGGACCCGAGTCGGGCTCGAACCGGGTGCTTCGGGGCGGCGGCTGGCATCGCAGCGGCAGGGGCTGCCGGGCGTCGCGTCGCTACAACAGCTCGCCTGGCAACCGCCGCGACATCCTGGGCTTCCGCCTGCTGAGGACGGAGTAGCCCTTGGCTCGCAGTCTTTTACCCTGTGCGAAGCGGCACTGCAGCAGGCGGGCGGGAAACCGCGCAGGCGGGCCGTAGCGATAGGCTCGGAGGAGTTGCCTGAGGAGAGGTCCTCAGGGCCGACCGCCCCGGCGCGGGAGCCGGGGCCTCAGCCAGGAGGTTAGCGGGACTGGCCCTGCGGCGACCTCCGCGGAACCCTGGTGGTCCGCACCTTCACTCCTTGAGCGCGAGGTAGATAAGCACCGTAACGCTGCCGGGTTGGCCTCTGAGTTGAGCCTTGAGCCGTAGCCAAGAGCCGAACTGCCGCAGAGGCATCGAAGCCAGTCCCACTCCGGACAGCGTTAGAGCGGGCGTGCCTTCGTCGCACCAACACTGGCCGTCGGGCGAGATTTGGGGGGTGAGCCGGAGCGTGAGCCCATCCGTGGCGCGGAGCACGCGCACGAACCACCGGGCCTCGGACGCCCATCCCGCCTCGTACGGTTCGGTCGCGAAGTCCTTGCGAAACGTTGCGTTCTTTTCCAATACCGCCGTGAAGGATCGCCGTAGCACTAATCCGCCGAGACCGCGACCGAACCCGGGTGTAGGAAGTTCCTTACGCTCGCACGAGTGTGCGCGGCGAAGCAGAAGCTCAGCAAGCTGGGGCGACCACGGTCCCGCTCAGCGTACCGCGGCGCCGAGATGTTGCGCAGGTCTATCGCTGTCCGGTCGTTAGCCAGGCGTTGCAACCTGCCGGGCCTCGGGCCGCAGCCCGCCTAGCGCCGCTCCGGAGGCAGCCGCCCCGAGGGGCGCTGCGGATCGTACCCGTCGTTCTGCGTCGGCATGTTTGCGTCCACCTCCGTAAGCCAAGCCTCCAGGTGCCGTGCGAGAGCAGTGGCCTTTTCCGGCCGCAGGCGCGCTAAGTCGTAGCGCTCGCCCTCGTCGTTGGCCAAGTGGTACAGCTCGGGCGGGCCACCTTCGTACCACTGGATGAGCTTCCAGTCGCCATCGCGGATTGCGGCACCGGGTGCTCCGCCCTGGTTGCCGTAGTGCGGATAGTGCCAATACAGCGGACCGCGCACGAGTTCGTCCCCTCGCAGCAGCGGCACGAGGCTCATGCCGTCGACATGCTGGCTCGGCCGGGTGCGCAAGCCCAGCAGCTCGAGAAGCGTCGGGAAAAAGTCTGTGCTGGTGACGGCCGTGTCGTTGACGGAGCCCGGCCGGGTCAGCCCGGGGGCCCGGATGAGCATCGGTTCGCGGATTCCGCCTTCGTACAGCCATCCCTTGCCGCCGCGCAGCGGCAGGTTGGCGGTCGGGGAGCCCTCCGATGTGCTCAGCCCCCCGTTGTCGGACATGAACACCACCACCGTGCGGGCTGCGAGACCGTTGGATTCGATGGCCCGCAGGACTTTCCCGACCGCCGCATCAAGGGCGGCGACCATGCCCGCGTAGACGGCGTGGTCCTGGACCTGCCGGGCCTCGCGGAACTGCTCCTGGATGAACCGCGGGCCGGCGAAGCGGATCTTGGCGGCCTTGGCGGCGTACTGCCGCTCCAGGTTCTCGCGGGCCATGAGGGGCGTATGCACCGAGTAGAACGACAGGTAGGCCAGGAACGGTTCGTCCCGGTGGGCCTCGATGAAGTCGGCGGTCTCCGTTGCGAGGCGATCGGGCAAATGCTCTCCGGGCGGGCCGTCCGGGAGGTTCGGGTTCTCGTACGGAGTGAAGTAGCTGTTGCCGCCCCAAGGCCCCCCGGCCTCGAACCCTCCCCGGTTGATATCGAATCCCTGGTCCTCGGGCCAGTAGCCTTCCGGTCCGAGATGCCACTTGCCGGCGAAGAAGGTGGCGTACCCCTCATCCCGGAGCGCTTCGGCGAGGGTCGTCTCCCCCAGTGGCATGCGGTCGGAGTAGGCCGCAGGCAACAGCATCGTGTTGCGGTTCCAGGCCTCCGGCTGATTTGCGCCCCGAGGGCTGATGTAATCGGTAACCCGCAGCCGGACCGGATGCTTCCCGGTTAGGATGCTAGCGCGGGTCGGAGAGCACACCGGACATGCCGCGTACGCCTGCGTGAACCGGACGCCGGAGGCTGCGAGCGCGTCGATGTTCGGAGTTTCGTAGAACTGGCTGCCGTAGCAGCCCAGATCCCTCCAGCCCAGATCGTCGGCGAGGAAAAAGACGACGTTCGACGGACCGGCGTGCCCCATGCTGCACACGGCCGCAGCTAGCAGAGCTTGTTGCGCCGCTCGGGCTACTGGCGACACGCGCATCGCCCCGATTATGACAAGGCGGAGCAGGGGGCGGGGGTGCGTGGCCCAGAAAGACCCTTGGGGCGGCTGGCAGTTCGTAGCGCTCATGGGGCGAAGGGCCTAGCGGGCCCGGCGGTAGGCCTCCCGGAGTCCGGGCAGGAACTTCGGCGGGCTGTGGTACAGGTAGCCTTCCAGGAAGGTCCGGTCCCGGTCTTGCGCTAGGTTGCCCCGAACATCGAGGGCTCGGCGGTAGGCTTGGTAGTCCCTTCCGTCTCCGCCCATTGCGGCAATCGCATCCGGCTGGGCGGCCTTCCAGTGCTCGTAGCCCGCGTAGCGCACCATGCCCAGGACTTCGTCGTAGTCGGGATTCCCGGGAAACCCGCTCTCCGGGGGGTACACCGCCTTCCATTGGCCGACGATCCGGGCACCGACCTTCTCCAGGTAGGGCCACATGCCGCGGATCCCGGCCCGGATGAATTCGTCGGCGCTGCCCGGGGCGACCTTCCAGCGGTCGAGCGCGACAATCTCCCGGGCCGGCCAGTTGCGGTCGTTGCGCACCGGCAGGGCCCGGACGGGCTCGCCTTCGTCCGCGGCCTCGTACGATTCGTCCAATCCCGGCATGTAGTACACGGTGGTCGCTGCGGTGACGCCTTCCAAAAAGTAGGCTCCATCCGAACCGGCAACGAAGTGGCTGCGGGCCCGCAGCGCGGCCCGGCTCCGCTGGTAGTCGGGGCCGTTGCCGCCGAGCTGGCGTCCGTTGCGCGTTGCCTGCCAGTGCGTGTAGCTGGCGTATCTTGCGAGGCGGTAGCCGTGGTCGTACTCGGGGTCCGCCGCGGACCCGTCTGGGTGGACGACCTGCCACTGTCCGACAATGCGGCTGCCGATCTTCTCGAACCACGGCCAAACCCCTTCCCGGCTCAGGCGGAAGTACGCCTCGTGGCCGCTCTTCAGGAGCCGCTGATGGCGGAGCACCAGGATCTCCGTGCCGAACTGGGGGACATCGTTGCGCACGGGGCGGGGAGGCTCGTCTTGCTCCTGCGCCGGTGCCCCCGGCAGCAACAAGGCGAGCGCCGCCAGGCCGACGACACCGGGGATTAGAATCTGCATGGCGCTGTCCAGTGTAAGCACAGGAGGCAGCCGACCTGCCGGACGCCTGCCTGCGCCCTCCCTGCCGAGCCGCGCTAGGATGGACAGCGCCGGAACACGGACCGGCGCGAGGCTCGCGGGCGGCCCTGGGGTGCATATAACCCTCGGGGCGACTCGGCCGAGTCCGCAGCCCTCGGGAGGAAACGCGATGCGATGGGGCGCTAGCTCAGCTTTCTTGCTGTCGATCGCCGGGGTCGGGTGCGGACTGGGGGGGCCTAGCGGCCCCGTCGGCATCTCCGTGCCGGAGGGATTCGAAATCGAGCTTGTCGCTGGCCCTCCGTTGGTCGAAAGGCCGCTCATCGTCGACATGGATGATCAGGGTCGGCTCTATGTGGCCGAGTCGTCCGGGTCCAACGCCGATGTCCGCCAGCAGCTCGCCGAACGCCCGCATAGCATCCTGCGCTTGGAAGACGCCGACGGGGATGGACGCTACGACACGCGCACTGTGTTCGCCGACAAGATGATGTTCCCGGAGGGCGTTCTGTGGCACGCCGGATCGGTCTATGTTGCCGCGCCCCCCAGCATCTGGAAGCTCACCGACACCGACGGCGACGGGGTCGCCGACAGGCGCGAGGAATGGTTCGACGCTAAGACGCTGACGAACTGCGCGAACGATCTGCATGGGCCCTACCTCGGCCTCGACGGTTGGATCTACTGGACGAAGGGGGCTTTCGCGGAGCAGGTGTATGAGCGCCCGGGCCGGGAGCCGTTCGTCACCCGCGCCGCGCATATTTTCCGCCGCCGAGCCGCCGGCGGGCCCGTGGAAGCGGTCCTGACGGGAGGCATGGACAACCCGGTCGAAGTCGCCTTCACTCCGGAAGGCGAGCGGCTGCTGACGTCCACATTCCTGCAGCACCCCCAGTTGGGCCGTCGGGACGGCCTGCTGCACGCCGTGTATGGCGGCGTCTACGGCAAGGTTCATGGGGTCACCGACGGACACCCCATGACGGGCGGTTACCTCTCGATCATGACGCACATGGGGCCGTCCGCCCCGGTTGGGCTCGCCCGCTACGAGGGCGCGGCGTTCGGGGCAGAGTACCGTGGCAGGCTGTTCGCCACCTCGTTCAACCTGCGCAAGGTCACGTCGCACCAGCTGATCCCGAAAGGTGCGACATTCACCACCGAAGACGCTGACTTTCTGGTCGCCGGCAGCCGGGATTTCCACGCCACCGACGTGATGGAGGACGCCGACGGCAGCCTGCTGGTGGTGGACACCGGCGGCTGGTACAAGCTCTGCTGCCCCACGGCCCAGCTCACGAAGCCGGATGTGCTCGGCGCCATCTACCGCGTCCGCAGGGTCGGAGCCGAGCGGCCTGCGGATCCCCGGGGCTTGCGGCTGGATTGGGACGGGATGGCCCCGGAGCGGGTGATTGAGCTGCTGGGCTCGGATTTTCCGGCGGTCCGCAAGCGGGCCATCGCAGCCCTGGCTGCGGAAGGCTCCGTTGACGCGTTGCGGCGGGCGCTGGAATCCTCGGACTCGCCCGACGTGCGCAGGAACGCTGTGTGGGCGCTGACCAGAATCGAATCCAGCGCTGCGCGGGCGGCCGTCCGCGCTGCGCTGCGCGACGAGTCCGCTAGCGTGCGTCAGGCGGCCCTGCACTCGGTTGCGCTGCATCGCGACTCGCTGGCGACGGCAGCGGTTCGGGAGTTTCTCCGTGACGGCAGCGCCCCGGTGCGGCGCGTGGCGGCGGAGGCCCTCGGCAGGGTCGGAGCCGTCGAAGCGGTCGGCGACCTCCTCGCAGCTGCGGACCCGGACGACGAGGTGCTGACGCACTCGGCCGTCTACGCGCTGATCGAAATCGCAGCTCCCGGCCCGACCCGGATGGGCTTGCAAGCCCGAGACCCGGCGACCCAGCGGGCGGCCCTCATTGCGCTCGATCAGATGCTCCCCCAGGCGCTGGACCCCGACACCCTGCTGCCGCGTCTGGAGGCGCAGGACCCCGACCTCGCCGAGGCGGCCGAGTGGATCGCAGCCCGGCATCCGGACTGGGGGGACCGGCTGGCCGGCTACCTCGGACAGCGCTTGACGCGATTCCGCGGCGAAGGTGCCGACTCTCTGCGGAAGCAGCTGCTCCGTTTCGTCGGCAGCCCCGCCGTCCAAGCTCTGCTGGCCCGGATCGTCGCGGGCGGCGGGCCGCTCCCGCCCAAGGAGGTGGCGCTGGATGCGATGGCTGAGGCTCCGCTGGAGACGCCTCCTGCCGGCTGGTCCGCTGCCATCGCGGCGGCGCTGAACCGGCAGGAGACCCGTGCGGCTGCCTTGCGGGCGGCAAGGGCGCTGCCTCGCCCCGAAGCCGGCGACCCGATCGTTGATCGTGCCCTGCTAGGGTTGGCGCACGACGCAGAGGTGGCAGCCCACCTGCGCGTGCGTGCGCTTGAGGCGGCGGCAGCGGCATTGGAGGGCCTAGACCCCACCCTTTTCGCGCTGGCCGTCGAGCAGTTGCGCCGGTCGGTGCCGGTCGAAGTGCGCGGAGCGGCGGCGAGGACTCTCGCCCACGTGCCGCTTGAGCGCAGTCAGCTCGCGGAGCTGGCGGCCATTCTGCCAGAGGTCGGACCGCTGGAGCTGCCGCTGCTTGTCGCGGCCTTCGGCCAAGCCGGAGACCCCGAACTCGGAAACCAGCTGGTGGCCGGGCTGGCCGGTTCGCCGGCGCTGGCCAGCCTCCGAGCGGATGTCCTAGCGCACGCTGCACACGCCTATCCTCAGGATGTGCGCGTGCGGTTGGACGCGCTCCTCGCGGGCGAAGTCGAGGATTTGGCGCAGCAGGGGGGCGTGCTGGACGGTTTGCTTGCCGAACTCGGGACCGGAGACATTCGGCGTGGGCAGGCGGTGTTCAACAGCAGTGAAGCGGCCTGCCTAGCCTGCCATTCGATCGGCTACTTGGGTGGGGAGGTCGGCCCGGACCTGACCCGTATCGGCCAGATCCGCACGCGGCGCGACCTGCTGGAGTCCATCGTGTATCCGAGCGCGAGCTTTGTGCGCAGCTACGAGCCGGTGGTAGCGGTGACCGCGGCGGAGTCGGTCAGCGGAGTCCCCCTTGACGAGACTGACACGCACCTCGTGCTCGCCGTCAGTGCCGACGAGGAGGTGCGCCTGCGCCGCGCGGAGATCGAGGAGCTGCGGCCCGGCACTGTCTCCGTCATGCCGGCCGGCCTCGCCGAGCAACTCAGCCGGGGCGAGCTGGCCGACCTCCTTGCTTTCTTGGAGGCGACGCAGTGGGGACCGCCCGGCAGCGGGCACTAGAATCGGGGGCCAGAGAGGGAGCTATGGCAAGATTTTTCGTCTCGACGGTTATCGCCGCTGCGACCCTGGCGGCGATGTCGGCGTGGGCCGCGGCTGAGCCCCTGCGTCCGAACATCATCTTCATCCTCGCGGACGATCTCGGCTATGGGGACCTGGGCTCCTACGGTCAGGCGGTGATCCGGACGCCGCAGCTCGACCGGATGGCGGCCGAGGGCATCCGATTCACCGACTTCTACGCCGGGGCCACCGTGTGTGCCCCGTCCCGCAGCGTCCTCATGACCGGCCAGCACCTAGGGCACACTCATGTTCGCGGCAACGCTCCGGGACCGGACATGACCGCGCAATCCCTGCGCGACGAGGACGTCACGGTCGCGGAGATTCTCAAGCGGGCGGGCTACGCCACCGCGTTGTTCGGCAAGTGGGGCCTCGGCGAGGTGGGCCTGGAGGGGCACCCGCTCCGGCAGGGGTTCGACACGTTCTTCGGCTACCTCAACCAGGTCCACGCCCACAACTACTACCCTGCATTCCTCTGGCGCGGCCTTGAGAAGGCTGCCCTAGCGAATGTGGTGCGGCGCGTGGAGCGCACCTACGGCGGCTTTCAGGGAGGCTGGGCCACGGAGCGCAAGGAGTACTCGCACGATGTCATCCTGCGGGAGGCTCTCGCCTGGATCGGAGCGGCCCGGAGCGAACCGTTCTTCCTGTACCTGGCCCTCACGATCCCGCACGCTAACAACGAGGGCACGCGCGGAACCGGCGACGGTGCCGAGGTCCCGGACCACGGCGCGTACGCTGATAAGCCGTGGCCCGTCCAGGACAAGGGCCAAGCCGCCATGATCACCCGCATGGACCGGGACATTGGACGCCTGCTCGATCGCTTAGCCGAACTCGGGGTGGCCGAGCGGACGCTGGTGATGTTTTCGTCCGACAACGGGCCGCACAACGAGGCCGGCCACGACCTGCTCCGCTTCAACCCGTCCGGCCCGCTGCGCGGCATCAAGCGGGATTTGTACGAGGGCGGCATCCGCGTGCCGTTCCTGGCGCACTGGCCCGGCACGGTCCAGCCCCGGCGAGTCTCCGATCATGTCGGGTACTTCGGGGACCTCATGGCCACCGCGAGCGAACTGAGCGGAGCGACGCCCCCGGACGGGATCGATTCGGTGAGCTTCGTCCCGACTCTCCTCGGGCAGCCGAGCCGGCAGAGGCAGCACGACCACCTGTACTGGGAGTTCTACGAGGGCGGGTCGGCCCAAGCCGTCCGCCTGAGGCAATGGAAGGGCGTGCGCAAGCCGATGCTGAGCGGCCCGATAGAACTTTACGATCTCTCCCGCGACCTAGCGGAGAAATACAATGTCGCCCGGAACCATCCCGAGATTGCGCGCGCGATGGAGGCGATCATGGAACGGGAGCACGTGCCGCACCCCAATTGGCGGGTGCGGCCTCCGCGGTGAGGCCTTTCTGCCTCTGGCGAGGTACCGTCCCGCTCGGGCCAGCGCCGCCGGGCCGTTCCGAAAGAAGGCGGGCTCAGGGATGCAAAAGCAGCTCCGGCGGACCTTGCGACTAGTCCCCGAGCAGGCCCTCCGATGCCTGCCCAAACGATGCAGCTTTCCGGCGCGGGCCGGAACGGGCGGCGTGGCTGGCGTTCTTGACTGGCGGACCGGCTTGGCGTTTGATCCGATCGGTGGCGCTCAAGCCCTCATCGCTGGTTCTGGTCGCGAGCCTAGTAATTGCTATCGCCGCATGCCCGTGCCTGAGCTCATGCCCGTGCCTGAGCTGGAGCGCCGAAGGGCCTAGACAGCCGGCTCATGACTGCGGCGGTGTGCCCGTTGCTCCGACGGGCGGTGCGCACGAGGGCTGTGAGGGTGCTTGTGGTCTGCCAGACGCGGAGGCTCCTGCCTTCGAGGACCGGACAGCCTCGGCATGGCCCGCGGCGACGCTGGTGCCAGAGTCCGCGCCCAGCCCCATGATCGGGGAGGTCCCCGCCGGGCTGCATCGCATGAACGTCCTCGCCGACGCTTCCGCCGAGACGCGCTGGTCTAAGGCGGCGATCACGATCGGCCACACCCCGCAGCCGATCTCATGCCGGTCCGACAGCCGTCCGGGGTCCCGTACTCTGCGCCGGTGCCCGAGCGTCTCGGATGCCGAGGGACGAAGAGCACCATCCGCGGACGCAGTTTGGGATTGCCGACTTTCAGCCGTCAAGACTGAACGGCGGGTAGCGGTCCGTCGTCAGCAGAAGCATGTACGCTTGCACGGCGCACATACAGCGCACCGGCCAAAACAAAACAAAGGGAACCCACGCCACAACATCCAACAACATCAATATTCCAGAAATCACCAGGAGCAGAAGTCCACCAATTAATGAGGAAATGCAACAACGATTCCTGGCAGAAAACTTGGGGCTGGCGAATTTCAAAACGCTTGAAATGCACCGCGTTTCTGTGGCAATGCATTTGAAACAAAGGGCTTCATCCGAACGAGCATCTCTGGAGTACCAAATGAAAGCAATTATCAGACAGAAGAGGCAACCAAAAATTTCCTCTCAGCAAAGAAAAAACACTATGGCGACAGCCGCAGACACAAAACCAGCTCGCAAAAACAGACAGGTTGAATCGCGTTCGAACCTCATCAAGGGTGTGTTCCAATTGGATGGAAGGTCGCGACAAGGCAAAGCACTCTCCCTTGTGTCTGCGCTATCGCATTGAAGACGCGGCACAGTCTCCTACATATAAGTGAAATGATCTCACTGATGAGGCACTTCAATCCACAAGGAGAGGATGCAGTCTGTAAGAGTCAACGGGAGACAAGCACTAATAAAGCACTCGAAAGCGAGTAACACGAGGACTGTCGAACTAAAACTGGACAACATTGCAGAGGGCACAACATAAGGCTCACTGGTTTGTGCAACAAATGTGATCCAACGCGGTGGCATAAGGACAGCCATTGTTTACTCACTGCGTTTCCGTCTGTCGCCTAAAATTCACACACACACACACACACACACACACAGAGCCCAGTCATTCCATTTTATCAAGACAGGAATTTCAGACCTAATCGCTTTCTTTCCTACCTATTCTTCGTCGAATGGCGCTCATTCACAAATTGCGCACCAATGGGTTGCTCGTGCCGAGTCACAAAATCTCTCAAAGATCACAGATCACAAGGAAAGGTTCCGAACAAAATCGATTCATCAGCCAATTAGAACAATGAATAAATTTAAGATAATCTCTTTGACATATTCTTCATGAAACTGCTTCAGGTGAAGTGAAATACAGGGTGCTCCAGAAGTCTTGGGCACATTTTGACACTGAATATCTCAAAAACTACATGTACTAAGGATATAAAAACGCATCTGATACATTCTGAAAGCTTGTAATCTCAGGTTTTTCATGGAATGTTCAAAGATGTTCAATGTGAGCACCGTTGGTCACACGGCACACATCAAGCCGATAGTCCAATTCTTGCCAAATGCGTTCCAGCCTTGCGTTGTCGATGGTTGCAACAGCTTCCCTTGTTTGGGCCTTCAGTTCATCCACGTCTTTTGGAAAGAGAGGCACATACACCAGTCCTTTCACAAACCCCCACAAAAATAAATTGCAGGATGTGAGATCTGGAGACCTGGGAGGCCAGGGCATGAGAACGCGATCATCTCGCTCAGACCATCCAATCTATCTATCTGGCAGTGTTGTGTTCAGAAACTGTCTAACCTGAGGCTCCAGTGCGGTGGCGCCCCATCCTGTTGGAAAATGAAGTCGTCAGACTCTTCGTCACTCAACTTCTCCATTAACCACTTTTCCAGCATGTCGATGCTTTCAAAAGTCACCTTTGACTGTTGCTCCTTCAAAGAAGAATGGTCCGTAGACAGCTTTCTTAGACATAGCACAAAACACGATCACCTTTGGGGAATCTCGCTGATGCTCAAGAATTTCATGTGGGTTCTCAGTACCTCATATGCGAGTGTTATGCCTGTTAACTTTGCCATTTACGTGGAAGGTCGCCTCATCACCAAAAACAAGCCAGTCATCAAATCTGTCATCGTCTAACTTCTCTTGCATTACAATGCAAAAGTCACAACCAGCTGGTTTATCAGTATCCTTCAACTGTTGGACTAACTGTAGCTTGTAAGGTATCATGTGCAGTCATCTTTTTAAGACACACCAAACAGTTGTGGTAGGAAGCTGAAGTTCCCTACTGGCTCTTCTGATCGATTTACGGGGCTCCGCTCGAAGGCAGCTCGAACTCGCTCAACCGTATCATCTGAAGTTGAGGGGCGTCCCATTCTCTTAGCTGGGCACAAACACCCATCCTTTATGGGTGTTTACCATGCTATATCAATATGGACTTCCTTTCTGGTGCCTCTTTTCGGAATTTTGTGCGAAATGCACGTTGAACAAGTGTCCATGATTCAGTTTTTGCAAATTCAAGGACTCAAAACGCCTTTCCTAGTTTATTGAACGCCATTAATGGATCTGAAAAGATTTGAAAAAATCATTAGCATTAAAAAAACTTAATGATTTTAGCTTCAAAATGGTACCAGTTTCATCTTACTACCATTCATAGTTCAGGAGATATGAGGACATGAAATGTGCCCAAGACTTCTGGAACACCCTGGAACAAAACTTGGGGAAAACGATATTCATTTGTTCACTCTAGAGATGGGATGCTAAAGTGATTCATCAAAAATTTCAATCAGCTCCATCAAAGTCGCCGCCGGGCTAAACTATCGTCAGAAAGGGTACTTGAAAAGCCAGAGGATATGTGAATACCACTTGTGGAATGGTTCGCGTCGCCTCGAATTTAACTTCAACACATTGCGCGAACGTCAAGAGCTGCCGTGGCCTAGTGGCTATGAGCTGCGACTCTCACTCGAGAGGTCGCGGGTTCTAATCCTGGTAAAAGTCATTGGTGAATGACAGGAAGGGCATCCGGTCCAAAAAAATGCTCACTGCTCCAGCAAAGTCCCAATTAACAATTGGGCACCGTCCTAACCCCGTGAAAACGGGGAGTGTGTGACGTAAAACCACATCATCACATTGCGCGAACGTCAACAAAACAAGATTGCCTTTTCGCTTCTGCAAGTCGAAATGACGCTCACCTTCATTCAAGGCTTCCGTGCTGCCGTGGCGGGACTTCACTTCGCCGTGAATGATGTCCATGAAGAAGTCAGGCGGCGAATTGTGCGGCTCGCAATGGTAGCCTGGTCAACAGAACACAAAATTTTGCGGTTGCTGCGACGACAAACGAACACACCCTTAACGAACACACCTATACTGCGAAAGTAATTCAGCGTCTGATCGGCCGGGCCATGATACGCGATGCGGCCGGAACATATGATCGTGAGGTTGTCGAACAGCCTGAAGATGCTGTATTTGGGCTGGTGGATGCTCAGAATGATCGTGCGGCCGCGGAGCGCTAAGTTGCGCAACGTTTTGATGACGCTGCCAGCAGTGTACGCGTCCAGTCCGGTGGTTGGTTCGTCCAGAAAGAGGACCGAAGGGTCTGTGATGAGTTCCATGCCGATATTGGTGCGCTTTCGTTCCCCTCCGGACACACCCCGGATGAGTTCCGTGCCAATCTGACAACGACACAAGCAATCGTGTGCGGATCATGGGCCACACTTCGGTCACAGCGTAATGCGCAGGCCACAACACATTGCGGCTGGACAATCAAGCATCAAAGCCGAGGAATCAACACATCAAGTGGAAAGTTCAGCATTGTCGACAATGACGCCACCTCTCATAGTTTGCTGTGTGTTTTCCGCATTACTGATGCACTTTGAATGTTTCAAATTTGAATCTGGAAAATGGGAAAGTTTTAGAAGGAGTCAGAAAATTCTGCTACCTGGGTGACATGTTCAATGGAGAAGGAGGATCAAGTCTGGCATCAACTTCAAGAGTAAGATGTGGCTGGAAAAAGTTTAGGGAGTTGTCAGGTATTTTGACAAGTAAGAAGGTGGCATTGATGTTGAAAGGGAAAGTGTATGGGGCATGTGCCATGTGTTCGAAGCTCAATGATATATGGAAGTGAAACATGGGCAGTGAATGCTGAGCTGAAAGCAAAACTTGAGAGAGCTGAAATGAGAATGGTGAGATGGATGTGTGGAGTGTCACTGAGAGAGAAGACAAATGCTGAGCTGAGGGAGAGTATGGGCATTTAAAAGATTAGTGATGTAATGAGACGCAGCAGGCTGAGATGGATGGGGCATGTGTTGAGGAAGGAGGGGAATGATTGGGTGAAGAAGAGTATGGATATGACTGTAGAAGGGAGCAGAGGTAGGGGAAGACCAAAAATGACATGGGAGAAAGTGGTTGAGAGAGACATGAAAGTTCGAGGTTTGGTGAGAAATGATGCAAAGGATGGAGTGAAATGGAGGGCTCTATCATGGGGAGCAAAAGGCTAACTCCCATAACAGTGGGAAAAATGGCCTCAAAATGTTTATTGTTGTTGTTGTTGTTGTTGTCTGAATGTTTCAACGAGTGTCTTTCAATTGACAGTTGTCGTCAATGGCTAGGTCAGCAGCGATAAATTATGAACCATCTACCAACAAAAATACGCCTTTGATCCCCCAAAACACATAAAAACAAACCTTTATTATGCCAGAGAAGTCGCCTCAAAAAATTTAACAGAACCACACACCTTTCTATCAGCGACCTTCAACAAATTCAGCTCCTCAATAACTTCTTGTACTTTTCGATTGCGATCTTCGTTCGTTGCCTTGCCTGATAGCCGAAGCGCGGCGGAGAAGCGCAAATTTTCGCGCACGGTCAAAGTGCCCATAACAATGTCATCCTGAACAACGTAACCCGACGCGCACTTGAAGTTGCGCGGCTGCGTGGCGCCGTCCACAATGACCACGCCGTGCATATACCTGGGATCCCTTGCGCGCAGCCAGCACATCCAGTAGACTGCCGAAAAAAGCAAAGTACGCAGTGAGCATGTGTGCGCATGTACAAGGTCCTATCCGGAATCATATCAGTGTGACTGATAGACTGAAAGAAAGAACTCCATTCATAGAAGAAAGAGTTGAGTTCATGATAAAGTGCACTACCCACTTGACCTTGAATCCGTGTGGCCAACAGCCCATGAAGAATGATTGGACATCGGGCTACTGCTCCCAGAAAAGCCTTGCAGAAAAGCCCTGGTCCACTTGCTTAAAAAGTTTGGATCTACTGCAGTGCCGGCGCCGACACTGCATCGAGCACCACGGCTCGGTGTCCTGGTAATGGAAGGCGAAACTTCCATTCACAGCAGCGACTCTAACGCCAGAAAACATCAACTACCGCAGTCTAATACACTCAAAATTCGAGATGTCTCAACAAACCTTTCAAAGACAACAGCAACTACCGCAGTCTAATACACTCAAAATTCGAGATGTCTCAACAAACCTTTCAAAGACAACAGCAACTACCGCCACTTCTTGAATAAATATTCTGGTATTGATGAACAAGATGAAATTGCTGTTTACCGACGACATTTGTCGGTATTCCGCAAAAGTTTGTTCGCAAATTTCCTTAATTGAGACAGTTTTTCATAGCATCAAAGTTCATACATATTGGATTGTGCAAGATAGAGGCAGTCTTGCCCAAAAATACACAGGTAGACGTTTAAGAAATTGTTGGTTTCAGTACTTACGATGACTTTCCGCTCCCCGTAGGTCCCATTATGGCATTCAGACCAGGCGACATGATCCCACTGCAAGAGAACACAACATATAAACCAAACCATATCGGCATCATTTCACAAGTCTCCTTTTGTATATGTATTAACAATATGCAATATTTGAGACGCACACAAAGTTAACCCGCTCAAAATCAGAGCGTTCTGGCTCAACTTACATTTTTTGAATTTCTTCTCAATCTCTCAATACTCGAATAACACCCGAAACAGCCTCATTGACGAAACATGCGATGACATCACTATTGAACAGTGTTTGCATGTTTGTTATTCATACAGCGCGAAGTCTATCCACCATAAGACACATCCAAACAAGCCAACAGAATCTGTAGTACTACAGCACAATTCGAGCTACATAGGCCTTTATTCGGGTTTGGTTAAATATCGCGTGCCATGGGCAAATGAAATAAAATTAAAGGACAGTGGATGCACTTCAAAGCTACCAATAAAAATGACTCGACAAATGAACGAAATATTTGATCCTACAAGTGTGTCAACGTACGAAATGAATACAGATAAATCAATAATTAGAATTGTGAATCGGTATCGTAAAAATTCAGTGATTCAGAAGTCAACATTTCCAATGATGGCAGTCAATTTTTGTGATTCAAACCATTCAGACATCTTTTGCGGAGCCGACAACGCACATTTCAACGTTTCAAATAATTGATGCGACTGAAGGCGACAATCGTTCTATCAGTCACGACAAAAAACATCGATTCGCTACAGTTCATTGACGTAAGTTGCAGAAGAGTGCATCTTGGCAATGACTCGCCACATTCTGAGTCAACGAGAGTCATTTCAATAGCACGTCCAACCCACAAACATGCGCAAGCAAGGTAGTTGAGATAACCATTGGAATACATGTAGGGGGGGGGTGTAGTGACGCACGGTTGTACTTTTATTTCGTACTGATAAGAAGTGGGGGTACATGGCGAGCTGAAAGCGTGAGCCACGCGGGACAAAGGTTACAAGACGTCATTTGGCCAACTTCGCGGAAAGTCAAAAGTTCGCAGTAATGAACAACAACAACAACACGACTATCCCAGGTAATGTTGCACACGAAGCGACAAACTGGTAAAAGAGAGACCGGACCGACTTTGGCACCGTGAATTGACGCGCGGTGACAAGTTTGCCGGTTTGACAATCATGCAAGCAAGAGGCCGCAACACGTGATGATTCGTCTGGTAGACAAAGGCAGGACCACCAGTGCGAGCTTCAAGCCTCAAAACTATCTCGACATGACACAGCCCAACAGTACTCACGACACATTGGAGAGCACTTGCACGGGCACTGGTTTGCTCCACGGCATCTTTCTTGTGGTAACCACATAACTAATCTGTCTGAAGACAATGGTGGAGCCACGGATAGAGCCACATCGACTGCTACTGCCATGGCTGCCGGTGCGCGTGCTAAAAGTCCTCACACCCTTAGGGTGCCGCTGAAGCACAGCCTCGCCCATCTTAGACTCATCCAACGGCAGCGACTCTTTATTCCTGCCCGACAGATCTCCATTGTTGACACTGGTGATGTCGGACAAGGCAGAATAGTGCGGCCACACGTAACCGCCGCCCGGAGCCGCAGAGGACACTCGTTGCTCGGAGGTTGCTATTGGTAATGCGGGCAGCGAGGACTCTTCCGCCTGGTCAGTGTCATTTTCCAAATAGAAACTGTGCCGACTGCTGAGCAATGACTGATTCTGGTTGTCGCGAGGTGCATGATGCCGCACGGCATCCATAACCAACTTCGCGCTGTTGGCAGCCTGTGACACACAAAGCGAAATGCAATGGAAAGAGTTCATTGTATCAACCGACCAATACTGCCCATCTACAAACCAAAAATGCAACCAAAGCTCATAGACACATGGTCGTGCGCTACAGCAAGAGACGGACATGTGAAGGTGCAAAAGGCACAAGTGATTGACCAGGGAACAGCTTCAATCACGCAACCATATCAACACACGGTCATGACACGACTAGCGGGACTGCGGGCAACGTCAATCGAAATGGCGTCTCCCTGACGACATCTGAGCCCACAATTTACAGTGCGTCTGCGCGGCGTTATCAATTTCACTCCAAAGGCGAATGGAGAGGGAGGCACATCATTAGTAACGGTTGAGCGGCCACAAAAATGCAACAAAAGACACGGGACTAAAGATGTGATACGGGATGGCGAAATGATGGCGAAGAAAGCTTTAATTTTCTAACCACGAAACAAATTTCTTGACCAGGAGAATGCCAGGAAAATGATGCTTAGATGTACCGCCACAAGGTAACGCCGTATTTGAGCCGATGAGCACGAAACAAAGGTGTTGGTCGGTTTTTGGTGGATTAATTTCCATCAGAGCCGAGGGCAACAACAAGTCTTTGCAGCATTGAGAGATGGAAGTGACGGCATCCATAGAGACACATAAGTTATTTATACTTATTATATATTACTATTATTATTATTATTATTATTATTATTATGCAATGTACGTAACGGAAAGTGTTCTTCCTTTTCCATTGACAGTCTACGACAGCGTTATTTCCCAAAAAAAACTCCCCCCACACACAAACGCGCTGCCTGACCGACGCAAAAGGGTGTCAAAACTCAGGCAATGTCAACGAAATTGCCATCCCAGCAATACCAAAATCGGATGTCAAGTCGAGAACGAGCGTGAATTGGGCCAGCAGAGCAGAGTCGGTCACTCACGGATGAGTGCACAGACAGGATGAAAATTATTTCGACTCGCGTGTCGCCGTGTCGCAAGAATCGTGCAAACCATTCCCAGTAGTGGCAAAATAGCAGCGACAGACTTACTGTGGCAAAACCAGAACCGCTACTGCTAAGTCGAAGATATTCTCGATTTGACAACGACATGTCCGAATTGATGGTGCTGATGGAAGCAGTGGCAGGATTACGGTCCTCATTTTTTCCCAAGTCCTCTTCCAAGGCTAAATGACAGCTGCTGCTTACGCGCGTACGGTGAGGGTGGTATTTGAACATGGCAAGACAGTACAAGAGAGCGCAACGCAAAACCTATTCTCTGTGCGTCGAAAAGTAAACCAAGCTACTCCGAGATGAAATCGCATTTTAAACGGCATACCTTTCAATCAATTGCGTGTCGCGCGCAAACTCAATTGATTGTTTATTTCAGCGCTATTCTGCAAATGAAATAAATGACCGACGCACAGCGGAATGTAATCTGCGCAGCGGCAGCGCAGTGCGCGCCTTCCACACACATCTTTCCTATTTATCAAGTGTGCTTCTAAATACACACACACACACACATACACACACATTCAATCGTCCAGCTCTTTCGGCGCTCCCGAACAAAAGCCCAAATCCCACGCTTGGGTCACACACAACTGAGACGCCGAACGCTCCGTTTCATGCGCTTTACCTTCTCACACCTGACGTGAAGCTTCATTCACATCAAACAGCAAACAGAAAAGAAGTTCAGATTTTACAAAACCCAAAGCACAGCTGATCTCTACACATTACTCTACACCGCGTCTTTCAGCTTCTTCGACTTAAAAACACTGTGGCGACTGTGCCCATCAGCCTCCAACAAATGAAACATTTTTGTGGCCATGCCAATTTCGCCGTCACCAAACTTCTACTGTATTAAGATACAAAAGCAGAACACCATAACCATACATGTATTACGCTGCATGTAAGTATCTGTCGTTGAGTTTGCAAAATATTATATTTATAAACATTGAGCACACATGCTCGCATATGCAATATATAGCAAGGTAAATGTAAATAATAAGCGAAGGTCATAGACACAACAAGCACTTTATAGAGTATGTGTATATTATGCTATGTCAAGGTGGCATGATTTCTCCAACCAATCAGTTTATCGCACGATACCAATTAGCGTTTACGACACTCCTTCCCCTTAAGGCTGGTACCTGTCAGGAGCCTTGCACAGTCGTGCAGGGTACCGTCCAGCTTGAGGAACTTGTGATGGCTTTGGTGACCTCTCGGGATTAGAGCTGCAACCTTTGGATTTCAACTGCATTGGGACAATCGCGGTGTCTGTTGTAAGGTCTTCTGTTGGCTGGCGATCGCTTTTCAAGCTTCTACACAGATCAGTTGGCTTCAGGTCGAGGCCAGAATTGGTTGCAGACGAACCATGATTACACAAAGCAGACAACCCCGAGTCAGCATTAGAATTGAATGTAATCCACAAGTTATGTCCACATGACACTTACATATCTGGTCTAGTCTATGTTTCTTCGTACAACAATGCCTGCGTCTAACAATGCAATTTCTACAGACACTGGGCCAGTAGCCTTAATGATTTCTGCTTTTAGCCATTTTGGGCCTCCACGTTAACTAAATAAATAATCTCCAATGCCAAAGCTTCGATGTTTCGAAACCTTATCACGACACTTGAAATGTTTTTCCTACCACTGCAGTACTTTAGTTGCCGTATCAGCAGATAACAGATCTCAAACCTGGATCTCAGCTAACGGCCTATTAACTATTCAGCTGGTGATCGCCCAGTAGAAGTGTGCGGTGTGATTCTGTAAGAGAAAAGGAATTTTGCAATTTCGTCATTAAAAGAGACCACATAGTTTCCCATCTTTCAAGGCTTCTTCTCTTCTTCTGTAAAAGAAAAGCACAAGATCTGGATCGGTAATCTTTTCCAGTCAGCCGTGTCTCACATATCTGACTACTTTAGTCAATATGGGATCTTTAAGAGTGAGCTTTTGCATCAAGGTAGCATTAAGGACGGGTTTATTGAGACAAACAGAAAGGATTTCATATTCTTCTGAAAGAAGCATTCTGCCTTTAGTTGCAGATTCGGAAAGGCAAAAAAAATTTTTTTAAGTAACCCGAGAAGGGTATATGATCAATCAAGAGATAAAATTTTCTTCCTTAGATTTTTTTGGTGAAACTTTTTACGTCAGAGACACATGCCAGCAACTATCTAATTGAAAATAGTTGGCTTCTGCTGAGTGTAACGCACGTGAAGCAAAAGCAATTGGTCGTCGTGTGCCATCTTCGAACTTATGGCTTGGCACTGCACCCGCACCATGTGGAGCAGCGTCGCATTCCAAAACAAGAGGCAAAGAAGGGTTGCCGTTAAGGGTTGCACTTTCGAAGAAGTGATTGAAACCTCAGCGTTAGAGCATGCTTCATTATGTACCGAATTCCATGTCCATGGTACATTTTTGTGAAATAAGGGAAACAGTGCAGCCAGAGTATCAGACAAGTTCGGACAAAATTTGTGGTAATATTGCATCGGCCATCAGACCGCACCACACCCGTGATGGCTTTCACTTTTTCTGTAGTTGGCATCAAATTTTGTGAACCAGATACTCAACATTATTCAACATAAACTCACATTTGCCCACACTGACCTTAAACCCAGTATCAGACAGTTTTTCTAAGACAGAATTCAAGTTCTGTAAGTGTTGAAAATTATGTGAACCAGTTACTAACAAGCGGGGCCTTTGAAACAACCAAGATCTTTTGGAAATGTTTTTTTTTCAATAAAACCGATAAATTGTTTTTTAAATCATAGACAGAGCATATATCACACCAATTTAACCTGATAATATAGAGCCAATTTCTTCAAAAGCAAACCCAACCCGTACTGCAACAAAAAGCACAATTGCTTCCTGGTAAGTAATGTGCTGAAGCTTCAGACAAGCCTAGAACTTGGAGCGCAATTGCAGATTATCATCATTGGCTAATGGTTAATGGCTGCTGCCAGTGTCAAGCTCAAACGAAATAGCATTGCCATCGCATTTAGTATTGACTTGAATTGATGGTGGATTTTTGGTCACAGTAACTGCTTAGTAATAGACACTTCTGGAGGATCCAACCAACATTGTTGAATCATTTGCATTGGCACTACTTTTCACTGCCTTTACCCTCAAATTCTTTTGTTTCTTTTTACACATTTTTTTCTAAATATCCTTTTATTTGACAGTAATTACAGGTAACCTCTTTAAATTTGCAATCAGCAAATTTATGATTACCACAACATCTGTAGCAAGCGTAATTTTTATTGGGCAGAGACAAATAGTGAGATTTTAGATCGTTAAAGACAACTTTGTGATTTTTAAGTCAATTAACTTGGTCTACATTTTGTTTATTATCCTTCCTCCTAGATAACCTGAGCACTCTTAGCCGCAGACACCAGACGTAACGCAATGTCATACGCCCTTTTTAGAGCGAGGTCTGACTGAGCAAACAATCTGAGCAAAATCATACTTCAAACCACATACCAGTCTATCCCCGTAACATGTCGTCCAAACTACGGGGCCGTTGCAAAACTCAGTGAGCGTACGTGCTTCAGCGGGTACATATGTTGAATCTGAAACGTTGCATTATTTCTGACGGTTGGGGCGCGAAGTGGCTATCAAGAAAGTCCAGTAGTTCCTCAGGAGTCTTTGAATTTGGCGTTTCAAGCACGCAGATTACGTAGGCGTCTGTAGGTGGATTGGCTTAATGTGGACAAAAAGATTGCTCTCTTCCGATCGTCATTCGTTATCTCATTTGCCATAAAATATTGATGTAACACTTTCTCGTCGACTTGAAAGTCATTCCCGGAATTATATGTTTGCAACACACCGATCACAGCCATTGTTCAACATCTTTTATCCTCGTCGCCAATGTCGAACAGTTTGTACATTTTTATATTTATCAACTGTTGAGCACACGTGCTCACGCAGCAAGGTAAATGTAATAATAAACGAAGGTTATAGACAGAACGAGCACTTTATAGAGCAGAGTTTCTTAACGGTGGTCCTAGGGCCACCAGAGGGGTCACATACCAAATGTAAAAAAATAGTGTATATATATATATATATATATATATATATATTGTCAAATATATGTACTTGAAAAGGAAAACAAATAATGCATATATTGCATAATTTGTTCAAATTTAGCAATCGATTTAATAGATTTTGTGTACGAAGTATAAATAACTTATCATGAAATACAACAAGAAAAGATAATTATAATTATCCTCATAATTATTGAAATTTTGTTTATCATCTTTAGAATTCATCCGCACACAATGGCGCAGCTAACTGAAAAGCTCTGGGGCATTAAAAATGAGGAGCGAAAGCAATGGGTCTTGTTAGGGTTACTGTGAGGTCTAGGGTTAGTGTTAGGGTTAGGCGTAGCATAGGCTTAGGGTCAGGTTTAGGATTAGGATTTGGCTTTGGCCAAAATAGTAAACCTTCCTACTTTGGTGCTGGCCGAAAAGGTCTTCCCTGTAGTGCTACATTCCAACGGCAAACACCGCAAGAATATGAATTTGCATGATAATGCAGAAATCAGGTCGCGACACAGCAAAATTGTACCCGACATCGCAGGCCCTGTTGATCGATGTCAACCACATGGCTCACATTGAAACAAGTTTGTAAACCTCGTTATTATTACGTGTTGTGTGTCACTCTACCAGTTTAAATATTTATTATTTTAAATATTTTTATTAAATTTTCACATTTTACGATTTTCCACTGACAGGGGAGGGAGCCACAGTAATTTTAAGTAATGTTGAGGGGGCCATGGCGAAACGATTGACAAATCCTGTTAGAGAGAATGTGTATATCATGCTATATCAAGATCAATAGGTGGCGTGATTTCTCCAACCAACCAGTTGATCGCACGATAGTCGACAGTATCTGTTTACGACAGGTATCCTTTTGACCGACATGAACAACTACAGATCTGAGCTGAGATGGGGCATGCTTGCCGCGCCTCATCCGACGTACCCCTGTCCACCAGCGACCTTATCTACCGTCATGTACAGCAAAGGCCGTCACCTTGGGCGCCGCGCAACTGCGCAAAAACGCTGATGGAGGCCGGTTCACGTCTTCACAAATCGCTTTCGCTCATTCTCGCATATACACAAATATTTTTATTGCATTCTTGGACCAGCCACCAATGTCCATGTCATGGTTATCGCACGGCAGGAGGAGCCGACTGTGCCACAACCAACTTATTCAACAACGCCTCAATCTGCACTCTGTCACACAAGGCAAGGATCTGGAAGGTGATTTAACTTACTCCTCACAAAAAATCTCACGAAAAAGATTTTTTGACTGAAACAATTACCGTTTTTATCCATTGCCGTGGGCCTCGCGCATCCCAAGGCTGGGTCTGGCATTGCATTTGTATTTTCCAAACACAACAGCCAGCATGCAAATGAAAACATTCACATTTAGCAACGCAGCAAGCCACAAACTGATGGACAACCCGTGAATAGTACTGCTGAGATGCGATCGCTTCACGAAACGATACCACATGTATTCACAATTTATCCAAAATTGGATATTGATGTGTCGCACCGTGGCTACAGCGGTGTGACACATCAATAGCACTGCGATCCATGCCTTCTCGCAGACATGTAAGGAAAGAGACCAATAGGATGGACCTTTTGGCGCAGCGTCTCACTGCATAATTCTTCAAACAAATTAGCTGAAAAAGTTGAGTTAAAGTTAATCACATGACCTACACGACACTACATGTCGGTCAAAAGTGTTATCGTATGAAGTGCTAGCGCAAAGTGAGACTGCACGAAAATTTGCAGCAATTTTCGGCAGCTTCCGTAGCTTACCGGCTCCAGTGCAGGTGCTCCATTCTAACTACAGCTGCAGATATCATCAATGAACACCCACTCTACAAAAAGCAGAACACAATAGAGAAGCCGACGAGTCCACAGAACAGAAGGAAGCCAAGATAGTGATGTAGGCGAAAGAAGATTCAACAAACAACCAGGGCTGTCCCAAAAGCAAAATCCACTTTCCCTCGCATGGCAAACGTGACAACCCTGGAACTCGCTATCATTTAGCCGAGTAGACAGTTTCGTAAATTTTCCTCAACGTGGTCTATAAAAACAAAGTAAACCGCTCAGTCACGTCAAAAATGCGACAAAAATAACTTCAAAAGTGACGCTCGGTATAATATGACCATTTTCAAGGTCTTTGCAACCTAAACAGTTCAAGAGAAACCATTGAGTGTAGCACAGGAGGAAGCAATCACTTTTTTAATGCCTATGAATTTGAACTGATCTATTCGTAAGTCTAATTCCCCACCAAGATAGCAAGCATATTCATCCTGACCTTTCTTACCCACAATAATGTACGTTATCGCCCAAAAAGCACACGAAACAATTATGCTAAAATAGCGAAAATATGCTTTGAGCACGCAACTTTTTAGAACAAAAACTAAATTGCTTTCGAGGTTTTTATAGTACTACAAACAATTATTATTCTCAAAAACAATGTGAACAACAAAAGGCAAATTATATATTTACAGGAGAGTTTGAGTTCTTGCTAGAGTGCACTCGCTACACGATACAAGTACAAACTACAACAATAGTCCGAAAACATACCATACCATACCTATTAAATTAAATACATACATACATACATACATACATACATACATACATACATACATACATACATACATGAAAAATGAAACATCAGTAAACATTTTTAGTCTCCACATTTCAATCTTCACTTTACAGTAGATTATGATGAATGAGCAGAAGCTCTTCAGATTGTATATATTGGTGAGTTGTGATCCTTGGATCACGGGCATTTTCGCTGTAGACAGATATTGCGGTTGATGTAGGATATCTTTGAGCCAAATCAAATGATGATGGGCGCTTGATTTTCAATGTTTTTTTCAGTTTTTCGACACGTTGTTTTTGATGATTATTTCTTGTTCTTATTCACGAAATTCATTGATAACCTACACTACAAATTTGGGGGCTTGAATTTTGCGAACTAACGTAATAAACAAAAGTAACTAAACGACTGGATATACTGTCAATCCCCACTATGTTCAGCTCAATACGTCTGCATCCATGCCAGAGATCACTTGATCGGGCATATTTTGCAGATTCAAAAAGTCACAAGGCGCAGTATTCATCACAATTCGATAGACAATTTCGTGAATAGCAGTAAAGTCTAAATGCCTGCCTACATTAAAAAATAATGAAGCTTAACAACGTTTAATTTTAGACGGTCGATAAACAATGAGTGCCATGAACAATGCGCCCTAGAGAAGAGTTTCGTAAACAGTGGTAAGGAGCTAAGATCGTCTCACTAAAGTATAAGGAGCATGCCCACGCAACAGAAGACGGGCCATCACAACCCAAGCTGCCCTTTGGAAAATTCAAAAATTCGGTACCAGTGCACTTTCCGTACTCATAGTGCGAATTCTCAGCATATGCTACTCTGAGTAATATGAAAGACGTATGATAAGAGCTCATTATTGCTCATTGGTATTGAATTTTAAAAGGTCAAAATGGCTTTGAAAACGACAGTCACAGCAGTTGAATTCGTGCAAGTGGTGGATCTAAGGAGGGCCGTTTTAACGTTCTCGGCTCTAGAAGGGATACTGTGAATAAAACTCACGGATTTGAGAGATCAAGTTCTGAAACGCCTCCGCCCGTGATCCGCCAAACCGCCGCACCCACATAAACTCGTTGAGATATGTCTCCAGCAAATGCTGGTTATGCTTTTGCTTTCGATGTAGTTAGTTGTCGCAACCGTGTCGGGTGGGATCTACAAAGTTAACCGAGTGGTTAACTGTCACATGCAGATACCCCTGAAAGAGATTCATCAAACCACCACAAGCACGCCACAGGTCTGACACAATGAATGTGCCAGGATGGATGAACTCTGAATGACCGGCAACAAAGCTTCAGCTGTTCTGTTCGCAACAAGAACCATGAACACATTGTTGGTATCCAAGTCCACTCCCCCGAAAACCCATTGCTGCTCTACTCGATATCCGACGTTGTACTTTCGCCTTACCAACAGCCACTTGTCGATTTCCGCCTGTGACCAAAACCACCTACTGTCTGCGGATGAGCAATGAAGTACAGCGCAATGTTGGATTTCCATTCAATTATACTATGTTGGGTGTTAATGTCCAATTGGAACATTAGGTCAGCTTGCTTAGTCAATCCAATGCAATACAAATACATGTATGTACATTAGACGCACAAGTTACTGGAGTGACAAGTGCGAGTCAATAAAAATGGAGCCACTTCTTAGCCTTTCAGCCCGCCTGCGGTCTCGTCCATGACAACGCCAACGTCTGCCGACAATGCTCCCATTCCAGTTCCGAAGCAGGACGTTTCGGCCACAAGCACAGACTTTCATCTGAGAGAGTCAGCCAGAACGATGACGGAAAGCCATAGTGTCGTCATCAGTTGCAGTGGCAGTAAACAAGTCGGCCATCTTCCAACGCGACCAATCTTCCAACGGGCCGTTCATAACGCCAATACAATTTGCTTCTAAAGGCTATTATACATACGCTTTTGACCCAGGCGACCCCGAGCTGAGCAACAACTGGGCGTGACTGAATGATCCACAACAACAAGGTCAAAAGTCAGTCGGCTGTCGGTCATTAATCTATGCAGGCAACGCCAATAACGAGGTACTTTGAATTGCCATAGCTTCGACGTTTCAGCACCGATTTCGCGTAAACAGGTACTCCTGTGATCAGAAAAAAATTATGCAAAAAAAGTGTGGTACGGAAAGTGCACCAATGCCGAAGTCAACTGAAGACTGAGCTGAACTGAGTCGCACCGACCAATCACGGCGCATTGCGTAGTTTATCACTGCATAGTCTAGCCATCATCATCAATGAGTGCCATCCGCTTTAAGCAGGTCGGCTATCATTTTCCTCCAGTCATCTCATTCCTGCCAACTCTGATGTTATCAAACCATTTTTTCCTTCGTCGCCTTTTCCTTTATTCCCATCAACTTCCCCTTCCAACAATTTCTTTTGCAATGAATCATGTCTCATAAGATGGTTACAGAATCTAATCTTCCTTTCCTTGATGTTAGCATTACTCTTAATTGAACCTATTCATCTCATACCTTCCACATATTTTCACTTTTTCCAGTCGATCATAAGCATTATTCTGTAAACCCACATTTCAAATGCATTCATTCGATTTTCTGAGCTGTTGCTAATCGTCCAGGTTTCCGCTCCAAACAATAAAATTGACCAAATAAAGCACTTGTCCAAGCGATCCCATCTTCCTGTGGGTAAGCACATTTTTCATCAAACTAAATTAATTCTTGGCAATGGCTCTCCTCTTCTTTATCTCATCTTCACATGTTTTTACATGTTACAGTCTGTTACAGTCTGTAGCAGTTCACTTTGTTAAAGCAGTCTGTCCAAGATATGGAAATTTTTTAACCTGTTTCAAGCTGGTGCCCATGCAACTACTTTGATATGATTTGCAATTTCTTGCTTGCTTACAACCATTACTTTTGTCCAGCTACAGGAAACTTAATTAATAGGTTGTCTTTTTGAACTAGACACACCACACAAGTCCACTTTCACGCCTCTGTATTTGCCTGAAAAATTTACCTTTTTTGGGGGGGCGAGGCGCCGGCGCCAAAAAAATACGGTTGGTCCACCACTGGTAACAAGGTAGTTAAAAGGGCAGCTGCCTAGATGCCAAGTGGGCCTAAAGTAGTAGGTGCATGTCGTTCTGCCCTAGGCGTGAAAAGGGCTCGCCAGCACTGGAGTAAAATTTCACGAAATACCCCAATTCTGTGCAGCTGTGACCCAGGCAAAAAACTTATACCCAACTCCTGTAGTTCTTCACTGATGTGGTTTTACGTCACACACTCCCCGTTTTTCACAGGGCTAGGACGGTGCCCAACTGTAAGTTGGGACTTTGCTGGAGCAGTGAGCATTTTTGGACCGGATGCCTTTCCTGTTGTCCACCATTGACCTTTAACAGGATTAGAACCTGCGACCTCTCGAGTGAGAGTCGCAGCTCATAACCACTAGGCCACGGCAGCTCTTCTGTAGTTCTTCACTGTAATGACAAAAATTTGAAAAGCCAATTTGAAAAGCATTTATTTCCAGAATATTACAGAAAAGAAGCAATCTTCCTATCTATTAGTAATTGCACAATCTTCAATAATTCTCCCGATGTCAACAAAAAAACAAGTCAAACAAACATGCATTGAAATGCAATCAAGAGACAACGGCAGAAACAAGTTCGCCATCAGCATCGTTTGAAATTGCGACCGAAGTGCGCAATGACTCCGTCAGGCTAAAGTGCTCACTTGCGGAGCAGTACTAGGAATGTTACAAGTACTGAGAGTTCACTTCGTGCAAGACACAATTCATTCATTCAAACACGTGAACCATCAATGTGTGCACAGGTTTGTCAACAACATAGGCAGCCCCCCAAAACAGCGCCCATCTCGGGATCTTTAGGCCCTCCAACAACTGGTGTCCTGGCATCTTTCACGATAAACCCTCGGCTCTTCGGCGGAGATCCCCCATTTAAAGAGGTCCTTCCTTTCAATCCCCATTCAAGCCCCAAGGCTTGCGCAAAGATTTTTGAAATTCCGCAAATGATGCTGTGGGCTATTTCAAAAGTTCTACAAAATTAAAAAATCCGACATTCGCCTCCTTTTTCATCGACTTTTCGATCTAACGCATTGAAAAGAGTGACAAAACATTGGCAAAGATTGCATTGACTCCAAAAGCATCATAATAAACTTCATGGTATCTTGTTCAATGGAACACAAAATTGATAACATACGGATAATGGCCAATGATTCTCTTCAAGGATTCCTGGAGACCGCTCAAACATTTAGTATGCGGGATAAAGAGTACGTTGGTGGGAATACCAATGTACGGTTCTGCATTGACACATCAAATTCAACTAACTCGCACATGTATTTGTTGATACTTGTACTCCTTTTTACCACCCCTTTTTCATTTCGTTTTGTCAACTGGGGCCCTACAAACACACGCACATGTAACTGTAAAAAATCAGTACACAAAACTAGAAATGAAAAATCACATAATACAAATGATTGAGTTTGGGATGGAGAGCGTTGAGGCAGACGTGTTGATGGTCCGGAATCAGCGACAACACTGGGCATGCGAGCTTGAAAATGGCCAGGACAAAAATATAAAGAACGTGAAGACGAAGACTCCAACGTGCTAGTTTCGGACCAGAAAACAAGTCAAGAGAGAAAAATGACAAATTGCGCAGTCACACAGCTCTTAGAGCATTATACCACTGTGCATCAGGATATTTACGGTCAATAGCGCCACGTCAAAAGTAGAATGGATGTAACGTTTGAGACACGATTCAGGCCGCGCACCGGACATGGCCCGCCAACCTTATCATACGGCAAGCAGTACTGAAATGAAATAAATGGTCAATGTGGCCCGCAATGTCAAATTCTACACCAACCAAACGCATTCGTATTGTACCGCATTCAATTTCTTCGTGTATTGATTGCTTCCCACAATGCTGGCAGGCACAGAATTGTTCTTGTCCCAATGTTCCTCATTTAAATGGAATACATTGAATATTAATTTTTCGATAATAAAACGGTGAAATCTAGAAACACGGTCATTTCCGCTCTCAAGAATGAATATTCCAGCAATGCATTATTCTCGGTCGCATGTGGAACCCCATTTTGTTGCGATGTACAAAACATTGTTTGTTCTTCAATGTGCTAAATTTATATTTCTCATATAGGAGGCGCGTTCAATAAACGGTGAGCACAACCTAATCACATTTTTGCCTTTTGAGAAAATGATGATGTGGTTTTACGTCACACACTCCCCGTTTTCACGGGGCTAGGACGGTGCCCAATTGTTAGTTGGGACTTTGCTGGAGCAGTGAGCATTTTTTGGACCGGATGCCCTTCCTGTCATCCACCAATGACTTTTACCAGGATTAGAACCCGCGACCTCTCGAGTGAGAGTCGCAGCTCATAACCACTAGGCCACGGCAGCTCTTCTTTTGAGAAGATTACCTTTTGAGAAAATAGCAACTTCAAATATTTTAAAATAAACTGGTAGTAGTAAAATATCAAGTAGTTTTAAAATTGCGCATTTTGACTAAAAAATAATGCATTGTTCTCTTGAACGGCGCACCTTGATGCAGATTTTGTCGTTCATCGAAGACAGTTGGGAAATTATCTACGACACAATGAATTCTGAAGTAACACAATGATTGCATTACTGCCATAGAAACAACTATGTATGATTGTATGAGATGACTCATATGAGATTGACTGTATGACACAACGATTTCAAGAGGTTTGTTTCGCACATAAACCTCTGTGCTGTGTACACTACAGTCTGTGGTGTAACAAAAGGCAAATGCAGACAGAGGAAGACCTGGTGGTGGTGTGATGAGGTAGAGAAAGTAGTAGAAACCAAAAAGAAGAAGTTCAAGGAATGGAAGAAAGCTGAAGAATGTGATAAAGATATGAAACAAGCAGAGTACAAGGCATCCAGAAATGAGGTCAAGAGAGATGTATTGCAAGAGTACAGGCTGAAGCAATGAAGAAACAAGCTGAGACATTAGACTCCAAGGAAGGTAGACAAAACATTTTTAGGATAGCTAAGCAGAAAAAGAAAGAAAGACAGGATATAACAGGCACTAAATGTTTGAAAGGAGATAATGGAGAGCTCCTAATGTCTGAAGAGCAGGTTTCAGGTAGATGGAGAGAATATTTTGCAAAGCTACTGAATGAGGAGAATGAGTGGAATGATGAGCTGTCAGCTGAATAAGTTGAAGTGTCAGCTGATATGATCAGCAAAGAAGAGATAAGACAGGCAATACAAAACCTAAAGGTGAGGAAAGCAGCAGGACCAAGTGGTGTAACTGCTGAAATAATTAAGGCAGCTGGTGAGTAAGCTGTGGACTGGCTGACCAGTATTTGTAATAGGATAGTGAAGGAAGAGACAATTCCAGAGAGCTGGCAGATGAATGAACTAGTGCTCATATATAAGGGCAAAGGAGATGTGCTGGAATACAGCTCATCTCGAGGCATCGAGCTACTAGAAAATGGAATGAAGGTAGCAGAGAGAGTTCTAGAGAGAAGGTTGAGGCAAGCAGCAGAGATAGACAAGATGCAGTTTGGGTTTTGACAAGGTACAGGAACAACTCATGCAATATTTATTGCAAGACAGTTACAAGAGAGATATAGAGGAAAACACAGGGAACTGTGATGGGCATTTGTAGACCTTGAGAAGGCCTTTGACAGAGTGCCAAGGAAAGTAGTTGAGTGGGCCATGAGGAAGTTAGGTGTTGAAGAGTGGTTAGAAAGAGCAGTGATGGCCATGTATAAACATGCCACGACCAGGATAAGATCATATGGTGGGTGAGTAAGTGAGTGGTTTGGTGTGAATGTTGGAGTATACCAAGGTTCAGTGCTGAGTCCACTGCTCTTCATTATAGTAATGGAAGCAGTGACACACAGTGTAAGAGAGGGTCTACCATGGGAAATGCTATATGCTGATGACCTGGTACTTGTAGGAAAGTGTGAAAAAGAGCTGAAAGAAAAATTGAGGAAATGGAATGAGTGCCTTAAAGATAAAGGCCTCAAAATAAATGAAGACAAAACCAAAGTGATGTGTGAATCCTTTGGTACAGGTACAACACAGGTTGTAGGTAATGTGAAGCACCCATGCAGTGTTTGTCTGAAGGGTGTTGGTGTGAACTCCATTAGGTGCACACAGTGTGTACAATGGGTTCATGCAAGGTGCAGCAGAGTGAAAGGCTGCTCTCTGAAGAAGGTAGAGAGTAGTTTCATCTGCAGGAGATGTAAAGGAGAGTTGAGTGAGACTAGGCAGGTAAATGGCCTACATATAGATGGTGATGAATATGAGATAGTTGATAAGTTGTGTTATTTAGGTGACATGCTGAGCCAAGAAGGTGGCTGTGAGCATGCAGTACTAAAAAGGATACAGACAGGCTGGTTGAAGTTCAGGGAGCTTTCAGGCCTGCTTATAGGAAAAGGGACGAGTCTGAAGGCAAAAGGAATAATCTATACAACATGCATAAGACCTGCAATGTTGTATGGCAGTGAGACATGGCCAACAAAGGTAGAGGATATAATGAAAATACAGAGGAGTGAAATAAGGATGTTGAGATGGATGACAGGAGAGTTTAAGTGAAAGGAAAAGTAATGAGTGTGTGAGGAGCATGCTGGCAATTGATGACATTGCTGAAGTCATGCAACGAAACAGGCTGATGTGGTTTGGCCATGTTGAGAGGAGAGATGAGTTGTGTATGATAAAGAGAATTGAGAC
>CBDBZZ010000024.1:0-377291 GCA_965213745.1 Bryobacterales bacterium | reverse complement strand
AGACGCGCGTCCTCGAGTTCTTCCTCGACGGTTCGCTGGCGCTCGCCGGCCGACAGGTCCCGGATGGAGGCCGCGAGTCCGTCGATCCCGTCACGGCGCATGCCTTCCTTGCCGATGGCCCGGGCAGCGCACTCTTCGAGCACCTTGGCGACGCTGCCGAGCTCCTCGCGAATGTGTTCGACCTTGTCCACCAGCACCTCGAGGACACGGTCTTCCGGCCGTTGGACGAAGACGAAGTAGCGGCAGAACACCTCGTCGGCGGGCTGCAGCTTGCGGTCGATGCGGCCGTTGCGCTGATCGAGGCGGCTCGGGTTCCAGGGCAGGTCGAAATGGAACAGATCATGGCAATGCCGTTGGAGATTGAGGCCCTCCCGTGCAGCGTCCGTCGCGATGAGAATGCGCAGCGGATGGTCGCCCGGTTCCGTGTTGAAAGCATGCTTGAGGTCTTCCCGCCGCTGCCGGGAGGTCGTCCCCGTGAAGGCCGCGATCCGTTCGCGCGCCCTGTCGGAGTGCGCGATCGCCTCGTTCAGGCAGCGACCAAGCCAGCGGCGTGTGTCCTCGTACTCGGTGAAGATGAGCAGGCGGCGGTCGTTCCACCGCGGCAGCGTGGCCCCGGACACCGATTGCAGCGGGCACATGTTGGCGTCGATCCACTCGACGATCCTGCGCACGCGCGCATCGGCCTCGTAGCGGCCTGCCTCGGCGATCCCGCGCATCTCGTCGACGAGAGCGAGTTCGCGCATCAACGCCGTTCGTGTTTCCGCACGTCGGCTGTCGGTCGATGCCGCCGTGGCCGCCGCCATCAGATCGGTGAGGTCGAGCTCGGAAGGATCGGGCAGGCCGCCATTGTCCGTGTCGTAGGTTCCGTGGCCTTGATCGGACGTGCGGACATCACCCGCGTCCAGTTCCTCGCCGACGGTCAGTCGCTCGAAATCGATCCGCTGTTCAGCCGAAACCGCAGGAGCCTCCGTCGCTTGTTCCAGCGCGCGCTCCACGCTTTTGCGATGCACCGCGAGCGTCTTCGCGAAGGCCTCGATGGAGGACAGCAGGCGTTTTTGCAGCCCGCCGATGACAAGTGCGCCGGTGGTTTGCCGAGATCGCGGTTCGTTCTTGAGCCGCTTCTCCCGTTCCAGCCGGTAGGCGTCGAGCATCCTCGGCAATACGAGCTCGGGCGCATCCGGCGGCAGCCCGTCGATCTCGACCGGAACCACGGTGCGCCTGGGAAAGCCGCCTTCAAGCGCCCGGATGTCGGACTTGAGGCGCCGCACCAGCACCTCGTCGAGCTGCCCCTTGAACACGCGGACCCCGCGGCAGAATCGCTGTGGGTCGAGAATTTCGAGCAGGGCGGAGAAGCTGTTCGAGTGCCCGTTGTGCGGTGTCGCGGATAGGAACAGGCGGTGTTCGAAACGGGGCGCAAGGTCGCGGATCGCACGGGTGATCTGCGAGTCGATGGCGTAGCGCGCGCGGCTCGCGGGCGCGGCGTTATGCGCCTCGTCGAGGATCAGGAGGGTTTGCGGCGCGAACTCGCCGAGCCAGTCGCGCAAACCCGAGGCGTAGGTCTCGTCGACAAGCAAGCGATGCGAGATCAGAAAGCGGGAGTGGGTGGTCCAGGGATTGACCGAGAAGCCGCGCTCGCGGCGCATCCGCGTTACATAGGCTCGGTCGAGAACGGTGAATGCGAGGCCGAAACGCGACTCCATCTCGTCCTGCCACTGATCGAGCATCGCGGGAGGGCACGCTACGACAATCCGGTCGATGCGGCGGCGCAACAGCAGTTCGCGGGCAATGAGACCGGCCTCAATGGTCTTGCCGAGCCCGACATCGTCGGCAATGAACAGATTGACCCGCGGCAGCCGAAGCGCCTTACGCAGCGGATCGAGCTGGTAGGCGTCGATGCGGATGCCGGCGCGAAAGGGTGCCTGAAAGAGATTTGGGTCCGTCGCCGTCACACAGTTCCACGACAGCGTGCGGAGATAGGCGGCGAACAGCGCCGGATCGTCGAAGCCCTTGTCGGCCACGGCCGACCAGCCGCCGTCTTCGAGCATGCAGGCGTCGAGTTCGTGCTCCCACAGCACCGACAGCGGTTCGCCCTGCGCGTCGTCGTCGAGGCAGGACAGATCGACGAGCGTGGCTTCCTCAGGCACTGGGGGCGGCGTCACGTTCTCGACGAGGTAGCGGCGCTGGCGGACCAGGGCGATCCGTCCGGGTTCGGGAGAGAGTGCCGTCATGCCTTCGTCTCGTTGGCTCGGACCTCGATCAGGGGCGCATCGTTCCATCAACTTATCGAACGTAGTCGATTCGTTCGCCGCGGACGGCTCGCGTCCAGCGCTTCTCCTGACCGTGCGTGGGAGGCTGCGCCTCGTAGCCGGCATGGGAAACGAGGTCTGGCGCGAAGGTGCGGGTGCCGTAGACGATGTTGCGGTCTTCCGAGAACTGGCGAGTCGTGCGCCAGACTTGTGCAGTGACCTGCCGACCTTGAAGTTCAGGTGCCGGGCCAGCGGGGCGTCGCACAGGACAGCGCGGATCGCGGCCCCCCGGGCATCCTTCTCCAGCAGGTGCGCCCTGTAGCTGCTGCTCCGCCGCCTCTTTCCCCCCGCTGCGATCATCGGCTTGTCCAGGCTGTCGATCAAATCCGCGATGCGGTTCGACGCAATGGCGAGATGCGGCGCGTCTCCGGCCCTCAGACCGGTTTCGAAACGGCTGAGCCAGTCCTTGGCTCGATCGAAGTCGTCGCGGTTCGGCAACAGAACCGCAAAGGACTCCGCGACCATGGTGTCGCACCGCGAACCCGCCTCGAGCGCTGCCGCGGCGTCTGGACTGTCCCTGCGAGCCTCGTGGGAAAGCTGCGAGGCGAACTCGACCTGGGTCCAGTGGCTGACCGCCGGATCGTCGGCCGGCAGATCCTCGAAAAACCCCGCGATCGGTTCGCTGGTGCCTTCCGAGCGGATGAAAGGGACGAGGAAGCTGGTGTCGAAATAGCGCATCGGAACCGACTGCCGATCTCGCAACCCCTCGTCCCGAACCTCGCGCAGCAGCTTGGCAGCGGGGCGCCGCAACCGAGGCAGGGCCTCCTGGAACCCGGCCAGCTCCCGCAGCGGAAGCAGCGGAAGAGGTTTCTTGGGGCAGACAGGTGCGCCATGGCCTCGCCGCGACGGGTGATGACCACCTCCTGACCCTCCTCAACTTTGTCCAAGGGTTCGCTGGGGCACGCTTTCGCCTGAGCCGGATCGACCGTGGCCAGGACAACCGTTTAGGTCATGAGACTAGTCATATGATAGGCCAGCTTTGTGCGAGCAGGCTACAGCTTTGTCGATGTAGCTTCAGCCGCCGAGAGTCGTGCCGCACGGGCCGTGGGCACAGATCCGCGTTTATCCGGGGACAATTCGGCGCGAGACATCGCCCGAAACCACCCTGCTGAGGGCGAGATTGAGCCTCTCCACGCCATGCATCAGCACCATGTCGAGGTGGGCGAAGACGGTGTTGGGGGCGGCGATGTGCTGGCCACCGGCGATTGGCGACAAGGGTGCCGGTGGCCAGGTGCGCCTTCGTTCGCGGTCCTTCTTCGCGTGGAAGAAGTCGCGGGTGCCGTGGCGGCGGAAGTGAGGCGCCCGGTCTGCGAGGCATGGCTGCCGCCCCTCGGGTGCCAGACCTCGCCGGTCTCGATGCGGTGGGCATCGGCGGCGTGAGCTTGTCGACGCCGCGGTCGAGACAGGAGAAGTGTTCGCCCGTCATCGTTGGCGAAGGTGCCCGACGCCGGCGATATGCGGAGTGTCCTCGCTGAAAGCTGGGATTCCGGTGGGCTGGCAAGCAAGCAGGCGCGAACTGCGAGCGACCCTCTGGCCGTCGGAGCGGAATCTAGCCGCCAAGCGAGCGGGAGCGGCTGCCACGGGCCGCTGGCGTAGCCGACCTAAGGGGTTTCTCGTCCTTGAGGAAGTTTCTTGCCATAAAAGCGGCCCGCCCAATCGACGTAGGTAGTGCTGACTCAGACTACGGTTCGATTATCTTCTCCTTGTGAACCTGTGGTTGACACGAACGGCGGGGCGTAAGCCCCGCCGTTCCCCGTTTGGAGTGGGCTTTCCTCCTAAGCGTACGAAATCGAGCCGCTCCGCAGGCGCATCTGGGGCCGCTTTGGGGTTCGAGCCCAGTATGTTTGCGAGCGGAGCGCCAACCCGGTTTCGTGCCGGCGTACGGCGCGAACAATAGAGCTTGGTGTTGTGTTGAGAGCGGCCTTTCCGTAAGCGCCCGGATAGTGTGGGATGCAGAGCCCCGGCATTGAGGGAGCCGGCCAAGTTGCGTGTTTCGGGTGGATTGTGCCGTAAAGTTGGGCTGCCCAGTCGTCTTGGGTGGTGCTGACTCAAACTACGGTTCGATTATCTTCTCCTTGTGAACCTGTGGTTGACCTGAGCGGCGGGGCGTAGGCCCCGCCGCTTCCCGTTTGGGGGCGGCACGGTTGTGCTGGGTGCCCCGTGAGACGCCTGATCGTGAACGCCGATGACTTCGGCTTCACGCACGATGTCAACGAAGGGATCGTTGAAGCCTACTCCCGGGGCATCGTGCGGTCCACCTCGCTCATGGCGAACGGTGCCGCGTTCAGGGATGCCGTTTGCCGGAGTCGCCAGCATCCAGGGCTCGGGGTGGGATGCCACCTCACGCTCGTGCAGGGCGAATCGGTGGCTTGTCCCGGCACCAAGCTACCGGCGTCGCTGGCTCAGTTGCTAACGGCATTCCCTGAGCGCGAAGAGATCGTCAGGGAGTTCGACGCCCAGGTTGCTAAGCTTACGGCGCACGGAATCCGGCCTACCCACCTCGACACGCACAAACACCTCCACCTGCTCCCGCCAGTTCTGGATGCGGTCTTGCAGGTCGCTAGGGCCCGCGGTATCCGGTGGCTGCGCAAACCGATTGACATCCCGCTGGGCATCGTGCGCAAGCACCGGACTTGGCTGGCACGCGCCATACGCCCGTTGAAGATTCCCTTCGAGGACCGGCTCGGCCGGGCGGGGTGTAGCACTACCGACTACTTCGTCGGCTTTGCCGCCACGGGAGCCCTGGACGCATCCTGGCTGGGTGGGCTGCTTCGGGCGTTGCCCGATGGAATTGGTGAGTTCGTCTGCCACCCGGGGCGCTGCGGCCCGGAGCTTGCAGGGTCCGCTACCAAGCTAAAGGAGAGTCGGGAGGCGGAGTTGGAAGCCCTTTGCTCGCCCGAGGTTCGTCGGGCTGTGCATGCGGAGGGCATCGCCCTGGCCTCGTTTCGAGATGTCGGGGGCAGTTAAATGGTGGCCTTCTGCCGCAGGTCATGTTCCGACGAATACATATCCGGTCCGGCATGCGACCTCAGCCGGTCGATGCCACTTCCCATTGAGGCGATGGCGGCATGGAGCCCGCAATTTCTGGTTCATTTCAGTCAGCGATTCTTGTAGAACTGATCGCCTTCATGGTAATAACTGATGAACACTTTATGGCGCGGTTCCCCAGCCCTGTCTCTGGCACACCTCCGAAGCCTTCCGCGCCCTCGTCAACGTCCGGTGAACGGCCTCGATAGCGGGAGGCCAGCTCCCCCGCAGCTTGGCAAACCCATGGGTTCGAAAATCACCCATGAGCAAGGCGGGGTCTGGAACCAAGTCAAGTGCGGTGCGGCCTGCGCCATCGCATCCTGCAGGTGGAGGATGCGCCCGAACATCGCCATGATTACGCACTTGGCCTAGGCTTTGTCCATGACATGGCCGAGCTTCTCCTTCTTGACTCGCAAGTAGCCCAGGGCCTTGTCGCCCACTTCCGGCGCGCACGGCAGACGCTCCACTACGCGGACGCCTTGGCTCTCAAGCGCTGCGACCTTGGCCGGGTTGTTGGACAGCAGGCGCACTCCGTCTAGGCCAAAGTGGCGCAGCACCGCTACGGCGAAGCCGTATTCCCGCTCGTCGGCACCGAATCCCAGCTGGCGATTTGCCTCTACCGTGTCGGCGCCTTCGTCCTGCAGCTGGTAGGCCATGAGCTTGTTCAACAGGCCGATACCGCGCCCTTCCTGCGGGTCGTAGATCAGCAGGCCGCGGTCAGCCTCGGCGATCTGCTCTAGCGCCAACTCCAGCTGAGGTCCGCAATCGCAGCGGAGGCTGCCGAACACCTCTCCAGTAAGGCACTGCGACTGGATGCGGAGCAGCGGCGCAGCGCCCCCCGTGCCCAGCTGGCCATGCTTCAGGACTACGATGTCCTGGCCGCCGGCTGGGCCGGTGCCTTGGAAGCCGCAAATGCGGAAGTCTCCGAAGCGCGTGGGAAATTCTGCCTCGGCTACTAGCTCGACTGAGTAGCCTAGGGCCACTGGGCCGGAGTCGCTCATCAGGGGTCGAGACGCTCCAGGGCGACGGCCCCGCCCCGAGGGCGGTTGAAATCCGCACTTCCCCCGAAGAATCATTATAGTTCCGCCTTGGCCGGGGCTGCCGGCCTGCGGCGGAGGTCCCTCCATGCCGCCGAACACCGACCTGCTTGTCACCCTGCTCGTCAAGATTGCCGTGCTGGCGTTCATGGCGAGCTTCGCCCTCCGTCCGAATTTCGCGAAACGCCTGTTCCTCCGGGAGCAGCGCACGATCCGGCAGCGGTTCGAGCTGGCGCTGCTGTTCGGTGTAGTCTTCGCGAGCGGGAGCGTCGTGCGGGTGGTGCTTGGCTACCGCGCCGCCGAGGTCGGGTTGGAGGGCGCGTTTGTATCCGGGCTGGTCGGCGGGTATGTCCCCGGGGCGGTCGCGGGGGCCCTGGTCGCACTCCCCGGCCTGCTGGGCCCCCAGTTCGAATGGGCCGCCCTGCCGCTGTGCGTGGGCGTCGGCTCCCTGGGTGGCTTGCTGCGGTTCCTTGCGCCCGACCCTGAAGAGGTGTGGCGCTTCACGCCGTTCTTTGTGTTCCCGCTCATGACCTGGGCTCGCAAGAGCGTCCCGCCGAGCAGGGGTGCTTTCCAGGCTTCGTTGCTCGCGTGCTGCTTGGGTATCGAGTTCCTGCGGACAGAGACCGCGCATGCCTTCGAGAGCCAAGGCCTTCTGTTCGTGCTTTATTCCGCCGACGCGGCGCTTCATCCGATGACGGTGGTTCTGGTTTACGTGGCAACCGCTATGGGCATCGGCCTGACTTTGAAAGTCTGGAACAACACCCGCAACGAATGGAAGATCGAGAATCAGCAGCGGTACCTGGTGGAGGCCCGGCTGCTCAATCTGACCCGCCAGATCAATCCCCACTTCCTGTTCAATACGCTGAATTCCGTGGCGACCCTAACCCGCACGGACCCGGATAGGGCGCGGGAGATGATCTATCGGCTGTCAGCCATCCTGCGGCGGCTGCTTCGAGAGCAGGAAGCGTTCGTCCCGCTGCGCGAAGAGCTTTCCATGATCGACGACTACCTGCAGATCGAGCTGGTGCGCTACGCCGACCGGCTGCGCATCGAGAAGGACATCGCCCCTGAGACCGCCGAAGCCCTGATCCCGAGCATGGTCCTGCAGCCGATCGTGGAGAACGCGGTCAAGCACGGGATTGGCCCCAAGGTCGGCAGCGGCACAGTCCGCCTTAGCAGCGCCCTGCGGTCGGGCCGGATCCAGCTTGAGGTGGAGAACGATGGCGTCAACATTCCGCCCGAGGACATGCCCAAAGTGTTCCGGAAAGGCATCGGCCTCAGCAATGTTCACGAGCGGCTGCTAGTCCTCTTCGGCACCGACTTCCATTTCACCGTGGCCCCTCGCGAAGGAGGCGGCGTACGGGTGCGGGTGCAGATCCCCGAGCTCCGCGAACGGGCGCAGCCCCTCGGCGCAGCTGGCGAGGATGCGAGGGCGGCCCGAGATTCCGCTACTTGACGTCTCGGTCTATATCGCTCTCGACGATCCAGCGCGCAGTCTCGATTTCGCCCGCCGCGAACTTCTCGTAGTAGCCGGCCCATTGAGTAGCATTCGGGTATGCGTCGAAGACCTGTCCGTTGCCGAGCGCGCGCGGGTCGGCTTGGGCTTCGAGCTCGGCGGCGAGCTGGCTGGCGAGAGCTTCCTTGGCGGAGGCATACTCTAGGTCGGTCGCCAGATTCCGCACGCAGGCCGGGTCGGTCCTGAGATCGTAGAGCTCCTCGGCAGCTCGCTTCCCGAACGCAAGCTGCCAGTAGTCGGTGTTCGCACCGGCCCGGCGCAAGTCGAGGATCAGGGTCTTGGTGGGGCTGGCATCGACAGCCAGATACCCCGTCTCGGGATTGCCGGCCGGCCAGCGATCCGGCTCGAAGTTCCGCAGGTACAGCAGGTTGTCCTTGACGATGCCGCGAATCGGATAGCCGACATCATGGGGGCGCCCCACATCGTGCCGCTCCTTGCCGACCAGGATATGGTCGCGGGCCGGGGCGACTGGGCCGGATCTCTCCGCTTTGAGAATGTCCAGCAGACTGCGCCCGGAGGTTGGCTGCATGCCGCTCTCGCTCCATTCCATTCCGGCTGCTTCCAGCAGCGTCGGCGCGAAATCGACGAAGCTGACAAAGTCGTCGACCGTCCGGCCCGGAAGGGGAATGCCGTCGCGCCACATGACCGCTAGGGGCAGGTGGTTGGACAGCTCGTACTCCTGGGCCTTGACCCGCGGGAACGGCATGCCGTTGTCCGAAGTCACGATCACGAGGGTGTTGTCGAGCTCGCCGAGTTCCTCCAAAGCCTCCAGCATGCGGCCGAGGTGGCGGTCGAAGTGCTCGATCTCGTAGGCGTAGTCGAGCAGGTCGTGCCGCACGGACTCCTCGTCGGGCCAGAACGGAAAGACCTCCTCGATCTCCTCCGGCCGCTTGCCTCCTTTCTCGGCGCCGGAACGGAACTCGTAGGCGCGATGCGGCTCGCGGCCCCCGTACCAGAAGGCCCACGGCTGGTCCCTGGGCTTCGCATCCAGAAAGTCCGCAAAGTTTGCGGCGTAGTCGGTGCGGCTGATCTTTGGGGTCGGGGGGACCGCCGTGCGTTCGTTGAACGGCGTGCCGGCCAGCTGACGAGGGTTGCCGTCGATGTCGTTGGCGACGCCGGGCGACCAGCCCTTCGCAGTCATGCCGACGAAGTAGCCGTTCTCGGCGAGCGCCTCCGGGTATGTCTTGAACTTCGGCGGGAAAAACGCCATATGGTTGGCGGCTTCTTCTAGGAGCCATGGATGGCGGCCAGTCAGGATCGCCGCACGCGAGGGGGCGCATTTGGCGTCCGGTGTGTACGCGTTGCTGAACAGCACCCCTTCCCGGGCGACCCGGTCGAAGTTCGGGGTGCTGACCCAGCTCGTGCCGTAAGCGCTCATATGCGGGTAGGAGGCGTCGTCGGCGATGGCGAAGAGGATGTTCGGCCGAGCCAAGGGCTCGTTCGGCTCTGACCAGCAGGCACCCAACAGGAGGAAGCCTGGGAGCAGGGCGGCGAGCATGTTGCGCATAGCGGGACAGAGAATAGCACTGTCGGTGCCCCGCTCTGTGCCGTAGAGCTCCGGTCCATTGCCGAACCGCTTCCCGGATGGCGAAGCTCCCCCGCGCACGAGTCGCGCAGGGTGACCTATGCGTGGCGGCTACTCGAGGTTGCGCTCGATGTCGCTGCCCCGGATCCAAGGAGCCGGTTCGACTTCGCCGGCCATGAATCTCTCGTAGTAGCTTGCCCAGCGGGTGACGTTTGGGTATGCGTCGAACGCGTCGCCTCTGCCATGCATGCGCGGGTCGCCCTGCGCTTGCAGTTCCGCTGCGAGCCGATCCGCAAGCGTGGCCTTAGCCGCCGCATGCTCGGGGTCGCCCGCCAGATTGCGCATGCAGGACGGATCCCGGGCAAGGTCGTAGAGCTCCTCGGCTCCGCGCTTGCCGAAAGAAAGCTGCCAGTAACGATCCTCGCCCCCGTGGCGGCGTAGCTCCAAGATCCGGGTCTTGGTGGGGCTGCCGGCAACGGCCAGATAGCCCGTCTCGGGATTGCCCGCAGGCCAGCGATCCGGCTCGAAGTTCCGTAAGTACAGGAAGTTCCCGTGGACAATCCCCCGAATCGGGTAGCCGGCGTCATGGGGTCGCCCCACATCGTGCCGCTCCTTGCCTACCAGCGCGTGGTCCCGGGCCGGATCGACTTGGCCCGAGCGGTCCGACCGGAGCAGGTCAACCAGACTCCGACCGGTTGCGGGCTGCATGCCGGCACCGTCCCAAGCGACGCCCGCCGCCGCGAGAAAGGTCGGCGCGAAGTCGACGAAGCTGACAAGGTCGTCCACGACACGGCCAGGGCGGCGAATCCCATCGCCCCACATGATCGCCAGCGGCATGTGGTTCGAAAACTCGTATTCCTGCGCCTTGGCCCGCGGAAACGGCATCCCGTTGTCCGAGGTGACGACGACCAGGGTGTTGGCGAGCTCTCCGCGCCCCGCCAGCTCGGCTAGCATGCGTCCGAGGTGGCGGTCGAAGTGCTCGATTTCCAAGGCGTAGTCGAGCATGTCGTGCCGCACCGTGTCCTCGTCGGGCCAGAACGGATACACCTCGTCAATGTCACTCAGGCTCTTGCCGCCGGCTTCGACACCCGAACGAAACTCGTAGGCCCGGTGCGGCTCCCGCGAGCCGTACCAGAAAGCCCATGGTTGGTCCGGCGGCTTGGCGTTCAGGAAGTCAGCGAAGTTCGCGGCGTAGTCGGTGCTGCTGATCTTCGAAGTCGGTGGGTCCGCAGTGCGCTCGTTGAACGGCGTGCCGGCCAGCTGCCGCGGATTGCCGTGGATGTCGTTGGCGATCCCGGGCGACCAGCCCTTCGCGGTCATTCCTACGAAGTAGCCGTGCTCGGCTAGCGCTTCGGGATAGCTCTTGAACTTCGCTGGGAAATACCCCATGTGGTTGGCCGCGTCCTCCAGCAGCCAGGGATGGCGACCGGTCAGGATCGCCGCCCGGGAGGGGGCGCACTTGGCGTCCGGGGTGTAAGCGTTGCGGAACAGCACGCCCTCGCGGGCTACGCGGTCGAAGTGCGGCGTCCTGACCCACTCTGTGCCGTAGGCGCCCATGTGGGGATATGACGCGTCGTCCGCGATGGCTAACAGAATGTTCGGCCGAGTCGGCTGCTGGGTGGGCCCGGTGCCGCAGCCATGCTGCGCAATGGCAACTGGAAGCAGGACGGCCAAAAGGGCCCCTAGGGCAAGGCGCGCCTTGGCGCGTCCTCGGTTCGGTAGTGCGCAGAGCCTAGCCGACTTCACGACAAACCCAGGCCGTGGGCGATTCTGTCCAGGTGCCAGTTCGTGTCGCCCAGCGTAAACTCGCAGGCCTTGGCCCGCTTGAGGTAGAGGTGCAGCTCTTGCTCCCAGGTGAACCCTAGGCCGCCGTGCAGCTGGATTGCCTTCTGGCCGGCGTCCACGAAGGCGGCGTTGGCCGTGACTTTGGCCATTGAGGCGGCCCGGGCCAGGTCCTCGGGCCGCTCGTCGGCCGCGGCCGCGGCGTAGTGGACGGCCGACCGCGCTTTTTCGATGCCGATGAGCATATCCGCCGCTTGGTGCTGCACAGCTTGAAACGTCCCGATGGCCCTGCCGAACTGCTTGCGGCTCTTCGCGTAGGCGACGGTCAGATCGAGGAGCTCGGCCGCGCCGCCCGCCATTTCGGCGGCTAGCGCGATCGTCGCCTTGTCCAAGACGCTCTGCAGGTCCGCCAGCGTGCCTTTGCCGATCGTCTCGAGATCCTCGGTGCGGCAGGCGATCTCAAACAGCGGACGGGTCACGTCCATCGAGTGCAGATCCGTCGATTCTGCTCCCGAAGCGACCGCTAGCTCCACCACGTTGCCTCCGGTGCGGTTGACGATTAGGGTCAGGTCGGCCCCGGCCGCCTCCGGCACGAAGCGTTTCGTGACCAAGCCGGATGGAGGCTGGAGCAGCATCGTGGTCCAGCCGGAGCCGGGCTCGTAGACGCCCACGGTCGCCTTGAGTGCGCCCTCCGCAATTGCCGGAAGGTAGCGCTCTCGCGCCGGCTTGCTGCCGAGGGTCTCTAGAGCGAGCGCCGCCAGCGTCCCGCTGGCGAAGAGCGTGCCCGGGATTAGGCGTCGGCCCGTCTGCTCCAGCAGCACTGCGAGGTCGAATAAGCCCAGGCCCAGGCCTCCGTTCTCCTCGCTCACCAGCAGGCCCGGCCAGCCCAGGTCTACTGTCTTGGCCCAGAGCGCGTCGGCGGCTGCGCTGGCGTTGTTGGCGTCCAGCATGCGCCGCAACTCGGCGACCGGCCATTCCTGCCCGAGGAAATCGCGCGCCGAGTCTCGGAGCAGCACCTGTTCGTCGGTGAGGCTGAAGTCCATGATCGCGCTCCTTACTTGCGGGGTAAGCCGAGTACGCGCTCGGCCATCACGCTGCGCAAGATCTCGGAGGTTCCGCCTTCGATCGTGTTCGCACGGGAGCGCAGGTACCCGAATTGCCAAATCTTTTCGTACGACGCCGTCAGGTCTTCCGAAGCCTCTGTGCCCCAGGTCGAAGAGGGATCCCCGACTTGGCCGAAGCCCTTCCCCGGCAGCAGCGGGGCGTCGGGACCGAGAGTCGCCAGTCCGACCTCCTGCAGGCGCTGGTTCATCTCGGCCCAGGCGACCTTGACGATGGACGACTCGAAGCCGAAGAGGCGTGCGGCCAGGCGCTCGCACGTCAAATTGAGGCACTGGCTGTCGACATAGGCCTGCGCGACCTCGCGGGCTTGCTGCTGGTCGAGAGGCGTGTCGCGTCCCCGGACAGCCTCGAGCAGCCGATCGAACTGCTGCTGCAGCCGGACGCTCAGGGAGATGGAAATGTTGGCGCGCTCCCGCGTGAACGTCTTCATGCCGATGATCCAGCCGTCGTTCTCCGCGCCGACGCGGTTTTCCTTCGGCACCCGCACCTCGTCGAAGAAGACCTCGCCGAACTCGGCTTCGCCGGTGATCTGGCGCAGGGGTTTGACGGTTACTCCCGGGCTGCGCATGTCGACGATCAGGGCGGTTATGCCCTTGTGCCGCGGCGCGTCGGGATCGGTGCGCACGAGGAGCCAGATATAGTCCGCGATCAGGGAGTTGGAGGTCCAGATCTTCTGGCCGGTGACGACGTAGTGGGTGCCGTCGTCAAGCGCACGGGTTTGCAGGGCGGCGAGGTCGGAGCCGGCGTTGGGCTCGGAGAAGCCCTGGCACCAGATCTCCTCCGCCGAGAGGATCGGGGGCAAGTACCGCCGCTTCTGCTCCTCGCTGCCGACGGCGATCAGCGCCGGTCCCGCGATCATCAGGCCGATGTTGTTGATGCCCGACGGCGCACGAGCCCGGGCGGCCTCTTCGTTGTAGATCGCCTGCTCCCGGAAGCCCAGCCCCTGCCCGCCATACTCTTGCGGCCAGTTCAGGCCGAGCCATCCGGCCTGGTACAGCTTCTCCTGCCAAGCTTTGAGGGCGGCCACGTCGTGCTTGCCGATCTGCGGGGCGTGCTCGGCCAGCCAGGCGCGGAGGTGTTCGCGGAATTCGGCTTCTGCTGGAGTGTCCTGAAGTCTGGGCATAAGCGCATCGTTATTGTATTAGGTTGCGGACCGGTGGTCCGAGCTAGTGCGCCCCTGTTGGGGGCTACGGGGAGTGCGCCTGGAGATGGTCGTCCGAGGCCGCATCGCGGAAAGATAGGCCTTTCTGCCATATAGAAGACGAATGTTCCCAAATTGGACCCAAAGCACGCTAATGCTGCTTTGGGTGCGCATCTACTGCGCTTTTTCGGCGTCTTATTCAAGTTAATCTATGCGACAAGGGGGCGCGGGTAGCGGTGACTTCCTCGGATGAGGGCGAGCGCGGCACGGTGAAGCGCGGCGGAGCCGCCAGCCTACCGGAGCGCAGGGCTCAGTGCGCTTCACGATGAGACCGAGCGGGAACTTTGCAGCTTGGACGGGGCAGTCTCAGCCTTGCCGAACTCGGGCCCGCTGCTCGCGATGCAACTGCGCCTTGAGGCGTGCTGATCCGTCCTCCTTGCGGGAGGCCGCGCCTCGCTGCGCAGTCTCTTCGTGGCAGAGTCAGGCGGTGGCACCAGCGAGTCCTCCGACATGGCGGCTGCGTACATGCGTGCGATGCGCCTAGCGGGTGAGCATCCGCTTGACGAGCCCTTGGCGGTTCCCGTCCTGCGGAAACCCCTCGAGGTCCTCCTCGGAGGAGCTGGCGGTTCCTTGGGGCGGCGAGGGACTCGAGAGATTCGTGCAGCTGGTCCGGCACACCCGCGGGTTGCCTACGCCGCTGCGCCGGAGGAGCTCAAGGCCTTTTTGCGCAGCCCGCGCGGACTCCCGGCGCTCGTCTGGGTTGGCTTGGTGCCGGCGGCGGTCGAGCAGAGCCGGTTGTTCCCGCACGGAGCGGGCCGGCTCGGACGGTTTCTGGGAGGAGACCACTGGCTACCGGCGCAACCGCATCTTCGAATATGGGCCGTATCTGCGCCTATTCGAGCCGGATCCAGCCGCGCCCCGGGCCGCCGCCCGGGACGAGGCCCCGCGGCAGAGCATGCCGAGGGGGAACGGCTCTTCGACGAATCACCGTTGCCGGGCCGGAGGGACCGTGTGGCACCGACTCCGCGGAGCGGTGCGCCGAAGCCCCTGTCCGACCACCTGCTTTGACTGCAGGACAGAGGTCCGGGTCCAGCGGGACGGGAGTCCCAGGAGTCGGCTGTCGACCCGTCTCGCTCAGAAGTCGGTCGCGACGACGTAAACCGTCTGGCCGTCGCGTATTTCCATCCGGCCGCCGTTCTCGAGGATTGCGGTCTTGGCCACCGCCGCGATGCGCTCGACAATCTCGCTTATCGGGGTCTGCAGGCGGAGGTCGTCCCGGGAGATGTTGACGTAGCGATCGTTGAAGGGCTTCTCCCATGTGCTCCAGGCCCCGAGGTTCCGCGTCTGATCCGTGGCTCCCTCGCCCATTCCGCTCAGCCCGTTCATAACCCCCAGCAAGCCTCCCGCAGTTGCGGCCTGGTTGTCGCAGTCGTAGCCGGCTGAAGTGGCGATGCCCACGGTTCTCAGGTAGTCTCCGTCGCCGTAGAGGATGGCCATGACCCCGGCCAACCCGTTCACCAGCGAGGAGACGACGCTGACTGGCGCTTCGTACGACCCCTTCTTGTAGGCGTAGTACTTTGCGTGAATCCTTTGCCGCGTCTCGCGCCAGTCGCTGTGCTGCCCGTGCCACTCCACCACGTCGCGGATGCCTTCGGCGAACGGCCCTTCGTTGGGGACGGCCGCGATGCCGATGTCCACTAACTTCCGCACGTCGGTCTCGAAGAACGCAGCGCTGATCATCGCTCCGTACGCAATGGTCGGATGCGTGCCCCAGTCGTCGTTGGTGATCCGCGCACCCCAGAGCGCTCGCTCGGCCGCGTGCCGAGTCATGCCCGGATAGAAAGCGCTCCAGATTTCGTTGACCAGTTGCGGATCGATCTGGAACCAGTGCTTGTTGTTCTCCTTGCGGCCCGTGTCCGGGGCGACGAAGCCCCGGTCCATCAGATTGCGGGCTTCTCGATTCGCCACCCAGATGTAGTCGTTGATGTGGGTCTTCCACATGCGGGTGATCTCGGGATAGGTCAAGTCCAGGCCGTACTTCTCGACAGCGTGGAGGGTGACGAACTCGATGTCCGTGTCGTCGTCGCTGAAGGCACCCTTCAGGGCGTGGGCCAGGATCGGGACGTAGCCCCGGCGGTCCTTGGTGTTGATCTTGAGCTTGGGGTCCCCTGCGTAATCCGCGGTGTACACCTTGTCCACTAGGATCGGGACGGGTTCCTCGATGTACTTGTTCTCAAAAGGGAAGCCGAAGTAGTTGCCCAGGAGCTGCCCGATCCAGAAGCCGGACAGCTTGTCGATCAGCTCGTCGTGGCTGATCACCCTTTCCTTGGCTGGCAAAGTATTAGCCAGCGCTAGCGAAGCCAGCCCGAGTGCTGCAACGGCCAGCCAGCTGGTCGCACGATGCATGAGGAACCCCTTTCTTCTTAGGCGAAACCACGCGAGAGGCTCCGAGCCTAGCGGAAAACTATCAAGTTCTCCGCGACTACATCGCTGCCTTGGGAAGTCGCCGTACGGCTCCCCGGGCACTACGGTGCGCACGGTGTGCGGGCCGTCCGCGAGGCCGAAGGCGTGCCGTGCGGCGTCGCCATACTTGCGGTTGTCCTCATCGGAGTAGACATCGACGCTCTGGTGGAGCTCGCCGTCCAAGTGCATCTGTGCCGTTCCGCCAGTGGGCAGGTACGGCCCGATGACGATGGCCCCGCTGCCTTCGAACGTGATCGTCGACTCAGGCCCCTGGCGCGAGGCTAGCCTGCCCGGCCATTCCTCTCAGCTGTAGCGATCGCCTGTTTCTGAGTGCTTTCGATGATACCCAAAAACATGAAGTCCGTGTAGCAGGCGAGGATGTCGCAGGCGTTCGAAAAGCTGCAGTCCGAAGTCCTGGCCTGCGCGGGTAGAGATCTGCAGCGTTCGCTCGAAGTTGCTCCCGCCGTACAGTCGTCTGACGCCGACCGACCGAGCCCGGCTCGCGGCGGTGCTGGACGAGATTCCGATGGTGCGGTCCGTCGATCTGCTGCTGTATACGACACGCCTTCGAACTCGCCGAAGCAGAGGTTCGGGCCAGAGATGCTCCACTCAACATTACTAATTTTGCCAAAAGTAATTGCAAGTAAACTACTAATAGAATCAATGGATTGCGGATGCTTTTCGTGGAATTACTTATGAAAACATCAGTACCCTGGATTCCGTCGTGCGCGTTTGCCAAGTGAAGCCACGGGTCCTACCCGCCCGCGTGAACCAGCATGTGGCCATTGTCCGTCCTGATCCGGCGACGCTCGATCCTGGGTTCCTCCGCTATTTCCTCGCCTGCCCGGAGACGCACACGACGCTCCTGTCGTGGACCGCGTCTGGCGGAACACCTTGAGCAAAGGGATGATTGAGCACTTCGATGTACCCACCCCCCCCCAAGATGTGGTCGAACAGGGGGCCATCGCCCACATTTTCGGCACTCTCGACGACAAGATCGAGTTGAACCGCCGGATGAACGCGACGCTGGAGGCGGCAGCGGGGCTGGGATGATTCCGGGAGCGTGACCGATCCGCGCAAGAAGGCCCCGATTCTGCGCCTGGCAGACGCGAGGGGGTTGCGGGAGGACTGAGGGGGAACTCCTGGATACGGCGACACCGCGGCAAGCAGGGGCAGGAGCATGCGTTCAAGTCAAGGGACCGTTGACGGATCTGGGCCTGCAGCATCCGCCGTGCCGCTCATACGCAGCGCAGCAGGGTTTCTAGCGGGGTGCCCGGATTGCGCAACTGCTGCTGTGCAGCAGGTGCGAACCTGCGGTTGGATGGGCTGCTGCACGCGGCGCGGCGGATGGAGCCGGACTAGGGCTGGGTCAGTGCGCCCGGGGTCGCGCAGAGCACGGCGGCAGGGGACCGACGCGGAGCCCGCGGGGGTCCCGGTGCGCCTGGAGCCGGGTGCGCAGCCGCTTCGGTGAGGGAGCAGGCCGGCGCAGTGCGCCTGCGGGGGGTGCCTAGGTCGCTCGGCGACGGGATGAAAGGCTTGCGCCGGGAGCGAATGGCTCTCCGTTCAATCGGAGCGGCCCCGCAACACCCACCTCCGGGAATTAACCGGGATCTAGGCCTACAAGGGCTCCCACAGTCCGTTGCGGTACCGAAAGTCGGCCCCGTGCGGGGTCGCTCCGAGTACCGCTCGTGCGAACCGGATGCCCGCGATCTTGTTCATGTTGCCCCTTGAACGCGGCGGAACGATGCAATTCGGACATCCCCTCAGGCACTTGCACCGCTCCGCAACGCCGATTCCAACTTCCAGTACCGAGCGCCATCGATCCAGCACCTTCTTGGCAATCCCGATGCCGCCCGGATAGCTCTCGATAACGTACGCCTTCCGTTCCTTGGCGACCGCGTGCGGGTAGATGTCGTGCGCATCCAGCGGGATCGAAAACAGAGCGCCAACCCGCAGTAGCTGCTGGAACGCGCCGATGCCGTCTGCGGCGAGGTCCGAACCTGTCTCCTCCTGTACCCAGAATGCGTGTGCGTTGTCGAATTTCGCTGTGTTGAATTGTGGGACCCACCGGTCAACGACCTCACCGGTCCGTGCGTTGACTTCCTCCACGGCGTTCAACGATTCTGTGATCAGCACCTTCCCGTAGAACGCGCTCACCTCAGAACCGCTGGCGGCCCAGCGGCGACCGTCGTAGATGTCCCGCGCGGTGACGAAGGTGGATGTCGTGGCGTTGGTCCGCAGTCCTGAATCGATCGGCTCCAACATGATCTCGCCGCCGCTTCCCGTCGACGAGATCTCCCTGACCCGGTACGTGCGTCCGCCATGCATGTAGATCGCACGTTCGTACGCCTCTCGAAACTGCTGCTGCCTTGACAGCGTCCCGATCTGGTTGTTGCCTTCCTTCAGGACGAATGTGCCGGAACCCCCACCCCGGATGTTTAGCGAGAAATGCGGACGCCACCGGCCCGAGGCCACTGGCCGTACCCCGCGGCGCTGCTTCTTCTGAACAGCTTCGCTCATTGCGGCACCCAGACACCCGTCGTTGTCGACAGCATGCGGCGTTTCGAACAGGAGCGACGGCAAGTGCTTCTCGATCAGGTCCTCGTTCTCCGGGTTGACGACCAGATCGTCGAGCGGCTTCTGCAGGAAGCCGTCAACGTTCTCGGCATAGAACCGGTCGAGTGGGTTGTTCCGCGAGTAGTACAGGACGAAGGCGCTCGTGTCCCAACTGCGGCCGGCGCGTCCGATCCGCTGCCACGCTGACATCATGCTGTCAGGAAAGCCCGCCAGGATGATGCCGTCCAGCCCGCCGATGTCGATCCCCATCTCAAGCGCGTTCGTCGTGAACACCAACCGCACTGCGCCGCTTTTCAGCCCCGCCTGTACGGCATGCCGGTCGTCGGCGCTCAGGCCGGACCGGAAGACCTTGATCGCCTCCGCACCGATACCGTGGCGTCCTTCGTCGTCCAGTTTCTCCAATTCCCTCGTGGCCAAGCCGTGACACGCTTCCGCGAATTTACGCGTCGGGCAGAACGCGAGCACCGATTTGCCCTTCGACAAGCACGCCAAACCGGCCTTGACTACTCGCAGTTGGAGAATGTCCCAGTACTGATAGTCGGGAATGTCCGGCTGCACGAACGTAAACTGTCGATGTGGACGCATCCCGTGGGTCGCGTTGACTTCGACGAACGGACGGCCCGTCAGATTCTCGGCATGCTCACTCGCCGTTCGCGCATGTCGCTGAACTCAGGAAGAACTGCGGATGCACATTGCGGGACGCAAGGTGATGCGAGAACCGGCGGAGGATCATCGCGACGTTGGAACCGAAGTAGCCGCGGTACTCGTGGATCTCGTCCACGATCACCCACGTGAGGCCACGATAGAACTGGCTCCAGATGTCCGCGTGACCGAGGAAACTGTTGTGCAGCATGTCTGGGTTCGTGATCAGGATGCTCGGCGGGGTTTTCCGAAGACAGCGGCGCTGATCGGCGTCGATGTCTCCGTCGTACCACCAGGACTCGATTCGAGGACCACCCATTTCCGCCGTCAGCCGCATGAGCTGATCGCGCTGATCAAGCGCGAGCGCCTTGTTGGGGTAGATCATCAGGGCATGAGTGCCTGGCACCCTCAGAGAGTGAAGCATCGGAACCTGAAACGCCAGCGTCTTGCCGCTGGCTGTCGGTGCCTGGAGCACGACGTTCGACCCGTCAAACGCGTGGGCAATGGCGTCCGCTTGATGCTGATAAAGACGGTCGATACCGCAACGGACGCAGCGCCTCGGTGGTCGGGGGCGCGAGGCTGGCGACGAACGACCCGTCGGCGTACGTCGGTGCGATCGCTGGCAGCGACCGCTGATGAACAATGTCTTTCCCAGCGTCGCCGTCTCGCAAGGCGTCGAACTTTCGAAGTACGTCTAATAACTCATCCATCGTGATGTTTCAAGGTGTTGAAAGTGGCCGCCACGCTGGGTATGGAACCCAAGGGCAAATCACCGATCAGGGTCGGGAAAGCGGACCGAGGTCAGTCGGCAGGCTTGTCACGCCTCATGGCATTGATGATCAGCGTCCGCAACTCACAGATGTCCGTCTGCACATCATTGAGACGGGCGTTTACATCATTGATGCGAGCGTTCACGTCGCCGATGCGCGTGTTGAGTTGCGTGTTCGCGTCGTCGATACGCGCATTGGTCGAGCACGATCCGCCGCCTAGCGTCGCACTGATCGCGCCAGCAGCAACGAGGATCGTGATCCGATCACCCATCGACATGCCCTTGACCTTACCATATAACTGGCGTTCAACGCATGCGGAGCAACCTAACGAGCACGACTGCTTCTTTTGAGCCTAGGAGCCTGTTGAAAAAGTCCTCAGCGGCCGTGAAGCCTGTCCAGCAACTCCTTGCAGGGCCCTGAAATGACCATAAAACGACTCCTGAAGGCCCTGAAACAGGTGCAAACCGGTGGTTCGCACGCGATTGCGCGACGGAAATCGTATCCCAGGGACTTTATCAACAGGCTGTTAGGAAACTCTGGGTCTTCCCACCGCTGCACGTCAGCGGGCTCGTATTTGGTAGCACGCCGCAGGCTCCGGTACCCCGTGGAGACGCTCAGGACGGTGCCGAACTTCTCCCCCCAGGCTTGGCGCACTCGCTGCGCGGTCCACCAAGCGAACTCGAATTGGCATTGAGCGGGGTCTTGGTCTCCGACAACGATGCGAATCCAAGCGGCGTGCCGGTCTGTCCTTGGGCGCGGTCGTCCCGTTTTTTGCGATCCCGCAGGTTCTCCATGCCTCCTAGGCAGAAGCGTGAGATCCAACGATAGATCGTGTGTATGGAGCAAGGGATACAGGACTTTATCCGGGCCACAGATTTGCCCCAATGTACTGCAAGACTACGTTTTTTTCGAATCTTGAAATTCTGGTCCTCAGTAAAGCGTAGGAAGAGGGAGAATCTTTCTTTTATCATACTAATAATTTGCAAAAAATCTACTCATAATATCAATCAAGGAAGGGATTCCAGGGACACGAATTTTGACGCAATAAGTACCAGGGGTGTGGCTACTGAAGCCATTCGATTCAGCGGCCCATTTCCAGAACTGACTTGTCCTTCAGAAGTTCCGTCCCACGCAGAGCGAAGCCCGCTTGCCTGTGGTCGAGGTCGCCCAACTGCGGGCTGGGGTAGCGAATAGTGGCGAGTGGGCAAGGGCCGGCATCAGGCCCGAATGCATTATCGAGAACGGCGATGTTGTATTCTCTTGATCAGGAAGTCTCCTGGCCCAGACATGGTGTGGCGGGCGAGCCACCTTGAGCCCTTGAGCGGCATCGGTCTGAACGCATTGAGCCTGGCGGAGCGGCGACCGTGACCGATGCATGCCTGTCGGAATCGATCGTCGAAGCGGTCGACCTCGACTGGCTGGACCCTCCTGTGCGGCTCCGACATTGCGTCCGACACGCCGATCGCGGAACGCGGCGATTACGGGGAAGTAGTGTTGAGCGGACGATTGCGATTCTCCCTCGCCTGCCTCAATCCGGGGCTGCCGGAGGATGCCCTCGAAGGCGCGCTGCGCCGACTCACCCGCCCGGCCGGGGCGACGCTGGAGGCCCGCAACCGCGACTTCCATCGGATGCTTGTTGCCGGCGTCACGGTGGGGTACGCTGGCTGGGACGGCCGGGCCCGTGGCGCTCAGGTCCGGGTGCTCGACTTCGACAAGCCGGAGGGCAACGACTGGCTCGCGGTCAATCAGCTCACCGTGGTCGAGAACCGACATGAACGGCGGCTCGACATCGTGCTGTTCGTCAACGGCCTGCCGCCTGCCGTCATTGAGCTGAGGAACCCCGCCGACGAGAACGCCACGATCCACACGGCCTTCCAGCAGCTTCAGACCTATAGGGCGGAGATCCCGTCGCTGTTCGCCTTCAACGCCACGCTGATCGTGTCGGACGGGCTGGAGGCGCGCCTCGGCACGCTGACCGCGGGCTGGGAGTGGTTCAAGCGCTGGCGCACGATCGCGGGCGAGGCGCTGGCCGACCCGCGCCTGCCGCAGCTCCAGGTGCTGCCCGAAGGCGCCTGCGACCGGTGCCGGCTGCCGGCGCTGGTCCGCGACTTTCTCGTGTTCGAGGACGACGGCAGCGGCGCGCTGGTCAAGAAGCTGGCGGGGTACCACCAGTTCCACGCCGTGCGAACCGCCGTCGCCCGCTCGGGGGTCGCCGCTGCCAACAGGGCTGTGCCCGCGGCAACCGGCGGATCGGCGTGGTCTGGCACACCCAGGGGTCGGGCAAGAGCCTGACGATGGCGTTCTACACCGGGCGCATCGTTCGCGAGCCGGCGCTGGCGAATCCCACCGTCGTCGTGCTGACCGACCGCAACGACCTCGACGACCAACTGTTCGCGACCTTCGTGCGCTGCGCCGACCTGCGGGCGAAGCTCGCCGTGGAGTCCGGCGGCGTGGTCTTCACGACGATTCAGAAGTTCTTCCCCGAGGAGAAGGGCGACCGCTATCCGCTGCTGGCGGACCGGCGCAATGTTGTGGTGATCGCCGACGAGGCGCACCGCAGCCAGTACGACTTCATCGGCGGCTACGCCTGCCACATGCGCGACGCGCTGCCCCACACGTCGTTCATCGGCTTCACCGGCACGCCCATCGAGCTGGCCGACGCCAGCACTCGCGCCGTGTTCGGTGACCGCATCAGCGTCTACGGCGTGAGGCGAACGCCCGCGGCGTAGCGCTGGGATTATCGGATGACGAGCTGGCGTTCTACGACGCGCTCGGCGTCAACGACAGCGTGGGGCAGGTGCTCGGCGGCGAGACGCTGCGCGACATCGTCCGCGAGCTGGTCGAGACCGTGCGGAACAACCTGACCATCGACTGGACGCGGCGGGAGAACATGTGCGCCAATCTACGCCGCCTCGTGAAGCGCGGCCTGCGCAAGTACGGCTACCCGCAGGGCAAGAAGAGGTCGGCGACCCGGACTGCGCTGGAGCAGGCTGCGGTTCTGTCGGCAGATGTCCCCGGAGCCTGATCATGTCCGTTGATTACTCGATGAGAATCTCTCGGCTGACCGTCGACAAGCTGGGTGTCAAGCTCTACGACAAGGTGTCCGCCGTCATCGCTGAGCTCATCGCGAATGCCTACGATGCCGACGCCACCAAAGTGACGGTTCTAGCGCCGATGGGACAGTTTCTGGCGACCCGGGCCGGGGGCACCGTGTCCGACAAGGGTTTCGACATCCAGGTTGTCGACGACGGGATCGGCATGACGCCCCGGCAGGTCCAGGACTTCTTCCTCGTTGTCGAAGCCGAGCGACGCAACGACGCCGACCGAGGCGATCGTTCCCCCGGCTTCAAACGCAAGGTAATGGGCCGGAAGGGCGTCGGAAAGTTGGCCCCATTCGGCATCTGTAAGACCATCGAGCTGATAAGCGCTGGCGGGACCCGCATCGACGGAGGTAGCGCCGACTCCGGGCCCACAGGCTACCTTACCTCCCACATCATCCTCCACTACGACGGCATCGTGGCGCTGAAGGAGGAGCCCGACGAACGCTACAAGCCGGAGGTCGGCGATCGCGACGAGTCGTACTCCCCGGAATCAGGGACTCAAATCATCCTGAAGGATTTCAACTACCGGAAGGTTCCCGAAATCTTTGTCCTCGGCCGGCAGCTCGCCCAGCGCTTCGGCATCAGGGCACAGAATTGGCAGGTCCAGATCCTAGACAACACGCAATCCAATTCGCAACCGGTGACGGTGGGCGGTTTCGACATTCAGACGATGCCAAACACGAAGCTGACGTTTCAGGCCGACGGCACCGTACACCGCCCCGACGGTACCCCCGCTAAGGAGTTGAAAGCCGGGTTCCAGCACGAGGGCACGTTTCGTCCCGTCACCGGGTGGATGGCCTATTCGAAGGCTCCCTACAAAGACGAGCTTATGGCTGGGATCAGAATCTATTGCCGCGGCAAGATCGCCGCCCAGACATCCATCTTCAACCAACGGGCCGGCTTCACCGGAGAGCACAACATTCGCTCCTATCTCGTCGGCGAGCTCCATGCCGACTGGCTCGACGAGGACGAAGACCTCATCCAAACCGATCGAAGAGACATCCTTTGGTCGGACGGACTCGCCGTCGACTTCCAGGCCTGGGGCCAGCAAATCGTCAAACGGATCGGCATGCTGTCGCGGGACCCCTTGCGGAAAGCGACTTTGGACCTGTTTTTCGAAAAGGGCGAAGTCGACGCTCGTACTCTGAAGGCCTATCCGACCGACGAGCAACAAGGCATCCGTGACCGCGCCACAGATGTCGCCCGATCGTTCGGGCGTGCAATCAGCCGGGGCGAAGTCGAAGACGCGAGCGTCGTGAACGAACTGGTCGATCTTAGTATCACCCTCGCTCCGCACATCACGCTCAACTCGATGATGAAGGAAGCGGTCGCCCGGTCCGACACGCCGCTCTCCGTCCTGGCTTCGTTCCTGCGCACGGCGCGATTGGCGGAGCTGTCCTCGTTTGGGAGAATTGCCGAAGACCGCCTCAAGGTTATCGACCGTCTCCAGATTCTGAAGAGCACTGATGACACCGACGAAAATGACCTCCAGCAGCTAATCGCGGATGCTCCGTGGCTGATCAACCCTGAGTGGGCGCCGGTGACCGAAAACCAGACCTTCACCAGCTTGCGCCGGGAGTTCGAGAAGTACTATGAACACAAGACCGGCTGTTCCATTTCGTTGTCCGATTTCCAGGAGACGGGCAAACGGCCGGACTTCGTCCTGTCCAATCAGGAAGGCACCGTGCAGATCATCGAGATCAAGAAGCCGCATCACAAACTGTCGAACTCCGAAATGGACAGGATCGTCACGTACTACCAGAACATGGAGGCATTTTTGGAGGATCCGGGGCACACCAAATTCCGCACGCACTTCCCTGACTTCCATGTCACCGTCGTCTGTGACGAACTCGCGTTGACCGGTTCCCAGCGCGCTGCCTTCGAGGGTTATCTTTCCCGAAAGAAACTGACGCACATGGATTGGGCGGCGTTTCTGCTGAAATCGGAACAGGTGCATCAAGACTTCCTGAGTGAGGCGCGTCGTCAGCGCGACACGAGCCCGGCGGTTGCCAGGGACTGCTGAGGAACATGGCTCCGACGGCAATCGATGTCTTCGCCGGAGCCGGCGGACTGACGGTCGGTCTCAAACGCGCAGGCTTCCGCGTCGTCGCTGCGGTGGAACTCGAGGCCCACTCGTTCGCTACCTACAAGGCGAACCATCCGGAGGTCAGGTGCCTGAAGCAGGACATCGCGACCGTCTCCGGCGCTGCCCTGCTGGAACTCGCGGGGACGGACCGGATAGATCTTCTGGCAGGTTGCCCGTCCTGCCAGGGTTTTACCAGCCTGACAGCGCAGTACAAGGACAAGGCAGATCCTCGTAACGAACTCGTTCTTGAGATAGCCCGCCTAGCGGAGGAAACGCGACCGCGGGCGATTATGATGGAAAATGTCCCCGGTCTGGCGCAGAAGGGCGGGTCACTTTACGGTCAGTTGCGATCGCGGCTTCAAGCGCTCGATTACCGACTAACCGAGGGGGTTCTGCAGGCCGCCGACTATGGTGTGCCACAGTTTCGACGACGCCTCGTTCTGCTCGGGGGCCAAGGCTTTGAGATTGCCCTCCCCGCCGCGACTCACTCCGATGCGCCGACCGACAACCTTTCACCGTGGCGCACGGTACGTGATACGATCGGGAACATGCCCGAGCCCATCACTTTGGCGGAAGCCAAGGCTAGGGGTCAGGTCGAATGGTCCGACTGGCATGTCGTCCGGGAACTGTCGCGCAAGAACATCGAACGGATCAAGGTCGCGAGAGCAGGGGAGACATGGACGCACATTCCGGAACATCTCCGACCAGCCTGCCACCGCGATGGCTATATCGGGTTCACAAATGTATACGGGCGGATGGAATGGGACCGTCCGTCACCGACGATCACCGGTGGCTGCACTACTTTCAGCAAGGGGCGCTTCGGCCATCCGCAGGCCGAGCGGACGATCTCCGTCAGGGAGGCGGCCCTGCTGCAGACCTTCCCTCGCGACTACCGGCTTGACACACCGTACATGGACTATGTCTGCAATATGGTCGGCAACGCGCTCCCCTGCGACTTCGCCGAAGTTCTGTCGCGGCGGTGCGGCGATCAACTGCGGCAGCGGTCCGACGACATGTCGGCCGCGGAACAGCGGCCGGGTTTGGCGCGGCGCTTTCCGCAGCGTCACCGGGCGACGGAAGGGATAGCGGCGGCCAGCACGGCTTGGCCGAACGGTTGCAGGGTCAGCTCCAGGCCATTCCATCCCGCTGGGGCGTGCCACCCGGCAGGGCGGCAACGACAACCGTCTCGCGTCCGGCGGTGATTGATGGGGTGGCCGTCGAGGTGCGCCAGCCGGACTGCCAGCCGTTTCTGTCTCCGCCAGCGGTTTTCCGACCGTTGCGGACCCGGGCGGATCGATGTTCACCCAAGGAATATGGGGTTCTCTAGGGTTGCCGACGATCCGCAGACGGACTCCACCACCTTGCGCGAATCGTCCAGCAGGATGGCGGCGACGTCGGACAGGGGACCGCTGAGCAGCGCTTCGACGATCGGCCTTTCCGTCGCTTGGCCGAGATCGCCCCCCGTGCGCCTTCCTGGCGCACTACGGCACGGAGCCCCCCTGCGTCGCGGCGCTGTTCCCGGCGCATGGGCCCGAGGGCTGCGTTGGCTCCGCTTGCGGCGGCGGCCAGCACGGCTGCCTGTGCCCCCGCAAGGTTCGCCAGGGCCACGCCTGCCAGCTCCCAGTCCCGCTCACCGCCGGCACCCTCTGCGCCCCCACCCAGCTGCCCCGGACCCCGAAGTTCCTGGCTTTCCACCTCCGCCCCCAAGCCCAGCACGGGCTCTCCTCGCTGGAGCTGGCCCGGCAGCTGGGCGGGAACCGGAGCCCGGCTGGGGAGATGCTGCGCAAACTGCGCCAAGCCAGGCGAGATAGGGGGGGTAGGCCCCGCAGTATCCGGCGACCGCTGGCGCGGTGGGCACCACGCTCGGCCACGAGTGCTTCTCGCCTCGCGGCGGGGAGCGGCCGACCCGTCCAATACGGAGCCTGCAGGGGGCTCTCTCGGCGGTTACTGATGTTTTCATAAGTAATTGCACGAAAAGGCACCGCAAGCCATTGATTCTATTGGTGGATTGCTTGCAATTACTTTTGGCGAAATTAGTATGGGCCTGATCGGGTGTCTGGTCGAGCTTTGGAGGCTTCTGACGTGCTCCTGGAACAGACTTCTTCCACGGGCTGCTAACCGAATCGGATCAATCATGATTGACAAGTTGAAACCCGGGCTGCTGGCCCTGGCCGCCGTCGCGCAGAACCCGCCTGTCGCTAGGGACATCGCGGGTGCGTTGGCGCACGGGAGGTTCGACGACGCCCGGCGTATGGTGTATACTGCCCATATGAAGACCGATCTTCGGTCCGAGAAGATCGTCTCTGACAGGTACAGGTATCTCTGGATATGCGTTCCAAAGGTGGCGTCGCGCAGCCTTATGCGAGTCTTGCAGTGCGCCGACCCCGACGCCGAGATCTTCGTCGATAAGCGCCTCTGCGATGTGTACGCCATGCGTCAGCAAGCGAGGGACTATTACAGTTTCACCTTCGTCAGACATCCTTTCGATCGGGCGCTCTCCTTCTATCGGGAATTGCATGTCGCCCACACGATCTACCCGGAAGAATTTAAAAAAGAGGAGAAACGCCGGAGGCTCTTTGACCAGTACTATGGACTGGCGGAAACGGCCAGCTTCGACGACTTCTGCCGGTGGTTGAACGCGCCGTATGGCTCGGACGCCTTTGCCGAAAGGCATTTTCTGTCCCAGCATCTGCAGGTCCGAGCGGAGGACGGGAGCCTGCCCGACTTCGTCGGTCGCCTCGAAACCATCGACGCGGATCTGGGCCGGGTCGCCGCGCATCTCGGTATGCCGGTGCCGGTGCTGCCGATGTTGAACACGATGGCTGGAAGGGAGGTGGTGCCGGATGTGCTGCAAACGACCAGAAGGGCCGTGAAGGATGCTTTCCTGACCGAGCGGAACCGGGAGTTACTCCGTACCCGTTACGCGGGCGATCTGGAGCTTTGGGCGGAGGCAGGCCAAACGGTCGGGGACGGAGCGCATCCAGGTGTCCGGGGAACGGCCGGATGGCAATGACGAGGAGTGGTTCGGGCCGCGGAACTGGGCGGCTGCGACGGTGCAGTGGTGGGGATAGTGTTGCGGGCGGGAGGGCCCGCGAGTCGTGCCGACGGGAGGGCGGGAGGAACGTGCGGGGACGGCTGGGCGAGGCGGCCGCCCGCTCTAGGCCCTGCCGGCCTTGGCCGAGGCCTTGGGCGTGCCCCTGCCGGCGGCGGCCTACCGCCTGCTGCACAATCCGCGCCTGCGCCCGAAGGTAGCCTGCAGCCGCATCGGGAGGTGCTTGGCGGAGCGCTGCCGCCCCTTGGGGTGGCCGAGCTGCGAAGCTGGGCACGCCTGCAGGGCGCGGCGGAGAAAGCCGCTGCGGAAGTGGAGAGTCGGCGCGGGTGCGGTGCCAGCGCGAGGTGGTCACCGAGATCGCCTGGGGCCGGGTCATGCTGCTGCCGCCCAGAGCCGGGGACGGCCCGCCGGACACGGCCCGGCGCTTGGCGCGCTGCTCCGAGACGCTCTGGAGCAGCGAGGGGTTTCCGTCTGCTCCAAAGCGGCACGCGCACGGCTGGCGGACCGCCGGCTGCAAGCCGCCCTGAGCCTGCAGCGCTGCCTGGCCTGCGACGCGCTCGCAGCCTGGCCCGTGAGCGACCGCGGGCGGCGGGCCCGCGAGGAGCCCGCCAGCGACGCCCTCGAGCCGCTGGAGCTGGAGGTCCTGCACCGCGTCCTGGAGCCCCCCGCGCGGATCCTGCCCGCGGCGCAGCGCGGCCAGCCGCCCGACCTCCGCGAGGCCGTCCTGCGCAGCGCCCGCCTAGCCGGGTTCCGCCCCTCCCGGCGGTAGCCCCGGCCCGGCCACGAGAGCCTGGGGCAGATCTGGCGGACCCTCCAGCCGCTGGCCCGTGGGGCCGGGCGCCGCACCCTCCGCTGCGGCTGCGGGGCCCATCTGCCATGCCGCGAGCGACACCTTGGGGGGAGACAACACCCGGTGTCCGGTGTGCCGTAATTACAGGTCGCACATGCACGGAGGTCGAACTATGATTTCAGCGGTCATCCTCAACTGGGAAAGACAATACAACCTGAAGTGCATCATTCTTCCTTCCGCTTATCGAACAATACCAGTGCATCGACGAGATAATCATCTCGCACGGCAAACGGGAAGCGGCGTTCGAGTACGAGAGCGAGCGGTACCGCATAGTGCATCGGCGCGACTACGGAAATAGAGATCGCGAATACGGCATGGCGCGGCGTCGAAGACTTGTTCATGTCGCTGGTCGCGATCAAGACCAATTGGCACCCGAACCGTGCGCACCCGCTGCCACGCATCGAGCTGCGAACCGATCCCCGGGAAGCTGCGCCCCGCGCCGTATCCGAGATGCCGGGACACCTGGAGGCCCGCACTCGGTTCTCGCAACGCGCCATCGCGGCATTAGAGGTCGAGAACCTCGTTAGGACATCACCGGGTTACTCTGTCGGGCACTGGTTCAGGATGTACTGATCGCGTCAAAAGTCGTGTCATCAGAATGCAAGCAAGAATAGACTTGCAGTTTGCCTCTCGAAAGAAGGCTCGCACCTGTTCCGGGGCTCCTGGTAAAGACTGGAAAGCAGCTTCCAGGTTGTCGCGAAGCTGTGCTTCGGTCTTGCCCAGCTCGCGACTGACCCGCCGCTGGACCAAGGTCCCTAGCAGTTCCACAGGATTGACTTGCGGCGAGTAGGTCGGCTGAACATACAGCTCTGCTGTAGCTTGGTTCGCCGCCAGCCACTCCTGAATTGTCCGGGCGCGGTGAATACTCCAATTGTCGACTACCAACAGAATCTTCCGGTCTGTCTCCTCAACGAGCTGCTCCAGAAACTCCCGGAGGACCTCCGCCGTGACGGGGCCTTCCCGCACCCTGTTCTCGAGCTGGCCCTCCGGACTGATGGCTGCCAGCAGGTGGAGGCGGAAGCGCCCGCTGGCCACCCGCACGACAGGAGTCTCACCGTAGGGGTCCCAGGTGCGCCCGTACACGCTTTGCGAAGCCAGGCCGGACTCGTCGGCGAAGGCGATCAGAGCTCCCAACTCTTGGGCACGGCGGAGGATCTTGGGAAACTCTTGGTCTTTCCAGCGCTGCACAGCAGCGGGATCGTACTGGGTGGCGCGCCGCGGGGAGTTGGGGGCCTATCTCATGGCAAGTTCCGACGCCATGCGGTCAAGCTAGCTACGGAAGTCTCTGGGATCACTCCGGCGAGGCGGAGGCCGTGACGGTGCCCGGCTATGGTCGGGTCGGCTGAACCGCGACCGCGGCGCAACAGGTGCGGACGCCCGTCTGGAGGGACCTCCCCGGACGCCATGCCGGGCGTCTGGGCGGATGCCCCACGCCCTCGCTGGCCGTCCCGGCGCTCCCCGCCTCAGTAGGCGTCGTCCAACTGCACGCTGCCCTCCCAGCGTGGGCGCTCGTCGCACTCGCGCAGGGCTTAGCGCAGCTTGGGCAGTATCTCCCCCGCCGGGTTCCGGTTCCCGCCCAGCTGCCGGGCCAGCTCCAGCGAGGAGAGTCCGTGCTGGGGCTGGGGGTAGAGGTGGAGGGCCGGGAACCCCGGGGTCCGGGGCAGCTGGATGAGGGCGCAGAGGGTGCCGGCGGTGAGCGAAACCTAGTGCTTGCAGGTGTTGCGCTAGTAGACCTTGCGGGTGCGCCGGCGGCTGTGCTGGCCGCCGCAGGCGGGGCAGACAAAGACTTGGGGCCAGTGCGCCGGGAACAGCGCCGCGACGCATGGGAGCTCCGTGCCGTAGCGCGCCAGGAGGGCGCGGAGGCGGAGTCCTTTCTGAAACTGGACAGAGTTGTGCTTTGAAATCGAGCTCCTTGTCAATCAGAAAATTGCTCTCACTTAACTATAGCCTTGCGCCCATTAAAGTATAGCACAGAGAGCAGCGGAACGCACACATCTCGTCCATTTACTGGGAGCCCTGAATCGGCTCCTAAGTAAGGATGAGGAATGTGGATAATCGGGATTGCGTTTGGAAAAATTAGTATGAGCATGTCGACGAAGTCGTCGACCCAGCGGCCCAATGTCCCGGACCGGATCTGGTCGCGGCTGTGAGGGCGAACGGAGAGCGTGTCAAGCATAGTCTCCTCCCTGGACCCCTGACACTGGGAACCCGCGGAGACCATGCGGACTATGTCAAGCTCGCGGTAGCGTCGATGCCAGTCACGCCAGAGGCAACGGTGCTTGGCTGACGGACACTTACTAATTTTGCCGAAAATAATCGCAAACAACCCACCAATGGAATCAATGGATTGCGGGGTTTTTCGTGCAATTAATTATGAACACATCAGTATTATAACGCGACGCTGGTCATACCAAAAATTGGACTTGGTTCGAACGCAAGATGTTGTGGGGCCGGCGGCATCCTCAAGCCGACAGCGCACGCGCGTGCTCACCGGCGTCAAGGCGCGTCGCTTCGTGCCGACACCAAGTTGCCCCGCGGCAGACCGCCGCTCTCCCGTCCGGCCCTCGTTCAGCAGGAAGTACTGCTGCCACGGCTGATGCCGTGCCAGCGCCGGCACGCCACCCGACGCGATCAGATCGACCATGTCCGCCGGTGTTGGCGATCGCGAGGAAGCGCGTTGTATGTCCAGACTGGACATATGGCAGAGCATTTTTCAGTTGGCGGCGCAGCAGCAGACATTCGGCAGTGGCAAGGCGTGTCACCGCGCCGGTGACTGAAAAAATGGATTGGACTGAACCGGCACCCCTCCGCTGGGCTCTATGGGCGGTGCATTGTGGGCAAACGGAACTCATGGGGTCCCGACGGGGCGGTAGCGCGGGTGCCCGCCCACGGACAGCCCACCGATGGCAGTCTCGAGTGCATACTGCTGTGTTCATAAGTAATCGCACGAACAGGATCCGCAAGCCATTGATTCTATTAGCGGTTTGCTTGCAATTACTTTTGGCAAAATTAGTAATGGGCGGAATTGCCGGGGCGAGAGGAAGCGGATGCACACTGCTGGGGTCGATTGCCGGATACTCATTGGTGCTTGTGGAGACGCTGGAGCAATCGAACGCGAAGACAGAGGGAATGGGGGCAGGGGGACGGCACCTCGACCGACGCTCGTGCGGTACAACGACTGGCGGCAGGTCGAGGTGGCGGAGCCCAAGGCGTTCACGCCCACGCTGCCAGTCAGCGTGATCATCCCCCATTGCGGCGGTTCGGAAGCGCTGTCGCGGTTGCTGGCGTCGCTGGAAGGGCAAACCTACCCGCGCGCTCTGTTCGAGGTGGTCATCGTCGACGACGGTTCTCCGGAGCCTTTGGAACGGCCGCCGTCCACTTCTCTCGACGTCAAGGTGCTGCAGCAGGAGAACCGGGGGGTCTGGCTGACTAGGGCGCGCAACGCCGGCGCACGAGCGGCCGACGGCGACATCCTGGTCTTTCTCGACAGCGGCACGATCGTCGAGGCCGGATGCCTTGCGGCCCACGCCCGGTGGCACCATGCCGTCTGTGACGCGCTGACCTTGGGGGTCCGCCGACGGGGGCAGGCGGACGGCCTCGACGCCGAGACGATCCGGCACCGGGGCGGGTCGTGGCCCGCGCTGTTCGCGGGCCGGCCGATGGCACCGCGCGGGTTCGGGCACGACATGCGGCTGGCGGACGACCCGGCTTCCAGGGACGACGACCTGTTCCGGCTGGTAACCGGGGCGAACTTCGGCATCGGCAGGGCGTTCTTCGATGCGGTAGGTGGCTACAAAGAGTCGTTCACGGGATGGGGAGCAGAGGACATTGAGTTCGGCTACCGGGTCTACACCGGCGGCGGACTGCTGGTGCCGGCCCGGGACGCCGTGGCTTGGCGTGCGGGCCTCGACGAACAAGGCTCGGAAGCTAGGTGGAGGAAGGCCGCATCCGAGCGTGTGCTGGCCGCCCATCTGATCGCCCACCCTTGGTTCCGCCGCCACTGGCCGGGTCAAAGCTTCACGGTGCCCCAGTACGTGGTGACCATCGAGCGCGGCGCTAGCGGGGTCGATCGGGTCTTCGATGCCGCGGCGAAGATGCTGGCCGGCCGTACATACGATCTGGTGGTGAGAATCGAGATGCAGGACAGCGGTGACGACGCGGGGCTTCTGGAGCACTTCGGTGGAGACTCGCGGGTGCGCATCGGGTCGGTCGGATCCGCCCTCGACGAGTTTCCGTACGCGGCGTTCCACGTGACTCTGCCCGCCAGTGTCGGGTTCGACGCCAACCTGTTGCATCGTCTGCGCAAGACGATGGGAGCCGCGGTGACCGCGGGCGCGACGCTCCCCGACGGTGCCGGCGTGTCGATCATTCGGACATGGGCGCTTCATCGGGCGCGCCGCACTGGGAAGAGCCCTGCGGACTTCGGAGACGTGGTGGCGATTGCCCCTGGAAAGCTGCGGCTCATGCTAGGCGACCGTCCGGGTCTCACGGCCAGGGCCGTACGGGCGGAATCCCGGAAACGACAAGCCGTGCCGGAGCGGCTGCGCGCCGCCGTACGGACCGTGGACCGTCCCCGAGCCGCTTGGTGGGTTCTGAAATGGCTGGTGCGCGGGTCTGCGAATCGCACGACCCGTTGGGTGCGGCAGTGTCGGAACCCGCTGGCGGCGCTGCGCAGGGCTTCCTGTCCGCCACTGGGCGTGGAGCTGGCAGCCCTGGGCCCCACGGCACAGGCTGTGTTCGAGGCATCCCGCCGTGCGGTGACCACGGCCCGCGGGCACCGCATCGACCTGGTGGTGGCCGATACTCCTGCCCATGCCGCCTCCCTGGAGGTTCCGTCGGTGGTGCTCTCGGAGGCGCCGCGCTACCTCTCGACGCCCGCCTTCGACCCGCTGATCAACAACCCCGTCGGATGGGTGCGCAACGCGCAGAGTACCGTCGGGGCGCTGGGGCCGCCCGCGCTCCTGCCGCCGGGCAGCCAGGCGGATCGCGTCGTCCGTCCCGGTCACCGGCACCGTCTGCGCCAGATGCACCACCTCGAGGATGTGCGGGCGTTCCACACCGACGTGACCGCACGGGCGGGCGTGCTGGCCCGGCTGGCCGCGCTCGGCGTGGTGGTGCATCTGGCGGACGACGACCCGCGGCTGGCCGCGCTGCTGGGTGCCGAGCTCCACGGCCTGATGGCCGGCGATGTGCGGAACCTCGATCCCGCCGAGCGCGAACGCGCAAGCATCAGGATGCGCCGTGCCGCCCTCAGAGAGCACACGTTGCGCAGTCGCGCCCGGCAGATCTGCGCCCGCGCGCTGCCCGACCCGCCGCGGCTTTCCCGGGTGTCGATCCTGCTGGCGACCCGGCGTCCCGCACGGCTGCCGCAGGCGTTGGCTGCCGTCGCTAGACAGACCTACCCCGAGCTGGAGCTGGTGCTGGCGCTCCATGGCGAGGGCTTCGTGGATGTTGAGCGACGCGTCGCCGGCTTGGCCTGTCCCACGCAGGTCGTGCGTGTCGACGCCCGCCAGCCGCTCGGCTCGGTCTTGAACGTCGCGGCGGCGGCGGCGGGCGGGATGTTGCTGACCAAGATGGACGACGACGACCTGTACGGTGCCGACCACGTCTGGGACCTCGTGCTGGCCCATGAGTACTCGCAGGCGCAGTTGGTGGGCAAGGGCCTGGAGTTTGTCTATCTGGCCGCGTCGGACCGGACCCTGCACTGCCTAGCCGGGGGCGGCGAGTCGTACACGCGGCGCCTCGCCGGCGGTGCGCTGCTGATCGCACGCGAGGATCTTCGCCGTCTGGGGGGGTGGCGGAGGGTGCCACGAGAGGTGGACAAGCTGCTTATTGAGGATGTGGAACGGGCCGGCGGCCGGGTCTACCGGACGCACGGTGCCGGCTTCATGCTGATGCGGCACGGCCGGCGACACACCTGGGGCATGCCGGACGACTATTTCCTCACGCTGGCCGACCACATTCGACCCGGCTGGCAGTCGGCGCTGGCCGACCTCGGGAATCTCGACCTGCCGCATCCGGTGCATGGCTAACAATGCCCCGGAGCGCGCCTCGCCGTCGGGGAGATCCGCATGACCGATTTCCCAGGACGATAGGATACTGTGGTGCTGCTGGCAAGACGCGCCTAATGTCCCCTGGCGTGGCTTTCGCAGGGTTGGGGAACGTGAAACGGCCTGGACCATGGCGCGGACGTCTCACGTCGACTTGCCACTGGGCTCCTCCGGGAGGGCTGGCGCGAGGGAGAGCATGTCCGCAAGCGGTCCCTCGCCAACCTCACTCGTTGGCTTCCCGCCAAGCTTGAGACCCTGCGCCGTGCGCTCCAGAACGCAACCCTCTTCGACCCCGAAGACGCCTGCCGCAGTGTGCGCTCCAGGTCCCGTGGCCAGGTCGCGGCCGGGCTGGGGTCCTGGCGCGCCCTCGGGCTCGACCGGCTGCTCGCCGCCAGGCCCTCGCGCCAGCGCGAGCTGACCGCGGTCCTGAGCGCGGCCTGTGCAGCGAGACGCTGGGCCGCTCTCTGCGCGAAGCGCTCGCTCTGGATACGGTGGATGCGGACGCGCTCTACGGTGCGCTGGACTGGCTGCTGCAACGCCAGAGGGCGATTGAGCAGCAGCTGGCCCAGCGGCATCTCGCCGACGGCGCCTTGGTGCTATACGACGCCACTTCGACTTGGTTCGAGGGCCGTTGCCGCCCGCTGGAGCGTCGCGGCTGCTCCCGCGACGGCCGGCGCGGCAAGGCGCGGATCGTGTGCGGCTTGCAGGGCAGCGCCTAAGGCTGCCCGGTGGCGGTCGAGGTGTGCGAGGGTAACTAATTTTGCCAAAAGTAATTGCAAGTAACCCACCAATAGAATCAATAGCTTGCGGAGATTTTTCGTGCAATTACTTATGAACACTTCAGTAACACCGCCGACCCCGCCGCTTGAAGCGCCCGGAGCCCCAGCTGCGCACCCGCTGCGGGCTCGCCCGGGTAGCACTGGTCGGCGACCGCGGCCTGCTCGCCAGCGCCCGCATCCGCGAGGCAGTCCAGCCGGCCGGGCTGGACCGGATCAGCGCCTTGTGCGCCCCGGCCTCGAGCGGGATGCTGCAGCTCTCGCTGTTCGCTGAGCTCGACTTGGCCGAGATCCAGCATCCGGACTTCCCCGGCGAACGCCCGCTCGCCTGCCGCCATCCGCTGCTCGCCACGGAGCGGGTGCGCCAGCGCGAGACCCTCCTGCAGGCCGCCGAGCGCGATCTCGGCACGGTCCTCGCCGTCCGGGATAGGATCGGCCTGCGCATGGGCCAGGCCATCAACTAGCGCAAGCTAGCCCAGCCCTGCGACCTGGAGGAGATCGTCGCAGACGGCTTCGCCTTCCGGCGCAACTGGGAGCGCAGCGCCCCGGAGGCCCGGTTCGACGGCCTCTCCGTCATCCGCACCAGTCTGCCCGCCAGCGACCTCGGTGCCGCGGACGCGGTGCGCACCTCCCAGCGGCTCAGCCGCGTTGAGTTCGTCTACCGCAGCTTCCAGACCGGAGCCCTCCAGGTCCGGCCCCTCCCCCGCTACCGCCCCGAGCTCGTGTGCGCCCATATCTTCTTGCGCATGCTCGTCTACCCTGGCACATGCGCCGCAAGCCGGTGCCCCTGCTGTTTGACGACGACGCGCAGGCCGCCCCGTCCGGACGCGCCTCGCCGCCGCCGGCCAAGCTCTCCCCGACGGCGCGGCGCAAGGCCGCCGCCCAGCGCACCCCGGAGGGAGCGCCGCCGCCCAGCTTCCGCACGCTCCTCGCCGACTGGGCGACCATCGCCCGGCACCGGGGGCAGCCCCAGCTGGGCCAGGCCAAGCCGTGCGAATCTGCTCACCCGCCCCACGCCGCTGCAACAGCAAGCCCCCGACCTGCTCGGCCTGCGCCTGGATCGCACCCAGCACCGCATCTCCGCAAACGTAAGATAGTTCAAATGAACCGAAGACTTACGTCAATCACCTGTCTCGGAAGTTCAGGCTAGTGGCCCGAGTTGCTGGACCGGGCGCGGGGTTTGCTCAAGAAGCGCTCCACATCGTGCCGCAACGGGACCGAGTTCTGCGCCCCCGGGCGGGTGACGGACAAAGCGGCGGCGGCGTTGGCGAACCGAGCTGCTGCGGCAACGGACTGGCCCTCGGCGAGTGCTGTGGCGAAGGCCGCATTGAACACATCGCCGGCGGCGGTCGTATCCACCGCGTCCACCAGGAACCCTTGCACCCGGTGGCTTGCCTCCTCGGTAGCGATCAGGCACCCCCGCGCCCCGAGCTTCAGCACCGCAGCCCGCGGACCCAGGGCGAGGAGCCGCTGCGCCGCGGTCCGCACATCCTTGTCGTCTTCCAGGGCTAGGTCTGGCTCACCCAACAGGGTGCGTGTTTCGGTCTCGTTCGGGGTTAGGTAGTCCACGTGCCGCAGCAGGTCGGGAGGAAGGTGCCGGGCTGGAGCCGGGTCGAGAACTGTGGTCGCTCCCCGGGCCTTTGCCTCTGTCAGCGCCCGCTGGACGGACTCGACGGGTATCTCCAACTGCGCCAGAAGATAGGCTCCTGCCGGGAGATCGCTCAGCCTTTCGGCTGCCAGTTCCGGAGTGACCGTGGCGTTCGCGCCCGGAGAGATCACGATCACGTTCTCGCCGCTGGGCAGCACCAGGATGACGGCCGCGCCGGTCGAGCGGTCCGCCACGCCGACCCCGCCCGTCGCGACTCCGGCGGAGCGCAGGCTCTCCAGTAGCAACGATGCCAGGCTGTCGTGGCCCACTTGGCCGATCATGCTGGCGCGGGCATCCATGCGGCCCGCCGCGTACGCTTGGTTGGCACCCTTCCCACCGCTGAAGGTCTCCAAGCTCCCGCCGACGATCGTCTCCCCCGGCTGCGGTAAGCGGTCAACCTTCTGGACTAGGTCGGCGTTGAGGCTGCCGATCACCACAATGTCCGGCTGGTCGTTCATAGCACCGTTCTACCGCCGGCGGCTCAGATCCGGCTCCGCGCCGGAACGCCGACGAGCTTAGCGGAAAACCACCAGATGCATGAGGGCGATGTCCGTGCTCGAGGAGCCGGGCTAGGGCTCGCCGAGCACGACGACCCGCAGGGTATGCCTACCCTCCTGGAGCCGATGGTCGTGCGACACCGACTCCCCCCGAGGACGGTCCTCGGGGGGAACACGTCCACGGTGCGATCCAATTCAGGACGGGCGTCTATATGTCCTGCCCGCTGGCGAGTGCGATCGGTGCGGGTGAACAGTGCTGGTGTGGTACTCGTGTAGTATATGTAGTATATAATGTGGCAGACTGGGGGCGGATCGGTCTTGAGTGGTGTCTTGAACGTTGCGGGCGAGCGGTGGGCTGGGGTGGTGAGTCGCGCCCTTGGGGCGGGGCCCCTCGGTCTGGCGGGAGGCGGCGTCCTGGCGCGTTGGCCAACCTTCGGTCTCCTGCGCACTGCTTCGGCGGGACTCGCCGCGGCACTGGTCGCGTTAGCGGCCCCGGCAGGCGACGAACTCTACATCTCGACAATCCAGCCAGCTCTCAAGCAGCAGTGTCTTGGCTGCCATGGAGAGGGCAACACGCTAAGCGAGCTTGATCTCCGCACCCGTGAAGCGGCATTGAGGGGAGGCCAGCGTGGGCCTGCGATCGTCAGCGGCGATCCCGACGCGAGTCTCCTGATTAGCGCGATCGACCATGTAGGCGACCTGCACATGCCCCCGGGCGGCGGCCAGCGATTGGCCGACGAGGTCCGGCGGGCATTCCGCGACTGGGTGGCGGCCGGTGCGCCGTACCCAGCCGCGGAATCCTCAATGACGTGGGACTTCGACGAGGCCGATCTTTGGGCGTTCCGGCCAGTTCGTCGAGCCAACCCGCCGGCGGATGCCGCGTTCGCGGGCCGCGTGCGGACACCTGTGGACAGCTTCGTGCTGAACAAGCTAGCGGAAAACCAGCTCGAGCCAGCGCCGCGTGCGGACCGGCGAACCTTGATTCGGCGCCTGACCTTCGATCTGACGGGACTGCCTCCGGCCCCCGAGGAAGTGGAGGCATTTGTCCGCGACGACTCAGAGAGGGCCTACAAGACCCTGGTGGAGCGGTTGCTCGATTCGCCTCGCTACGGGGAACGTTGGGGGCGTCACTGGCTTGATGTGACCCGCTATGCCGATTCAGCGGGATACTCGAACGACTTCGAACGGCCCAATGCCTGGCGCTATCGAGACTACGTCATCAGGAGCTTCAACTCGGACAAGCCGTACGATCGCTTCATTCTCGAACAGATTGCGGGCGACGAGCTGTTCCCCAACGACCCTGAAGCGATCATCGCTGCCGGGTTCCTGCGCACTGGCCCGTGGGAGCACACCGGCATGTCCGTGGCCGCGGTGACAAGGCAGCTCTTCCTAGACGACGTCACCCACCATGTCGGCCAGTCCTTCCTCGGCCTGACTCTCGGCTGCGCCCGCTGCCACGATCACAAGTTCGACCCGATTCCCACGAAGGACTACTACCGCATGCAAGCCGTGTTTTCCCGCACGGCCTTCGCTCGGCGTCCAGTGCCGTTTCTCGCAACAGAGTCGACGGCTGGGTTCGCTCAAGGCAGGTCCCGGTTCGACTCCCGGCTTGCCGAGCTGGAGCGCCGCATGCATGACCTGTACGAAGTGGCTCGGGCTAGGCTTGCGAGCAAGCAAGGAGCCGAAGTCGCCGCGTCAGCCTCGCGCGTGATCCTGCAGCGCCACCTCGACAAGGATGAGAAGGAACTGTTCAAGCTGCTTCGGAAGCGCGAGACGATGCACGAGCTCTCCAGGCTTCGGTTCGAGCCGCTGGCCATGACCGTGTCCAACGGTCTCGTTCCCGAGTGGGACGCCGTGGCCTCGCGCAACAGCTACATGAAGCGGTCCGACTACGAGGCGGCAAGGACCTTCGTGCTCGTCGGCGGGGACATCCAAGCCCCGAGCGAGGAGGTGGCCCCGGGCGTGCTCGAAGCGGTCGAGCGGTACGCCGGTCTGCCGTCCCCGGACTTCCCGGAGGGCGCAGAGGGCCGCCGGTCGGCTCTGGCCCAGTGGATCGCGGCCCCCCGAAACCCTTTGACGGCGCGGGTGATGGTGAACCGCATCTGGCAGTATCACTTCGGGCGGGGCCTAGCCGCGAACGCCAACAACCTCGGCAAGATGGGGAAGAGGCCTTCCCATCCTGAATTGCTGGACTGGCTCGCGGCATTCTTCGTCGACCAGGGCTGGAGCGTCAAGGCGGTGCATCGCGTCATCCTCTACTCGGAGGCTTATCGCAGGGCGAGCGAGCATCCAGACCGGGATCGGCTGGTGGCGCAAGACCCCGACAATCTCTACTTGGCCAAGTTCTCCCCTAGGCGCCTTGAGGCCGAGGAGCTTCGCGACAGCATGCTCGCAGCAGCCGGCGAGCTCAGCGGCATGGCCGGCGGCCCGGGCACGTATCCTCAGATCAACTTGGACGTGGCGCGGCAGCCGCGCCACACGATGGGAACTCTGAGTCCCCTCTATGAGGCCGAGCCGACCCGGAGAAGGCGCAATCGGCGATCCATCTACAGTTTGCAGCAGCGAAGTCTGATGGATCCCTTGGTCGAGGTGTTCAACGGCGCGAATCCCGACCTGACCTGCGAGCGCCGGGAATCGTCAACCGTGCCAACGCAGGCGTTTGCGCTGCTCAACGCCGAGCAGCCGCGGGACATGGCGTTGAGCATGGCCCATCGCCTCGCCGCCGATCCTGGGGCGAGCCCAGTCGAGCGCGCCTTCCGATTGGCTTACGGGAGACCTCCGACCGACGACGAGAGGCGTTGGAGCGGCCAGTTCCTCGCGAAGATGACCGCGCATCATGCGGACAACCCGGTTGCGCCGCGCGAGCCTCCGGAAGCCGTGGTCCATCGCAAGACGAGCGAACTCACCGGAGAACCCGTCGAGTTCGTGCAGCCTGTGTACACCAGGCCCTACGAGCACAACCCGCATCCCAGCGAGGCGACGCCGGAGGTGCGGGCCCTGGCCGATCTTGCGCTGGCGCTGTTCAACTCCAACGAGTTCGTCTACCTGTACTGAACATGAAACGAAGAGTCATCAGCGCCAGCCCGTCGCGCCGGGAGTTGCTCTACCACTCTGGGATGGGGCTGGGCACCGTTGCGCTTTCCGCGTTCCTCCACCGGGAGCAGGCGCACGCCGGGGAGCTCTCCCCGAAGCCGGGGCACCATTCCGCCAAGGCCAGGAACTGCATCTTCCTGCTGATGGAGGGCGGGCCGAGCCATATCGACACGTTCGATCCCAAGCCCAAGCTTGCTGCGCTGCACTTGACCGAGTTCGCCAAAGAGAACAACAAGTTCGAAGCGCGCATGAACACGGGCAAGCGGTACTTCGTCCGGAGCCCGTTCGAGTTCCGGCGAGCCGGCGAGCTGGGCATCGCCATCAACGCCAAGCTGCGCAACTTCGCCGACTGCGTCGACGACATCTGCTTCTACCGCGGACTGCAAGCGACCTCGGTCAATCACCCGACCGCCCTCTACCACCTGAACACAGGGAACCGCTTCGGCGGCGATCCCGCCATCGGCTCGTGGGTTACCTACGGTCTCGGAACGGAGAACCAGAACCTGCCAGGCTTCGTAGTCCTGCCCGACTTGGCGTATCCCCAGGGCGGGGCGGCGAACTGGGCCAATGGATTCCTTCCCGCACACTATCAAGGCACACCGCTTCGGTCCCAAGGGGCGCCGGTGCTGGACATGGCTCCTCCTGCGTACGTCACGGAGGTGCAGCAGCGGGAAACGCTCGACTTCCTGGGCCAGCTGAACCGGAGCCATAGGGAGCGCCATCCGAGCCATGCCGAACTCTCCGCCCGCATCGAGAGCTACGAATTGGCGTTTCGGATGCAGGCAGAAATGCCCGAAGCCATCGACATTGATGCCGAGCCGGACCCGACCAAGGAGCTATACGGCGTGGGCGCGGAGGACCCGGAAGTCGATGCCATCGGCCGTCGCTGCCTCCTGGCCCGGCGCTTGGTGGAGCGAGGCGTGCGCTTCGTGCAGGTGATTGTCTCGGGCTGGGACTCCCACGACTACATCGAGAAGGCGCACGGATCGCGCCTCGACTCGATCGACCGGCCGGTTGCGGGCCTGCTGAAGGACCTCAAGCGCATCGGCTTGCTGGACGAGACGCTCGTGGTGTGGGCCGGCGAGTTCGGGCGTTCTCCAGACAACGGGATTCGCAGCGGGGGGCAGGCCTGGGGGCGCGACCACAACGCGCCGGCGATGCCGTTCTGGATCGCCGGGGGGTGACGCTCCGCACGGACGGATCGTGGGAGCTACCGACGAGACGGGCCGAACCGCTGTCGAAACGGTCCACCCCATCCGCGATATGCATGTGACGCTGCTGCATTTGCTCGGCTTGGACGATGCGAGGCTGACTTACTTCGCGCAAGGGCGAGACAAAGCAGCTCAGCCAGACAGGCGGCCAATTGATCAAGGAGCTGGTGGCCTAGGGCCGAGCCGCGGAGGCGGCAAAGGGCCCTGGAGCGGGTATCTGGCGGCGGCTGCTGCGGGAAGCCAGCCCCATTCCGTGCCGGTCGGGGCCCGAGCTGCTCAGCGCTCTCCGGGAGCAACCTGCTGCAGTAGTTGCAGCAGCACTTGCTCGACCTTGACCGAAGCTCGCCTCTCTACAACATTGGTTCCGAGCCAAGTCTCGTAGCCGCCCAGTTCGTGATGCTCGGGGGTGGGCAGATATTTCTCCGCGCCATTTGCGAGTTCGATCACAAACGATGGCTTCATCGGGCTCTGGCGCTTGAGGGCAAGGCCCGTCTCGACGAAGGTCTCGAACGGGAGCGCCGCAATGCCGATGTCGCCGATCCGAATGGCTTGCAGGACCACCCCCACTTCGTCCGGGCCGTTGTGCAGGTCGACAGCCCGCTGAGCGTAGATGATTTGCCTCGCAGTTGCCCCCTCCGGCGGGTCAGCGATCAGGCGCTGGGACTGGGCGAGAATCTCGGGCGTCGGCTTGCGGAGGGCGAGGACGAGCTCCTCCTGCGCCATAGCGACATCCGCTGCGGACCGATGGTCGATGGACCCGTGGGATGCTGAGAACCGCGTCGGCCACCTTCGAGGCCACGTGCCGCACTTGCTCGAACGGCTCCTTGCGCTCCCCCGGCTGGGTGAAGTTCAAGTTGTTGACGTTTCCGCTCGTTCCATTGGATAAGATCGCGCGACAAAGTTGTCCCCCGCCTCCAGCCGCTCGCTCAGAACTCTCGCGAACTCGCCGAAGTAGTCCGCCGACACTTGTCCCGCTGGGATGCCGCCGACATAGTGCAAGGAGTAGTTCGCCAGAATCGCTAGAGGCTCGCCGCCCTTTGCCTGCAGCGAGAGGACTGCCACTTCTGGGTCCACCGGGCCAGCGGGCCGGATCAGGTCGGGACTCCCCCCGGGGAGGGTTCATGCGAACTCGATCCGTTGTCCCCGCCGAACGGGTCGGGCGGGATCGTTCCTTCCTTCATGAACCAGCGCCTGTTGAAGACTTCGTCCGGCAGTGGCGCCGTGCCCCAACCCACCTCGGCCGGTTGAAGCCGGGCATGGGCAGCCGTGATGGAGGACGCGATGCCGCGGATCAGGCGCTCGGAATACCGCTCTTCGAGCTCCAGGTTCTGTTCGGACTCAAGTCCGGCGCAAGCCGAGGCCTGGTGCCGGTGGCGGGGCGGAATGCGTGTGCGTGGCAGAGATGAGCATACGGTCCGGGGCTAGACCGGTGGCGGCATGCACTCGCCCCTTTGCTTCGTCGAGGATGGAGCGGGGGATGTAGCAGCTGTCCACAACTGCGATCGCAACAGTTGTTCCTCCCGCTGCTCACCACCAGCGCACGCGCATGCAGTGGATCGTGCGCGCTGGTGGCTGGACGGTAGCTGAAGGAGCCCACCAGTGGCAGCGGCCATGCCTCGGGGGTGATGTCCGCCGACTGCAGCCCCCACATGAATCTGCGCGGCACCGCCATCACCGCACGCTCCAGCGCAGACTGCGAGGAGCCCGAGCGCCAAGCAGGGCAAAAAAGCTGCCCTTGAATCCCGCATGTGCATGGTGAACCCACGCATTCCAACCCCACTTGCGGACTAGTGTAACCCAGTAGCCCGCGGGACACTTGGAACCAAATGCCCCTCCCAGGTCGGGGTTCGCCTTTTCGCAAATCTCATTCAGCCTTCTACGCGCTCCTCTAGGTGAAGCGGGGACGCGGTGGTTTGCGGCTCGAAGCCGGGTGAAGGCTTGGCGTCGCCCGCCAGCGTTTGGCGTATGCAAAGTAAGGGAATGGCAATTGACAAGTAGGCCGAGGCAGAGTGCGAGAGGAGATTCGCAAAAAATTGCGGCCCTGCGTTTACTGTGTTCCGCACTCCTCCAAACACCCGGATTGTTTGTTTCTGCGCCCCTCGCCCACGTGCAAGCCACAATGTATTCCGTGCTCGGCTAGGCGTTCCCTTCCGGAAACCAGGGTGAGATCGCGTCGGTGACCCGAGATCTTGTGCGTGGAGCCCGCCGGCCGGACCGCTTCTTCGACAGCTGCCTTCTCGGCCCCGGGTGTCGATGTCCAGGGCGCGGCAGGCCCCGGCCAGAACAACCGGAACCTGAACCTCGCGAAGAAGTCTTCCGAGAAGCTCAACGTCGAGTTTCGGGCAGAGCTGTGCAACTTCTGCAACCACATCCAGCTCAAGGAGATTGACCCCGGGCTCTCGACCTGCACGCGCACCGCGTTCGGCTGGACGAGCTGGGCTTACGACCGCAGGTTTCATCCGGTTCGGGCTGCGGTGGACGCTCTAGGGGATAGGTTGCCGGGGACGCAGCCGACCAGGACTTGCGGGTGCCGAATGGTACAGTCGCAATGGAGCCAATGAGGGTCCTGGTCTGGCTGGGAATGGCGCTGGGAGGCTGCCTGGCCCTTGCTGCGGCGACGCCGGATCAGAGCGAATACTTCGAGAAAGCAGTTCGTCCAGTCCTGCTGGAGCGGTGCTCCCAGTGCCACAACGCTCAGCTGCGGACCGCGGGTCTCGATTTGACGACGGCAGCCGGTTTCCGGAGAGGCGGAGACAGCGGTCCGCTCTATGCCGTCGACGCGCCGGAGGACAGCCGCCTGCTGGCGGCCATCCGCTATGACAGCGATGTCAAAATGCCCCCGACGAGTAAGCTCCCCGGTGCCGAGATTGAGGCCCTTGCCCGTTGGATCAAGCTCGGTGCTCCGTGGCCGGGAGCGTCTGGGAGTGGCCCGTCCGGCAGGCCGGACTCGGTTGCGGGTTGGACCTCGAAGCAAACCAGCCACTGGGCGTTCCAGCCGGTCTTGGACCGCGAGCCGCCTGAAGTTCGGGACGCGGCTTGGGTGCGGACGGCCATCGACCGGTTCATCCTCGCCAAGCTGGAAGCCGCCGGGCTTGCGCCTGCGCCCCGGGCCGACGCGCTGGCCCTGCTCCGCAGAGCCAAGTTCGACCTGCACGGCTTGCCGCCGACGGAAGCCGAGATCGAGAGCTTTCTGGCGGACGAGCCCCCCGGGGCGTTCCGTCGGTTGATTGACCGCCTCCTGGCGTCGCCGCGGTACGGCGAGAAGTGGGGCCGCCACTGGCTGGATGTCGCTCGGTATGCAGACTCGACGGGTTTGGACGACGACATTAAGGTTCCGAACGCTTGGCGCTACCGGGACTACGTTCTCGACGCCTTCAACCGCGATGTACCCTACGACCGGTTTGTGACGGAGCAGCTGGCGGGGGATCTGCTCCCGCCGGAGGGCGGGGGCGAGGTCAACCGGCGAGGCATCGTTGCCACCGGTTTCCTGGCCGTGGGCACTAAGGCGCTGGTGCAACAGGACAAGGTCAAGATGAAGTACAACGTGGTCGACGAGCAGTTCGACACGACGGCCAAGGTGTTCATGGGGCTGACCATGGGCTGTGCCCGGTGCCACGACCACAAGTTCGATCCGATTTCGACCAGGGACTACTACTCGATGGCGTCCATCTTCGCCAGCATCAAGAACTTCGAGAGTCTAGACCCCGACCTCACTGTGTCGCAGGTGCATCTGGAGCCGCTCGTGCCGCAGCCGGTGTATCGCCGCTACCGGGAGCATCAGGAGCGCATCGGCAATACGAAGCGGAGGATTAGGTCGATTGTCGACCTCGGCGTGTTGCGGTACATCATGGACCGCCAGGGCTCGCAGCTGGCCGAATACATGCTGGCGGCTTACGACATCTACAGCGGCGGTCAGCAGGCAGCGGCTGTCGCCGAGCGAGAGAGGCTCGATTGCGAAGTCCTGGAACTGTGGGCCGAGTACCTAGCCCCGGGAGGCGATTTCCGCCCGCACTTGGAGCTTTGGCATGCGGCCGACGACTTGAACCGCGAGACGATAGCGCAGCAATTCGAAGACCGCTTCGAGTCCACCGGGCGGGCGCGGATCTTAGCGCTGGAGGATTGGCGTCGAGCGGTCGAGGCTTGGGACGGGGTTGGCGAGTTCCCAGAGGCCCCGCGGGACGCTCCCGGCTCGGATCGCTTCTTCGCCGAGGTCACGCTGGCGGCCGCCTCGATGGACGAAGGGTCGACGCGAGTGGACGGTCCATTCGCGATCCCCGAACGCCTGGCGGATGCGATCCTGCCCGAGGACGCGAAGGTGCGCGCCGCGGCATTGCGGGAGCAGCAGGGCCGCCTAGTGGATTCCGCCCCTGCCAGGCCGCCCATGGCTTACGCTCCGGTGGAGGGCGAGAGTGTGGCGCAGCGCGTCTTTATCCGTGGGAGCCACCACAGCCCGGGCGAGGCCGTTCCGAAGCAGTTCCCGGTGATCCTGGCCGGCAAGGAGCAGCAGCCCGTCACGCATGGCAGCGGCCGCCGGGAGTTGGCGGGCTGGCTGGTAAGCGCGGACCACCCGCTGACGAGCCGGGTGATCGCGAATCGGTTGTGGCAGTGGCACTTTGGCCGAGGACTCGTCCGGACCCCCGCACAACTTCGGCCTCACCGGCGAGCCCCCCACGCACCCCGGGTTGCTGGACTTCCTAGCGCGGAGCTTGGTGCGGCAGGGCTGGTCGCTGAAGGCGCTCCACCGATTGATCATGTCCTCCAGCACGTACCAGATGCAAAGCCGGGTCTCGAACGAAGCCTGGCGGACGGATCCCGGGAACCGGCTCTGGTCGCGGTTCGACCGGCGGAGGTTGGCCGTCGAGGAACTGCGCGATGCGCTCCTCGCCCTGGACGGATCGCTGGACCTGGCTTGGGGCGGGCCGCTGACGGACAGCTTGGACTCCTACGGATTCGAGAACGCCTATCTCCACCCCGACGAGACGCGGCGTCGCACCGTGTATCTGCCGGTCTACCGCAACAGGATGCCGAGTTTGCTCACGCTGTTCGACTTCGCCGACCCATCGGCGAGCAGCGGCTTCCGAGCGAGGACCAATATCGCGCCCCAAGCGCTCTACTTCATGAATAGCGAATTCATCCAGGCCAGGGCGCTGGCGCTGGCGCGCTTTTTGGTGCGGCGGACAGACGGAAGCGACGAGCGGCGCGTGGCGAGGGCGTATTGGCTAGCGTTGGCGCGTCCGCCCCAGCGCGCCGAGGTGGACGAAGCATTGGGCTACCTGGCCGCGTACCCGGTTGCGGACACCGGCACAGACCGGCGCCTGCAGCGCTGGCTCGGCTTCTGCCGCCTGCTCTTGAGCTCGAACGAATTCAGCTACGTCAACTGAAGAATCATGGTGCGCCCGACCGAACGCTGGACGATTTCGCGGCGCGGGCTGCTGCGCCGGACGGCCTTGGGGTTTGCGGCCTTGGGGCTGGACGGACTGCTAGCCGAGGAAGCCGCGGCCCTCGGGGCCAACGCGGTTGACGAACCGATGGCGGCGAAGGAGCCGCATTTCGCGCCCCGGGCCAAGCAGGTCATCTTCCTGTTCATGCATGGCGGGCCCTCCCATATCGACACATTCGACCCCAAGCCGCGCCTGAAGGTCGACGAGGGCAAGCCGCTGCCCCTCAAGCGCGAGGTTTCGTTCGCACCGGAGGACGAGGTAGGCGGGTTGCTGGCGTCGCCGTTCGAATTCAAGCGCTACGGGCAGAGCGGCATTCCGGTCAGCAGCCTGTTCCCGCAAGTGGGGGCTTGCGCCGACGACCTCTGCGTAGTCCGTTCGATGGTGGGGGATGCCGTCGACCACGGCGGCGCGATGCTCCAGCTGCATACCGGGGCCTTCAATTTCACACGACCGAGCCTCGGCTCCTGGGTGCTCTACGGGCTGGGGACCGAGAACCGGAACCTGCCGGGCTTCATCACGATTAAGCCGACTCTCTGGCACGGAGGAGGCAAGAACTGGAGCTCGGCGTTCCTGCCGTCGGCCTACCAGGGCACGCCTATCGGTTACGCGCCCATGAGTGTGGACGACATCGAGGGCGAGCCCATCGAGCACCTGGAAAACCGGCACCTGTCGTCCGAGCAGCAGCGCTACGAATTGGAGATGCTGCGGAGAATCAACCGGCGCCATGCGCTCGATAAGCAACACGACCCGGCCCTGGAAGCGCGGATCCAGTCCTTCGAGCTGGCGTTTCGCATGCAGATGGAGGCACCGGAGGTGCTATCCATCGGGAGCGAAACCGAGGCGACGAAACGGCTTTACGGGCTCGACGACCCAGCGGCCCGCGATTTCGGCTGGCAGTGCCTCACGGCCCGGAGGCTGGTGGAGAAGGGCGTGCGGTTTGTGCAATGCACGCACAGCGGTCACGAAGAGAAATGGGACCACCATCGGCAGGTCGCCCGGCGGCATTTCGCAGCGGCGAAGGAGGTCGACCACCCGATCGCCGGCCTGCTCACGGACCTCAAAGCGCGGGGTCTGCTCGATGAGACTCTCGTGCTGTGGGGCGGAGAGTTCGGGCGCACCCCCTTCGCCGAGAGCGACGGGCGGGACCACAACCCCTACGGCTACACGATGTGGCTGGCTGGCGGGGGAGTCAGAGGAGGCACGATCCACGGGGCCACGGACGAGTTTGGGTACCACGCGGTCGAGAACCGCATGCATATCCACGATCTGCACGCGACGATCCTGCATTTGCTCGGATTCGACCACGAGAGGCTGACATTCCGGTTCGATGGACGGGACTTTCGGCTCACGGATGTCCACGGCAGGGTCGTCCACGATATTCTCGCGTAGGCCGGCCGCCGCCGGTCGTTCTCGCCCGGGCTGCCCGGGAGCGGGGTTCTGGAGCAGCGCGACATCCGTCGGCGGTCCTCGGCAGCGCGGCCCCTGGCGGTTCGAATTCCGGGAACGGCCGACCCTACCTGCTGTTCCGGCAAGCGATTGCGGTTGTACCGGTTAGACGGTCCTTAGCGGCCATCGCCAAGCACCGGGTGCAGCCCCAGCCCTGCGACCTGCTCACCCGCCCCCGCAACAAGCCTTCGACCTGCTCGGTCTGCGCCTGGAGCGCACTCAGTACCGCATTTCCGCAAGCCGACGATGGTTCCCATGAACCAAGGACTTACGTCAATATCTGCTCCGGGAGCTCGGGCTAGCTCTGGCTCGTTTCGTCAGTGGGCTCGGGCTTGCGAGGCGAGCGGCCAGGGTGCTCGAGTTTCCAGTCGACCTGCCGCAGAATGGCCTGGAGTAGCCGGGCGTCCTCCGGCGCGAGGCGCAGTCGGCCTACGAAGCGCCGCAGCTTGCGGGTCTGCTCCTCGGCACCCTCTTCGTGGAGGAACCCCGACCTGCGCAGGATCGGAAGCAGCATGGCCAGGATGCGGTTGCGCACGCCGACGCTAACGCCCGCAGGCGTGCGTGGTGCGGCGCAAGGTGCCGCGTTGCAGGTGAGTTCGTAGCAGCAGACGGCAACCGCTTGGCCGAGGTTCATGGACGGGCATGCTTCGCTCGTCGGAATGGACAGCACCCAGTCGCAGTGGCTCAAGTCTTCGTTCGACAGGCCGGTTTTCTCGGAGCCGAAGACAAGGGCGGCCTTGCGGTCCTCGAGATGGGTGCGCAAGGCGCGTGCGCCGATAGGAAGGTCGCGTCGCACATGCCGCTGCTTGCGTCCGTGGAGGCCGCTGCTCGCCACGGCCAGCTCGGCGTCCGCCAGAGCTTCCTGGAGATCGTGCGTAACGCGGGCGCTCTCGAGCACCGCCGCGGCGCCTACCGCTGAGCGCGCCGCTCGAAAGGCTGTCTCGTACGGCCTGACGCACCAAAGGTCGGAGAAGCCGAAGTTGTACATTGCGCGGGCGGCCGCTCCGATGTTCAGGGAGTTGCGCGAAGCAACCAGCACGACCCGGAGGTTGGCGCGCCAATCGCTCATCCGGCGCTCACCGCCTTCCCGAGTGCGCTGGCTATGCCCCCAGCATTTGGCGCAGAGCGTACTGGAGGATGCCGCCGTGCCTGTAGTACTCGACCTCCTTCGGCGTGTCGATGCGGACATCCGCGTCGAACGATACGGGCCGCCCTCCGTCTTCCGGCTCGGCGGTGACTCTGGCGGTCTTCGCCGAGCCGTCGCCCAACCCGGTAATGCGGAAGCGCTCCCGACCGGTCAAGCCCAGGCTCACCCGGTCGGTGCCTGCGGGGAATTGCAGCGGCAGCACGCCCATGCCCACCAAGTTGGAACGGTGGATGCGCTCGTAGCTAGCGGCAATCACAGCCCTGACGCCCAGTAGGGAGGGGCCCTTCGCGGCCCAATCGCGGGAGGATCCGGTCCCGTATTCGCGCCCGGCCAGGACGATCAGGGGGGTCGATTCGCTCCGGTACCGGATGGCTGCGTCGTAGATGGATAGCAGCTCGGCGTCCGGCAGGTGCAAAGTCCAGCCCCCCTCCGTGCCCGGTGCCAGGAGATTGCGCAGCCGGACATTGGCGAAGGTCCCGCGCAGCATCACTTCGTGGTTGCCGCGACGCGAGCCGTAGGAGTTGAAGTCTCGTGGGGAGACCCCTCGCTCTTGCAGGTACCGTCCGGCTGGACTGTCGGCCTTGATGGCTCCGGCTGGGGAAATGTGGTCGGTCGTCACGCTGTCGCCGAGCACCGCCAGAGCTCGTGCCCCACGGATATCCCGCACGGGGTCCGGCGTGCTGCGCATGGCCTGGAAGAAGGGCGGGTGCCGGACATAGGTCGAATCAGCGTCCCAAGCGAAGAGGGAGGATTCCGGTGCCTCCAAATGCCTCCAGCGGTCGCTGCCCCGGTACACGTTGGCGTAGCTGGCCCGGAACATTTCCGAATCGACAGCGTCGGACACCGTCGCCGCTATCTCGGACTGGGACGGCCAGAGGTCCTTCAGGTAGACCGGATTCCCATCCAGGTCGTCCCCCAGCGGCTCCCGGGCGAAATCGATCTCCATGCTGCCGGCCAGGGCGTACGCCACGACCAGGGGGGGCGAGGCCAGGTAATTGACCCGCACCTCGGCATGCACGCGGCCCTCGAAGTTCCGGTTGCCGGACAGCACCGAGGCGACCACCAAGTCCCCTTCCTTGACGGCTGTCGAGATTTCGGGCGGCAGGGGGCCGGAGTTTCCGATGCAAGTCGTGCATCCGTACCCGACGAGGTTGAATCCGATCAGGTCCAGGTAGGCATCCGAGCCCCGGACTGGGCGAGGGTAGTCGGTCACAACCTTGGATCCAGGGGCAAGGGCTGGTCTTGACCCAGGGTTTGACCTGCAGGCCCTTCTCGACGGCTTTCTTCGCTACCAGCCCGGCCCCGACCATGACCGCCGGATTGGAGGTGTTGGTGCAGCTGGTGATGGCGGCGATCACCACCGCTCCGTGCCGCAGTTCGCACTCCGAACCGCGTATCGTGACCTGCACGCCCGTCCGCCGGTCGGGTCGCCGTCGCCAACGGTGCCGGATGCGGACTGCGGGGCGGCGCGTCCCGCCAGGGCCTCGCCGAGCACCGTGCGAAACGAACGCGCTGCCGCGCCCAGCGGGATGCGGTCCTGGGGGCGTTTCGGCCCGGCGATGGACGGCTCTACCTCGGCCAATGTCCAGCGTTAGGGCCGCCGAGTATTCGGCCGGGGCGTCCCCCGGCCGAGCGGAAGAAGCCCTGCGCCCGGGCGTAGTCCCTCCACCAAGGCGATCTGCTCGGACCGGGCGGCCGGTCAGACGCAAGTAGGCCAGGGTTTCGAAGTCGATCGGGAACAGGCCGCAAGTCGCTCCGTACTCCGGTGCCATGTTGGCGATGGTCGCCCGGTCGGCCAGGGGCAACTCGTCGAGGCCGTCGCCGTAGAACTCCACGAACTTGCCGACCACGCCGTGGGCACGCAGCATCTCCACCACGGTCAGCACGAGGTCCCGTCGCCGTCGACCCCTCCGCCAAGCGTCCGGTGAGCTCGAAGCCCACGACCTGCGGGATCAGCATTGAGACGGGTTGGCCCAGCATGCCGGCCTCCGCTTCGATGCCGCCGACGCCCCAGCCCAAAACCCCTAGGCCGTTGACCATCGTGGTGTGGGAATCGGTGCCGACGAGCGTGTCCGGACAAATCCACGCCTCGCCGTCCCGCTCGTAGCGAAACGCTACTTGGGCCAGGTACTCCAGGTTCACCTGATGCACGATCCCGGTCTCGGGAGGGACGACCCGGAAGTTGCGGAATGCGGCTTGCCCCCACTTCAGGAACTGGTAACGCTCCCGATTGCGCTGGAACTCGAGAATGCCGTTCAGGGACAGCGCGTTTTGCGTGGCAAAGTTGTCGACCTGCACCGAGTGGTCGATGACCAGATCTGCCGGCTGCAGGGGATTGATCGCCGCAGGGTCGTCGCCCAGGCGCACCATTGCGTCTCGCATGGCAGCGAGGTCAACGACAGCGGGCACGCCGGTGAAATCCTGCATCAGCACGCGAGCGGGCCGGTAGGCGATCTCCGTAGCCGGTGCGGCCTGCGGGTCCCATGCCAGCAGGGCTTCGATGTCGGTCTTGGTGACACTAACGCCGTCCTCGTAGCGCAGGAGGTTTTCCAGCAAGATCTTCAGCGAATAGGGGAGGCGCGCCGCCTGCTGGCCGGGGATGGCCGGTAGCCGGTGGTAGCGGTAGGACCGGCCGTGCGACCTGAGCGTGTCTTGGGTCGAGAAGGAATTCATGGGTTTCCCCGGGGGCGCTCCGCACCGTCGGAGCCGCTGGAGTCTTGGGCCGCCGCGCTGTGCGGCGTGCAGGCCTGCACCCCTTAGATCTCATTGTCCCATCGTTTCCGGAAGGATTCGTCGTCGGCTGCGACGCTCCCCGGATTTGCGGTGAGTCGGTGTCCCGCTGCGGAGGAGCCAAGCTCCTCGCCCGGCCGGGGTGGGGCCGCGCCCGTCCCGGAGCGTTTGCATCGCTGGTGTGCTGCGGTAAACTAATGGGTTGCCCCGCGCGGGTGCCCGCGCACCCTCCCATGCCCGACCCAGTACCCCCCGGGGCCGACGAGCGGCCCGCCAAGGCTCCTGTCGCGAAACGGCGTCGCCGGCCGGCCGGAGCTGCACCTCGGCGGCCCGTGCGGAGGAAGGTGCCCACGGAGATGGTCACCGAGCCGTGGGAGGGCCAACTGCCGGACGCCCTTCGCGAGCGATTCGGGGGAGGCGTGAAGCAGTTGGCCACGTACCGCGGCCAGAGCTTCGCGATTGCCGACCTGGGGGCGGTCCACGCCATCCTGGCTTTCCTCAGGAACGAGCAGGCTTTCGACTACTTGGTGGACGTGACCGCTGTCCATTGGCCCAAGAAGGAGCAGCCCTTCGAGCTCGTCTGGATCCTGTATTCCTTCGACCGCAACGAGCGGATCCGCGTCAAGGCGGCGCTGGCCGAAGGGGCCAAGGCTCCCAGTGCGACCGCCCTGTTTAGCGCCGCTGACTGGCTCGAGCGGGAGGTGTACGACATGTTCGGCATCGAGTTCGAGAACCACCCCGGCCTGAAGCGCATCCTCATGCCGGACGAATGGGACGGCTTCCCTCTGCGGAAGGAGTACGGCCTCTACCAGCAGGATGCCGCCTGGGTCCGGGAGAACCTCAAGATCGAGAGTGCGCAGTGATGGCAGAAGCGACGCTGGCTCCGCCTCCAGCCCACGAAGACACATTCCTGGACAGCAACGAGCTGGTCCTGAACATGGGGCCCCAGCACCCCTCGACGCACGGGGTGCTGCGGGTCATCCTGAAGCTCGACGGCGAAACGGTCCTCGGCACCGAGTGCGTGATCGGCTACCTGCACCGGGGCGTGGAGAAAATCGCCGAGAACCGCACCTACCAGCAGTTCGCGCCCTATGTGGACCGCATGGACTATGTGGCTGCCGTATCCAACGGCCTCGGGTACTGCCTGGCGGTCGAGAAGCTGCTGGATGTCGAGATTCCGCCTCGGGCCCAGGCCGTGCGGGTCATTCTCACGGAGGTCAACCGCATCGCCTCGCATCTGTTGTGGCTGGGCACGCACGCCCTGGACATCGGCGCCATCACCCCGGTGTTCCTGTGCTTCCGGGAGCGCGAGGAGGCCCTCGCGATCTTCGAGAAGTATTGCGGGGCGCGGCTGACCACGCACGCCTTCCGCATCGGCGGCCTCCAGTACGAGACCTACGACACGTTCGAGAAGGACTGCCTCGCCTTCTGCGACTTGATGGAGGAGAAAGTCAAGGAGTACCACGCGCTGCTGACCGGCAACCGCATCTGGGTCAAGCGCACGCAAGGCGTGGGAATCCTCAACGCCGCCGCCTGCAAGGACTACGGCGTGACGGGGCCCTTGCTCCGTGCGGCGGGCGTGCCCTGGGACCTGCGCAAGGCGCAGCCGTATTGCGGCTACGAGCACTACGACTTTGCGATTCCGACGGCCGCGTCCGGCGACACGTTCGATCGCTACATCGTGCGCATGCGCGAGATGGAGCAGTCCTGCCGCATCATCCGGCAGGCGATCGAGGGCCTCCCGGCGGGGCCCATTAAGGGGAAGGTCGGCAAGGTGCTGAAACCGCCGCCGGGCGAGGCCTACGTCTCGATCGAGGCCCCCAAGGGCGAGCTGGGCTACTACGTGGTCAGCGACGGTTCGCTCAATCCCTACCGCGTGCGCGTCCGCCCGCCTTCCTTCGTCAACTTGGGCGCGCTGGACAAGATGTGCCGCGGGTCCCTCGTCGCGGATGTCGTCGCGATCATCGGGACCATCGACATCGTGTTGGGCGAGGTCGATCGGTAGGAGCCCCCATGGAAGAACTGCTCACCAACTTCCCGTACCTCAAACCGCTGGTCTTCACCGCCCTGATCGTCCTCGTGTTCCCGCTCGTGGCGGGGTACATCGTGCTGGCCGAGCGCAAGGTGCTGGCGGACCTGCAGGTCCGCCTGGGACCGATGCGGGTGGGGCCGTACGGGGTCCTGCAGCCGCTGGCCGACGCCCTCAAGCTGATGCTCAAGGAAGACATCATCCCGGCTCGCGCGGACAAGTGGATCTTCTGGCTGGCGCCGGTGCTCTCGACGTTCACCGCCCTGTCGGCCTTCGCGGTGCTGCCCCTCAGCGACTGGTTCTACGTGGCCGACGTCAACATCGGCATCCTCTTCATCCTCGCCATGTCGTCGATCGGGGCCCTGGGCCTGATTCTGGGCGGCTGGTCAGCGAACTCCAAGTACTCCTTGATGGGCTCGCTCCGTGCCGCGGCGCAGATGGTGAGCTACGAAGTGCCGCTGGGCTTCGCCACGGTGACGGCGGTCATGTGCGCAGGCACGCTTTCGATGCAGGGAGTGATCCAGGCGCAGTACGAGCGCGGCGTCTGGGGCGCATTCGACAATTTCGGCCTGATGCTGATCCCGACCGTGCTGTTCATCATCGCGGGCACGGCGGAGACCAACCGCGCCCCCTTCGACCTCCCGGAGGCGGAGTCGGAGCTGGTGGCGGGCTTCCACACCGAGTACTCGGGCTTCCGCTGGGCCCTGTTCTTCCTCGCGGAATACGCCGCCATCGTCGTGATCAGCTCCCTGTGCGTGACGCTGTTCTTCGGCGGCTGGCTGCGACCGTTCCCGAATGTCGCGGCCCTGGAGATCCCGCTGAACTACGCGCTGCCGGTGGCGCTGTTCGGCGCCATCGCCCTCGGCTGCGCGATGGGCGCGTTCCGTCAGGTGGTTTTCGGCTTCCGCCTGCTGATGCTGGCCCTCACCGCCGTGTTCCTGCTGCTGGCGGCGGCATTCGCGCTGCCGCCAGCGAACACGCTGCTGGTCGGGCTGTTCTGGTTCGCGTTGAAGCTGGCGGTGATGGTCTATCTGTTCATTTGGTACCGCGGCACCTTCCCGAGGTTCCGTTACGACCAGCTGATGGATGTCGGCTGGAGGTGGCTCATACCCATCAGCATGGTGGGCCTGATTCTCAACGGCGTCGTGCAGCTCTTGGTGCGCAGCTAGCAGGCGGCGGGGTGCGACAATGAGACCTCGAGGTGGTTCATGGCCAACCTGATCAAGACTTTCCTGCTCGTCGACTTGCTCAAGGGCCTCTGGACTACGTTCAAGAACCAGAAGCCATCCAAGGTGGTGACGGAGCAGTACCCGCTGGCGCGGCCGCCGGTCGCGGAGCGCTACCGTGGTGCCCCGCGCCTCAACAACCATCCCGAAACAGCCGAGACGCTTTGCATCGCCTGCAACCTCTGCGCCTTGGCCTGCCCCGAGCAGCTGATCGTCGTGACTTCCGAGCGCAATCCGGAGACGAAGCGCAAGGAGCTGACTAACTTCACCTACGACGTGTCGCGCTGCATGTTCTGCGGCCTGTGCGAGGACGCCTGCCCGGTCGACGCCCTCGAGCTCACTCAGGATTTCGAGTTGGCCACTTACACCCGCGAGGGTCAGGTCTGGGACCGCCAGATGCTCGAAGAGGGCCCGCTGCCGGCGGAGTACAAGCACTGACCGCCCCGCGGCTCCCCAGCACTCCGAGCGGTCTCCGCCACCTAGCCCTAGGGCACACCTGAAACCGCAGTGTTGTCCCCCGGAAGGTGTCGCTAGCGGCAGGGCAGATGGATCCCGGAGCCGCAGCGGCGGGTGCGCCGCCCGGCCCCGCCGTGCCGGGGCTGCTGCTGGGAGGGGCAGCCCCCGCTTGGGCTCCAGGACGCGGTGCAGGACCTCCAGCTCCAGCGGCTCGAGCGCAGCGTCAGCGGGCCCGCCGCCCAAGGGCGAACACGCGCTAGGCCGTGAGTGCGTCGCAGGCCAGGCGGCGCTGCAGGCTCCGGGCGTCCTGCAGCCGGCGGTCCTCCAGCCACGTGCCGTTCTGGAGCAAGCGGAAGAACTCCTTGCTGCTCCAGCGCGCTAGGTGCCGGGCCGTGTCCGGTATGCCGTCCCCGTCGCTGCGCAGCAGCATCCAGCTCAGGGGCTCTGCGATGTCCGGCGGCGGGCCGGTCTCGCGCATGTGCGCCGCCCAGACCTGCAGCGCCGGCCCGCCGCCCCACCCGTCCGAGCACGCAGAGCTTCCGCAGCTCCAGCTGCCGTCGCAGGTTCCGGATACACGTCTCGGGTACCTCCGAGACGGCCAGTTTGCGCTGGCTGCCGCGGCTGGTGCGCACTAGCAGCCCCGCCTCCGCCGCCCGTGCCGCCTGCTCCTTGCAAGCTCGTCGCAGGTGCCCTCGCGGTCGCCCACCTCAGCCTGCCCAGCAGCCCCTGCCGCGACTCCACCAAGTGGGCCAGCTCATTGGCGACTCACGTGCTAACCAATACAATGGTTTTGGGCTAGAGCTTTCGGTACATCGTGTCCGCAGCCGATGTCGGCTACTGCCTGCGGGTGTACTTTTCTACGGGGACGCGGCTGGTAATCGAGTCAAGGCGATCACCCCGCCTACGCTCCGGTGGCAGGAGGAGGCGAGCGCTCTGCACAAGGCAGAGAAAGCCGGTCACTCTCTGCCGCACGGCACGGCGAATGGCCGCAGGATGTGGTTGAGCTTCATACATGCGCAACGGCACGGGGTGCGGTGTTGCCTGGAGAGCCGCGGCGGGTGTCCAGTGGCCGCGCTCTGATGCGGGCTGGATGTCCGCTCGCTCCGGCTCGCTCATGCTACATGCGCCCCGAGAGCCAGTCCCAAAAGGAGTGAGGTGATCTTTTTCTGATACGAAACATGGTACCTTCGACTGAAGGGAACGGGAAAAGGAAAGAGGATCGCATGCCCGACGTTATTCACAGATATGCTATCGTCTCTGAACAGGAAAAAGAGAACTTCGACCTTGCGAAAGAGGTTGCTAGGGCTCTCGAAAGCGTTCGGGATCAGGGAAGGTATCTCAACCTTCGCGAGGTTAGGGATAGCTTGATCCGAGTGGTGCGGCTGCACCGTACTCTTCCAGGAAACAGGAAGGATCTGTTGGAGGAGGTTTATTACCTCCGTAAGGTTACGCAAGCGATTTGACCGACCGAGGGTAGGCGCTAGTGGAGCCCTTCATGCCGCCGCCCTGTCCCATCGGTCGCCCGCGCAGGACGGATCTGCGCAAGATCGTGAACGCGGTGCTGTATCTGGCCTCGACGGGGTGCCAGTGGCGACAACGGCCGAAGGACTTCCCGCCGGTCTCGACGGTGCAGCGCTATTTTCCTAGTGGCGCGACAGCAGGCTCTGGCAGACGATCCGGTTCCATCAGGCCGTGTAGGTGCGCGAACGGGGGGCCGCAAGGCCCAGCCGAGCGCGGGCGAGATCGACAGTCAGACGGTGAAAACTACGGAGGCCGGCGGGGTTGGCGGCTATGATGCCGGCAAGAAGATCAAGGGCCGCAAACGCCCTGCCGTTGGCGATACCACCGGCCTGCTCTTCGGGCCGGTCGTTCATGCAGCCGATGTTCAGGACCGCGACGGAGCGCCGATACATCGTGCGCTCCAGGCCCCACGCTCATATCGCAGCTGTGCTGGGATTTGTGCGCACACTCGGTCTCGACCGGCTGATCGCCGCCAAACCCTCGCGTCAGCGCGAACGGGTGCTGGCCATGGTCGTGGCCAGCACCCTCGCACTGCGCTCGAAGCTGGCCACCACGCACGGACTGTGTGACGAGATGTTGAGCCATACGCTGGGGGAAACGCTCGGTCTGGGTCAGGTGGACGCGGATGCGATCTATGGTGCGATGGACTGGCTGCTGAAACGTCGGGGGCGCTTGAGCAACGCTTGGCCAAGCGTCATCTCGCTGACGGTGCCCTGATGTTCTACGACGTTACCTCGATCTGGGCGAGGGGCGCTGCTGCTCGCTGGTGCGCCACGGCTACTCGCACGCCGGCAAGCGCGGCAAAGCGCAGATCGTGTTCGGCCTGTTGTATTGATCGCTTCAAAAATCGTGTCCCTGGAATCCCCTCGTCGATTGATCTGCTGGGTGGATTTGTTGTACATGATGAGCATGACAAAAGAAAGATTCTTTCCTACACCTTACTGCGGACCAGAAGTTCGAGGTTCGAAAAAATGTGGTCCTGCAGTTCCTCGGAGCCAAGTCAGTAGCCCGGATAAAGTCCTGCGTCCCTTGCTCCATTCGCACGATCTATCGTTGGATCTCACGCTTCTTTCTGGGGGGCATGGAGAGCCTGCGGGATCGCCAAAGAACGGGGCGACCGCGCCAAGGGACAGATCGGCACGCCGCTTGGATTCGCATCGTTGTCGTAGACCAAGACCCCGCTCAAGGCCCATGCGAGTGCGCTTGGCGGACCGCGCAGCGGGGGCACCAAGCCTAGGAGCCTGTTGATAAAGTCCCCGGGGTGCGATTTCCGTCGCGCAATCGCGTGCGAACCACCGGTTTGCGCCTGTTTCAGGGCCTTCAGGAGTCATTTTATGGTCATTTCAGGGCCCTGCAAGGAGTTGCTGGACAGGCTTCACGGCCGCTGAGGACTTTTTCAACAGGCTCCTAGGGGGAAAAGTTCGGCAGCGTCCTGAGTGTCTCCCCGGTGCGCCGGAGCCTGGGGCGGCTCTAGCTCACGCTGCAGCGCCTCAAGGGGCGCGCCACCAAATACAAGCCCGCTGACGTGCAGCGCTGGCAAGACCCAGAGTTTCCCGAGATCCTTCGCCGGGCCCGGGAGTGGGGAGCCATGATCGCTTGCGCCGACGAGTCCGGTCTGGCAGCGCAGAGCGTGTCCGGGTGCCCTGGGGACCTCTGCGGTCAGACCCCCGTCGGGCGGGTGGCCAGCGGGCGCTTCCGCCTCCACCGGCTGGCGGCCAGCAGCTCGGAGGGCCAGCTCTGGGACAGGGTGCGGGAAGACCCCGTCACGGCGGAGGTCTTCCGGGAGTTTCTGCAGCAGATCGCTGAGGAGACAGACCGGAAGATTCTGCTAGTGATCGACAATTGCAGGATGCACCGCGCCCGGAGAATCCAGGAGTGGCTGGCGGCGAACCAAGTCGAGGTAGAGCTGTATTTTCAGCCGGCCTACTCGCCGCAAGTCAATCCAGTGGAACTGCTAGGGGCCTTGGTCCAGCGGCGGGTCAGTCGCGAGCTGGGCAAGACCGAAGCACAGCTTCGCGACAACCTGGAAGCTGCTTGCCAGTCTTTGCCGGGGGCTCCGGAGCAGGCGCGAGCCTTCTTTCGAGGGGCAGACTGCCAGTATATTCTTGCCTGAATTCTGATGGCACGACGTTTGACGCGATCAGTGGACCCGCCGCAGCCCGCCGGTCGCGTACCTGGGGGTCATCGACCGTGCGACCTGCTCGCAGCGCTGCCGCCCCAGCTGGCGGCCCCGCTCACCGGCGACCCGTTCCCGGTTCGCCTCCACCGCCGTGCGCTCGGCTTCCTGGCCCGGCTCCCACTGGCGCGGCTTCCGCTTCGGCTCCGGAACCACCGGTTCCGGCCCGAACTCCTCCAGCACCGTCGCGCCGCGGTGGCACCCTTGGTCCGCCACCACCGTCTGCGGCTTCTCGCCCTGCGCCTCTTCCACCGCCTCCAGCGTCGGCCCGAGCGTCGCCGGGTCGCCCAGGTCCGCGTCCTGCACGGTCGGCCCCTCAGTGCGCCGCGGTCCAGACCCACCGCGGGCTCGGCCTTGGGGGCCCTGTCCGGCGCACCGTCCTGCAGACGGGCCACCCGGGCGTCCGGATCGACCGGGTGCTCCCACTCCTGGTGCGCTAGCGACTTGTTCTTGCGCTGGCGGTCGAACTCGAGCAACTCTTCCTGTGTCGGCATCTCGAGGCCCGCGGATTCCGCCAGGCGCTCGAGGAACTCCCCGCAGCCCTCCTGGGGGTCCCGCCGCCGCAGCGTGTGCAGCCCCGCGTGGGCTTCCAGCGGGGTGGCGCCCACCGTGACCGTCTCGCCCTGGGCCAGCCCGGCGGCGCACCACCTCTCCAGCCCCAGGCGACGACCTTCTTGTGCGTCTCGAGGTCGATGCGCTGGCACCACGGGCGGCAGCGCGGGGCGGCCCAGCCCGGCGGCGTAGAAGGGCTGGCAGAGCCGCTCCAGGCCCTCGTCGCAGCCGGAGCGCTCGAGAACCTCGTTGTGCTTCTCGCAGCACGGGACGGTCGGGGCCTGGGGGAGTGCGTCCGCACGGAGGAAGACTAACCCCTGGATCCGTTTGCGAGCGCCCAGCGCCAGGCGCACACTTACCCCACGGAATGCTCTCGAACCGCAAGCCCCCGAGCGCAGCGCCGCTCAGCCGGACTTTAGCAACGGGCTCCTAGGCGGTTCGGCGGGTGTCGTCCCGAGCCGCTCCCGCGGCGCTCAGCCTCTGGTGAAGATCTCCTCGACGCGCTCGGCGCGGAGGAGGTTATCGAGCCACCGGTCGAGATCGGCGATGGTTCCGGATTCGATCCGCCTCGCGGCGTCGGCGGGCACGGTTCCGAACCGCCCTCGCGCCAGGCGCAGCAGCGCTCTCGCCTGCCCCTGCACCTGCCCAAGGGCCTGCCCGCGAGCCTGCCCGCGGGCCTCGCCGCGGGCCTCCCCGCGAGCCTCCCCGCGGGCCTCCCCGCGGGCCTCCCCGCGAGCCTCCCCGCGGGCTTCGCCGCGGGCCTCGTACTGTTCGGCGATTGTCGGCATCAGTCTCCTCCTCGCGCTCTCGCCCGCCGGCAGCATCTCCTCGACCTGCTCCGCCGGGTTGTCGAATCTCTCCGCAAAATACCGCAGCGCCGCGGGGAACAGCAAGTCGCTGTCGGCGAGCGCCTGCACGGCCCTGAGGACGCGGCGCCCCTCGTCCAGCGACAGCCGGCGCCGCCATGTCCGCCGGAACAGAATGAAGGCCGCCTCCAGGCCCGGATCGCCCGTCGGCCACCGCTCCGGCGGAACCTCGCCCAAGTTGTACACCGTGTAGGGCAGCGTGGCGACCGTCCGCCGCTGGCGGGCGGTGAGCCCCGCCGGCAGGTCCCGCTCGACGGTCCAGCGGCGCTCCCCGTGGTAGAAGACCACGGGCATGACCGCGGCGTACGGGCTCCCGCCCCGCTGCTCCCGCAGCAGCCACTCCCAGATCGCGGCGATGTAGGTCAGCAGCTGCGGGGGCGTGTCGGCCGCCGGCGCGCTCTTGTGCTCGGCGAGGATATAGATCAGCACCCCCGCCCCGTCCGCGAACTCCGCCTCGAGCAGCAGGTCCGCCTCGACGGCGCGCAGCTTGCGGGTGATGAAGCTCCTGTTGAGCAGCCGCATGGGCTGGCGGGACAGCAGCGCCGCGGACTCCGGGGGCAGGATCGCCCGGACCAGCCGCTCGGCGCGCGCGCTCCGGGAGGCGAGCGCCTGGAAAAGCATGTCGTGCGGCTGGTGGATCGGCTGCTGCATTGGTTGTCTCCGCGGTTGCCCCGCGACGGCGGTCGCGGCTCCCCGATCATCGCATGCATCCTGGCTGCGCTTTCACCCCTAGATTCCCGGTTAATTTCCCGAAATGGCGGTTGAGGGGGCCGTAGGGCTTGAGCGGGGAGCCCGGCGTACCCGGTGCGGGCCCCTCAGCCCGTCGCCGAGCGACCTGGGCCCCCGCGCAGATGCCCTGCGCCGGCCTGCACCCGCACCGCGGCCGCTGCGCCCCCGGCTCCGGGCGCACCGATCCCCCGCGGGCTCCGCGTCGGTCCCCTGCCTCTATGCCCGACGCGGCTCAGGCCGCGCCGCCCCAGCCCTAGCCCGGCTCCATCCGGCTCCCCGCGTGCAGCAGCCAGTCCAACCACAGGTTGCCCCGGCTGAACAGCAGCCGCAGCCGCCGTGCGCTGCGCGTCAGCCGCCCCACGCTGCACACGAAGTACCGGATCAGCGGCCGCAGCCCGTGCTGCCGCGCCGCGTCCGGCAGCGCCTGGTACTGCAGCAGCCGCAGCAGCAGCTGCGCGATCTGCCCGCCCAGGTAGAAACCCTGATGCGCCGCGTGCGAGCGGCACGGCGGATGATGCAAACCCAGGTCCGTCAGCGGCCCCTTGAACGCATTCTCCTGCCCCTGCTTGCCGCGGTGCCGCCGCACCAGCTCCGCCACCGGCAGCCGGTCGCGGCTCACCAGAATCACCGTGTACACCGGCTCCAGCAGCCGCTGCTCCCCGTCCCAGTCGCGCCGGATCACCACATACACCTGCTCCTCCGGCCACCGGGCCGGCCGGTAGGCCACCACGATGGCCCGCTCCTTCCCCGCCGCGTCCAGGGGCTCCCACTCGTCCTCCCGCAACCCCATCGCGGCCGCCAGGCGCAGAATCGGGGCCTTTTTGCGCGGATCGGTCACGCTCACGGAGTAATCCCAGCCCTTCCGCCGGCAGTAGCTCACCAGATCCTGGCAGTAGTACGCGCTGTCGGCCCGCAGCCACACCGGCTGCCGCCCGGTCAGCAAGGGCGCCACATCCTGGTCCAGCTGCTCCCGCCAATCCCCCCGCACGTCCGTGCCGCCCGCGTGCAGCCGGGCGCTGACCCACGCCACCCCCACGAACACCGAGTGCAGCCAGTACTGCTTCTCGCCGTTGTAGCCGCGCCCGGCGTTCTCGAACAGCTGGCCCTCCACCTCGATCCCCGGGCCGTCCACGAACACCGGGATGTAGCCCCACCGCTGCACGCACGCCTGCGCCACCAGCGGCACCAGCCGCCGGCTGACCAGCCGCGCGCACTCCCGCAACCCCTCCAGGGCTGCCTCGTGCATCCGCTGCAGGTATTCGCCGAGCCGCCGGCTGTCGGGCACGGCCCGCAGCCCGCAGGTTTGCCGGGCGACCTCATCGGCCCCCAAGGCGTCGACCGCGTTGAGGTGCCCCCCGCCGGCGCAGGCCGAGTAGATCAACGCCAGCAGCATCTGCACGTCGCTGCAACCACGCCGGCGGCGCTTGAGGCGGACCGAGGCGGCCAGCTTCTCGGGCAGCCCGAGGAACCGGGCCAGCCGGGCCACCACGCCGAGCCCGGCTAAGCCCGTCAAGTCGTCGTCGCAGACGCCGTAAGCCAGGGTGGGAGCACTGTCGGGGGACATGGGCAAGGGGGCCTCCAAAAAATCGAGATGCACCCCCGAGGTGAAATACGCGGACACCCCGAGGACCGTCTAAGTCATTGTAGCACAAGATGTTCCGGCTGGTGCCGGAATTTTTACCCGGGAATCAGGGTTTCACCCGGCCGCAGGCTGGGCGAGGGTGTCGGCCGCCTGCGCTGCGTCCAGCTCGGCCAGCGGCGCTCTGTTCGTCAGCGGCTGCCGCCGGGCAGGGGTGTTCCTCCCCGAGCCAGGCGCGCACCATGCCGCAGGGGCTCAGCTCCTCGCGGGCGAGGTAGCGGAGGCGCTCAGCGCCGGCCGGCACTGGCCGGGCGGGCCTGCGCGCTCCTGATCGCGTCCAAAGTCGTGGCCCTGGAATCCCTGCGTCGCTGGATCTGCTGGGTGGATTTGCTACCCACGCTGAGTATGACCAAAGAAAGATTCTTCTTTTTCCCACGCCTTACTGCGGACCAGAAGTTCGAGGTCCGCAAAGACGTGGTCCTGCAGGTTCCTCGGGGGAAAGTCGGTAGCCCGGATAAAGTCCTGCTTCCCTTGCTCCATACGCACGATCTATCGCTGGGGCTCACGCTTCTTGCCGGGAGGCATGGAGAACCTGCGGGATCGCCGAAGAACGGGACGACCGCGCCCAGGGACAGACCGGCGCGTTGCTTGGATTCGCATCGTTGTTGCAGACCAAGACTCCGCTCAATGATCCCCGGGCTGTCCACGAACACCGGGACATACCCCCACCGCTGCCCGCACGCTTGCGCCACCAGCCGCCGGCTGACCAGCCGCGCGCACTCCCGCAACCCCTCCAGGGCCGCCTCGTGCATCCGCTGCAGGTATTCGCCGAGCCGCCGGCTGTCGGGCACGACCCGCAGCCCGCACGTTTGCCGGGCGACGTCATCGGCCCCCAGAGCGTCGCCCGCGTGGAGGTGCCCCCCGCCGGCGCAGGCCGCGTAGAGCAGCGCCAGCAGCCTCTGCACATCGCTGCCACCGCGCCGGCGGCGGACCGAGGCGGCCAGTTTCTCGGGCAGCCCGAGGAACCGGGCCAGCCGGGCCACCACGCCGAGCCCGGCCAGGCCCGTCAGGTTGTCGTCGCAGACGCCGTAAGCCAGGGTGGGAGCGCTGTCGGGGGACAGGGGCCAGGGGGCCTCCAGAAAATCGAGATGCACCCCCGAGGTGCAATCCGCGAACACCCCGAGGACCGTCTAAATCATTGTAAAACAAAACGTTCCGGCTAGTGCCGGAATTTTTAACCGGGAATCAGGGAAGTCGCAACGAGCAGCGCGGGCCGCCATCATCGTAAGCGGTGCCGGCGAGGCCCCCAGTTCATGAGGCAGCACACTATTCAATCCAATTCGAACGAATCCTTGTAGTCGTGCCGCAGCGCGGGATCCTGCTCCTCCTTGCGCAGGAAGCAGTTGCCGATGGCGAGGCAGTCGATGTCCGTGCCCATGAAGCAGCGGAAGGCTTCCGTGGGTGTACGAACGATGGGTTCGCCGCGCACATTGAAGCTCGTGTTCACGATTACCGGACAGCCGGTCTTCGCCTTGAAGGCGGTGAGCAGCGCATGGTAGCGGGGGTTCGTTTCGCGGTGTACGGTCTGGACGCGGGCGGAATCGTCGACATGCGTTACGGCGGGAATCTCCGAGCGCACTTCGCGTAGCCGGTCGAGTCCGAAGAGCTCAGGATTCGTCTCGTCCGGTCGCTTGCGCCGCGCCGCGGTCACATTGGCGACCAGCAGCATGTAGGGGCTGTCGCAGTTGAGGTCGAACCAGTCGGCGACATCCTCGCGCAGCACGCTCGGCGCGAACGGGCGGAAGGACTCGCGGAACTTGATCTTGAGGTTCAAGATGCTCTGCATGGTGCGCGAACGGGCGTCCGCGAGGATCGAGCGGTTGCCGAGTGCGCGCGGGCCGAACTCCATGCGGCCCTGGAACCAGCCCACGGCTTTGCCCTCGGCCAGCGCCGTGGCGGTGGTGTCGAGCAGTTCTTCGTCCGCGAGCGTCTCGTAGCGGGCCCCCGATGCATCCAGGGCGCGGCGGGTCTCGCTCGGCCCGAATTCCGGGCCGAGCAAGGCGCCGGACATGGCGTCGACCTCTCCTCCGATGCGAACCTCTCCCGAACCGCACACGCGGCGCTGCTCGCCGAACAGGCCGTGGCTCGCTGTCAGCGCGGCACCGAGCGCTCCGCCGGCGTCGCCTGCCGCTGGCTGGATCCAAATTTCTTCGAACTGGCCGTCACGCTGCACTTTGCCGTTGGCCACGCAGTTGAGCGCGACGCCGCCCGCCAGGCACAGATGGCGCATGCCGGTCTCACGCTGAAGCGACCGGGTCAGCCGCAACACGACCTCCTCTATCACGGCCTGCGCTGAAGCGGCCACATCCATGTGCCGCTGCGTCAACGCTTCCGCCGGCTTGCGTGGCGCACCGCCGAACAGCTCGTCAAAGCGACCGTTGGTCATCGCCAAGCCGGTGCAGTAGTCAAAGTAATCGAGGGCTAGGCGGAACGTGCCGTCGGCCTTGAGATCGATCAGGTGGTCGAGGATCCTTTGCGCGAACCTCGGCTCGCCGTACGGCGCGAGCCCCATCAGCTTGTACTCGCCGGAGTTCACCTTGAAGCCCGCGTAGTAGGTGAACGCCGAGTAGAGCAAGCCCAGGGAGTGGGGGAAGTGCAGTTCCTTGATGATCCCGAGGTCATTGCCGCGGCCTATGGCCGCCGACATGGTGGCCCACTCCCCCACGCCGTCCATCGTCAGCACCACCGCCTCGCGGAAGGGTGAGGGATAGAATGCGCTTGCCGCGTGTGACTGGTGGTGCTCGGCGAACAGTAGCTTGGACACCCAATCCAGCTCTGGATCGAGTTTCTTCAACTCGCGACGCAGCAGGTCTTTCTGGAACAGTTTCTCCTTGATCCAAACCGGCGCGGCCAAGCGGAAAGAGCGGAAACCGCGCGGCGCAAACGCGACGTAGGTTTCGAGCAGCCGCTCGAACTTGAGGAACGGCTTGTCGTAGAACGCCACCCGGTCCACATCGGCCGGTTGCAGCCCGGCTTCGCCCAAACAGTAGCGAATCGCGTTGGCCGGATAGCCGGCGTCGTGCTTGCGACGGGTGAAGCGTTCCTCTTGCGCCGCGGCAACGATCTCGCCGCGTTCGACTAGCGCCGCCGCAGCGTCGTGGTAGAAGGCGGAAACTCCCAGGATGCGCACGATGCTAAAAGATGGTGTAGATGAACGGTGCCACGGCGCTGCTCTGACTAAGGACGATCAGCCCTGCCAGCACCAGCATCATCACCACCACCGGAAACAGCCAGTACTTCTTGCGGACATGCATGAAGGTCATAAATTCGCGAAGAAAGGACATCGGCAAGACCTCAGAATTGGTTCGGCATCGTTTCGGGATCAGGACCGGGGGGTTCCCGGAGAATCCAGTAGCTGGACGCATGCGGATCGCGACGCAGACGTAAGGGATCCTTTCCCAGCATGCGCATGAGCAAGCCGGTCGGCGTGACCACGGCGAAGTAGATCGCCGCCATTGCTACTGGGCTGGTAACGCGGTGCAGGAACTGGCCGACATGGAACCATGCCCTGTTGAACGGCGTCAGCCAATCCGGCTTGATCAGCGCCACGGCCAGCGTGAGCACCATCGCGGCGAGCGCCCACAGGCGCGGCGGCTCGCCGCCGGTCAGCGGAAACAAGGCGACCGCGCCGAACGCGAGGGTGAAGACGAAGCCGAAAGTGCGGTTGGAACTCATGGCGCGGCACTCTTGGGAGACATGGGTACGAGGCCTTCCGTGGGGAGCCGGTCGCGGGCAGCCTGTTTCGCGTTCGGCGCCGGGCCAGCACCGAACGTGAACTCTTCGTGCCAAATCTGTCCCTTGCCGGCAATGTACTGGCCCGTGCGGATGCGTGCGATCTCGTAGCGAGGCAGGTGAACGCTCGCGATGCACATTTCCTTGAACATCAGGCCCCGGTCGTCGAAACGAAAGTGCGGGTTGTCGAAACCGTACCGCCGACGAGTACCGGGCGGGTTGTTCAAGTATATCGGATGGACGTGCAGAAAGAACATCGCCTCGGTGTCCGCTGGGGCGCAGGGCGCCTTGGCCTAGGTCACTTGGTCTTCGCGGATGTGCAGATCGAAGCTGGAACGAACAAGCGGGCGGCCAAACCCAAGTGACCATTGTGATACCAGTGACATCTCCTTCGCCAGATACCTGCTTCGAATGGCGGCCAGATCCTGGGGTTGAATCGGCGTTGGCTTAGTCCACTCTTCGGGAAGCATCCACGGCTGGAAAGTGAAATAGACCACCCACCCACTCTCCCCCATAAAATTGCTCAGGAAGTCTGTCGATAGCGGCCGGTTCCTGTGGACGAGTCGACGTCGGGATGGTCCAGTTGTTGGGGTGGACTCCGTCCTGAAAGGCTACGTAGTACCTGTGAAGCTGCTCAAAAATCCCGTCACGGGAGCGCACGGAAAGGTTCGATTTCTGTTCGATAAACCCGCGGAGACATACGGTGCCGGGCATGTTCCCCTGTTCGTTCCAGTGGGTGTCGCTGACGAATCGCCAATCCGGTGCATAGCTGTGTTCTGCGACGTATTCGTTGAAGCACTCGAACAAGTTGGCCGCCTCAATCTCTGGAGGAATCAGCGTGGCCATCCGGTTTTTCATCGGCCCCGGCAGGATGACGACGACAAATCGTCCGCTCCGCTCTTGCACCGTCTGTTGCCAAATGCGAGGCAGAGATTGGAAAATGACGACTTCCTTTATACGTTCGCCGTCTGCCCTCCCGTCGGCAGCGGCGAGTCGGATGGCTCGGGCCTCGGCGTTCAAATACCTTTCCTGGCGTCCTTCCGAAAGTTTGCGTCCTTCCGCAAATTTGGCAGTAATGTCCCCACCCGCTTCGAAAAATCTGTCGTCTACGTCTTTCGAAAGGGAGCTCTTCGCTCGCGGGATATGCTTGCGCAGCCAGTTCGTTCTACCCTTGGTTCGTAAGCGAATTATACATCGGCGGAACCTCCTGCAAAACTCCCGGGCCGGACACTGCCGCACATTGCATCCGGGGGAGGGGCTAGGTGTAGGCCGGAGAGGAGTGCGGGTGGGGCCGCGCGGCTTGGCGGCTCCGACGGTGCAGGGGTGGGGGGCAGCGCTGCGGGCCCGGGGCAGTGGCTGGCCTATTTGGTGGAGTCGCGGCAGGGGCTGCTGGGGCAGGACACGACCGCGCTGCATTGCACTGTGCGGCGTGGTCCGCGGGGGAGCCGCGGCCCGGGGCTGGGGGTGCCTGCGGGGGTGGCCGAGCTGCGCAGCTGGGCGCGCCCGCGCTGCAGGTCTGGGCGGCGCACATGCGCGAGACCTGCCCGCCCCCGGACATCGCGGAGCCCCTGGACTGGATGCTGCTGCGCAGCGACAGGGGACAGCACGCCGGACACGGCCCGGTGCCTGGCGCACTGGAGCGGCGAGGAATTCTCCCGCCTGCTCCAGAGCGGCATGCGGCTGGAGGACCGCCCTGAGCTGGCAGCGCTGCCTGCCGGCGATGTGCGCACAACTTGGTGCAGGTTCGATCTCGGGCGGCGGCCCGCGAAAAGCCCGCCGGCGACGCGCTAGAGCCGCTGGACCTGGAGATCTTGCCCCGCGTCGTGGAGCCTGAGCGGACCCTGTCCCCGGCGCACCGCGGCCAGCCGCCGCCCGGCCTCCACGGGGCCGTCGTGCGCAGCGCCCGCCGGGCCGGGTGCCGCGCCTTCCAGCGGCAGCCCCTACCTGGCCGGGAGAGCTTGGGGCAGGGCTGACGGATCCTCCAGCCGCTAGTCCGCGGCATCGAGGCCCTGCGGTCGCACGTCCCGCTCTAGCCCCCACTGGGATGTTGGGGGTAGGCCCCGCAGCACCCGGCAACCGCTGGCGCGGTGGGCTCCAAGCCCGGCCCTGGGCGGATGCCGAACCCTCCGCTGCGGCTCCGGGAGCAATCTGCCATTCCGCCAGCACCACTTTGTGGGAGACACCACCCCGGTGCCGAGTTTGCTGTAGTACAACTCCCGCAACCCGCAAGATCGTCCGCAGGTGATATGCTGTAGAGTCCGTTGGCCCGGCCTCGGGCCGCCTCTCTATGCCGCTTGATACGGTCCTTTTCTACGTTCTGGCAGCGCTCATCCTGGGGAGTGCCGTCATGACGATCACGCGTCGCAACGTCGTCTACTCGGCGGTTTGGCTGGTCAGCACCTTGCTCGGCGTAGCCGGCGTGTTCCTGCTGCAAGGGGCCGAGTTCGTGGCCGGCGTCCAGATCATCGTCTATATCGGCGGGATCACCGTCCTGTTTTTGTTCGTCATTATGCTGGTGCCGCTGAAGGAGGAAGCCACGCTCCGGCGGTTCTCGAACCAGCTCTGGCTGGCGCTTGCCTGCGTCGCGGGCGTCTGCGCCACGCTGGCGGTGATCGCGCTCCGCGGGGTGCGGGCGCTGGACTTCCCCGGCTCCGCGGAGCCTTTGCCGCTCGGTCGGCTGACGGAGAATTCCGAGCATGTGGGCCAGGTGCTCTTCACCGAGTATCTGCTGCCGTTCGAGCTGGCTTCGGTGCTGCTGCTGGTGGCGATCATCGGTGCCGTCGTGATGTCGAAGGCCCGCAACCGGGAGACGGAGAGCTAGGCGACCGGAATCCAGCCATGGAAATCACCACCTCGCATTACGTCGTCCTGAGCACCCTGCTGCTCTCGATCGGCGCGGTCGGGATCCTCACGCGGCGGAACATTCTGGTCCTGCTGATGTCCATTGAGCTGATCCTGAACGCCGTGAACATCAACCTCGTGGCGTTCTCGGCTTCGCTGCAGCAGGTGCATGGCCAAGTCTTCTCGATCTTCGTGATCACGGTCGCCGCCGCCGAGGCGGCGGTCGGCCTCGGCATCCTCATCGCCCTCTTCCGCAACAAGCACACCGTGCATGCGGACGAGATCGACTTGCTGCGCTGGTAGGGGGCAGTCGGTGTTCTTCCTCGAAAGTATCTGGCTCATCCCGATGTTCCCGCTCCTCGGAGCGGCGCTGATGCTGCTGTTCGGGCGCAAGCTGGACCCCCAGCGGCCGCCCGGCCCTCCGCAGGCCGACGCCCACGGCGGCGGACACCACGAGCCGGGGGCCGGACGGAGGCTGATCGACATCCTGTGCCCCGGCATGGTGCTGCTCGCGTTCGTCTTCGCTGTCGGCGCGATCCTCCAGCTGCAGAGTGTCGAGGGGCATAGCTACGAGGTTGTGAAGTGGACTTGGCTGGCGGGGCTCGACTCCCACACCGACCCCGGGGTGCGCGCCTTCACCGCCGAGTGGGGCTTCTTGCTGGACTCGCTGAGCGCTGTGATGGTGCTAGTGGTCACGGGCATCGGTTTCCTGATCCATGTCTATTCGACGGGCTACATGGCCCACGACGGGGGCTACTACCGGTTCTTCGGCTTCCTGAACCTGTTCCTGTTCTTCATGCTCGTCCTGGTGATGGCGAACAACTACGCGCTGCTGTTCGTCGGCTGGGAGGGCGTCGGCTTCTGCAGCTACGGCCTCATCGGCTTCTACTTCCGCAAGAAGTCCGCCTCGAACGCGGCCAACAAGGCCTTCATCGTCAACCGCGTGGGCGACGCGGGCTTCGTGCTGGGCATGCTCCTGACCTTCGAGATGCTCGGCACGCTGAAGTTCACCGAGGTCGGTCCGGCCTTGGTCGGCGGCGGCTTCGCGGTCGAGCAGGCCTGGGGGTGTCTGAGCCTGATCGGCCTGCTGTTCTTCGTGGGGGCCATGGGCAAGTCGGCGCAGCTCCCGCTGCATGTCTGGCTGCCCGACGCGATGGAGGGCCCTACGCCGGTTTCGGCGCTGATCCACGCCGCCACCATGGTCACGGCCGGGGTCTATTTGGTCGCTCGCTCGAGCGCGATCTACACCTTGGCTCCCAACGCGATGCTGCTGGTGGCGGTGGTCGGGGCTCTGACGGCGATCTTCGCCGCGACCATCGGGCTGGTGCAGTACGACATCAAGAAGGTGCTCGCCTACTCGACGGTGTCGCAGTTGGGGTACATGTTCCTGGCCTGCGGCGTCGGCGCGTTCTGGGTCGGCATCTTCCACCTGTACACCCACGCCTTCTTCAAGGCCCTCCTGTTCCTAGGCTCCGGATCGGTGATCCACGCCGTGGGCGGCGAGCAGGACATGCGCAAGATGGGCGCGCTGAAGGACAAGATCCCGGTCACGTACAGGACCATGCTGGTCGGCGCCCTGGCGATCGCCGGCGTCCCGGGCCTGGCCGGCTTCTTCTCCAAGGACGAGATCCTCTGGAAGACCTTCTCCGCGCACCATACGCTGCTGTACGCGCTGGGCCTGCTGACGGCCATGATGACCGCGTTCTACATGTTCCGGCTCATCTTCATGACGTTCTACGGCGACGACCGGGTTGCGGCAGGCACGCCCGTGCAGGAGTCGCCGCGCTCGATGACTTGGCCGCTCATCGTCCTGGCCGTCGGCAGCGTCCTGGCCGGGTACGTCGGCACGCCGGTCGTCTTCGGGCCTGTCCACGACATGCTGCCGAGCCTGGAGCATTGGCTGAGCGAGGCGGTGGTGGTGGAGGAGGCCGCCCACCACAGCGCCGCCCTGGAGTGGGGCCTGATGGCGCTGTCGGTCGCGCTGGCGCTGGCTGCGATCTGGCTGGCGGCCAGAATGTTCCGCACGGCGCGGTACACCGGCGAGCCGATGCTGGTCCTGGGCCGGCGGCTCCACGGCCTGCTCCTGAACAAGTACAACGTGGACGAGATCTACGGGGCGCTCTTCGTCGACGGCGCCGCCAAGGGCGGCGGCGGCCAGCTTGCAGACTTCGACCGGGAGGTCGTGGACGGCGCGGTGAACTCCGTCGGCTTCCTGACCCGCGGCTCGTCCAGCCTGACCATGTTCTTCGACAAGTGGGTGGTCGATGGCCTCGTCAACGTCGTCGGCTATGGGGTGCGGTTCATCTCGTATCCCGTGCGCATGTTCCAGACCGGCTTGGTGCAGAACTACGCGCTGCTGTTCCTGATCGGGGTCGGGGTCGTCGCGGGGTACTTCCTATTCGGATAAGGGAAAGCGTCCGGGCCGCCCCGGGCAGCACGAGACCATGAGCGAACACATTCTGAGCATCATCTGGCTGACGCCGCTAGTCGGCATGCTCGCCGTCATGTGCCTGCCGAAGGAGAGCAAGGATCTTATCCGGTACGTGGCCAATGGCTTCGCCGTGCTGGGGCTGCTGGTGACTGTCCCGCTGATCCAGGCCTTCGACAGCGCGAACGGCGACTTCCAGCTGGTGGAGCGCATGGACTGGATTCCGGCCCTGGGGGCGCAGTACTACCTCGGCGTCGACGGCTTCGGCTACCTCATGGTGCTGCTGACAGTGGTGGTCGGCTGGCTGTCGATCCTGTGCTCCTGGGCGTCGATCCAGGACCGGGTCAAGGAGTACTACGCGTTCTTCCTGTTCCTGCAGGCAGGCATGCTGGGCGTCTTCATGGTCCTGGACTTGTTCCTGTTCTACGTCTTCTGGGAGATCATGCTGGTGCCGATGTACTTCATCATCGGGATCTGGGGCGGGGGCAAGCGCCTGTACGCCGCGATCAAGTTCTTCCTCTACACGCTGGCCGGCTCGGTGCTGATGCTGCTGGCCATGCTGACCGTGTACTTCAAGCACTACGAGCAGTTCGGCCACTACAGCTTCGCCATCGAGGATCTGATGCGCGTCGCGGCCTACACCGGACCGGACCTGCAGTTCTGGCTGTTCTGGGGCTTCTTCGTCGCCTTCGCGGTCAAGGTACCGATGTTCCCGTTCCACACGTGGCTGCCCGATGCGCACACCGAGGCTCCGACGGCGGGCTCGGTGATCCTGGCCGGCATCCTGCTGAAGATGGGGCTGTATGGCTTGGTGCGCTTCGCGATGCCCTTGTTCCCGAAGGGGGCCACGGACGACACCACGGTGCAGCTGATCGCCTTCCTGTCGATCGTCGGCATCGTGTACGGGGCGCTGGTGTCGCTGATGCAGAAGGACTGGAAGCGCCTAGTGGCCTACTCCTCGGTCAGCCACCTCGGCTTCTGCACGCTAGGGCTGATCGCGCTCAACCCGAACGGCATCGCCGGCGGGTTCCTGCAGGGCTTCAACCACGGCCTCTCGACGCCGCTGCTGTTCCTCGCCGTGGGTATCGTCTACGACCAGCGCCACACGCGCGAGATCGCCGATTACGGCGGCTTGGCCAACCGCATGCCGGTCTACACGGTGCTGTTCGCGATCGCGCTGTTCGCCTCGATGGGCATGCCCGGGCTCAATGGGTTCATTGGCGAGTTCACGATCCTGCGCGGTGCGTTCGAGGTCAGCGCCTGGTGGGCGGGCTTCGCCGTGCTGGGCATCATCCTTGGCGCGGCCTACCTGCTGTGGCTGTTCCAGCGGGTGATGCTGGGGCCGGTCACGAATCCGAAGAACGAGGGCCTGCGGGACATGAACCTGCGGGAGATCGTAGTCATGGCCCCGCTCATTGCGGGCTGCTTTTGGATCGGGCTCTACCCCAAGCCCTACTTCAAGGTCCTGGAGGCGCCCACGGCGAAGTTGGTGGAGCGACTCGACCCCGGCTACTTCAGCCGCATGGAGGCGCAGAGCGCGGCAGGTGAGGCGCAGCAGCTGGCCCAGGTGCGCGAGGCGGAACCCGCAACGAGCGAATGATGGACCCGACCTTCTCCCTCAACGACCTCCATGTCCTGAAGCCGGCCGTCATCCTGTGCCTGTTCGGGTGCGGGGTCCTGCTCACGGACGCTTTCTGGGTGCGGCGCACGAAGCAGCGCTGGACAAACGCCATCGTGGCGCTGGTCGGCCAAGCCCTAGTGGCGGGGGTCCTGTACCAGTACCACGGAGACTTGAGTGCGGGCGGTTCGCTGAGCGGCTTGGGCGGCTCGATCGTCATCGACGGCTTCGGAGTCTTCTTCAACGCGGTCTTCGTGCTAGCGGCGACGCTGGCGGTCGCCATGACGGCGCGCTACCTGGAGGCCGAGGGCGAGCATCGGGGCGAGTACTACGCGCTGGTGCTTTTCGCCCAGGCGGGCATGTCGGTGATGGCTACCGGGCAGGACTTGGTGGTGCTGTTTGTGGCTCTGGAGACGATGGCTCTGAGCTTCTACGTGCTGGTGGGCTTCCTGCGGAGGCAGCGCCGCTCGAACGAGGCGGCGATGAAGTACCTGATCCTCGGGGCGTTTTCCAGCGGCCTGCTGGCCTACGGGTTCTCGATCCTGTACGGGATCGCCGGCTCGACCAGTCTGGCGGAGATCGGCGCGGCGGTCGAGGCGCGGTCGGCGGGGGACTGGGCGGTGGCCCTGGCCCTCATCACGACATCGGTGGGGCTGTTCTTCAAGATTTCGGCGGTGCCGTTCCATATGTGGGCGCCGGACGCCTACGAGGGGGCTCCGACACCCACGGCGGCCTACGTGTCGGTAGCGTCGAAGGCAGCGTCGTTCGCGCTGATGATCCGGCTGTTCCTGACGGCCTACGGCAGCGCGGCGGACGCCTGGATCCCGCTGTTCGGGGCGATCGCGCTCGTGACCATGACGGTAGGCAATATCGCGGCGGTCACGCAGACGAACCTGAAGCGACTCCTCGCGTACAGTTCGATTGCGCACGGGGGCTACATCCTGCTGGGACTGGTGGCTGCCAACGAGGCGGGCCTCCACGGCATCGCGGTCTATCTGCTGGCGTATGTGTTCATGAACTTCGGGGCGTTCGCGCTGGTGGCGGTCATGCGGCGGAAGGGCGAGGCGGCCGAGGAACTGGACGACTTGAACGGCCTGTTCGGTCGGGCTCCGGGGTATGCCGTCCTGATGGCGGTGTTCATGCTGTCGTTGGCGGGCATCCCGCCGCTGGCGGGTTTCTACGGCAAGTACTACATCTTCCTGGCGCTATTGCGGGAGGGGTACTATGTGCTGGCGATCTTCGCCGCGCTCTATGTGGCCGTGGCGGCGTACTACTACTTTCGGGTCATTCGGGCGTGCTGGCTGGCGCCGAGCGCCGAGCAGCCGGCCGGGCTGGACCTGAGCTTCGGGACGCGCGTGGCGCTGATTGCGAGCGGGGTGCTGACGGTGGGCATCGGCCTTCTTCCACAGCGCTTCCTGGACTTCGCCGGCGAGTCGGTTTTGCTGACGCTGCGGTAGGGCGGAAGCCCGGCATGCCCGGTGCGCGGCCCCCTGCCGTAGCGCTGCGCGTTGCGGCGGCAGTTGCGGGACTGGGTTGGCCGGAGTCTGGGCCCGCTACGGGCAAAACCGAGAAGCGGCGCGTGCCGCCCCGGAAGTCTTGCCGCAGAAGAGCCAGCCTCCCGCAGTTGCCGCCTCTGAGCTCGATCTGCTATGCTGAGAGCCAGCTGCGGTGCTTGGCCCAGCCCTCTCCGGGGATGCCGCAGCGTTCCCTGTGTCCGGTTAGCACGTTCTCGTGCCGTTTCGCCCCAGCAACGCCGCGGCGGTGGCGGCGCTGTCGCTGAGTGGAACGGTTCTGGGCGGGTTGCTGGCAGGTGCGCTGGTGGGGCTCCAGTGGGATCTCAACCCCGGTGCCGCTGTGGCCGGGCTGTTCCTCGGGGTCGTGGTCGGCTTCTATAACTTGGCGAAGGCCCTCTGGACGCAGCAATGACGGGCGAGATCGCAATCGGGCTGACTTGCGGATTGGCCTCGGCTGCGGTGTCCGAGGCGGTTCTGCGCCTCGGCGAGCCGCTCTTGCGGCGCAGCTTGTTCAAGGCTCTAGCCCTCGGCGCCGCGCTGCGGACGGTTTGGGTTCTGGCCGTAACGGCTTGGGCGCTTAGCGTAGCCGCGGTGGACGCGCGGGGTTTCGTTCCAGCCCTCCTGGTGGGCTACTTGGCGGCCCAGACGGTAGAAGGCTTCCGCTACACGAGGTTCTTCGGCCGGTGCTGACCGTGGGACTTCCATTCGCATTGCTTGCGGCGGCTGGCGCCGGTGGGGACGAGTCGCTCCCCGACGTGATCAAGCATCACATAGCGGACAGCAGCGTGCAATTGCCTGCGGCGCTGGAGCCCCTCCTCGGCGGGCTGGGCATCACCAAGGCCGTGCTCATGATGCTGGTCGCCTCGGTTGCCCTGGTGCTGCTGATGGCCGTGGGCCTGCGGCGGCGCGAGGCGAGCTCGACCGCCCCCCGCGGACTGGCGAACGCCCTGGAAGCGCTGGTGGTGTTCGTCCGCGATGAAATCGCGGTCCGCAACATGGGCGAGAAGTGGGGGCTTCGCTTTACGCCCTTCCTGCTCACGCTGTTCTTCTTCATCCTGGCCTGCAACGTGCTGGGGCTTGTGCCTGGCGGCTTCACCGCCACCAGCAACCTCAACGTCACCGGCGCGCTGGCGCTCATGTCCTTCTTCACGTTCATCGCGACGGGCGTCTACGCGCTCGGGCCGGCCGGCTACGTGAAGCACATGGTCCCTCCCGGCACTCCGCTGGCGCTGGCGCCGGTGGTGGTCGTGCTGGAACTGATCTCTATGCTCGTCCGCCCTGTGGCGCTGATGATCCGCCTCGGCGCGAATATGACGGCGGGGCACATCGTCATTCTGATCATTCTCGGCTTCATCTTCATGTTCCAGGCGGTGGCCGTCGCCGTGGTCTCGGTGCCGCTGGCTGTGGCCATCACGCTGCTGGAGCTGATCGTAGCCTTCATCCAGGCCTATGTCTTCACGCTGCTGACCGCGCTGTATGTTGGCATGCTAGTTGCGGACGAGCACTGAGCGTCCGCCCCGACTTTGTCCATCTCTACGGAGGAACCCCACTCATGAGAACCACCATCAACATCCTGACCGCGCTCGCCTTCGCGCTGGCGCTGCCCGTGATGGCGTCTGCGCAAGTGCTCGACAAGGCATCCGGCAGCGCCATCGGAGCCGGCATCATCGTCGTCGGCGCCGGTCTCGGCATCGGCAAGTTCACTGCCGCTGCGGTCGAGAGCATCGCCCGCCAGCCGCAAGCCGCGAAGGACATCCAAAGCGCGTTCCAGCTGCCTTTGTTCCTGTTGGAAGGCGTTGCGGTGATCGGGCTCGGCGTGCTCTTCGTCGCCTTGCTGTTCTAGGTTGCGGCGGACAGCTAGCGAGGGAGCCTGTCATGGCCGGCGACAACGCGCTGCTTGAATTCAACCCCGGTCTGATGATTTGGACCGTGGTTACCTTCCTCTTGACGTTCGTGGCCCTGCGCCTCGTGGCCTGGAAGCCAATCCTCGGGGCGCTGAGCGAGCGCGAGGGCCGCATCCGGAACTCGCTTAAGGCGGCCGAACGGGCGAAGCGCGGGGCCGAAGCAGCGATCGCCGAGAACAAAGCCAGCATGGAGGCGTCGTTGCGCCGGTCGCAGGAACTTGTGGTCGAAGCCCGCCAAGAGGCGGAGCGCGTCCGCGCTCAGGCTCGGGAAGACGCCCGGGAGGAGGCCCGCAAGATCCTCGAGGAGGGCCGCAAGCAACTGGAAGCCGAGCGGCGCGCCGCCGAGGCCGAGATCCGCCGGGAGGCGGTCGGCCTCGCCATCCAGGCGGCGGAGCAGCTGATCCGCAAGAACCTCACCGCGGAGGACAACCGGGAGTTCGTAGAGAGCTTCCTCGAGGGGCTGCCCTCCGAGCGGCCCAACTGACCGCTCCGCCACAGCGCGGACCCACCCGGACAGCCGATGCAGCGCATCGCAGAATACGGCTTCTGGAAGTCTCCGATCACTTCCGATCTGGTCGCAGCCCAGTCGATCCGCCTCGGCGAGCCCCGTCTCGAGGGAGGCGCGGTCTATTGGCTGGAGGGACGCCCGGCGGAACGCGGTCGCACGGTGCTGATGCGCCGCAGAGCGGTCGGCGCGGCGCAGGAGGTCTTGCCCGGCGCCGCGAATGTTCGAAGCCGGGTCCACGAGTACGGCGGAGGGGCCTATACCGTTGCCGGCGAGACGATTCTCTATTCGGAGCTCCGCGACGACCGCTTGCACTGGGTTCGGCCCGGTGCGGAGCCCGCGCCTCTGACGCCGGAGGGTGCGTGGCGCTACGCGGATTTGGAAATCGATTCCCGTCGCAACCGGCTCCTGGCCGTGCGGGAGGACCATTCCGATGCTGGGCGCGAGCCGCAGCAGGCCCTCGTGGCCATTTCCCTCGCCGGCGGTCCCGGCGCAGTGCGCACGCTGCTGTCCGGAGCCGACTTCTATTCCAATCCCCGCCTGAGTCCGGACGGAGAGCGCCTGTGCTGGCTGGAATGGCGCCATCCCCAGATGCCTTGGGACGGAACGGAGCTTTGGACCGCTCGGGTTGCGCAAGACGGAGGGCTGACCGCAAAGCGGCGAGTCGCCGGAGGGCCAGACGAATCCGTCTTCCAGCCGCTATGGTCGCCCCAGGGCGAGCTGCATTTCGTGTCGGACGCGAGCGGTTTTTGGAACCTGTACCGCGATGCCGGCGGCACTCCTGTGGCGTTGTGCCCCCGCGAGGCCGAGTTCGGCTTGCCGCAATGGGTCTTCGGAATGTCCACCTACGGCTTTACGGGCGATGGCGCGATCCTGTGCGCGTTCTGCGAGAGCGGCTCGTGGAGCCTGGGGCTGCTAGGCCGGAGCGGGACCTTGCAGCCGGTGGCGACCGAGCATACGCAGATCGACTCGCTCGCCGTCCAGGGCCGGAACGCCGTGTTCCTGGCGGCTTCGCCAGCGGAGGCTCCGGCGTTAGTGCGCCTCGACCTGGAGTCCGGTCGGCAGGAGGTGCTCCGCCGCTCTGCCGCACCGCCTGAGGGATTGCAGCGCTACTTCTCGCCGGCGCGGGCCGTCTCGTTCCCGTCGGCCCACGGCCGCACGGCGCACGCCCTCTATTACGAGCCCCGCAATCCCGAGTTCTCCGCCCCAGAGGACGAGAAGCCGCCGCTCATCGTGCGGATCCACGGCGGCCCCACGGGCGCTGCGAACGACGGCCTGTCGCTAGCGATCCAGTTCTGGACCAGCCGGGGGTTCGCCGTCGCGGACGTAAACTACGCTGGCAGCACCGGATTCGGGCGCGCATACCGCGAGCGCCTCGACGGCCAATGGGGTGTCGCCGATGTCGACGACACCGTGGCGGCGGCCCGGCATTTTGCCGCAGCGGGACTCGCGGACCCGAACAGGCTGATCGTCAAGGGCGGGAGCGCCGGGGGGGTTCACCGCGCTGTGCTGCTTGGCCTTTCGCAGCGTCTTTGCGGCCGGGGCGGCGTACTACGGGGTCAGCGACCTGGCGGCTCTCGCGAGGGACACCCACAAGTTCGAGTCGCGGTACCACGAGCGGCTGGTGGGGCCGTGGCCCGGTTCCGAGCGGCTGTACTCCGAGCGTTCGCCGCTGGGGGCTGCCGGACAGGTGACGGCTCCCGCGATCTTCTTCCAGGGCTCCGAGGACCGCGTTGTGCCGCCCGACCAGACCGAGGCGATGGTGGCGGCACTGCGGTCGCGGGGCATCCCGGTGGCGTACTGCTTGTTCGAGGGCGAGGCGCACGGCTTTCGCGACGGAGCCAACACGCGCCGTGCGCTCGACGGGGAGCTGCACTTCTACAACGCAATCCTGTTGCGGAAGGGACTGCGCTTCTAACCTGCGTCCCTGCTGGCGGGGGCCTTGGCCGGCAGCGCACCGCGAAATGGTTGCACGCTATCTTATATTCGTGGGCGGTCGGCGATTCGGGCGTGACGACCTCGGCACGCGAAGCCGTGGAACGCATCTGGGGTCCCACGCAGAGGCCCGGTTGCTTGGACGGTTCTCCCGAGCCTCCCGCTAGGTCGCCCGGAATGGCTGCGGAGCTACAAGCCCGTACCCGTCCCGGGGGCTCCTAGGCCTCATGGCGTCCGGCAACGGGTCGCGCCTCGGCATCGTTCTCCTGGGGGGCGCCCTCGGGATCGTCCAAGGCGCTGGGGCCCAGACGTTTCAAGGCGGTGTCCGCGGCATCGTTCGCGACGCCGCCGGGGCAGTCATCCCCGAAGTCGAGGTGACGCTCCAAAGCGACGACATCGGGATTGCCCGGTCCGCGTTCTCCAGCGGCGACGGCGAATACGCTTTCGCCAATGTCCAGCCAGGCCAGTACACGCTGGTGGCCTCGCTCGACGGATTTGCGCCGTTCGTTCGCGAGGGGCTGGTGGTCGGGATCTCGTCGTTCCTCGTCGCCGACATCGCGCTCAAGATCGGCGGCGTCGACGAGACAGTCACCGTGGTTGCCGAGACGCCGCTGATCGAGAACGGCAGTGCGTCGCTGGCCTCCACGATCGACCGTCGGCAGCTGGAGGCGTTGCCCTCGCCGGGCCGCAACGTCTTCATCATGGCTGTCAGCACGCCCAACGTGGTCCATACCGGCAATCCGGTGTGGGTCAAGCAGTCGGACCAGACGAACTCGTCCCTGCTTTCGCTGGGTGGCGGCCCGCTGCGGGGCAACAACTACACCGTGGACGGCGTTTCGATGACCGACCTCCGCAACCGCTCCGTGATCATCCCGGTCTTCGAGGCGGTCCAGGAGATGAAGGTCCAGACCAACACCTACGACGCGGAGATGGGACGCACCGGCGGAGGAGTGTTCAACACGATCCACCGGCGCGGAACAAACACTTGGGCCGGGAGTGCTCTCCATCAGTTCCGCCCCGGCCAATTGAACACATTTTGGCGCAAGCTGGCGTACTTCCAGCAGCAGGACTTCGATGCGGGCCTGCTCGGCGAGCAGGATCTTGGAAACGCGGCCTACAACCTCTTCGGCGCTTCGTTCGGCGGCCCGGTGGTGCCGTCGCGGACCTTCTTTTGGGTCGCTGCCGAAGGCTATTCCGACCATGCGATCGGCAACACCACCGTTACGGTGCCGACGGCGGCCGAAGCCGCCGGGGACTTCTCCGAAACCGGAGCCACAATCTACGACCCGTTCGACCGGGATGCGGGAGGCCGGAGGAGGGCGTTCGCCGACAACCGCATGCCGGCCAGCCGCATCGATCCGGCGGGCAGAGCCATGGCGGACCTGCTCGGCTCCCTCGGTTCCGGCGGCCAACTGTCCACCTCCGGCATCCAGATCGTGCGGGCGCTCCAGACGACCGGGAACCTAAGCCACACATTCTCGGAAACATGGCAGCTTTCCGGAACCTATCTCCACTACCGGTCGACGGAGCCGGAGTTCGGCCACTACGCGGATTTGCTCAACGCCTCCGAGGTGCCTGTCTTCGACATCGGGTCCGCGACGCTGGGACGCAATGTCCACGCCCTGGCTCTCAATAACACATATCTGGCGAGCTCCACTTCGGTGCTGACCCTGCGCTACGGCCAAACCTATTTCGACGACTCGTGGCAAGGTGCCCCGTACGGCGAGGGCGATCTTCGGAACCAACTCGGGATCCAGGGAGCCTTTCTGGACGATATCTACGCTCAGGAGGGATACGTCGGCCAGTTTCCGCGGATCGATGTGGATGGCTTCGGGAACGAGGGCCGGGCCCTCGGAGGGCGGAGCACGGACAACGTGCAGTGGCTCTCCCGCGAGGTCAGCGGGTCCTACGCGCAATCCCGGGGCAACCATACAGTGAAGTACGGCGGGCAATGGAGACGGCTCGGAGTGCGCACCGTGCATTACGGCAGCGGCTTCGGACTGAACTTCGCCAAGAGATTCACGCAGGGGCCCGACCCGGCGAACCCAGCCACCGGCTCCGGCAGCGCCCTAGCCGACTTGCTGGCGGGCATCCCTGCCGGAGGCGGTGCGACCGTCGCCACGCCGGCGGACTTGTACTTGGACTACTACGGCGGCTTCGTCCAGGATGACTGGAGGGTTGTCCCGAGCCTAGTCATCAACCTCGGCCTCCGCCTAGAGCACGAGACTGGCCTCCGGGAGCACGGCCACGACTTCGCCGTTGGCTGGGATCGGCAGAACCCGTTCCCCGCTCAGGTCGATCTGGCCCCGGGGCTCGAGGAAACCCTGCCCGGCTTCCCGTTGCGGGGAGGCTTGCTGTATGCGGGAGTCGACGGCAACCCGACCCACCAGGGGAACCCGCCGCCGGCGAAGCTCGGGCCCAGGGTAGGCTTCGCGCTGAGCTTGAACCCGCGCACCGTCCTGAGGGGCGGCTACGCGGCGTTCTGGGTGCCCTATGCGATTCCCGCCGGCACGGAGGCCTCCGAGATCGGCACCTACGGGTACACCGCCGTGACGAATGTCGCCGCAAGCGTGGACGGCATCTCGCCGCCCGCCGCGACCGCGTCCGACCCGTTTCCCGAAGGGATCCTCAAGCCGGCGGGCAACGCCCTGGGACGATTCCAGAACATCGGCGGGGATGTGTACTTCAACGAGCAGCATCGCGACTCGCCTCGGATCCGGAAATGGTCGCTGGATCTGCAGCGCGATCTGGGAAGGGATGTAGCGCTCAAGGTTGGCTATGTCGGCAGCCGGGGCGCGAACCTGCCGATCGGCGGCACCTTGAACTCAGTCCTCAACATCAACCAACTGGCGGATGGGTACCTGGAACTCGGAGGTCGTCTGAACCAACGCCACCCGAATCCGTTTCGCGGCGACTCCCGCTTCGGCTCCTTCGCGGGCGAAGAGACGCTGCCCCTAGGCCAGCTGCTGCGGCCCTTCCCGCATTTCCGCAATGTCTACGCCCGGCACGTCAGCGCGGGCAAATCCACCTACCACGCGCTGAGGCTTGAACTGGAGAAGAGGTTTGGCCGTGCTTGGGGGACTCGGCTGAACTATGGCTTGACGGCCCACCGGGACAATGTGTACGAGGCCAACACGCTCCTCGAGAGCCTGCCCACGGTCGCCTACAACACGCCGGACGCGTGCGCGTTCGGGAAGTGTCCGGGGCTGGACGAAGACTACTCGCCGTCAGTGCTCCATGTGCCGCACCAAGCGCACTTGCACTTCATGTACCAGACGCAGGCCAGCAGCAGGTTGCTAGCCGGCTGGTTGATCTCAGTGGCCACCGTCCTGCGCAGTGGCTTCCCTCTCGCAGTCACCCAAAACGAGAATCCGCTTAGCGCGTACGGCTTCAGCCATCAGCGACCCGCCAACGCCGCAATCGGCGGAGGCGGAAACCCGGTCGGCAAGGTCGACCGCTACATCACCGCCGATTCGCTCGCCCCTTCGGAAGGCTTGCTGCTCAGCCCCGCGCCCCGGACCACCGGGGCTGTGCGCAGTCCTGCGCTGGTCAACTGGGATATGGCGCTCGAGAAGTCCACGACGCTATTCGAAGACGCCCACCTGACGCTGCGCTTCGAGTTTATCAATCTCTTCAACAACGTGAATTGGCGGGGGCCCCTCACGGTGTTCGGAGCCGACCACTTCGGCAGCATTCCCGGTACGCGCGGATTCCCTCGGACGTTCCAGATGATGACCAAGGTCACGTTCTAGGCTGCGCCGGGGCAACGTCATGGAAGGCGGGGCTTGGATCGCGCGCAGCCACGGACTGGCGGGACTCTTCCCCGCCCCAGGCCTGGGTCTGGATCCAATTCTGCGGAGCGCTCGCAGACCCCCCATAGACCTTCTCCTTGGCAACGAAACTGCGGGAAGGTGCGCGGCAGCCCAAGCTTGGCTGGTAGGCGGTGGCGCAGGTTTCCGCTACCGGATCGGATGCGCGGGAGCGAAGCCGACGCTTGCGCTCCAGTCCCAGGCATGCCGGCATGGCGATGCGAGCGCTCTCGCCGCCGAACTTGCCGAATGCCGCCGCCAACAGCTCGAAGCGATCGGTCTCCGGGCATTGATCGATCGGCGACCGGCCGACTCGCGGTGCTGCCGCCGCTCAACCTCGCACCGAGGCAGAGTTTCGGGGTGCGTTTCGACTGGCAGGGGGAGACGTACTTCGACCTCGGGGCAAGCAAAATCGACGCCGCCGCGGGGGGAACGCCCGCTGCCCATTGCGGCGTCCCGCCTCCCCAAGGAGGCTGAGGTGCGGACATTGGTGCCGGGGTCAACCGAACGGATGCCGGCCGGGCACAAGCCCTACCCCCTTGCGGTCCGCACTTTCGACCGCCCAGAAATGATGCATTTTCGAGAAGTGCGAACGGGCGATTGGCCCGCCGCCACGGTCCGACTCGTCTCTTCGGCACCGGTGCTGGAGCTCATGCGGCGCACCATCCAGCGCCTCGCGTCGCTCGATGGTAGCTGGTTCGCCGCCGTCCACGTCAGGCGCGGTGACAGAGCTCGGACAATACCCCGCGTCGGCTGACGGAACCCGAGTACATACGGAAGTACTTGCAGCGGCGCACCGCGGACGGATCGATCGACCACCTCGCCTCCGACGAGCGCTCAGCGAACTTTTGGAAGCCCTTGCAGCCGTCCTACAGGCTCTTCCGTTACGCCGACTTCTCCGCCTTGGCGGCGCTGATCGAGCCAGCGGCCGGCCGGCTGTCGGACAACTACAAGCTCTATCAAGTGGAGCGGGAGGTCATGAGGTGCGCGTGGCTGGGGATCGAAGCCCTGCGACGAATGGATTCCAGGGACACGATTTGTGATGCGATTAATAACTCGAATAGAGAGAATCCATCAGGCACTGGAATCAACGCTGCGACGGTCGCGGCGCACCGAGTAGCGTGCCTTTCGTCGACTCACGAAACCGCTGGGACAGCTTCAGGCCTCCGGTGCAACGCGACGGTTGCGAAGGGTGGCGGATCTTCGGCGAGCACCCCGTCCCGAAACCGCAGCGTCTCCCCCGACGCTGCGCTCCGCCTCGCGCTGGGGAGGACAACGCCGGTGAGGTTCAGCGGATCTGCCGCGCAAACGGCGAGTTCCTCGCCAGGGGGCTGGCTGCGGCGCACCGCACGCAGCAGGTCCACCGCTTCGGGTAGGGCAAACTGCTCACCGCGGAAAGCCTCCGCGAATCGCCCTCCTCGGATCTCCCCGCGAGCCTCCATCCGGCGCAGTTCCACTAGGACCTCACGCCAGCGCGCAGCGAACAGCTCTCGGCGGAGCAGGTCTCGGAACACGATGCCCCAGCGGGCGAGCAGTTGCCGCGCCAGCGCCTGCGCGGCCGGTGCCCCTGCTACCGGCTCCGCGCCGCGCAGGGCCTCCGCCTGGAGGGTCCACCGACCTGGAGCGTGCCGCGGGCGCTGCCTGCGACCGTGGCCCTCGCCCCGGCGGCGTTTCGGGTCGAGCAACGAGCGGAGATTCTCGAAACCATCCGCCGTCACGAGCCCCGCCGTCGTCAGCTCCCAGAGAGCTTCCTCGATCTCGCTCGGCAAGCGGCGCGTCTGGCGCACCAAGTCGAAGAAGAAGCAGGCCCCGTGCGCCTCGAGGCAGCCGAGCGCCTCCTGCGCGGGGTGGGAGAGCATGTCACGGGCGACGGCAGCCTCGGCGTTGGCCAGAGGCAGCATCCAGGCCGCTTCCTCGCGCAATAGGAGCGTGACGGGTGCCGCCCGAGTGGGACGCACGCGGGGGCCTCGTTTGCCCGCCTCCGTCTCGCTTCTCTCGCCCTGTCCCCCGAAGGCGGGGTGCGGCGAGACCCTGCCCCAGATCACTTCCCCCGCTAGGCAGAGCCGGTCCAGGTGCTCGGGCTTGTAGTCCGCGACACGGGAGGGCAGGACGCTGGCTTCCCAGGCAGCTGCCGGGATCTCGTAGCCCTGCAGCTGCTTGACGATTTGCAGGGTTCCATCCGTCCCGTGCAAACGGCTGCCAGGTGCCACGTGTTGCCAGCGGCCCAGGAACCGCATGAAGTCGGCCGTGGAGACTGGCTCGATCTCCCGGCGCAGCTTGCCCAAGGTCAGGCGATGGATCCTCGCCAGGAGCCGTCGGTTGCACCATTCCGGGCCCTCCTCGCCAACCGTGCCCGTAAAGCTCCCGCGCAGCACCTGGCCCTCGGCCTCCAACTGCGCGAGGCCTGCCTGGACCGCAGCCAAAGGTACGTCGTGCAGCTTGGCGAGGGCTGGGGCCGTGCGCGGACCGATACAGTCGAGCCAGCCCCGCAGAAGCTCCGCAATGCAGGCTTCGCGGCCGTCCGGGAGGGGTCGGGTCGGCGCTACCGCGAGGATCGCGGGGCGGCAACGTGCTTCCGGATAGATTCGGGAAACGAGGTCGAGCCGCTCAGCGGAGACCCAGAAGCGGTGCGGGCCGGCTTCGCCGAGCGCGGCGCGGGACTGGTTCGCAAGCGTGGCGAAATAATCGTTCCAAGCGTCCTGCGGGGGCAGCGCTACTAGCGTCAAGAGCGCGTCGTGCAGTTCGTCGGCGTCCCGCACGAGCGGCCACGCTTCCTGCTGGACCCGCTGGATGGCGAGCGGGTCCAGCGCCGCCGCCGCTTCATCCGACCCGGCAGGAAGCGTGCGGCGCAGTTGCACGGCGCGCGCCCGCCGCTCCTCTAAGGGGGCGTTGTCCAGAAAGGCGTAGGGGTTGGAGTTCAGGACTTCGTGAGCGAAGGGCGAGGGCTCGGGGGTCTCGACCGCCACGGTTTCCGTCTTGCCCGCGGAGACGGCCTCCAGCACAGCGGCGAGTCCGTCGATGTCCATCGCTTCCCGGAGGCAGTTTTGTACCGTCTCCCGCACCAGGGGATGGTCCGGTACGCGGATCTCGCCAGTCAAGTTCTCCGCGCAGGCTGCTTGATCGGGGAAGACTGCCGCCAGCAGATCGTCGGAGCGCATCCGCTGGATAGGAGGCGGCACCTTCCGGCCGCCCGCGAACCGCAGTACAGCCAAGGCCCGGGAGACGTTCCAGCGCCAGCGTGCGGTGAACATCGGCGCGTCGAGCAAGGCTTGGGTCAGCACATGCTCCAGCGTTGCGACCCGGACGAACTCAAACACCAACTCCAGCGGGAACGCATGCTGCTCGGTGAGCGAAATGACAATCCCGTCGTCGGTTGCCGCCGCCTGCAACTCCAGGTTGAAGGTGCGGCAGAAACGCTTCCGCAGCGCCAAGCCCCACGCTCGGTTGATGCGGGCGCCGAACGGCGCATGCAGCACCAGCTGCATACCTCCGGCTTCGTCGAAGAAGCGTTCCGCCACCACGCGCCTGTGGGTCGGCAAGGCCCCGAGAGCCGCTTGGCCGGCCAGGACATAGCGCACGGCTTGGTCTGCGGAGGCCCGGTCTACTCCACAGTCCGCCCGCAGCAGGGCGGCCGCAGCGTCCGGGCTGCCTGCGGGGCCGGCGGCCGCTGCGGAGATTGCCTGGCGCAACTCCGAGACTTGCTGGGAAAGCTCGGCGGTGCGCCCCGGGGCCTCGCCCAGCCAGAACGGCACAGTCGGTGCCGCGCCGTGGGCGTCCTCGACCCTCACCCTGCCCGCCTCGACGCGGCGGATGCGCCAGGAGGTCGTCCCCAGCAGAAACACGTCGCCGATGCTGCTCTCTACGGCAAAGTCCTCGTCCAGCATGCCTACAGTGGTGCCCTCCGGCTCGGCCACGACCGCATACTGAGCCGTGTCCGGGATGGCCCCTCCCGAGGTGATGGCCGCCAGCCGGGCCCCCCGCCGGGCCCGCAGGCGGCTATTGACGCGGTCCCGGTGCAAGTAGGCCCCTCGTCGGCCTCTCGCCGTGGCCACCCCCTCGGACAGCATCTCGAGGATCGCGTCGTAGTCGGCGCGCGCCAGTTGCCGGTACGGGTAGGCCGCCGTCATCAGATCGAAGAGTTCCTGCTCGCCGAGCTCTTCGCACGCCACCGCCGCCACCATTTGCTGCGCCAGCACGTCTAGCGGAGCCTCTGGAATCTCCAGGCGGTCCAGCTGCCCTGCGTTGATGGCGCGCACCAGGGCGGCGCACTCGATCAAGTTGTCCCGGGACAGAGCGAAAAGGCGCCCCTTCGGCACGGCGCCGACCCAGTGGCCCGAACGCCCGATGCGTTGCAGCGTCACAGCGATCGAGCGGGGCGAACCGACTTGGCACATCAGATCGACCGTGCCGACATCGATCCCGAGTTCGAGCGAAGCCGTGGCGACCACAACCCGCAGGCGACCTTCCTTGAGCCGCTGTTCCGCATCGAGCCGCAGGTGGCGCGCCAAGCTGCCGTGGTGCGGCAGGACTGCGTCTTCCCCGAGCCGCTCCGCCAAACGATGCGCAACTCGTTCCGCCATTCGTCTGGTGTTGACGAACACCAGCGTGGTGCGGTGCTCGCGGGAGAGCGCAGCGAGGCGGTCGTAGATGTCCTCCCACTGCTCGTTGGTGGCCACCGCTCCGAGCTCGTCGCAGGGCGTTTCGACGCCGAGGTCCATCTTCCGGCGGTGCCCGAACTGAATCAACCGGCCTTCTCCGGCGTCGAACTGGTCGCTGAGGAAGCGGGCAACGTCCCCGAGGGGTTTCACCGTGGCCGAGAGGCCGATCTTCTGGATCCGGCTGGCGAGCGCCCCGTCAGCGGCCGCCAGCCGGTCCAGCCGCGCCAGCGAGAGCGCCAAGTGAGACCCGCGCTTGTCGTCTGCCACGGCGTGGATCTCGTCCAAGATCAACGTGCGCGCCGTCTTGAGCAGGTCGCGGCTCTTCTCGGCGGTCAGCAGGATGAACAAGGATTCCGGCGTGGTGACGAGGATGTGGGGCGGGTGCCGCGCCATTCTCTGCCGTTCGGCGGTCGGCGTGTCGCCGGTGCGCACGGCCGTGCGCACCGGCTGGAGCTCGATGCCGCGCTCTGCGGCGAGCGCTCGGATCTCTGCCAAGGGGGCTTCGAGATTCTTGCGGATGTCGTTGCTGAGGGCCTTGAGAGGCGAGACATAGACCGCGGCAGTGCAGTCGGGCAAAGAGCCCTCGCGCGCCAACGTGACCAGCTCGTCAAGACAGCTGAGGAACGCTGCGAGGGTTTTCCCGGAGCCTGTCGGGGCCGAGATCAGCACATCGCGGCCAGCCGCGATTTCCTTCCAACCTGCTGTTTGCGGTTCGGTCGGCGCTCCGAACTTCCGTTCGAACCACTCCGCAACCAGCGGGTCGAAGTGTTCCAAGGGCATCGACGATGGCACCTGCCTTTGAGCTAGCGCGCCTGCGCCATGGGCGAATCGGCGGGCCGGTCTCCTGCGCTGCCCTCCCCGCGACCCGCAGGGCGCGGAATCCCGCCTGCGCCGCCGGCCTCGCCGCTGTCCGGCGCTCGGGCCCTCGCGAGGTCGCCTGCTCCCTCGACCCGCTGGCCAACGTCCCGGATGGCCCCGAGAAGGTCCGGGTTCGCCATGCCTTCCATCCTAGGCGAAGGATTGGCGGCATTCTTGCCGCAACTCGCTACGCCCTGGGGAGGTCGCCCTGTTGCACGGGGGCAGCTGGAGCTTGCTTGTGCCGCGCCGACCCGCACGGACGGGCAGGGTCCGTTGGGAAGCTCCAGTTCTCGGGTGGCGGCTGCCGCAAGGCTCGCGGCCCCGGGTTCAGCCGCTCCGGCGGCACGGTTGCCGCCGCTGCCCTGCGATTGTCGCGCGGGCCGGGTTCACGCTGGGCACAGCCCCGAATCCAGCCATCCAGGAGGCGCAGGCTAAGGCCTCTGCTGGTCCCGGAGGCTTCGAACATCGATGCCTAGGCGCTGGATCTTCTGGTTGAGCGTGGACAGTGCCACGTGGAGCGCCTTGGCCGTCTCGGTTTGGTTGTACCCATGGCGCTCGAGCTCCCCGAGCACCACCTTCCGCTCAAAGTCTTCCACGATAGCGGGCAGGCTCTGGCTGGGGCCGCGCTGGCGGCTTGGGGGCACCGACCGCACGCTCGGAACAGCGGCTTGCACCAGAGGCTCTGGCAGGAGCTCCGGGCCGAGCTCGCCCTGGATGGCCAGGACGACTGCGCGCTCCACCACGTTGAGCAGCTCGCGCACGTTCCCGGGCCAGCCGTGCCCCAGCAGGATTCGCCGGGCTTCCGGGGTGAACTCCAGCGTGGTCTTGCCGTCGGCATCGAGGAAGTGGTTCCGTTCGCGGCGACAGACCTGCGTCAGGAACTCGTCGAGCAGCAGGGGCACGTCCTCCAGGCGCTCGCGCAGCGGCGGCACCTCTATGCCGATGACGTTCAGGCGGTAGTACAAGTCCTCCCGGAACCTTCCCTGCGCCGCGGCAGCCTGCAAGTCCTCGTGCGTGGCGGCGACGATGCGCACATCCACAGGGACCGGCCTGTGCGAGCCGACGGGCACATACTCCCGCTCCTGGATCGCGCGCACCAGCTTCGTCTGCGTTTCGGAGCTCAACGAGCCGACTTCGTCGAGGAACAGCGTGCCCCCGTCAGCCGCGGCGAAGCAGCCTTGGCGGTCCCGCTCGGCCCCGGGGAACGCTCCCCGTACATGGCCGAAGAGAGCCGATTCCAGCATCTCCGCGGGGATGTTGCCGGAATTCACCACCACGAACGGCCGGTCGGCCCGGCTTGACTGGGCGTGGATAGCGCGGGCCACCAACTCTTTCCCGGTTCCGCTCTCGCCCGACACCAGCACCGTCGCCGAAGACGGCGCGACCTGCTCGATGAGCCTGCGGACGCGGCGGATGGCCTCCGACTCCCCGACGAGTCTCTGCGTGCCCGGGCGGGACCGAATCTCCTGGCGCAGGCGAGCGTTCTCCAGCTCGAGCCGGCGGCGAGCCAAGGTTTGCCGGACCTCGAGCAGGAGCTTGCTGTTGTTCCAGGGCTTGGTGAGAAAGTTCGCTGCGCCCGCTCGAGTCGCCTCGACGGCCTTCTCGATCGAGCCGTAGGCTGTCAGCATGACCACGGGCGGTCCGCCTTCGATCTTGCGGATCTCGCGCAGCGCGTCCAGGCCAGAACGGTCCGGCAGCATGAGGTCGAGCAGAACGAGGTCAACCGGCTGGCTAGCGAGCGACTCCAGGCATGCGCGGGCCGTTCCGGCTACTGCAACCGTGTGGCCGTCCGTCGCCAGCAGCAGTTGGAGGCTCTCGGCGATAGCCGGCTCGTCGTCGACTACGAGAATGCGGCCCTTCGGCTCTTGCGCGACCGGGGCGGTGGCTTCAGGCATGCACCGGCTGCACCGCCAGCGGGAGCGTCACAGTGAAGGTTGTTCCCCGGCCCGGCTCGCTCGCGACCGTGAGCAGGCCGGAATGCTCCTGTACGATGCCGTAGCTCACCGCCAGGCCCAGGCCCGTCCCTCTGCGCGGAGCCTTGGTGGTATAGAACGGGTCGAAGATGCGGCCCAGTCGCTCCGGCTCGATGCCGACGCCCGTGTCCGAGACCTTGACCTCGACGAGGTCCGCGCCGTCGGCTGCGACGCTCCTGCGGCTGGTGATCTCAAGGTTGCCGCCGTGCGGCATGGCATCGCGGGCGTTGAGGCATAGGTTCAGGAACACTTGCTGCAGCTTGTTGCGGTTCGCGAGCACGCCAGGCGTCCCGAGGAGGTGCTTGCGCACGGACACCCCAGCTTGACGCAGCTGCGGGGCCAGCAGGTCCAGCGTGTCCTCCAGGACGCGATTGAGATCGCACGGAACCATCTCAGCTCCAGCGGTCCGCGAGAAGTCGAGCAGCGAGTTGACAATCTCGCTGGCGCGGAAGGTCTGCTCGGTCATCTTGGCGAGCAACTGCCCCTCGGAGGTCGCTCCCGGGAACCGCTCCGCCAGGATTTGGGCATAGCTGGAGATCACGGCCAGGGGCGTGTTCACCTCATGAGCCACGCCGGCGGCCAGCAGCCCCACCGAACTGAGCTTGTCCGCCTGGACCACGCGCTCTTCAAGCTCGACGCGCTCGGTCACGTCGTCCAGGATGAGCAGGCGGCCTATGGGGCGAAAGTCCTTGGCGATCAGGGGCGCGACCGCCAAGTTGACGACGCGCTCGTCGTCGTCCCGCGGCTTCCCGGGCCGGTGCGCAGCGGGTAGGTCGGCCGCCCGCAGGCGGAACTTGTACACGGTACCGGAGCCGTTCTCGTCGCTCCGCCGTTCCAGCTCGTCAACGAGGGCAGGCGGCAGAAGCTCGGCGAGCTGGTGGCCGACCGCTTCCTCGCGAGAGATGTGCAGAAGCAGCTCCAGCTGCGTATTCCAACTCTGCACGCGACCCTCTAGGTCAACGGCGAGGATCCCGACGGAGAGCGACTCGACGATATTCTCGTTGTAGTCCTTGAGTTGCTGATACAGCGCCGCCTCGCGTCGCAGCGAAGTGTGCAGCCGGCCATTCTCCAGAGCGATGGCGAAGGGCCCGGCCAGGGTCTCGGCCAGCGCTAGGTCGTCGCTGTCGAGCAAGCGGCCTCGTCGGGTCAAACCCAGCCCGATCCAGGCCAGCGTCCGGCCCTGCGCCCGGCAAGGCACATAGTGCCGGCAGCCTCTAGCGGCCGTCGGCAGGCCTTCGGGATCGCTCTCGGCCACCGTGACGGTGCTGGGCCCGGCCCCGCTTCCTGAGCCGAGCCAGGCGAGGTCAAGCTGCTCGCCCCGCGCCGCTGCATCCCGGGGGTGCAGCACCTGGAATTTGGCCGAACTCCCTTCGCGCTCCGTGTCGGCCGCGAAAATCGCCACGCGGTCCACATCCAGCGCGGCCGCCAAGCGGCCGGCGGCAGCGTCGACCATCCGGGCGGGGTCGGTTTCCGAAGCCAGCTCCCTAGCGAAATCAGCCAGCGTGCGCCGCACATCGTAGCGGCTCCTGTAGTACCGGCGGTCGAGGGCCTTCCGGAGGAACTTGTGGAGGGGCTGGAATAGCAAGGCGGCGACTGCCAGCGAGAAGAGCCACGCGAGCGGGCCGTAGCGCGCCAGCCAGGGCGCAGCCGAACCGTTGGGAAACAGGATTCCGATGCAGGCCAACGCCAGAGCGGTAGTCGCCATCGCTGCCGCCGCGCAACGCCGCCAAACCAGCTCCAGGTCCAGCAGGCGGTAGCGGAGCAAAGCGACGGCGATCGAAGCCGGCAGGATCCCGAGCGAGAAGACGGCGAAGGCCCGATTGGGCCCCGGAGCGATCCCTAGGGCGAATGGGATTGCGTAGAACACCGTGAACGGCATCACGGTGGCCAGTGACCCATGGAGCACCCAGCCCCACTGCAGCCTTTCCACCGGATTCTTGGAACTCAGCACGCTCGCCCGGACAATGTAGGCTGCCGCCACGACATTCAGAGCCAGGAGAGCCAACGGGGCCGTGTCGAAAAAGCGCACCAGGCTCGGTTCGGCGATCCCTTCGCCGACCCAGCCGCCCGCGGCGGCGTGGTGCGCCGCTCCGACCGCGACCGCGACCCCGTACGCCAAGCGGGCCCAGCCACGGTGCCGCGCCGGCGCACCGGGATAGTGCAGGCAGAAGTCGAGAAATAGCGCCGGCAGCAGCAGCAGCGCCCACACGTCGAGCCAGTGAACCAAGCGATCGAAAGCGCCCAACTCGCCGGTGGAGCTTAGGGCGTAGGTCGCGAACGAGGCTAGGCAGAACGCCCCGAACCGCAGGGTCGCCGGGGTCGGCCGACAGCGTAGCCAGACCAGCAGTCCGATGAGGCCGTACACCCAACCGAGAGCAAACAGGAAGGTGCCAACCGCTCCGGGGCCACCGCTTTCGGCCACCACCAGCGACAAGCGCTGCGCAGCCCCATCCTGTTCGATCATGTACTCAGTGCGGTTCCAGGCACCGACCTCGCCCAGCAACCGCGCCGCTTCCAGGGCCTGATCGACTGGGTGCCCGCCGATGGAGAGTAGCCGGTCGCCCGGCCGCACCCCCACAAGTGCGGCCGGGCTGTTGGATTCGACCCTGGCAGCCAGAACTCCGGCTGCCGAGTCGGTCCACACGACCCCATCCTCCGGCACCCTGAAGCGGTCGCGCTGGGCCCAGTTGACGAGCGACAGCGCACCCACGGCCACCAGGGCCAAGATGCCCAGGGCGTACCGCTTCAATTCCTCGCGAGACCGGATCATGCGGATCCGCGACCGGCCCCCAAGGTGGGGCACCCGGCCACATTACCCTTCACTATAGAGCAAGGGCAGGACTTTTGTCACCAGTCCGATGGGCACCTAACCCCTTAGGGGAGTATGATTTCCGAGCGAAACTCGCGCTGCGTGATCCGGTTTTTGGAATCCGGGTTCCGGGATGCCGGAGCGGCCTCGGCCGGGTGCCCGAAGCGCCCTTCTGGCGGGAGGCCGAGGGTTAGCGCTGCGAAGCCGCCAGGGCCTGGTCGAGGTCCCAGATCAGATCGTCGAGGTCTTCGATCCCGACCGACAGCCGCACCATGTCGGGCGTGATGCCGGCCGCGGCTTGGTCGCTCTCGCTCAGCTGCTGGTGGGTCGTGGTGGCCGGATGGATGACGAGGCTCTTGGCGTCTCCGACGTTAGCGAGGTGCGAGAAGAGCTGGAGGGCGTCGATGAACTTGCGCCCGGCTTCCCGGCCGCCCTTGATGCCGAACGTGAAGATGGCCCCTTGGCCGTGCGGGAGGTACTTCTGGGCCAGTGGGCGGTAGGGGCTGCCCGGAAGGTCGGCGTGGTTGACCCACGTGACTAGCTGGTGGTTCTCGAGGTGCTGCGCGAGAGCCAGCGAGTTGGCGCAATGCCGGTCCATGCGCAGCGCCAGTGTCTCAAGCCCTTGCAGGAAGAGGAACGCGTTGTGCGGGGACATGCAGGGGCCGAGGTCCCGCAGGCCTTCGACTCGGCACTTGATGATGTAGGCCATCGCTCCGAAGGTTTCGGTGAACACCATGCCGTGGTAGCCGGGGCTGGGTTCGCTGAGCATCGGGAACTTGCCGTTGTTCCAGTCGAACTTGCCGGCGTCCACGATGACCCCCCCGATCGAGGTGCCGTGGCCGCCGATGAACTTGGTTGCGGAATGGACGACGATGTCCGCTCCGAACTCGATCGGGCGGCAAAGGTAGGGGGTGGCGAAGGTGTTGTCGATCATCAGCGGCACGCCCGCCTCGTGCGCGATCGCGGCAACGGCCTCGATATCGATCACGTTCATGCGGGGATTGGCGACAGTCTCGACATACACCGCCTTGGTCTTGTCGGTGATGGCCTTGCGGAAGTTCTCCGGATCGTCGGGGTCGACAAAGATGGTGTTGAACCCGAGCCGGCGGAAGGTGGTGTCGAATTGGGTATAGGTGCCGCCGTAGAGCGTGGCCGAGGAGACGATGTCGTCGCCGCTCTGGCAGAGACTCGAGATAGCCAGCAGCTGCGCGGCCTGGCCGCTGGATGTCGCCAAGCCGCCTATCCCGCCCTCCAAGGACGCCATGCGCTCCTCGAAGACCCCCGAGGTGGGGTTCATGATGCGGGTATAGATGTTGCCGAATTCCTGCAGGGCGAACAGGGAGGCCGCGTGGGCGCTGTCGTTGAAGACATACGAGGTGGTCTGGTAGATCGGGACCGCCCGGGCGTTGGTGGCTGGGTCGGGCCTCTGGCCAGCGTGCAGGGAGCGGGTTTGGAAGCCGAACTGGCGTTCCGGTTGGTCGGGCATAAACCACAATTTTACCAAGGCGAGCCGGAATCTGGCGCAGTTTCCGTAGCGTGCGCAGAGTCGTGCGGAACAGTCCGCAGCGGTCCGAGAGGAACTGCCCTTCGGGGCCGAGGCGCGGCGTCCGGATGGTGGTCGCGTGCGCCGGATTCTGGCTTGGCATGGAGCGTGGGCCGGTTCGGGCCAAGATCCGCCGTCACGACGCTGCGCCTCGGCTCGCCGGCGGCGGCTGCAGCCCGAGTCTCTTGGGATGCGGAAGCAATGGGGCTCTCGGCGCGGGCTCCAGCTCAATGCTTTGGCCCGCTGTTCGCCGCAGCTAGGGGCGCGACGCGTCTCTTGGGGACGACGGGAAACGAAGAGTGGGCTCCGCTTGGTTCCGCTGCTGCGGTGCAGCCGCCGCGGTCAGGGGCTTCCTCGGGGATGGCTAATCGGCTTGAACGTCCGCGAGGCCGTTGAGCCCGTGGGCGTCGAGCAAGTAGTGCGCCGCCAGCACGTCCCGACCGAAATCGCCCTCGAACTCCCGCCAGACCGAATGGCTGTGGTTGTTGCGGTTCTGCGTGTTGTCGTACTCGATCAGGAGTGCGGGCGACTGGATCCGGTAGTAGTCCCCGCCTCCCGGCTCGATCGAACCGGCCCATGCGAAGAACAGCTCGGCCCGGGGCGTGGAGCGGACCATCTCCCTGCGCTGCTCCGCTTGCTCCGCAGGCAGCGAGGCCGCGTATTCGTCGGCGGCAGTCAGGAGCATCTCGTACTGCTCCTGGCTGAGCTCGGATGCCGCGAGCCCCTGCGGCTGACCTTCCAGCGAGGCGCGGGTGTCTGCGGACGTGAGGATATCGCGGTAGGCCTTGTCGGCGACCAGAGCCTTCTTCTGCATCGCGGCGTCCAGCGACCGCATCAGTTTGCGCGCCGTATCCTCCCGGGCCCCCAAGGGCCGCACGCCTTTGCGGGGGCCTTCGCGGACCTCGTGCGGGTTGGCTCCCAGGAACGTGGGCGAGGTGGAGACCAGCTCTCCGTCCCGCATCAAAAAGTGCAGCGACACATGGTGCCCCTCGAGCCGCCAGGCCCAAGTGCCTTCCAGGGCGGGCTTCCCGAAGACGCTGAAGTGATAGACATCCACATCGCGCCGCCCGACCGTGTCGTTCTCCTGGATCCGGAGCACTTCTTCAAGGCTCATGATCGTCTTCACCCGGACGAATCCGGCCCGCGAGAGCGAGGCCGCTAGCAGCGCATCGGCGAGCGAGCGCTGCTCGGTGGTCATTTCCTTGTAGGTGAGGCCGTTGCGCCGGTAGCCCCGGGTCTGCTGGAAGTTGTTGCCGGGAACGAAGTGCCAAGTCTCGTAGTCGGGGTTGTCGAGCTTGAACTGGGCTGCCGGGATCTGGTTGCCGTTGAGGGAGGCCAGCCATGCCTTGGCTGTCTGAACCATCAGGTCCTCGGTAGTTAGGCGGTAGCCGATGGCTCCGACTACGAGGAGGGAGGCCAGCAGAATCGCGCGGACACAGGCGGCTCGAGGCATGAAAAAACTCCTTTCCGGGGACGGCTTGGTCCGGCCAGCGGGCCCATCTCCTCCGGCCCGGACATTATACCCGTCGTGCGCTGCTTCAAACCCGGCAGCCTACGGCTTCCAACTGTAGTACCCCGTGTCCGTTGGAATCTGCTGAGTGGTGGTCGACCGCCACTCGTCGAGCGGCGGCGCTCCAGCTGCGTTGAAAAATGCCCGCATCCGGCTGCGCAGAGCCTCGCGCCGGTTTCTGTACTCGGGCTTCCCGATGCGGTTCACCACCTCTCCCGGATCGTCCTCCAGGTCGAAGAGCTCGTTCGGCCAGCCGTCCGAGCGCTCAACGTACTTGAGGTTTGCCGTGCGTGCGGCGCGCGTGTAGCCGTACTCGAAGAACACCTCGTTGCGGCGCGCGGGCTGGGTGCCGCGCAGGATGTCCGCGTAGCTCCGCCCGACGCGACGCGGGTCGGGCTCGGCTGCGGCACCGAGGTAATCGAGCAACGTAGGGAAAAAGTCGTAGGTCGAGACCATCGCCGAGCTGACCGCGCCCGGTTCGATTACGCCCGGATGGTTCCAGATCAGCGGGACGCGCACCGATTCCTCGTACATGTTGAACGGGATCGTCCCGTTGCCCTTGCCCCAAACGCCGTGATGGCCGCAGTTGAAGCCTTGGTCTGCCGAAAACACGACGACCGTGTTGTCGCGGACCCCCAGCTCGTCAAGTTTGGCGAGCACGCGGCCGACATTGGCGTCCACGCCCGTGACGAGCGCCGAGTAGCTCGTGTAGCTCTCTCGATTCCCATGGTGCTGGAGGAAACGCCCGCGGGCCTGCGCGTGGACCGGACCGCGGGGGAAGCAAGCGAAGTCCGAGCCTCGATAGGACCGCCGGTACTCTTGGGGCTGGTAGTCGTAAGGGCTATGGGGAGCGAAGAACGGCACGACCAGGCAGAACGGCTGCCGGTGGTGCCGCTTGAGGAAGTCGAGCGCTGCCTCGCCGACAAAATCGGTCTTGTAGCCGGTATCGCGGACAGACGTGCCGTTGACGAAGAACTCTGTGTCTCGGTAGCCGCCTCCGCCACGCGCCGCCGTACACCAGTACTCGAATCCGGCCTGGGCTTGGTCGTCGTGTCCGAGATGCCATTTGCCCACCAGCCCGCAGGCATAGCCGTTCCCCGCAAGGATGTCTGCGAAGGTGGCATGACCCGCGAGGAACCTGCGGCTCCGCTGGCCGTAGCTGTCGGCGGGCAGCAGGAAGTCCTGCACGCCGTGGTGCGACGGAAGCAGGCCGGTGTAGTAGGTGGCTCTGGAGGGCGAGCACACGGGAGTGCAAGCGTACGCTCGGGTGAAGCGCATCCCCTCGGCGGCGAGGCGGTCGAGATGAGGCGTGTGGATCTGGCCGCAGCCATAGGAGCCGAGCGCCCACGCACCGTGGTCGTCGGTCATGAAGAACACAACGTTGACCGGCTGTCCTGGGGGCAGGGCAGCTGCTTGCCCAATTGCCAAAAAGCTGCGCCGGGTCATGGTCGCAGCTAAGCATAATCGAGAAGCACCTGTCGCGGGCCGGTTGCGACGGTTTTCCAAAACCGGACTCCCGATCGGCGAGAACCCCGCCGCTAGCGATTTGATGGGACTTTGGCCGGGGCAGGCCCGGCACGATTCCAAGCTTCCAAAAAACGAGGCTTCCTGAGCAGCTTGGACCCGCTTAGGACAGCTAGAGGCTGTCCGCCGGGCATGCTTTGTGTCAGAGCGCGGATACTCCGAAAGTGCCGTCGTCGATTTTGCCGAGCGGTGGGATGCCGCTCCCGGGATTGTCGTAGGCAGATTTCGGCGCGAAGGCCGAATCCCTTGGTCCTCGAAGCTGCCTTCCAGTCTTGGCCAGGAGCCCCGGAACAGGCGCAGACTTTCTCCTTCTTGCGAGAGGCAGACTATAAGTGTATTCTTACCTGCATTCTGATGACACGACTTTTACACCGATCACTAGGCTGAGGACTGCCCGCCTGAGGCTCAGCGCACCGCCGCGCAACTTGCTAACCCGTCAAGGCCAGATAGCCGACGACGCGCCGGACCTGCAGCGGGTGGGCGTGAAGCCGCTGCAGGTGGCCCGCCCGCGCTGGCGATGAATCCACCAGGGGGCCGAACGGGTGTCGGGCATGTCGGGCTGTTGGCCGGCGACCAGCTGGCCAACATAGGGATCGACGCCTCTCTGCCAGCAGCGCGGCTGTCCAAAACGGGTGCCGAACGAGCCGCCCTCTGCTGGCCGCAGAGTTGGAGCGGCCACGATAAGCTGTCGGAGATCGACTTCGAGAGCCTGAACGCGATGCAGCTCTGCCCCGGCTCCGACACGCTGGTCAAGCACTGCGAGGCGCTCGAGTAGCACCTGTTCACAAGTGCCATGTGGCTGGTTGGGCTGGAAACTACCGTGAAACTGTACGGTCTGTACTGGATTCCGCTATCCTTGACGCTATCGACGCGAAGTGGGTGCGCCCGAGAGTCGCACCTGCGAAGCCCTTTTGGAATACGTAACAAGAATGCTCGTCGACGTACACCGTCAAGAATCGGACGGGCAGAGTTTGAAGTCGGTGCCCGGCGGCCGTTCCAGTCGTTTGCTCGTCAACGAGAACGAACGGCGCGAGGAACGCGTCGAGCACCTCAGGTCGCTTCTGCGGTCTTATCCCGGCTCGCTATGGGGAAACCGAGAGACGCGGGGTCTTGATACGCCGTTCGCGGAGCAGACATACGTAGAAACACGCCTCGAAGAGACGCTGTACAGAGATCTGTTGGACCGCCATGTCCGGCTTGTCGTGCTTTGCGGGAATGCCGGCGACGGCAAGACCGCTCTGCTCCAACACTTGGCCGGTCGGCTGGGCATCGGCAAGGGCACATCGTCGGAGCGCATCCTGAAGGGACAGACATCCGACGGGCTTGCAGTTCGGATGAACCTTGACGGTTCCGCGTCGTGGCGCGGGATGTCCGCCGACGATCTGCTCGACGAGTTCCTGGAACCGTTCCAGGATGGCCCGCCGGACGAAGACATCGCATGTCTGCTCGCTATCAACGACGGACGGCTACTGGAGTGGATCGAGCGCCATGACACTCCTCTGACGAGCATGTTGTCCGATCGTCTCGACGCCGCGCTCATGGACCAGCGCGAACCGGAAACCGAGTCGACGGCGATTGATGCCCACATCCGGTTGATTAGCCTCAACCAAAGGTCCCTCGTCGGTGGAATCTTGCCAGATGGATCCGAAGTGAAGGCGGCTTTCTTGGAGGATCTGGTGGACAAGTTGTACGGCGGCGACCGCGCAGCGGAAATCTGGGCACCGTGCCAGACATGCTCCGCGCAGGAGCGCTGCGAGGTCTTCAGGGCGACAAGGATGTTCGCACCGGATGACGTGCCGGGCGAGCCATCGCAAAGTCGACGTCGCGCCCGAGAGAGGCTGTTCTCGGTTTTGCAGGCCGTTCATCTCCGCGGAGAAACGCACATCACCATGCGTGAACTACGCGCAGCGCTGGTCTATGTTCTATTTGGGATTCACGACTGCAGCGACTATCACGCTGGACCCGATATCGCTGGCGTGCCGAGCCCGCAGTCATACGCCGACCGGGCTTTCTCGCCTGAGTCGCCGGGACGCCAAGGTGAGGTGCTTCGGGAACTGGTGCGCTTCGACCCCGCCCTGGAAACGCACCCGCGGATTGATCGCTATCTGCTTCGCTCTCCGTCCGGCGACTTCCACCCGCGGGCACCGCGCCATCACGGCCTGCCGCTGGCACCGGCGCGCCGCCTTGCCTATTTCGAATGGTCGCAGGAAGACATTGAGGGGCTGGTGCCGGGGGATCGGGACGCGCTGGACCTGGCGCAGGGCCGGCACTTGCAGCAGTTCCGCGACCTCGCGATCAATGATGAGGCTACGCAGGAGCAGTTGACCGCACGGCTTTGCCGGGGCATTTCCCGGCTCGAAGCGCTTCCGCCGCTAGCGCTGGACCGTCCCGGTGTCGTGCCGTTGCGCATTCCGCCACGAACGCCGACCGAGACGGAATTCTGGGTCGAGAAACCCCTCGGGAACTTCCGCTTGGAATGCGGGATCTCTGTCGGGGGACATGGACTGGATCGGCTGCACCGCCAAGTGTCGCTGGTCTACCGCTACCGCAACGGCGACGAAGAGCGTCTGAGCCTCGGGGCCGATCTGTTTTGCCTGCTTCTGGAGTTAAGCGACGGTTACCAGATGGGGGACGACTCCACGGACGACACATTCGCACACTTATCAATCTTCGTGCAGCGCCTCGCGCGAGAAGACTACCGTCGGCTGTGCGCTTGGAATCCCATGCGCGAGAGCACGGTGTACGAGATCGCAGCTAGGTTGGCCGATACGGACTCGAATCCTCGACAGGTCCTCGCGATAGCGCCCTTAGGAGGTGCGTCGGATGCCGAATGACGCAAGGACGATCGCGCAGGATGTGCTTTCCCGCAGCAAGGCCGACGACATCTGGTCGATGCGGTACGACAAGGCTCTCCCAATCACGTTCAATGCGTTCGAGTTGTCGGCCGTTTTGCCGGCCGTTCTCTACATGTTCCGGTACGGCCAGCGGCGAGGCCGGGGCGAGTTCCTGAAGACATTTGCTCCGGAATGCCCTTCCGTCCGCGAGCGCAAGCGCACGGTGACCGTGGAGCGGGTCGCCAAAAAGCTGGCGTTGAGGCCGGATCTCGATGGGTTCGAAGACGAAGTCGGAATCGCTGTGCTCAGCGACCTGTTGCTCTGCTTTGGCCTGGAGAACATCAGGCATGACCTTGGCCGTGACAAGCAGGTTCAACGCGTTGCGCCCGCCCACTACATGGCGAGCTGGGTGGACCTTCCCGATGAAGTCGCACACCTGCGGCACGTGCCGGAAATTATGGTGGCGATGCTGGCCAACCAGAAAGGCGATTACGTCGAGAGGACGGAAGGGGGGGCCCGCACTTGGTTTGCTGTCGCACGAGCGCCGGCGGAAGCCGCTGATCCGAGCGGCGGCAGTGGCGAGGGTCCTGCGAAGGGTGCTAGAAACCTGCTGCTGGAAGCCTTCAGCCAAGGCATCCAACGGCGCACGCACACCGCCGATCGCGGGCCTGATCTGTTCGATGAGGAAGACGAATCGATTGGCCTGGATCAATTGCTGATGATACGGCTGGCGAACCAGCTGGGAAAAGCGCCGGACAAAATCAGAGGCAAGGGATCCGCACGGATTTCCAATCAGCGACCGATTGCGGAGAGGGCAGCGGAGCATTTTTCGGAAGATATCCGTCGGTTTGTTCGCTCGTACGCGGGTGTCGTCCCCCGGCATGCGTTCGTGGATCTTCTAGAGTCGTGTGTCGCTATTGGCATGACTGCAATTCTGACCAGCGTTATCGAGATTCTCTTCAGGTGGTCAGAAACCGGCGACATTGTCCGCCGGCACGACCAACAGCCCGCGAGCCTCTTCGTCGACTGCTCGAAGGGAACCAATCGTCGCTTGCGAGGACTGGCCGAGCAGTCTCTGGACGATCTGATGCGCCGCGTCGAGCGGATTCCGTTCGTGCTCATGATGCTACGCCTGCTCGACTACGAAGCGAGGTACAACCTTGCGATCGAAAAGAAGAAAATCCCGACTCGCCCCTACGCCACGAAAATGTTCGACCTGCTCGGTGCGTTGCTCCACGGCCGCCACGAAGATGCATCTTTCATCCACCGTATAGTGGGCGGCGACTGCGAGAAACTGGCAGATGCCCTTGGGGCAACCCATCCCGACGCAGCGGAAGCGCTGCGTGACGAGTCGGGAGAACCGAATCCAATCCGGCGGTTTGCGCTTGCGCTCACGCCGCTCCTAGGACCGAGAGCGCGGCACGATACTACTAAAATGATGGACTCTACAATGCACATTGACCGCCCGAACGGACTTGCGCAGAAGCGGAATACGACCCGGGGCACGGGTGGAGCGAGGCGGCTGCGGGAAGTCCGCTCCCTCGTCTTCACCGAGTCGGTCCTTGATTACCTAGTGCATCTCCTTCTCCTGCCGTCGGGGAACAAGCTAGGAGCGAAGCGCCTCTCGCTGCGCGAATTTCTCACCACGATACGGCGGCGCTACGGCTTCTACGTCGATTCCGCACCTCCCGGCATGGAGATCTCGAACGATCTCCTGCATGCGAACCGCGCCATCCTCGAGCGCCGCCTGCGGGATCTCGGCCTGCTGGTTGGCGTCAACGACGCCGAAGCGATGAAGCGGCTGCGACCGCGCTTCAATCCGCGCACGGAGCAGTGAGATGAGCGAGGTGCAGTGGACTCGGCTTCACGGCCCACTGCTCGCACGGGCGTTCGAGGCAGTGGTCGGCCGTTCCGAGCGCGGCTCCATGGCTTACGCACGCTGCCTGAAGCCGGAAGTGGTCGAGTGCCTCGCATCGGATGTTGAGTTCGCTCCCTCCGGCTGGCGGGTCTGGCGCGTTGCAGACGTGAATGTGGACGAGAAGTGGACCATCACGGCGGACCGGGCTGTGGAGATGCGCGAGACAAAGGGCGATGCGACCCTCCTGTTGGTTGATACGGAACGAGCAGGTGCCGGCATGGATGGCATCTACAACGCGTCGCGGGAAGTGGACGAGGCGAGCCTGTTTCAGGAGGCGCATCGCCTATGCCTCAAGCAGATCGCGGTTTCCCAATCCCCTGCGAGCCGCCGCTATGCCGAGCAGTCGATCAAGAAGGCGCAAGGCCACGGCCGCACCTACTCCGTGTCCCGTTGGGCGCAGTTCGATTTCCTATGTCGGATTGCGGCGACCGGCACCCGGCCCGGCGCACACCTGCACCTGCTCGGTCTGTGGCCCGTTCTCGATACTGAGGACTCGAATGAGTCGCACAGCTTGGATGTCTCCCGCTTGTTCGTGGACCGACTGTTGGGAGTCGCGAGTGCTCGCATGGCACCGGCCAAACGGATCGAAGCACTCCGGTTGGCCAAGGAGTCGGAGCAGGCGAAGGACGATCTGGAGCGGTTCCTGCACTCGGTTGACACGAAGCCGCTTCTCGTTGCATTGGAGGCCCTTGCGGAGCAGCGGCATCTCTGGGCCGGTCCGCTGCGTCTCCGTAGCGCAGATCAGTCCATTCTAGGGATAGAACTGAAGTCTTGGCGCAACCGGAATGGGACGATCGCCAAGTGGTCTGGATTGGTCGAAGAAGCGGACGAGAACTCCTTGGACGGAGCGAAGCCGCCCACGCTGATTCTTGCGCGGGAAGCCAAACAGCCCGGCAGACCGCTGGATGTTCGATGGAAAGCCGATCCTGCAGACTTGCCGAAGGGTGCCGCCGGCTATCGAGTCTCCGTGCGGACGGACCAAGACGAAGCAATCGCCGTTCGGGACAACATCCTTCACACCGCACAAAAGGGGGGAGAAAAGTGTCGTTTCGGCAACGACGATTTTTCTATGCTTTCCGAGGACGCCGTGCTCCCCGCCAAGGTAGTCGTTGAGGTTCCCGGCTGCGATGACGTGAAGCCCCGGGAGAGCGAGGAGTTCACCATTCGCTTCGGCGAGCGCCCGCTGCAGGAGGGCGGCAGCGTCGGCAAGAAGGTGCGGACATTCAGCGAGGGGCTTGCCGAGCTCGACAGCCGCCAGGCGGTCTCCGAGGTCGCGGAGTCTCCTCCACCCACTGTCGATGCCAAGGGATTCGTCGTTTTGCGTACGCCGGTGGTACAGGGACGACGAAAGAGCTTTCGAGTCCATAGACCATCCCTCGTAGCCGATGTGGAGCAACAGTGGATTGCCAGACAAGGCGCAGTCGGACGCTGGACCGTCGCGGTGCGAGGTTCCGGGAGTCCAGCCGGAGCGCCCGAGTTCATACCGATGAATGACCACGACGGTCCTCAATTGGAGCGTGCTGTGGCGGCAAGCCGGAAGATGGCCATGCGTTTCGGTAGGGGCGGAGGCGGTGTCGGCCAGGTGTACGACGACGACGCATCGTTCAGCGTCGTTCAGGAATACTTGCGCGCCTGGGCGCAATTGCTGGAAGCGGGCGATTCGTTGCTTGCGATCGCCCACACGGTGGAAGTTCGTTCGCTGTCTGGCCGCACCGTCGGCCTCATCGTCCTCCCCGCGCATCCGCTACGCGTGGCTTGGCAAGTGGCCTACGATAATCTTGTACTGCATACCGCCTTCGAAGAGAAGCAGGACGCGAGCAAAATTCGCAAGGAGTTCGAGGTTCTGGACGGTGCCATGTTTCCGGCATTCCTGCCCAATCCGCGTGGCGGGGCGTTCGTTTTTGCCGACACTCTAGGCTTCCACACCATCGGCATGGTGCCCGATTCCGACAACGAGCCTAAGGCGGCCGTTGCGATGCTGGCGCACGCCCTAAACGACAGTGCGTCGATGGACAGTGCGCCGCTGGTCGGTAGCAACAGCGCATCGGTGCTCGCGAGCGAGGTCGTCAAGTATGTCGAATGCCACGCGAGCGAAACGAATGGCGGGATTGCGTACGCACCTCCGTCGCTGAAGATTCACGCGATCCGAGCAGGTGACGGACGGACCGTTGCCCGGGCACTCGGCGGCGTGCATGCGCACCTCCGCAAGACTGCGAAAAACGAGGTCGAAGAGCACGGCGCATATGAACCAAGCACGAGTGGGCCGGCGTTCTCGCTGGATCTGTATCCATCATCCGAGCAGCGGGGAGTGGCGGGCCGGTTTATCGTGGAGGCGAGGGAGAAGCGTCGCAGCGGTGCCGGCGTCCTCGCAAGCGACGACCGCTGGATGCTGGAGTCGCTCAGTCTTCCGGGCGGCGTCTCCATGCCGCGGCTGCGTTGGGCGCGCAAGGAGCCGAAGGGCGCCGAACCTGTTGCGAGTCCCGACACCGCCGCGCATCTGGCCATCGCGTTCGATACGTTCGAGGCAAGAGTCGTTGCCGTCGACGAAGCGTCGGGCTTTCCTAGGCCCTACCACGCGTTCGGTTTGCTCTCGTTTTACGAGCGGCACTACTCGAGCACTCCCGCCCCGGTATGGCGAAGCACCGCGGCGAACGCGACCGCGGGCGAGAAACACCCGGCGAGACGGACCCACACCGAGACGCTCGTGCGACTTCATAACGCGATAGAGCGCTCTGCGGCTCGCCATCTTGGCGCGGACGCTGGGCGGCCGGCATTGAGAACCGAGATATCCCCTGCGAAGGGCGATGAATTGAAGGCTCTCCATCAGCTGTGCGACTGGGTGGTCACACTGGATCGAAACGTGGGCATCGAGTACTTCGACTCGCCACGAGACACCCGAGCCATCTATGACGCTTACGTAGTCGACTGCGTGCCGGAGCGTGAGGATCTCGGTTGCCTCCAGTTGATCACCTCCGCGGCGAACCGGGAGGAGGTCTGTACCCTACTTGACAACGCGCTTGACCAGATGGCGCTCGGCCGCAGTCAGGGGAATGCGAGGTTCTTGTTGGAGCACCTCAAGGCGCTCAGCGGGCGGCTGGCGATCCGGCTCACCGGTCATCGGCCGGCGACTTCGGAACTCATCGCCCTCGCCGTGACTTGCGCCAATTGCCGCGTAGCTTCCCCAGCCGACAGGTGCTGGTTCTCGCTGGAGGACGGATTCATCGTCCCGGTCGACGAAGTCCGGGAGCTAATGCAACCGTTGGCGGCAAACGGCGAGGACGAGGATGCCCGCAGTCGTCCGAACCTGATGATCCATGTCTCCATCGCCCCGCGCAAAGGCCTCGTGTTTCGGTTTGCCGAGGTGAAGTACCGGCGCGACCTATCCGCCGCCAGGGATCCGGACATGCTCGGGAACATTGAGGAGCGGGTCCACGCGATGCGCGAGCAATGGCACGACTGGTACGGTCAAGATGGCGTCTGTACCGCGTTTAGAGCGATTCGCCGCGCCAAGCTCGCGCGCGTATTGCGTTTCTATGCGGACAAGGCGCACAGGCACTATCTGTCGGACGAGCGGTATGCGGAGGTCGTCTCCGAAATCGACCGCATGGTTGAGCGTGGAGCCGACTACCCGTTTTCGACGGTCGCGGCAGATGACCGCGGGTGGGTATTCTGCCCGGAGTATGCCGGACGGTGTCCCAAGAGATTATCCCCCGCAGGTGGGGGCGCGGAGATATATCTCTTTGGTCCGGGGCTTCTCCCGGGGTCGGAATTGGGCCGCGAGACGGATCGGCGTGAGGACGAAGAGGAAGCCATCGGAAAGACTTCCGAGGAATCGCGGGAAGCCCCAGGGCATTCAAAGGAGCTCGTCGACAGACCTTCGCCTACGGTTCAGCTTGGAACGGAAACTGGCACGAATGCCGAAGTTCGCTGGACCTTGACCACGAAGGGCAATCCGCATCTGCTGATCGCCGGTTTGCCCGGTATGGGAAAGACGACCTGCCTGCTGAACCTGTGCCGGCAGATGGTGGCCACGGGCGTTCACCCGATCGTGTTCTCCTATCACCAGGACCTCGACGAACGGCTTGCGGATCTGGTCGACTCCGTGCGCTTTGTCGATTTCGATGGGCTCGGGTTCAATCCGCTGATGGTCACGAACCGCGCGTCGACGCGATCGTATCTCGATGTCGCTGGCTCGTTGCGGGACATCTTCGCGGCTATCTTCCCCGAGTTGGGCGACCTGCAGCGCGAACTCATTCGGGTCGCGATCAAAAGGAGCTTCGAAGAAGCGGGATGGAGCACGACGGAGACGGGTTCGCGGGAGCCCGAGTTCAGGCGTTTCGTAGACATCCTTCGCGGGAAGCCACGGCAGGATCGCGGGTTGCGCACGCTGCTGGCGCGGCTCAGCGAGCTTGATGACTACGGCTTTTTCGATGTTGGACGGGTGCGCGAGAGCCTGTGGGCGAGCGACCGGCCAACCATCGTCCGCATCCATACGACCCAGAGCGACACGCTGCAGGGCGCATTCGCCGCGCTCGTTTTCTACGGCTTGTACAAGGACATGTTCCGTCGCGGCATTCAGGAGCGGATCACCCACGCCCTGATCTTTGACGAAGCTCACCGTGCGGCCGGGCTGAAACTGATCCCGAGGATGGCGAAGGAATGTCGGAAGTACGGCATCTCCCTCGTTGTAGCGTCCCAGGAAGCGCGGGACTTCAACGTGTCGCTGTTTTCCGCCATCGCAAATTATCTCGTTCTGCGCCTGACCGACGCGGATGCGAAGGCGTTGGTCCGGAATGTCGCGGCCGCAAGCCACGAACGGGGGTGGATCGATCGAATCAAGCAGATGCCCCGGTTCAAGGCGCTGTACTTTCGCGAGGAGCAACGGCGGCCTTCATCGGTCGATCTCAGTCCGTTGGACTGAGGGATGCCCAGATGACGAGAGCACCGATCACTGCTGACCCTCGACCGTCTTCCGCACTGTCCGCCTGCGGTGTCGCCGGTCGGTGTCAGGTGGAACTTGCGGTCCTGCTCTCCGCCTCGACCGCCGTGCGAATGTGCTCGCTGGCCGCCCCGCCCGATGTCTGCGCAAACCCCTGCCGCTAGGGAGTGGCGTGGCTAGTGTCGATCACCGTGCGAGCTTGCCTCCCGGCTGCATCGCCGTGTGTGTCCGCAACCCGGTCTTGGAAGCCGTCGGCTTGGTCAGCCGAGCCGAACCCCGTCCGCAGCCCGGTCATTCTCACGCTGCGCCTCGCGTTCGGCTGATCCGTGCTTGCCGTCACAAGATCCCAACCCGGTTTCACTTTCGCGAGAATCGACGCCAGCGGACTTCGAGCAGTTCGGCGGCGGGCCAGTAGATCTCCTTTCTCGGTGGGTCGTGCAGACTCGTCGAACCCATCTCTACCGCCAGGAGCCGCGATCGGACGGGAATTCGGCTCGACTTCGCCGATTTTCACACGTAACTGATTGATACTGATCGGTACAAAAATCGTGCCCTCAGAATTCAGGCAAGAATATGCTTGCAGGCTGCTTTTAGAAAGAAGGCTTGCGCCTGTTCCGGGGCTGCTGGCCAAGACTGGCGAGCAGCTTCCAGGTTGGCCCGCAGCTGTGCTTCGGTCTTGCTCAGCTGGCGACGGACCCGCCGCTGGACCAAGGCCCCTAGCAGTTCCGCCGGATTGACTTGAGGCGAGTAGGTCAGCTGAAAATAGAGCTCTATTGCGGCTTGGTTCGCCGCCGGCCACGCCTGGATTCTCTGCGTACGGTGCATCCTGCGATTGGCGACCGCCAACAGAATCTTCCGGCCTGTTTCCTCAGCGATCTTCTCCAAGAGCTTTCGGAAGACCTCCGCCGTGGCAGGGCCTTCCCGCACCTTGTGCTAGAACTGGCCCTCCGGGCCGCTAGCCGCCAGCCGGTGGAGCCGGAAGCGCACGCTGCCCACCTGTCCGAGGGGGCTGCAGCGGAGGCCCCTAGGGCGTCCGGACACGCTCTGCGCAGCCAGTCCGGACTCGTTGGTGAAGACGACCATGGCTCCCAACTCCTGGGACCGGCGAGTGATCTGGGGGAACTCTTGGTCTTTCCACCGCTGCATGTTGGCGGGCATGTACTGGGTAGTGCGCCGCTGGGGCCGCTGCGGCGAGAGCGGAAGCCGCCGCAGGAGCCGGCGCACCGGGGAGACGCTCAGGACGCTGCCGAGTTTTTCCCCAAGGCTTGGCGCACTCGCTGCACGGTCCACAAAGCGAACTTCAATTCGCATTACGCAAGGTTTTTGTCTACGACGGTGGTGTAGCTCCAGGCGGCGTGCTGGGCTGTCCATTGGCGCGGTCGTCTTGTTCTCTTGCGATCTTTTGAATTTTCCATGCCTCCCAGCCAGATAGAAGTGAGATATCCAACGCTACATCATGCGTGTTGAAAAGGAAAACAGGACTTCATATTGGCCACTGAATATTTCCTAATGAAACGCAATACAACGTTTTTGAAATTTGAAATTTTGGCCTACAGTAAAATGTGCGGGAAAGGTGTTATAATGTTCATAATGTGCAATAATTCCACTCAAAATATCAATCGACGAATGGATTCCAGGAACACGATTTTTGGCACTATCAGTAGCATGCGGCATGCCCCGAACCAGCCCGCCAGCCACCTTCCAGGGATTCACGACCATCGACGGGCCAACGGGTGGCCAAGCGGGAGGCTGACTTGTTAGCCGCGGAGTGCTGGGCGGTCCCTTCGCTCGTGAAGCCTGCGTCCCCCATCAGGGCCAGACATCCGTCCGCGGTCCGCGAAAGCCCTTGTCGGTCTGTCGCAGGCTTCCGTTTCGCGATGCGATGTCGCGCCGTGCGCCCGCATGTCCGTCTGGAAGGCAGCCAGCGCCCCCAGAATGTCGTCGCGCCCCGCAACCGCGGTCTGAAGAGCCCCGATGATGAGTCCTGGATTGCCTTTTTCGACAGCAGCCCGGGCCGGTCTGCGCGGGGGTCGCTCCGCCACGGCCGAGCCCGGCCAGCCCGCGGGACCTCGCCGGGTCGGCCCAACCGGCTTGACAGCGATTCCACCTCTCGGCTACCGTAAAATAAGCCTGAGCTTTCGACCTGGTCCCGGAGCGGCCTCCGGCCGCTAGGGGCTTCTTCTTGAGCCAGACCATGATCCAAGTAGAAAACGTCACCAAGCGCTACGGGCCCAAAACGGCCGTCAAGTCGATCAGCTTTGAAGTCGAGCGGGGTGAGATTGTCGGATTCCTAGGCCCCAACGGAGCCGGGAAAACGACCACGATGCGCATTCTCACGGGCTTCCTGCCGCCCACCTCGGGGACCGCCCGGGTCGGGGGGATCGATGTTCGCGAGCAGCCCCTCGAGGTCAAGAGGCGCATCGGCTACCTGCCCGAGTCGCCGCCGCTCTATCCGGAGATGGAAGTCGGTGACTACCTGCGCTTCGTGGCGGCGATCAAGGGCATCCCCAAAAAGGACATCGGTCGCCGCATCGATTGCGCCTTGGAGCGGACTTCATGCGCCGATGTGCGGAGCACGCTGGCCGGCAAGCTCTCGAAGGGCTACCGGCAGCGGGTTGGCCTGGCTCAGGCCCTGATCCACAACCCTGAGGTGCTCATCCTGGACGAGCCGACCTCGGGGCTTGACCCCAAGCAGATCAACGAGACCCGCAACCTGATCCGCTCGCTCGCCGGCGAACACACGATCATCCTGAGCACGCACATCTTGCCGGAGGTGTCGAGCACCTGCAGCCGCGTGATCATCATCAACGAGGGGCAGCTGGAAGCGAGCGACACGCCCGAGAACCTGACGGCGCAGCTGCAGGGCGCGAATGCGATCCTCATCGACGTCGAAGGGCCGGAGGAGGCCGTCCGAGGGCGTCTCGGCGAAGAGCCGGGAGTCCGCGAGGTGACGCAGGAGAAGCGTCAAGCCGCGCGGATCGTGTGGCGCGTCGAGATCGAGAAGGACTCGGCCATGCCCCGCAAGCTGGCCGAGGCGGTGGTGAATTCCGGCTGGGGCCTCTACAGCCTCCAGCCGCTCGGCTTGAGCCTGGAGGATATCTTCCTCAAGCTGACGAGCCACGAGGCGCCGGAGGCGGCAGCGCCCGCATCTCCGGCGGATCCGGACGTTGCGCAGGGCGCGGGCGAGCCGGCGGCCGCGCCGGCGCCTGCCGAGGCAGGGGAGCAGGACGCATGAGAAACATCTGGACCATCGCGATGCGCGAGTTCAAGGTGTACTTCACGTCGCCGATCGCGTACATCGTGCTCGCCATGTTCGCCTTCATCTTCGGCTACTTCTTCACCACGGGCCTGGCGTTCTTCCTGGACTACAGCGCCAGCGCCGCGGCCAGCGGGGGCGGCATGGGCGCGCCCCCGCTCAACGTCAACCAGTTCGTCATCGAGCCTTCCTTGGGCAACATGAGCATCGTGCTCCTCTTCCTGGTGCCGATGATCACGATGCGCCTGTTCGCCGAGGAGAAGCGCAGCGGCACCCTCGAGCTCCTGCTGACCTCGCCCCTGCCGGACTACCACATCATCCTGGGCAAGTGGCTCGGAGCGCTCCTGCTGTTCGCCTGCCTGCTGCTGGTCGCCGTGGCGAATCTCTCCGTGCTGTTCATCTACAGCGCGCCGGACTGGAAGCCGCTGCTGGTCGCTCTGCTGGGCCTGCTGCTGATGGGCGGAACCATGATCAGCCTCGGCACGTTCCTCTCGACGCTGACGCGCAACCAGATCGTAGCCGGGGCGCTGACGTTCGGGGCCCTGCTCCTGCTGTGGGTCCTGAACTGGATGAGTTCCTACGAGACCTCGACCCTGAGCCGGCTGTGCGAGTACCTCGCCATCTCGCCGCACTTCGAGCAGTTTTCCAGGGGCGTGATCGAGCTGAAGGACCTGCTGTACTACCTGAGCGCGATTGCGCTCGGCCTGTTCCTGAGCAAGCGATCGCTTGAGGCGCTCCGGTGGCGGGCGTAGGGGGCACCATCATGGGATTCTGGCAATCGCGGCAATTGCGCTCGGGCGGCTACGCCGCCGCCTACGCAGTGGTCTTCGTGGCGATCCTGGCGGCGGTCAACTGGCTCGGGGTGCAGTACAACGAGACCTTCGACGCCACCAGCCGCAAGCTCTACAGCCTGTCCGACCAGACGCACAAGATCCTGGACAACCTGGACCGGGATGTCACGATGGTCTACTTCGACCGCACGGCGCAGTTCCAGCAGGCGGAGGATATGCTGCGGCGCTACGAGAACGCGTCGAGCCGCGTGCGGGTCGAGTACGTGGACCCCGATGAAGACCCTGTCCGTGCCGAGGCGATGGCCGTGCGCTCGTACGGCACGCTCATGCTGGACATCGGAGGCGTTCGCCACGAGGCTTCCTCCACCAGCGAGCAGGACATCACCAACGCGATCATCACGGCCCTGAAAGGCCAGGAGAAGACCGCCTGCGTCGCGACCGGGCACGGCGAGTCGGCCAGCGACGGCATGGACCGCGACGGCTTCTCGAATGCCAGGACGCTGATTGAGGACGCGAACTACGGCTACGAGGAAGTCACTCTGGCCCTTGAGAAGGCCGTGCCGGAGGACTGCACGCTGCTGCTGATCCCCGGCCCGAGCACCGCCTACTTCGAGCCTGAGATCGACGCGCTCCGGACCTATGTCGAGGGCGGGGGGCGCGTGCTGTTCATGCTGCGACCCGCGTTCCCGGATGCGCGGGGACGCCGTGAGGAGCAGAACCCCATGCTGGTGGAGCTGATCACCGGCTGGGGCGTCGAGGCGCGCAACGACATCGTAATCGACGAGTCTCCGATCGGCCAGCTCTTCGGCGGCGGCCCCTTCACGCCGCTGGTGAGCGCCTACGAGTACCATCCCATCGTCGAGCCCATGGAGAACATAGCGACGCTGTTTCCCCGGGCGCGCAGCGTCGGCAAGGCCGACGACAGCCCTACCGGCTGGACGGTGGACGAGCTGTTCAAGACGTCCGAGGCGAGCTTCGCGACCGACACCATGACGATCGAGGGGTCCGCCGTGAAGCTGGGGCCCGCTTCGACCCAGACCGAGGGGCCGATCACCATTGCAGTCGCCGCGACCTTCGATGTCCCGGAGGCGGATGCCGATTCCTCGGACTACGGTCCCGACGCGGACGCCGAGGAGAGTTCCGACGCTGCGTCTGCGGAGGAGGATGAGGACGCCGAGGGGCGCATCGTGGTTGTGGGCTCGTACGGGTTTGCCAGCAACTACGGGCTGTCGCTCGGAGGCAACCAGGACTTGCTGCTGAACATGATGAATTGGCTCAGCTCGGACGAGGACTTGATCTCGATCCGGCCCAAAGATCCGGACTCGACTCCCATTGAGATGACGAGCGCCCAGATGCGCCAGGTGTTCCTAGGCAGCCTGATCCTGCTGCCGCTGGTCATCATCGCCACCGGCGTCTGGGCGTGGTGGGGGCGGCGCTAGCGGGGTCCGACTAGGCAGGAGGCGGCGCAGCTGGGGCGGCAATTGGAAGCGCGGGGCGGGCTTAGGGAGGCTCGTAGGCGGTTCGGACGCCGACCGGCAGCTGGATGAAAATGGCCATGAAAGCGAATCCCCTTGTCATCGCGGTGGCGCTGCTCGCCCTCCTTGGGGGCGCGGTCTGGTACACCCGCGAAAACCCTCCCGAGGACGACGAGGCGGCCCCCAGGATCGTCGACCTGGAGGAAGAGTCGATCCGCGAAGTGACGGTGCGGCGCCCAGGCGAGGAGCCGCTGACCGTGGTGCGCGGCGAGGACGGGGAATGGAAGTTCGGCGGCGGGCTCGAGATCGCCGCGAACGGCACGTCCGTCGGGTCTATGGTGGGCAGCTTGGCCTCCCTCAACGCGGATCGCGTCGTATCGGAGCAGGTGCTCGATTGGGAGCCGTACGAGCTGCAGGAGCCGGCCTTGGCGGTGAGCTATGTGGCGGAGTCCGGTAGCGGGGAAGTGCAGTTCGGGCGTGACACGCCCACCGGGTCGGGCGTTTTCGTCCGGCTGAAGGACGCCCCGCGCCTGTTCACGGTGTACAGCTACAACAAGACCTCCTTCGACAAGTCGGTCTTCGACCTCCGGGACAAACGGCTGCTGCGGTTGGACGAAGACGCGCTCGAACGAGTCACCGTGGAGGTCGGCGAGCGCGAGGTGGGCTTCGCGCAGGAGGACGGGGACTGGCGGATCGTCGAGCCGCGCGAGCTGCGGGCGGACGACTTCACGGTGGGGGACTTGGTTCGCGCCGTGCGGACAGCCGAGATGACCGCGGTCCTCGCGGAGGGAGAGGGCGCGGAGCAATTCACCTTCGCCCGGCCGTTGGTAACGGTGCGGGCGACGGAGCCTGACGGCAGCCACGAGCTGGTGATCGCCCGGGAGGGGGAGACCTACTACGCCCGGAGCACGATGCATCCGGGCGTTTACGAAGTCAGCTCGACTTTGGCCGAGAGCTTGGACAAGCCTGTCGACGAGTTCCGGAACAAGAAGCTCTTCGATTTCGGCTACGCGGACCCCGCCCGGGTCGAAGTCCGGGCGGGCGAGGTCAGCGCAACGGTCGTGCGTTCCGACGACAAGTGGATTCTAGAGTCCGACGGAGGCCGGGAGCTTGACGGAGAGAAGGTGCAGACCCTGTTGGACCGGCTGAGGAACCTCACCGCGACGGCGTTCCCCTCGGACAGCGCCGAGGCTCAGGCCGGCTACGGGCTCGGCGAGGCCGCTATCGAGGCGACGGTGCAGCCGGCGGACGAGAGCGGCACGCCGGAAAAGGTTCTGGTGTCTGCCACGGACGCCGCGCCGGTGTATGCGGCGCGGGAGGGCGAGCCCTCCACCTATGAAGTCGAGTTGGCTGCCAGCCAGGATATCGAGCGCGCCGTCGAGGACCTCGTTCGCGAGCCCGAGGAAGCCGAGGAGCCGACGGATTCGGAGGGCGAGTCGGATGGCTGATCGGGGGCCGGGCGCAGTACGGCCAGGTCCCTGGACGGACGCCTGCTCCAGCTGAAGCTGCTTCGAGGGCGTCCGGAGGCCCGAGCGTCCCGCAACCGGTGGTCGGATCCCGCCAAGCCCTGCGGCCCTAGCGCCCTTCTCCGGAAGACTGGGCGGCCAAAACGGGCCGCCGCCGGGCTAGGCAGTCGTCTACCCTAGGAATTGATGCAAGACCTCCGCGCATTGATCCGGGAGGTGCCGGATTTCCCGAAGCCGGGCATCCTCTTCTACGACATCACTACCGCCGTCAAGGACCCCCGGGGGTTGGCGCTGATCACCGATGAGCTCGCCGAGCGCGCCCAGGGCAAGGCCATCGACCTGGTCGCCGGCATGGAATCGCGCGGGTTCCTCTTCGGCCCGGCTCTCGCGCTCCGGCTCGGCGTCGGCTTCGGCCTGATGCGGAAGCCCGGCAAGCTGCCGGCCCGGACGGCGAGCGTTGCCTACGACCTCGAATACGGCGCAGATTCCTTGGAGATGCATATTGACTCCGTGCATCCGGGGCAGCGTGTCCTGATTGTGGACGATTTGCTGGCCACCGGCGGCACTGCCGAAGCCGCTGCGAGGCTAGTGGAGCAGCTCGGCGGGAAGGTCGCCGGGCTGTCGTTCGTTATCGAACTCGATTTCCTCAACGGACGGGAGCGCCTTCCGGGATACGACGTCTCGTCCCTGCTGCGCTACGCCAGCTGATCCGCTTCCGCGTGCCAGTGCCCTGCGACGGCTCGTCGGTGACCCGTCGGGAGCGAGCGCGGGCGAAGCTCAACCTAGCGCTGCGCGTCCTCGGGCGGCGCCCCGACGGCTACCACGAGCTCGAGACTGTGTTCCAGGCGATCGACCTGCACGACGACATTGAGGTCACGCTCCGCAGGGGCGGCGCGCGGTCTGTGGTGCTGAGCTGCGACCGGGCGGACCTGGAGCACGAGGGCAATCTTGCGTGGCGGGCCGCTGACCTGCTCCTCCGACGCCTGGACCTGGATCTGGAGGTGCGCATCCGCCTGCGCAAGAGGATCCCGGCCGGGGCGGGCCTGGGGGGCGGCTCGAGCGATGCGGCTGCCGTCCTGCGCGCCATGGCGGCTTTGCTTCGCGACGCTCCGGCTCGCGCGGACTTGGTCGCAGTCGCGGAGGCTTTAGGCAGCGATGTGCCCTTCTTCCTCCTGGGCGGCACGGCCTTCGGAACGGGGCGCGGGACGTGTCTCGCCCCTCTCCCGGACCTGCCCCCGTACCCGCTGGCGCTTGTGCTGCCGGAGGTCGAGGTCTCCACCGCTTGGGCCTACGGCGCGCTGGCCACGGCTCGCTCGACCGGCTTGACGGAGCCCGGGAAGCCAGGTATGATAGAAAAGCTAGGCCCGAGCTTAGGCCGCCTCGCGCGTGGCGACGCGACCGCTTTTTCCGACTGGATGGTCAACGATTTCGAGGGCTTAGTATTCCAGCGGTTTCCAGACCTTGGGGAGGTGCGCCGCCGCCTGCTCGCCTGCGGAGCGCGGCGGGCGTTGATGTCCGGCAGCGGGGCGGCGGTGTTCGGTTTGTTCGATTCGGTGCAGCGTGCGGAGGAGGCAGCCGCAAGGCTGGGGGCGGGTGGTTTGCGCACTCGGGCATGCTGCTTCGCAGGGCGCGAGGCCGGTGAGCGGAGCTAGAGCCGTGGTGGACCGATCGAGGCTGCGGGTTTTCACGGGTTCGGCGAACCCGAAGCTGGCTTTAAAGATCTGCCAGCATCTGGGGCTGAAGCTAGGCCTTCGCAGCTCGAGGCAGTTTTCCGACGGCGAGATCTATCTTCAGATCGACGAGAATGTTCGCGGGCGCGATGTCTTCGTGGTGCAGCCGACCTGCACGCCGGTCGAACGGAACCTGATGGAGCTCCTGCTCATGCTGGACGCGCTGAGACGGGCTTCCGCCAAGCGCGTCACGGCGGTGCTGCCGTACTACGGGTACTCCCGCCAGGACCGCAAGGACCGCCCGCGGGTGCCGATCTCGGCCAAGCTCGTCGCCAGCTTGCTGGTGGCGGCCGGCGCGGACCGCGTGCTGACGCTGGACCTCCACGCCGCGCAGATCCAAGGCTTTTTCGACATTCCGGTGGACCACCTGTACGGGCGCCCGGTGCTGGTCGAGTATCTCCAGCGGTTGAGGCTGCCGCGGCTCAAGGTGATCTCGCCCGACGCCGGCGGTGTCGAACGGGCCAGGGCGCTCGCCAAGCGCCTGCGGGCACCGCTCGCCATTATCGACAAGCGGCGGGCGGAGGCCAATGTCTCCGAGGTGATGCACGTCATCGGCGAGGTCGCAGGCCACACCTGCTTGATCGTTGACGACTTGGTCGATACTGCCGGCACCATGGTTCACACCGTGGACGCCCTGCTCGCCCAGGGAGCCGCCTCCGTGTACGCGGCCTGCACGCATCCCGTGCTTTCCGGCTCGGCAGTCGATAGAATCAGGAAGTCGGGCCTCAAGGAACTGGTGGTCACCGACTCGATCCCCCTGTCCGCCGAGGCTAGGGCCTGCGGCAAAATCCGGCAGCTGAGCGTTGCGCGCCTGCTAGCGTCCGGAATCGACTCGATCCACAGCGAGACCTCGATCAGCAGGCTATTCGAATAGGAAGCTAACCAAGCGCGGCGGATTCGCAGGTCTACCCGGACGAAGCCTCGCCCGCGCCCCGGAGGTGAATCGGGATGCAGCGACAGATCGTCCTCGAAGTGGCGGCCCGCGAAGAGCGCGGCAAGAACGCGGCGCGGCGCTTGCGCGCACGCGGCTCGGTGCCGGCCGTGGTGTACGGCTTGGGCCGCGAGTCGCAGGCCATCGCAGTCGAGACCAAGCGCATGACCAACATCCTGAAGGATCCAGCGGGGCATAACCGGGTGTTCAGCCTGACCTGCAACGGAGAGCAGGAATTGGCGATGGCGGTCGACTACCAGATCGATCCGGTGCAGCACACGCTGCTGCATGTCGATTTGCGCCGCGTGGACCTCGACAAGCCAGTTCAGGTGTCCGTCCCCGTGGTCTCCGCAGGCGTCGCCTTCGGCGTCAAGAACCAGGGCGGCTTCGAGGAGATGGTCAACCGCGAGGTGCGGATCGAGAGCCTGCCTCTCGACATCCCGGAGCGCATCGAGGTCGATATCAGCCCCCTGCGCGTCGGCGAGGCGTTGCGAGCCAAAGACATTCCCGCCAGCGACAAATACACGCTAGCTGACGACGAGCAGAAGCTCCTCCTGCACATCATGGCCTCCCGGACGGCGAGCGAGACGGAGGAGGGCGGCGAAGAGGATGAGGCCGGGGCCGAAGCCGCGGAGTCCGCGGAGTGAGCCGGGAGCGGCCCGTCGGCCCGCCGCTGAACCGGGTGCAGGATGTTTTGGAGGCGCGGCAGCGGGCCTCGGGCGGACCGCCTCGTCGTCGGTCTGGGCAACCCTGGGGAGGAGTATCGGCACACGCCCCACAACTTGGGCTTCCTGACGGTGGAACGGCTGGCTCGCGACGCAAACGTTCGAGTGTCGCGGCCGGAGGAGGGCGCTCTGATCGCCCCGGCCACGATCGGACGCTGCGAGGTCTTGCTGGCCAAGCCCCTGTCGTTCATGAACCTGAGCGGAGGCCCGGTCGGACGGCTGCTGCGGCGCTATAGGCTCGAACCGAGGGATTTGCTCGTGATCTACGATGAACTGGACCTGCCTTGGCGGAGCCTGCGCCTCAAGCAAAAAGGCTCGGCGGCAGGGCATAATGGGATGCGGTCGATCATCGACGCCCTGGGGACATCCGATTTCCCGCGGCTACGCATCGGGATCCACCCGGGGCATCCTGTCTCCAACGGCGCCAAATACGTTCTGCGGCCATTCGGCCGGCAAGAACGGGGGGAAGCGGAAGAGATCGTCGCTCGCGCGGCCGATGTCGTGCGCGACATGCTGGCGTCGGGAGCGGAGCGGGCGATGGCGCGCTGCAATCGGCGTGCGCCCGAGCAGCAAATCTAGGACACCATGAGAATTTACGAACTGGGATTCATTCTGAAGCCGGACTTGCCCGAGCAGGACGCCCAAGCCGCGGTCGACGCGGTCAGCCGGACGCTGACGGAAGGCGGCGGCGCAGTCGACAAGGTCGCTGACTGGGGCAAGCGGCGACTCGCCTACCGCGTGCGCGGGTTCTGGAACGGCCACTACGTGTTCATCACGTACTCGACCGAGGATGCCTCGTCGCTGCCCCAGGAGGTCGAGCGTCGGCTGCGGGTCGCGGACAACATCATCAAGTTCATGACGATCCGCGTCGACGAGGATCTGAAGCGTTTGGACAAGCTGAAGAAGCGGCGTGCGAAGCGGGCGCCGAAGGCGGTCGCCAGGGCGGTGCGGACGGCCGCGCCCGAGCTGGCCCAGCCGCGCACGCCGGGCGCGCCCGAGCCCGCGAAGCCGCCACCCGCGAGCGAGGCCTCGGCGGGCGATGCGGGAGCGTCCCCCGGGGCGGCGTCGGACGCAACCGGCAGTTAGGCCGAGGGAGGCGAGAGGTGCAGCAGCATGGCTGACAGCGAAACGACAAACCCTGGCGGTTCGACGGCGAGCCCAAGACCGGGAGGCGGGCAGGGGGCTGCTGGGGGCAGGCCAGCCGGTGGCGGAGACAGGCCCGGAGGCCACCGCCGCTCGGACGGGGAGCGCCGTCCCCGCGGCGGCAAGCGCTTTTTCCGCCGCCGCAAGGTCGACTACTTCAGCGTCAATAAGATCGACCACATCGATTACAAGGACACCGAGACGCTCAAGCAGTTCGTGGGGGACCGCGGCAAGATCAATCCGAGGCGCCACACGGGCCTCAGCGCCAAGCACCAGCGGGAACTGCGACGTGCGATCAAGCGGGCCCGCAACCTCGCTCTGCTCCCCTTCGCGGGGCCTGTCGACAAAGCGAAGCCGGGGGCTCGGTCCGATGCCTGAAGTCATTCTCAAGCAGGACATCTTCAAGCTCGGCGACCGCGGCGATGTGGTTCGCGTGGCTGCCGGGTACGCCCGCAACTACCTCTATCCGCAGGGTCTCGCCATTCCGGCAGATAAGGGCAGCCTCAAGCAGCTGAAGGCGATGAGGGCGGCGGCCGCTCGCGAAGCGCTGCGCCTGCAGGGCGACGCTGAGCAGCAAGCGGCAGCGCTCGAGGGGGTCGTTATCCGCATCGTCGCCCGGGCGAGCCTCAACAACCAGCTCTACGGTTCCGTCACCAGCCGCGATGTGGCGGCCAAGCTGGGAGATCTCGGCGTCCCGGTCGACCGGCATCGCATCCAGATGGCGACGCCCGTCCGGACCCTTGGCGACTACGAGGTCCCGATTCACATCTACAAGGACCTTGGGGCGACGATCAAGCTCGAAGTGCGTGCGGAGGGCCGCGAGGACGAGCCTCTGACGCGGCACGTGGATGTTGAGACGGAGTTGGCGCCAGCCCCCGCGCCGGCCGAAGCTGAAGCCGAGGCCGACGCGGTTCAGGTCGACGCAGGGATGGACGAGGGGCAGGCGGTCGAGACTAGCGAGCCGGCGACTCTGCAGGAGACTGGGGCCCAGCAGTCCGAGAGTGAGGCCAGTGTCGTCTAGGTTCTTCGACCTCGCGGGTCAAACGGCGATCGTTACCGGTGCCGCTCGGGGCATCGGAGCGGGGATCGCAGTGCGCTTGGCGCGGGCCGGGGCGGCGGTCGCCGTTGCCGACCGCAACCTCGCGGAGGCGGAGGACCGGGCGGGCGAGCTGCAGGCCGAGGGCTTGGCCGCGTTCGCCTTGCGCCTCGAGGTGTCGGATCCGCAGTCGGCGCAGGCGGCGGTCGACGTTACTCTCGAGCGCCGGGGCCGCCTGGACGTGCTCGTCTGCAACGCTGGCATCGCGGGTAAGGCCCTCCCCACCTGGGAGCAAGGCGACGCGGACTGGCAGGCGGTGGTCGACGTCAACCTGAGCGGGGTGTTCTATTGCTGCCGCGCCGCGCTGCCCCACATGATCGAACGCGGCTATGGCCGCATCGTCAACATCGCCTCGCTGGCGGGCAAGGAAGGCAACCCCAACATGGTGGCGTACTCGGCCTCCAAGGCTGGGGTGATCGCGATGAGCAAGTCGATGGCGAAGGAGACGGCGCTGCACAACATCTGCGTCAACGCCATTAGCCCCACCGTCATCCGCACGCCCATCCTGGAGCAGATCACCGAAGAGCAGGTGGCCTACATGACCTCCAAGATCCCTCGGGCCCGCACCGGCACGGTCGAAGAAGTCGCCGCGGTCGCCCATTTCCTAGCTAGTCCGGACTGCTCGTTCGTCACGGGCCAGTGCTACGATGTCAGCGGCGGTCGAGCCACATACTAAGTGGCCGGCGGCTAGGAACGGAGGCAATCCGTGCAGATGCCGATTGCCCTGGCGGCGGTGTTGCTGGCCGTCGTCCCCCTGAGCGCTGCTGTGCAGATTGAAAAGATATCCTACGCGGGCTGGCCCAACTGCTACCGAGTCTCGAACGGCGAGGTCGAGCTGGTGCTGACCTCGGATGTGGGGCCGCGCATTATCCGCTACGGGTTCGTGGGCGGCCAGAATCTGTTCGTTGAGCTCGAGGAGGACCTGGGTCGGACCGGAGGCTCCAACTGGCGGCTCTATGGCGGGAGCCGGCTTTGGGTCGCGCCCGAGGACCGGGTCTACAGCTACGGCGCGGACAACGATCCTGTCGGAATCGAGATCGACGGCAACTCCCTGTCCGCGCAGGCGCCGGTTGAGAACACGGGCGTGCAGAAGCGGATCGAGGTCGAGTTGGCGGATGGCGGCAGCGCGGTGCAAGTCCGCTATGTCCTCACGAACCGCACCATGTGGCCGTTGCGCATCGCGACATGGGTGCTCTCGATGATGGCGCGCGGAGGGGTAGCCGTCACCACCCTGCCGCCGCGCGGCACGCATCCTGAGGTCCTGGCGCCGACGAACCCCTTGGTGCTGTTCGCCTTCACCAACATGAGCGACCCGCGCTGGATTTGGCTCGAGAAGTATGTAGTCCTCCGCCAGGATCCCAGCAACTCGGATCCCGAGAAGATCGGCTTGTTCAATCCCGCCACCCGCGGGGGCTACCTGCTCAACGGGGAGCTGTTCGTGAAGAAGTTCTCCGCCGCCGCGGACGAGGAGTATCCAGACATGGGCTCTTCGTTCGAGGTCTTTACCAACGAGCGGTTCCTGGAGTTGGAGACGCTCGGGCCCCTGCGGACGCTGGAGCCGGGCGCGTCGCTCGAGCATGTGGAGCACTGGTCGCTGCACCGTCCAGTGGCGGTCGACCGCTGGGACGACGCAGAGTTGGACCGCGTGCTGGCCCCCTTCTTGGAATAGTGGTGCGGACGGTCGCAGGCCGCCTGAACCGGTCCGGCCGACTGGGGCTCCTGCCAGCCGCCTTCAATCCTCCGACGACAGCCCATCTGGCGCTCGCGGACGCGGCCCAGGAGGCTTTCGGCTTGGGGCAGGTCGTGTTTGTCCTGCCCGAGTCACTGCCCCACAAGCGCATCGCAAGGCCGAGCTTCCATCAGCGCCGGCAGTGGCTCGCCGCAGTGGCTGGTCCGCGTCCGGACCGGGCTGCGGCGGTCTGCGAAGCAGGCCTGATCATCGAGATCGTACGCGCCTTCCGGGCTGCTGCGGGCCGCAGCTGCGAGATCTGCGTTATCTGCGGCAGAGACGCTGCCGAGCGCTACGCGGCCTGGGACTATGGGATGGGCGAGCCCTTTGCGGAGCAGCTACGGGCCTACCGGCTGCTGGTGGCCGCCCGCGCAGGCACTTACCGCGTACCGCCGGAATACGCCGGAGCGATTGCGACGTTTGAGATCGCCGACCGGCATGCCGAGGTCTCTTCCAGCGCGGTGCGCGAGGCGATCCGCTCCGGATGCCCCTGGCGACCGGATGTGCCTCCGGAGATCCGGGCCGCAGTGGCAACTGCCTACGCGGAGGGCGGCCCGTGAGCACGGCGCTGGCCGTGTACCAGCCCTCTGCGGCAGCTCTGCTTCGCCGACGGGGGCTGCTGCTGGACCTGCGGCGCACGTTGCACGGACTGGAGCGCTCCTACGACCGCGAGGTCGAGCGAGTGCGGCAGTTCGAGCGACGCTACCGGCCCGCGGTCGGGGACCGCTACGACGAATTGGAGCGGCTGCGCGAAAAGACGGGGCGCACCTGGGAGGCGTTGGGCCGCGCCCGGGAAGCGACCCCTTCCGGATCGGCGTGCGGTGAGCATCGCGAAGATGCGGTAGCCGCCGCGCCGCCACCCGGTGCCGACACGCGTCAGCTGTTTCTCGCTCTGGCGCGCCAGATCCATCCGGACCTAGCTGAGGATGCCGACGAGCGCGAGCGGCGGCACGAGGTCATGGCCGAGGCGACGCTCGCGTACCGCGATGACGACGCACGCCGTCTCCAATGGCTGCTGGAGCACTGGCAGGCCGAGAGCGAACCCATCCTGGGGATTGGGCTGGGGCCTGCGTTGAGGAAGACGAGCCGACAAATCGCCTGGACCCGCTACCGTATTCGCGAGCTGCAGCACGCGCTGGGTTTGCTGCATGCGTCGCCGATGGCCCGCTTGCTGGAGAAGCAGGAGCATGCCCGCACGGCGGGGCGCAACCTGATCCTCGAGATGCGCACCCAGATCCTGCGGGAACTCGAGGCCGCCTACCGGGATTATGACCGGGCGCGAGCGGCGATTGAGGAACTGGAGCCGGACGTGCGGGGCGCGGTGCGGGCTGCAGTCGGCCTCTAGCTCGCCGCTGAGCCGAGGAATGCGGTCGGCTTGCAACCCTGGGCGGGCGGCCCTACCATGGGGGTGCAACGTCCATGACCCGACGCCAACTCCTGCTGGCGGGCGCCGCCGTCCCGCTGGTGAAGGGAGCTCCAATGCCCGACCGACGCCTCGGCCTTGATTTTTTTAGTTTGCGCTCGCAGAACTGGAGCCCATTCCAGTTGCTGGACTTCGCCCACATGCACGGCGTTACCGTGGCGAACTTCTCGGAGCCGCGGTTCCTGGGCGGCCTTGCCCCCGACCATCTCAAGAGAGTTCGCGAGCATGCAGACCGGCTGGGGATTCAACTTGAGGTGGGCTTCGGCTCGATTTGCCCGACCTCGACCCGCTTCCTGCCCGAGGAGGGCACGGCCAGGGAGCAGCTGCTGAAGATGTTCGCGGCGGCGCAGGTCCTGGGCTCGCCCTTTGTGCGCTGCTACTTGGGCAGCGCGGACGAGCGGAAGGGCGATGTGCCGCTGGAGCGGCACATCGAGAATACGATCGCCGTCTGCAAGTCCGTGCGCGACGAGGACGGGCGGCACGGCATCAAGATCGCGGTCGAGAACCACGCGGGCGACCTGCAGGCGCAGCAATTGGCGGGCCTTGTTGAAGAGGCTGGCACGGATTACGTTGGAGCGCTCCTGGACGCGGGCAATGCGACTTGGACTCTCGAGGACCCCCTGCACACCCTGGAGGTCCTGGCTCCGTACGCTCTGACCACCGGCATTCGCGACTCGCGCATCTGGCTCGACGGGGGCGCGGTCCAAGTGATGTGGGTGCCGCTTGGCGAAGGCAATGTGGGTATTGAGCGCTGGGCCGAGCGCTTCGCGCAGCTGCGCCCCGACCTAGCGTTCTCGCTGGAGATCATCAACCTCCGTTCGCCGCGGCGGTTTCCTGTGCGCGACCCGGGCTTCTGGGAGCACTACCGGGACGTTCCGGCCTGGGTGTACGAACGCTTTCTGGCGCTGGCCCGGACAGGTGCTGCCTACAGCCCCCCGGCGGGGGGACCCGATTGAGCTCGAGCGCCTGGAAGTCGCAGCGGATCTGGCGTATGCGCGGCGGCTGCTGGGATTGGGCTGAGCGGGCTGGTGCCCGTGCGGCACATCCGACCTGCCTCTGGCGGTTGGGCCTAATGCCATGGATCGCCCGACGGTCCGCAGCACCGTTGTTTCCATGATTCCGGACGTAGTTCGAGCGAGGTCGGCATCAGTCGGGTTATACTGCGCAGGAATAACCGGCAAGTTTGAACGCAACCACGTTGGATCATCCCCATCGGTTGTTCAGCCATCCCAAAGAGCCTGCTGCCGCTTGACTTCAGCCTGCCCATTGTTCAGCTAGGTTGAACCGCACTGCGCTTGCGATCAACCATGGATTCCATTCATGGAGGTCCTGGAGGAGTCCGCTCGAGATCCGGTGGCACCGGCATGCGGCTCAGGGTTCCGCCTGAACACGCCCAGGGGACCAGTCCTGCAGGCGAGCAGAAGGGATCGCTTGGGGCTGGCAGGCCCGCAGCTGAATCCTCCCAAAGACGCTGGGGGGGCAGTCGGGCAGTCCTAGCGGCGGCAACTTTTTGGCGGTGTCCAACAGGCGCGGCCCCATGTCCGCAAGACCTGCGATGGCCGGTCGCCCTGGGGGCTGAGCGCTGAATAGGCAGTTCGTCGGCTTGCGAATCACCCGAGTGGCCTGCTGGAACGTAACGGAATTGGTCGAGGTTGAATCGATGAGCTACCCGAAGCGTCGGTTCTCCCCCAGCTGCTAGCCTAGGGGGTTGCTCATGCGGATTCGAACCCTGCTCCTCGTTCTCGCGCTGGCTTCGGCTGCCGTTGCGGGCGAGCTCCCGCGGGCTGCGCCCGCCGAGGTGGGCCTCTCCCAAGAGCGCCTGGACCGCATAACGGCGGCCATGGAGGAGGATGTCGAGCAGGGCCACCTGGCCGGTGCCATCGGGGTGGTGGCTCGCAAAGGCAAGATCGCCTATTGGCAGACCGTTGGCCAGGCGGACCGCGAAGCGCGCAAGGCTCTGCGCGACGACGCCATCTTCCGGATTTATTCGATGACCAAGCCCATCGTCGGTGTGGCGCTGATGACGCTGTACGAGGAAGGCAGGTTCGCGCTTCGCGATCCAGTGAAGCAGCACATCCCGGAACTCGGCGGCTTGAAAGTGTGGGAAGACGGGCAGGAGGTTCCGTCCAAACGCGAGATGACCGTTCAGGATCTCATGCGGCACACGGCCGGGATGACCTACGGGGCATTCGCAGACAGCCGTGTCGATAAGATGTACGTCGACGCGAATGTCCTAGGAGACAACGAGACGATTGACGGCTTCATCCAAAAGCTCGCCAAGCTGCCGCTGAAGCACCAGCCGGGCTCCGCTTGGGAGTACAGCGTCTCGGTGGATGTGCAAGGCCGGCTGATAGAAGTCCTGTCGGGCCAGGACCTCGCGACGTTCCTTCGCGAAAAGATCTTCGAGCCCCTCGACATGCCCGACACCGGCTTTACCGTCCCGTCCGGCAAGAGAGCCCGCTTTGTGCAACTCTACCGGCGCACGAAGGACAAGACCGGCCTCGAGCCCGCCCCCGCCGGCCGGTCGAAGCGGTACTTCGACTACGAGAGCCGCTGGTACTCGGGCGGCGGCGGGCTGGTCTCGACAACCCGCGACTATCTCCGGTTCTGCCAGATGCTGCTGAACGGCGGCGTGCTGGACGGGCACCGCGTGCTGGGCCGCAAGACACTGGAGCTCATGACCGCCGATCACACCGAGGGTCTGCCCCGCGCCTCGCGGGTGCTGCGGCCGGGCTACGGCTTCGGCCTCGACTTCGCAGTCCACATCGCCCCCGCCGAGAGCGGCCTGAATGGTTCGGTGGACGAATTCAATTGGGGCGGCTTGGCGGGGACGATCTTTTGGGTCGACCCGGCCGAGGAGTTGGCCGGCCTCTACATGATCCAGATGCTTCCGCCGCGCTTTGAAGACAGCGGCGGTCAATTCAAGCGCTTGGTGTACCAGGCGATCGTCGACTGAAGCTTGCCCTGAGTGCCGCCCAGCTCAGGTTCCGAAGGTCAGCACGCCCCGGGCGACCTCGCCGGCCTCCATGGCGGAGAAAGCCCGCTCCAATTCCCCGAGCGGGTAGCGCGTCGTGATGAGCGCATCGAGCGGCAGCCGACCGCCAAGGTACAGACCCAGGAGTAGCGGCAGGTCGTATCGCGGTCGAATCGACCCCGCGAACGAGCCCAGAAGGCGTTTGTTCTGCAGCACGAGGGCCCCGGCCGGGATCTCCACCTGGGCCTTGGCGGCGTGCAGCCCGATGATGGTTGCAGTACCTCCCGGCCGCACGGCCTTGAGCGCCAGTTCGATCGTGGCGGCAGACCCGACGCTGTCGAAGGCGTATTCCGGGCCCCCTCCAGTGGCACGCCACAGCTCCTTGGCTGGGTCGGCCAAGCCCGCCGAGTTGATCGTCACGTCCGCTCCGAGTTCCTCGGCGAACTCGAGCTTCGAATCCAGCACATCGACCGCGACGATGGGGTTGCAGCCGGCGAGTCTACACCCTAACAAGGCACTCAGCCCCACGCCGCCGCAGCCGATCACGACCGCCGCGTGCCCGGGCTGCGCCTGGGCGGTGTTGATCACGGCTCCCACTCCCGTGGCGACTGCACAGCCGACGACCGCGGCGACTTCAAAAGGCACGCCGTCCGGAATCGGCACTGCGCTGGCTTCGTCAACTACGGCGTACTCCGCCATGGTGGCAGCACTCAAGAAATGCTTGAGGGGCGACCCGTCGGCCGCGGTCAGCCTAGTCGTGCCGTCCACCAGCAGCGCCTTGAAGGTAGTGCTCGCGAGACGCTCGCAGAGGTTGTGGCGTCCGTTCAGGCAAGTTGGGCAGGACTCGCAGGCTGGCAGCCAGTTGACGACGATGCGGTCGCCCGGGCGGCAGCGGGTGACGCGGCTGCCCACCGCTTCGACTACGCCGGCCCCCTCATGCCCGAGCACCAGCGGAGGCACCGCCCGCAACTCCCCTCGGAGGGTGTGCAAGTCCGAGTGGCACACCCCCGCCGCCCGCATCCTGACCAAGACCTCCGTTTCTTTGGGCGGGGCGAGGCCCACCTCTTCGATGGCCAAGCGACCGATCTCTTGGGCGACTGCGGCTTGCATGCGCATGGATGCCATTCTCGTTGGGGGGCCGAACGCGTCGGCCGCGGCCCACGCGCCGAAGCCCGATTCTAGCGAAGTTGCGGAAGTGTGCCTGACGCCGATGCCCGCGCTGCCGCCAAGATATGCCGCTGGTAACGCCTGCCCTGTGGGATGCGCCTTTTCCGATGGGAGAGCTCCTGTTCGCTGCGGACGGAGGCTGTCTGCCCCAGATTGCCATGAAGCCTTGGGCTGTTGCCCCTTGGGTCGTTTTGTTGGCGGTGGGGCCGACCGAGCTGCGTGCCCAGGCCGAGGAGGCGGCCGGCGCCGCTGAGGCCGAATTGGCCGCGGAGAGCTCCGACGCACGGGAGGCTCCTCCGGCGCAGGCCGGAGTGGCCGCGTCCACTGCCGCAGCGGACCGCACGCGCCTCAACCTCCTGGGGGAGGTGAACAGCGAGCAGGGCGAGGGGCGCCGCAACGAGAACGTTCGTCTGACCCTGATCGACAACAATGTCCTGCGCGAGCTGAACGAGCGGCTCGGCATCTCGGCCACGGCCGTGAAATCCTTCCAGGCCGACCGCTCCTATTGGGCGACCGAGTACGGTGGCCAGCCTTCGCGACCCCTCCACATGCCTCCAGCCCGCGCCGACCAAGTCCACGGCCAGCTCTTCCTCGCGCACGGAAACAGCGTGTTCAGCGCTCGCTCATTCTTCCAGGTGGGCGGCGTGCAGCCTGCCCAAAGCAACAACTACGGGTTGACGGTCGGAATGCCGGCGTGGGAGGGGGCTGCGCTCACGATCAACGCCAGCCAGACCCGCAACCAAGGGCAGGTGAACGGCAATGTCCTGGTGCCGACTTTTGCAGAGCGCGAACCGCTGACCACCGATCCCGCCACCCGCGCATTCGTCCAGCGCATCATGGACGCCTATCCCGTCGCTGTGCCCAACCGGACAGACATCAACCCGCGCGCACTCAACACGAACGCGCCGCAGGACATCGACAATGATCGCGTAGCAGCCACGCTGGACCAGCAGGCTGGCGACGCGCGCCTCACCATGCGCTACAGCCTCGTGCTGCAGAACGTCGACGCCTTCCAGTTAGTCGGCGGCCAGAACCCGAACACCACCACGCGCAATCACCAATCGCGGCTAACCTACAGCCGCAGTTGGACACCGCAGCTGACCGGGGACTTCACGGCGGGCTTCGACCGGGTGGGCTCGCAGCTCATCCCCGACGAGACTTCCATCGGGCCCTGGGTCCGTATCGGACTGGAGCTCAACGCGCTCGGCCCGCCAGGGCGGTTCCCTGTGGACCGGGCTGGAAACACCTTCCGGTACGGTGCCAGGCTGCGCTATCGCCAGGGGAATCACAACTTCACGTTCGGCGGGGACTTTTTCAAGGGGCAGATCAACGGCAGCGAGTTCCAGGACCACCGCGGACGCTTCATTTTCCGCCGCAACTTTGGACGCGACGGCGTGACCAACCTGCGCATGGGTCTGGCCAGCAACTACTCGATAGCTATCGGCAACGTGCATCGGGGCTTCCGGAACTGGGTCTCCCAGCTGTACTTCGGGGACGACTGGAAGGCGAGCCGGAATCTGACTCTGAGTTTGGGTTTGCGCTGGGAGCTGGTCGCCCGGCCTACCGAGGTCAACGACCTGACCCAGATCCCGTATGCTTCGGACTTCAGCAATGCCGCTCCGCGCTTCGGATTCGCCTATCGGCTGCCTGGAGGCTGGGGCGCGTTGCGCGGCGCTTACGGCATCCATTTCGGGGAGATCTTCACGGCGACGTACATCCAGGCGCGCATCAATCCGCCGCAGAACGTCACGGTCGTCGTCCAGACCCCCGACCTGGTCGACCCGCTCAAGGACCTGCGCCCGATTTCGTTCGACCCGGACGCTAGGTCGGTCACGTTCGACATCGCCCCGGACCTGCGCATTCCCTACTCGCACGGCTACAACTTCTCGTGGGAATTCGAAATCGCCCGGGACTGGACCGTCGATCTGGCGTACGTTGGGAGCCGGTCGCACAAGCTGCTGTCGATGCTCTTCCTCAACCGCGCCCGCCTCGTGGAGGGCATCCCGCAGATTACGCAAACCGTGAACGCCCGGCGTCCTGACCAGCGGTACTTCAATTTCCTGCATGTGACGAACGGTTCCCGCGCGTTCTTCGATGCCGGTCGCGCCACACTGCGGATTCCCCAGTGGGGCGGGCTGAATCTCGAGGCCTCGTACTGGTGGAGCAAGGCGATCGATCTGGGCGGCAGCTACCTGAACACCGCTGCCAACGCCAACCGCCAGCAGACCGACAGCCCCTCGGAGTTCGACTTGCACGGCGAACTGCGGGGCGTGAGCAACTTCGATCAGCCTCATGCGGCGCTGTTGAACGTGAGTTACCAGACGCCGGTGCTGAAGAGCCGTCCGGCCGCTCTGCGCAATCTCTTCGGGGCTTGGCAACTCAGTTCGGTGGTGCTGCTGAAGTCCGGGACGCCGTTCTCGGTGCTGGCGGGCTCCGATGCTCCCGGCTTCGGCAACGTGGACGGATCGCAGAGCGACACCCCCTTGCTGGAGAACACCTCGATTCTCGGGAGCTCGATCGACTACCCGGACACATCGTTCGAGCGGCTGCCGGCGAGCGCCTTCTCGTTCATCGCGCCCACGGACCTGCGCGGCAACCTCGGTCGCAATACGTTTCGGCGCGACGGCATAGCAAACATCAACATGGCCCTGTCGAAGTCTTGGGCTCTGGGCGGCGACAACACCCTGCTGTTCCGGGCCGAATCCCTCAATTTCACCAATCATCCGCAGTTCCAGGAGCCCGGATCCAGCCTGGCCCAGGGCAACTTCGGCAAGATCACGAACACAGTCAACGACGGACGGACCTTCCGCTTCACTTTGCGGTTCACCTTCTGAGCCTCCGCGTCAGCTTCGCCATCTTTGTGCGCGATGAACTCCTGTGTGCGACTGCCTGGAGGTCTTCCGCCGGTGCCTCGGCTGGGGCTGGCGACCCGCGGCAATACAGTCTTGACGGCTGACGATGTCCTGCACGCTTACGAGCGGGGCATTCGGTACTTCAATTGGTGCGGCAAGCCGGATGGCCTATCTCGCGCCGTCTCAGAGCTGGGAGGACGGCGGAGCGAAGTCGTCCTTGCAGCGCAGCTGAAAGCCCGCACGGCCGCCGAGGCCGACCGTGAACTCGACTGGGTGCTGGCCCAGACAGGCCGTACCAAATTGGATGTGGGAACTCTGTACTATGTGGAATCGGACGCCGAGTGGCGGCAGATCACGGCGCCGGGGGGTGCCTGGGAGACCTTGGACCGGCGCCGGAGGGCGGGAGATCTCGAACTGATCGGGATCACGAGCCACCAGCGAGCGCTGGCGGCGGCCTGGGCCAGGGAGCGGGCCCCAGACGGCACGCCGCGGCTCAACCTGCTCATGGTCCGCTACAACGCTGCGCACACCGGTGCTGAGCAGGAAGTTTTCCCGATCGCCGCGGAACTCGGGCTGCCCGTTGTGACGTTCACCGGGCTGCGCTGGCGCGATCTGCTGCAGCCGACCCCCGCAGACCTGCCCGGATTCGTGCCTCCCAGCGCTCCCGACTGCTACCGCTTTTGCTTAGCGCATCCCGGGGTCGCGGTGGCTCTGGCGGCCCCGAACGGCCGAGCCGAGCTGGAGCAGGACCTGCAGGTGCTCGCCAACGAGGCTCCGCCGACTGACGCTTGGCTGCGGGCTATGCGGGAGCATGGCCGCCGGGTTCGCCGGTATGCTCGCGAGTTCTGGTAGATCGCCAATCCGACGGTAGGCGGCAGCGGGGGCGGGGCTATACTGAAAGCGGAACAGCGGTGAGGTGCGAGAGTGGTTGAATCGGGCGGTCTCGAAAACCGTTGAGCCTTCACGGGCTCCGTGGGTTCGAATCCCACCCTCACCGCCATCCCTCCCTGCCGGGTTTGAGAGGCGCAGGCCGGGGCTTGCGAGTCCGTCCGCTGCGCTGGCGAACAAGTTGGGCAAGTAGCTGGCCAGATTGCTCCCCGCCGCACTAGCCGGGTCTCTGCTGCTCGGAATCTGACGTTGCTGGTGGTTCGTGTCGCGCAGTGCCTGGGTTAGCCACTGAGGGCATGCGGGGCCTTGCCTGCATGCGTCAAGAACAGAGCGAATGACGCGTCTAATTCGGCACTTCCGAGCAGCAAGGGCTGGCTTCAGGCGGTCGGCTGCTTCGCCTTTTTCCTCGCGGCGGGGCGAGTCGGCCCTGCCGCTTCGGCTGGCGGGATTGGAGCTGCGCACCAGACCCAAGAGTGCAGCTACCCCGGGTTTTGCGGTGCGCTGGCCTAGGCTTTTCGGTAGATGCGCGCGCCCAAGAGAAGCCGTTCCGGGGGAAGCTTGTGGCCTGGATCACTTCCCGGCAGCAGCCCCAGACTGTCTCGCCATCGATTCGCTGCGCTTGGATCGGCGGACTATCGGGCACCGGCGAACGGAGCCCCGCGCAACCGCCGGGTAGGCCAACAGTCGTAGGTGTGCGGAGAGAGTTGAACCGCTAGGCCCCAGTCCAGGTTTACCTTACTTCCGTGCCCTTCGCGGGTTGGCTCCAGCGCAACGGGGGAATGAACTCGCCCCTGGCACAGCAGTCCACGAGAGTCTTGAGCCGGGACAGCCGGGTCTCCTCCTTCTTGGCACTCAGGATCCAGGTGGTTGCCTGCTTCTGGTAGGACGGTCTGGCGGCTTCGAAGTAGGCCCAAGCACCCGGGTCCGCCCGGAGTCGCTCCAGGAAGGCGGGAGGCAATTCCGCGGGGGAGCGCAGCTGAAGGCGCTGCGCTTCGCGATCCGGCGGCCGCGACCGGAATGCGGCCAAGCCCGGCTTCGCGACGAGTCCGGCCGCGATGAGCGCCTCCATGCGAGCGATGTTGCGTGCGCTCCAGCCGCTCTTGGGTCTCCGCGGTGTGAATCGGATCTTGAAGCTCTTGGCGTCAATGCTCTTGCGGACGCCGTCGATCCAACCGAAGCACAAGGCGACATCCACGGACTCGGCCCAGTCGATGCTGGGGATGCCCGAGCCCTTCTTGTAGTACCCGATCCATTGCTCGTCTAGTTTGGAGTGGTTCTCCGCCAGCCAAGCCCGCATCTCCTGCGGGTCGGCGAAGAAACGGATGCGCATGGCCGAGAGAGTATCATGGGCTGGCGCGTCTGCCGAGTCCTGCGAGGATCAATGTAGCCCAGTCCGCCGCAAGGCGCCAAGCATTGCCGGTTTGGAAGCAGCCGCTGGCTGCGGGTCATTCGGTCTTGCGCGTTTCCGCGCCCACCTCGAGCAGGTATTCGGTCAGGAAAGCATGGAGCCGCTGCGTTTGCCGGGGATTGTCGTTCGCAATGTTTCGCGTCTCTCCGATGTCCCGGGCCAGATCGAAGAGCTCGACCTCGTCGGTGGCCCATGTCTTGACGACCTTCCAGTTGTCTAGGCGCAGCGCAGTCTGCGCCTTGCGGGCAACTGCCTGGTGGAAGATCAGAAAATCCCTGGGCCGCTCCACATGGCCCGCTCCGGCGAAGAGCGGAGCCAAGCTGCCGCCGTCGAGCGACTCGGGCAACTGCCCGTCGTAGCCGGAGAGATCCGCCAGGGTCGGCAGGATATCGAGGCCAGTGACGGGTGTGCGGCTCACCCTGCCTGCCGCGATGCCCGGCCCCGCCACCAGGAACGGTACGCGGATACCCCCTTCGTACATTGAACCCTTCGCGCCTCGCAGGGGATGGTTGCGCGGCATCGGCGGCTCTCCTGCACCGGGGATGGTTGCCCGCCCCCCGTTGTCCGACAGGAAAAAGACGTAGGTGGTATCTGACAGTCCCAAAGCCTCGAGTTTGTCCAGCACTCGCCCGATCGAGGCGTCCATATCGGCCGTCATCGCGGCGAATTCCGGCATGTAGTGCTTCCTCCCCGGCTCCCATAGCTTGACCAGGTCGAAGGTGGGTTGCCGGTAGAAGATGTCCAGGTGGACTGCATAGTGGGAGATCTGCAGATAGAAGGGAGCCCCCGATGCAGAGCGAGTCTGCAGAAAGCGGCAGGCCCGATCTGTGATGTGGTCGATCAGCTTCGGATCGGCGGCTGCCGCGGGCCCTCCCGATCCCTTGCCGCCGCCCGTGCCGTTGCCGGTGTCCCCGTCGCTTAGGTCGTAACCCAGATCCTCCGGCGCGGGACGGTCGAAGCGATGGTCCCACTTGCCGAAGTGCGCTGCCCGGTATCCGGAGTCAGCTTCCTTGAGCAGCTTGGGAATGTTGAGTCGGTGCCGGTAGGAGCCGGGCCAAGAGGCTTGGTTCCGCTGGTAGATGTGACGCGCTGGGGTCTGGCCGACCTGCAGGCTCCGGCGCGTTGGGCAGCAGAAAGGAGCCGGTGCGTAGCCATCCGTGAAGGTGATTCCCTGCCGCGCCAGCCGCTCTAGGCTGGGCGTACGGAAGTAATCGCTTCGCGAGCGCGGGTCCTGCGGGTCCATTTGCACGGAACCGCCGACCCAGCTCTGGTCGTCGCTGAGGATGACTACGAAGTTGGGGGGACCCTCAGCCGGGAGCAAAGCGGCTACGCAGGCTAGGGCCGCGAGCCGGAGCCAAGAGCGCGACATGTTGCCATTGATCGTAACCAAGTCAAGTTTGCCCTGCGGGACAGTGCTTGCGCTGCCATGTCGGCGGTACACTAAGCGCGGCGGTGCCCTCGCCGAGGAGATGCCCATGCAGATGACGCGAAGGTTTTGGCTAGCCGTTGCTGGAGGACCGCTCGCCGTCCGCCCTGCTCGTGCGGCGGCAGGCTTGTTTCACGCCACCTCGCTGAACCATCTCTCGCTGACTGTGCCCGATGTCGCGAAGGCCGCCGAATTCTACGCTCGTGTGCTCGGGACGCGGCTCATCCAGGACATGGGCGAGCGCGGCCAAATGCGGGGGCTGCGGCGCAACTACCTCGCGCTATTCCGGGGCGACCGAGCCGGACTCAACCACTTTTCTCCCGGAGTTGACGGGCATGACGAGGCCGCCGCCGGTTCGATTCTCAAGCAGCACGGCTACGATCCGTTTGAAAGAGCCCCGAACATTTGGGCCTGCTTGGATCCCGATGGTATCCAGAATCACATCTCGGAAACGATGCGCAGGGAGGATCAAGTTGCCGCGGCCTACGCGAGAGATCCCGAGCCGGACTCCGTATTGAGGGGCGTCGACGTGAACCACATCGCCTTGCGGGTCAGCGATGTCGGGCGCTCGGTCGAGTGGTACCAGAAACTGATGGGGCTAAATGTGGTCCGGCGCAGCGCCAACAATGCGTTCTTGGGCTTGGGGGGCAACTTCCTGGCGCTGTTCAAGAGTTCGAACCCGGGCGACGCCGACCACTTCTGCTTCTCGGTGGAGGACTACGAACCGGCCAAAGTGATTTCTGCCCTGGCGCGGCACGGCATCGAAGCAACCCAGCGGGAGGACCGGGTCTACTTCCCGGACCTCAATGGTCTCACGGTGCAAGTCTCGGAAGAAGGGCATCAGCCCTGAGCGTTAGACCAAAAAAGCGGCAGCAGGCTAACGTAGGCTTCCAGCCGCACTCGTTTCGTGAAGAATCGCAGCATGGCGGGCGGAGCGACGACGGCGGCCTTGGCGCTGGTCGTCAGAGGTTGGGCGGTCGGCGACCGACGGGGCGACACCAACATGGTCGCAGGCATGCGCTCGGGCCTGGCGCTCCTGATGGATGTTCACCTGCCCGAGCGGCCGAACGGCATCGGCTTGGTCCATGTTTCGGGCAGCGGCTGGAGTGCGCCGCTGAGCCTCGCCCTCCGGTCCCTCAAGGAAGCCGGTCATGCCCGGATCGAGGCCCTAGCCCTTGGTCGAGCGAGTCTATACTGATCGCGTCAAAAGTCGTGTCATCGAAATTCAGGCAAGAATCGACTGGCAGTCTGCCTCTCGCAAGAAGGCTCGCACCTGTTCCGGGGCTCCTTGCAAAGAGTGGAGAGCAGCTTCCAGGTTGTCGCGAAGCTGTGCTTTGGTTTTGCTCAGCTGGCGACTGACCCGCCGCTGGACCAAGGCCCCTAGCCGTTCCACCGGATTGACTGGCGGCGAGTAGGTCGGCTGCCAACACAGCTCCGCTGCGGCTGGGTTCGCCGCCAGCCGCTCCTGGATTGTCCGGGCGCGGTGCAGCCTGCAATTGCCGACTACTACCGGAATCTTCCGGTCTGCTTCCTCCGCGATCCGCGCCGGAAACTCCCGGAAGGCCTCCGCCGTGGTAGGGCCTTACCCGACCGCGGTGACGGCGGGTGCGCTGCGCGCCAACTTCCAGCCGCCGCGGACCACTTGGCTCCTGGCCCTGCACCGCCGCTACAGGCTGGAGGGCTGCGTGCCCCGGCTCGCCTAGGTCGCCGTCCGCACCCCGCCGCTGCCGGCCCCCCTCCTAAAGTTGGCTGAAACTTGGAGGGGACTCAGGATAAGCAATAGTTTGTTCGATACACGGCCCTAGCGCCCGCCACGCCGGCTGCCGCACACGTTGCATCCAGCCCGTGCGGAGGGCGGGGGCCTAGCCCGAAAAACCCGCTAGAAAGGAGGGGAGGGGCTGTTGCCTAGGGTGCAATGAGCGTGGAATCAGTTAGTTAAGACATACGACGAGGAGACGGCCTAGCCAGCGCAGTGTTCCGGCGAGCAGTGGGAGTTGGAAGCTCTGGGCCGGTGCGCTGGCGGCCGGATCCGTTCCGCCGCGGGGGGCCGGCTGCTGCGCACGGGCGGCCAGCGTCTCGGGCTGGCCGCCCGGAGCGCCCCAGGCTGCGGCGACCACCGGCGGGGAGCCCCGCGTCGGGGCCTTGGCAGGGCAGCGCCTAGAGGCCCTCGCGCTGGGCTTCGCAGACCTCACCGACCTCACCGACCAAGCCGCACTGCGGCGTGCCGCAAGGCGGCCGCTGCTGGGGGCCGGAGCGATCCGCCGGGTGCGCAGCGGGTGTGCGCTGGCGGACAGGCTTGGGCCAGCCCGCGCACGCTGCACCGGCTGGATCTCGACGCGCCCGATGACCCGCTGCCCGGCCGGCGGGAGGGACGGTTCTGGCTCGGCCACTACGGTGGCTACTGCTCTTGGCCGCTGGACATTGTCTGCGGCGCGCACCGGTTGGGGGTGCGCCTGCGCCCGGCGGACCGGGAGGCCGCGGCCGGCAGCCTCGCGGAGCTCCCGCTGGGGGTGGGGCAGCTGCGTTGCCCGGGCGGCGCGGAGCTCCCGCGACGGCCTGGACAGTACGCCCGAGTCCGGGAGCCGTTGCCGGCGGGTGGGAGGTTAGGCGGAGTCCTGGGCCCGGGGGCTGCACCCGCTGCGCTGGGACTGCTCCTCCTGCGCCTCGGGGCTGCTGCCGGCCCGGCGGCGGGGTGCCCGGGGCCCGCGCCCGGTGCTTGACGCCGCAGCTGAAACTGCGGCAGCTCGGCGCACGGGTCCGCAGCCCGACCCGGCGGGTGTGGTTGTCATGCTCGCCGGTCTACCCCTCCGCTGCCCTCTGCGCCCAGATGCCGGCGCATCTGCGCCGGGAACCGCTGGGGATCTCGTCCGGCTAGCTGGACCGCCCCCCGCCGCAGCCGGGCGCGGGTCGCCCCGCCACAACCCCGCGTCCGGCCCTGCGGAGCGCACCCCGGACGCTCCTCGAGCCGCCCCCCGCCGGCGCAGCGCTCGGTCCGGGAAGCACCTGCGGCGGGACCCCCCTCGCGGCCCCTGTCCGCCGTCCCCGGCCCGGCGGGGCCGGGCGGCGCACTCTCCGCCGCCGCTCCGGAATCCATCCGCCATGCCGCCAGCGACACCTTGCGCGAGACAACACCCGGGGTGCAGCGCGCTGGAGCGGCAGCCCCCGGGTGCCGGGCGGCCGCGAGGACTGTAGACTAAGCTGGCGGGAGCGCCTGCGTTCAGGAGGGCCGCATGCAGACGAGGGAGATTCGCCAAGCCGCGCCGGCGGCGGTCGTGGAGCCCGCGCCGCGGGTGGGCTCCGGGCCGCCGCCGGCTGCCGGAGCCCTGGTCGACGAGGTCGTCTACCCGAGCTGCGACGGAGAGCCGATGGCCGACAACACCTATCAGGCGCGGACGATGTTCGATGCGTACTGCATGCTGGCGGAGCATTTCCGGGGGCGGCCGGACGTGTTCGTGGCGAGCGACCTGCTGGTGTACGACGAGCGGGGCAACCCCGGGCGGCGGGTGGCGCCGGACGTGATGGTGGTGCTGGGCGTGGCGGACCGGCACCGGATGTCGTACCGGGTGTGGGAGGAGGGGAAGCCGCCGGACTGGGTGCTGGAGGTGGCCTCGGAGGGGCCGGCGGGGCGCGACCTGCGCACGAAGCCGGGGCGCTATGCACGAATGGGCGTGCCGGAGTACTGGCAGTACGACCCGCAGGGGGGCTTGATGGAGCCGCGCCTGCTGGGCCGGCGGCTGGCGGGGGGCCGGTACGAGGATTTGCCGTCCGTGCCGGCGGCGGGGGCGGAGATCGCGGTCGCGAGCGAGGCGCTGGGCCTGCGGGTGGAGTTCGACGGGCGGCGGCTGCGGTTCTGGAACCCGCGGGAGCGGCGGTACCTGCTGACGCCGGAGGAAACCGAAGCGGCCCGGCGTGCCGCGGAGGAGAGCCGTCTGGCCGCGGAGCAGGGGCGTCTGGCCGAGGAGCGGGCCTGGCGCGCCGCGGAGGAGGGGCGTCTGGCTGCGGAGCAGGAGGGTCGCGCCGCCCAGCGGAAGCTGCTGACGATGTGCGCCCGGTTGCGCTTCGGCGAGCCGGTCGCGCGGGCTGTGGGGGAGCGGCTCGCGGGGCTGACCGACGCGGGCGTCCTGGAATCCGTCGGCGAGTGGATCGAAGCGAGCGAGACGCCCGAGGCGTTGCTGGCGCGCCTGGCGGCCGCTTGAGGGGCGTTTCTCCGGCGGCCCCGCCGGCAGCGTGGCGTCCCGAGCCCCGGCTGGTCGTGTGGAGGGAGGCGAGGCGTCGGGTTCGGGTGCTGTCGCAGTCCGCGCTCCGCATGTCTCCGCGCCAGCGGAGCCTGCCGGGCTTGGGGGGTTTTCCGGGAATCCTGCGGTGGGGCACGGTCGGGAGCGGTCCCCGGAATTCGGTCCGCAGCGTTGAATCCGCCAAGAAGCAGGGGTTCCTGGGCCTCGCCCGGAAAACTCACCCGAGGCGGGCAAGGGCGCTGCTTCCAGGAGTCTAAGAATTCTCGGATCAGTTGAGCAGGCTACCCGAAGAGGAAACAGTCCGGCAAACCCAAGGTGCGGGCGAGCAGCTTGAGCTGCAAGCTCTAGGACGGCGTGCGGTCACGGGCCGGTTCGCTGGCGGCCGGATCGATTCCGATGCGGAGGGCTTGCTGCTGTGCGAGACGAGGCCGACCAGCGCCTCGGGCTGACCACGTGGGTCGCCGAATGCTGCGTCGACCGCCGCCACCCGGCGAGCGGGGAGCCCAGCGGCGAGGCCCTGGCGGCGCAGCGCCTGCAGGCCCTCGCGCACCCGCAAGGCCCACTTGTGTGCTACGGGCAGCCCGCCCCCGCGCACGACTCTGCGGCGCGCGCCCCGGACGCTCCCCGAGCGGCCCCGCGCCGGCGGAGCGTGCGGCTCGCCGTGGACAACCCTGGCGAACCGCTGCAATCCGGGTCAGGCAGGAGCCAAGCGGCCCCCAGTGCCCAGTCGGTGATACTGATCGCGTCAAAAGTCGTGTCATCGGAATTCAGTCAAGAATAGACTTGCAGTCCGCCTCTCGCAAGAAGGCTCGCACCTGTTCCGGAGCTTTTTGCAAAGCCTGGCAAGCAGCTTCCAGGTTGCCGCGAAGCTGTGCTTCGGTCTTGCTCAGCTCACGACCGACCCGCCGCCGGGCCAAGGCCCCTAGCAGTTCCATCGGATTGACTTGCGGCGAGTAGGGCGGCTGAAAATACAGCTCTACCGCGGCTTGGTTCGCTTCCAGCCACTCCTGGATTATCCGTGCGTGGTGCATCCTGCCATGGTCTACCACCAACAGAATCTTCCGGTCCGCTTCCTCCGCGATCTGCTCCGGAAACTCCCGAAAGACCTCCGCCGTGACAAGACCTTCCCGCACTCTGTCCTAGAGCTGGCCCTCCGGACTGCTGGCCGCCAGCCGGTGGAGGCGGAAGCGTTCGCTGGCCACCCGCCCGACGGGGGTCTGCCCGCAGAGGCCCCAGGTGCGCCCGTGCATGCTCTGCGCAGCCAGGCCGGACTCGTCGGCGCAGACGAGCAGGGCTCCCAACTCCCGGGCGCGGCGAAGGGTCTTGAGAAACTCTGGGTCTTTCCACCGCTGCACGTCAGCGGGCTCGTACTGGGTGGCGCACCGCTGGGGCCGCTGCGGCGTGAGTCGGAGCCGCCGCAGGACCCGGCGCACCGTGGAGACGCTCAGGACGATGCCGAACTGGCCTTGAGCGGGGTCTTGGTCTATGACGATGGCGCGGGTCCAGGCGGCGTGCCGGTCTGTCCCTTGGCGCGGTCGTCCCGTTCTTTGGCGATCCCGCAGGTTCTCCATGCCTCCCGGACAGAAGCGTGAGATCCAACGATAGATCGTGCGTATGGAGCAAGGAACGCAGAACTTTATCTGGGCCACAGCCCCCCCCCCCCATGAACTGCAGAACCACGTTTTTTCGAACCTTGAATTTCTGGTTCGCAGTCAGGCGCAGGAAAAAGAAAAATCTTTCTTTTTTCATATGAATAGTTCATAACAAATCCACCCAGCAGATCAATCAACGAGGGGTTTCTGGGACACGACTTTTGACGCGATCAGTACCGTCTTTACGATCAACCACCGCGCAACGTCCCGGCTCCACTACCCAGCTCAGATCGAAGCCAGGGTTCAGGCATTTATTCGTGGTGCCGATGGTTCGTTTAGGCCAATCGATTTGTCAGAGATCAACAGCCGCCGATTTCGAAAAGCGTTCATTGCACCTCGGGGAGAGGGTGTGCAAAGGATTCTGAAAGCTAGCTTACAGCATTCGGGGCGACTGCCGGTGTATGAATTATTTGATCATGAGCTTCGGCTGACGATCTGGGCAAAAAGGCCACCAGAAGACGACACAGGCGTAGAAGAGAAATGATGCAAAGGTGGAGTGAACGGCGGTGTGGTGGGCAGAAGCGCTGGCTATCGTCTATTGGCGATTGGTTTTCGACACGATGCGAATGGCTCTAGGAGCTTGTGACGTAGGACGATATGAGTCCGGGTGAATCGCCTGGGGCCACACGAACTACATTTTCGTGAAGGCGGTGTCGGCTTTTGGCCAGGAAATCGCCGCCCAGCACCTTCAGGATGCCTGCAGCGGCCCCACAGCCCCCTGGCTGGGCTGCCTCAGGTAGCGGATGGCGTCGGCGTAGTGAGGCTCGTATGGCGACTTGCGCCGACCGCCCCTCTCGTAGCGTGCGTACAACACGCTCAGGTCCAGGTCGTCCACCAGGATGGCGCAGAGTCTGTCCGCCACCCCCGGTCGGACTGGGACCGCGCTATCATTACAAGGGCCATGCGGAGCCATCGGAGGCAGTTCCTGCGGGGCGCGAGCGCAACCCTCGCCCTCCCGATGCTGGAGTCGCTGGCGCCGGGTGCGGTAGGCGAGTCAACTCAGGTGCCGCTGCAGCGGTTGGTCTGCATCGGAACATACCTCGGTTTCCACCAACCGGACTTTTTCCCGACCGAGGTCGGCCGTGGCTACGAGGCCTCGCCGATCCTGAAGCCTGTCGAGACATTTCGCGACGTGCTGACGGTTTTCTCCGGCCTGGACCACCGCGGGCGCAATGGGCACCTCGGCTGGAAGGCCTGGATGAGCGGCTCCGCTTCCGGCAGCGTTTCGATGGACCAGCTCGTCGCCGCTCAAGTCGGGCACCTCTCGCGGTTCGACTCCCTGCAGCTGACCTGCGGTAATCCACCGGACGAGGCCCGGCTCAGCTTCACCCGGGAAGGCGTGGCTCTGCCGATGATCGGCCGGCCGAGCGTCTTGTATCGCACCCTGTTCCGCTCCGCGGCCGACAGCGCACGCCTTGACTACCTGCTGGCGACCAACCGCAGCGTCTTGGACGGAGTCACCGCAGAGGCGCGCAATCTGGAAAGGCGGCTAGCGGGCCGCGATAAGGAGAAGCTGGGAGAGTACTTCGCGGCTGTGCGCGATGTTGAGCGGCAGCTACGCAAGCAGCGCCTCTGGCTCGACCGGCCGATCCCGCAGGTCGACTATCCGCTGCCGGAGTTCGATCCGGTCGCTCCGGACCTAGCCTTGGAGTGCGAGTCGCTGATGTACGATCTGATGGCTCTGGCGCTGACCACCGACTCGACCCGCGTGCTGACGTTTCTCATTCCGGGCTGGAGCCAGGTGTTCACGATCGGCGGGCGCAAGCTCAGCGCCGGGTACCACGGCCTGTCGCATCACGGCAACGATCCGATTCGCATCGCCGAGTACAACTTGGTGGGGATTGAGCACATGCAGCGTTTCGCTGGTTTTCTCGCCAAGCTGAGGACGGCTTCGGACGCCCAAGGGCGGCCCCTGCTGGACACAACGGCCGTGGTCTTCGGCAGCGGCATGGGCAACGCCAACACGCACGACAACAGCAACCTGCCGACGGTCCTCGCGGGGGGCGGCTTCCGCCATGGCTGGCATCGGCGCTTCAACAGGACTGATGCTAGCCCGCGCCTACTGGGCGACTTGTACCTGACCGTGATGCAGAAGTTCGGCATGGACATCGACCAATTCGCCGGTGCGCGCAGCAATCTGAACGAGCTCTTGGTGTGAGTAAACCGCCATGGCTCGCCTGGCATTGCTAATCGCTGCGGGGGTTTTGGCAGCGCCCCTCCGGAGTGCTTCGGAACCGCTCCCTGCGCAGGCGCTCGGCTTCCTTGAGCGGCATTGCGTCGCATGTCATGCAGGCGAGGTGCCGCAGGCTGAGGTGCGACTCGACGCAGCAGCAATCGACTGGCAGTCTGCGGCTGCAGTCGCTTTGTGGGAGCGCGTCCACACAGTTCTTGCCGCAGGTGCTATGCCGCCCGGCGAAGCGCCCCAGCCGTCGGCTGACGCACGGGACTGGATGTCCTCATGGCTGGAAGGACGGCTCCTGGAGCACTCTGCCGTCGGCGGGCCCGTACCGCGGCGGCTCAACAGGCTGGAATACCGGAACACTGTCCGAGACCTCTTTGACTTGCCGGACTTTGTCCTGCCCGAAGCGTTTCCGGCGGACGACTCGGCCCAGGGCTTCGACAATGTGGGCGAGGGCCTGATCCTGTCTCCTCCTTTGATGACGCAGTTCCTGGCATTGGCAACCTCGGTTGCGGACGAGGTGCTGCCGCCCGCCGGCGGCTCTCCGCCGGCCGTCATCAAGCGGTTCGCCATCGGCCCGGAGGAGCTTTCCTCCAGCGCCGGCTGGCCGGTCGCTGGCGGCCGGTTTCGGCTCGTTTCTTCTCGGAACATGGCCAGCGCGGCAGGCTGGCCGACGCGGTTTGAGGCGGCCCGAAGCGGTGTCTACCGCATCTCGGTGAGCGCGGGCGTGTTCCAAACCGACCGGATGTTCTATCCCCGGCGGGCCCGGCCGCTTCGCCTCGTTGTCTACGCCCGCCCCCCGACGGAGCAGGTTTATGCCGGGTTTGGTGAGATCCGCCAGCTCACAGAGTTCGCCGTGGACCCCGTGCAATCGGAGCCCCAGGCTTTCGAAGCGGAGATCGAGCTCATTCAGGGCGAGACCTTCGGACTGCGCTGGGCGAACGGGCCGGCTTACTCGGATCCGCCCAAACGCACATTTTCGCCGTCGTTCCTGGCGGAGCGCCTGACCGCGGACCGACTCTTCTACGCAGCGATGCTGCGGTTCGCAGGCGGCCCGCGGGGGACGACGCAGGCACAGCTCTACGAAGCCACCCGTGCGCTGATGGACAGCGGAGACCTTGATCTGAGCGACCCGCGCCTCGACGAGCTGCCGAAGGTCTGGGGCGGCGGCCTTTCCAATGCTCCCCATAACTGGATCAAGGCGTTTGTGCAGGAGGAGCTCCTGCGCTTCGGCCCGGCGATCGATCTGACGGCGATTGCGGTCGAAGGGCCGCTGCGCCTGATCGAAGATGACGCGGCACGGGCCCGCAGGGCCCGCACTCGCCGGTTCCTGGGCCCGCGCGAGCCCGGCGCTGGCGACCGGGACCATGCCCAAGCCGTCCTGAGCCGGTTCCTGCCGCGCGCCTTCCGGCGGCCTGTCAGCGAAGAGTGGGTGCGGGCTTACACCTCCCTCGCCGAGCGGCACTGGGCCGATGACCCCACTGGGCGCCTGGAGGACGGGCTCCATCTAGCAGTTCGGAGGGCTCTAGTTTCGCCGCATTTCCTTTACCGGGGCTTGCGGCCCGGTCGTCTGGACACATTCGATCTTGCGAGCCGGCTGAGCTACTTCCTGACCTCTGCGCCGCCGGACGCCGAGCTCTACGCACTAGCCGGCACCGGGGAGCTGGCCCGTCCCGAGGTGCTGGGCCGCCAAGCGAGACGCTTGCTCGGGAGCCCGGGCAGCACGGACTTTGTGCAAAGCTTTACCGGCCAGTGGCTCTCCACCCGTCTCCTCCGGGGCATCATGCCCGATCCGCGGCTGCTGCAGTTCATCGACCAGGACCGCGTGGCGATGGTGGAGGAGACGGAGCTGTTCTTCGCCGAAGTCCTGCGCGAGAATCTGCCTCTCGAGACCTTCATCGACCCCGGCTTCAGCTTCCGCAGTGCCCGCCTGAACAAGATCTACGGAGGGGACCTCGAGGGCAACCACATGCGGCGGGTCGAATTCCCGCGGGGCGGGCGGCACGGCGGGGTCCTCGGCATGGCCTCCGTCCTGATGTCGACGGCTAACGGCGTGGACACCCATCCGGTCCTGCGAGGCGTGTGGGTGCTGCAGAATGTCTTCGGCGAGCCTCCTCCTCCTCCGCCCGGCAACGTGCCGGCCATTGCGCCCGACACCAGTGGAACCTCCTCCATGCGCGACCAGCTCGCGGCCCACCGCGCAGACTCCAGCTGCGCCCGGTGCCACAACCGGATCGATCCCTTGGGCTTGGTCCTGGAGAATTTCGATCCCGTGGGGCGCTGGCGCGATCGCTACCCCCGGTACACTAAGCCGCCGGACGGGGCGGAAGCGCTGCAGGAGGAGTACTACTCGACGGTGGGGCAGGGCGCGGCTCTCGGTCCCCCCATCTACGCCGTTGCCGAGCTGCCGGACGGCACCCGCCTGGGGGACGTGACGGCCCTCAAGCGCTATGTCGTCGAGAACATCGACAGGTTCGCACGCTGCCTAGCGGAAAAGCTGCTGGTCTACGCGGCCGGGCGGCCGCTGAGCTTCGGGGACCGGCGGGAGGTGGACCGCATCGTGGCGGAGGCCGCCGCCCGAGGAAATGGGTTCCGGGACTTGATCGAGGCCGTGGTTGCGTCCGAGGCGTTTGCCACGCGGTAACGCCGGACCTGCGCCGCTCCAGCTACCGATCAGAGAATCGACTCCCAGAGCTTGCGACCGGCGGCTTGCAGGGTCAGCTCGCCGCTCTCGACCGACAGGTTCGCAAGCCGCATCTGCTCCTCGGAGATACGGTTCACGAGCTTGGCGAGCGTTGCTACGAAGGCCGGGTTCCTCGAGACGTCGGGGGAAATCAGCAGCATAGCGTCGTACGGTGGGAAGGCCGCCCGGGGGTCCGCAAGGAACACCAGGTCGCCTCCGGCGAGCTTCCCATCGGTAGTGTATGCGGCCACCGCGTCGACCTGTCCGTTGCGCACCGCGTCGAGCATGTAGATCGCCTGCATTGAGCGCGTTGCCACCGCGTCGAGCCCGTAGAGTTTGGTCACGCGGGCCCACTCCGGGCGGCCGAACAGCTCTGGATCGCCTCCAACCGTAAGGCTGTACTTCGCCAAGTCGCTCATTTCCCGCAACCCTAGCTGCGCGGCGCGGTCCCTCCGCACGGCGATGGTGTAGTTGTTCAGGAAGCCCAGCGGCCCGACGGACACGATGCCGTGCTCCTCAAGCAGGTAGGCGGCCGCCAGAACCTGGGTCTCAAGGCGCGGTCGGGGCGCATCTCGCTTCATGTAGTTCGCCCAGATCGTGCCGCTGTAGTCGACATAGCAGTCGACCTCGTTTGCGGCCAGGGCGCTGAAGAGGATGGTCGAGCCCATGCTGGGCCGGTTCACCACGGTTGCGCCCGCTTGGCGGAGTTGCAGGCCCAGGACCTCGGCAAGGACATGGCTCTCGACGAACGACTTGGAGGCCGTTACGAAGCGCTGTCCGGCCAGCGGCAGCTCGTTGGCTGTCGCCTCTGCGACCGCGGGAGCGTCCTGCTCGGCGAAATGCACCACCGGGCGGAGGTAGGCCGGGGCCAGCGCCCCGACCGCTGCCAGGACCCCCATGGCCGCCAATGCCGCCGTGACGCTGCGGGCCAGGCCGTGACGGCGGCTTTGAATCGCATGCTCCAGCACCCGCAGAGCCTGGTCCAGGGCCAGCGCTAGCGCGGCTGCGAAGAAGCATCCGAAGAGGGTCATGACGTGATTGCGGGTCTGGAGGCCAGTGAAGATGTAGGTGCCGAGGCCGCTGGCGCCCACGGCGGTCGCCAGCGTGGTCATGCCCACGGTCCACACCGTCGATGTCCGCAGGCCGGCGACGATGACGGGAAAGGCCAGAGGGAAGCGAACCCGAACCAGAATCTGGCGCTCCGTCATCCCGATTCCCCGAGCGGCTTCGATAAGGGGTGCATCGATCTGCGTCAGCCCCGCGACGGCGTTCTGGAGCATCGGCAGGACTGCGTAGAGGGTCAGCGCGAAGTAGGCCGGCAGGAAGCCGATCGAGCCGCCGAGCAGAGGCACCATCAGGGCCAGCAGCGCCAACCCGGGAATCGTTTGGACTACCCCGGCGGCGGCGAGGCTGAAGTGCTTCGTCCTCTCGCTGCGATCAGCGGCTAGGGCCAGGGTCAGCGCCAACGCAGCCGCGGTGGCTATCGCACATAGCGACAGCAAGACATGCCACGCCAGCAACGGAGGCAAGTCGGCTAAGGCCTGCCGCAGGGAGTCCGTCACGCCAGCAACTCGCTCCATGCGGCCGCCTGCTTGGCGGGTGTGGCGAGCATCCTCTCGATCTCTGCGGAAGCGGGACGGCGCAAGATCTCGCTGGGCGTGTCCACCTGGATGATGCGGCCGTCCTGGAGGAACGCAATGCGGTCCGCTAGCAGTAGCGCCTCCGCCATGTCGTGAGTGACGAGAATGACGGTGAAGCCCAGCTGTCGCTGCAGGGCTCGAAAGTCGTCTTGCAAGGCTCCGCGGGTCAGGGGATCGAGAGCGCCGAAAGGCTCGTCCATCAGCACTAGGCTCGGCTTCGCGGCTAAGGCGCGGGCTACTCCGACTCGCTGTCTTTGGCCGCCGGAAAGGTTTTCGGGGAAGCGCCCTCGGTAGGTGTCGGGGGCGAGCCGCACCAGTTCCAGGAGCTCGTCGACCCGCTTGCCGATCTTCTCCGGGGCCCAGCCCAACAGCTGCAACACAACGCCGGCGTTCTCCGCAACGGTCCAGTGCGGGAACAGCGCGGCACCTTGGATGACGTAACCGACCGATAGGCGCAGCTGCACGGGGTCGAGCGATGCGATATCGCGGCCGCCTACTTCGATCCGCCCGTGCTGCACAGGCACCAAACGGTTGATGCTGCGCAGCAGGGTTGTCTTGCCCGAGCCCGAGTGGCCCAGCAAAACGAGGATCTTGCCCTCTTCGGCGGTGAGGACGACCTCCTTCAGAATCGGGCTGGCAGCGTCGGCGAGGCAGACATCAATTCCGAGGATGGCCACTTGGCTCATGGGCGCTCCAATCGGGGTTTCTATCCTCGGGCAGTGTAGCGAGGATCAAACTTGGGTGCGGCAAGCCCGCGCGCCGCATGGCCCAGCCCGGTTGGGCGTTGCGCTCTCCGGTCCTGGCTGTTACTGGTCTGGGGAGAGCTTATGCGGCTCAATCTCAATCTGCTGGTCGGCAAGGGCCGTTGTTCCCGGCATCGCGCCCTCCAGCGAGCCGGCAGCATTGAGCCGGGGAGTTTGATGCTTGCTTTCGCGTGCTTGGGGCGCAGTCGACTCCTGCGGCGAATCGTCGAAAGCATTGCCCGGCACTGCTCCGCGCTTGGCAAGATCAGATCTTAGCTGCTTGAACTGGGCTGCCAAAGCTTGCAATGTCTCAGTTACCTCGCCGAACCTCCGGTTCGCCTCGGCGAAGCCATCCCGGACCCTTGATTCCAGGCTGGTCAGCCGGCCTTCCACTTGGCCAAGCCGGTCTTCCACTCGGCCAAGCCGACCTTCCACGTGGCCAAGTTGGCCCTCCACGCGGCCAAGCCGGTTCTCCACGCGGCCAAGCCGGCCCTCCACCAAGTCAACCTTGGTTTCCACCGGTGCCAGCCTGTAGAAGGCAATCCGGTCTGCGGCAGCCGCTAGGACCGCAGCGATGCCGACAATCGAAGCGATAGTAGTTACATTGACTTGCACCCCAGATCCCTTCTCCGCCTACACTGTACTATATGACGCAGGCCATTGCAGGGAAGTTTCTGAACGAACTTAATTTCTGGTGTGAAAAGCACAGCCAACCCTTCATCCGGCAGGTTCAGCTACGTGCGATTGTCGCCTCGAGAATCGACCTCTCAGTGCTTGCCGCGGCGGCAGGCTCCGCTTGGGGTACTCTAGACGGGGCTGGCCGACGGAGGATTCTCGCCCCATGACAAGGGCACGGCGCATTCCAGCTGCCCGGCAGAGTGAGACTGCCGGTTGGCAGAAGACCGCGTTCCTGGGCTTGGGACTCCTCCCCCGAATGGGCGGCTGGGCGGTCATTGCAGTGCTGGCAAGCACCATGGGATGCTCAGCCCACCCGGAGATTCGCGTTGAGCGGCTCTTGGACGAGCCCATCATCACTCCAGAGACGCATCCGAGTATCGGCGGGAACATCCAGGGCCCGTCGCTCATTCGCGTCCCTGGTTGGGTGCCGGAACCACTCGGCAAGTACTATCTCTACTTCGCCGACCATAAAGGCAGCTACATACGACTGGCCTACTCGGACGACTTGCTGGGCCCTTGGAGCGTGCATCCTCCGGGCAGCTTGCAGATTGAGGAGTCGCATTTTCCAAGCGAGCCGCTCCCGGTGAACCAGGAGGAATTGGCGCGAGCGGCGGCGAGACGGGCCGAGATCTACGGAGGCAAGGCCCTGCCTCACTCGCTTGTCAAGGAACTCACAGCGCCCCACATAGCCTCCCCGGATGTGCATGTCGACCATCAGAATCGCCGGATCGTCATGTATTTCCACGGTCTGGAGAGCTTCGGCAGGCAGGCGACCCGCGTCGCGCTCTCCCAGGACGGCATCGCCTTCCGGGCTCGGCCGGAGATTCTCGGCAGGACCTACTTGCGGGCCTTCCTGCATGCTGGGGCAACATTCGGCATCGCCATGCCCGGGCAGGTCTATAGATCTCAGGACGGCCTCACCGAGTTTGAGGAGGGGCCGCTGCTGTTCAATCCCGACATGCGCCATTGCGCTTTGCTCAAGCGGGATGAGACGCTCTTCGTCTTTTGGACGCAGGTGGGCCACGCCCCCGAGCGCATCCTGGTGAGCACCATCGATCTGAAGGAGCCGTGGACCCGCTGGCGAGAGGAGGGGTCTAAGGAGATCCTGCGCCCAGAACGCTCCTGGGAAGGGGCGGGCGAGCCGCTGGAGCCATCGATCCGGAGTGTAGCGTACGGTCCCGTGAACCAGTTGCGCGACCCCGCGATCTACGAGGAGAACGGGCGGGTCTACCTGCTATACGCGGTCGCTGGCGAGAGCGGCATCGCGATCGCCGAAGTCCACTTTGATGACTGACCCGTCGAGTCAGCGGACCCAGGTTTCTCGCGGAAACGAAGGAGCAGCGTATAGGCTCTCGTTGACCGTGACGCCCAGGCCGGGCTGATCCGACACAGTGTAGTAGCCGTCCCGGAATTCGTAGCCGCTGGCGGTCAGAGCGGGGCACTGCGAGCGGTCGTCCTCCGCGCCGAGGATGTTCTTCTGGGTCTTGGCCAAGTGGAGGCTCATGAGCAGGCCCACCCGGGAGCCCCAATTGTGGGGCACTGCTGCCGCTCCGCAGGGTTCGCCCATCCGGGCCATTTCGCGGCAATCCAGAAACCCTCCCGTGCGGATGTCGAGTTGCAGCCTGTCCATCAGCCGTCGCGGCTGGAGGTAGGGTTCGAACTCCGCTGCGCTACGCATGTTCTCGCCATCCGCGATAGGCGTCTCAATTCCTGCCGCCCGCATCCGATCGCGGAGGCGTCCATAGAGCTCCGGATCCTCTGGGAACACCTCTTCCAGCCAGTCCAGCCGCTGTTCCTTGGTCTGCTCCAGCAGTTGCCAAGCCCGCTCAAGGTCGTCTCGGTAGCCGTTGTTGGCGTCAACGAGCAGCTTGGCATCCATCCCGATGGCGCTGCGGACCGCCCGGATGACCTCGGTATCTCGTTGCAGGCCCTCGTCTCGGCGCATCCACTTGCTGCCGCGCCCGATCTTGAGTTTGACGCCCCGGTAGCCGTTGCGGACGGCTTCGAGGGCCTCGTCGACGACAGCCTGCACCCCTCTCGCCTGAAACCAAAGGTCGCTGAAGTACAGGGTGCCGTCGTAGACTTCGACCTGCTCCCGAACCGACTCTCCGAACAGCTGCCAGCAGGGCACGCCGCGTAGCTTGCCGATCAGGTCGCAGAACGGGCCGTCGAGATGCTTGTACTTCTCGAGAAGGGCGGCGAACTGGGGCGCCCGACCCGCGATGTGTCCATCTTGGAATTCGTAGAGAGCCTCCGGATCGGCACCGAGCAGGTTGCGGATGTCCGCGAGGAACTCGGCGTCCGGAAGAGGGTAGCTCATCACGCCGAGGCCCTCGACTCCGGAGTTAGTCTCGATACGCACCAGCGTATTGGTATAGGTCGTGCCCTTGGGCTCGTTGTCGTAGGCGTTCATCGCCACGAACTTGTGGAAGCGCCCCTCGATGGTCGAGAGCGCGATGCCAGTGATCCTGGCGGCGCTGGCCCTAGCGCGCAGCGCACCGAGCCCTGCGACGGCCGTTCCGAAGAAGGTGCGTCTCGTGGTTGGCATAGCGCGTCTCCTGGGTGATAGCCTGGCCGGTTCCTCCGGGTTCCTCGCCAATGGCTAGTTCCCCTAGGAGCCCGTTGAAAAAGTCCTCAGCGGCCGTGAAGCCTGTCCAGCAACTCCTTGCAGGGCCCTGCAATGACCATAAAACGACTCCTGAAGGCCCTGAAACAGGCGCAAACCGGTGGTTCGCACGCGATTGCGCGACGGAAATCGTATCCCAGGGACTTTATCAACAGGCTCCTAGGTCACCAGCACCCCGATCACCCAAAATCTTGAGTAGGTTGCGAACTGCTTGGGCGGCCTTTGCGCCCTGTATTCTAGCCTAGGCCGCCGTCTTGCAAGGGCACCGCGCCGGGACGTCGTGGTGGACTCGGGGCTCTCGCCGGAGGGTTCTGGGCATGGCGGCACGATTCCACTCTCGGAGGCTTGACTGGAAGCCAGCAGCGGCCAGGATTAACTCGGTGTCCTAAGCTGCCCGCGCTCGAGAGCCGCCCAAGCGGTAGACGATGTACCGGAGCATGCGAATGGGCGGCATCGTGTCCGCGGGCTTGGCAGTCCTGGCTCCCCAGACACGGATGCCCCCCTCACCCAAACACGAGCTACACCGTACACGTTCATGGACCGCATCGGCTCGCAGGCCGGCTTGACCGTGCGCCAACCGCCAGGGCTGTTCAATCTCGAGTTAGGCCGAGAGCCGTCCGCTGTCGATGTCGCTCTGCCGGTGGGCTACACGGACATCCCATGCGGCCTTTTGTGAATGCTTGCAAGCAATTGATATCCATACAGTTACATCATAAGTTGAGGTGCAATACCCTCGTTGGATCCATCTTCCTGAACTGGAACCTAATGGGCCACCGAAGCCGTCCACGGACAGCCCTTCGGCAAGTCGTCCGGGCGTCAGTCGCCGAGTCCCGCCCGCAGTCGAGTCCGGCTAGCGGTCGATGGCCGGACGGATACGGACGGCCATCATCAGCCCAGAGCCGGCGCGAGCGGCGTGTCACCCGCAAGGTCCGGAGCGGAGCGCAGGAGGTGCGCCAGTGTCTTGACAAGCCGCTCACAGAGGCTATGCACGCGCGTTCTTCCCAGCCGTCTGAGTTTTCCACCCGGCAGGGCCGGACCCGCGCATGGACGAAACCGGGTGAGTTTCCCAGTAGGGAGCACCGGCCGCGACCGGCGGAACAGCGGTTCGACGCCGGCTACCCAGACCACAGCGACGCGCTCGACGGTCACGTCACCGGGTCGTTGGTCTTGGGGGTGCGCCCCGGTACACGATGTGACCGACGCACGGCCGGATCAGCGCTTTGCCTCGATTTCGCGACGGTACGCCGCACGGATCGCATCCTCAAGTAGATTCGGCTCTACTTCGTACGCTCGAAAATCCTCAATGTTGTCCTGTCTGATGTGGATCTGTCCTTCGCCGGTATTTCCTCGATGTTGGCCGATGGAGTAGTGACGATGCGTCTCAACTTCATGCGACGCAAGCACCCAGTACCGAATAACGTCTCGCCATACCGCGATCCATGCGAATACGTCGCAGCAGCCAGGCTTCACCTGCTGAAAGTTCATCCAGAAGTTCTTCTTCGAAGTGGAAGCTAGGGCCTTGACGTACAGCGGTCCGTCCAGATCCGCATCGACGGCACGCGATGCCTTCACCTCTATTCGAATGGTGTCAAGCCGAAAATCGTACTGTCCGGAATAGTCCGGGTCGATTCTCTTCGTTGGTTTCCGGAGTGCTGGAACGAGTCCCTTCAGCTGCCCCTGCGCCCACGATTCCCCGAACTTGCGCGGTGCGCTGATCTCGAAGACATACAAGTAGAGGTTCCTCGCGATGTAGTCGTCACGGAGCTCCAGATACGCGTCCAGGTCCAGGATGTCCATCGCGAGCAGGTTGGCGATGATGTACTCGTACTCGTTAAAGGGATAGACGGATTCCAGTGACCGTAGCCGGTCGCGCACTTCCGGCTCGTTGGACAATCTTGCGAGCAGGCGAAGCCAAATCCTTCTGTAAGCGTTCCATAACGTCAAAAGAGCGCTTCCTGACCGCGAGGCGGTTCTGTGTCAAGCGATCGCGCTGAATCGAGATTGGGAATCTCCGTCTCAAAGGGATGACTGTGCTGCCATCCGGCCTTCCCGGTTGCACGAAAGCGTTCGAGACGGCGAATCGTGATCTCGGCGTAGATCGGATCAACATCAACGGTGAAGCACCTGCGACCCAGAATTTCGGCCGCCAACAGCGTCGTACCGGAATGCGCAAAGAAATCGATCACGAGATCGTGCGGATCGGAACTTGCTTGCAGGATGCGCTTGATGGACTTCAAGGGTTTCTGGGCATAGCAGCCGGAGACGTTCTCCTCCATCCGATAAAAGACTTGCTGGATGTCGACCCACACGTTACCAGCGCGGATCGTATCGGATCGGCTGCGCTCGAGATTCTCGGTGATCCTTCCGTTGATCCTCTTGTGGTATCTGCGCAGGATCTTGGGTGTCTCCGTGTACTCTGCCTCGACGTGGAATGTCGGTGTACCCCTGACGTAGTACAGCAGTTCCTGTCGAACGGCCATCCAGTTCTTCTGGGTTCCGTACCCGCGCTGATTCCGCATGGTGATAAAGCTGCGCGGGCGAAACTCCTGGGAACGCATCATATGCATGAAATCCGGCAACGGTTGGAACCCGTCCGTCTGGTCGGCGCCTAGCCAGACGTACAGTGACGCGTGCGCGGCCAACGCGGACTCGGAAACGCTTACCCATTGTCGTGCCCAATCCACGAACTCGCTGATCGACCGGCGGTCGAAGGTTGCCAAGTTGTACGGCGGATCGTGTACCGCCAACGTCGCCCGCGCACCGGTCATCAGGTCCGAGATCGCTCGGCCATCGGCTGCGTCCAAGCAACCGACTCGGTGGCCGTTCGTGGTGTCGATCCAGACTTCCCCAGGTTGAAGCCGACAGAACGGGAGCAGTCGTTCCTTCGTGTCCGGTGACTGGTCGAGTCGGGGTAGAGGATTGTTCTTCATCGCTGACAGGCGGGTGAATGGCAGACGGCCCCAATCGTTGATCGATCAGCATAACCCAAGTCAAGGGGCTGAACCTCGCACTTTCGGCACCGCGAGCCGTCCGGAGGTCACAACAACTCAAGGACCGGCGACGCGGAAAACGTGACACCGATGCCCGACGACGGGCTGAGGAGCCGATCAAACCGCGAATCAGCGCAGGCCAGCCGCGGCACCAGGAGCTCGACTGCCAGCTCGTGGACGGCGTGCCGCGGTGGGGGCGGACCGCTGGGCATCGCGCCGGGTCCCGCGTGGTCGCGGCGGCGACGCTTCGCACCAAGACGGGGGCGGCGGTAGCCACCGGGTACAGCCACCGACCGTGAGAGCACGGCGCGGAGGTTCCGGGGGGCCGAGTTGTCGGTCCCTAGGCACGACAGGGCCTCAGTGACGCCGGGGGTTCGAATGGAAAGCGCAGCACCCCCTCGCCAGCCCCAATGTACGCACATTGGGTCGGCTGGCTCCTCACTACCAAGTTGTGAGGAGCCAGCTTTCGTTTCCTCTGATCGTGCCGTCCATCTCTTGCTCTTCACCGCCCGGATCGCCTTCGTCGCTCTCCGGGATCTGCTCGTGTTCGCCGTTCCGCTCGATCCGTACCTGCACTCGATCTCCGTCCGTGATCTCTGCCCGACCGACTCGTTGGCGGGCGGTTTGGTCGACCAGGGGAGGCAGAGTCGGATCGAGTTCACCGGGGGGTGCTGCCGTTCCGGTGGGTTCGTGTTTCCGCTGGTTCCACGATCGGGCGATGAGGGTGAGAGTCGGCGAGATAGGCTTCCCAGTCGTCCATCAGAGCCCCTGATTCCCGGGTAAAAATTCCGGTTACCAAACGGAACGTGTTTGTTTTGCAATGATTTAGACGGTCCTCCAGGGTGGCCACGTATTGCACCTCGGGGGTGCATCTCGATTTTTCTGGAAGCCCCCTGGACTCCTGTCCCCCGCCAGCGCTCCCACCTTGGCTTACGGCGTCTGCGACGACCACTGGACGGGCCTGGCCGGGCTCGGCGTGGTGGCGCAGCTGGCCTGGTTCCTCGGGCTGCCGGAGAAACTGGCCGCGGCGGTCTGCCTCCCGCGCCGCCGGCGCGGTGGCAGCAACGTGCAGAAGCTGCTGGCGCTGATCTACTCAGCCTGCGCCGGCGGGGGGCACCTCCACGCGGTCGACGCTCTGGGGGCCGATGATGTTGTGCGCCCCAAGCGTGCGGGCTGCGGGCCGTGCCCGCTAGCCGGCGGCTCGGCGCATACCTGCAGCGGATGCACGAGGCGGCGCTGGAGGGCTTGCGAGAGTGCGTGCGGCTGGTCAGCCGGCGGCTAGTGCCGTTGGGTGCGCAGGCGTGCGGGCAGCGGTGGGGGTACGTGCCGGTGTGCGAGGACGGCCCGGGGATCGAGGGGGAGGGCCAGTTGTACGAGAACGCCGGGCGCGGCTACCACGGCGAGAAGCAGTCCTGGCTGCACTCGGTGTGCGTGGGGGCGGCGGGGGTCAGCGCCCGGCTGCGTGGGGGCGGCACGGACGTGAGGGGGGATTGGCGGGAGTAGCTGGATCGGGATGCGGCACCCTGGCGGACAGGGCGGCAGCCGGTGTGGCTGCGGACCGCCAGCGCGTACTCCTGCGGGGAGCTGGTGCGCTCCTGCCGGCAGCGGGGCTGGGATGATTCCGGGCGCGCGACCGATCCGCGCAAGAAAGCCCCGATTCCGCGCCTGGCGGCCGCGATGGGGTTGCGGGAGGACGGGGGGGAGCCTCTAGACACGGCGGGGAAGGAGCGGGCGATCGCGGGGGCGTACCGGCCGGCCCGGGGGCCGGAGGAGCCAGTGTACGTGGTGCTCCGGCGCGACGGGGACGGGGAGCAGTGGCTGCTGGAGCCGGTGTGCATGGTGATTTTGGCGAGCCACGACCGGTTGCCACTGGCGGAGCTGGTGCGGCGGCACCGCGGCCAGCAGGGGCAGGAGCATGCGTGCCAGGGGCCGTTGACGGACCTGGGTTTCATCATCCGCAGTGCCGCTCGCACGCGGCGAATCAGGGTTTCTACTTGGGCGGGCAGATCGCGCAGCTGCTGCTGCAGGACTAGGTGCTGCCGGACGAGGCGCAGCAGCATGGGCTCCGGACGCTGATCCGGTACTTCGTGGGCAGCGTAGGGCGGCGCGGCCGGAGCCGCGCCGAGCCCAGCGGCAGGGGACCGACGCGGAGCTCGCGGGGGGGTCGGTGCGCCCGGAGCCGGGGGCGCAGCGGTCGCGGTGCGGGCACAGGCCGGCGCAGGGCGCCTGCGGGGGTGCCCAAGTCGCTCGGCGACGGGCTGAGGGGCCCGCCCCGGGTACACCGGGCTCTCCGCTCAAGCCATACGGCCCCGCAACCGCCATTTCGGGAAATTAACCGGGAATCTAGGTCTAGACCTTTAGCACGCAAGCAAGTTCGATTTGTGCTACCGTGCGCTGGAGCGGCGACAGATTCCGTGGCAGGCGAGGCGTGGGATGCCCAGATCTCCGGTGATCGAGCTGAATCCCAAGGTGCTTCGGTGTGCCCGAGAGAGGGCCGGGCTGACCCCCGGCAGGCTCGGCACCCGAATGGGCGTTACGCCCATTCGGGTCCTAGAATGGGAGCGTAATGGCCAGATCAGTATGCGCCAAGCCGACAGTCTGGCTCAAAAAACCTACACTCCCCTAGGCTATCTGTACCTATCAAAGCCCCCGACTGAAAGGTTGCCGATCAAGGATTTCAGAAAAGCAAGTTCGCCATCGGGCCGTCGGCCGAGTCCGAACTTGCTGGACACCGTCTACGCCATGCAACTTCGGCAGGTGTGGCTACGCGACGAGTTTGTCGAAGACGGGTGCGAACCTTTGCCGTATGTCGCAAGCGTTCGATTGTCCGATAATCCGGACGATGTTGCCAACTCTATTCGAGATGTTTTAGGCTTAGAATCATCCTGGAATCGGTCGGAATCCAATTGGAGATCTGCTTTGCGAAATCTGCAAACTTGCGTTGACCGTGCAGGAATTTTCATCACGCTTAACGGTATTGTTGGAAACAACACTCGACGTAAATTAGATCCATATGAGTTTCGCGGTTTTGCTCTTGTGGACGACTTGGTTCCGATGATTTTCGTCAATAATTCGGACTATGTTGCTGCACAAATGTTTACTATAATACATGAGATTGCGCATATTTTTTTAGGAGAATCCGGTGTGTCTTGTCCAGACAATATGGGTGATGATCCCCAGAAAACTGAGTTATTCTGCAATCAAGTAGCAGCCGAGTTCTTGGTGCCAAGATTAGATTTGATGTCGCTTTGGCATCAATACAGAAAGCAGCATAATAGATTTGATGCAATCGCATCAGAACTCAAGGTTAGTTCTATAGTAGTTGCCCGCCATGCTTTTCAGATGGATCTAGTCGGTCGCAATGAATTTTTCACATGGTATAATAACTGGAAAGGTAGTGAGGAGAAGCGCAAAACGCGGAAAATCGGCGGGAACTTTTGGAATTCCCAATCCCTGCAAGTGGGAGACCGATTCGGACTGGCTGTGGCTCGCGCGGTTCTAGAAGGCCGAATGCTGTATCGTCAAGCTTATTCCTTGACTGGGTTGTATGGGAGAACGTTTGATGCGATGCTGCAGAGATTGGAGCCTCAACTCAGGGGGACATCATGACTCTCAATTTTTTGTTGGACACCAATGTTTTCATTGAAGCTTATCGTCGATATTACGCATTTGACATTTGCCCGGGATTTTGGGCGTGTCTGCCCCAGTGTTGGAGACAGGGGCAGGTTAGGAGTGTCGATCGAGTCCGGGATGAAATGACAGGTGACGATAAGCTTGCCAAGTGGGTCATGGCGTTACCCAGAAATTTTTTTGCTTCCACTAATGAACCTATAATTGCCAAATCATTTCGGGAAATGTCCGAATGGGTTTCTGGCTCGAACCAGTTTATTTCCGCTGCACAGGCTGAATTTCAGCGAGTTGCGGATGGTTGGCTGGTCGGCGTATGCCAAAGTCCATGGGCCGACAGCCGTAACCCAAGAAGTATTGCGTTCGAATATCACAAAGCGAGTTCCAATTCCAAATTTATGCCAGCAGTTCAAGGTCTCTTTTGTGGATAAATTTGAGATGCTCCGTAGTTTAAATGTGAGCTTCATAGTACAGGAGCCACGAGCGCTGTGGCGGGAAAATTCTGATAGACTTCGCTCGCCTCCCTCGCGTATGGTCTGAAACCGTGTGCTTTGATTTTGCGAGAATGCTGCGCCACTGCCTGGCCCCAGTGCATTCCACGCAAACTGAGGCCGCTCGAGCGTTTTTCACGAGTTCGAGCAAAAGCAGCGGGGATCAATTTCGAGTAGGGCCTAATTTCAATCTCCAACCATCCTATCGAAGCACTGTCAGTGACGCATAGCCGGCTTCGTATTCGCCGACAGCTTCAAAAAAGATGCGAATCGGTATCGGGTCCTGCGCGGCGGGCACAAGATCTCCCTTATTGATCCGGATGCCCCTGGGCTAGTAGTCAAGCAGGACATCGCCCGCCGACAGATCGATGCGGCCCCTAGAAGGCCCGTCGAAAGCCACAGACGGGCTGGCTCCAGACCCAGCGAGTCCAAATCCACAGCCGGTTCTGGATCGGCTCCTCAGTCGTCGCCCTCCTCTTCTGTCCCGCCCGATTCCATGGGAGCGTCTTACTCGAAACCACTCATGCCGGGCGCGACGCAAGTTGCGTCGCCGAGGGGGTGATCGCTCATCTGGCTGGACTCATGGGGGGGGGGGGGGGCGAACGTGACGGTGATGTTGGAAATCGAGGCGGAGGCTCCAGATGCGTGCCTGACAATATCGTGTGACCGGTCACCGAAAACAGCCGCACGCTGAAGTTCAGCGACTACGGCTTCGAGGGCGAATGTGCCCTGTCCTCCGACTCTCCGTGCATCCACGAGAAAGCGTGAGGTCCCCGCGGGCTCCCCTCCGGCAAACTGTTGGGTGCGCACCTGCAGTTTCCTTTGTCGGATCCGAGGGGACAACCTATTGCGCCCACATCCTGCTGCGCGGGCTCGCCTACCCTGTCGCATGGCGCATGCGTCGCAAACTCGCGCCCCTGCTGTGCAACGCCGACGATCCGCCTGCCGCCCCAGCCGGGCACGCCTCGGCGGTGGCGCGGTACTAGGCCGCCGCCCAGCGCATCCCGCAAGGAACGCTGCTGCACAGCTTCCGCATGCCCCTCGACGACTTGGCGCCCAGCACCGGGCAGCTCCAGCTGGGTCCCCGTCCTGCGACCTGCTCACCTGCCCCATGCTGCAGCAGCAGCCAGCCCTCGACCTGCTCGGCCTGCGCCTGGAGCGTACCCAGTACCGACTTTCCGCAAACGAACGCTGGTTCATATGCATCCATGATTTACGTCAGTATCTGGCCCGGAAGTTCAATTACTAATTTTGCCAAAAGTAATTGCAAACAATCCATCAATAGAATCTATGGCTTGCGGAACCTTTTCGTGCAATTACTTATGAACACATCAGTAACAGAGGCCCGCCGAGGCCCGGTAGGCCACACGATGATCGTCGGGCTGCGGTGCGATACTGAAGCAGCGGTGCGGACGTTCAATACCGACGGCCCGGTTGTGGCTGCGGAGCACTACTGCATTCATCCCCTGGAGCGCGTGGACCTCAAACAGATCCTGGACCTGATCCGGCTCAAGAAGTACTTCGTGCTGCACGCCCCGCGCCAGACCGGCAAGACATCGACCCTGCTGGCGCTGGCGGCCCGGCTCAACGCCGACGGGGAGTACCGTTGCCTCTACATCAACGTAGCCGCGCAGCGCCGAGCCCCGGAGTCCTTGACTCTCTGCGGTTTTGTTTGGTATTATCCCTTCTGTGTTGGCGTTTGCCGATGGATCGGCTTGATTTCCTGTCCGCTGCGCCCAGCGGCGACAAGGGAGGGGTACTGGTGAACTTCATTTTTTCGCGCGAGTTGCTGGCCGCTGTGGGGCTGGCCGCGTTGCTGGCGGCCGCTCCGGCATCCGCCCAAACGGCCTTCGGCACCATCGTCGGCAATGTCACCGACGAGTCCGGTGCCGTCATCCCGGGTGTCACGGTCACCGTCACCAACGAGGGGACCGGCAGCGTCCGGACGGTCAGCACCAACGAAACCGGTGGCTACACCGTGGTCTCCCTGCCGCCTGCTGTCTATTCCATCGAAGGCGAGCTTTCCGGTTTCAACAAGGCCGTCTCGCCGGGCGTGCGCCTGGAGGTCAACCAGACCTTGCGGGTCGACTTGGCCCTTCGCGTCGGCCAAGTCACCGAGGTGGTCGAGGTCACGGCCGCCCTGCCGCAGCTCCAGACCGATAGTTCCACAGTGGCCTCGACCGTGGACAACCAGAAAGTCGTCGAGCTCCCCCTCAACGGCCGCAGCTTCACCCAGCTCACGATGCTGATGCCCGGCGCGGTCGCGGGCACGGGAGCCATGACCGGCTTCCAGACCAGCGGCACGTCCGTCTCGGTCAGCGGCCTGCGCAGCGAGGCAAACAACTACACGCTAGACGGAGTCAACAACAACGAATCCTTCTTCAAGACCTTCGGGGTTCAGCCGTCCATCGATGCCATCCAGGAGTTCCGCATCCAGACCAACATCACCTCGGCGGAGTTCGGCACTGCCGCCGGGGCGAACGTCAATGTCGTCACCAAGTCCGGCACCAACGAGGTCCACGGCTCGGTCTTCGAGTTCGTGAGGAACGACAACCTCGACTCGTCGGGGTTCTTCGCCAACAAGTCCGGGGCTCCGAAGCCCGAGTTTGGCCAGAACCAGTTCGGCGTCACCGTGGGCGGCCCAATCGTGAGGAACCAGACTTTCTTCTTCTTCATGTACGAAGGCCAGCGCCGCCGCCGCGAATCCACGTTGCTGAACGTCGTCCCGACCCGCGAAATGTTCAGCGGCGACCTGTCCCGGGACGTGGTGGGCGCGGCCGCGCCCCAGGTGTTCGATCCCCTAACCACGCGCGAGATGCCTGACGGCTCGCTTGTCCGGGATCCGCTCGACAACAACAGGGTGCCGGCCAGCCGCATTAATGCCGCGACGGCGCAGCTCGTCGCAGCTCTCTGGTCCGAGCCGAACTTGCCCGGCCAAGCGCTCAACTTGTTGAATACGAAAGCGGCCCGGATCGACAACAACCAGTGGATGGGGAAGGTGGACCACCGTTTGAGCGACAAGAACATTCTGACTGGGCGCTACAACATCACCGACTCGGTCAGTCCGCGCCCGACGGCCCACCTCGCCATCGACAACCGCCTAGTCAACACGTTCACCAACATCATGCTCAGCGACACCCATACGCTGAGCCCGACGACGATTCTCGACCTCAAGCTGTCCTATCACCGCAACAACCTCCAGATCGCCGACAGCGCTCCCGGCGGCGTCGAGGCCATCGAGCAATTCATTACAGGCAACGGAATCCAGGGCATCCCCATTCTCAAGAGCGAGGCCGTGCCCCTGTTCCCGGCGTGGAGCATCGCAGGCTTCGCGAGCCCCAGCCAGACCGGCTTCCCGTTCCCGGACGACACCTACAGCGCCATCGCCAGCGTGACCAAGATCGTCGGGAATCACAGCATCAAGGCCGGTTTCGAGTTCCGGCACAACCGGAACCTCGACGACGGCTTCTTCACCGGCAACATGACCTTCAACAAGAAGCCGACCGAGGATCCGCAGAACGCAGAGTCGACGGGTTCGGCGGTTGCGGCCTATCTGCTGGGGATGCCCAACACCGCGCAGCGCAACATCGGTCGCGGCACGACTGCGATCATGCGCAAGGAGGACTACGGGTTCTACTTTCAAGACGACTGGAAGATCAGTCCCGTCCTGACGCTGAACCTAGGCCTGCGCTACGACCTCATCGAGTACCCCAAGCACAGGGACGACCTGCTGGCCTCCATCGACATAGACACCGGTGAGTTCCTCTGGGACGGCGTGAACCCGATCACCGGCGAGCCGCCCAACGCCCGGCGGGGCATCGTGGAGCCCGACTACAACAACTTCGCCCCCCGGTTCGGCCTGGCGTACCGCCTCGGCGAGAAGTCCACGGTGCGCGCCGGGTACGGAATCTTCTACATGTCGAACTATCTCTGGGAGGCCCAGGGCATTCGCGGCAACTGGCCTTATGCGATCAGCGAGACCCTTTCGAACCTCAACGAACGCACCGACTTCTCGTTCGTCGAGACCGCCTTCAGCCCGCAGCTCGACATCGAAATGGGCAGCACGGTCGCGCCGCGGGCGCAGCACATTGTCAATCGCCACAACCGCATTAGCTGGACCCAGCAGTGGAACCTGCATGTTCAGCGCCAGCTGAGCGATTCGCTCATGGTCGAAGTCGGCTACGTAGGCACTAAGGGTACCGATATGTCGTCCTTCGTCAACGTGAACACAGCTCCGCCCGGACCCGGCGATGTCGACCCACGGCGGCCTTACCCCGCATACGGCGCGATGAGCGAGATGACGAACGAGGCGGACTCGATCTACCACGGCCTGCAATTCAAAGCAGAGAAGCGCTTCGCGGAGGGCCTGTCCTTCCGCGCAAACTATGCATGGGGCAAGACCATCGACACCCTCGGCGCAGGATTCTCGGCGAGCAGGAGCCCGCAGAATCCGCACGACCCGCAGGGGGACCGGTCATTGTCGGATCTGCACCGGGCGCATGTCTTTTCGGCAGACTACATCTGGCAGATCCCGTTTGGGAGGAACCGGGCCTTCGGCTCGGGTGTCGGTCGGGCGGCGGATGCCGTTCTCGGAGGCTGGCAGATTACGGGCGTCGTCACGGCCAACACCGGAGCGCCGATCAATGTCAGCATTCCCCGGGATGTGGCCAATATCGGGCCGCGCTCGCAGGCCCAGCGGCCGGACCTCGTCGGCGACCCGCTGGCCGGGGTCAGCGGGGCTCCGGACCAGTTCCTCAACAAGGGTGCCTTCGCCGAGCCCGCATCCTACACGTTCGGGAATGCGGGCCGGAACTTGGTGACCGGCCCTGGGCTGTTCCAGCTGGACTTCGGCCTCTACAAGAACTTCAGGGTGACCGAACGGATCGGCCTGCAGTTCCGCTCGGAGTACTTCAACGCGCTCAACAACGTCAACTTTGGGAATCCCAACGCCAACTTCGACTCGACGGCTTTCGGAGCGATCGGGGGTTTGGCCTCAGGGCAGTTCGCGCGGCAGATCCAATTCGGTCTCAAGTTGCTGTTCTAGCTGCCCCTCGCCGGCCGGGTCCGCGCAAGCGGCAGCGGGTCCGGCGCGTGCGGCGGGCGCTCAAATGTGCCGCGTGAGGCGGGCCGTAAGCCACCTGCGCGAGTGGGGGCGGCGGTTCGCCCTGGCGGGCGCGTCTCGGTTGAGCCGGCAGTGGGTGCGATCGTCGCCAGAGTCACCGTGGAGTGCCGTCGCGGGGATGGCGCTGGCGGCACTAGCTGCTGCTGCAGGGCTCGCCGCGGAACTGCGCTTCGTCGATGTCACTGCATCGTCGGGGTTGGGCCATTTCCGCGGCATCCAGGGCAGTGTCTCCAAAGAGCACATCGTCGAGGTTATGGGCGGCGGCACCGCCTTCCTCGACTACGACGCCGACGGTTTCCTGGACGTCTTGCTCGTGCGCGGCTCGACCGTCGAGCAGTTTCAGCGAGGCGGAGACCCGCTGTGCGCCCTGTTTCGAGGGAATGGGACGGGGCGGTTTGAGGACGTGACCCGCCGAGCCGGCCTAACCGCGACGGGCTGGGGCCAGGGCGTCGCGGTCGGCGACTACGACAGCGACGGGCATCTCGACTTCTACGTCACCGGGTACGGCGGCAATGCGCTCTATCGCAACCGCGGGGACGGCACCTTTGAAGATGTCGCCCGGAAGGTGGGCGTCGGGGATGCGCACTGGAGCCTCGGGGCCGCGTTTGGCGACTTTGACCGGGACGGCGACCTCGACCTGTATGTGGCGAACTACCTCCGCTACCCGCTCGACCGCCTGCCCGAACGGGACGCTACCTGCAATTACCGCGGCTTCCGGGTTTTCTGCGGCCCGCGTGGACTGCCTGGGCTGAGAGACTCGCTGTACCTCAACGACGGTGCCGGAAGATTCACTGACGCCGCTGCCCCCCTCGCGCTCGACGAGGAGCGGCTGTACGGCCTCGGCGTACTCGTGGCGGACTACAACAACGACGCGTGGCCCGACATCTTCGTAGCCAACGACCTAACCGCCAATCTCTTCTATCAGAACAACGGCGACGGCACCTTCCAGGAAGTGGCGGTGCTGGCCGGAGCGGCCTTCTCGCAAGACGGCGTCGAAGAGGGCTCCATGGGCGTTGATGTGGCGGACATCGACCACGACGGCTGGCTGGACCTCTACTACACCAATTCGTCGTACGAGAGCAATTCCCTGCTGGTCAACAACGGCGACGGCAGCTTCACGAACCTCACCTACGCCTCCGGGCACGGCCGCAGCACCCACCTGTTCGTCGGCTGGGGCGTCTCGTTTGGGGACCTGGACAACGACATGCGGGAGGATCTCTTCGTGGTGAACGGCCACCTCTACCCCGAAGCGGACCGCTTCGAGATGGGCTTGAAGTACGAGCAGCGCTGGCTGGTCTTCATGAACCAGGGGGGGCGAAACTTCGCCGAGCGGGGCGAGGGAGTAGGACTGGCGGGCCGGCACAAGAGCCGCGGACTGGCGCTCGGCGACTACGACAACGACGGGGATCTGGACGCGGTCGTCAACAACCTCGACGGGCCGCCGACGCTCCTGCGCAACGATAGCGGCGACGGCAATCGCTGGCTGCTCGTTCGTGCGCTGGGCGCCCGAAGCGGCAGCTCCGCGATCGGCGCCCGGGTCCATGTTGTCGCGGGCGGGCTCAGACAGACCCGCGAGGTCCGCTCCTCGGCCAGCTATCTCTCGGCCAACGACCTGCGGCTCCATTTCGGGCTCGCAGCGCAGGGCCGCGCAGAGCGCGTGACCGTCCGCTGGCCTTCGGGAGCAACGCAGACGCTTGAGGATCTGGCTGCGGACCAAATCATCACGGTGCAAGAACCTGATCCCGAGTAAGGCTTGTTCCCCAGCGCCTTCCGTTGGCTGCCGCCACAGCGCCGGGGAGGTGTGTCTGCGGCGCTGTTTCAGTACCCGCTAGCGAAGCCGGAGCCTACTGCGGTGCGGGCCTGGGCCGTCGCCTGAAGCTCCTCGAACGCCGCAAGGCTCTCTCGGGCCTGCTCCCGCAGATCAAGCCGCAGTAAGGCTTGGCCGAGCAGGTAGTGAGCGTTGTAGAAGCCCGGCTCGGCCTCGAGCGCGTCCCTTAGAGCTCGCGCCGCCTGGCGGACATGGTTCGACTCGAGTAGCAGCTTGGCCAAGCCGTAATGGGCCAGAGCGTTGTCCTGGGCTAGGGCGGCGGCTTTCCGAAATACCGCGACCGCCTCGGCCCGGCCCGTCTCGCCGGCCGTGGAACTGAGGGCGCGAGCAAGCTCGGTCAGATACGCTGGGTTCCCGGGCGCAAGTGCCACGGCAGCGCGATGGGAGGCTACGGCCAAGTCGGGCCGCCCCTGGCGCAGGTGGGCTCGGCCCAACAGGTGGTGCGCCTCGGCCAAGTCGGGCTCGGCCTCGAGAACCGCATTGAGCATTGAGACAGCGGCCGGGCTATGCGGATCCAGATGGAGGCAGCTGACGGCAAGCGCTTGCAAGGTGCGGGGGGTGCTCCCTTCGTACCGGCGGGCTAGGCGCAGCATCTCGACCGCCGTGGCGTGGTGGTGCCGGGCAGCGAAGCTCAGCGCCAGCTCAAAGTACGCCTGGGCCCGGTTAGGTTCTCTTGGTGCGGGCGGGTCTTCTTGGGCGAGGCGATCCGCGACAGGCCCGCAGGAGTTGCGCCTCACGATGTAGAACACCTTGGGCTTCGTGGAGGAACCCAGTTGGCGGAGCGCGTCGAGCCGGGCCTCGGCCTCCTCGAACCGATCCTGCTCTAGCAGGACCAGCGCTAGGTTGACGTACGCATGCGGACTGTCCGGATGGCGTTCGATGACGGCATGGAACAAATCCTCTGCCTCCGGAATGCGGCCTAGCCGAGCTAGGGCTGAGGCGCTCAGAGTTGAGGATTCCGGCGTGTGGCCGCCGTTCTCCAGGCGGCTCAGCAGCCGTACGGCCTCCTCGTGCCGGTTGAGCAGGTGGTTGGTCAACGCGCCGAACATCCGCGCTGCGAAGGAATCCGGGGCTGTGTCCAGCGCAGCCTCAAACGCCTCCAAGGCGTCGGCGTAGAAGAAGTGGTCGAAGAGCTGTCGGCCAACTTGGACCAGCAGATCCTGAGACCGAGGCTGCAGGGCGAGCAGTTCGCGGGACGTGCGCAGTCCGGCGCCAAGCTGCCCGGCGGCCAGTTGCGCGCCGGCGAGGTGGAGCAGCGCACCTGTCGTCCGGAAGCCCAGTTCCGTGGCTTGGGCGAGATGCCCGGCGGCTCGAACTTCGTCTCCGGCCATCCGATAGGCGAGTCCGGCTTGATAGTGGACCACCGCTCGCCCGGGCTCGATCTCGAGCGCAGCCTCAAACCTTCTCGCCGCCGCTGATCCGCGACGCTGCTCGAGTAAGACTTCGCCGAGTTCGCGCAGCAGTGTCGTGCGGTCAGGCTGCACAGGCACAGCTCCCGGTTGGTCGACAGCCTCCCGCAGCAGTGCCGCGGCCGCTTCGAAGTTGCTGGCCCGGCGCTGCGCCCGGGCTCGCTGGAGCAGGTCGTCCTCGGCAGCAGCGAGCGTACCGAGAGCGACTGCAAACACCCATGGGGCAAGCGCGACGGTTCGTCCGGGCCGCATGGAGAGAGCCCTTACTAATTTTGCCAAAAGTAATTGCAAGCAACCCACCAATGGAATCAATGGCTTGCGGAGCTTTTTGTGCAATTACTTATGAACACATCAGTAACCCGCCATTATGGTGTGCTCAATGCCCGTCGCGATGCTGGGCTGCATCTATAGTCGCTGGGCCTCTGCTAGAGAGCGGGTCCGATGGTTTCTCCCGAGGCCAGCAGAGATTGCTCGCAAGGCAACTGTTCAGTACGCACAGCTTCCGCCCCTGCTGCAGAGCTGCGCGCACCTGGACAAGAACGCCGGATCTTGCGCCAGCCTCCACTACGACAGTTGCGCCTGTCTGCACGGACATTGCGACTATCCTGGAGTGTTTGGCGAATCGCCTCGCCAGCGTCGCAAACGAGACATGCACCTGGGCCCAATGGCCTCGTTTGCACCCGTCCCCTCAAATGGCGACACCGCGTCCCGCAGGAGTTTGGAAGCACTGAAGGTAAAGCTCCTCCATTTGGCCGCTCTAGCGCCGCTCGCTGCAGCTGCCACGCCCTACACTGAACCTAGGCGGCCTACGGGGTAGTCGTTCGCGCCCCGTGCGGTGCCGCCGGAAGGTCTCGATTGTGCATGTCCTGGCTTCCGGGACCGCCCGCTGGCTGTGACAGGCTCTGGTCCCCTTGTCCAAGTGCTGGACGCAGCACGGCCAGCGTCCGGTGAAGCTGCTCAGGCAGCCCGTACGAGCCGAGATGGCGGTGTTCCGCCCGGTCCCGCGCCGCGTCGGTGCGCGGAGTTGGGAGGATGCTAGAAGAAGTGACGGCTGCGCCGAAGCTACTGGTCTGCGCCTTGCTGGCAGTTTTCCCCGCGCTGGCGCAGTTCAAGGATGTCTCCGCACAGAGTGGTCTGGACTTCCGCTTGGTATCGGGAGCGCCGGGTAAGCCCTTCATCCTCGAGTCGATGGCGGGCGGTGTCGCCTTCGTCGACTACGACAACGACGGCTGGCTCGATGTGTACTTGGTCAACGGCTCTACCCTCGAGGCGCGCAGCTCCTCCGAGGCGGCAGCCTCCGACCGGCTCTTTCGCAACAATCGGGATGGCACTTTCCGGGATGTAACCGCCGAGGCTGGGCTCGGTGACCGAAGCTGGGGCATGGGCGTCGCCTCGGCCGATGTCGATAACAACGGGTATGCGGACCTGTACGTAACGAACTACGGTCCCAACCGGCTGTACCTCAACCTGGGCGACGGCAACTTCCAGGAGGTGGCCGAAAGCGCTGGTGTCGCGGGCGCTGCGTGGAGTTCGTCCGCTGCGTTCGCCGACTACGACGCCGACGGAGACGTGGATCTCTACGTCACGAACTACCTGGAGTTCGATCTGGAGGATCTGCCCCAAGACAGCCAGCTCTGCCGATACCGTGGCATTCGCGTGCAATGCGGTCCGCGCGGCATGGTCCCCACCGCGGACAGGTTCTACGAGAACCTTGGAAACGGGAGCTTTCGGGATGCGGCGCAAGCTGCGGGCACGGCGGCAGTGCCGGATGCGTATGGCCTGGGTGTAGCTTGGGCCGACCACGACAACGACGGTGATCCAGACATTTATGTAGCCAACGACTCAGTGGCCAACTACCTGTTTCAGAACAACGGGGACAAGACGTTCACCGAGACCGCCCTCCTTGCCGGGGTTGCGCTCAGCGGAGACGGGAAGGAGCAGGCGGGGATGGGCGTTGCGTTCGGCGACTACGACAACGACGGCCGTCTGGACCTCGCTGTCACCAACTTCGCCGACGACTACAACGCGTTGTACCGGAACGAAGGCATGGGGTTCTTCCGGGACGTAGCGCACCAAACCGGTCTGGCGGAGCCCGCTTGGTCAAAGCTGAGCTGGGGCGTGCAGTTCGCCGACTTCGACCGCGACGGCTTCCTGGACCTCGCCATTGCCGACGGCCATGTCTATCCCGAGGTCGACCGCCACGATTTCGGCATCCGATACCGCCAACCGAACTCGCTATTCCTCAATCGCGGCGACGGCCGGTTCCTTGAGGCACCGATGCCGCCTCCGGCGGGTGGCATCCAGTCCAGCCGGGGTCTTGCCGCCGGAGACTACAACAACGACGGGGCGGTCGACCTCCTGATTGCCAATCTGGATACCGCCCCTACGCTGCTCCAGGGCAACCCGAGCAAGGGCCATTGGATCGCGTTCGATCTGGTTGGGACTGCTTCGAACCGGTCCGCCATCGGGGCCCGGGTGACGGTTGCCGTGGGCGGTCTGCGGCAGATCCGTGAGGTGTGCAGCGGGGGCAGCTATCAATCGCAGCATGGCTTGCGGCTTCACTTCGGCTTAGGCCCGCACATCGAGGTCGACTCGGTGCGGGTCCGCTGGCCGAGCGGTGCGGAACAAGTGCTCGAGCTGCTGCGGGCCGACCAAATCGTGCGGATTGTGGAACAGTCGGGGGGAAATCCGCCCAGTTGATGCTCGGAACGGTGCGATCCGATGCCCGCACCCCCTCAGTGCGTTGGACGAGCCGATCGCTTGGGGCAAACATGCGGTCCAAGTTCTGGGCCACCACTGTTAGTATGGCGGCCAATACTCTGATAGAAGTCCTTCGCGACTCGAAGCGTCAAGACCTCCAAGACCGACGCCTAATCATCTTTAGGCAACACTCCTTGCTGCGGTTTCTTTCGGTTGTACCGACAGATACGTCGGTTCGGAATGGCTTTCTCCCGGACTGTTGCAACGAATCTGGGCGACACCTGCACATCAAGATGGATAGGGTCTCAATTTGCTGGACCAACTCTGCATCACTTGAGTAAAGCGGACCCGCCTGATGGCATGCAGGAAACTGCCCCACCGTCGGAGCGCGAGATCCGGATTGGCTCGCCCAACCTATCGAGGAGCGTTGTCGAGGTCGTCCGCGACGCTACGAACATCCTCTTGGACGCGGCGGAGCCGGCGGCGGCTGAGTTCCTGGTAAAGCTGCAGCTCACGCTGGGCGTCCTTGATCCTGCCCAGGCCCCGATAGGCGTTTGCCAGCAGATAGTGCGCTCGGTCGCTGCTGGGAAGGGCCCGAGCGTAGGATTCCAGCGTTTCGGCAGCTTCGGCGAACCGTTCGGAGGCAAGATAGGCGCGACCCAGATCGAGACGCGCTTCCATTTGGTCGGGGTTCGCTGCAACTGTTCGCTGCAAGAGCGGCACGGAATCCGCAGCCTTGCCTTGCTCAAGAAGGATTGCGCCCAGCCGATGGCTTGCGAGCGCGTGGTGCGGGTTAGCCTCGAGTTCCTTCCTCAGCCAGCTCTCGGCCTCTGCGAATCGCCCCATCCTCCAGAATGCGTTGCCGATTGCGTAGCGCAGGCCCGGAAGCTGCGGCCTCTTGGTGAGCGCTCGCCGGTACGCTTCGATCGCCTTGCCATACTCCGTCCGGGCCTCGTGGTATTCCGCGGCGAGCTGATGCACGCGGTGCGAGTCCGGCGCAACGGCGGTCAAGCGCTGGAGCGCTCTCCCGGCGAGCTTCTTATACGAGCGGCCAAGCCAATACGCAGCTTCCGCGTCCGCTGGAGTTGCGGCAAGCATTCGCTGGGCATCCTGGACCACTTCGTCAAAGCGTCCCTCACGGAACGCCGACTGCAATGCATCGAATCCCTGACGCCTGGGCGCCGGCAGTCGGGGAGCCGCTGCGAGGGAGTCCAGAACGCCGGCTAGATCCGGCCGCAACTCCACAGCCCGCGCTTCTTCGGCGAGTGCCCGGGGGTGGTTGCCTTCGGCGGCAAGGCGCTCTGCATGCAGGAGGTAGACGAATGGCGAACCTGGATCGCGATCTCCGATTGCCTCAAACAACTGCTCCGCCCGCCGGTCGTAGGCCCGGGCAAGGTGGAACCACGCCTCTGCGTCGCCTGTCCCCCCATCCGCAACCTCCTCGAGGTAGCTGATCGCTTCCTTGTATTGCCGCAGGGCTGCATGGGTCAGTCCAAGCCAGCGCTTTGTCTCCGCTAGCTCAGGGTTTAGCTCTAGGCTCTTCTTCAGCGCCAGGAGAGCCTTCGCGAACCGGTGGGTCTGGTAGTAGTCCATTCCGAGGAACAGGTACGCCCCCCAAAGCTGCTCGTCCAGGCGCACGGCTTCTTGCAGCTGCTCGATCGCCTGCGGATAGAGCTTGGCTAGGTGGTACGTCACGCCCAAGCTCTGGTGAATGAGCGCCCAACCGGGACGCAACGCGAGGATCGCCTCGTACGATTTGGCCGCCCCGAGGTAGTCTTTGGCCGCTTCGGCCTGCTTGGCCGCGTCGAGCTGAGCTTGAATCTGTGGATCGCCCCATTCCAGTCCCTGTGGTCTGGCGGGAGCGGGGCCAAGCAGAGCCGCCAGCAAGATCGCTAGCAGGGTGCCGCAAGACTGCCTCCATGAAGCAGAGGTCCTTGCATGTTGCCCGAACAAAGCCGAGCAGGCCATAGGCTGCCTAAGGCCAGAGTCGGCCGATTTGGCGATCGTCACAGCCCTCCGGGGATCCACCTCCGAGGCTCCCGTCATGTGTCGATCCGTCCATGGTTAAGCTGTGTACGAGCCTTGGCCCACGCTGCTTGATGCAACCGTGCTCCACAGGTCGTGCGACTCTGCATGGGATTATACATTCCAACACGGCCTGCAGGCTGCATCTGCCCTGAGGTCATCGATGCATTCCTCGATTCTTTCGCACCGACATCTACCTCAATTCCAAAGGAATCCAGATACAAAGCGAAGATCTTGTTTATTGGAGGTCCGGAAGCAAATTCGGACCATGCAGGGGAAGCCCGGCGAGCCTTGCTTTCGGGATGAACCCGAGTGGGACTTCGAGTATCCTGCACTGCGCCAGGACGGAGCTTCGATACTCGTGGGCTGTGAGTCGGCACGATGCCGCAGAGTCTGGGGCGGTCAGGCCAGATGATCAAGTAGGGATTCCACGTACAGCAGCGCATCTGTGTCCTTCCATCGGCAAGAACGGGTCTGCGATAGGCCCTGCGGCAAGTGCTCCACCGCACGAGGTGCCTGGGTTCTGCGCACCGGTCCCTCCAGGGCTGCCAGGAGCCGATCCCCCGGCTCGGACGGGCCGGAAGCGCCTTGCGTGCTCCTCCGCCTTGATCCGAACTAAACTGTACGAAGCCAGCTTCGGCACCGCCCCTTGAGGGTGCCTAGCTGCTCTGTGGAAGCGATTGGGCTTGCAAGGTGTCGACCGAGGCCTCGGGCAAGCGGAGAATGTCCGCTGGACTGACCCGTTCGGCAAGGACCTGCGGGAGCCGTGCTAGCCCCGGCATGGCCTGCAGATGGGGACCATCGACCAGACGCTCGACCGTCGCCGCCGTACAATGCGTTGCCTTGTAGCCGTAGTCGCCGCCTTGGCCCCGCATTTGCTGCCCGCCGAGGATCCGCAGGTCTCCGTCAAGCGGCACCTCGATCAAGCCCAGGTTCACCTCGACGCGGAGCGTTATCAGCTTGTCGTCGCGGAGCTCGATCAGGCCCTCGCCATTCACGCCCGGATCCCCGGTGCCTACTACCAGCTTGGCTTGGCTCACTGGCACCTCGGCAACCATGCCGAGGCGCGGGAGGCGTTCCACAAGGAATTGGAGTTCGACCCGCCCGACGCGTTCTCGCTTTACTACCTGGGGCGCATCGGGCTTACCGACGGAAATCTCGAAGAGGCGATTCGGTACTTTGAGCGTGCGCTAGAAATCGGCACGATCCTTGACGTGCGCCGTCGGCTGGCTAGCGGCTACTTGAGCGTGGGGCGCATCGAGGACGCGACAGCGCTGCTGGAGGAAACCGTGCAGCGTTGGCCGGAGCAGGGCGACAGCCACTATCTTCTGGGGCGGGCCTACCAGCGCCAGGGTCGCACCGCCGAGGCGCGCCGCGAATTCGACCTCGCCGAGCGCTGGAAGAACAAGCTCCAGGATCACATCCGCGACCTCGTCGAACTCCGCGTGCTGCTGGAGAACAAGAAACTCTTTGAGGCCTCCGCCAAGGCCAAGGCGCTGGCGGCGTCGGGCGATCCGGATGTCATGCTCAGCGCCGCGATCGCCCTGGGACGGAATGGCTTTCACCAGGAGGCCCTGCCCGTGCTCCGCCGTGTCGTCGCGGCGCGGCCGCGCTACGCCGAGGCGTTCTACAACATGGCCTTGGCGCACGTGTCGCTAGAGCAGCCGCAGCGGGCGGTCTCGCCTCTACGGCAGGCGGTCGAGTTGCGCCCGGAATTCTACGAAGCGCGGGTCCTGCTCGCGAACCTGCTCGTGGAGGACGGCCAGCAGGAAGCTGCGATCCCCCACCTGCGGACCGCCGTCAGGCTACGTCCGAAGCATGCCAAGCTCGCCGCCTTCCTCGGCCTGCAGTACCTGCACGGCCGCTTCTACCAAGATGCTGTCGGGATTCTCCGCACGGCCGTCGAATTGGAGCCCGCGAATGCGGATCTCCGCTTCCTGCTGGTGGACGCCCACTACAAGAACCACGACTTCGAACGCGCCTTGGAGGTGGCCCGGGAGGCGGCGCACGACTTTCCCGATCTAGCCAACAGCCACTACCAGGTCGCTTGGCAGTTGGAGAACATGGGCCAGTTCGCCGAAGCCGAAGGGTTCCTGGAACGGGCCCTGGAACTCGACCCGCAATTCGCGGAGGCGAGCCGGCTGCTTGGCGAGGTGCTGCTGCGGCTCGGTGACGCCGAGGGAAGCTTGGGCCCCTTCCGCCAGGCGCTGGCTCAGGACCCGCAGTCGGCGCACGCCTACGCCGGCCTAGGCAAGGCGCTGGTCCAGCTCAAGCTCTATGAGGAGACCGTGCGGGCCATGGAGCGGGCCCTGGAGGTCGACTCCGAGCTGGCTGCGCTCCATCTCTATCTCTCCCAAGCGTACCGGGCCTTGGGGCGGACGGAGGAGGCCAAGCGCGAAGCCGATATCTTCACCCGGCTGAATCGACTCCGGGCCGCGAAGCGCGACCAAGACGTTGAGCGAACGTATGATCCGCAACAGGCACAAGGGCGCTCCCGCTAAGCTCAGCCCAGCCGGGCTCGCCCTCGCGGGGCGGAGTGGCTGCCGCGGGGCTTGGCTAGCACCGCCGCAGCGCTGAAGCGAATCCGATGAGGCGTCCTGGGCCGTTCCGGACCGGCTTCGTTCTGCTGGCGGCTCTGAGTCACGCCGCCGAGACTCCCTGGCCCGACCGCGTCCAGCGGCTACTGCGGGAAGGTCGGCTCGCCGAGGCGGAGAGCATGGCGCAGGTCGCCTCCGAATCCGCCGACACGGCGGGTTTGGCGTGGGAATGGCTGGGACATGTTTCGATTGCGGGGGCCCGGTTCGAGGAGGCCGTTGGGAGATATGAGCGGGCGCACGAGCACGGTCGCGCCGTGGTGGGCATGGCCGAGCCCTGGGCGCGAGCCTTGATCAAGCTCGGCCGGCGCCGGGAAGCCTGTCCGATCCTCGGGGCAGCAGCAGCGGCGGCCCCACTCGACAGAGATCTACAGCACCGTGCTGGGGCGTGCTATCTCCGGCTGGGCCTCTGGTCCCGGGCGCGCTCCCACTTGGAAGCTGCTCATCGCCAAGGTCTGCGGCACGTGGCTGCGAAGCTGGACTTGGCCCATGCCCGGCTCAACACCGGGCGGGAGGACTTGGCTGTGGATCTGCTCAGCTCCGTCACGGAGGCGAGCTCCGATCCGGCTACCCTGCTAGCAGTCGGCAAGCTGCTGTTCCGCAAGGCCTTGTATGCGTCGGCGCTGAAGCCGCTGGCGAAGGCCTGGGGCCTCCGCCCGGGATCCTACGAGGTCGGCATGTACTTGGCGCTAGCGCACTACCAGCTGCGCGACTATCCAGCCTGCGCCTCGGTGCTCTCGGGGCTCGATCATCCGGACCGCCCGGCAGAGTACCGCTACTTGCTCGGCTCCGTCCAGGCCCGCCTCGGGCAGGGGGAAGCTGCGCGGAGCGAACTCGAAACCGGCATCCGACTCGCTCCGGAGCGGGCCGATGGATACCTGAACCTGGGGCTATTCCATTTGGACCACGGGCGCGTCGAGGAGGCCCTAGACCTGTTCGATCAAGCCTCGTCGAAGGAAACCCGGGGCGCGAAGATCTTCTACGCCGTTGCTTCGCGGGCGAACTGCCGCGGGCTTGCCCCGCCAGTGTTCAAGCCCGGACCGCAGCCGCCCGAGGCAACGACCTACGTCCAATTGGCCGACACCTTACTGCGGGGCCAGCAGTGGGGGGCGGCTCTCGCGGTGTATTTGGCGGCCCAGTCGGTGGACCCGCGGGCGCCGCGCCCGTATGGGGGGATCGGACTGATCTGCCAAGAATTGGGGACGGCAGAAGTCGGCCTGGAATTCGTGATGCAGGGGCTCCGGCTGCACCCCGGCGATTCCGAGCTGCACTACTACGCGGGCTCCCTCCACGACTATCTCGCCCGCCCGGCCAGAGCTGTGGAAAGTTACCAGAAGGCCCTAGCGCTAGGCGATCCGGAGGCGATGCCGGTCCGCTACCGGTTGCGGCTTGGCCTCGCCCACCAAGCGCTTGGCGACAACGCGGCAGCCGAGGCTGCCTATCGCGCCGTGCTGGCGCGGGATCCGAACTCCGCCGAGGGCCATTTCCGACTCGGCAGGCTGCGCTTTGCTTCCGGGGATTACGCTGAGGCCGAGAGATTGCTGGAGCGGGCCGTCCGATTGGATCCCTTTCTCAGCGAGGCTTACTACGCCTGGGGGCTCGCATGTGTCCGCAACGGCAGCATCGACAAGGGCCGGGGGATTTTGGAGAGCCATCGGGCCAAGGCGGCGTTAAGGCACGTGCAAGCCGAGGGGAGGGGGTCTCCCCGGCAGTGATCCTGTCCCAGTTGCAACGTGCGGTGCTGCGCCGAGATTTGGACCTGTCGACCGAGGACCTAGATTCCCGGTTAATTTCCCGAAATGGCGGTTGAGGGGGCCGTAGGGCTTGAGCGGGGAGCCCGGCGTACCCGGTGCGGGCCCCTCAGCCCGTCGCCGAGCGACCTGGGCCCCCGCGCAGATGCCCTGCGCCGGCCTGCACCCGCACCGCGGCCGCTGCGCCCCCGGCTCCGGGCGCACCGATCCCCCGCGGGCTCCGCGTCGGTCCCCTGCCTCTATGCCCGACGCGGCTCAGGCCGCGCCGCCCCAGCCCTAGCCCGGCTCCATCCGGCTCCCCGCGTGCAGCAGCCAGTCCAACCACAGGTTGCCCCGGCTGAACAGCAGCCGCAGCCGCCGTGCGCTGCGCGTCAGCCGCCCCACGCTGCACACGAAGTACCGGATCAGCGGCCGCAGCCCGTGCTGCCGCGCCGCGTCCGGCAGCGCCTGGTACTGCAGCAGCCGCAGCAGCAGCTGCGCGATCTGCCCGCCCAGGTAGAAACCCTGATGCGCCGCGTGCGAGCGGCACGGCGGATGATGCAAACCCAGGTCCGTCAGCGGCCCCTTGAACGCATTCTCCTGCCCCTGCTTGCCGCGGTGCCGCCGCACCAGCTCCGCCACCGGCAGCCGGTCGCGGCTCACCAGAATCACCGTGTACACCGGCTCCAGCAGCCGCTGCTCCCCGTCCCAGTCGCGCCGGATCACCACATACACCTGCTCCTCCGGCCACCGGGCCGGCCGGTAGGCCACCACGATGGCCCGCTCCTTCCCCGCCGCGTCCAGGGGCTCCCACTCGTCCTCCCGCAACCCCATCGCGGCCGCCAGGCGCAGAATCGGGGCCTTTTTGCGCGGATCGGTCACGCTCACGGAGTAATCCCAGCCCTTCCGCCGGCAGTAGCTCACCAGATCCTGGCAGTAGTACGCGCTGTCGGCCCGCAGCCACACCGGCTGCCGCCCGGTCAGCAAGGGCGCCACATCCTGGTCCAGCTGCTCCCGCCAATCCCCCCGCACGTCCGTGCCGCCCGCGTGCAGCCGGGCGCTGACCCACGCCACCCCCACGAACACCGAGTGCAGCCAGTACTGCTTCTCGCCGTTGTAGCCGCGCCCGGCGTTCTCGAACAGCTTGCCCTCCACCTCGATCCCCGTGCCGTCCACGAACACCGGGATGTAGCCCCACCGCTGCACGCACGCCTGCGCCACCAGCGGCACCAGCCGCCGGCTGACCAGCCGCGCGCACTCCCGCAACCCCTCCAGGGCTGCCTCGTTCATCCGCTGCAGGTATTCGCCGAGCCGCCGGCTGTCGGGCACGGCCCGCAGCCCGCAGGTTTGCCGGGCGACCTCATCGGCCCCCAAGGCGTCGACCGCGTTGAGGTGCCCCCCGCCGGCGCAGGCCGAGTAGATCAACGCCAGCAGCATCTGCACGTCGCTGCAACCACGCCGGCGGCGCTTGAGGCGGACCGAGGCGGCCAGCTTCTCGGGCAGCCCGAGGAACCGGGCCAGCCGGGCCACCACGCCGAGCCCGGCTAAGCCCGTCAAGTCGTCGTCGCAGACGCCGTAAGCCAGGGTGGGAGCACTGTCGGGGGACATGGGCAAGGGGGCCTCCAAAAAATCGAGATGCACCCCCGAGGTGAAATACGCGGACACCCCGAGGACCGTCTAAGTCATTGTAGCACAAGATGTTCCGGCTGGTGCCGGAATTTTTACCCGGGAATCAGGGACCGAGGAAACCACTCTCCGTGCTGCCCGGGATGGGCTATAATTCGGGCGGTTCGGCGAATCGCAGCGGGCGTACTGCCCTGGATTGGAAACGGCTGGGCCAGAGGGGCGATCGAGATGCCTTGGCGGGCTGCGGCGCGATGGGCTTGGGCGGGCGCATTCTTCGCTGGGATGGTTCTAGTAGGTGGGGCCTTCTCCGCGGATGAGAGCGTCAGCCCCGAAGCCGCTGCGGAGAGGTCGGCTTCGGGTGGGGTCGACTTCGAATCAGAGGTCTTTCCAATCTTCCAGCAACGCTGCCTGAGTTGCCACGGCCCTGAGCAGCAGCTCGGCGGATTGCGCCTCGACTCCAGGTCGGTCGTGCTCCGGGGCGGCGCTGCGGGCCCCAATATCTTGCCGGGCGAGGCCGAAGCGAGCCCCTTGCTCCAGCGCATTGCCAGTGTTGGCAGTCTGAATCCGATGCCGATGACGGGCGAGAGGCTCTCTCCGGAGCAGGTGGGCTTGGTCCGGGCGTGGATCAACCAAGGGGCCCCATGGCCCGACGGCATCGGCGTTGAAGAGACCTCAGTCTCGGGGCACTGGGCGTATCTCCTCCCGTCAGCTGGGACGCCGCCACCCGTCGGGCAAAGCGAAGCGCTCCGCAACCCCATCGACAGCTTCGTGCTGGCCCGCCTCGAGCGCGCAGGGCTGTCATTCGCTCCGGAGGCGTCCAAGGAGACCCTGGTCCGCCGCTTGAGCCTCGACCTGCGAGGGCTGCCGCCGACGCTCGGCGAGGTCGATGAATACCTAGCCGACGACAGGCTCGGCGCGTACGGGCGGCTCGTGGACAGGATGCTCAAATCGCCCCACTTCGGAGAGCACTGGGCCGGCTACTGGCTTGACTTGGCGCGCTACGCCGACACAAACGGTTACGAGAGCGACGAGCCCCGCACTATGTGGGCCTATCGGGACTGGGTGATCGACGCCTTCAACCGCAACCTGCCCTTCAACCAGTTCACCGCCGAGCAACTCGCCGGGGACCTGTTTCCGAAGCCTACGGTCGACCAGCTTGTCGCGACGGGCTTCCACCGCAACACGATGCTCACCAATGAAGCCGGTTCGAAGAACGACGAGTTCTACGATGCGGCGGTCAAGGATCGCGTGGACACGACCGCAACGGTCTGGCTGGGCTCGACGCTCGGCTGTGCCCAGTGCCACGACCACAAGTACGACCCGTTCAAGCAGAGCGAGTACTACCGGATGTATGCGTTGTTCAACAACACGGCCGACAGCGCGATCAGGATGTCCGAGGAGCTCGAGGTCTTCAAGGGCGATGTCGGCGAACTGCGCCGCCGCGAGGAGGCCTTGGCGGCACAGCGGCAAATCCTTGACACCGCAACGCCGGAGCTCGCTGCCGCGCAGAGCAGCTGGGAAGCAAAGGTGCGCCCCGAGATTGGCGCGTGGAGGGACGCTTGGCAGGTGCTCCGCCCTGGGGAGGCAAAGGCCGAAGGCGAAGCGAGCCTGGATGCGCTGGGCGACGACTCCGTGCTCGCTCGCGTTGCCGGAGCTGGCCGCCAAACCTACGAGCTGACGCTGCGGCCCAACCTTCCGCACCTAACCGGGCTCGGGCTGGAAGCTCTGACTGATCCGAGCCTGCCGGGGGGAGGTCCCGGCACCGGAGACGAAGGGGCGTTCTCCCTGTCAGGCGTCGAGGCCGAGGTGTGGTCGCCAACCCAGTTGGAACGCCAGGCCGAATTGCGTGCAGCGGCTCCGACATGGGGTCCGTGGCACGCCATCGGGCCGTTCCGGGTCCGATCCCGCGACGAGGCTTTCGATACCGCGTTCCCGCCCGAGTCCAACTACGACCTCTCCGCAACCTACGAGGAGGGCCACTTGGCCTGGAACGTCAAGGATGACTGGCGCGACGGGCGCGTGCATTACCTCGGATACATTCCCGACGACAACGAAGCGAACTGCGCCAGTTATGTCTACCGCACGATTGAGGCGACCGAGCCGACCACGGTCGAGGTGTCCCTCGGCACCGTGAAGGGGCTGAAGGTTTGGCTCAACTCGCGGCTTGTGCTGTCGACCGATCCGACCCGAGCCATCGCGCCGGACCAGGACGAGCTGCGGCTCAACCTGCGCGCCGGCGCGAATCACTTGTTGCTCAAACTCACCAACGACCGGGGGCCGTACGGCTTCTACTTCCAGCCGTACTTCGGCTTGGAGCGGGAAGCTCGCGTGCGGTTCGCGGCCGCCTCGGCCGATCACGGGGGCTGGGAAGCTGTCGACTTGACTTCCGTGTTCGACGGCCGCGCCGACACCGGCTGGGTGGCGGAAGCCGACGGACGGAGCTCGGACGGCACTCGCCACGCTGTGCTGCAGCTGGTGCGTGCCCGCCGAATTGAGCCCGGTTCCCTGCTGAAGGTGCGCTTGATCCATGACGCCGGAGGGAGCCTGGGCCGGTTCCGCCTTGCGGCCACCGGCTTGGCCGGAAGCCAGCTCGCCGAGCTTCGGCGCATGCCGACCGCAGTGCGCCAAGTCCTCGCCAAGGAGCCGGGGCGGCGCTCGGAGCACGAGCGTCGCCAGCTGGCCGCGCACTACCGCTCCATCGCCCCGGGCCTAGAGGCCGCACGCCGCCGCCGCGAAGCGCTGGCGGCCGACCTTGCGGAGTTCCGTGTCCGGCACACCACCAAGACCCCGGTTATGCGCGAGCTGCCGGAGCCGCGGGAAACGCGGATACAGAACCGGGGGGACTTCCTCGATCTGGCCGAGAAGGTCGAGCCGGGCGTTCCAGCTGCGGTCGATGCCTCCCCCGGAGCCCAGGTGGGGGACCGCTTGGCCTTAGCGCGCTGGCTGGCTTCGGACCGCAACCCGCTGACTGCCCGGGTGCGGGTCAACCAGATCTGGAACCGCATTTTCGGCCGGGGCCTCGTGGCGACGGCCGAGGATTTCGGCACGCAGGGCGACGCCCCATCGCACCCCGGCCTGCTGGATTGGCTGGCGGTGGAATTCCAGCGCGCTGGTTGGGACACCCAGGCACTGCTGCGCACCATCGTCACGTCTGCGGTCTACCGCCAGACCTCCTCCGCGCCGTCGGCGGCGCTCGTGAAGGATCCCAGCAACATCCTGTTATCACGGGGTGCCCGGTACCGGGTCGCGGCCGAGTCCGTTCGGGATATCGCCCTGGCAGTCAGCGGCCGCCTGAGCCGCCGGATTGGAGGTCCTAGCGTATTCCCGCCGCAGCCCGACGCCGTGTTTGCGGACCTCTTCATCGAGGGCGGTTTCAAGTACTGGCCCACTAGCGAGGGCGCGGACCGCTACCGGCGGGGCCTCTACACGTTCTACAAGCGGACTGTTGTGTATCCCCCCTTCATGACCTTCGACGCCCCCGACCGAACCGTATGCACGGTCGACCGGTCGCTGTCCAACACGCCTCTGCAGGCCCTCAACACGCTCAACGATCCGGCTTTCTTCGAGGCGGCCGGTGCGCTGGCGCAACGGATGCTGGACGAAGCGCCCACGGGTCAAGCCGCTAGGCTGGCCCACGGGTTCCGGCTGGCGCTGGCCCGGAGGCCGAATCCGGGAGAGTTGCAGCGGCTGGCCGCGTTCGTGGAGCAAGCCGCGACTCGCTACCGGGACGCCCCAAGCCAAGCCGAGAGCGTCGTTGCGCGTGCGTTCGGCGACCGTCGCACGTCTTTCGGAGCCGACGAACTGGCTCCCTGGGTGATGGCGGCTAACGTGCTGCTCAACCTGGACGAGACCTTTACGCGGGAGTAGCGCATGGCAGCAGCGAGGCCTCGGCCGCCCGCATGTCGGCGGCCGGATAGAAACCAGAGGGTCGGGGCGGATCTGGCGGCGACGCGGCGGCACTTCTTTGCAGCCGGCGGCCTCAGCCTGGGGTCCCTCGCGCTAGCCTCCTTGCTGCGCGGGGAGGAGCGGGCCCCGTTGTCCGGCGCACGGAAGCCTCATTTCGCGCCGAAGGCCAAAGCGGTGATCTTTCTGTGCCAGGCGGGGGCTCCGTCACAGCTTGACTTGTTCGACTTCAAGCCGAAGCTGCGGGAGTTCCACGGGACTCCGGTGCCGCAGGAACTCGTTGAGGGCGAGCGCTTCGCCTTCTTGACCGGCACGCCGAGCTTGCTCGGCCCGCAGTTCGACTTCACCCGGCACGGCAAGACCGGCACTTACGTGTCCGAGCTGCTTCCGCATATCTCCGGGATTGTCGATGAGGCCGCGTTCGTCTATTCGTTGACCACCGACCAATTCAACCATGTACCGGCTCAGCTGAAGATGTTTACCGGCCATGAGCGGCCAGGACGACCTTCGCTCGGCGCTTGGCTGACCTACGGCATCGGCAGCGAGAACGCCAACCTGCCAGGATTCGTGGTTCTTTCATCGGGACGCGGAGCGCGATGCGGGGCCGCCTGCCAGGGGCCCGGCTTTCTGCCCACGGTCTATCAGGGGGTGCAGTTTCGGTCCGGCAGTGAGCCCGTGCTGTTCCTGTCGAATCCGGAGGGGGTCAGCCCCGAAATTCGCCGTGATTCGCTGGACGCGCTACGGGACCTCAACGCAATGAGGCGCGCTGAGGTGGGCGACACCGAGATCGACACGAGAATCGCGTCCTACGAACTGGCGTACCGGATGCAGACCGCCGTGCCCGAATTGATGGACATCTCGCGGGAGCCGAAGGCGATGCACGAGCTGTACGGCACCGAGCCGGGCCGCAAGGCTTTCGCCAACAATTGTCTGCTGGCCCGGCGACTTGTGGAGAGCGGGGTGCGCTACGTGCAGTTGATGCACGGCGAATGGGATCACCACGGTGGCACGCGAGCCAACCTGAACCGGCACCTGCCCGAACGCTGCCGGGAGGTGGACCGCGCCACCGCAGCACTCGTCTTGGATCTGAAGCAGCGAGGCCTGCTCGACGAGACCCTGGTGATTTGGGGCGGCGAGTTCGGCCGCACGCCGATGTTGCAGGGCGGGCCGGATGACCCCGATGTGGGCCGCGACCACCACCGAACCTTCACGATGTGGCTGGCTGGGGGCGGCGTCAAGGCCGGTGCGCGATTCGGCGGCACCGACGAGCTGGGCTACCGGGCGGTAGAGCGGCCGGTCACCGTGCATGACCTCCAGGCGACCGTTATGCATCTGCTGGGCCTCGACCACACTAGGCTCACGTACAAGTTCCAGGGACGCGCCTACCGGCTGACGGATGTACACGGGGAAGTGCTGGTGCCGCTGCTCGCCTAGGAGGTGCTTTCCGCGGCCATGGGCCTCGGAAGGTAGCCCCGACCGGCGGGCCGGCTTCGAACATGAATCGCTTCGGAACTAGCCCGCATGCGTCACCGATTGGGCCTTTCGGGCTGATTTTTTCCTGAACAACCCGGATTTCAGCGGTTCGCCAGGGTTTGCAGCCTCGACCACCACGATCAGCCGGTGTTGTGGCGCTCGGGGAGCGTCTCCGAGGGGCAGTTCGATTGGTACTGACCGGTGCAAAAGTCGTGTCTTCGGAATTTAGGCAAAATATGCTGCCCGCGAAGGCCCCCAGGGTGTCTGAACACGCTTGGCACAGCTAGGCCGGACTCGTCGGCGCAGGCGAGCAGGGCCCCCATTCCTGGGCCCGGTCTCGCAAGCTCTCCGTGCCTCCTAGCCCAAGTTTAACAACGGTGTAGACAAGTCATTTATAATCAGCAGTTTACACCGACTTAGCGGCGCAAGTGGCACTACAAATGCACGTCAACCGGGAAAGGGGTCAGTCAGATGATCGTCTTGCGGATGTGGCCCGGCTGCGGGTCGACGCCGAGCGCATCGTAGATGGCCCGCTGTTCGGGTTCGGCTTGGGTGGCCGTGCGCACATGCAGGGTACGCCCGTCCGGCCGGCGGAAGGTGGCGGTGACGCGCTGCTGGCCTTCGAGGATGCGGCGCAGGGTGGACCAGCTGGCGTGCTCGCCATGCTGGCGCAGGCGGGTGCGGATGACCTGCACGAGCTGGTAGGCGATGACGGTGAGAAACAGATGGCCGTCGGCCCGCCGCGGCTTGTGGTGGTGGATGGGCCGCAGTCCGAGCTCGGACTTGAGCGAGCGGAAGACGGCTTCGACGTCGGTGAGCGTGGTGCAGGTGCGCCGCAAGGCGTCTTCGTCCCAGTCGGTCTCGCTGCTGCGCAGGCAGTAGACGCCGGGATGGGTGGCCCTCGAGCCGTCCTGCGGGCGGCGGGTCCAGGTGACGGCGACGGCCTTGTTGCCGGCTTCGTCGGCGGTGACTCCGATCCGGTAGTGGGCCGCGGCGCGGGTGTGCCGTGCTTTCAAGCGCCCGATGCGCTGCCAGACCTGGGCGAGGCGCTTGTGGGCGCGGGGACGCGCCAGCCCGTTGTTGAGTTTGGTGAGCGCGGCCTCGAAGCGGGTGGCGGCGCGCTCGACGAGGGCTCGTTCCTTCTGTGCGCGCTCCTCCGAGTAGCAGTACAGGCGCACCTCGTCGGGGTCGGTGGAGACGACCTTGTGCCGATGCACGGTCTGGTTCGACTGCGTGCGGACCGACACGGCGGCCTCGGCATCGAATTGCCGGTGGCGTTCCCGGCTGACGACCAGATAGCGGTAGCGGTGCTCGCGCAGCCAGCTGATGCAGGCGTCGGTGGCGACGCCGCGGTCCATCACCACCAAGGCGCCGGCCGGCGCCCGCAGCGCCTCGAGCAGGTCGGCCAGCGTCCGGTGCTCGCGAACGTTGCCGGCGAACAGTGGCGAGCGGCGGACGAAGCCGCTGGCGTCGAGCAGCAGCCCCAGGGTCCACAACGGGCAGTCGCTGCGTTTCTCTTGCGAGTGCCCGCGCTGGGCCTGCGGCTGCTCGCTCGCCTCGCCTTCGAAATAGGTGTTGGTCAGGTCGTAGAGGGTCACGGTCGGCTGCAGGTCGAACAGCCCGAGGGCGCGGTCGAACAGATGCGCCTCGATCGCCTCGCGATGCTTCACCAACGCGTCCGAGGCGCGGTGGAGCTGCATCGCGCTGACGGTCTCGCAGGCGACGCCGAGCAACTCGCCGAGGCCGCTGCGCGCTGGCAGCCAGCGGTGCGTCGCGCGCTCCGACGCCGGCTGGGCCAAGCGCCCGACGAGGGCCCCGGCCGCCGCCGCGCGCAACGCGCCGTGGACGCCCAACTCCGCCAGCAGGGCCGGCAGCTCCAATTGCTCCAGCGCCCACAGGCCCACCTGCTCCACTCCGACGCTACGGGGACGGACCAGGCGCAGCGAGTCGACATCGACCCGTTGCACGTCTGGCGGTCCGGCGGCCGTCTTGCCCCCCGCTGCGCCGCGGGCGACCAACTGCGCGGCGATCCGCTGCGCCTCGTGTGCGACGGCGGGCGGGCCATCGGCCACCAGCGGCACTGGGCCGGACAGGATGTCGTCGATGCGGATGCACAACAGCGGCCACTGCGCCCGGGGGATGTCAAAGTGTCTTCCGAGATTGAGCAGCGTGCGCTGACGGACCGTGCTTCCGATGCGCTCGGATTGGACAAGGCGATGGGAGTAGTAGGGTTGTCCGTCCTCGGTCCGCCGGGTTGGGGTGCGCCGCACGAACATACGGTCACGATAGCGGGTGGACTCGCTACAGCGCAACCCTACTGACGAAATTATGGCACTACATTGAGCTCAGCCAAGCTCCGATCCTTTGGAATCAATGATTTACAGATACGAGCCCCTCGAAATGCCGCCCAAATCGGCAAAATGACCACCGATCTTGTTAAACATGGGCTAGATAGAAGCGTGAGATCCAACGATAAATCGTGCGTATTGAGAAAGGAACGCAGGACTTTCTATGGGTCACCGACTTTCCCCTCAGGAACTGCAAGACCATGTTTTTTGAACTGCGAACTGCTGGTCCGCAGTAAGGCGCGGGAAGAAGAGGAAGCTTTCTTCGGTCATGTTTATCGTGTGCAACAAATCCACCTAGCAGATCCATCGACGAATGGATTCCAGAGACACGACCTTTGCCCCGATCCGTAGTTGCGGGGCTGCACGCGGACAGCAGCCCAGGCTTGCGCCGATCCTCAGGTGTTGTCCGATGAGGTGGACGGTGAATCCAGACGGACGAGTTCCCCGGCAGTTCCTGGCGCAGGCTCGCCAGTCCCTGGGTGCAACATCCCCGATCCCGGCCTCCCGGCGCACCTTCCGCCAGAGCGACAACTCGGCGGGGCGCGCCCGCGACGCATCGCGCAGGGGGCAGCGCTGTCAAGTTCGCGGTATGCGAAGCGGAGGCAGCCGACCGCTTGGCCGAGTCGCTCCTCGCGGCCGGGGCACAGCGCAACTACTCTGCCGTGATGTTGCGGGCCGAGGAGTTCCGGGCGCACATGCCGCAGGATGTGTACTGCCAGATCGCTGCTCAGCTCGATTGGCGCGGCCTCGTCCGCGAACGGATCTTGCGGCTCGCCGCCGACGCTAGCCTTGCGACAGAGGAAATCGCGACGGCGGGTAATGACGACCTCTTCGGATCGCTGACGAAGAAGAATCGCATTACTCGGGAGGAAGTCGTGCGGGACGTGAAGGAGCAGATCTCAGCGCAGATCTACCGGCGCAGGTCCATGACGCGCAACTTCCGCGTCGCCATGGCGTGGCTTTGCAAGGCGGAGAACGCCACAGACGGCGAGCCCTACGCCGCAAGTCCCGTCCTCGATTGGCTGACCGGGCAGGAGAAGCGGGTAAGCTTCGTACGGCCCTTCTCCATCTACGGCGCAATCGACCGGACGACCGCGCGCGGCATGTTCGAGTCAACGCTGCATTGGCTGCGGGACTGCGGACAGGCCGGGTTGATCGTGTTCCTCGACAACCGGAGGGTACTGACCGCGCGGAATCCGAAGGACGGTCGGAAGTACTACACGCGCATGATGGTCCTCGACCACTACGAAGTCCTGCGCGAACTGATCGACGACATCGACCGGCTGCCGGGACTGCTGCTAGTCGTGGCGACGGACGCCGCGTTCGTGCAAGGTGGAAAGCGGAGCTACCGCGAATACCAGGCACTTCAGATGCGGATCATGAACGACGTTAGGGACGAACACAGACAGAACCGGGCAGCCGCACTGGTGAACGTGAGCTGACGAGGGCGGCAGGGAAAGCGACGAAGGAACGGCCTGCGTTATGGATATCAAGGCCCGCAAGGCGATCGAGGCTCTACGATGCGGGGTGCCGAATGAAAAGGTCGTCAGGGAACTCGGTTGTAACCGGCCGGCCGCCGAGCAACACTTCCGTAGCCTGCTCTCCGAGGAAGCGGGGATGCCCGCTCCGAACGGCGGGCAAAAATGCCGGGGGATGCTGGTGTCCGGGGGCTTCGGCAGCGGCAAGTCGCACCTGCTGAACTACCTTGAACAGCTCGCGCTCAACGAGGGCTTCGTGTGCAGCAGAGTGACGATCAGCAAGGAAACGCCGTTCTACGACGACTCACGGGTCTTCCGGGAGGCTGTGCGCCGAGCTAGGGTGCCGAAGCGCACCGGACCGCTGTTCGAGGAGCTTTGCAGCGGCAGCTGGCGGCAGGGTGCCGCGGCTGGGGAGCTACTGCGACGCACCGAGCAGAAGGCGCACCGCGGCGAACTAGCAACGATGTTCGCAGCGACGCTACGGGTGTACGAGGACGATTGGGACGCTGCCCTGCGAGCGAGCATCGAGGGATGGTGGAGTGGCGAGAAGCTCCGAGTCGCGGATGTGCGAGACGCCCTTAAGCGGATGCCGGACCACCGAGGCGTGCCGTGCAGAGGCCCCAAAGCGCACGAACTGCCGCGCCAACGCATACGCTTCGCGACCGACTTCATCCGCGCACGCCATCGAGGATGGGTGCTGCTGCTCGACGAGCTGGAGCTGATCGGACAGTACTCGCGACTGCAACGGGCACGTTCGTACGCCGCACTGGCCAGATGGATGGGGATCGACGAGTCGGCACCGGCCCCGGAGATCGTCGTGGTGGGTGCGATAACCGACGACTACGCAGCGGCCAAGATTAGTTCCGAAGATGGCGGCGACCAGACCGCGGCAGTTGCTACTCTGGCCCAGCGCCATCAGCACCTCCAGACCGCATGCGAAGCGGGCATGCAGTTCATTGAGCGGACCTGCATCGAACTCGGGGAATCAGACGAAGAGGGCACTAGGGAAATTCTGGAGCGGCTGCGGATCATCTACAGTCGGGCGTACGGCTGGGAAGCGCCGCCGGCAACGCCGCTACGCAATGCGGCCCAGAGCTGGACCAGGATGCGCCACCGGATCCGCGCACCCATCGAAGAATGGGACATGTTGCGGCTGGACCCTGAGACTACACCGTACATCATCGTGGAAGAGAAACGAGCTGACTACACGGAACGACCGGAATTGGAGAAGGAAGCTAGTGGTGATTAGAGAGAGGGCATGGACTGAACGTGAAGGTGCGCAGTTGATGCTCACGGCTGGCCATGCCAGCCACCTGTGGGAAGTAGTCGAGCTGTACTTTCCGATCCGCACGTAAGACCGCTCGAAACCGGGCCAGAGAGTCCGCAGGCGGCTTCGAAAGTCCCGTGGACTCCGGCTTGGGATTAAGGATGCAACGAGGGGACCATGATCAGCGTGCGGATGATAAGCGATTTTTTATGAGCCACTTGCACGCTTGGCGCGACGGATCGCACCGCAGCGACCACTGGGGTCTTGATCATCCGTGCGAGTGTATCCTGGTGGGCACGGCCGGTGCGCCGGACCCGGCGACGGTCGATTGGATGAACCCGCGGCTGGGACCGGGCGAGCGGTGCCGCGTCGTCACCGGCATCCCGGGCAAGACCGGCATCGTCTTCACGCTGGATCGCGAGGCGGGTGAGTTCCCGTGGACCACGCAGACGATCTCACAGAATGTCGTCAACAGGATCGCCGGGGTGACCGGCGAGGAGGTGGCGAACTCGGAGGTCGTCTTCAGCGCGGTGGGCTAGGGGACCGTGATCTGCCCGGGCTTTTGGTGGCAAGAACTGGGATGCCGGTGCCTACAGCCCCGCCCGAACCTGATGCGCTTCCCGCTGCGCAACACCTGCGCACGGATGCAGACCACGGCAGACGACAGCATCTACCGGCTCGCCGTGCGCAACCAGATGACCCCCGACACCGAAGAGCTCGGCATGGTGCGGGCGATCTCGGCCGAGATCGGTGCCACGGTGTGAACTCGCGACCGGCGGGCCGCGACGCTGGTGGTCGTCGCCACCGGCAGCGGACGGGTGTTCGGCGGCGACACGAACGGGCGCTTCTGGGTGCTCGACGATGAGGCCGGCGAGGTCCTGTGGGAGATCAACCTCGGCTCGCCTGTCACCGGGCCGCCGATTACCTATGCCGTAGACGGCCAGCAGTACGTCGCTGTCAGCACCGGCAGCGCCGCCCCCGTCGGCCTGCATTTGGGTGTGAGTGCAAGTCGGGCTGCGGACGCGTGGTCCACCATCACGAGTTGGATAAACGGTGTCGAAGCAATGCACGGCACATTTGCCCAGTAGGCCCTCGCGATGGTCTGGGACTATGCCGAAGCGAACCCACTCAGTTCGTCTTGCGGAAACTGGCACGGAGCTTGCCTCGGCTGGGTTGCAAAAGCGCTCGTTTTCTTGCCACAAAAAAGCTGGATCGGCAGTTCAGGCAGATGTAACGAGTCAGGCTTCAGTGCCAAGCACGGTTGTCTCTACCGATTCGCCGTACTACGACAACATCGGCTACGCGGATCTGTCCGATTTTTTCTACGTCTGGTCCCGCCGCTCTCTCAAGCCTGTGTTCCTGGAACTGTTTGCCACGGTGGCTGTTCCAAAGGCCGAGGAACTGGTCGCGACCCCATACCGCCACGGGAGCCGCGAAGCAGCCGAGGCGTTTTTCCGACGGAATGACCCGGGAGTTCACTAACCTCGGCGAACAGGCGTATCCGGGATTCCCGGTCACCGTCTACTACGCCTTCAAGCAGTCGGAGACAAGGGTGGCACTGGGACGGCCAGTACCGGCTGGGAGACGTTCCTCGATGCCGTGATCCGCTCCGGCTTTTCGATAACGGGAACTTGGCCGATGCGCACCGAACGGATCGCGAGACCTACCGACATCGGCACGAGCCGAGACGGCTCGCGAACGCTGCTACCGGCTCTACACGCTTTGCGACTGGAAGAAGCGGTCGGCAGAGGCGCTGCAATACAACACGCTGGGCGGGAAACGCCGCAACCTGCTCCAAGCGCAGCGCAAAGCGCTGCGGGTCGGGATGCGGTCGGCAAGGTGGCCGTCATCGGTGCCAAGGACCTTGCGAGCAATCGTGCGCGTGCGAAGGTCATGGAGAGCGCCGCCGGCCCGACCCCGCGGGGCTTCGTCCGGGAAAGCGCTGTCTCCGGCGCGATGGTCCGCACTGACGAGGCGGTGCCTGCGCGGGCCTCGGCGGCCTGCCGGACGGCGTGCGGCACGAGACGGTCGAGCGCTCCGTCGCTGAGCATGCCCGGGGCCTGGCTCCTACCAACGGCATGGAGAGCTTCCGGTTGATGCTGAAGCGGGTGCGCCAGGGCGTCCACCGCAAGATCAGCCTCGAGCACCTGCACCGCTATAGGACCTGAAGTTCCGTCCTCCCACTGGCGGATCTTTGGAAACTTGGGAAGCGCGTCTTTCGGCGAGATTCTCGATTCCTCGTGCGCCCAAGTGATGGCAGCCGGTGTCACGGGCATGGACTTGCCCCTCATCGCTTTCCCCCGCAAAGAGTTCACCACCGGGCAGAGCCGTGAGCCAAAAGCCTCCCGACACCCACGATGCCATGGCCACTAGGATGACCGAGCGTGCAAACTCAGTGCCGTCGGTTGCGTAGCCCGCAACAGAGCCTTCTACCCTACTACCGGGTGGCATAGTTCGACGCAAAATCGCCCGTCTCAATCGGGAATGGGCGCTCCACGGCCGCAGTTTCCTTCTTCGGCAACCTCTTGGCTGCAGGATTCAGGGTGACGCATCGGTGCCGGTTCGGGCCTCGCCACCTTCTTGTACGGTGAGGATTTGGTTCGATTCGACATCCTCGATGCGGTCCACATGCCCACTGGGCCAAGCGACCTTGATGCTGTCGGCCCGTTCCCGAGCCCCCAGCCCGAAGTGCAGGCGCGGATCGTGAGCAGCTTGGTAGCTGCCGCCGGCCGTCCGCTCGCCGTGCTGCGCGATGCCGTCCGAAGTGACGGTGACTCGAGCCCCGACTCCGTCGCGATTGGAACGGCTGCCTACTAGCTTTACCTGGAGCCAGTTGGCGCGGTTCCCCCCGTCGTTTCGCAGCAACTGCGGTGGCTCTCCGTTGTTGGCTACTAGCACGTCAATGTCGCCGTCGTTGTCGTAGTCGCCCAATGCCGCAGCCCGGCTCACCCTCGGCACGGACATCACCTCGCCGACCGCCTTCCCGATCTCCTCGAACTTTCCCCCCGCATTCCTGAACAAGAGCTTCCGCTCGGCATAAGTCGTCCCTTCGTGATACAGCTCGATATTGTCAAGGACATGCCCGTTGGCGACGAAGAGGTCGAGCCAGCCGTCATTGTCGAAATCCGCGAATCGAGCCCCGAAGCCACTGAGATCGAAGGTCGTGTAGCCGATGCCTCCCTCGAAGGTGGCGTCGGCGAAGCCGCCGTCGCCGAGGTTGCGGTGCAACCGGTCGAACTCGAAGTCGAGGTGCGTTATGTATAGATCCGGCCAGCCGTCCCGGTCGTAGTCTGCCGCGTCGGTGCCCATCCCCGCCTCGGCCTCGCCGTTGTCGCCTAGGGCCACGCCGGCGAAGAACGCCACATCCTCGAAGGTGCCGTCGCCGAGGTTGCGGTAAAGGAAGTTCCGCATCGAGTCGTTGGCGATGAACACATCCATCCAGCCGTCCCGGTCGTAGTCGAAGCACACCACGCCGAGGGAATTACCGGCTTGTGCGCCCAGCCCGGAGCTTGCGCTGGCGTCTTCGAACGTCCCGTCACCACGGTTCCGGTACAGCGAAGGGGGCTGCCCCCTGTACTTGTTCGGATGGCAGTACGACCGGTACCCGGGCTTCGGCTCGCCGCAGCGAAGATTCTTCTCGGGAGTCCAGTCCAGATAATTGACGATCACTAGGTCGAGCAGACCGTCGTTGTCTGCATCGAACCAAGCGGCGCTTGAACCCCATTTCCCCGAGTTCGATACCCCCGCCGTCGCCGAGACCTCGCGGAAGCTCCCGTCCCCTGCATTGCGGTACAGCAGGGACCGGCTGTAGCCTGTCACCGCAAGGTCGGGATCGCCGTCGTTGTCGTAGTCGCCTACGGCCACCCCCATAGCGAACAGGCCTTCCGCTCCGATGTTGGCTCTGTCCGTAACGTCCGCGAAGCTGCCGTCCCCCTGGCTGCGGTACAGCACGCTCCGCAGCGGCTCTGCGGGGGTAAAAACGGCGGTTCCAGCGCTGTTCGCCAAGTAGAGGTCGAGGTGGCCGTCGCCGTCGTAATCGAGCCACGCTGCACCGCCGCCCATGGTCTCGATGAGGTACTTGTCTGGTGAAGCAGCATTCTCGTGGGCGAAGTCGATGCCCGACTCGGTCGCCACGTCGACTAGCCGGAAACCAGCCGGTGTCTCTGCCCGGGCACCGGATGCGCCGCCCGGCGCACCACTGAGGAGCCACGCCGCCCCCATCCAAAACGGCAGCGTCGATTGCCTTGCGGAGCGGCCAACGCCTCCCCGCCAGCCCCTGCTGGGCGGACCGGGACCCGACTGCTTGCCCGAGAGTGACATCCGCTTGCAGCGACCCTCGCCGGCAGCTCCGGCGCGGACCAAGGTCGGAATGGAGTTCAAGCCCGCGACCGCCGTCGGCCTCGGGGCACGGGCGCGGCCTGCCTGCATGCCGGCCGCGCCGCCCTCCTCGTCTCCTAGAAGATGATCTTCACCCCGAACTGGATGTTCCGGGCTCCGAACGTGCTCGTCACCCGCCCGAAGTTGCCGCTCTGCAAGGCCCCGTTGACCGATCCGAGGTTGATGCGGTTCAACAGGTTGAAGAATTCCGCCCGGAAGTCGATGCGCCCGCTCTCCCCTAGCATCGGAAAGGGGATCTGCCTGAGGACATTGAGGTCCACGTTGGCGTAGCCCGGATTCTCGAATGTGTTGCGGCCCAGCGTGCCCGGCCTGACCGTGGTGGGCTTGGGGAAGTCCGCGGCCGTGAAAATCCCGTCGAGGTAATCCTGCCGGGACGCCCCCTGGATCGAGTCGCCGAACGCCGGCGTGTCCGGGAAGTCGTTGTTCAAGCCGTCCGCATTGAAGTCGCAGCCATTGTTCCCGATCATGTTGCCGGCGTCGTCGAAGACGGGCTGGAACGGCAGCCCGCAGCTTACGGTGAACGGTGAGCCGGACTGCAGGATGGCGGTGGTGCCTACCTGCCAGCCGCCCAGCACCCCTCTCAGAAGACCGCTGCGGGGGGACGGTAGGTCGTAGATCAGGCTCATGGCGTACTTCTGCCGCACATCGAACCTCGACCGTCCGCGGTTGAGGCGCAGGTCGAACTGTTCCACAGGGTGCTCGCCGGAGAAGCTGCTGCCCGTGTCGGTGGCCTTCCCGAAGGTGTACGCCCCCTGGAAGAGCAGGCCCGAGGAGAACCGCTTCTTCACACTGACGTTGCCTCCTTGATACGCCGACTTGCCGTTGTTCTGTCCGTAGGTGATGCTGCCGAAGCTCGGATTCAGGCGGTCGAGTCGACCGTCAAGCAGGTCCCCTGCGAAGCGGTTGACCTCGTAGTTCTGGTAGAGCTTCGTGCCCTGCGAGCCCACGTAGTTCGCCTCCAGAGCCCACTCCCTCCCCAGCGCGAGCTGGACTCCGAAAAACCAGTTGATGGCGTACTGATTCTTGAGATGCGGCTCCCAGATCTGGATGGCTGCGGGGGCGCTGATCAGCCCGCCGCGTTCGTCGAGGCCGACCTGCAGGTCCGGCGGTCGCGGAAACATCCACGGTGATTCGAGCGTGCTGCTGAGGCCGTAGGCGGGTTGCGGGACCGTCTGCTTGCTGACCGCTGCCACCGCAAAGATCGGCAGGCTCGTGCAGCAGTCTCGGAAGAACTGGCCCCCGGGCCGGTCGTAGAACACGCCCGTGCCGCCGCGGATCGACATCCTGCCCTGCCCCGTCGGATCCCAGGCGATCCCGATCCGGGGAGCTATGTTGTTGCTGTCCGTCGAGGCCAGCGGCGGCCCCTGCGCCACGCCTACATCCGCGATCCGCTCCCGGAAGTCGCTGCCTCCGCGGAACTGGGCGCCAACGAAGATGTTGTCGAGATCGGTCGGGACGAAGAACGCCTCCCAGCGCAAGCCCCAGCTGATCGTGAGGTTCGGGCGGACCTTCCAGTCGTCGTTGACGAACACGCCCATATTCGTGAAGCGCGGGCGGAAGTCGAAGCCGCGCGCGTCCCCGGTCGCCGGATCGAAGCCGATGTTGCCGTGGGAGAACGGATCGTCCAGCGCAAAGTCCCAAATGCTGTTGAAGCTGTAGTTCGGGCGCTCCCAGACCGCGGCGAACAGCGCCCCCGCGCCAGGGCAGCCGCTGTCGCAGTTGAAGTTGCCGCCGAACTTGAACGAGTGGGCCCCCTTGTTCCAAGTGGTGACGTTGCGCCATTGCTGGTTGTTCTGGATAAAGACGGCGTCTGAGAAGCCTTGGCCGTAGCCGGCGATTCCGGGTACGCTGATGCTCGGGATCTCGCCCCGGCCAATGGGCGCGTCTCCTTCGGCGTGCTGCCAGGCCCAGGACAATTCATTGATCACGTTGTTCGACACGATCCGAGTCCAGTTGATGTTCGCAAAGGCCGTCCACTGCTCCTGCATCTGGGTGAAGGCGGGATAGACCGACGGATTGCCGAACAGCACCAGCTGGTTGGTGGTCCGGGCGACGCTGCCGTAGATGCGGTCCCTGGCCTCGTTGAAGTTGTGGTCCACGCGGGTGGTCCACTGGAGGCCGTCGCGCGGCAGGGTCTGCGCGAAGGACCCGCGCTCGGTAACAGGGAAGTCGCAGGGCATGCTGCCAAGCGGAGTGTCGACCGGGGCGCTGCCCGAGCAGTCAGAGCCGACCAGGCTGCCAGCCGTCTGCGCCGTCGACTTGCCCACGAGGATGTCGGGGAACTCGTTCATCACCATGCTGCTGATGTTGTTGGGGTGCCTCTGGCGGACGAGGTCCGCGAACTCGCGGCTGACCACCGTGCCGCCGAAGCCCGCGCCCACTCCCGAGCGGAGGATGTCCATGGAGGCGAAGGCGAATGTCCGGTTCTTGATGATGGGAGCGCCCAGGCTCCAGTTGGCCTCGTTGCGGCGGAACACCGGCACGCCGGTGTCTCGCTGGAACCAATTGGGCTCCTGCAGCTGGTTGTTGGTGTGATACCAGCCGAGCGTGCCGTGGACTTCGTTGGTGCCCGACTTGGTGACCACGTTGACGAGCACTGACGAGTTGCGCCCGTACTCGGCGGAGAAGTTGTTCAAGGACACCCGCAGTTCCTGCACGGAGTCGGCATTCGGGTTGTGGTTGATCACACCGCCGCGCGGGCTCGCGTTGACCGAGGCGCCGTCTACGTTGAAGCTGTTGGACTCGGCCCGCTGGCCGTTGCCGCTCAGGTTCACGCCGTACTCGGCGGAGAAAATGTCGCCCGTGGCTTGCGCGTAGGCCTGGCCGCCGCCGGATGGAAGACCGACCACTCCCGGCGTCAAGACCACGAGCGTCATGAAGTTCCGGCCAACCAGGGGCAGGTCGGCCACCTCCATCTCCTCGATCTGGCCCGACACCTTGGCCTCGCCTGTCTCGATCAGCGGCGCCTCGGAGGTGACGCTGACCGTCTCGGTCGTCGCGCCGAGTTCCAGCTCGATATTCAGGGTCGTGGTCTGAGCGACCTCTAGCGTTACGCGCTCCTGGACATAGGTCTGGAAGCCCTCGGACGAAACGGTCACTCGATAAGTGCTGGCGGCCAGTGCCGTGGCCCGGTAGCGGCCCGCGCTCGAGGTCTCCACGTCGCGGACTGTGCCTGTTGCGGTGTCCTCGATCGAGACGGACACGCCCGGGATGACGGCACCGGTCGGGTCGCTAATTGTCCCTTCCAAGATGCTGCTGAACTGCGCCGACAGGCACAGAGCGCCCGCCGCCAAGCCTAGGGCCAGCCGGACTGCTAGCCCCATGTCCCGAAGCCGAGAACGACCGGATAGCCCGGTTCGCGATGCATGCATCATGCCGTGTGTTCCTCCTCTGAGCAGCCCGAGAAGCCGCTCCTGGAAGAGACGCAAGCGCTCCGGCCAGTCGGCTGACTCCGGCCAGTCGGCCCCTATCCTACTAGCGAGTGGTGCAAGGCGCAATGGCCAAGGCATGTAAATTGGCGACCGGGACCGATCTGGGGAGGGAGTCTGCTGTACTGCGCTCGTCCTGCGAGCGTCGCGGCACCGGAGCGTGCGGTTGAGCTCGCAAAGCATTGCAGATGAGCAAGAGCATAAGCCGGTCGCCGAGTGGCTGGGGGTCGCGACGCCAAGCGGCGGGCCATCGACAGGGAGCAAAAGCCTTTCTCGCCGAAACGGAAGTGCCCTTTTGGAGTGGTCGCCACGCAGCTGTTTGCGACCAGCCTGGCGAGTCACGCGGTTGGTCTGGCTGGGCGGTGGGTTCCGGATAGTTGCTGTTGATGTCCGATGCGACGAGCACGCTGGCAGCTTGAGTGAGTGGGTTGCCGCACCCTGGGGAAGGGGCGGCTGAGTCGCGAAGCAAGCGGCGCTGACAGCTACAAAAGCCCAAAAGGCTCGGGCGCTCACCCGGGGGTCGACGGCTCTTCTGTCCGCTGCGGCCCTGCCTCGCCGAGCTGACTTTCCTTGTAAGCTAGAGGCGGATGGCCGTCCGGTTTGGGGGCTCCGTGCCGTGAGCGACAGAGATCTCGTCGGCGGACCCTGGCTTTGGTTACGTGCCGCGGTCCTTCTCGCCACCCTGCTGGCGGATGCCTCCTTCGGGGCGGATGCCGTGCGCACCGACTACCAGCGAGCAGTTGCGCATATGCGGGCCGGGGAATGGTCGCAGGCTGCTGAGTTGCTGCGATCGCTGGTCGCAGCTGTTCCCGGGAATGCTAGGCTGCACAACACGTTGGGCATCGCCCTGGCCTCGGGGGGCGCAGCGGACGAGGCGGCCCGGCAGTTCGAGCGCGCCCTCGAGCTGGAGCCGGACTACCCGTCCGCCCTAAAGAATCTCGCGCTGCACGAGCTGAAGCGCAAGCGGCTACAGCAGGCCAGACCGTACTTCGAGAGATTGCTCGAGGTGGCGGCGGGCGACCCTCTGGCCCATCTGGGGCTGGCCGAAATCGCCTTGGCCGAAGGGGACTTCTCCGGCGCCGTGCGGCACTTTGAGGGCGGCGGAAGCCTGCTGGCGCAGGATCCGCGCCTGCTAGTCGACTTCGGCAAAGCGCTCCTTGCGACGAATCGGCCCCGGCAGGCTGCCCTCGCTCTTCAAAAGGTACCGCACACAGCGGACGCCAGGGTCCATTTCCGCGCTGGGCTGCTGCTCGCAGACCTTGAGCAGTACCCAGCGGCGGCGCGAGCTTTCGAACGGGCTCGCGGAGGGGCCGACAGCTATGAAGTTGGTTTCAATCTAGCGTTGGCGTACCTCCGGGCGGGTCAGGCCGAGCCCGCCTCCCGGGCCGCCGAGGCTCTCCTCGAGCAGGGGTATCGGAAGGCGGAGCTCTACAACCTCGCCGCCGAGGCCTACCGGCAAGGCGGCGACATCAAGCGGGCCTACGACGCCCTGCGTACGGCGACCGATGTCGACCCCGACGAAGCCTCCAACTACATCGATCTCGTTGCGCTCTGCCTGGACCACCGCAACTTCGACCTCGGACTGGAGATCGCGGACATCTCGGTGGAGCGGATCCCGGACTCCCACCGCTTGCACCTCCAGCGGGGCGTGGCCTTGGCGATGAAGGGGCGGTTCGAGGATGCCGAGGTCGCTTTTGCTGAGGCTTCCGAACTGGCTCCCGGGACCAACCTCCCGCATGTCGCCCTTGGTCTGATCCTGATGCAGCAGGACCGCCTGCCCGATGCCGTTCGCGTCCTGCGCGAACGCAACCAGGAGTCGGGCGGGGACTACTTGGTCCAGTGGTTCCTCGCGGAAGCGCTGCACCGCTCGGGTGCCCTGCCGGACAGCGCCGAAGAGTCGGAGGCAGTCGAGGCGCTCCGCCGGGCTTTGGAGTCGAACCCCGAGCTCTACCAGGCGCGGGTCCTCCTGGGTAGGATGCTGGTCCGGCGGGGCGAACTGGACCAGGCTATCGGGCACCTCGAGCGGGCGCGCGAGCTCGCCCCGGACGATGTTGCGGCGACCTACCAGCTAGCGCTGGCCCACCGCGGGCGCGGCGACGCCGACCGGGCCCGGGAGTTGCTGGCCGTCGTCGGCGAACGGAAGGCAGACGACCGCGAGCAGTTTCTGCAGGGCGGCCTCCTGCGCATCGTAAAGGAGGGGGCACCGTGAATTCGCAGGTCCGCCGCGGCTACCGGCCGCATCGGATGCCGCCCGGAGACGCTGCGGCCGAGCCGTCTGGCCGGCAGTGCGCCTAGCGGTCCATCTTGCTTGCTATGCCCGGGTGCGGCCTCCCTGCAAAGCAGCTTGGACGGGTTCTATGGGCCCTGGCGCTCGTCGCGCCGGAGATCGGCCTAGCGCTGCAGGCACTCCCTGGACAGCGGGCCTCGGCAGTTCAGGAGCATCGTGAGCGCGGACTGCGCTATCTCGCCGAAGGCAGCCCCCAAGCCGCCCTAGGGCATTTCCTCGCGGCGCTCGATGCCAATCCTTCCGACAAGGTGTCACACCACCGAATCGGACTCATCCGGACCGAGCAGGGCCGCGTGCAAGATGCCTTGCGCCGCTTCGACCTAGCCCTTGAGATCGATCCCGACTACAGTGAAGCGCATCTGGCCCGAGCCCTCGCGCTCGGACGGGTGGGCCGCCACCCAACCGCGATTGAGGCCTACCACGAGGCGCTGCGGTCGGACCCGGATTCGGTGCCGACGCGCTACTTGCTTGCCGGGGCCTTGCGCGTCCAAGGGGATACGCGAGGCACCGAGCGGTTGCTTCTCGAGGTTCTAAAGCAGTCGCCGGACATTGCGGAGGCGCGTCTCAATCTGGGGCTCCTCCTACAGCGCGAAGGTCGCACGGAGGAGGCTCTGGAGCAGCTGCGCCGCGCCAGCGCCCTAGAGCCGGGCAACCCGAGGTCCCTGCTAGCCCTCGGCATCTCCCTGGCCGAGGCGGGCGAGGTCCCATCGGCCATTGAGGCGTTGCGCGAGGCATCCGAGTCGCAGCCCGGCGACGCGGACATCCGCTACAACCTAGGCTTGGCGCTTGCGAAGCTTCCCGCGCCAGAAGATGCTGCGGCGCAGTTCCGCGCTGCTCTCGCCTTGCGTCCGCGCCATCCCGGCGCTCGCCGCGCCCTCGGGGCGAGCCTCCAGCAAGCTGGAGACCTCGAGGCTGCGGCGGCTGAACTGAGCCGCGCTGTCGTGGAGTTCCCGGAGGACTTCGACGCGCACAACACGCTGGGTTCGGTGCTGATGCGGCGCAAGGCCCTAGACGGGGCGATCCGCCATTTCGAGGCCGCCACGCGCATGAACCCGCTGCTGGTCAAGGCGCACCGGAACTTGGCCCAGGCATACCAGCGCTCGGGGCGCCGCGAGGAGGCCCGGCAGGCCGAGGCCCGGGCTGCGGAAGTAGCCAGGCTCAGGGCGGACCGTGGACGGGCCATGCTGCTAGTGCAGAACGCAAGGCAGCGGCTAGCCTCAGGCGATGTTGCTGGGGCTGTGGCGGAGCTCCGGGAAGCGGTCCGGGCCAGCCCCGACTACGAGGATGCCCACTTGCACCTCGGGGAGGCCTTGCGGGCGGCGGGCGGAACCCCTGACGAAGCGCTCGCATCGCTGGAGAGGGCCATAGAGCTCAATCCGCAGCGGGCGGAGGCCCACTGGCAGCGTGGCCTCGCACTGCGCGAAGCCGGGCGCCCTCAGGAAGCTCTCGCCGCGCTCCGCACGGCCGTCGGGTTGGCCCCGAGCTTGGTCGATGCCCAGCGAGCACTGGGAGAGCTAGCCCTGGCTGCGGGAGACCTAGCTGCGGCCCGGACGGCCTTCGCGGCGGTGCTCGCTTGGCGACCTGGAGATGACGCGGCGCTCACGGGCTACTCCCGCAGCCGCCGGCGGATGCCGGTGGTGTCTAGTCCTTGAGACGCCCGGCGCTGCGCGCCATGTCCTCCACGGCTCGCATCACAACTCCTTCGACATCCGGCTGGAACAGGCCATAGTCCACGTACAGGCCGCGGGTCTCGTAGCCGCCTTCTCGCAGCAGCCGGGCCGTCGGCAGGTAGCCGAACACATCGTTGCTGTAGCCGCTGACCCACAGTCTGAGCGGGCCCAGGGCGTGCTCCGTCATGCCCACGTAGTCCACCACCGTCTCCCCGCTGAACGCGACGAGCGTCAGGTCCCCGCCGAACTGCCACAAGGCGAAGGGGGCGCTGTAGGTTGCGGGCAAGCTCCGCCCCTCGCCGAGCCGCGCAAGCGCCCCTGCGGTGAAGAACCGCCTGAAGGACGGCGCCCCTTCCTGCAGGGCCTCGAGCTGCTCCCGGGAAAACGACTGGAGCGGGAGGTCCACCATGCGGTATTCCGTCTTGAGCGGGCCGCGGACCGGAGCTAGCTGGCCTGCCAGGACATCTTGCACAGCCTGGGCCAGCTCGCTGCCGTGGCGTCGGGCGAGATCCATTGTGCCCCGCGGATGGGGGTTGGCGTCGCCTGCGCAACCGGTCATGAACATGGCCTGCACGCCGGGACGCCTCGCTTCCAGGAACGCCTGGGCGAAGCCCGCATAGTCGCCGCTGATGCGCATATTGCCACCCGTCAAAGTCGTGCAATGCGAGCCGGCGCCGAAGACGATGGCCCGTAGCGCGCCGTCTGGCCCGGTGATGCGCAGCACGGGCACCGTGCGGTCGGTCGGCCCGCTGGGGTTGGTGCCCAGGATCACGCCGCGCTCGGTGAACTCGCGGCGGTTCATCACGAATTTGGCGACGCCGCGCCCCCAGGCCAGGCGGGCTGGACGCAGGTCTCGCAGCGCTTTCTGGGCGGCAGCCGCGACCTTGGCGTCGAGGCTCTTGATGTAGCGTTCCAGCTTCGCCCGGCTCGTTGCGGGCACGGAGGTCAGCATGGACCCCGCAATCAGCGGTCCGGAGTGGGTGTGCGAGGCGTTGAGCAGAATCTGGCCGCGCTCCAGACCGTCGCTATCCCGCAGGCGCGAGCAGATGGCGTCGGCCCTTTCCCGTGTGAATCCGAGCAGGTCGGCGGTGATAAGCAGGGCCCGTCCGCCCTCACGGTCCTCGAGGGCGAGGGCTTTAGCGAAGAGCGGCTGCTCGACGGCCTCGAAAGGAGCCCGGCGCGAGGCGTAGCCCGCCATCGGGACCGGTTCTGTAGGAGTGATATCGACCGCGGCGAGGCCGACCTTCCAAGTGGCGGGCTGCGCTCCCAGCCCGATCGGGAGGAGCAGCCCGGCGAGCCAAAGCCGTTGCATTGAGGCCAAGTATATCCGGGCGTGCCAGCGGTGGGCGGATAGGTCGACTTAGCTTCGGTGTGCGAGCCGAACGGTGCGGCGGCTCCGGGCAGCAGCCTCCGCTGCGTCGGCCAGGGCGAGGGCGCGGCGGCCGTCGGCGAAGCTGGGCGAGGGCGCGGCGCCGGTCCTCAAAGCGTCCACGAACGCATCGATCTCGCGCACGTACGAAGCCGCGTAGCGTTCGATGAAGAAATCGTGCAGCCGGTCGCGGGCGGCGGTTGACGCCGCGGTGTACCGCTCGAGGCTCGTTGCGGCGGGATTCGCCGAAACAAGCATGCCGTCCGAGCCGAAGAGCTCGATCCGCTGGTCGTATCCGTACGCGCACCGCCGCGAGCAGTTGATATGGCACAGGGCTCCGGACTCCATCCGCAGCACCACCATGGCTGTGTCCACATCTCCGATTGCTCCAATCTCCGGATCTATCAGCGCGTCGGCCATCGCGGACACCTCGACCGGCTCCTCGCCGAACAAGAATCGCGCCATGTCGAAGTCGTGGATCATCATGTCGCGGAAGAGGCCACCCGATACCTGGAGGTAGCCGAGCGGGGGAGGGGCGGGGTCGCGGCTGCTGATCACCGCCTGCTCCAGCCGTCCGATATCGCCAGTGCGGGCCGCTTGCCGCAGGGCCTCGTGGCTCGGATCGAACCGGCGATTGAAGCCGATCTGCACGGGTGTGCCGGAAGCTGCGACAACCTCCCCGCACGAGTCGACGCGGGCGATGTCGAGGTGGATCGGCTTTTCGCAGAACACGGCCTTGCCGGCCTGCGCGGAGCGCTCGATCAACTCGCAGTGAGTGTCTGTGGAAGTCGCGATCAGCACCGCGTCGACCGAGGGGTCGGAGAGCACATCGTCGACAGAGGCGGCTGCGGCGGCCCCGGTTTCGGCGGCCGCAACGGCTGCGGCGGCCCCGTCGATGTCGTAGATTCCGGCGAGTTCCACTCGGCCATGGGCTGCGAGGTTGTGCGCATGCATGCGGCCGATTCGACCGGCGCCGAACAATCCGATGCGGATCAACTGGTCCCTCCCGATGGAGGATTAGGATACACAATTGGTAGCCCGAGCGACTCCGTAGCCTCTTGGTCGGCCCGAGCGGGCTGTGGGTCCGCCTGCGCTGCTTCCCGCCCGAACCGAGGGGCCGAGTCAATCGACCTGCGGCAACTCCGCCAAGGCTGAGTTCATATACTCGAGCACGGTCGCGGCGACTTCGGGGTTCTGCCGTGCAACATCGCGCTCTTCGCCTAGGTCGGCACCCAGGTCGAAGAGTTCCAGCGGTTCGTCCGGCCCTTCCCGAACCGCCTTCCATCGTCCCCACCGGACCGCCTCGGCGTTGCCCGGTGTTCCTCCCCAGTAGAGGAAGCGCTCCGCTGCTTCAGGCTTCTCCCCAAGCAGCACGGGAGCGATGCTTCGCCCGTCGATCCCGGCGGGCGGTTCGAAGCCGACAATCTCGGCAACGGTTGGCAGGAAGTCCGCAAAATACCAAACGAAATCGCTGACAGCCCCGGGCGGCACGTGGCCGGGCCACCGGACGATCGTCGGGACGCGGATGCCGCCGTCGTGGAGGGATCTCTTGTACCCCTGCAGCGGGCCGTTCGAATCGAAGAAGAACGGGTCATTCCCCCCTTCTGCGTGGGGGCCGTTGTCCGAGCTGAAGAAAACGATGGTACGGCCATCGATCCCGAGGTCGCTAAGGAGCCCGAGGAGTTGTCCGACTCCCGAGTCCATGCGGGTGATCATGGCCGCGGTGCCGATCTGCGGTCCCGGCCAGGCCTCGGTCGCATACGGACCCGCATCGGGCACTTCCATGCCGAGTCTCTCCCGGTGGTCGCCCAAGTCGGCATCAACATTGGAGATTCCCGGATTCCCTCCGCCGTTGCGGCCGCCTGCCTCGTTGTTGGCGTGAGGAATCGTCAGTGCCAGGTAGAGGAAAAACGGGCCGTGGGCCTGGGATTCCACCCACTCCAGCGCCTCGTCCATCATGAGATCGTGCGAGTAGTCGACGCGCTTCGTCGCGACTCCGCTCAAGGGGTTGGGGCGGCTCGCATGCACGACGACGTTTCTCAAGGGAACGCGCTCGCCGAGCCGCATCAGGAATTCCGGGTAGTAGTTGTGTGCGTGGCGCTGGCTCAGGTAGCCGTAGAAGTAGTCGAAGCCTTGCTTCCAGGGCGCTCCCGGCGAGTCCTCCATGCCGAGGCCCCACTTGCCAACGAGCGCCGTGGCGTATCCATTGTCGCGAAGCAGTTCCGCCACGGTCACGTCTTCATCCAGGAGCCCCGGCGAGCCGTTCCTTCGAACTCTCGTGCGTCCGGTGTGCTGGCCTGTCATCAGGACGCTTCGCGACGGAGCGCACACGGTGAAGCCTGCGTACGCGTCGGTGAAACGCATGCCTTCCGACGCCATTCGGTCCAAGTGCGGAGTCTGGATTCTCTGCTGGCCATACGCCCCGAGGTCGCCGTAACCTAGGTCGTCCGCGAGGATCCAGATGATGTTCGGGGGTGTCTCGCCGCCATCCGATTCCGGCGAGCCCGCCCTGCAACCGAGTAGTGCCAACGCTCCCGCCACTACGATGCTCAAGCGCCGGCCGCGTGGCGAACCGGGACGGCGGTTGTACTCGGGCAGTCTCGGTTTCGAAGCGTCTGGCCGGTCTGGGATCATTCTCGTATTCCTCCCTGCCTGTTGGTACACCTCCGAGTTTACGAAAGGACCGACTCCTGCGATTGACCGGTGCCGAATTCGAAGGTGATCGCGCAGTGCCTGGATCTGGCTCCCGGCATTCCCCGGAAAGCTTGGCGCTGGCAAGGAATCCTCCCCGCGCCGTGTCGGAACCGGCGCGGCTCCCGCGCTAGTCTCAGGCTCGGGCGTTTACCCGTGCGGTTTGGATGCGTGCGTCGAGGCCTGCGAACCAGCGGGCCCTCAAGGAATTGCTTGGAATTCCCCGCCGGCCGTTCTTCGGATGCGATCCGCATGCACGTGGAACCGGAGTTCGGCACCAGTCTGCGTGCTGCGGCCCATATGCACGAATCCCGCCAGCTAAACGAGATGAAGCAAGACCAGGGTCTCGGGCCGCCACAAGGCTGCGAGTCCGGCGAGCAAGGACGCAGGCGGTCCTGCGTGACGCGCCAGCATCGCGGGTGCCGCTAGACTGGCCGCAACCATGACGGCGGCCATGATCTGATACGCCGTGATCCCATTGGACCCGCGGAAGTCGGCGCGGAACGTTTCCGAATAGATTCGCCAGACCTGCGTGGTTGCCATTGATGTCGGAAGCACCCATTCGTAGTGGCCCTCGCAATACAGCCAAAGCGCAATCAAAGTGGTCAGTCCATGCACGGTGGCGGTCATCGCCTGGACCGGCACGACTGGCACGCCGTCCAGGCCCGATGAGAAGGCAATCTTCTTGGTCGAGCCCGTGAAGACGAAATGGTGGCGCCGGGAAAACCGGCGGACCCAGCCGCGAGCTTCCTCGACCGGCTTGCCGTAGCAACAGCCGAAGCTGATGCACGCGAGTCGTCCCACGCCCTCGCCGAGCACGTATGCGATCGCGAGAGCGGCAAGGCAAGGGGCCAGCGGAACCCCGAACCCGAGTTGCTTCGAGAATGCGTCCATGGCCGCTAGCGCAAGCGGGGCGACACAGAACCCTGTGAAGGACGCCCCCGCCACCGTGAATCCGTGGCGTGTGCCCTCGACCCAGAACACAATCAGGCTCGAAGCAGGCACGCAGACAGCCAGCACCCCGGCTAGCGCCAGCAGACTGCCGTGCAGAGGCATCCCGACCGCGCCCATCAGCACGACCACCAAAGCGCAGCCAGCGGCATTTGCCGAAGCCGAGAAGAGCCCGTCCCAAGTGAAGTTGACGCCGTCCCACCCTTCACCGGCACGGGTGCGGGGGACTGAGCCGATGAATTGCCATTCGGCACGGGGAAGCGTCCTGAACCCCCAAGCATGGCGCGGGAGTCGGCGGGCGACACCGCGGCAGAGGCCGTGCGCACCCCCGGCGCGGACGAGGATTTCCGAAGCCCGACAGACCGCTAGAAAGTGTCCGGCACCCAGGGAGCCGCAGCGGTCGGTGCGGGGGCCCGTTGCAGTGGCGCTCCGGCTAGTCGCAGGAACTGCTCGGCCTCCTCCTGCGCTGCGCTCCAGCCCTGCTGCTGGCGCCGTGCGTAGCTGGCCGCGACGAAGGCCCGAAAGAGGGGATGCGGCTCCAGAGGCTTGGACTTGAACTCCGGATGGAACTGGCAGCCGAGGTACCACGGGTGGCTGGGCAGCTCGCAGATCTCCACAAAGTTACCTGCGGGGGTGTCGCCGGTCACGCGCATGCCCTTGCTCGTGATCGCCTCCTCGTATTCGGGACGGTTGAACTCGTAGCGATGGCGGTGCCTCTCGCTGGTTTCGTGCGTCCCGTACGCTGCGCTGGCGAGGCTCTCTGCCTGCAAGCGGCATGGCCAAGCCCCGACCCGCATCGTGCCGCCGAGGTCTTCGACGCCCTTCAGCTCCCGCAGCTTTAGGAATATCCGGTCCTTGGACTCAGGGTCGAACTCCGCGGAGTGGGCCCCTTCGATTTTGCACACGTGCCGTGCGAACTCGATCATCATCGTCTGCATGCCAAGGCAGATGCCGAAGTAGGGCACGCCGTGCTCCCGTGCGAAGCGGCTCGCCTCGATCATGCCCTCGATGCCGCGGATGCCGAAGCCGCCGGGGACCAGGATGCCGTCGTAGCGGTCGAGCTGCGTGCCGCTGGTCTCGCGAGCGATCGACTCGGCTTCGACCCACTCGATCCGCACCTTGAGGTCGTGCGCCAGGCCGCCGTGGAGCAGGGCCTCCTTGAGGCTCTTGTAGGAGTCCTCGTAGTCGACGTATTTGCCGACGACCGCGATGGCCACCGTATCGCGGGGATTCCGCAAGCGGCGCACCATGTCCTTCCAGGGCTCCAGGTTGCGCGGTCCAGCCTCGATCCGCAGTCGCTCCAGCACGATGTCGTCGACCCGCTGCTCGGCGAATTCGACCGGCACCTGATAAACCGTGTCGACGTCGCGGGCCGCGATAACGGCGTCGCTGTCCACATCGCAGAAGGACGCGATCTTTTCGCGGATCTCGCGCGAAAAGCGCGTCTCGGTCCGGCAGACCAGGATGTCCGGTTGGATGCCGAGGGCGCGCAACTCCTTGACGCTGTGCTGGGTCGGCTTGGTCTTCAGCTCGCCGGCAGCGGCGAGGTAGGGGATCAGCGTCACATGCACGAAGACGCAGCCGGCGCGGCCGACCCGCTGCCGCATCTGGCGGAGCGCTTCGATGAACGGCAGCGATTCGATATCGCCGACGGTTCCGCCGATCTCCGTCAGAACCACGTCGATGTCCGATGTGGATACTTTCTCGATCTGCTCCAGGATGGCATCGGTGACGTGGGGGATCACCTGGACCGTCTTGCCCAAGTAGTCCCCCCGCCGCTCGCGGGCGAGGATGCGCTCGTAGATACTGCCGCTGGTGGCGTTGTGCGCTTGGGTGAGGACCGCATGCGTGAAGCGCTCGTAATGGCCTAGATCGAGATCCGTCTCGGCACCGTCATCAGTTACATACACCTCCCCATGCTGAAACGGGCTCATCGTGCCCGGATCGATGTTGAGGTAGGGGTCGAGCTTCTGCAGGGTGACCCGCAAGCCGCGGCTCTCGAGCAGGTTGGCGATAGATGAGGACGCGATGCCCTTTCCCAGGGACGAGACTACGCCGCCCGTGATGAAGACGTACTTGGGACGCCGCATCAGGCGCGAGCCGCCGCGCCAGCCTTACCCTCGCGCCGGCACCAAATCCTGGGCAATCTTCCGCCGCCGGGGGCGGGCCGTCCGCTCCTCCGGCGCGTATGCCTGTGCCGGGCGTCCTTGCGCACTAGCGGCACGCCCCAGCGTAGCACAACGGTCCGCCTCAGAGGTCTTCCGAAGAGCGGCCTATACTCCCGGATAGTTTCCCGAGATGGGTGTTGCGGGGCCATATTGCTTGAGCGGAGAGCCCGGAGAGCCCGGCGCGGGCTCCTCATCCCGTCGCCGAGCGACCTGCCCCCCGCGGGGGCCCTGCGCCGGCCTGCGCCCGCACCAATCCCCCGCGGGCTCCGCGTAGTATCGGCGGACGACGATCTCTGGCCGGGCATCCGCTTCGTGCTGCTGCGAGGGGCACGCGTCATTCATGTGATCCCCCGCCGTGGCCGCGTGGATCGTGAGCGATACCGGCCCCTGGAAACCGAGACCTACTCACAGATCATGATGTAGGGGGAGTAAGCATGCAATCCAACGACTTCGAGCGAATAGTGGCCTGCTTCGCCGACCGGATGGACGACATAGACATTAGCCGCGGCGAACTGTTGGTACAGATCCGAGACGAGACTATCACCGCCCGGTTGCATCAGCGACCGGACGGATTGTTGGTCGAAGAGAACGACGATCGCACGCCGGCGGTGACGTGGATAGTCAATCGGCTGGCGAGGGTCCCACTCCTGGCCGACCGGATCTGCTCGTACGTTTCGCCGCCGGAGCATTTCGTTCCGCCGTCCGGACGCCTTCTCGATCAACTCGAGAAGGACCCTTCCGGCGACGATGTTTCTTGGCCTAACGTGGTGGAGGCGATGACTAACACGCTGAATCTGCCTCCAGCCGGCACGACTTCCGTTCTTTACCTCACGTCGGACGCCGGTGAGGGGAAGACATCGCTGATCAATCAGGTCGCCGTCAGCCAAGCGGAGGCATACAAGGCCAAGCAGTCCGATTGGCTGCTCGTACCGGTCCCACTGGGAGGTCGCACCTTCCTCCGTTTCGACGATGCGGTGGTCTCGGCGCTCGTGAATCGGCTGCGGTTTCAGCTCCTGTACTACGATGCGTTCCTCGAGCTGGTTCGGCTCGGCGTGCTGGTGCCGGCGTTCGACGGCTTCGAGGAGATGATTGGCGAGGCGTCTTCGGGCGAAGCCCTTTCAGCGCTTGGTAATCTGGTGGGCAAGTTGCGGTCCGCCGGCACGCTGCTCGTCGCCGCCCGTAAGGCCTATTTCGACTACCCGAACTTCGGCTCGCAGGCTCGATTGTTCGATACCATCGGATCGGACAGTGATGTTGCCTTCGGACGGCTGTCTCTGAATCGGTGGGACCGTGATACGTTCAGGCTGTACGCCAGCAAACGACACATCCTCGACCCGGACCGCTTGTTTTCGGTGGTGTCGAAACGGCTGGGTGACGAGCACCCGGTGCTGACCCGCGCCGTGCTGGTCAAGCGGTTGGTCGATGTTGCAGCCGAGGAGGACGATTTGTCCACTCTGTTGGATCGCATCGGTCTAGATCAGCGGGACTACTTCCACGATTTCGTGGGGAGTATCGTCGAGCGGGAAGCCCGTTTCAAGTGGGTCGACAGGTCCGGTGATTCACTGGGGGAGCTACTGACAAACGACGAACATCACGAACTGCTTTCCATGGTGGCGCAGGAGATGTGGCTGGGTACGACCGACGAACTCGGAACTGATGTCGTGACCCTTGTGGTGGAAATGTTCGCAGATGCGAAGCAAAAAAGTCCGGCAGTTGTGCGGCAAATCCAGGAGCTGATCAAGCAGCATTCCCTTCTCACGGCGACACGGATTGGTCGTACGGCATTGGCGTTCGACCACGACGACTTTCGCGTCTTCTACCTTGGACAGGCGCTCGGGCGGGCTCTCGTCGCGGATGACGCAGGCGCGGTGATGTCGATCATCGACAAAGCGACCCTGCCTGCATCAACCGTGGCGGAAGCGGCCGGCTCCGTTCGGCGGCACGGCCGCCATGCACTGAAGAGAATACTGGAGTTGCTCCAGAAGCTGGCTGACGGGGTACTGCCGACCTCATTCGCGCGGGAGAACTGCGGAGTGTTGACTCTGGCTCTGATCGACCGCGAAAGCGGAACCTACGAGATACAAAATATGAGCTTTCCGGTCGGCGTGCTGCGCGAGCGCCACTTGACGGACGTCACGGTGTCGGGATCGTACTTCCCCGCTACCGGCCTGAACGCCACGGAATTGCGTCGCTGCACGTTCAAGAACTGCCATTTTGAACGCTTGGAGATCGATGGCTCTGAAAAAGTGTCAGACACATTATTCGATTACCAGTGCCGCGTTGACACCGTCGTTCGTGTGAAAAACAACGTCGATCAGATCACACGATTCGATCCAGAACAGGTCCGACGAGAGCTTTGCCAGGCGAGGTTCAAAATCTCTTTTGGCGCATCATTGAAACGGGACGACGATGTTGAAAAAAGTACAGATGAAGATTTGAACTTGGTACAGAAATTTCTGCGAGAATTTTTCCGTGCGACCACACTGAACGAGTCGACGATCCGACAGCGGATGGGTGTGAGTGCGAATCACTTTTTCAAGAAATTACTGCCGCAGTTGAAGTGGGCGGGCGTGGTCCACGAGGTATCGTATCAGGGGCACGGTGCGCAGCGCCGGATGCGGCTGGCAGTACCGATGACCCGAATCGAGGCGGCGATGAGAGCGTCGGGCGGGGACTTCGATAGATTCGTGCGCGAGGTTCGCCAAGGCGTTGCGTGAGTACTCGCTGTCGGCTGGTGATGGGCGTCCTGCGCCGACACGGCGACGCGCTCGAACAAGCAGAAGACGGCGATGTGAATGTTGTTGGAGCAGGCGGAGATACTGTCGACCGTCTGGATGTTTTGACTCGGAGCGGAGCCGGCATCAGATGCCAACCACCTAGTCCGAAGTTTCAGTGCCGATTTCTGTCCACCTCGTAGAATCGAGAAATGTTATGGAGTTTCCGGGTTGGATTGATGCGCGACATGTAGCCATGTATTGTAAGTGTTTTATAGTTTCTAAATAAATCTGTATATGCGACAATATTTAAACACGTATATTGAGCGCGTTCCCAACCGATCCTCGCGACCCACAGTCCTCTTTCACGAGTTTTTCCGCGACGGCCGCCGCGTCAAGAAGCGCACCCTAGCCAACCTCTCCAAACTGCCTCCCGCCGCCATCGACGTGCTGCGCCGCATCCTCCGCGGTGAACAACTCGTCAATCCCGAAGACACCTTCACCTGCGTTCGCAGTCTGCCCCACGGCCATGTCTCCGCGGTGCTCGGCACCCTCAAGCAGCTCGGACTGCACGCCCGCGGCACCAGCCGCCTCCGCAACTTGGTCCTCGCCCTCATCGTCGCCCGTGTCATCGACGCACGGTCGAAGCTGGCCTCCCCCGCGCCCTGGCCCGAGAGCGCGGTGTCCACCTTGGGCGAGGTGCTCGGGCTCGGCGATGTCGCCCCGCATGAGCTGTATGCGGTCCTGGACTAGCTGGTGGAGCGGCAGGCCGACATTGAGCAGCGACTCGCTGAACGGCATCTGCAGGAGCACACGCTGGTGCTCTACGACCTGCCCTCCAGCTATGTGGAGGGCACTCGCTGCCCGCTAGTCCGGCGCGAGCACAGCCGCGATGGCAAGAAATGCACATTGCAGATCGTCTTCGGTCTGCTGTGCATGGCCGAAGGCTGTCTGGTCGCCGTGGAGGTCTTCGAGGGCTCGACGGCCGACCCGATGACGGTGGTCAGCCAGTGTCGAAGATCCGGGAACGGTTCGGTCTGCAACAGGGCGTGCTGGTGGTCGACCGCGGCATGCTGACGGCGGTGCGCATCCGTGCGGACCTGCCGGGCGTCGACGGATTACGCTGGGTCAGCACGCTGTGTGCGCCGACCATCCGAAAGTTCGTCCAGACCGACGCGATGCCCGCGTCGTTGTTCGATGAGCGGGGTCTGGCCGAGATCGCCAAACGAAACGGGCGACGACCGCACGAGGCTGTAAAGTATTTGTAATCCAGTATCTTACGTGAGAATGCAGTAGGTTCATTTTAACTTGCTGTCGGCTCGCACGATCGATCAGACACTTCCAGAACGCAGGCACGCGTCCAAGGGGATAGTAGTCGCGATTCGCGTCGATGGGAACGTTGGAGTCGAGGAAGTAGAGCAAGCAGCGTCTCCCTACCGCGCCTTTGCCAGGCGAAGCACCTTCTCGACCTGCGGGGGCTTGACGTCCAGGATTCTGGCCGCCTTGGTAGTCGACGGCGCTTCAGAGTCCAACATGCGGCGGGTGAAACCGAGCAGGCCCTGCCCGACCCGGTGCCGGCACATCGCGTAGTAGCTGGGACCACCAGCCGACTCGCGCGCCCTCGCACGGTGCCGGTCGCGATGCTGCCGCCACTGCTTGCGAAAGTCTGCCCGAAGTCGCTCGAAGGTCGGCCGATCTATGCGATTGGCACGCAGAAGCCGGTAGGTGACCATGGTCCGACTCAAGTTTCGCTCGCGGGCAAACTGCCGCTGTGCCGCTGTTGGTCGATGGCCCCCACCCGTCGCGTGATGTCGATCTCATCAAACGTCCGTGCGGGCAGCAGCCACTCGGCGGCAGCATTGCCGCAGAACTCCTAGACCTCGGTTTTTGCGTTCACGTCGCCGCAACCCGATTGGCCGAGTAGCAGGTGGGGCAGCTCGTGCAGGAGCGTGAATGACTATGCGGCCCTGGAGGCGCTGGCGTTGATGACCACGAACGGGGCCATATCGTTCGCGATCCGAGACCGCGGAAAACCTCTACGGCGATGGCCGTGTGGTGGCTGCCGAGACCCCCTTTGGGTAGAGCGAATACGCCGGAATTCTCCATGCGCGAGCGGCGCAGTTGGAATGCATGTTCGGCGGTCGGCTCTGCGTAGTGCCTCGCGGCGTTCAGATCGTCGCCGAGCATTTGGCCCAGTACGTCCGCTGCGCGTTGCGACAAGCGGGCAGCCTCCGGCTTGCGTCGGAGTACTTGGCGCAACGACTCGATCCTTGCATCGGCGTCCTCGCTCCTCAAGAGGGCACCCACGAACGGCAAAGGCTCGGCTCCGCCCCCAGCCTCCAGCTTGGCCCGAACCATTTTCTGGCGACTCTGGGGGTTGCGGACCAGCATGTCGACTAGGGCATCCGTTTCCGAAAAACGAACCCCAGGCAGCGTGCAGAAATCTGGGCCAAAGTCATCCCGCTTCGGCGGCGTGTTCAGGTAAAAGGCGAGCAACGGGTGCCGGTAGTGGTACGCCATCTTGCCTTGGTTTGGCCAGCCGCAGCTTCCGCGCCGAGGGCGGCGAGCCGGCGGCGCTGCGGGCGCTGGGCGAGGAGGTCGACCTGCGCGGTGTGACCCTGGACGCCGGTCACGGCAGCCGCGAGACGTTGCCAGCGCAGCACGGTACTGCCACGCTGGCCACGATCCAGCGCAACGCCGGCACGACCTACGACCTGATCGCAGGGGATGCGCACTGGGCCGGGCACCGCGAGCTGGCCGCCGCTGCCCGGCCGGCGGCGGGTGTTCCGCATCCAGCACCAGACGAGGGACCCGGCGGGGGCCGACTACGATGTAGACGCTGGAGGGGTTCCTGAGCTAGGGGCCGGAGCGGGCCTCGGCGCTGTGCCTCCTTCGGCTGCACCGGGGCACGGGACGGTCGAGCACCGCCAGCACTTCCCGTGCGACGGGACGCTGGGCGAGGCTGCCAGGCGCAGCCGCACGGGTCCCGGCCCGGCCGGCAACGCGGCGCTGCGCAACCTGGCGCTGCTGCCTAGTGGGCGGGGCGAGACGCTGACGCAGGCGCGCTGCAGCGTGCGGTGCGCCGAGGCGCTGCTGGCAAAGCAGCCGGACGCGAGCATGTCCGAGTACCTGAGTCTCAGCGGCCAGCCAACCCGCCCCGCAGCGGTCGACGCGCCCGGTGAGCGGGTTGCTCACCGAGTGCCCTCCAGGAACCACTCGCACGCCGTCTGCACTTCCGTTCCGACAGGAAAGCTGGTCGGCACTGCATCCTGGGTCAAAGTCAGGAGTCGCTTGCGGGCTTGCGGAAACAGCTTGCCAGCGACGGCTAGCGCCCGGCTTTCGCGGGCCGCAGTGGACGGGTCCGAGGCGTCTGCGCAGACCTGGATCAGCTCCTGCTCGCCCCCCGGCGCACGGGCGAGGAAGTCAACCTCGTATTTTTCGGGAGTGCGCACATACGTCACCTCGAACCCCCTGCGCTCGAGCTCCACCAGCACCGCCGTCTCCAACGCATGGCCCACATTGGCCCGCCCAGTGCGATCAAAGACGCGGATCATCCCCGGATCCACTGGGTACGCCTTACGCGGATTGACCATGCGCTGGCGTTCCGACGCCGCTTCCATCCAAACCAGCCTGATGAGAAAGCAATCCTCCAGGTGCGCGAGGAACTGATGCAGGCTGTTCTTGGCCACCGGGATGCCCTGCGATCTCAGCGCCGCGTGGAACTTTTCAATGCTGAACAAACTTCCCGCGTTGCCCAGCAGGTGCCGCACGAGCCAACGTAGGCTAACCACGTTGCGAACGTCATGGCGCTCGACCACATCGCGCAGCAGGGCCACATCTACGTAGTCCCGCAGGAGCTGGTGCCGTGACACTGGATCCAGCTGCTGCGCCTCTGGAAAGCCGCCGGCCTCAAGCCAATCCAGCAGGGCGCGTTCCAGGCTCCCGCGTTCGCGGTTCGTCAGGAGGGCTAAATCGTCAGGGACTGTGCGCCCCAAGTGGCGGAGGGCCTCCTCAAAGCTGAAGGGATGGAGGAGCACCTGCCAAGCCCGGCCGCGGAGCGCCGTAGCGATCTCTCGCGCTAGAAGCGCCGCCGAAGATCCGCTGACGACGATCTCGGTTCGGCCTGCGTCCAGCAGTCGCCGGACGAACCGCTCCCATCCGCGTACGAGCTGGATTTCGTCGAAATGCCAAGTCACGGTCTCCGCGTCGCCCGCAGCGGGGAACTGGCGATCGTATTCGGACACAAGAAGGTGGAGCCTGGACGCATCGAGGTCGGCGAGGCGCTCGTCCTCCAACGAGAGGTAGGGCAGGCGCTCCTTTGAACTGCCCTCGGTGATACGCTCCTGGCGCAGCTGATGCAAAAAGGTCGTCTTGCCGACCCGGCGCATTCCCACGACGGCCGTCACCTTGCCGGGGAACCTCACCTTGCCGAAAACGCGGCGTCGCGTGAGCGCAGTCGACGGCTTCCTCACAGAGTCGGCGAGCTGGTCCCTAAAGGCCCGCCTCAGGAGCGGCGCTACTGCGTTTTCCATAAAATTCTCCTTTCAGAAAAAATAATTTTAGCTCATTTTCACTTTTTAGAAAAGATAAATCTATCTAAAATTTTCTTTTTGAAAAATAGAGGATCCTGGCAAGACTGCATTCCGTTGCTGGTGCCCAACACTTTTCCGTCGCTTATCCGAGCTGTCGCGAAAAAAGTTTGCAAGGCAGCTTCGAATCGGGACAAAACCAGTTCGCCCGCATCGCTCGGGAAGGGACCGCCGCAGCGGCCACAGCCGGTGGCACTGTATCGGCGAGCTTGCCGTGCGATTTTCCCACCGGCTCGCGGTCAGGCCAACTCCGGTTTCTGGTCTACGCAACCCGCCGCTTGGCACATGCCGGATCTGGCCCCCGGTCCACCTGGCCGGGGGAGGTGGGCCAGGGTCCCGGCGGAACGCTGTCGATCGCGGCCAGGGTCCCCGGCGGATTCCAAAAGCTTCTCCTGCGGGACTTGCCAACTGGATGACTAAGTTCCGGTACAACGCTTGCTCACTCGGCACCGTACTCTCCGGCTCTTCTAGATTCCCGGATAATTTTCCGCGATGAGGGTTGCGGGGCCGTAGGGCTTGAGCGGAAAGCCCGGCGCGGGCCCCTCAGCCCGTCGCCGAGCGACCTGGCCCCCCCGCGGGCACCCTGCGCCCGCTTCGCAGCCGCTGCGCCTCCGGCTCCGGGCACACCGATCCCCCCGCGGGCTCCGCGTCGGCCCCCTTTCGCTGGGCCCGGCGCGGCTCCGGCCGCGCCGCCCCAGCCCTAGCCCGGCTCCCTCCGGCTCGCCGTAGGCAGCAGACCATCCAACTGCAGGTTGCTCCTGCTGCACAGCAGCCGCAGTCGCCCCACGCTGCCCACGCAGTACCGGATCAGTGGCCGCAGCCCGGGCTGCCGCGCCTCGGACGGCAGCACCTGGTACGGCAGCCGCCGCAGCAGCCGCTGCGCGATCTGCCCGCCCAAGTAGAAACCCTGCTGCACCGCGGCGAGCGGCACGGCGGAGGTTGCAGGCCCAGGTCCGTCAGCGGCAGCCGGTCGCGGCTCACCGGAATCACCGTGCATACCGGAACCGGCAGCCGCTGCTCCCCATCCCCGTCGCGCCGGAGCACCACGCACACCGGCTCCTCCGGCCACCGGGCCGGCCGGTACGCCACCACGATCGCCCGCTCCTTCCCCGCCGCGTTCAGGAGCTCCCACTCGTCCTCCCGCAACCCCATCGCGGCCGCCAGGTGCAGAATCGGGGCCTTCTGGCGCGGATCGGTCACGCTCACGGAATACTCCCAGCCCTTCCGCCGACAGTAGCTCACCAGATCCTTGCAGTAATACGCGCCGGCGGCCCGCAGCCACACCAGCTGCCGCCCTGTCAGCAAGGGCGCCACATCCCGGTCCAGCTGCTCCTGCCAATCCCCCCTTACGTCCGTGCCGCCCGCATTCAGCCGGGCGCTGACCCACGCCGCCCCCACGAACACCGAGTGCAGCCAGGGCTGCCTCTCGCCGTGGCAGCCGCACTCGGCGTTCTCGAACAACTGGCCCTCCACCTCATTCCCCGTGCCGTCCACGAACACCGGGACGCAGCCCCACCGCTGCACGCACGCCTGCGCCACCAGTGGCACCAGCCGCCGGCTGACCAGCCGCACGCACTCCCGCAACCCGCCTCGTGCATCCGCTGCAGGTCTGCGCCGAGCCGTCGGCTGTCGGGCACGGCCCGCAGCCCACACGCTCGGCGGGCGACGTCGTCGGTCCCCAGGGCATTGACCGCGTGGAGGTGCCCCCCGCCGGCGCAGGCCGCGTAGAGCAGCGCCAGCAGCCTCTGCACGTCGCTGCCACCGCGCCGGCGGCGCTGGAGGCGGACCGAGGCGGCCAGCTGCTCGGGCAGCCCGAGGAACCGGGCCAGCCGGGCCACCATGCCGAGCCCGGCCAGGCCCGTCCAGTCGTCGTCGCAGACGCCGTAAGCCAGGGTGGGAGCGCTGTCGGGGGACAGGGGCCAGGGGGCCTCCAAAAAATCGAGAGGCACCCCGGAGGTGAAATCCGCGAACACCCCGAGGACCGTCTAAATCATCGTAACTTCGGGAGGCCGGTGGAATCCCGCTCAAAATGGGGGAACCGCAGCGGGAACGGCGGCTGACCATATACTAGTAAGTCATTTGCAATGAATGATTTGGATAAATCACGCAGCTCATCCAGCCGGAGGAGGAGACGCAGAGCGCCCTGCGGACCCGGGGTGGGCAGCATGCCGGGTTGTGGGCGGCGCTGCTGGCAGCAGGCCGCGCCGTCGAAGTCGTCGTCGTGGGTCGGAACGCCGAGCGGTGGGACGGGTGCTCGACGGCTGGGTGTCCACACCAGTTGTCGTCGACGCGCACTGCGAGGCCGCGGCGCGAGTCGCAGTGCGCCGTGACGAGGAGATCGCGTCGGTCCGGGCGGCCATTGCGACGCTTGATGAAGCCGCGCTGGCAGCCTACGGCGGGCTGAACGGAGCCGTAGCACGCTGCGCCGCGCTGGAGGCCGCAGCGGCGGCGACCACGCGGGTGAAGCCGATGATCGCTGCCGGACGGACGTGGCGTTCTCGGAGGGTGCTAGCATGAGTCCGTTGCTGGCCCACCCGACGAGAGCGAGGGCCGTCGAACCGGATGCACGAACCACGCGCGCCCCAGATCAGGGCCTGCACGGCGGCGACTCTACGATGCCAGCGCTGCGGAGAATCGGAGGTATCATTCCTGTCGATGGTCGTGGCATCCACCGGCTCGCCCGACGAGACCGCGTGACCAAGTGCGCCAGCTAGGTGGTCTGAACATGCGAGAACGACGTGTCGGCATTCGCGATCTCAAGTCCAAGCTGAGCGAGTACATCCGAGAGGTAGAGGCCGGGGCCACCGTTGTCGTCACCGACCATGGACGTCAAGTGGCACGTATTGTCCCGGAGACGGAGTCGAACGAGAAACGGCTTGCAGCGTTGAGGGCGACCGGCGTGTTCCTGTGGAGTGGCCGCCGGTTGCCCGTGACGAAGCCGGATGTTCGCGTTCGCGGTGCAGGCAGCGTGAGCGAGATTGCCATTGAGAACCGCGGGTGACCTTCCTCTATCTGGACACCAGCGCACTCCTCAAGCGCTATGTGGCGGAACCGGGTTCTGACGAGGTGATCACCGCGATGGCAAGGGCGGACGCCGTCGTAACGGCGCTCGTCACCCGTACCGAAGTGCCGGCCGCGATAGCCAAGGCCGTGCGCCGCCGCGTCCTGGACGACGACGGTGGGCGGCGCGCGCACCGCAGGTTCCTGCACGAGTGGCCGGACTTCTGGAGAATGCCTGTGACGGATGCGCTCGCGGCGCGTGCCGATACCTTGGTTTGGGACCACGGGCTGCGAGCGTACGATGCGATTCAACTTGCCGCTGCGCTGACATGCAAGGAGACGATCGCCGCTCTCGGAGCGGATGCGCTCTTCGCTACGTTCGACCGGCAGCTTCGTGACGCTGCTCTGGCGGCCGGACTGGACACGTGGCCGGCGTGAACAACTCCAAGCTATTCGGTTACGGTTTCACGCACGGCTTGCATCCCTTCAACCCGTCCCTCGTTCCCCAACCGGGTTTTCCGTCGCCGCCCCGGATATGGGTGGTCCGCTGGACGGGGCCAGCGACAGCCGGCGGCAGGAATCGGCGTTCGACGGCACACGCTCACCGGCTCGCCTCCAGGGCCTGCCAGACCGAGCAGGCAGGAAATCGGGCGGTACGCAACTGCGCAGCGACGTCTCCGCCGTCTTCACCCGCGAGTTCTTCGAGATCGTGAAACAGACTGCGCAACGGAGCCGGGTCGTTTGGAGCCCGTGCGGCAAAACCATGCACAAGAACGCTGGTGTTGCGAAGAGTCGGCTTGAGGAGCGATTCCTCTTCCAATCTCAACAGCGGCGCGGCCAGAGGATCGCTGCAATGGCGTAAGATGCGTCCAACCTGAAACCGCGAAGCCTGCAACTTGCCTCCAGCTCCTTCGGAGAAAGGGACCCGTTTCTTCTTGGCGGACTCTCGTTGCACCGCCTGCACCGCGGGGTGATCCAGATCGAGAGCGGCTGAATCGAGGCGGTGGTCGAAGAGCCTCGCCTGACCGATCAGCTCCAGTATCCGATAGGCGCGCACGAGCGCGTCCTCGTTCTGGCCCTGCCGGATGCGCCGCTCCCCGTTGGCCAACAGATCGACGACGAGTCGGCGCAGCCGGGCGGCCATGGCGGAATGATCCGTGCGCTCCGGTTCACGTGCCAGTTCATCCACCCAGGCGTGCATGTCTTTCGTCGGCCAGAGTCCGGTCCAGGCTGCGGAAGGAGGCTTCTCGACGCTGGTCGCCGCTGCCTCGGCGTAGTCGAGCCGGTCCCAGGCGGCATAGAACCGCGCCGCCGTGCGTACTGAGCGCGTGAATTCAAGGAAATCGTCGAGATGGAGCTGAGCGAACGGGCTGGCGGGGTCGGGGAGAACGTCCGCCACGGCCGTGAAGTTGCCCCGGCGTACGAACTCGCGCGCGAGATCCAAGCGCCGGTGGCCGTCCACCGTCGTGGTTCGGATCCCGCGCACCTGCTCGGAGCCGGGTTCGACCATGCCGCGCTGGTCGCGCCGGCCGGTGACGTAGCGCAGGCGCGGCACCCCCCAGCGGGTGGCAGCCAGGACGAGCGCGGCGCTCATCGCCTTCGTGCCCCGGGTGAAGTCGACCACGACGTCATCCGGCGACGCGCCTTCCTGCAGGATCGCCGCCAGAACGCTGTCGAAATGAGCATAGGCCGCGTCGGCGTCGTTCTCGTCACCGGCCGGCAAAGGTGAGACCTCCACGACCGGACCGTCGGTCCGCTCGCGAAGCGTTCGGGCGAAATCTTCGGTCACGCTTGACGGCAACAACACGACCCTAGCCCAAGCGGCGGTGGCCATGGATTTCCGGAGCGGCGTGAACAGCGTCTCTTCGAGCCGGTCGACATCGCCAGTTCCGACGGTCATGACCAGCACCCGACCGCCGTGCCTCGCCATCCGCTACCGCCCTCCGCTTCTGGACCGCGATCGTCGATCCGCTGTCGGCCGGCCTGGGCGAGCGGGTACGGCGTCCCGATCCGTCGGCCACCGAAACGCGATCTCACACCGGTTGACGTTGACTGAGGCCACGACGAGTTCCACACCTTGACCAGGCGCGGCGTCCCCGTGTACGTCGCCGCTGTTCTGAACCGGTCCTTGCAGTCCGCTCGCATCGCGCTTCGCCTTCCAACCGCCCTTCTTCGTTCTCTCTTCGAGCAGCACGGCCTCGACGCGCTCGCACGGTCTGGGAAGCGGAACTGCTGCGCCGGATGGCTCGCTACGGGGGCCGGATGGCAAAGGCCGAGTCTTTGGCGGTCTCGTGCCCCGATTGGCGTAAGTTTGCGACCGTTGCTCCATCTCGGATTGTAGGTGGTTCCTGAGTTCCTCCAACACCATGCGGCTGGTCTTGATGTCGGGTAGATCGGGCGACGGAAAGGCGGTCATGCGCACGGCTAGGGTGCCGCCACCGCACGGCGTCAGGTGGTAGTGGCCGGGTGCGGCATGACGCTTACGGCCATTCCCCGATTTCAGAGGCTCGGGCTGCCGATGTCGCTCATGATTCTGGTGCTTCATCGGCTTCCCTTTCGGGCCATGGATTTTTCGAGGGAGGCCGAGCGCGGCCTTGCGTTCCTGGTGAGCGTTCTTCCGCCCGAACGCCTGGATCGCGAAGCCGAGCTGATCGATCGCGAACCAGCAGTCCGGCCGCGGTGTTCCGACTTCCAGCGTCAGCATGTCGTCGAGGCTGGACGATCTCGCCGGTCGGCGAACGTGATCGGCGAGCGCGGCAGCGCGGCGAAATTCCGCACCGCGCTGTAGGCAGTCCTTCACGTCGGCGATGCCGTCGACCGCGATGTCGGCGAAGGAGCCGAACCCCTTCCGGGCCTTCGATCCGCACCGCCGTAGCGACAGAGCAGCCAGAGGGCTGCCTCGCCTTGGCGCAGCACATCGACGGCGTCGATGGTCGGTCCGACGTCTTCGACGCGCTTCTGTTCCCCCTCACAGTTACTCCGCGGGACGACGACACCGCTGCGTGCGCTGAGGGTAACGGTCCACCGTGCTCCCGGCTCGACGTGCCAGCGCTGACGTCCTTCTTCGTCCATGCCATACGAGACGTAGAACAGTCCCTGTGTGGCCCCCCCCTCGAACCGGCTAAAGACCATGCTCCCGGACGAATTCCCGCTTCGGCTGAAATCCGTCCTTATGGTCGAACAGCTTCACGCCCCCGCCTTCGCGCCGAACCGACACGGCGAGCGCGGCACCGTGCTAGGTGTTGTCCCAGACTGCGGTCTCCAGGCGGCGCAGATCCTGGCAGTCGAGATGGGCGGCGTGCATCGTCCGCCACCACCAGCGCAGCAGCCCGCGGAGCGTGGCGGGTAGCAGGTCGCAATCTTTGTGCGATTGCTGCGCCCCGGCGAAGAAGGCCGGCGTCATCAACGTGAGCGTGTGCATGGCAATGCGCCGCGTCGGCTTGGGCGGGGCGGGCGCGGGGCGATCCTCCAGCATGAAGCGGTCGTAGCCGGCATGGGTCTTGGCCCCGGCCCCCTCATGCATCAGCGCGGCTTGCAGCCACTCGATCGCGAGGGCCGCAAGGTCCGAGTCGCTGTCTTCGTTTCCGGCCCGCGGTGACACCGCGAAGTCGAACACCGCGCCGGCGGCGACCGAGAGAAAGTAGACCGGAACCGGGTCTTCCCAATCTCCGGGATCATTCGTGCCACCGTAGTACGCCGCGCGATGGTTGTTGACGATGTCGGGCTGGAGGCGCGGCCATGTCGTCGGCCAAGCTTCGTGGTAGACGATCGCGCCCGCCTGCGATCCGGCTGCATCCGCGCCGTCTGGCTGCGCTGCGTCCCTGCCGGTCCCGGTCGCCCAGCCGAACACGGCCCGAATGCGTTCCCTGGCTACCGCCGGATCGGGCTGGCCCGGCCACCAGACCGTTTCAGCGTACGCACGGGCCATCCCCTGGAGCCAGCTACCCGGCAGACAGGCGAAGCCGTAGACGGGATGCACGTGGATGCCGGCGTTCTCCAGCCCCGAGGCACGGGCGAGGTGCAAGGTTACTGCCTTTGCCATACTGCCTTTGCCGTAAGTCATTGCAGAATGCGAACAGAAACAGTCTAGGCGCAGTCGGCCTCGCGGAAGAACCCTTGCACCTTGGTGGGGTCGGCCTTGATGGCTTGCAGAGCCTGCTCCCAGCGCTTCCTGGGTTGGCGAACCGTCCGGACCAGCATCTTCCCCACCCGGCGCTTGACTACCGACCGGACTTGCTCCGTAGGGTTCCATTCCGGAGAGTACGCCGACAATACTAATTTTGCCAGAAGTAATTGCAAGCAACCCACCAATAGAATCAATGGCTTGCGGCACCTTTTCGTGCAATTACTTATGAAAACATCAGCAAATGAATCTCCACCGGTGCCTCGGTCCGCTTCTTCCAGGCTTCTACTGATCGCGTCAAAAGTCGTGTCATCGGAATTCAGGCAAGAATAGACTTGCAGTCTGCCTCTCGAAAGAGGGCTCGCACCTGTTCCGAAGCTTTTTGCAAAGACTGGAAAGCAGCTTCCAGGTTGTCGCGAAGCTGTTCTTTGGTCTTGCTCAGCTCGCGACGGACCCGCCGCTGGGCCAAGGCCCCTAGCCGTTCCACTGGATTGACTTGCGGCGAGTAGGTCGGCTGAAAGTACAGCTCTATCGCGGCTTGGTTCGCTTTCAGACACTCTCGGATTGTCCGGGCACGGTGCATCCTGCAATGGTCCCCCACCAACAGAATCTTCCGGTCCGCTTCCTCCGCGATCCGCTCCGGAAACTCCCGGAAGACCTCCGCCGTGACAGGACCTTGCCGCACGGTGTCCTAGAGCTGGCCCTCCGGGCTGCCGGCCGCCAGCCGGGGGAGGCGGAAACGCCCGCTGGCCACCCGCCCGACGGGGGTTTGACCGCACGGGCCCCAGGTGCGCCCGGACACGCTCTGCGCAGCCAGGCCGGACTCGTCGGCGAAGGCGATCATGGCTCCTATACTACCGGGCACGACGAGGGATCTTGGGGAACTCTGCGTCTTGCCACCGCTGCACAGCAGCGGGATCGTACCGGGTGGCGCGCCGCTGGGGCCGCCGCAGGCTCCGGCGCACCGGGGAGACGCTCAGGACGCTGCCGAACTTCTCCCCCAAGGCTGGGCGCCCTCGCTGCGCGGTCCACCAAGCGCACTCGCATTGGTCTTGAGCGGGGTTTTGGTCTCCGACGACGATGCGGATTCAAGCCAGGTGCCGCTCTGTCCCTGGGCGTGGCCCTCCCGTTCTTTTACGATCCCGCAGGCTTTCCAGGCCTCCCAGGAGGAAGCGTGAGAGCCAGCGATCGATCGTGCGTATGGAGCAAGGGACGCAGGACTTTATCTGGGCCGCAGACTTCCCCCCAATGTACTGCAAGACCACGTTCTTTCGAACCTTGAACTTCTGGTCCGCAGTAAGGCGCAGGAAGAATAAGAATCTTTCTTTTATTATACTAATAGAGTACAATAAATCCACCCTGCAGATCAATCGACGAAGGGATTCCCGAGACACGACTTTTGACGCGATCAGTAGTAGGCCCACCGAACATCCATGTTCACCTTCGGCTTGAGGTAGAAGGCCGTGTCGATCACGAAGAAGGGATCGGCGGAATAATGAATGCCTCGGTAAGCTCCCTTCCGACCCACAACAACGCTGGCATGCTCGCACAGTGCTTCATCATGCCAGCCGATCGGGCCATTCGTGCCGAACACACGAACCGATCCTTGGGCGGTGTCATGCCCCCCTGAGCGCACATCCATACTCTAGAGTCGCTATATCGCCCCAAAACGTGTCTTGCCAGTAGACATTTGCTTGTTCTGCTGACGTTGGAGCCAACACCGCATGCTCCGCCTCGACGACTCGCCGGAAGCTCTCGGAGGTGCTCGCCCAGTCCAGGATGTCCACGCGAAACGGTAAGTCGGCATCCGTGAAGGCCGCCCGCAAATCCGCCATGCGCGCTAGGGCCAAAGGCTCGTCCGTCATCAGCGCGAGGTCGAGATCGGAGGTCTCGCGAGCGCGCCACGCCACACGCGATCCGAACGCGCGCACCTCCAGGCCGGGCACGTGCTCGTGCAGAATGCGCCGAACCGTCTCCAGATCCGCGGGGCGGATGTCAAGCGGCGTCACGGGTTGCGCTTCCGAAGCTCTTGCAGGAGGAGACGCATGTCGCGCAGGAATTCGTCAATCACCGAAACCGTCTCCTCCGCTCGGTCCGCGTCGTAGGTGCGGGAGGTCTTGTTCCGCAGCTCCCGGTAACGGATGTAGGACAGGGCGTCACGAACGATCCCGGCATCGGCCGCGTCCCGCATCAGATCGGCAAAGTCCATCTTCCGCAAGGCCTCGGGATTGGCGACGATCTGGGCCAGTTGCCTCTGGACCATCGTGACCGCCAATTCGTAGGTGAACTCGAACGCCTGGATGGTAGCCGCCCGGAACTGCTCTCGCAGACCAGGGTCCGCGCTTGCCAGATCGCCGTGCAGGTAGTCGAAACTGCGTTGCAGTTGCCCAACTGCGCTCGCCAATGCGGAGGAATCGAGCTTCACCGTGACGCCCCCCGATCGCTGAACCCGAGGGCATCGAGATTCTCGGCGATGGCAGCGTCGAGCCGCGCTCCCTCGGCCTGTTGCGCTTGCAGCTCCGCGACCAGCCGAGCCATCTTCGTCTCGAACGGCTCGCCGTCGTCCAACTGGGGCTCCGCGCCGACGTAGCGGCCGGGAGTCAGGACGTGGCCGTGCCGACGCACCTCGTCGAGCGGGGCGCTGTTGCAGAAGCCGGGCAGGTCTTCGTAGGCGTCCGCGCCGTCGCGCCAAGCGTGGTAGGTGCTCGCGACGCGGGCGATGTCCTCGTCGGTCAGCTCGCGGTGCGTGCGGTCCACCATTCGACCCAGCTTGCGCGCGTCGATGAACAGCACCTCGCCGCGGCGCGGGCGGCGTCGCGCCAGGAACCACAGGCAGGCCGGGATCTGCGTCGCGTAGAAGAGCTGCCCCGGCAGCGCGACCAGGCAGTCCACCAGATCCGCCTCGATCAGGTTCTTCCGGATCGTCCCCTCGCCCGACTGGCTCGACGACATCGACCCGTTGGCGAGCACGAAGCCCGCCGCCCCTCCGGGCGCGAGGTGGTGGACCATGTGCTGCACCCAGGCGAAGTTGGCGTTGCCCTTCGGCGGCACGCCGTACCGCCAGCGCTGGTCCTTGGCCAGACGCTCGCCGCCCCAGTCCGAGACGTTGAACGGCGGGTTGGCGAGGATGAAGTCGGCCTTGGGGTCCGGGTGGCGGTCGTTGTGGAAGCTGTCGCCGCGCGCGATCTGGCCCTCGATGCCCCGGATGGCGAGGTTCATCTTCGCGAGCCGCCATGTCGTGTAGTTCGACTCCTGGCCGTAGATGCTGATGTCCGCCTTGGCCTTGCCGCCGTTCCCGTTGCCGCTGGCGTGGGCGCGGATGAACGCGACCGACTGCACGAACATGCCCGACGAGCCGCAGCACGGGTCGTAGACCCGGCCCCGGCACGGCTGCAGCATCTCGACCAGCGCCTTGACGACGCAGCGCGGCGTGTAGAACTTGCCGCCCTTCTTGCCCTCCGCGCTCGCGAACTGCGACAGGAAGTACTCGTAGACCCGGCCCAGCACATCGCGGGAGCGGGCATCCTCGTCGCCCACCTGGATGTTGCTGACGAGGTCGATCAACTGGCCGAGCCGGCGCTTGTCTAGCGCGGGCCGGGCGTAGTCGCGCGGCAGCACGTCCTTGAGGGCGGGGTTGTCGCGCTCAATCGCCGCCATGGCCTGATCGACGGTCAGCCCGACAGTCGCCTGCCTCGCCTGCGCCTTGAGGTGCGCCCAGCGGGCCTCGGCCGGCACCCAGAAGACATTCTCGGCGACGTACTCGTCGCGGTCCTCGGCGGCGTCCTCTCCGAACTCGGCCAGCACCGCCGCGCTGCGCTCCTCGAAGGCATCGGAAATGTACTTGAGGAAGATCAGCCCGAGGACGACATGCTTGTATTCGGCGGCATCCATCGAGCCGCGCAGGGCGTCGGCCATCGCCCACAACTCGGCCTCGTGGCCGATGGTGGCCCCGCCGTTCGGGGCCGCCCTCGCGTTGCCTGCCCGCTTCCCCAACCGTCGTCTCGCCATGCTCGTGACTTCCCGCCGGACGAATCCAGATTCGCGAGCCGAAGTCCGGCCCCCGTCACCCGATAGCGTACAACCAGCCGCCGCGCACTGCGCGTCAGCCGCCCCACGCTGCCCACGCAGTACCGGATCAGCGGCCGCAGCCCATGCTGCCGTGCCGCGGACGGCAGCGCCTGGTACTGCAGCAGCCGCAGCAGCAGCTGCGCGATCTGCCCGCCTAGGTAGAAACCCTGCTGCGCCGCGGGCGAGCGGCACGGCGGATGCTGCAGCCCCAAGTCCGTAAACGGCCCCCGGAACGCATTCTCCTGTCCCTGCTGGCCGCGGTGCCGCCGCCTCAGCTCCGCCGGCGGCAGCCGGTCGTGGCTCACCGGCATCACCGTGGACACCGGCTCCAGCAACCGCTGCTCCCCGTCCCAGTCGCGCCGGAGCACCCCGTCCACCGGCTCCTCCGGCCACCGGGTCGGCCGGTACGCCACCGCGAGCGCCCGTTCCTTCCCCGCCGCGTCCAGGGGCTCCCCCTCGTCCTCCCGCAACCCCCTCGCGGCCGCCAGGCGCAGAATCGGGGCCTTCCGGCGCGGATCGGTCACGCTCCCGGAATCATCCCAGCCCTGCCGCCGGCAGGAGCTCACCAGATCCTGGCAGGAGTCCGCGCTGGCGGCCCGCAGCCCCACCGGCAGCCGCCCAGTCAGCCAGGGTGCCGCATCCTGGTCCAGCTGCTCCCGCCCATCCCCCCGCACGTCCGTGCCGCCCGCATGCAGCCGGGCGCTGCCCCACGCCGCCCCCACGCACACCGAGTGCAGCCAGGACTGCCTCTCGCCGTGGCAGCCGCGCTCGGCGTGCTCGCACAACTGGCCCTCCACCTCGATCCCCGTGCCGTCCCCGCACACCGGGACGGACCCCTACCGCCGCCCGCACGCCTGCGCCCCCAGCGGCACCAGCCGCCGCTGACCAGCCGCGCGCACTGCCGCAAGCCCTCCAGCGCCGCTTCGTGCATCCGCTGCAGGCCTGCGCCGAGCCGCCGGCTGGCGGGCACGGCCCGCAGCCCGCACGCTCGGCGGGTGACGTCAGCGGTCCCCAGAGCGGCGACCGCGGGGAGGTGCCCCCCGCCGGCGCAGGCCGCGTAGAGCAGCGCCAGCAGCCTCTGCCCGGCGCTGCCACCGCGCCGGCGGCACTGGAGGCGGACCGAGGCGGCCAGTTTCTCGGGCAGCCCGAGGAACCGGGCCAGCCGGGCCACCACGCCGAGCCCGGCCAGTCCCGTCCAGTCGTCGTCGCAGACGCCGTAAGCCAGGGTGGGAGCGCTGTCGGGGGACAGGGGCCAGGGGGCCTCCAAAAAAATCAAGAGGCACCCCCGAGGTGCAATCCGCGAACACCCCGAGGACCGTCTAAATCATTGTAAAAAAAAGGTTCCGGATGGTGCCGGAATTTTTACCCGGGAATCAGGGCCAGCCTCGCGATCGGGATGTGCAGGAGTGCGCGGGCCGCCACAACCTCCGCGGGCTGGACCCGGTTGATCGGAGGCAGGCGCTCCGGCAGGGCCTGCAGCGCAAGCGGCTGATCCACACGGCGCTGAGCAGGGACAACGGACGGTCCTCGGGAGCGCGGATGGTCGCCTAGGCAAGCGCCGGGGCTGCGCCCGGGGGTTCGCTGATCGGCATGGCCTGCCACTGGCGCACCCCGCGCCGCGGGCCGCTGGCGGACTGCAGCCGATCTCGAACCGGGTCCTGCCGGGCGAACCCTGCCACCGGGCCAACAGCCGCTCCTGCACGCCGAGCGGGCAGCGGATGCTCCACCAGGGCGAAGGATGGATGGCGCAGCGAAGAACAAGCAACCCAAATCCCGAACCACTGAACTTCCGGAGCGGAGCTGCCAGCCTCGCGTCGCGGCATTGCGGGAGGATGCCCGCGGCCCCGGCACGTTTGCGGACGCTGCCCGGGCACTAGTCCGGCCAGTCAAGAGCACGCCGACTTCCGGTTCGGCAGTCGAGGGCGCGCAAGTGATCGACACAACGGGATTTCCATGGTTTTCGTGACCATCGCATGCGATTCCCTCGCTGAATCCGGGCAACAGGCGCACCGGGACGGTCTATGCGGCATAGGGGGAGGGCCCCAGCGCCTGGAGTCGGCTGCGAGGAGCGGGCAGCGGGGCCAGCGGCAGCCCGGAATCCCGGAGCAGCGCTGCGATTCCCCGGCCCCACCGGTCCTGGAATGCAAAGGATCGCTCGCTCCCAGTGGGCCATCGGGGGCCTCAGCGCACCGGCTCCAGCACGCGCACCCGCCGGTGCTCAGGGTCGCTGAACCAGATCCTCCCGAATTCGTCCACCGCCAGGCCTCCCACGCTGATGCCGTACGCATCAAGGTCCACGATTGTCGCAGGCGGCGCGAAACCCCGCGGTTCTTCCCGGCGGGATACGAGAATCCGCGTCCCCTCCGTGAAGTACACGTTCCCCAAGCCGTCCGCCGCAAGCGCCGTGACGGGCCCCCCCTCACGCCCCCACCCGGGGGATCGATCATCGAGAACGGTGACGAAGCGGCCGGAAGCCGTCGGCACCGCCCGCACCAAGCTCCCCCCTGCGCCGGCGGACTCTCCGAGGAGGATCCACGCGCCCCCGCCTGGCGCCGGGCCCACCGCCAGATCCGAGGCTGTCCGCAACGGGCCGCGGGCCGCGGGGTCGCCTTCGAACCAATCGTGGTACTCCGCGTCCGCAATTCGTTCGATCAACCCGTTGCCGGCGAATGTGCGCACGTGGCCGGACGGAGCGACGCGCCGCACGCGGGGCGCGGCCGCTTCGAGCACGTACACAGTGCCGTCCGCATCCACCGCCACCTTGGCCGGGTGGTTCAGCCGCGACACGGCCGCCTGGAGGTCTTCCCCCGAATAGCCCGGCTCGCCGTTCCCGGCGAGCGTCGTCACCGTGCCCCCCGCGTCGATCCGGCGCACACGGTGGTTCCCCGTGTCGGCCACGTACACGTTGCCCGCCGGGTCGACCGCGACCCCCCGGGGGCCGCTCAACGCCGCCCCGCTCGCCGGCCCGCCGTCCCCTCCGAAGCCGGCCTGGCCCGTCCCGGCGAACGTCGAGACCCATTCCGCCGCGTCGATCCGGTGCACCGCGTGATCGACCGGGTCGGCCACGTACACGCTCCCCTCGGCGCCCACCGCCACGGCCCCGATCGCGTGCGAGAACCGCGCCGCGGAAGCCGGGCCGCCGTCCCGGCGCGCGAACGGCCGGCCCGTCCCGGCGAACGTCGAGATGCCCCCGGACGGATCCACCCGGCGGATCCGGTGGTTCGCGAGGTCGGCGATGTACAGATTGCCGGCGGGACCCAGCGCCACGGCTGCCGGACCGTCCAGCAGCGCCTCGGTCGCGGGGCCGCCGTCGCCCCCGTAGCCCGCTTCGCCCGTCCCGGCGACGGTCTCGACCCCTCCCGCGGCGTCCACGCGCCACACCCGGTGGTCGCGGAAACCGGCCACATAGACGTTGCCCGCCCCGTCCACCGCCACCCCGGCAGGACCGTCCATCTCCTCGGGGGTGAACCGTCGGTTTCCCGCGACCACCCCCGCAGTGTCGATCAGGGTTAGGCTATGAGCATCTCCGTCGGAAGTCCCGCGGTGCATCGCGTAGACGTTGCCGCCCCCGTCCACCGCCACCGCGCTAGGTTCAAGAATCCGCGCCGCGGTCGCCGGGACGCCCTCCCGGAACCCGGAGCTCCCGCCTCCGGCATACGTCTCGATGCCGCCTGCGAGGTCCACGCGGCGCACCCTCCCGTTCCCGAAGTCGGCCACGAAGATGTTGCCGACCCCGTCCACCGCCACCCCGACCGGGTTGGCAAGCGGAGCCTGCGCGGCGAGGCCGCCGTCCCCCCAATAGCCCTGCACCCCCGTCCCCGCGTGCGTCTCGATGCCGCCGGTCACGTCGATCCGGCGCACCCGCTGGTTGCCGGTGTCCGCCACGTAGACGTTGCCCGCCGCGTCCGCCGCCACGCCGGAGGGACCGTCCAGCAGCGCCGCGGCCGCCGGCCCGCCGTCCCCCCCGTAGCCCTTGTCCCCCGTCCCCGCGTACGTCGTGAGCGTGCCCGACCTGTCGACGCGGCGGACCCGATGGCCGTCCCGCTCGGCGACGTAGAGGTGCCCCCGCGCATCGAAGGCGAGCGCGATCGGGGAGTACAAGCTGGCCGCGGTCGCGGGAACCCCGTCCTCCGCCCCGGAGTCTCCGCCGACCGTTCGCAACGCGTGGCTCGCCAGCCGCCAGCGGCCGTCCAGGACATCGAGGACGTATTCGCGACCGCCCTGCCGGTGCCGGTGGCCCGGGCGCACGAGGCCGCCGCCGCTCCGCCAGGCGCCGGACTCGTCCCGGGCGAGCTCGATCGGCGGGCGGTCCCCCAAGCCGACCGCCTGCCGCCTCTCAACGTGCGTTGCCCGGAGGCCGCCGCTCGCTGCGCGGGTCAGCTCGTAGAGCTCGCCATGGCAACCCCGCACCAGGGAGCCGGCTGGAACCGGCCGGCCCCGGTGGGTGACGAGCCCTTGGCGCGAAACCTGGAACGTCCTTGCTTCGCCGCTCGCACCGAGATGCACGCTGATCTGGTGCGGTGCCGTGGTCGCAGCTAGCTGGAGAGCGGGGGGAGGGACCCTGCGCCCTAGCCGCCTGGCGGTAATCGTTTCGTCACTCAGACCTTGGGAAAGGGCGTATTCGTCGCCATTGCGGTCCGCAACGCGATGCCCTGCAAAGAGAGGCCGATCGTCAAGCGTCAGCAGCCCGCTCGCCGTCACCTCTAGCGCCACGCTGTCGCCGCTCTGCCCGAGCGACACGAACGGGGGCCACCAGGACGTCGGATGGACGACCCGCACCCGGCGATTCGACCTATCCGCCACGTACAGGTGGCCCGCCGGGCCCACCGCCACGCCGCGGGGGGAGTCGAGCCGCGCCGCCGCCGCCGGGCCGCCGTCCCCCCCATAGCCCCACCTCCCGGTGCCGGCGACGGTCGTGATCACGCCCGTCGCGGCGTCGACCCGCCGCACCCGGTGATTCCCGTAATCCGCCACGTAGAGGTGGCCCGCCGCGTCCACCGCCACGCCGCGGGGCCCGTAGAGCCGCGCCGCCGTCGCCGGGCCGCCGTCCCCCCCGTAGCCCCCCCTGTAGCCCCGCCTCCCGGTGCCGGCGACCGTCGTGATCACGCCCGTCGCGGCGTCGACCCGCCGCACCCGGTTAGTCCCGGCATCCGCCACGTAGAGGTGGCCCGCCGCGTCCACCGCCACGCCGCGGGGCTCGTCGAGCCGCGCCTCCGCCGCCGGGCCGCCGTCCCCCCCGTAGCCCCCCCTGTCGACCCGCCTCCCGGTGCCGGCGACCGTCGTGATCACGCCCGTCGCGGCGTCGACCCGCCGCACCCGGTGATTCCCGTAATCCGCCACGTACAGGTGGCCCGCCGCGTCCACCGCCACGCCTTGGGGCCAGTTGAGCCGCGCCGCCGTCGCCGGGCCGCCGTCCCCCCCATAGCCCCACCTCCCGGTGCCGGCGACGGTCGTGATCACGCCCGTCGCGGCGTCGACCCGCCGCACCCGGTGATTCCCGTAATCCGCCACGTAGAGGTGGCCCGCCGCGTCCACCGCCACGCCGCGGGGCCCGTAGAGCCGCGCCTCCGCCGCCGGGCCGCCGTCCCCCCCATAGCCCCCGCTCCCCGGTGCCCGCGACCGTCGTGATCACGCCCGTCGCGGCGTCGACCCGCCGCACCCGGTGATAGTCGGCATCCGCCACGTAGAGGTGGCCCGCCGCGTCCACCGCCACGCCGGCGAGCTCGTCGAGCCGCGCCGCCGTCGCCGGGCCGCCGTCCCCCCCAGAGCCCCGCTCCCCGGTGCCGGCGACGGTCGTGATCACGCCGAATCCCGAAGCGACGCGGCGATTCCGCTCGGGAATCTCAGGCGCGCCGTCTCCCCCTACGGGCAACCAAAGCGGTTCCCCGGCGCCCTGCCGATAATCGTACTGATAATCGTAAAAGGGCGCCCTGGAACGACACCCGCCGCCAGCCGGATCCGGCCGCTCCACCGCCAGCTTCCAAGGCAGGTTCGGCTCCGGCCCCTGGCCGCCCCTGTATTCTTCCAGGCTTCGAGCGCCGAGTATCCATCCGATCGCATCCTCGCGCGGGACCGCGGCCGGAGAGCAATGGCCTCCCTCGTTAGACAAGTCGGCGAAAGCGTCCAGGCCGGCCTGATACTTGTAGAACCAGTAGGCTTGGAGTGATTCACTGTAAAGGGGATCGCCGGTCGTGGCCTGCACCACCACCTTGAAACGATGCTTGAAGCCGGGCGGCGTCTCCCATCCCCTTTCCCGGTCCTGGTTGAACTCCCCGCACGAAAGGAGAGGCCCCTCCCCCGTAACTCGTTCCGTGCGCAAGGATGAAGTCGTGCAGAAAGGAGGCGCCCTGCGAGCCTCCCCAGAAGACAACCCGGTTGGGGTCGAACGAGACTTTCCGGTGCAGTTCGGTCTGCAGGAACTCGTGAATCAGCGGTATGTCTGCGGCATGCCAGTGCCTTGTGCCTTCCCCTCCGAGCGTTCCGTCGCGCAGCGGGCGGGCGACGCCAGGCTTAAGACAAGCAGCTCGGTCTCTCTGGAACCGTCGAGCCGAAGAGTCTCAGTCCGGTAGCGGACAAATCGTTCCTGCGTCCCGTACACGTGACCGTGAAAGTGGAGCACCAAGGCTCGCGGGCGGCCGGACACCGGCAGCTGTCCCGGGTCGTACCGGTACAGCAGGGTTCTTCCGCGGTGGGTGAAGGACTCCGTCACCGGCTCCGCGGCGGCGTAGCCGCTGGGCCATGCGGACAGAGCCGCGACGGCCAAGGCCGCCGCTAGGGGAGGCCTCCAGCGCGGGCGCACGCCCGAGCACCCTGTCGCCGTCGTGGACGGCCCAGCCGTCGACGACCTCGTAGGGGCGAGCCGTCCGCGCGGCGGCGAAGCAAGTGATCGCGAGGATGCGCAGCAGCGCGGGAACCGCCCGGACGAAATCACCCGGGGGGGGGGGGGGGGCAGTCTACGATGCATACCGGGTACAATAACACAATTTGCGGAAGTCTTTCCTGGATTCCCGAAAAATTACTGATTTTGCCATAAGTCATTGCAGGGAACAACCAGAAGCCGTATAGGCACAGTCGGCCTCGCGGAAGAACCCCTGCACTTTGGTGGGGTCGGCCTCCAGGGGCTTGCAGGGCCTGCTCCAAGCGCTCCCGGAGCTGACGAACCGTCCGGACCAGCATCTTCCCCCACCCGGCGCTTGACGACCGACCAGACCTGCTCCGTAGGGTTCAATTCCGGAGAGTAAGCCGGCAATAGATGAATCTCCACCGGTGCCTCGGTCCGCTCCTTCCAGGCCTGTATATGCTTGGATGTGTGGATTCTGTGGCGGTCCACTATCACGTGAATCGGTCTAGAGTCCGTCTGGTCCAGAATCTGCTGCAGGAACTTTTCAAACGTGGCTGCGGTGGCGGTTCCGGAATGGATCATGTAGTTGCGCCGCGGGCGAGCGGCACGGCGGATGATGCAGCCCCAAGTCCCGTCAGCGGCCCCTGGAACGCATGCTCCTGCCCCTGCTGGCCGCGGTGGCCGCCGCACCAGCTCCGCCAGCGGCAGCCGGTCGCGGCTCACCAGCATCACCGTGCATACCGGCACCGGCAACCGCTGCTCCCCGTCCCCGTCGCGCCGGATCACCCCGCACACCGGCTCCTCCGGCCACCGGGCCGGCCGGTACGCCACCACGATCGCCCGCTCCTTCCCCGCCGCGTTCAGGAGCTCCCACTCGTCCTCCCGCAACTCCATCGCGGCCGCCAGGCGCAGAATCGGGGCCTTTTGGCGCGGATCGGTCACGCTCACGGAATCATCCCAGCCCTTCTGCCGGCAGTAGCTCACTAGCGCCTTGCAGGAGTACGCGCGGGCGGCCCGCAGCCCCACCGGCTGCCGCCCTGTCAGCCAGGGCACCGCATCCCCGGTCCAGCTGCTCCCGCCCATCCCCCCTCCTCACGTCCGTGTCGCCCCGCATGCAGCCGGGCGCTGACCCACGCCGCCCCCCACGCACACCGAGGGCAGCCAGGACTGCTGCTCGCCGTCGTAGACGCGCTCGGCGTGCTCGCGCAACTGGCCCTCCACCTCGCTCCCCGGGCCGTCCCCGCATACCGGGGACGGAGCCCCACCGCTGCCCGCGCGCCTGCGCCCCCAGCTGACCAGCCGCATGCACTGCCGTAGCCCCCTCCAGCGCCGCCTGGTGCATCCGCTGCAGGTCTGCGCCGAGCCGCCGGCTGGCGGGCACGGCCCGCAGCCCGCACGCTTGCCGGGGCGACCGTCATCGGCCCCCCAGGGCGTCGACCGCGTGGAGGTGCCCCCGCCGGCGCAGGCCGCGTAGATCAGCGCCAGCAGCATCTGCCCGTCGCTGCCACCGCGCCGGCGGCGCTTGGGGGTGGACCGCCTCGGCCAGGCCCTCGGGCGGGCAGCCCGAGGAACCGGGCTAGCCGCGCCACACACGCCGAGCCCGGCCAGTGGTCGTCGCAGACTCCGTAGGCCAGGGTGGGAGCGCTGTCGGGGGCAGGGGCAAGGGGGCCTCCAGAAAAATCGAGAGGCACCCCCGGGGTGCAATACGCGGCCACCCCGGAGGACCGTCTAAATCATTGCAAAACAAACACGTTCCGACTGGCAACCGGAATCCTTAACCGGGAATCAGGGCGGCTTTGGAGGCACCATGGTCGGCGGCGAGCAGTGCTATGCTTATACATATATACTCATATCGAAACGAAGGTGTCCGAAATCGGGTCGGCGTGGAGGGCGTCGGACGGAAGGTATCGTCATGCTGGCCAAGCGAGCGAACAGGCTGGACGCGGGGCCGCTGGCGCTGGTAGCCCTGCTGGCGGTGGCTGTGCCGGCTGGGGCTCCGCTAGGAGCTGCCGATGCCGACCCGTCGCTGAGGCAAGGCTCCGACGGGAGCCAGGCCGGCATCGAATTCAGCCGCCGCGACATCATCAAGGTCGATGTCGAGATGGCGTTGATCAACGTCACCGTGACGGATCCGACGGGCCGCATGGTCACGGGGCTGGACAAGGACCACTTCCTGCTCAAGGAAGACAACAGGCGGCAGGTGATCGAGCAGTTCGGCGCCGAGGAGGTCCCTCTGTCGCTGGCCGTGGTCTTCGACGCCTCGGGCAGCATGGGCTACAAGATGACCAAAGCTCGCGAGGCGGTGGCCCAGTTCTTCAAAACCGTCAATCCGGAGGACGAGTTTTTCCTGGTGCAGTTCAACAACCGCCCGGAGATGGTCACCGGCTTCACCCGCAGCCTCGAGGAGATTCAGAGCCGGCTCACTTTCGTGCGCTCGAAGGGAAGGACCGCACTGCTCGACGCGATCTACCTCGCGCTGAACCAGATGAAGCAAGCCCGCAACAATCAGAAGGCCTTGCTGGTTATTTCGGACGGCGGCGACAACTCCAGCCGCTATACCCCGCGCGAGATCAAGCGGACGGTTCGTGAATCCGATGTCCAGATCTACGCGATCGGCATCTACGAACCGTACTCGACACGCGGGCGCACGCCTGAGGAGGCTGCCGGTCCGGGGTTGCTGACCGAAATCGCTGAGGCTACGGGCGGTCGGCAGTTCGCCGTCCAGAATGTCAACGAGCTGCCCGACATTGCCGAAAAGATCGGCATCGAGCTCCGCAACCAGTACGTGCTGGGATACATCCCGGAGAACACCCAGAAAGACGGCAAGTGGCGCCGCGTCAAGGTCGAGATCAAGCGGATTCGCGGCATGCCCGAGCTCAGGGCGTACTATCGAAACGGCTATTATGCACCGACCCGCTGACCATCCCAGCCGCTCTAGAGACGGTGCGTACCTCGGGAGGCTGGTCGGCAGCGCAGTCCTGGTTGCGCTGCAGGCGGCTGGGGGATTGGCCCAGCCGCAAGGCGGGGTTCCCGACGACTGCGCTCCGGGGATCGCGTTCTGCGTGGAGACGGAGCGCGTGGTTCTGCACGTGACGGTCGTCGACCGGCAGGACCGCTTCGTTACCGACCTGAGCCGCGAGACCTTCGCCGTGGCCGAAGACGGAATGCCACAGGACCTGAGCTACTTCGCCCAGGAGGATGTCCCGGTCTCGATTGGCTTGGTCATCGACAACTCCGGCAGCATGCGCGAAAAGCGCCGCCAAGTCAATGAGGCGGCGCTGGAGTTTGTCAAGGCGTCGAACCCGCAGGACGAGGTCTTCATCGTCAACTTCAACGACGAGGCCTACCTCGACCAGGACTTCACCAGCAGCCTGAACCGGCTGCAGGACGCGCTGCAGCGCATCGACAGCCGCAGCGGGACGGCCCTCTACGACGCTATCAGCATATCGCTCGACCACCTCATTGAGGAAGGCAAAAAGAGCTATAACAAGCGCGCTCTTCTGGTCATTAGCGACGGCGAGGACACGTCCAGCCGGATCGACCTCGAGATCCTGGTGCGCAAGCTGCAGAGCAGCAATGTGACCATCTACGGCATCGGCCTGCTGACCGAGGAGGAGCGCCGGGCGGCCAAGCGCGCCGAGCGCCACCTGCGGAGCATCACTCGCCACACCGGCGGCCCGGCCTACTTTCCGACCAGCTTCGATGATGTAGAGGACTTGGTGCGGCGGATCGCCGCAGACATCCGCAACCAGTACATCCTGGAGTACAACCGGCCGCAGAACAAGCCGGGTGGATTTCGCCGGATCAAGATCGAGCTCAAGGGCAAGGCCCGCGGGCACAAGGTTCGGCACCGGCCCGGCTACTACGCCGAATGAGCTGCGGCGCGGCGATGACCCTGCGCGTCGCGGTTGAGATCGGGCGGCTGCTTTGGCATGCCGCCCGCGGGTACCGCCTGCGCCCCTGGCGCAGCCCCTATCTCCGGTGGCGCATCGAGACCTACGCGGGGCAGGCCGCTGAGAGCGTAGGCCCCGGCGCGTTCTGGCGCTTCCTCTGGCGAGAGCGCCGGGGCTTGGCCGGCTACCTGCGCTGGAGTGGATCCCTGCGCACCGGGGAGGGCCTGCCTCCTAGGCGTCGCCGGTCGCCTGCAGCGCGGTGATCGCGGCAACATAGTAGATGTCGTCTACCGAGCAGCCCCGCGAGAGGTCGTTTGCGGGCTTGTTGAGGCCCTGGAGGAAGGGTCCGAGCGACTGCGCCCCGCCGAGGCGTTCGGCGAGCTTGTAGCCGATGTTCGCGGCGTTCAGGTCGGGGAACACCAGCACATTCGCCTTCCCGGCCACCGGCGACCCGGGGGCCTTCGAGGCCCCGACGCTGTCGAGCAGCGCGGCGTCGGCCTGCAGCTCGCCGTCGATTCGCAGGCTCGGCTCGCGGGCCCGGACGATGCGCAGGGCTTCGATCACCTTGTCGACCATCGGGTGCCTTGCGCTGCCCTTGGTGGAGAACGACAGCAGCGCGACTTGCGGCTCGGTGCCCAGCAGGCTGCGGCTGTTCCGTGCGGCGGCGATGGCGATGTCCGCGAGCTGGCTGGCGTTCGGCTCGGGCACCACGGCCGGGTCCGTAAACACCATCACACCGTCTGTGCCGTACTGGGGGTCGGGGTGCAGCTGCACCATGAAGCTCGAGACCAACCTGTATTCGGGGCGTACACCGACGCATTCGATCAGTGCCCGGAGGGTCTCGGCCGTGGTGTTCTTGGCCCCACCCACCAAGCCGGCCACATCGCCGTTCTCCAGCATCAGCGCCGCAAAGTAGAGGGGGTCGCGTGCCTTGCGCTCCGCTTCCGCGGCCGTCACGCCGCGCGCGCGCCTTCGCTCGTGGTAGATGCGAGCGTAGCGCTCCAGCGTCCCGGAGGATTCGGGGTGCGCGCAGGCAACCCCCGGAGGGCAGGCTCCGTTGGTGCTGATGAGCACGGGTTCGACTACTCCGTCCCGTGCCAGACGGGCGCAAGCCTCGCGCACCCGTGGGTCGTCGCCTTCCGGGAAGACGATCCGGCAATGGACGGCGCGGGCGCGCTCGACCAAGCTGGCCAAGTAGCCGGGCATCCCCATGATCGTAGCGATTCCCGGCCGCTCGGCTCAGTAGACTTCGGTGGCTTCCGGGTTCAGGAAGGCCATGGACCTGCGGTGGAAGGCGATGTTGGCGAGATGCGGACCGCAGACCGCCGTGTGCCCGACTTCGACCGGCGCGTTGGGCTCCTCGCGGCTCTTGACGCACTCGAGGAAGTTCCGCACGTGCGGAATGGTCGGCAGGCGGTCTTCGTGAACTTTGACGGGCTCGCGGTTCTGGACCCAAGGGGCGGCGTACTGGCGGTAGCCGGTGTTGTCCAGCACGACCGTGCCCCGGGCGCCGAGCAGCTCAATGGTCCAGCCGGAGCGGTAGTCGTTGTTGTAGTTGAGGTTCCAACTCGCCAGGAAGCCATCGTAATCGAAGGTGGCGGCGAAGGAGTCCGGGGTCTGAGACCCGTGCATGCCGACCACCTTCCCCTGGCAGGTCGCCGAGCGGGGCGTCCGCACGCCGGCGAACCACTGGATGACGTCCATCAGGTGCGTGCCCTGGTCGGTCATGTTCCCGCCCGAGAAGGCCCAGAAGTAACGCCAACTGCGGAACATCATCGGCTCGAGCGACTGCGCCGAATCCCCCAGGAAGCGCCGCTCGTCCAGTTCCCCTGGCAGCGCAGAGTTGTCCAGCGGCCGCGAGATCGCCCAGTTCCATTCGGCCCGGGCCATCGTGATGCGGCCGATGGTGCCTCCCGCCACCTCCTTCTGCATCTCCATGATCCACGGCGTGCTGCGTCGCTGCATGCCGATCTGCACGATGCGGTCCGTAGTGCGCACCCCCCGCACTGCCCGCATGCCTTCGGAAATCGAGTGCGACATCGGCTTCTCGCAATACACGTCCTTTCCGGCCGCAACTGCGTCGAGCAGCATCGGCACGTGCCAGTGGTCGGGCGTGGCGATCAATACTGCGTCGATGTCATCGCGCTCCAGTACGCGGCGGTAGTCACCATAGCCCTGGGCTCCCTCGTCGGCCGCTTCCAGCCCTCGGGCGAGGTTGGGTCCGTAGACATCGCAAATGGCCGGTGCCGGAGAGCCGAGTTCGCGGAATGCAGCGAGCACGCGCCGACCCCGCCCCCCGGCTCCGACCAGCGCAACCGAGACGCGGTCGTTGGCCCCGGCGGCGGAGGAGGGGAGGAGCAACGGCGCTCCGGCGGCGGCGAGGAAGGCGCGACGGTCGGGCATGTCGCCCCCAGTATAGATTCGCCGTCGTCAGGAGCCGGAGTCCGCAGAGCTCCTGCCTGCCCGGCAGGCCCCGCAGCTCGGGCGGAATCGTCCGCCGACGCCGGCCAGAAGCGATAGCGCAGCGACGGCTAGCAGCAACAAGCCGAGGCTCATCGGATCCTCGCTGCGGCGTGACCGAGATCAGCGGGCCATGAACGGAGGGTTCATGCGGGTGAACTCGTAGTCCAGCGGGTCAAGGCCGCCATCCTGCAGCTGCCGAACGCAGTCCTCGACGCTATCCCCGATGGCCTGGATGCGCTGCAAGGCTAGGTTCTGCGGCGAATAAATCCGCATGGCCACCACCTTGCCGACGATCTCGTCGCGGGTCGCCAAGTCCAGTCGGTCGGGAGCCTGACCGATGAGTTCCCGGAAGTCTCTGTGTCTGGCCATCGCTCACCATTATTCCAGCAATCGGGGCGGGCGGCGAACCGACGGCTCGGCTCGTCGTCAGCGCTGGGGGCGTGTCGGGCCTTCGAGCGGGGCTGCGCAATAATGGGCGGCGGTGCCCGGTTCGCGCGTACTCGCCCCGCTGGCCTACCTAATCGCCATGGCCGCAGCGGGCGCGGTCCTGGCGGACCAGTCGTGGAAGAGCGTAATCGGCCACCGCGGCAGCCATCTCTTCGAGAGGGAGTTCGAGGCTGGCCCGGCCCTCACCAACAGCTTGGTGCTGGTGGTGTTCGACGGCCTGCGCCGAGATCGGGCCCCCGACCTGCCGGCGTTTCAAGCCCTGGCCGAGCATGGTGCGTCCGGACTGCTCGAGGTGGTGCAGCCCTCCCTGTCCGGCCCGTCCCGGGCAGCGCTGGCGACGGGCGCTCCGCCTGCGGTCAACGGAGTGACGAACAACGGGGTCATCCACCCATCCCCGGTGCAGTCCCTCTTCAGCCTTGCTCGCCGCAGCGAGCTGGAGGTCGCCGTGTTCGGGATTTCTGCTTGGAGTGCGGCCTTCGGCGAGCACATCCCTGCGGCCCGCATGCGCAGGCCTGCCCGACCCCGGCGGACCGGAGCGGCTAGCGGAGCGGAGTTCCTAGCCTTTTGGCAAGCTGAGATGTGCGACGACGCGCTGAGGTTCCACCAGGCGACCGTGGCCCAATTCCGGATCGTGGATCTCTTGGGCGGTGACGAGGCCGGTCACGACTTCGGGGGGGCTTCGCAGGAGTACCGCGACGTCACCGCGGTGGTCGACGACTGCTTGGCGCGCCTGGTGTCCGAGCTGGGCGGAGCCGGAAGCACAATTTTGGCGGTATCGGATCACGGCCACATTGACAGGCGCGGCCAGGGAGGCCACGGAGGTGCGGAGCCCGAAGTCCTGTTCGCGCCCTTCGCGGCGGCGGGACCGGGTATCCGGCGCTCCCCACGGGTAGAGGCCCATCTCGTCGATATCGCTCCGACAATCAGCATGCTCCTTGGGTTGCCAATCCCGGCCAACAGCCAGGGGCGTGTGCTATGGGAAGCCTTGGACGTACCGCTGGAGCACGAGGCCGATTTCCGCGCCCTGGCGGCCGAGCAGCGCGAGGCCCTGCAGGCCCACCTGCCCGACCGGGAAGCTTCGCAGGCGCGCCTGCGCCGGGGGCGTTTGCCGATCTCGCTCGCAACCGGAATGCTGTTCGCCGTGGTCCTGGTCGGCTCGATTTGGCGGAGAACCATGTCCTTGGCCCTGGCCTGCACGGTCTTCGCGGTTGCGTACTATGCGCTCTTCTACGCATTCGGTCTGGGGTATTCGTTGAGCGCCATTGTCAAGGAGGAGTATCTGAACTGGTTTTTCCTCCGCAACGTGGTCGCTGCCGTCCTGGCGTATTGGCTAGCGTCGCTTTGCTTGGCCCGCTGCGGCGAACGCAACTGGGAGGCGCCTGTGCGGCTATCCCTGGTCCTTACGAGTGGCCTAGGCCTGATGGTGGCATTCACGCACTACCGCTACGGACTCCTGATGCGGGAGTGGATGCTTGAACTCGGTGCCGGCTTCAAGGCTTACCTGGATATGCTGGCGATCATCGGCATTGTGGTTGGCACCCTGCTGCTTTTGGCTGCCCGCATGGTGTCCGCGAGGAGAACCGCGAGGGCTGCATGAGGCGCTACCCCCGTCCCCAGCGCGTTTACACTGTCAAGGATCTGACCGCCGAGGTGCGGGACCTCCTGGAGGAAGGGTACCCCGACATCCGGGTTAGCGGCGAGGTTTCGAACGCTAACCGGCAGCGTAGCGGGCATTGGTACTTCACGCTGAAGGATCGCGACGCGCAGCTAGCGTGCGTGTGCTTTCGGAGAGAGGCCTACTTTCTGAAGACCAAGCCGCGGGATGGTCTAGCCGTGGTGGCCCGGGGGCGCATCACCGTCTACGAAAAGCGCGGCAACTACCAGCTCATCGTCCAGTCCTTGGAGGAGCAGGGCGAGGGTGCCCTCCAAGTGGCGTTCGAGAGGCTCAAGGCGAGGCTCGCGGCCGAGGGGTTGTTCGACGAGAGTCGCAAGCAGGACCTGCCCGCCATGCCCCGTAGGATCGGCATTGTCACGTCGCCGACCGGGGCCGCGGTCGCGGACATGCTGAAGGTTCTGCGTCGGCGCTTCCCGGTCGCTCAGGTCCGGCTCTATCCGGCGAGAGTGCAGGGGGCTGGGGCGGCGGCGGAAATCGCCCGGGGCATCCACTATTTCAGCGGGCACCCCTGGGCCGATGTGGTGATAGCTGGTCGCGGCGGAGGCTCCATCGAGGACCTCTGGGCCTTCAATGAAGAAGTCGTGGCACGGGCCATTGCGGCGTGCTCGGTGCCCCTGATCTCCGCGGTGGGTCATCAAACGGATTTCACCATCGCCGACTTCGCGGCCGACCATCGCGCCCCGACGCCTTCGGCTGCCGCGGAGGTGGCCGTGCCCAGCCTCGAGAGCGTGCTGCATTCGTTGCGCGCATCCGAATCCCGGACGGCCCGGGCGATGCATCTGCGGCTGTCCGAGGCGCGAACGCGGCTCCTGCGGTGTGGCATGGAGCGGGCGGCGAGGGTCGTCCAGCGCAAGACGGGCGATGCGGGGCAGGGACTGGACGACCTCCATGCCTCCCTGGGCCGGTCCGTCGAGGGGCTCGTGCGGCACGGCGGAGTGCGCTTGGGCCGTGCGGAGCAGCACCTAGCCTCGTTAGATCTGCGTGTTCGCCTCGCCCGCCAGTCGCGCGATTTGCTCACAGTGGGCCAGCGCCTCGCCCTCGCCATGCGGCGGCAAGTGGAGCGCCGGGCGGCCCGCTTGGCCGCCCTTCGGCAGTTCGATCCGCGGTCGCGTCTTGTGCGCCAAGCAGGGGTATTGGAGCGGGCTTCGCAGAGGCTGGCCCCGGCGATGCGCAGGTTTGTCGAGCGGCGTGCGGAGCGCATCGCCGCTTGGACGGCCAGTCTAGCCGCCCTGGATCCGCTGGCGATTCTGGAGCGGGGCTATGCCGTGGTGCTCAAGCGGGACGGTGCCGCGGTGCGGCGGGCCTCAGAGGTTGGCGTGGGGGAGCCGCTGGGAGTGCGGTTGCATCAGGGGAGCTTGCGTGTCCAGGTCGAGGCGGCGGAATCGGAACCGTCAGCGCACGGCCATGCCCTATAATCGCGTTGAGCGCAGACTGACCAGCCATGCAGCAGCGAACCCTTCTCATAGCCGGGGCCCTCAGCGGGGTCTTCCTCGGGGCAGCCTGCTCACCAGGCTACGAGGCCGACTACCCTCCGGCGGCCGAGTCGACGCCGCTGCCGGAGTTCAGCCTGCTGGACTCCGACGGCAAGGCGATCACCAACGGAGATCTTGAGGGCAAGGTCGCCCTCATCAACTTCTGGGCCACTTGGTGCGGTCCGTGCAAGATCGAGATGCCTTGGTTCGTCGAGTTCCAGAGGAAGTACAAAGACCAGGGCTTTACGGTGCTAGCCGTATCGCTGGACGAAGAGGGCTGGGATGTCGTCAGGCCGTTCGCGGAAGAGTTTGAGTTCAACTTTCCCGTCGTCGTCGGCGACGATGCGGTGGCCGAGGACTTCGGGGGCATCTACGCGCTCCCCACTACATTGATCGTAGACAGGGCGGGCAACATCCTGCACCACCTCGAGGGCCTCAGGCCTAAGGCAGCCTATGCGAGCGAAATCGAGGCGCTGCTGTAGCTCTTGGTGCGCTCTTGCCGTCGGGTTGGCCTTTGCGAGCTGGACGGCGGTTCTGGGAGCCCAGTCGTTTGGATTCGCAGCTGCCTCGATCGAGGCGAGCGCTGGCGTGCGGGTTGCGGGTCTCGGCCCCTTGCGAGTACCGGTCGCTGTCCGAGTTCGGCGCGGCTACCACATCAATTCGGACCAGCCCAAGGAGGAATATCTGATCCCGACGCGGCTAGCTTGGGCGGATGCGCCGTTCCCGATTCAATCCGTCACCTATCCGGAAGCCGAAGAACTCCGGACGAGTTTCTCGGAGCTGCCCCTGGCGGTGTTCTCGGACCGCTTCGAAATCGTGACCGTGTTTCAGGTCGAGGCCATGCCTGCCGGACGGAAGGAGTTGCGAGGTTCGCTGAAGTTCCAGGCCTGCAACGATTCGTCCTGCCTGCCGCCGACGACGATTCCCGTCTCGGTGCCGATTCGGCCGTAGCGATCCAGCCGATTCGCTACCATCGGGCCCATGCCAGCCGAGAGAGTGCTTCTGGTGCGCAACTCGTGCGTCGCCACGCTTGTCCTGAATCGCCCGGAGGTCCGCAACGCCCTGGACGCGGAGACCGTCGCGGATTTCACCCGCAAGCTAGGCGAAGTCGGACGAGATCCCGGCACGCGCGTAGTCTTGGTGGAGGCTGCGGGCACCTGTTTCAGCGCCGGGGCCGATCTGCGGTCGATGCGCCGCATGGCGACGGCAGATCGCAGCGAGAACCTCGCGGACACGCGCCGGTTCGTGGCGATGCTGCGCATGCTGTATGAATTGCCGAAGCCGACCGTCGCGCTTGTGCGGGGAGCGGCTGTTGGAGGTGGCGTCGGTCTCGTCGCCTGCTGCGACTTGGCGATTGCTTCGCAGGAAGCCGTGTTCAGACTGAGCGAGGTGCAGCTAGGCTTGGTGCCGGCGATGGTCGGCCCCTACCTCGTTCAGGCGCTAGGGCCTCGGGCTGCCCGTCGCTGGATGCTGACCGGAGAGCCCGTCAGTGCCAACGATGCCTTGCAGGCCGGCTTGGTCCACACGGTCGTGCCATCCGCCGAGATCACCGCCACCGCCAATAGGTTGGTGGGCAGGCTGCTACGCGGAGCCCCGGGTGCGCTCGCCGCTTGCAAAAGCCTAGTGCATGAGATTGCGGACCGGCCACTAGACGACGCGCTGCGGGAGCGCACCGCCGCGGTGCTGGCGGAGCGCCGCTCGTCGCCTGAGGGCTTGGCCGGCGTCCGGGCCTTCCTGGGCAAGTCCAGACCGCCCTGGGTTGCCGCTGTCGACATCTGCGGAAGCGACTGCGGCGGTTGAATTGATGAGCGGGCCATAGTGCTTGGGGTCTGCGGCAACGCATAGTCTGCTAAGGGACGGTAATAGTTGCTAGCGGCCTGATCCCCTCTAGTTTTTTTAGGATAAATCCAGTTGACGGAATGTGGGGAGCACCTAAGGTTTCGAGCCAGCATGCTCGATTTGCGTTTGGGGATCGAATGGGTCCGGCATACAGTTCCGCATGACTGTAAAGGTCTGATACTACTAAGTTCACTTCTCCTGGATCCCATGTTTCGGAGAGCAGGTTCTGTAGCGGCAAGGCGGTCTGAGTACGGATGTATTGCGCTAGAGTGTCTTGGATAATCCAAACTGCTCTCCCGCCCCAAGCGATCGCTGCTCCGACTTGGCGATCAACTGCGACGCCATGCTCGCCTACATTTGCCTCAGGTTTGCACCTGGGGACTCAACGACCCTGCTATCGAGGATTCCATTCGCTGCTAGTGTCGCCTTGCGAAATGCGCTTTGCATATCTGTTCCTTTTTCCTTGTTGCCTCCCGATGTCGAGCAGGTCATGATTTCTATTACCATAGGCGGCGAGTCCGATGAATCTTTGCGTAGAATATAGTCAAATCGGTAATTGAATACAGCCCCTGAAATCGATGAGTCTGTCAGCTTGAGTTCTGACCAGACCTTAATCCTGTCACCGCTCTTGAAGCCCAACAGTGTGTAGATTCCTTGCGCAAGCCATGCGTGGGGAACTGCGACACCGTTGGGTCCGACTGAGAACAGCCGATGAGGGCAAATCGCCCACATCTTTTCCTGGTTGACCTGCAGGAGAGTGCAGACTCCACATGGAATGTATCCACCAGTTTTCTGCCCAACCCTTGATAAGAAGAGAGGACCGACGCTGGGGTCACTCGCTTGCAATCGCATCATGTCGCGATTCCCTCCGCCATTGCAAAGCGTGTCTCTGAAACGACAGTGGGCCTGCTGCCGGTGTCGCTTCTCGATCCATTGGTCCCCGCCGAGGGGTTGATTGGCGATGTATCTTCCAGACGTCATAGATTTCCCGCTGGCTTGAGCCTTCCCCGGTTTGGCCAGACCGTGCCCGAACAATTCGCCCACTACGTAAGACACAATGCGCCTCCGATGCTCTTCGCCACCGCTTGGGCTAGGGGCGGAGGAACTGAGTTCGCCACTTGGCGGTGCTGGTCGAGGTCGCGAACTTGACCGGTTCGCCCTCTGACCGGCCCTAGCAGGACATAGCTATCAGGAAACCCTTGGATACGGGCAGCTTCCCGGGGTGTGATATACCTGTTCGCGATTGGATGGTAAGGAGGTTCTCCGCAACGTAAGGTCAAAGATGGGCGACACCGGTCCAAACGGCGGAATTTTGTGGTGTCTTTTTTCGTGAGGTTTCTCAAAATATCCTTGGGGACATTGGGAGCCTTTGAAAGCCAGAGGCCCTCCGGCACATAGGCAATCCTTTCCCGGTCTCGATCAGGAGTCACGTCAATGTGGTTCGGTACCATCGGGTCTTCATTCTTCAACACTGGCTCGGGCAAGTCGCCAAGCACGTCACCGACGACTAATTTATGCACATGGGACGCCGGAAAATGAAAGTTTTGACCTTGCGGCACACACACTAGGATCGCCCGACGTCTATTTTGGGGAATACCATGAGACAATGCGTTCAATACGTTGACATGGAAATCGTATTCCAATTTGCGGAAGTCCGTGGCGAGTCGATCAAGTAACGATTCTCCATTGGAGAGCCGTGCGGCGAGAAAATTCGGAACTTGCTCTATGAGGACTGCTTTTGGACGTAGCTCTCTTGTAAACCGTAAAACTTCAAATACTAGAGAACCGCGCGGATCCTGCAGCCCACCGAGTTTACCGATTTGGCTAAAAGGTTGACAGGGAGGCCCTCCGTGGAGCAAAGATAACGATCCGCGATCTAAAGAGAAATGGTCAAGAAGACGGGCTGGGTCGAGCACCCGGACATCGACCTGCCAGATCGTCTTGCGTCTCGCGTTGTGTCGCAGAGTGGACACGCAATGGGGATCGGACTCGATCGAACAGATCGTCTTGAACCCTGCCTTGTCTACTCCGATGTCCAAGCCTCCCGCACCTGAAAACAGGCTGATGGCGAACTGCGATTGCTCCGTCGATGCCATGGCGTCAATGCTGTGGCCACACAGTGCCGTTGGGCAACAAGCCTGATGCATCTGCGATGCGTCCCATGAGGCCGTCCTTGCTCCAGCAACTGACCGATTCTCGGACATTCTGCCAGTCCTGGCACGACCAGCGCGCCAGAGTCGCTGGATCGGCGAACCGAACGGCACAGGTGCTCCAGGGCATCAATTATGTGCTAGTAGACAAAAGCTACCTTTCCTATCATACGGCAACGTCTGGAGACGATACTCCTTGACTCCTGGTAAATTCTCCGAGATGGGTGATGCGGGGCCACTCTGGTAAAACTGAGAGTCCTGTGCATCCGGCGCGGGCCGCTCAGCCCGTCGCCGAGCGGCTTGGGCCCCCGCAGCCGCTGCGCACCCGGCTCCGGGCGTACCGATCCCCCCGCGGGCTCCGCGTCGGTCCTCTTCCGCTGGGCTCGGCTCCATCCGGCTCGCCGCGTGCAGCAGCCTAGCCCGGCGCAGGTGGCCCCGGCTGCACCGCCGCCGCCGTGCGCTGCGCGTCAGCCGCCCCACGCTGCCCACGAAGGACCGGATCAGCGGTCGCCATCCAGGCCGCCGCGCCGGGGATGGCAGCCGCTGCCGCCGCAGCTGCGCGATCTGGGTCCCCCAGTAGAAGCCCTGATGCGCCGCGTCCGAGCGGCGCGGCGGAGGCTGCAGGCCTAGTCCGGCAAGGGCCCCTGGAACGCAGGCTCCTGCCCCTGCTGGCCGCAGTGCCGCCGCATCAACTCCGCAGCGGCAGCCGGGCAGCCTCAGCGCAGCACTGCAGCCGCGCCACCATGCCGAGTCCGGCCAAGCCTGTTCAGGGATCGTCGCAGACGTCGCAAGCCTAGGTCGGAGCGCTGTCCGGGGACAAGGGTAAGAGAGGCCTCCAGAACAATCGAGAGGCACCTCCGAGGTGCCATCCACAAACACCCTGGAGGACTTTATAAACCATTACAACAAAAAATGTTTCGTTTGGCGGCTGGAATCCTTATCCGGGAATCAGGGACGATACAACCCAGTTCGATGGGGAAGGAAGATGGACAAGGCGGACGGTCTCAACGACGAGGCCCAGCGAGTGGCCCAGAGGGGACTGGAAGGGCAGATTCTCGTTTCGGCTTTCGAACGGCGGCTACTTGGGCTCACGAGGTCTTCCGGGCCGGTCTGACGGGTAGCACCGGCTCGGCAGATCTCCTCGGTCTTGGCAGCCTTCAATCGCTCACGAACTCGCCGAGCGGGCTCAACCGCCTCGTCAGGCTGTCCAGCTCGCCGCAACGCGAGCATTACTGGCCAGTGCAAGAGTCGTGGCAACAGGTTCTGTGTTTGACATGAGCTGTCGGATACAGATGCTCTACACTGTGTAGGGCGGTGATCGCAGGTTTCGTTGCGTTCTTTCGCCTGTCCAGCGCACGCAGGTTCGAGATTCGCAAGGAGGTTGTGAGGCGTGCGAGGTGCGGAGAGCCCTTTGCATCCATTGCGCACGAATCTCCCTGTGCGGAGCGAGCCGTTTTCCGGTGGCTAGCCCGCTACGCTCTCGGCGGCTTCACCAATTGCCAGGACCGCAAGCAGTCCGGCGGACCGCGGAAATGGGCTCGGGAGCATGGCGGCTGGATCAACCGCACCGCGGTCTCCAAAACATCCGAGCAGTGCGAGTTTGAGTTCGTTCCGCGGGCCGCAGCAGGTGCGCTTAGCGCTCCGCCGGCAGTTCTAGATACCGGTCGGCGATGGGACGGTGTGCCGCATCATGCGCTCGCTCGGGTTCTCTCTGCAGCGCCCGCAGCCTTGGAAGCAGCGGGACTTCCTGGCGATCGCCAAGAAAGCGGAAGAATTAGGGTCGACGATCGTCACCGCCGACGAATCGGGGCGGCAGACCCGGTGCGTGTCCGGGCACCCTGGGGGGATCCAGGGCGGGACGCCCGCGGCATGCTCGGCTAACTCGCGGTTCCGCCTGAACCGGCTGGCGGCGATCAGCCCGGAAGGCGAGCTGCGCTGCAAAATCCGCGAAGGCCGGGCCGCAGCGGAAACGTTCCGAGAGTTCCCGGCGAGGATGGTTGGGGAGTTGAGCCAGCCGATCCTGGTGGTTGCGGACAATTGCAGCATTCGCACGGCGCGGAAGATCCGAGAATGGCTGGATGGCCGCGAGGCAGAATGCGAGATCCATGACCTCCCGCAGTATGCGCCGGAAGTGAACCCGGTGGAGCTGCCGCGGTCTCTGGCGATATGCGCAGTTTGCCCATAAGTTAGCCGGACCAAGGCGCAGCTTAGGGGCAATCTTGACAGCGCTTTGAGAAAGCTGAAGGAATCGTCGACATCCGTGGTGGCTCGGACATACTGATGTTTTCATAAGTAATTGCACGAAAAGCATCCGCAAGCCATTGACTCTATGAGTAGTTTACTTGCAATTATTTTTGGCAAAATTAGTAGAAGGATCAGGTTGTTGTTCTCGCTTTGCAACTCGCTTGGAGGTGTCGGGTCGAATCATGGCAGCTGGTTGGAGTTTGCGTGCGCCATGTGCGGCTGATGATCAACCACGGCTCATCGGCTGTTCTGCATCGGTTCCAGCACAAGAGCTTGTCGGCAGTTAGGGGACGCACAACGAGCGGCAGCTAGGCCCTAAAGAATCTTGCTCGTGCAGGTGGAGACTAGACTGCGTTCGTTCCCGCTCGTTTTCGGGACCAGCCAACCCCAGTTAGATGCATGCTTCACGGATGGAGCAACATGCGAATCATGTGGGGCAAGGGAAGGTTCTCGTCGCGCCCGACGGCTTTGTCCGCTGGAACGCCAGTTCTCTCCCAACGCTCTGGCCGCAGAACGCCATTGCGGGGGGTGGTCCGGTAGGCCGTGAGTGCGGTGAGGCGGATGGTCCTTGCGACGAGAGCAATCGAGCCTCGGACATGGGCTCAGCGAACTGCGCGACCGCAGTTTCCAAACATTAACCATCATTTCACCGTTGCGCGATGTAAAGCTTGGCTCACTGCTAAACGAGAATGAATGGTCTATCGCCTTGGGAGGGATGAGCCTGGATCGCGGTCTGGGGACAGGCGGCCACAATTTCGGCAGATCTTATGCCGGTGGCCGGACGCATTTGCGTGGAGGAGGCGAGGGGCGGTCGCCGCATCTGGAATCCCCAGCCATCCGCCTGCTGGGGGCTTGGCATCGGGAGGGCCCGCAGGCCCGCACGCATCTTGCACGAGTCCCGCATTGGTCTCTGCAGCCCACAAACTGGGTGGGGCGTGGCGGAATCGGTACGGCATCGTGCCGCTGCCGGTGGAAACTTGCGACGCTCCCGACTAAGCCAGCACAAGCTATGCGACGGCGACCGAGCACTGCGCCGCGACCACGTCAATGCGGCTGCCGAGCGGGGCCAGAGGCGAAGGACGCTGTGATCCAGCATGCACGAGGAACTGTTCGACGGGATGCCGCGACCAGCGAGTTGACTCGAACTCGGATAGCTGGCCTACCGCGCTTGAACATCCGCTTCCGCCGCAACAAGCCGAAATCTGTTGCGGCGGACCTCCTCGGTCTTGGCCTCCTGCAATTGCTGGCGAACTCGTCGCGCCAGCGCGAACGCTTCCTCTGGCTGGCCCCCTCGGCGCAGGGCGATCATCAGCTGATACACGCCGATGCGGTCGGCTGGCTCCATTGCGACCGCTTCGCGCAATACCGCTATAGCTTCGTCCACTTGGCCTTCGCGTAGGAGCAGCTTGCCAAGCTCGACTCGGGGGGCGGCTTCCTTCGGTAGAGCCTCCACCGCTCGCTCCAGCAGCTCGCGAGCTTCGACAAACTCCTCGTCGCTGGGGGCGAGGCCCTTGCGGACAAGCGCTTGGGCCAGCAAGTAGGCCGTCACCGCGTCGGATGGAGCCGCCCCGAGACGCGACCGCAACACCTCGATGGAGTCCTGCGCACGGCCCGTCCGCTGCAAAGTGATCGATAGCCCCAATACAGCCGAGCGCTCGTCCGGCTCCAAGTCCGCCGCGCGCTGGAACGCGGCCTCGGCCTTGTCGTAGAACCCCAGCTGTGCCTGCAGTACTCCGCGCATCGTATGCAGCCGAGCAGAGTCCCGCAGGTTTCGGCTGCCGGCTTCAACTACCTCCAGCCCCAGGTCGAAGTTGCCGTGCTCCATGCATAGCTCGGCGAGTTGCAGGTAGAACCTCTCGATGCGGGGAAAGTTCCTTACCGCCCGCTGCAACGTGGAGACAGCTCCCGGAATGTCGAGGGCGTCACGCTGCGCTTCGGCGAGCAGGCTGAGGGCGTCGGCGTCCGGCGAGATCTCGGAGGAGACCGGCTCCAACACCCGGACGGCATCGGCGTGCTTACCGGCATCGTGGAGGGCCAAGCCCAAGTTGTACTGGAGGTTTCGGTCGGCGGGGAATAACGCGGTGAGGCGCTGGAACGCCTTGGCTGCTGCCGCGTAGCGTCCCACGAGATAGAGGCATTCGGCGTACTGCTTGGAGACCACCGGATCGGCAAATGCGGCAGCCCCGCTCGCCTCGAAGTGCTTCACGGCCTCGGCGCAATCGCGGCCCCGGTGCGACAGCGAGCCGAGCATTGCGTGCGCCGTCTTGTTCGCTGGTTCGACGGCAAGGACTCGTTCCAGCCTATGTCGAGCTGTGGGGCCATTTGTTTGGAACTCGAGTTCGGCAGCTCCCTGCAGCGCTGGAAGGTAGCGCGGCTGGTGCCGCAGTGCTTCGTCGTACGCCGCAAGGCTCTCCCGCGCCCTTCCCGCGCCGGCCAGAGCCATGCCGCGCAAGGTCAGAATTCGGCTGTCCCGCGAGTCCGCTGCAAGGATGTCGAGCTTTTCGAGCGCCGCCTCGAATCGGCCGGCTCGCAAGTCCTGCACAGCGTCCTGAAGCGTGGCCGCCTGGGCCGCAGCCCCGGCCAGAATGATCGCGATGGCCCCGAGCAAGGCCGGATGCCGTAGCGTCATGGTGCTCCCGTCCGCACAACTGCACCTGCGGGCAACTCCCGGGCTTGAGGCGGCTCACCTTCGCGTACGTAGATCAGCCGTCGCGCCGGGAGGCCGCCATGGCTCTCCTTGCCTCCCGACGGCCAATGGATCTCAAGATCGATCCGCTCCGCCGAACCGAGCCCGAAATGCAGCCGCCGGTCGTCCACGGAGTAGAAGCTGGACTGTCCAGTGACCGCTTGCACCTGCACCTGGTCCCCGTACTTCACCGACACCCGCGCCCCGATAGCGCTGCGGTTCGACTTGCCGGCGGCTCCCACCAGCTGCACCTTAACCCAGTTGCCGGGGCTTGAAGAATCGTTGCGCAGGAGAGAGGGAACATCGTTCATGTTTGTTAGCAAGACATCGATGTCCCCGTCGTTGTCATAGTCCGCGAACGCTGCGCCGCGGCTCGAATGCGCGGCTGCCACGCCGGGGCCGGCCTCTTCGATGAGTTCCTCGAAGCGTCCACCGGCGAGCCCGCGGAAGATCACGCTCGGCGACTTGTAGGGATAATGCGGCAGCTTCGCTTCGACCTCGGGATACACGCTGCCTGTGGCGTAGAAGATGTCGGGCAGGCCGTCGTTGTCCAGGTCGGCAATTGCCGCGCCCCACCCGACGAATCGCGTTTCTACCCCCAGGCCCGCCTCCAATGTCGCATCCTCGAAGTTGCCGTGGCCATCGTTCCTGTAGAGGATATTCGTGTCGTCCGAGAAGTGGGTCTTGAAGAGGTCGAGATCGCCATCCAGGTCGTAGTCGCCGACCCCAATGCCCATGCCCGCCTGCTCGAATCCGTCGTCGCTGAGTGCTGCCCCCCGCTCCAACCCTTCCTCTAGGAATGTGCCGTCCCCCAGGTTGCGGTAGAGCAGGCTAGGCGTGCCGTCACACGCGAGGTAGAGGTCTACCCAGCCGTCCGCATCGAAGTCCGCCGCGACGGCAGTCATGCCGTACCCCTTCCCGCCAGCCGCTATGCCCGATTCTGCAGTCACGTCCCTGAACGTGCCGTCGCCGCGGTTGCGGTAGAGGGAGTGCCTCCCCATGGGCAGCCCACGCGGCCCGCAGTTCACCGGGACCCCCTTCCAGTTGCAGTTGGCTCCACTGCCCTTGCCGGGGGCCGTGGCGGGATCGAACTGCAGGTAATTCGCCACAAAGAGGTCTAGATAGCCGTCGCGGTCGTAGTCCAGGAATGTCGCGCCGCTGCCCCAGCGCACGCTCGGATCGAACAGCCCCGCCGTCCGCGTTACGTCCTCGAACGTGCCGTCCGCCGCGTTGCGATAGAGGACATTGCTTCCCCAGTAGGTGATGTAGATGTCGCCGTCGCCGTCGTTGTCATAGTCTCCGACTGTGGCGCTTGAGGCCCAGCCGGTGCGGACAAGACCAGCCTTCCGGGTCACGTCTTGGAACGTGCCGTCGCCGCGGTTGCGGTAGAGACGGTTCGAGTTGTCGGGCGGCGGGTCCGTGAACCTGGTGCCGGTGAGCACTAGCAGGTCCTGCCAGCCGTCGTTGTCGTAGTCGAGCCAAGCGGCTCCGCCGCCGATCGTCTCCAGGATGTAGTCCTTGCTGTGGTCCGGGCCGAAGACGGTCGGCTCCGTAATGCCTGCTTTCCGGGCAATGTCCGTGAAGCGGGCGTGAAAAGGCAGCCCCGAGGGCTCGCCCCGGGGAACCGGAGCGACGCCCCGGCTGGCGACTCCCTGGGCGGATGCAGCGGTGGTCGGGAGAGCCGCCGCGACCAGGAAACGGCACCAGAACCCAGCGGCCATCACGCACCCAGCGGCCCGCCCCGCGGCTGCCAACCCAGAGGCTGGCCGTGCGGGGGTGGCGGATTGATTCGCTTAGAAAGCGATGCGGGCTCCTAGTTGGATCTGCCGGGCCGGAAACGTCGAAGTCACGCGACCGAAGGTCGAGCTCGCCAGGTTCCCGTTGACGTTTCTCAAGTTGACGCGGTTGAGGACATTGAAGAACTCGAAGCGCAGCTGGAAATTGACCCGTTCGGAGAAGTGGATGTTCTTGATCACGTTGAAGTCCACGTTGATCATCCCCGGCCCGCGGAAGGCATGCCGAGCGAGACTCCCCAGGGCGCCGGGCGCGGGCAGCGGAAAGTCGCTCCTCTGAAACACCCCGCGCAAGTACGCCTGGCGGTTCGCCGAGCCGCCGGTGCCTCCGCTGGGAGCGTCGGGGAAGTCGAAGTTCACCCCGTCCGCGTTGAAGTCGCCGCTGCCCGGGAGGAAGCCGATTACGGTGCCGTTCGCGTCCGTCTCCGGCTGGAACGAGCCGGTGCTCACCACATTGTAGGGCGGACCGCTCTGCAGGATGGCAATGGAACCGATCTCCCAGCCTCCCAGGATCTGCTGGCCGAACGCACCCATCCCTTCGGGCACCCCGAATTGGTAGAGGCCGGAGAAGGAGAAGCGGTTGCGGAAATCCCAATCCGCCGGACCGCGGAAGCGTTCCAGGTTGTGCTGGCTCGGAGTGGCGACGCCTGGGTCTCGATTCACCCGGGAACCGGCCTGCCCCAGGTCCTGGGTCCTGGATAGGGTGTAGGACGTCTGGAAACTGCCCCGGGTCGTCAGACGGCCGCGGAACGAGAGGATCATCGCGTTGTAGTCCATCTCGTTGCCGTTCCATTCGTAGAAGATCCTGCCGAAGCTGGGGTTGAGCCGGTCGAACGATCCGTCCAGCAGGTCGCCGGCGAAGCGATTGAAGTCGTGGCCCACAATGCCTCCCCGAGTCACAGACCCGCTGTACATGGCTCCCGCGACCAAATCGCCCGGCAGGCGCTTCTCGACGCCGATGTTGTAGTTGTAGGTGTCGCTGGCCTTGATGTTCCGGTTGATCGCTCCGACCGCTGAGCGGGCACCGGCTAAGCCGCCGCGCTCGTCAAGCTCGAGTACCTGGAACTGCGGCAGCACCCAACCGAACGGGAAGGTGAGCTGGGTGGCTCGCGAGAAGATGGGCTCGGGCGAGGTCGGATCGTCGCGCCGGGCGCTCAGCCTCGCTAGGCCAGGCGGGTTGCCGCGGACGCGGTTGGCCTCTCCCAGCGGGATCCAGTCGTGATACAACCCGACTCCGCCGCGGATCGTCCAGTCGCCGTTGCCGGTCGGGTCCCAGGCGAAGCCCGCTCTGGGGGCGAGGTTGTTCGCAACGCGGCCCGCGTAGATGCCGTCGTCGGTGAACTCGACGCGGGCGTCGGCGAACGCCGTGTCGATGGCGTCGGCGGATCCCAAGGCGGAGAACTGCTGGGGCAGGAACAGGTTGCCCAGCGGAACGCCTTTCTCCTTGTTGCGGGTGATGTTGCCGAAATCGTCCCAGCGTATGCCCAACGTGAGAGTCAGGCGCTGCGTGACCTTCCACTCGTCCTGCACGAAGAACCCCCAGGTGTTGAGCAGGTGCTCGTAGCCTCCCGGGCCTTCCACGCCGGTCAGCGGGTCGATCAGCGGGCCGCCCTGGGTCAGCGGCCGGTCCGTCACCAGGTCGAGCAGGTTGTTGAAGCTGAGCGAGACGCGGCCGTACGCTTCGTTGAAGCGGGCGTCGTCGTCGCCCCACCAGCCGCTGACGCCGAACTTCAAAGAGTGGGAGCCCTTGAGGACTGTCACCACGTTGCGCCAATTGAAGTTGTTCTGGATGAACACCGCCGGCCCCCAGGCTGGGTTGATCCCCAGGCTCTGGCCTTGGACGCCGATATCGGGGATGTCGAACGGGATCGGGCCGCCGTCGGTCGATTCGTTGAAGCCCCTCCAGCCGTCCACGTAGCCCCACCCGAAGCTGAACTCGTTCAGCACCGTCGGCGAGAACGTGCGGGTCCAGCTGCCCTGGATGGCGTTCATGTGGCCGTCGTCGGTGGTGCTGAAGCCCCTCCGGTTGACCTGCGTCTCGATGTCGTACTTCATGCGGTAGAAGTTGAAGTAGAGGCGGTCCGCCGAGTCGTTGAGGTAGTGGTCGATGCGACCGTTGTACTGGTTGCCGTTGCGGAAGGGGCTGCTGGCGAAGCGCCCTTCGTTGATGATCGGCAGACTGCACGGGATGAAGTGCGTGGCGGCGGTCTCGCAGCCGCTCGCCCCGCGCCCGAACACGGTCTCGGCGGTGCCGGCGACGCCGGTAACCGTGGCGTCGACCGGCGGCCGCTCGGCGAGGATCTGGGTGCCGAGGGTGTTGGGGAAGGTCTGCTGGGCCCAGCCCAGGAATTCGCGGGACTCAAACGTCCTGACGGAGTCGGCGAGCGACCGCTCGGAGCGCAGGCCCTCGAACGAGCCGAAGAAAAAGGTGGAGTTCTTGACGATCGGGCCGCCGATGGTGCCGTTGAGGATGTTCCGTTTGAACTTCTGCTGCGTTCCCGTGAACACCGTGCGGGCGGTCAGGCCCTGGTTCGTGAAGAAGTAGCTGCCGGTGCCGTGGAATTCGTTGGAGCCGCTCTTGGTCGTCATCGCGATTTGCACCGAGCTGGCGTTGGTCTGCTCGACGCTGAACGTGTTGGTCTGGATCGAGATCTCCTCGATAGACTCGACGTTGGGCGTCACGTTGGGGCGCCCCTGGATGATGTTGCTGGTGATGTTCAGCCCGTCCAGGGTGTAGAGGTTGCCGCTGGAGTTGCGTCCGTTTCCGCTGGCTTCGACAGCGACCTCGGTGTTGAAGTTGTCCGGAGGACCTGTGGCGGTGCCACCGGCCAGGAGGCCGTAGCCCGTGACGCCCGGAGCCACGGCCGCCAATCCGAGCATGTTGCGCGACCCGAACGGCAGGTCGTCGAGCTCCTCCTCCTTGATGGTCGCCTGGACCCGAGAGTCGGCGGTGTCGAGCACAGGAGCTGCCGCTGTGACAACGACCCGCTCAGCCGCGGCCTGCACATCGAGTTGAGCGTTGATGTCGGCGATCTGGTTGGTGGAAAGGTCCACCGGGATCACCAAGGCCGAGAAGCCTTCGGCCTCGACCCGCACCTCGTAACTGCCGGCCCCCAGACTGGGGAAGCGGTACACTCCTACCGGACCAGTTTCTGTCTGGCGCTCAATGCCCGTCGCTTGGTCCACGAGGGTCACCGAGGCACCCGGGACCACCGCTCCAGACTGGTCGGCCACCACCCCCTGGATGCTGCTCCCGAATTGGGCGGTAGCGAGCCCAGGCAAAAGCAGGCACATCGCCGCCAGCTCCCCCATCAGTTTCTTGTGGGTCATCGCGGGTTCCTCCTCAGCAACGAGCGCATACCATCATACCCGCCAGTGAGCCCGAACGGAACCGCAGTCGGCCCGAATCTCTTGCGAGCGCCAGCGCCGATGCCGCGCGCAGCGAGGGTCTGCGCGCCCCCCTGCATTGCAGTCGTAGGCGGGGGCCTCGCGGCCTCGGGCTGGAAGCGAGTTGCCAGGAGGGGGCCAGGTAGTGCGTCTCTCAAGGTGGTCCCGGCGGAGCTTGGGCAGGTTGGGTTGCTTGCCGGGGCGCGCTAGCCGCACGCCGCCTCTGGGGCTTGCGACGGGGTGCCGCGCCAGCCGGATTGGACGGATCGCATGGGGTCGATCGAAAGCATATCGGCGGTCCGGGAACGGCGCGCCACCTAACGTTGCTGCTGCGATCTCGCCTTTGTGCCGAGTCTGCGAATCTCGTCGGCTTGCGCTTTGGCTTCCTCGAGTCGCCCCGCCCGCCGGTACGCCTGGGCCAACGAAGCATGGAGGCTGACATCCCCCGGAGCGAGCCTCGCCAGCCTCTCGTAAATCGCGATCCCTTCGGCATAGCGGCCGTCCAGCACCAGCGCCCGGGCGAGATCGCGCCAGGCGTCCTCGAGGTTGGGACGCGTGGCGACAGCTTGGCGCAGGGCTCCGATGGCGCCGCGCCGGTCGCCATGCGCGAGCTTGATCTTCCCGAGCAGATAACTCGCCATGCCATGGCCGCGATTGGACTCAAGGGTTCGCTCCAGATGCGGGACGGCTTCATCGAACCTCTTGAGCTTGAATAGCACGCGGGCGATCGCGTGCTGGACGCTTGGGTCGGCAGGCGCTAGCTCCTCGGCCTTGCGGAACTCCGCCAGCGCTTTGGCGAATTCGTGCCGGGGGCCCCGCTCGAAGGATTCCCCGCGCAAGAGCAACGACGCCACGGAACTCGAATCGAGCTCGAACAGGCTCTCGGCTGCGCGGGAGGCGAGCCGCTCACTAGTCCTACCCAGCAGATACAGGTCTGCTGGATCGGCGCGGGCCCTGGCCAGAGTGGTCCTGAGTTGGTCCGCAGCTCGCAAGAGCTCCCCCGCAGCGAGATGGCACCGCGCTAGCAGGCGCCGCGCTTCTTTTGTGCCCTGGTTCGTCGCTAGCAAGCGCTCCAGCACGGTGACCGCGAGATCGAGCCGGCCCTGGCCGTACGCGGTGCGTGCGCCAGCCACCGAAGGGTCAGTTGGCGGAGGCTGTTCCGGGGGGGGCCCGATCGGGTCGGCCTTGCCGTCCGACGCCTGCAGTGCTCGCGCGAACAATTCACGGACCTGCTCGTCGGCGGGGCGCAGCCGCCTCGCGAGGCCGAGGTGCCTAGTCGCCTCCAGAGGATCGCCGTTGTCGAGCGCGAACGCTCCGAGCCGCACCAAGGCCTCCAAGCTGAGCGGGTCGTTCTGCAGCTCCAGGCGGAATGCTGCGGCACCTGCCTCGTACTCGCCTTGAGCCCACAGGGTCTCGCCTTTCAGCAAATGCAGGCCGATCAGGCCGGGCTGCCCCTTCAAGGCGGCCTCCAACTCGCGCAGCGCGGCCGTGTGGACGCCGTCCATGGCGAGCTCTTCAGCTCGCAGCAGCCGAGCCGGAGCCGAGGTCGGAGCCTCCGCCAGCAAGCGCTTCAGGAGCTCTGCGGCGTGCTCGCTGTAGGAGCGTGCCAGCAGTTGCAAGACCTCCTGGTTCGCAGGGGCGCGCGCTTGGGCTGCCTCCAAGGCCGCGATGGCTCCGGGGAGCCGCCCTAGCGCCCGCAGTGTCGCGCCTTGCCAGTAGCGCGCGACCGGCTCGTCGGCTAGGATTTCCGGCGACTGCTCGAGCTCGCGCAAGGCTTCCGGGAAGCGGTTCAGCCGGTAGTAGCTAATGCCCAGGTACAGCCGAGCTCCGGCTAATCCGGCGCGGAGCTCGACCGCCCTCTTGAGAGCGGCGGCGGCCTCTTCGAAGCGGCCCCCCAAGTAGCAGGCCAAGCCGAGCCCACGCTGGATTTCGGCGTCTTCGGGCTGGAGGCGTGCGATCTCGGCATAGATCGCTCGCAAGCGCTCGGGTTCCCCGGCCTGCTTTGCGGCGTCCAGGTCGGCGAACAGCTCTCCCAGCCGCTGCTCGGCGTTTGGAGCGGCCCCGAGGCCAGCTAACCCCAGGACCAAGCCAGCGCAGGCCCCCAGGATGCCACCGCGCAGGCCAGCAGGCATTCCCTCATCCCCAAATAGCGGGCACACCGAACTTGGCATCGGACTGCGCGCCCAGGATCGCGGGCAGCGTTGGGGGCTGCCCGCCATCGGTGTCAGAAGTAGAACTTCGCCGCGATCTGAATCTGCCTCGCGTCAGCGGTCCCGGTAATGACCCCCCAGCTCGCCAGGTTGGAGGGGTCCCAGCCCCCGGTCCCCGGATTGTTGAAGTTGACGCGGTTGAAGATGTTGAAGAACTCGAAGCGCAGCTGGGCTCCGAGATGCTCGGTGAGGGGGATGTTCTTGTACAGCGAGAAGTCCACTCCGGCGTGGCCGGGACCCTCGATGATGTTGCGCCCCGCGGTGCCGTAGCCGCTGTCGTCCCCGACGAAGGCGGGGGCGTTCGGCAGTGCGAACGATCCGGGATCGACCCAGCGCTCGGGCGTGCGCGGGTAGCTGATCGATGTGCCCGCCAAGTCTGGCCGCTGGCTCGTCCCGCGCCCGGAAATGTTGTTGTGGTCCCCGGCCAGAGTGGGGGTTAGGTACCTCCCGCTGCGCAGCTGGACGATCGAATTGATCTGCCAGTCGTTGACGATCTTGTCCAGTGCGCCGGTCAGGGTGGATACCCGCGGCAGGCGCCATACGAGGTCAGCGCTGAAGATGTGGGCGCGATGGAAGTCGGACAGGCCGATCGAGCTGCGCTCGTCGAGGGCGTTCTGCGCCGAAGTCCCGCCCCATTGCGAGTTGAGGTCCATCGATTTGGACCACGAGTAGTTCATCCTGTAGCTCAGTCCGCGACTGAAGCGCTTCTCGAGCTTGGTCGTCAGGCCGTGGTAGCTGGAAACGGCGTCGGACTGGTTCTCGCTGAACGCGCCGAAGTGAATCGGATACGGTCGGCGCTGTTGAATTGTGTCACCGTCGGCCGGGGGCCCCGGAAGCGCGTTGTTCCCGTCGATGAAGGAGCTCAGCCGCGTCCCCTTGGACCCGACATAGTTGACCTCCCACATCAGGTCCTCGGCCAGCTGGCGCTGGATGCCCAGATTCCATTGCTGGACATAGGGCATCACGTTGTCTCGGCGGGCCGTGTGCTGGGCGCTCGGCGTCGAGGCGCTCAGGTTCGGGTAGGGGGCGTCCAGGCTGTATTCGAGGACCGTCTTGTTGAAGTTGTGGTTTTGGCCGAGGGCGAAGGGGTAGTTGCCCCGCATGTGGTTGCCCTCCCAGGCTATGTTCGAGCCGTAGAAAACCGAGTACCCCCCTCGGAGCGTCGTCCTCTGTCCCAGGAGGTAGGCGAAGCCGAAGCGCGGGGCGAGGTTGTTCTTGTCCGGCAGGATGAAGGTCGGCGTCGTGTTCGCCGCTTCGCCAGTGATCGGATTCGGCCCGGCGAACACGAACTGGTTGCTGATGGCGTCGAACCAAGAGGCGTTGGGCGGCTCGTTGCGGCTGCTGTACCACGAGGTCCACTCGTAGCGCAGGCCGAGGTTGAGGGTCAGGTTCCGAGTGATCTTGTAGTCGTCTTGCACATACACGTGCGTCAGGTCCTGCTTCATCCTGGCCTCCGTGCATGACGAGCAGCCGGGGGCTTCGAGAGGCTGGATCCGTCCGGCCGAGGAGGGGAAGCCCAGCAGGAAGCTCGCATAGGAGAAGCCTGTCTCGCCCGCCGCATCCTGCGGGTCCGAGGTGGGCAGCCGGTCGTGGTTGACATTGGCGAAGACGCCGTCGTGCAGCACGTGCCGGACCTTGACGTCGGCGCCGACCTTGAGGGTGTGCTGGCCTGCGATCTTAGTGAATGTTGGCGCGAACTGCCAAGTCCGCTGAGGTCCGGAAACGAACGCGGTCAGGCCTGCGCCGGCGAAGCCCGAGATGCCCATGCCGATGGGAAAGTCGAAGTCCCCGCGGAACGCTGCCGGCAGGCCCTGCACCAGCACCCCGAGGCCGAGCGGGTCTGTGCGCCTCTGGATGTTGTCCGAGTTGTAGCCGAACTTGATGTCGAGGATGGCCGTCGGGCTGAACAGGTGGGTGTCGCTGACGGCCATGTTGCGGAACTTGTTGAAGAATGACACCTCACGCCCGGGAAACGCCTGCGGGGAGAGGTTCTCGTTGTCCGCCCACGACCAGCGCACGAAGAAGTTGTTGCTATTGCTAGCCTTGTGGTCCAGCCGCAGGTTGACTTGGTCTTCGTCCCGCTTGTCCGGCGTTATGTTGATGTAGTTTCTTGCCTGCCCCGGCAAGTTCGGCAGGAACGGTCCGTACACCCCGTCCTGCCAAGTGCGAGCCGATGGGTGGAAGCGGCTCTGCGGCACGGTGTTGTTCGCCAGCGGCTGGCGCGACAGGGTGCCGTCGGGGAGCTCCCGAGTGCTGAGCAGGTCGTAGAGCTGGCCGATGGCAGAGCCGTCGGTGTTGGCGAGGAATCTGCCTTCGCGCATTTCCTGGGTCGGCACGGTGTTCAGTAGGGTGCTCTCGCGCCGGAACCGGAAGGACTCCCAGTTGGCGAACCAGAATGTGCGGTTCCGAACGACCGGGCCTCCTACGGCCGCGCCGAACTGGTTCCAGCGGAACTCCGATTTCTCCGGTGCGAAGAACGTGCGGGCATCGAGGTTGTCGTTGCGGAAGAACTCGAAGAGGCTGCCGTGCACCTCGTTGGTGCCCGACTTGATCGCCACGTTGACGTTGGCGCCCGCCGCGTCGCCGAACTCGGCGCTGGTGATGTTCGTCTGGACCGTGAACTCCTGGATGGCGTCGAGGGACGGGCGGATGCCGTAGTGCTTGAAGAATGTCTCGTTGTTGTTGACGCCGTCGAGGGTGTAGTTGTTCTGGTCGCTGCGGTTGCCCGTCACGGCCACGGTCTGCCCGCCGATGATGAAGAAACCGCCGGCGCTCGCGCCCGGCGCGGCGCCCGGCAGCAGCATCGTGAGCTGGGTCATGTCGCGCCCGTTGAGGGGCAACTCCACAACCTTCTCATTCGCCACGACGGTGCCGAGGGTGGAGCGCGTCGTCTCCAGCAAAGGCGCGACCGTGGACGAGACCTCGATGGTCTCGACCACCTCCCCGATCTGCAAGGCCACGTCCACTCGGACGGACTCGTTGACGCGGAGCACGATCCCCTCGACCAGGGCCGTCTTGAAGCCGTCCATCTCAACGGTCACATCGTACGAACCCGGCAGCAGGTTGAGGATGCTGTAGTCGCCCGTCGTGCCGGACTGGACCGACCGGGCGATGTTCGTGCTCTGATTGGTCGCCGTAACCACGGCTCCGGGGACCACGGCGTCCTGGGCGTCGCTGACGCGCCCCACGACCGTGCCGAAGGTGTTTTGGCCCCAGGCGACGGTCGAGAACGCGCAAGCCGTCGCCAAGGCCAGCGCGAGCCATCCGCAACGGGCCGGTGCAAACAGTAAATTGTGTCTGGAAGTCATGTTTGTACCATCCCCTCCTATGTCTTGAAACGAAGCTCCTGACCCGTATCGAGGGCGGTAGCCGCAGGCCTAGGCGCCGGTCCGGCCATGCAGGCATAGGTCCGCTCTAGGCTCCTGCGCCCGTAGCAGACCACGGTCCCGCCGGCGCCCTCCAGGGGGCCGATGCGGGTTCGCCTCGCGGTGGTCGAAACTCTCCGCCTCACAACCGGCAACAGCGTACGGCCGCCGGAACGGTCTGTCAAGGAATCTCTGCGCCTGGACCGGCAGAATCCAAAATCCGCAGCAGTTTCCCCCGCGAGCTTGCTCGGTGTGTCCGCAGGACTCTACGGAGAGGCTGCGCAGTGCCGCTTTGTCGTCCGGTGTCCCAGTGCGAGGGAGCTCTCCCCAGGCTCGCCTTGCTGCTCGCTCCCAGGTCGCGGGCCCGGGGCTTCGGTGCCTGTAGGAAACTCGTTTTTCGGAGCTTGCGCGGGACCTGAGCCCCGCCGTCCCAGCCTGGGCCAGAAGGCGAAGCGCCCTAACGAGCCGGACCTTCCACGCGGGCGGGCAGGGGCGGCCTTCGCTGGGCCGGCAGCCTGTCGGCGTTACTTCGAATGCGAGCAACGCACTGCGTGCCTTTGGGCGGCCTCGGAGGGGCGGTGTTGATTGAGCTTGGCCCCAGCCACCGGTTCTGAACCGCAGACGCCTGCGGCAGTTGGAGGCGGTCGCTAGAGTTCCGCACAGCCCGCCGAGGTCTCAGAGGGCCTCGGCGGGGCCGTGGGAGCCGTTCTCGGGTGTGAAGATCCGCTGGCTTGGGGCGGGCGACTCGGGGCGGCGGTCGGTAAGGTGCCGGACTCTCCAGGGGCAATTCGGCCAGGACTCGTCCTTGCGGGTGGTGGACGGGTGGTCCGCCGCGCCCCCGAGCGCAGCGTCAAGGTGAGGTGCGAGAGGGCGGAAGTCTTGCCCCGCGATGCGATCCATGCCTCGGCGTCGCCGACCGCGCCTCCGATACCGTAGGGGGTGGAGCCTAGGGGAGCTTGTCCCCTGGGCTTGGCCGGTCGTCCGCCAAGCGTTCCGGGCTAGCTCCGATGTCGCGTGTTCCCACAGCGAGTTCGCCGGCTTCCGCCGCGGAGGTCGCGTCCGGGCCCAAGGCGGAACTCCACCTGCATCTGCGCGGGGCTGTGCCGGTGGCCTACTTAAGGCAGCGGCTGGCCAAGTACGGGCCGGCGCTAGTGCTGGGCTGCGTGCCCAAGGCCCACCGCAACTGGCTGCGTGCCCATCCGGGCATCCGGTGCCTTCTGGACTCCGAGGATCCCGAGCGCGAGCTGGACCGGCTGTTCGAGTACGCCACGTTTGAGCAGTTCCTGGCGGCCTACTTGCTGACCTCGTACTTCGTGCGGGACATCGAGGATTTCCGAGATCTTGCCGCTGCGGTGCGCCAGGGGCTGCGCTCCCAAGGCATCGTCTACGCCGAGATCTCGGTATCGGTCCCTGAGTACCTGGCGCAAGGGCTCGAGCTGTCCGAGCTGCTCGCCGTGCTCTCCGAGAGCCCGCCGGGCCCTCCCACGGTGCGCTGGATCGTCGACTTGGTTCGCAACTTCGGGCCGGCGGCCGCCGAAACCCTCCTGGAACGGATCCTGCCCCACCGGTCCGCGACGATTGTCGGCCTCACTCTGGGCGGAGCGGAGCATGCGCACCCTCCGGCGCCGTTCCGGCGAGTGTACGAGATAGCCCGCGAGAGCGGCCTGAGGACCACGGTGCATGCCGGCGAAGCTCTGGGCCCGGAGAGCGTATGGGCCGCTCTGCAGATCCTCGGGGTAGAGCGTATCGGCCATGGCGTCCGGGCCGCCGAAGACCCACGACTCGTGCGGCATCTCGCCGAACTGGGGGTGCCGTTGGAGGTCTGCCCGACTAGCAATGTCCGCACAGGGGTCTACAGCGCATTGCGAGACCATCCCGTGCGGGCCCTGTATGAAGCCGGGGTCCCGTTGACCATCAGCACGGACGATCCGACATTCTTCGGCGTCACCCTGGACGACGAGCTGGCGAACCTCCGCCGCCTGGGCTTCTCCGCGGCAGAGATTGCGACGGTAGCCGACAACGCGTTCCGCTACGCGTTCGATCCTGCGGCTGCCGAGCGGGCACGTGCCAGGGCCGGCTCCTGACCGGGCATCTCCAGTGCGCCCACCAGGTCGTGCGCCCTGGGGACGCGGTGCCTGCGAAGGAACCCATTGAGCTCGGCGGGCAGCTTGGCCGCCCGTCGCGGATCCCAGAAGCTGGCTGTGCCGACCTGCACGGCGGAGGCCCCGCACAGCAGGAACTCCGCGATGTCCTCGCCGTTCGCGACGCCGCCGATGCCGACGATGGGCACGTTGACGGCGCGAGCTGCCCGGTGGACCATGTAGAGCGCCACGGGCTTGATCGCCGGTCCGGACAGGCCTCCGTAGCCAGCGCCGAGGCGGGGCCTGCGGGTGGCGGCGTCGACTGCCAGGCCGCGGAGCGTATTGATGAGGCAGAGCCCGTCCGCCCCCGCATCCACCGCAGCACGCGCCATCGCTGCGATGTCCGTGACGTTGGGCGACAGCTTCACCAGCAGCGGCCGCCGCCGGGCCACCGTCTTCGCCGCTGCGACCGCCGCGTGGAGTGCGTTCTCGTCGGCGCCGAACTCCAGTCCGCCGTGGCGGGTGTTCGGGCAGGAAACGTTCAGCTCGTAGGCAACCAGCCCCTCTGCATCCTCCAGGACCCGCAGGACCTCGACATAGTCCTCGATGCGGAAGCCGAAGACGTTCGCTAGCACAGGCACTGCGAAGCGCGCGAGAAGGGGCAGCTTCTGGTCCACGAACGCCCGGACGCCGATGTTCTGCAGGCCGACCGCGTTCAGCATGCCCGAGGCGGTCTCCGTCAGGCGGGGGCCGGGGTTGCCGGCGAGGGGCTCGCGGGACAGCCCTTTGACCACCAAGCCGCCGACCTGCGCGAGGTCGAGCTGGTCGGCGAACTCGGACCCGTAGCCGAAGGTGCCGCTGGCGGCGATCACCGGATTCCGCAGCGGGATGCCGCATAAGGTGGTGCGCAAGTCGGCCACGGGCCCCGTCCAACCACCACCTTCCGCCGATCCGGCGCCCTGCGAGGGAGAGGCCGAAACGGCTGCTAGATTGGGGGTTGGCCTCCGGCAGCCATTATGACTTGGCCGTCGTGGGCGGGGGGATCAACGGCTGCGCCTTGGCCCGGCTGGCTGCCCGGAGCGGCATCCGGACCGTCCTGCTCGAGCGGCGGGACTTCGGCTGCGGTGTCACCAGCCGTTCGACACGCCTGATCCACGGGGGCCTGCGCTACCTGGAGAGCGGGCAGGTCTCCCTGGTCCGGGAATCGCTCCGCGACCGGGAACTGCTGCTCCGGGAGTTCCCCGGCCAAGTCTCCCCGCAGCCGTTCATTCTCCCTTGGTATCGGGGTGATTCGCGACCGCGCTGGTATCTCGCGGCGGGCCTCTTCTTGTACCGGATTCTCGCGCAGGGCAGCGGTCTGCCCCCGCCCCGGGGCCTTGCGCCCGGCGAGATCCTGCGTCTGCTCCCCGGGCTGGACCCGACCGGCCTCGTCGGCGGGTTCGAGTACCACGACTGCCAAGCGGTCTACCCGGAGCGTGTCGCTCTGGAAATGGCGCTGCAGGCAGGCGAGAGCGGAGCCGACATCCGCAACCACTCCCCGGTGACGGGCTTTGTGCTCGCCGGCTCACAGGTCGCGGGGGTGCGCATCGCTGGGTCCGGGGGGGGCGAGGAGATTCGCTCGCGCGTCGTGGTCAACGCCGCCGGTGCCTGGGCGGACCGGGTGCTGGGACTGCTGCCCGCGCGCAAGTCCCGGCCGCTCCTCACGCTTCTCAACGGTGCCCACATCGTTGTCGAGCCCCCGTTCGGCCTCCCGCTACACGCGGTGTACCGCGAGGCCCGGTCCGACCGCCGCCCGTTCTTCGTTGTGCCGTGGGGCGGGCTCCTGCTCGTGGGCACCACCGAAACGCCCTACGAGGGCGACCCCGACCGTACCCGGCCCGAACCCGCGGAGATCGACTACCTGCTGGCCGAGGCGAACGGCCTGTTCCCCGAGGCCCGCCTGGACCGCGCCGCCGTGCTGTACGCCTACTGCGGCCCGCGCCCGCTGCTCTCGTCGCACCGCACGGACCTGAACCGCGTCTCGAGGGGGCATGCGCTAATCGACCACGCCCGGCGGGACGGCGTGGGAGGCCTGCTGACGATGGCGGGCGGCAAACTGACTACCGCGCCGTCTTTCGCAGCCCAGGCGCTGCGGAGCGTGGCCCGCAAACTAGGTGTTCGCCTAGTCCCTGCCGACGGAGCGGACCGGCTTCCTTGCCGGGAGAGCGCTCCGGCGCGGGTCGCTCGGATCTACGGCCCGCGCACGCCGGAGTTGCAGCGTTTCATCGCCCGGAGCGAGCAACTCGCCAAGCCGCTCACCGACGGCTGCAAGACGAGGTGCGGCGAGGTGCTGTTCGCCGTGGAGCGCGAGCAGGCCCGGACCCTGGGCGATATCCTGCTGCGGCGCACCGGCGCGGCATTCGACCCGGCCTACGATCCGATGTGGGCCCGGCGGGCTGCGGAAGTTGCCGGGCCGGCGCTGGGCTGGAGCGGAGAGGGGATCGCCGCGGCCATGCGGGAGTGCGAGCGGGAACTTGCCGAGGCCCTCCCCCGCGAGCAAGCGCTGGGGTGACATCCGGCCGCATCCGCTACGATGGCCAGGATGGCTGGGCCGGACCCCTCGCAAGAGACTCCCCTGGCGCTGAAGCGGCGGCTCGGCAAGATTCTGCGGCAGCTGGATCGGGACTATCCGGGCGCCGAGTGCGCCCTGCGCCACGGCAGCGCCTGGGAGTTGCTCGCGGCGACCATCCTGTCGGCGCAATGCACGGACCAGCGGGTCAACCTCGTGACGCCCACGCTGTTCGCCGCCTATCCCACCGTCGAGGAGTTGGCCGAGGCTCCGGTCGAAAGCATCGAGGAGCTCGTCCGCACGACCGGGTTCTTCCGGAACAAGGCCAAGTCGCTCAAGGGATCGGCGCAGAAGATCGTTTCGGACTTCGGCGGCCAGGTGCCTGCTCGCATGGAGCAATTGCTCACGCTTCCGGGCGTCGCACGCAAGACCGCCAACGTGGTGCTGGGGACTTGGTTCGGGAAGGCCACCGGCGTGGTGGTCGACACCCATGTGCAGCGCATCTCGCGGCGGTTGGGCCTGGTCGCGGAGAAGGATCCGGGCAAGATCGAACGGCGCCTCATGGAGTTGCTGCCCCGCAAGCGTTGGGTCGCGTACGCGCACCAGATCATCCACCACGGGCGGCGAGTCTGCAAGGCCCGCCGACCGCTTTGCGCCCGGTGCGGACTCGTCCCGCAGTGTCCGTCAGCGGACCTGCCGTCCTGACCTTTCCCTTCCGGGCCTCAGGGCCTCAGCGTGGGCCGGGGCCGGTTTGGGGCCGTGGGCTTCAGCGTAGGGCGCAATTGCAGCCGGATCCGCTTGCGGATGTCGATCCGGCTACGTTTGGAAGCGTTGGGGTCGATGCGCAGAACCCAGATGCCTCCGGTGCCCGCTTGGACTAGGCGAGCCTCCTGGTTGTTCACCTTCAGCGCGTACGTCTCGCCGCCTTCCAGCCCGATGAAGAAAATCCGGGCGGTCTCTGGCGACCCGCCGGTCGGGACGGGCCATTGCAGGCTGAGTTTCGCGGGCGGCTCGACCGGCACCACGGCGGCGTCCGGGAAGAAGATCGGCGCGAGTTCTCCGAAACTGGCGGCGGCTGGGCCTTCGGCCGTTAGGAGCTCCAGACGGCCGTCGACGTAGCCAACCCAGGTGGTGGGTCGCTCCCACGCTAGGCGCCCGTAGAGGCGCCCGCGGATCGGGTCGTGGGCCACCCGCGGAGCCGACTGCGGCGTCAGGCCAGGCAGATAGGGATTGACCCAGAGGAACTCGTAGGGCAGGGCCAGCGGCGACTGCAGCCGGTAGTTGTCGTCCCGCAGCCAGCCTTGGATGAACTGGAACTCGCGTAGGTTGGACTCGTAGCCCACCAGGAGCATTTCGGCGATGCGGTACAGGGGGGCTTGTAGCTTGGCCCGCTCCTCGTCTGCCCCGAACCGGGACGGCCGCCGGACGAGGCCTTCCGGGGTCTGGATGTCGACCGGGTAGTAGCTCAGCAGGCGGGTCCGGACCAGGGCTGCCAGGGCCGCGCTGCTGCCGCGCAGCAGGTCTACTTCCAAGTTGTGCCGGACAGCGAGGCAGGTTTCTAGGACCGCTATGAGAGTCAACGCGTCGTCGCTTAGCTCCCCCCGCTCCAGCGCTGGGGCGATATCGCTGCGCCAGTGGGTCCCCAGCAGCGTGCCGAGCGCCGCTTCCGAGCCCTGCCAGTCGCCGGCCAGCGCAATGGAGGCGAGAACGGCGGCCCTCGCGAGCCCGGGGTCCAAGTTCGCTTGCGGGAGCACGGACTCAATCGCGGCGGCTAGCGCTGCGCTGACGGCTTTCCGCCCGGGGGGATCGAACAGCTCCCGGCACCAGTCGTAGACGAGCGCGGCTAGGCGGAGTTCCGCGGCGGTGCGGATGCCGTCCGCCGCCAAGGCTGCGGCCCACGCGACGGCCTCGCGGCCAGGCTCCTCGGCTCCCTCGACCTGGAATCTCAGCGCATCGACTAGGGGCTGCTCAGGAAATGCCGCTCCAGCCTCGGCCGCGCGGCGGAGCGAGCGCCAGCGCAATGTCCCGCGCTTGACGTCGCGGCGCAGCCTTGTGAGTCGGTCGGACTCGAGGAAGAGCCGCGGATGGTCCGTGTAAACCCGATAGTCCGCCTGACCGAGCGCCTGCGCGCAGCAGACCGATATGGCGCAGCAGACGATCGCGGCGCGCAGCCCATGCATGCAGCTCCATTGTACGAACCGCCGTCTCGCTTGCGCCCAAGCATAGCGCCCGTGCGAAACGGACTCCTCGGTTCGACGGTCTGATCAAGGAATGACGCGCATGGCCAGTTCCTGCGGGGCGCGGGCCCTAGCGCTTGCGGTCCTGCTGGTGCTGGGGCTGCTGCCGGGAGTTCCGCCCCCGCTTGCCGCAAGCGAGGCTCAGGTGGCGTACACGGTGGTCCTCGAGGCCCTCTCGGCTGGCAAGAGGCTGGCAGCCGCACGCCCCAAGGACATGCGCCGAGCACGGCGCCGCGTTGACGCGGCGAGCCTGGAAATCCTGGGCCGGGCGGTTGCGCGGACCCAGGAGCCCGTTGTCGCGGGGATCGAGGCTGCTGGCGCCACGGTTCTCGGGTCCGTTCGCAATGTGCTCAACGCGGTCTTCGTGCGGGCCACCCCGGCCCAAGCGGAGCAGATTGCGCAGATCGAAGGGGTGCGGCGCGTCGTGCGCAGCCGGACCCTGGAACTCCAGCTCGACCAGGTGGGGCGCCAAGTGGGCCTGCCTGTCGAGCGGCTGCGGCCGGACGGAACGACCGCGACCGGCCGGGGCATCAAGATCGGCATCATCGACTCGGGCCTCGACTTCGGGCACGAAGCCTTCCAGGACGACTTCCTGCCGCGATTGGATGGCTATCCGAAGGGTCGCCCGGCCCATCTTCGATTCGCCAGCAGCAAGGTGGTCGCGCTGCGTAGCTACATGCATCTGCAGAACTCCGGCGATCCGGCCACATCGACGCCGGACGACCAGACGCCGCGCGACACCAGCGGTCACGGTACGTCCGTCGCAATGATTGCCGCCGGCCGGCGGGTCTCCACCCCCGCCGGGATGATTGAGGGCATCGCCCCCGAAGCCTACCTGGGCATCTACAAGGTGACCGGCACTCTGGCGATCAACCCCGGGACTACCTCCAACGCTGTGATCGCCGCCATCGATGACGCTGTCGTGGACGGCATGGACATCGTCAACCTCAGCCTAGCTGCGCCGAGTCAGTTCCCGTGGAACGCCTACGGCAGCGAATGTGGGCACAGGAATCCGCTGGTGGACTGCGAGCCGATCGCGGTTGCGGCGCAGAGCGCCGTGCGGGATTTCGGTCTGGTGGTAGTCGCCGCTGCCGGAAACTCTGGCGATCAAGGTTGGCAGGAGCACCCTGCGAAGAACACGGTTACGTCCCCGGCTTTAGCCCCGGATGTCATTGCCGTCGGCGCGACCGTGCATGCGCGGCGCTTGGTGCAAGGGGTCCGCGTTCGGGGCCGACCATCCACGCTGTATACGGCATTGAGCGGGACTGGCCCGGATATCGAGTCCGATCTGACCGCTCGGTTGGCGGTGGCCGCCGATCTTGGCAACGGGCGGGGGTGCGATCCCTACGCCGCAGGAGCCTTGGAGGGCCGCGTCGCGCTGATCGAGCGGGGGGACTGCTTGTTCTTGGTCAAGGTCGAGCATGCGGCTGCGGCCGGGGCCGTGGCGGTTCTGGTGTACAGCAACGAAGAGAGCGACGCACTGTTCGAGATGGCTGGGCTAGACGGTACCGATGTCCCCGCCTATTTCCTGCGGATGGCGGACGGCGCGGCGCTCTCCCGGGAGAGCGCCGCGACTGTGCTGGTCGAAGCCGAGCTGAAGCCCGAGCCGCATGACCCATGGAGAGTGGCTAGCTTCAGCTCGCGCGGGCCCACACCCGGCCTGATCCTCAAGCCCGATATCGTAGCGCCGGGGGCGCATGTCTATAGCGCTAAGCCACGGCGCGCGCCGGCATCCGACGCCTATACGCTGACCGGCTACGGAGCAGCGACGGGGACGAGTCTGGCGGCACCGGTAGTGGCCGGAGCGGCCGCTCTCATTTGGCAGACGCATCCGTATCTCAACGCTTCCGAGGTAGCCTCTGCGCTGATCAATACCGCCAGCCAGTCGATTACGGAAGACGGCTCGGCTGCCAGGGTCGGCTCGGTGGGGGGCGGTCTGCTCAACATCGAGCAGGCCCTCGAGCCGATCGCGACCGTGGAGCCGCCGACCGTCTCTTTCGGCGCCTTCGGTGCGCAGGACCTGCCCGTCGTGCAGGAGATTTGGGTTACCAATCGGGCGCTTTCCGAGCAATCCTATCGGATCGTCGTCGAACCCCGCGACCCGGATCAGCGGGCCGCCGTGACCGTGGACGGTCTGCAGCAAGTGGAATTCAGCCTGCCGACCGACACCTATCAAGCCCTCGCCGTAGCCTTGGAGGGGCTGCCGCCGGCCCCCGGCTCCTACGAGGGGCACCTGCGCATCTCCCGCCAGAGCGGGGGGCAGGATCTGCTGGTGCCGTACCTGTATGTTGTCGGCGACGGCGCCCCGCACAACAGCTTCGCGGTTTCCGGGGCATACGAGGTGGGGCCGGAGGGCGAGCGGGCCGTCAGGGGCGTGAGGGCCAAATTCGTGGACCGCTACGGTGCCCCCGCTGCAGGAGCTCCGGTCTCGTTCCGTGTCCAGGCGGGCACCGGCAGGGTCCTTGCTGCGGACCGTGGGACAGGCCCCTATGGCGTTGCCGCAGCCCGGGTCGAATGGGGCTCCGAGGAGGGTGAGCAGACCATCAGCGCCGCTTCTGGCGAGCTTGGGGTCGATTACAGGTTCGAGGCGAACGTGTCCAGGCCGAGGATCGATCTGATCGTGAACGGCGCCAGCCTCGAGGCCAACCGTCCCGTCGCCCCCGGGTCCATCGCCACAGTTTTCGGCGCAGGGTTCACGGAGTTTGCGGGGGCTGCGCCGGCTGGCGCTGCACTGCTGAGCCTGAAGGCCGCCAGCGCCAGCTTCGACTTCCCCGAGCAGGGCCTCAGCGTGCCGGCTCCGCTCTTGTTCGCGAACGAGGGTGAGATCAGTCTGCAGATTCCTTGGGAGTTCGCGGGCTTGAACTTCGTTTACGTGAAGGTCCGGGCGCAGTCCGGGACAGGCGAGGTTTTTGGGTCCGCACCGATCGTCCTCGACTTGGCTGACGCCGCTCCTGGCATTTTCACAGTCCGCGCCGCCGGCGGCCGGGAGGTTCCGCTGGTGGAGCATCCGAACGGCATCCTCGTAACCTCGGATTTCCCCGCGAGACCGGGAGGCACGGTGCGTGTCTTCATGACGGGCAACGGCCCCCTCGTCGACTTCGCGGCGACCGGCGAGGCTCCTCAAGAGCCTGTCCCTACGGTGCATCAACCCACGGCCACGGTGGGCGGCGCACGGGCGGCAGTCTCGAATTCGAGCGCCGTGCCCGGTCTCGTCGGCGCCTATCAGGTGGACCTCGCCGTACCGACCGGCCTCTCGCCGGGCGACCATGCGTTGCAGGTCACGGTCGCAGGGTCCGCGAGCAACTCCGCAACCCTGCCCGTCCAGTAGCAGGCCGGCCCTCCCACACCTCGCGAGACGCACACCATGCGGTGCTCGGGCCAGTCTGCGCCGCAGTCGGCCAGGCGTCCTGGACGGTCGCGCTGCGGCCCGGTGCGAGCCCGACGGGTGGAACCCGCTGCGGCGCTGGGCCTATTTGCCCCCGAGCTTCTCGCCCGGTCGCAGCAGCGAGGGGCGCTTGCGCTCGCGTTCCTGGGCCGCCGCAGCTTCGTCTTCGCGCTCCTGCCGGACTTCCTTGCGCCGCTCCGGGGCCATGCTCGCCTCCTGGCGCCGCTTCGCCGTCTCTTCCTGCAGGGCGACGGTGCGCTTCCGGTCTCCTAGGTCCTCCGCCAGCAGCTCCAGGCTGTCTCGAGTAATCGCGATGGCGTCCTCGAGGACGAATTCATACCTCCAAGCGTCCTCCTGCTCCTCGCCGCCCAGCGCCTCCAGCCTCGCCGCCCAGCGCCCCTCGGTTTCCATCAGGCCCTCTAGCGCATCCTCGAGTTTGCGGCCGCGCAGGAGGGCGTCGTCGATCACGACGTCGATCGCCTCCACGATGCGCCCGTATTCCTCGAGCACCCTATGGATTCTTCCGGCGCGCCCAGCCTCCTGGGTCTTCCGCAGCTGCTCGACCAGCTCGAGCCGGAGCGCCGCGAACTTCGTGTAGGCCGCGAGGCGCCCTTTGAGGTCCTGCCGCTCCCGCAGGACCTCCACTTCGTAATCGGTCAGGAAGTCCCTGCCTCCCGGTAGTTCCTGGGCCGTTGTCGCGACGGCCAGCAGGATGCCAAAGCCCAGCGCCTTCCTGATCATCGTTCGCTCCTCGCTCTACCCCCGCGGGCCCATGAGCCCGCGCAGGAGCTTGCCGTTGGCCGCCTCGACCTGCCGAATCGTCTCGTCGAAATCCCTGACGTCCGCGATGTTGGCACTCTTCTGCGCCTCCTGTAGTTCCCGAAGCAGTCGCTGGGTGCGGATCTCGGCGTGCTTGAAGGGCCCGGGATGCCGCCGGGGGTGCTTCCCGGTAGCTTCTAGCGAGTCGACGGCCAAGGCGACAGCGGAGCCGATGTTCGCAAGCGCCTGGCGCCCGCGGGCGACCTCGCCTGCCTGGTATGCGCCGAGGGCTGCGTCGAGCTGGCCCTCCGCGAACGCCACGGCTCGCCGCGAGCGGCGCTCGTGATTCGGCTCGGCTTCCACCTCGGCCAAGCTGCGAGGGGGGGCGGCAGGGGAGCAGGTCGCAGCGAGAGCCAGTAGCAGGGCCGCCCGGAATCCTCGTGTCATCGCTTGGCCAAGACCTTGGCGATGGTTTTCAAGCGCTGCTCGGCCTTCCATTCCTCGTCCCGCATACCCGGGTCCGCCGCTAGAAAGGCTTGGTAGGCCGCTTGCGCTTGCTCGTAGGCCCCCAGCCGGTCAAAGGCCAAGGCCCTCAGGTACACGCTCGCCGGTGCCGGGGGGCCCAGCTCCGCAGCTCGCTGCAGGGCCTGGAGCGCTGCTGCGTAGTCCTGCAGCTGAAAGCGAGCGAACGCCATCCCGTTCCATGCGTCGCGGGCCTGCGGTTGGGCTCGGCTCGCAGCCAAGTACTCTGCGTCCGCCCGCTCAAACTCCCCCTCCTGCAGCAAGGCGTTAGCATACTGCACGCGGAGCTCGGCGTCAGCGGGCGCTGCCTCCGCCGCCAGCCGCAAGTGCCTGCGAGACGCTTCCGGCTCGCCCGCCCTGCGGTAGGCCTCCGCCAAAGCCGCGTGGCGGTTCGCGCTGGGCTCCGCTGCGACTGCCCGCTCCAAGGCGTCGACGGCTCCAGGGTGGTCGCCACCCTCCAGCAGTAGCAGTCCGATGCTTTCGTACGGCTCCGCCGCCTGGGGGTGCGCCTGTGCGTAGCGCCTGTACAGGTCCAGGGCCTCCGCCAGGGCCCCCTCGCTCTCGAGTCGGCTCGCGATATCCGGCAGGCCTTCTGCGACGGAAGGCTCCAGCTCCGCGGCCCGCAGATAGAAGGGCACCGCCTCGCGGACTCGGCCCAGCGCTGCGAGGCCACCCGCCAGCCCCAGCAGCGCGTCGAGCGAGTTTCCATCCAGCTCCAGAGCCCGCCGGTACGCCGAGGCGGCTCCCTCCCGGTTGCCTTCCCCGCGGTATGCTGCCGCCAGCGCCAGATGTGCCGCGAAGTCGTCGGGCCGCGCCGCGACGCACGCTTCGAACTCGGCGGCAGCCTCGGTGTGGAACCCTGCGCGCAGCAGCAATCCCGCAAGATGCAGGCGGGCGGGCAGCAGGTCGGGCTGCTCGGAGACAACTCGCCGGTAGTGCTGCCTCGCGGCTTGGTCGTCACCGGAGGATTGGTAGGCGTAGGCGAGGTTGAAGCGGATGTTGCTGTTGGCCGGATCCTCTTGCAGCGCGGCCTCAAGATGCGGGATCGCACGTGCGTAGTCGTCCTCCGCCAGCGCTTCGGCCGCCTGCTGCAACGCATCCGCTCCCAGGACGCCGCCGGTGCAGCAGAGGACGACGAAGCCGACATACCGTAGCACGCTCAAACGTAGTGTATCAGCGCAGAGCGGCAGCCCGGGCCGCTCGCAGGCAAGTGAGCCGCGTCGCTGGGCGGCCTACCGGGCATGCATCCGGCTCAGACGCGCAGGCTCTCGAGCAACGCGATCGCGCGCCGTATGTCCTCCCGCTGCTCCTCGCCCACGATCTCGCGTTCGATTGTGAGCGGCCCCGCGTAGCCGATGCCCCGCAGGGCGGCCACATAGCGCTCCATGCCGACATCGCCCTCCCCGATCGGCGTCTCCCGGCCCCATGCGCCACGCGTCTCGGGCCAAGTCCCGTCCTTGCAGTGGACGGTGAGGATGTGGTCGCGGAGCGCCTCCAGGGCTTCGAGCGGCTTTCCCGAGCCGTAGAGGATCATGTTGGCCGGGTCGAAGTTGATGCCGAGGTTCAGCCGGTCCACTGCCCGGAGAAAGTCGAGCAGGTCGGCGGCCGGCTCCTGGCCGGTTTCGAGGGCGAAGGTCTGGCCGTTCGCCGCAAGGCGGTCGCAAACACGCTGCACCAGGGCCAGCACCGCGGTGTAGTCCGCATCCTCGCGGTCGTGGGGCAGGCAGCCGATGTGGGTGGCTAGGCTCGGGATGCCCACCTCCTGGGCGAATTCCGCCACTTCGTAGGTGCGCCGCTCGCGCTCCTCGCGCGTCGCCCGAGGGACGTAGCCAACCGTCTGCGCACAGATCGGGATGCTGGCGTAGCTCTCGCCCACGAACCCGGCGAAGGCGGTGACCACCTGGATCCCGTGAGCCTCCAGCGCCCGCTTCCATTCCCGGGCGTAGCTGCCGGACAGCGCGGCGCTTCCGTGGACCCCCAGCTGGCCGCAGGTCACCCCCAGCGAGCGGACGGATGCGACGATCTCCTCCGGCGGCGCGGCGACTCCGAGCTCGCCGCCGGTCCAGAACATCAGACCCACTTGCAGTGGTTGGAGATCCCGCACGAGCCTATTGTAATGCGCGTGAATCCGCGCTGGACGAACCGCTTGGCCTCCGGCGCCAAGGCTAGGAGAGCTCCACCCACCTGCTTTCGGTGTGGCTCTGGAGCACCGCCTCGACCAAGCGCAGCTGCCGCAGGCCCGCGTCAAAGCCCGGCAGAGCGTCGGCCGCGGTCCGCTCCCGGCAGGCGGCGTAGAAGCGCCGGAAGAACTGCTTGAAGGTGTCGGCGTAGCCCTCCGCGTGGCCTCCCGGCAAGTCCGCGAAGCTCCGCGCCTCCGGCTCCAGCAGCGACGGGTCCTTGACCAGCAGCTGGTTGTTGCCGTCGCGCCGCCCGATCCAGAGTTCGTTGGGCCGCTCCCCGTCCCAAGCGAGCCCCCGGCGCGTCCCGTAGACCTCCATGGCCAGACGGTTCTTGCGGCCGGCTGCGACTTGGTTCACTGTCAGTGCGCCCCGCGCACGTTCCCCCAGGCGCAGCAGGATCGCCGCGAAGTCCTCGGTCGCGATCGGCCGGTCCTCGTAGTCTTCCGGCCGCAGCATCTTGCCCGCGTAGGTCTCGATGGCCTTCTTGGGCTTTTTGCGGACTGGGTGGAACGTCGCCAGTTGGGCGCACACCGCTTGGATGCGGGCTCCGGTAACGTGCTCCAGCAAGTCGCACCAGTGCGAGCCGATGTCGGCCACCGCGCGCGAGGCCCCGCCGACCTCGGGCTCCAGCCGCCAGTTGTAGTCCGTGTCGTAGAACAGCCAGTCCTGGGCATAGCTGCCCTGCACCGCCAGGACCTCGCCTACCTCGCCGGTGGCGATCAGGCGCCGCATCTGCGCCACGTTGGGATAAAAGCGTAAGTTGTAGCTGGTGGCATGCACGACGCCCTGCGACCGCGCGAGTTCGACCAGTCGCGCCGCCTCGGCGGCAGTCATCGCCAGCGGCTTCTCGCAGATGACGTGCTTGCCGGCCTCGATGGCGTCGCTGGCGATGGCGAAGTGCGTGTGGTTCGGGGTGCAGATGTGGACGGCGTCGATCATCGGATCCGCCAGCAGCGCGCGATAGTCGCCCTCCGTGCGCGGGACCCCCAGCGCAGCTCCGAACGCTGCCGCCAGTTCCGCCGTCTGGTCGGCGATCGCGACAACCTCGGCATCCGCCTGCCGCCGGATGTTCTCGACATGCACGCGTCCCACGAAGCCCGTGCCGATCACCGCTACGCGCAGTTTCTCCATGGATCAGTTCCTCCCCGGCGCGGCCGCCCCTGGGCCGTCTCCTCAAAGTGTAGGCGAGCCGTTTGGGCGGATTCAACGCCGGAGCCGCTGCGGTCCCGCCTGCAGCGCTGCGTGGGCCGCAGCAGGTGCCGCGGCGTCTCGGGTCGCCGCCGCCTGAGGCCTGGCTCCCGCCAAGCGGGGAATCCGGCAGCGCGGAGGATGCTTCGTTGCGCTGCGGCCCGCTAGGGAGCGCCGCTTGCGGTGCGCCAGAGCGGGCCGCTGGCAGCCCCAGAGGGCGAAGTCTGCAGCGGCTCCGGGCCGGGGCCGGCAACCCCGTGGACGAATCTGCTGGGGGGCGGGGCCGGCGGCCACACAGGCCCGGGCATTCGTTGCAGAATCGTGCTAAAGTGTTCTAGTTGCCTTAGGATTTCATATTGACCCCTGCCAGAACCGGGTGCGCAGACGCCGGCGGCGGCCAAGGCGGCGCTGCTGTTCCTGTGCGCAAGCGGGGCAACCTGTGAGGCGACCGTCTGTTAGTCCACGTATATGATTTTCCGCTCGCTCCTCTCGCTGTTCTCCCACGACTTGGCGATCGACCTAGGCACGGCCAACACCCTGGTCTATATCGCCCGGGACGGCATCGTCGTCGACGAGCCGTCGATCGTGGCGATCAACACTGCCAACTCCGAGGTCGAGGCTTTCGGCGCCGAGGCCAAGAGCATGGTCGGCCGGACGCCTGGCAACATCGTGGCGATCCGCCCCATGAAGGATGGCGTCATTGCTGACTTCAAGGCGGCTGAGCGGATGCTCACGTATTTCATCACCCGGGCGCACAATCGCAGCATGCTCGTGCATCCGCGGATCGTCATCGGCGTCCCCAGTCAAACGACGCCGGTCGAGCGGCGGGCGGTGATCGACTCCGCCTTGCGCGCCAGCGCGAGCGAGGTTTACCTCGTGGAGCAAGCCATGACGGCGGCCATCGGAGCCGGCCTGCCGATCACCAGGCCGTCGGGCAGCATGGTCGTCGACCTCGGCGGCGGGACCGCCGACATCGCAGTGATCTCGCTGTCCGGGATCGTGCATTCGCGCTCGATCAGCGTGGCCGGCAACGCGATGGACGATGCGATTCTCCAACACCTGAAGCGCCAGCATAATTTCTTGATCGGCGAGCATACAGCGGAGCGGATCAAGATCGATCTTGGCTCGGCCGACGAGCTCGACGAGCCGCTGACGATGGAGGTCAAAGGGCGCGACCTGGCGCGAGGTGTGCCGGGGACGCTGACCGTGAACGACGAGGAGATCCGCCAAGCCCTATCCCAATGTGTGGACACGCTTCTCAACGGCATCCGCGAGACGCTGGAGAACACGCCCCCCGAGCTTAGCGGCGACATCTGCGACACCGGGATCGTACTGACCGGGGGAGGCGCGCTCCTGCGCAATCTCGACAAGCGCATCCGCGACGAGACGGGCGTCCCGATCTCGATCGCTGAGAACCCCCTGTGGTGCGTCGTGAATGGTACGGGTAAGCTACTGAACGATTTCGACCTGTTGCGCCGCATTTCCTTGCAGTAGGAGGGCGGGGCAGCCTAGCGGAAGGCACCGATCGTGCGGTTACTGAAGCAGCGCAAGGCCCATGGGATCCTTCTCGCGTTCCTGCTGTTCGGCCAGGTGCTGATGATCGGGCAGCAAGTCCGGACGATAGGGGGCGGCACGCGCCTGCGCTACTGGAGCAGCAGTCTGCTGCTGCCGGTGCAGAAGGGCGTGCAGGCGACGGCTGGAGCCGTGGCCGGTTCGTGGAGCCGGTACGTGTGGCTTGTCGGGGCGGAGCAGGAGAACCGGCGGTTGGGGGCCGAAGCGGATCGGCTGCGCATTGAGAACCACTTTCTGCGGCAGGAGCTGCTGCGTTTCGAGACCCGCACCGAGCTGGACGCCTACCGCGAGCGCCTCGCTTCGCGCACCCTTCCTGCCCGCGTGATCGCCAGCGGGCCAAGCCGCACCGCCAAGGAGGTCTTCCTGGACCGCGGCAGCCGCGACGGCGTGCGGCCCGGCATGGCGGTGGTCGGCTCGCACGGCATCGTCGGCAAGGTCCACGCGACCTACGGTTCCTCAAGCATGGTTCTGCTGCTCAATGATGCGGAATCCGGGGTCGGCGTGGTCCTGGCCGGCAGCGGTGAGCCGGGAGTCCTGCGGGGCACGGGCGGCCGTCTCTGCCGACTGGCATATATTGGCCCGCACATCCGCGTCGAGGCTGGGGAGGCCGTCTACACGTCCGGGCTGGATGGGGTGTATGCCCGCGGCATGCCCGTCGGGAGTGTGGAGACCGTCGAGCTCGGGGTCAAGTCCCTGGAGATCCAAGTGAGGCCCCATGCGAATCTGGACCGGCTCGATTCCGTTCTGGTCGTGCTGCAGGTCGAGCATGGGGCGCTGCCCGAGCACATCCAGCACGCGCTGAGGCACGGGTTGCCGCCGGGGCCGGAAGCGACCACGGAGGGCCCCGGGATGGACCTGGAGCGTGCTTCTGCGCGCACTGCGGCGGACCGGCTCAAGCGGGCTTACCGGCGCACGGTGGAGTCGCAGGGCCGCACCGTGGGCCAGCTCAGCTACCAGGGGCCTCCGGACTTCCGTGACGCTGCCGCATTCTCCCGGCGGGAGGACGGCGAGCGAGCGGCGAGTGAGGAGCCGCTCCCGTGAGTGTCGCGGTTGGCGCTTCCCGGAGCGCGGGGCTGCTGGTCGCCCGGCGGCTTGATCCGAAGAAGGCCTTCTTCTTGGCGGTGGCTGCCCTCGCCCTGCAGCTGGCCCTGCCCCTGCTGGCGGTTCCGCTCCGGGCGCTCAACCTGCCCCTGCTGGCTGCGGTCTACTTGGTGCTGGCCTACTCCAGCGCGTCCCTGGGGATGGTGCTGGCCATGCTGGTGGGCTGGGCGCAGGATGGCCTGACCCACGGTCCGATCGGCGTCCACGGAGCCGCCTACCTGTGCGTGGGCTACCTGACTGCGGTGGGCTGCCGGTACTTCAAGGTCGAAATGACCCTGGTGCTCGGGGCGCTGACGGCCGCAGCCTACCTGTTGCATGAGCTGCTGCTCTTCCTGATCCGGGTCTTCCTGATAGGCCAGGCGATGGCGCCTGAGATCGGGACATGGGTCGCGCTCGCGGTGCTGCACGCCGGGCTGGCGCTGCTGGTATACCCGCTCTGCGACAGGCTGAAGAGGGTGCGATGAGCTGGCGGCGCAACCTGGACGGCCGGACGGTGGATACCAACATCCTCCGGTTCCAGATTGCCGCCACAGGGGTAGTCCTCGCGCTGCTGTTCGCGTTCTGGGAGATCCAGGTTCGCAATAACGCGCACTATTCCGCGAAGGCCGAGCGGAATAGAATCACGACCCTGCCCATATCTGCCGCCCGGGGCAACATCCTGGACCGGCGCGGCAAGGTGCTGGTGCAAAGCCGGCTCGCCCCGACGGCGATTATCGACCTGCAAGACGCCGACCCCGAGAACCTGCCCCGCATCGCGGAGGGGTTGGGGCTGGACTTTGAGCAGGTTCGCGAGCGGGTGCGAGACGCGGAGGAGTTCGACAACTCCGGATATATCGAGCTGCAGGAGAACCTGTCGGCCTCGGCGCTGGCGTTCCTGCAGGCTCGCCGCAGCGAGCTGCACGAGATCCACATCATCGAGACCATGCAGCGGCAGTACGCGGAAACCGGCGTTGCTGTGCATGCGATCGGGTATGTGGGCGAGATCAGCAAGAGCGAACTCAACCAGCGCGAGTTCCTCCTGCACCGGTACGGGACCGAGATCGGCAAGAGCGGCATCGAGCGCCAGTACGACGCCTGGCTCGCAGGCCGCGACGGGAACCTGCAGATCCTTGTCGATAGCCGGCGGCGCCAGCTGGAGATCATCGGGCAGATCGAGCCTGTTACTGGGAACAACCTGCAGCTGACGCTTGATCTCGACCTGCAGGTTGTGGCGGAACTGGGGCTGGAAGGCCGCAAGGGCTCCGTCGTCGCGCTAGACCCCCGGAACGGCGAGGTGCTGGCGATGGCCAGCTCCCCCGTGTACGACCCCAACAAATTCGTCGCAGGCTTCGCGAGCAGCGAATGGGTGGCGCTCAATGCCGATCCTGCCACCCCGATGCTCAACCGTGCCATCCAGGGCAGGTGGGCCCCAGGCTCGGTGTATAAACCGATCATCGCCTTGGCGGGCCTGGAGCAACGGTCTCGCGGGGGACGACTTCCAGGCGTATTGCGGGGGGGGCCTGGGCTTCGGCGGGCACTACTTCCGGTGCCACAAGCGCGGGGGCCACGGGGCAGTCCGCTTGCAGCAGGCCATCGCCCAGTCCTGCGACGTCTACTTCTACCTGCTGGAGGCATAAGCTGGGCGTGGACACCCAGGGGGAGTACGCCCTGCGCGGCGGGCCTCGGGCGTAAGACCAATATCGACTTGCCGGACGAGCTGACCGGCCTAGTCCCCGACGGTCGAGTGGAAAGTGCGCGAGTTCCTGCAGCCTTGGCATCCCGGCGAGACCGTCGTCGTCTCGATCGGCCAGGGGGCCCTGACAGCCACGCCGCTCCAGTTGGCCCACGCGATCGGGGGCTTGGCCGTAGGCGGAGTCTGGCACCAGCCCCGGTTAGTCTCCGACAGGGAGTTGGAGCGGGTGCGGCCGGGCATGCGCCCCCCGCCCCCCCGCCGGGAGCGGCTCGACCTGGAGCACCAAGCGATCTTGCGCGAGGCGATGCGGACCGTAGTCAATGGCGCCGGCACCGGGCGCCAAGCGCGCCTAGCAGACGTCGAAGTCTGCGGCAAGACGGGTACGTCCCAGCGCGTCTCGAACCAGCTGCGGCTCAAGGCGGGCCGGGCGGACTTCGAGGACGACGCGTTGTTCGTAGGCTACGCGCCGTGCGACGAGCCCGAGATCGTGGTGGCCGTCCTGCTCGAGAACGGCAAAGCCAGCTACTACGCGGCCGCTCTGGCGCGCGATGTCTTGCAGGCTTGGCTGCTCACGCCCCGCGACGACGAGCCCGCCGACCTGAACGGGGCCCTGGCCTGGAGCAGGCCAGCGGGAGGTTGACCGTGGGAGGGGCCCGTAGCACGCGCAGCTGGGTGCGGGACCTCGACTGGGTTCTGTGTGGGCTCGCCCTGGCGATTGCGCTGCTGGGTCTCCTCCAGGTCTACAGTGCGACGCTGAACACCCGCTTCCAGGGAGCCTTTGCGCAGCACATCGTCTGGCTGGTGCTCGGCCTCACGGTCCTCTGGGTCGTTTCGCACGGCAACTACCGCACCAGCATGCGCGCCGCGCTGCTCCTCTGGGCCGTCGGCGTGGTCCTGCTGGGGGTGATCCTGCTCTTCGCTGAGCCGGTCAACGGCTCTCGGCGCTGGCTGCCCACCCCTTTCGGATTCTCGCTCCAGGTTTCCGAATTCATGAAGGTGGTGCTAATCTTGGTCATAGCGCGGTACTGCAAGGAATTCGCGACCCGGGCGCCGACCGTGCGCGACTGCGCACGCGTGGGGGCGTTATGGGCGGTGCCCTTCGTCTTGGTGCTTCTGCAGCCGGACCTGAGCACAGCTCTGAGCATGACGCCTCTGCTGGTTGTGGCGCTGGTCCTGGTGCGGATCCGCTGGTGGCATGTCGCGGCAGGCTGCTTGGCGGCAGCTCTGCTGCTGCCCGTGGGCTGGTCCCTGCTGCAGCCGTACCAGCGGAACCGGATCACGGGCTTCATGAATCCCCAGGAGTCGCCGCAGAGCGCGGGGTACCAGATTCTGCAAGCCAAGATCGCCGTGGGAGCGGGCGGCATCTGGGGGCGGGGCTTCGTGCAGGGGTCGCAGACGCAGCTGCGCTTCTTGCCGACGCCGCACACGGACTTCATCCTGGCCTCGTTCGCGGAGGAGCGGGGTTTCGTCGGCATCGCCGTGGTGCTGGCTCTGTATTACGCCTTGCTCCTGCGGATTGCGCACATAGGGCGCCTGGCGGCGGACGCGGAGGGAACGCTCATCGCGATGAGCGTCGCCGCGCTGCTGCTGTTCCACATCGTGGTCAATGTCGGCATGGTGGCCAACAAGCTGCCGGTCACCGGCCTGCCGTTGCCCTTGATGAGTTACGGAGGATCGAGTCTGGTGACGGTGCTAACGATGGTCGGACTGGTCAACAACGTGCGGCTACGCCGCTTCGTGCTGTAAGCGCTGTTCGTCGGCCGGGGGGCAGCGCCGCCGACGCCACTGAAGAAAGGATTGGAAAGGAAGCACTCAGCTCGCGAACGCTAGCTTGAGTTCGCCCAGAGCCCCGCGCAAGCGCGCGAGATGCATTCCCGTAGGGAGCGCTCCGCTTGCCGCCCAGGGATCGGGCGGCCGCCGGCCGCGATCGGGCTAGGGCCCCTCGCAGCGGCCCGCGAGCGAGTTCCCCAGCGCGAAAGAATGGACCGGCCAAGAGCGTCAGCGGCCGCCTCCGAGCGTAGACGGGAGGCGAGCTTCCTCGGTACACCAGCAAATGTCTCAAGAACTGGTGATCTCGTCGAACCCGGTCGAGACGGCCGTGGCGATTCTCGAGAACGACAGCCTTGTTGAAATCCATGTTGAGCAGCAGGCGGATAAGGCCATAGCGGGAAGCATTTACAAAGGACGCGTCTCGCGGGTGCTGCCGGGCATGCAGTGCGCCTTCGTCCAGCTCGGGCTGGCCCGGGACGCGTTCCTGTACGTTACGGACGTGCTGGAGCAAGATGACGTCCCGGAGGACATCCAGGATGAGGAATCGGTTTTGGCGGAGGTAGCCGCCGAGGGGGAATCAGCCCCGGACGAGCCCGCCGAAGCTGGGGTTGCGGTCGAAGCGCCCCGCAGCGGGGAAAGCGGGGAAGAGGCGCCGACCCGCAAGCGACGGCGCCGCCGTCGGCGCTCCCGGAGCGGCGAGCGTCGGGGGAAGTCGGCGGCCACTGCCGCCGCAGCACCTGCGTCCGGGGACGACGCAGACGATGCTGCGGACCGCAGCGGAGGCGGGCCGGAACGGGCCGCCTCGGGAGGCTTGGCGGTGCTGCCCGGCGAATCGCTAGCGAAGTACCGCGACGGGGCCAAGCAGTCTTCCGCGGAGGCTGGGGATGCCGGAGAAGGCGATCTACCCAGCACGCAGGCCGGGGCCCCCGACTCGGACTCGAGGGAGCCCGCGGCCGACAACGATGCCCCAGCCCTTTCCGGAGCCGCCGCTGCCGCCGAGGCCCAAGCCGCGCCGGCGCAGGCCTCGGAGAGCCCTGCGCCGGCAGGGCCGACCGAGGAACCGCCGCGCAAGAGCGCGGAGGTTGCCGGCCCCTCAGTCCTCGCCGAGCTCCGGTGGGACCGCATTGCATCCTGGTTCAAGCGCAAGCCCGCAGCTGAGGCCACTGGCGACCGTGGGCCTAGGCCGCCGCGCCGCCCAGCCCAGCGCGCACCGCGGCCGGAATCGCGCCCCCTGCCGGGTGCGCCGACAGCTCCACCGCGCAAGCGCGGAGGCCGACGACCTGCGGCAACCGTTCGGTCCGGCGGGACCCGGCGGACCCGCAGCCGCAAGGAGCGCAGCGATCTGCCCCCCCGGGACCGCCAGCCCGACCCCCAGGCCAACATTGCGGACTTGCTGAAGACCGGCCAGGAGATCATCGTGCAAGTTACCAAGGAACCGGTCGGCAGCAAGGGGGCCCGCATCACGTCCCACGTGTCCTTGCCGGGCCGCTACATGGTCTACATGACCACCGCCAAACACGACGGCGTGGCGCGCAAGATCCAGCCCGACAAGGAGCGGAGCCGGTTGCGGAAGATCGTGGGCCGGTGCTCGGCGGGCAAGCCCGGCGGGTTCGTTGTGCGGACGGCGGGCCGCGATGTGACCGAAGAGGAGTTGCAGGCGGACGCGGAATTCCTGTACAAGCTCTGGCAGTCCATCCAGGACAAGGCGGAAAAGCGCAAGTCTCCGGCCAAGCTGCACAGCGACCTCGACATCGTCGAGCGCATGCTGCGGGATCAGCTCGGTCAGAACTACACTTCGATCTGGGTGGATTCGGAGGACGAGTACCAGCGGATCGTGCGGTTCGTCGAGCGCTTCCAGCCCGGGCTGCTGCCCAACGTGAAACTCTACAACCGACCGGAGCCGATCTTCGACTCCTTCGGCATCTCGAAGGATCTCGAGAAAGCCCTGCGGCCGAAGGTTTGGCTCAAGTCGGGCGGCTACTTGGTCATCGATCAGACCGAGGCGCTGGTGGCGATCGACGTGAACACCGGGCGGTATGTCGGCAAGTCCGACCGGCTCGAGGACACTGTCCTGAAGACGAACCTGGAGGCTGCGGAGGAGATCGTCCGGCAACTGCGCCTGCGCGACCTCGGCGGGATCATCGTGATCGACTTCATCGACATGGAGGACCGCAAGAATCGCCAGAAGGTGCAGCAGGTGCTGCAGGACGCCCTGCGGCAGAACCGCTCGCCTTCGCGGGTGCTCCCGTTCAACGACTTCGGCCTCGTGGTGATCACTCGCAAGCCCGTGCGCCAGTCGCTGGAACGCTCTCTCTGCGCACCCTGCCCGGTGTGCAGCGGCGGAGGCACGGTCAAGTCCGCCGCGACCGTGCTGTCCGAGATCTTCGCGGCCGCCAGGCGGCTTGCCGCGAACGGGAGCAAGCGCGCCGGAGGTTCGGCGAAGGACGCGACGCTTCGCGTGCATCCGGAGGTTGCCAAGTCGCTCAAGGTCAAGTCGGCTTCGCATCTCCAGGACCTGGAGCAGGCGCTCGGCGCGCAGGTGCTGGTGCGCGGCGACGCCTCCATGCATCCAGAGAAATTCAGCTTCAACTAATCTCCGGCTGCGACCGAGGCGGGCGGTCTGCTGGCTTCGCCCGCCTCGCGTTACGCCGTCCCGAAGGCCTTCTCGTACTGGGCCTGCAGGTACCGGAAGTCGGTCTCGATGGCCTGCATTTCCTTGGCGATCCGCTGCGCCTCCGTGGGGGCTTCGATGCGGTACTCGACATGCAGGGAGATCGGGCCGGCGAAGCCGCTCTCGGCGAGCAGCCGGAAGAACTTCGGGTAGTCCACCATCCCTTGGCCCAAGGGGCACATCGTAGCTTTCCACCGCCCGTCCGTCTTCTCCCAGGCGAAGTCCTTGCAGGCGACCATCTTCAGGCGGGGCTTCAGGCGGTGGAAACCGATCTCCCAGCCCGCGGAGCCGCCTTCGATCGTGGCGTGGCACGGGTCGAAGTAGAACCCGATCTGGGCGGGGTCCGTGTCGCGTAGCACCCACCAGTGGTCCCACAGCGAGCTGCCGACATACGTGCTCGAGTGGTTGTGAAAGCCTCCGATGATGCCTGCATGGGCCGCTACGGCGGCGAGGCCCTCGACATCCGCCTTGACCCGGTCCAGATAGCCGTCGAGGTCCGCGAAGTCCCGGTACCGGTAGTAGCCCAGCTTGAAGTAGGCTACGCCGAGCCGAGCCGCCGTATAGAGGGTGGGCCGGGCCGCTGGGTCCCGCCTGGAGAGCAGGCCAGTCGTGAGCATCGGCACGGCGACGCCCTCGGCGGCGAGGGCCTCATAGGCCTTGGGCAGGTCGCGCTCCACATTCTCCGGCAGGACATGTCCGCGGGGCCTAGCTGTCAGGTCCGCCGCTGCGAAGCCCAGCGAGCGGAGCGTGCGGGCCAGTTCGCGGTAATCCATGCGGGGGATGTGTTTGGTGAAGAGGCACAGAGGCGGCCGCTGCCGGGCGGCCGCGGCGGCGGGCCCAGCCGCGGAAGCGGCGAGCAGTTCCCGGCGGGTGATGTCTGGCATGGTATCCCTCTTGCTCGGGGCGGGCTGCGGCGTCAGCGCGAGCGGAAGCTGTTCCGCAGGCGCAGAGCTTCGTCCATGAGGTCGGCCGGAGCATAGCGGCCGCGGAGCGCCGGATAGAACTCCTCGACTTCCCGGCGCCATGCGGCTTGCAGAGCGCCGTCGGCCTCAATGACGGTTAGGCCGTGCTGGCGCATCTCCTCGATGGCTTCCAGCTCCTGCTCGCGCACAGCGGCCTCCACCTCTTCCACCGCGGCCAAGGCTGCCTGCTGCATCGCGACCCGCTGGTCTGCCGGGATGGCTTGCCACATGCCGTCGTCAATCAGCAAGGCCCCGACGATCGGCAGGAAGCGCAGGTCCAGCATGTTGGGAGCGGACCCGAACCACTGGTAGCCTGCAGCGACGAGCGGCGGGACGGCGAAGATCTCCACCAAGCCTGTCTCGAGGTTGGCCTGCAGCTCGGTCAGGTCGAGAGGCACGGCGCGGAAACCGAACTCGCTGTACAGCCGGAGCATCTCGTCGTCGCCCTTAGATGTGTAGAGTTTCATGCCCCGCACGTCGGCGGGTGTGCGAAACTGCTCGACGGCGAAGAAGTATGCCCAGCCGGCGTCACCCCAGCCCAGGACCTTGTAGCCTTTGGCTTGGATGCGCTCCTCCAGCTGGGGCGCTAGCTGCGAGCGCACGAAGTCGAATTCCTCGAACGAGTCGAACATCAGCGGCACCTGCAAGGCGCTTACGCCCTCCTCGAGTCTCGACATGCCGGTGCCCGAGATCAGCGCGGCGTGCAACTGCCCCGCCCGCATCTTCTGGAGCATCGTCACCTCGTCTCCCGCGACGCCCCCCGGATAGATTGTGAGGTCGACGCTGCCGCTGGAGATCTCCCGCCATTTCTGGCGCACCTTCAGCAGCGCCTCGTGGTACACGCTGTTCTTGGGAGCCACAGTGCCGAGTTTGATGCGGTTGACGCGGCGGCGCTGCGCGAAGGCACCCTCAGGGGCCAGCGACAGGAGCAAGCCGACCGCCAACGCGGCTAGGCAGAGGTTACGCAAGCGTGCCATAGGTAGTTGACGTGCGGGCCCAGGACATCGGTTCCAGGCGCTCTGCAGCCGCCAAGCGATGGACGCCGGGGCTATGAGAGGCCGGAGGGACCGCTTCAACCCGCTCAGTATAGCCGCCACCGGCAGCCGGTCGTGGCTCACCGGAATCACCGTGCACACCGGCTCCAGCAGCCGCTGCTCCCCGTCCCAGTCGCGCCGGATCACCACGCACACCTGCTCCTCCGGCCAGCGGGCCGGCCGGTACGCCACCACGATCGCCCGCTCCTTCCCCGCCGCGTCCAGGGGCTCCCACTCGTCCTCCCGCAACCCCATCGCAGCCGCCAGGCGCAGAATCGGGGCTTTTTTGCGCGGATCGGTCACGCTCACGGAGTAATCCCAGCTCTTCCGCCGGCAGTAGCTCACCAGATCCTGGCAGGAGTACGCGCTGTCGGCCCGCAGCCACACCGGCTGCCGCCCGGTCAGCCAGGGCACCACATCCTGGTCCAATTGCTCCCGCCAATCCCCCTTCACGTCCGTGCCGCCCGCATTCAGCCGCGCACTGACCCACGCCACCCCCGCGAACACCGAGTGCAGCCAGTACTGCTTCTCGCTGTGGTAGCCGCGCCCAGCGTTCTCGCACAGCTGGCCCTCCACTTCGATCCCCGGGCCGTCCACGAACACCGGCACGTACCCCCACCGCTGCCCGCACGCCTGCGCCCCCAGCGGCACCAGCCGCCGGCTGACCAGCTGCGCGCATTCCCGCAAGCCCTCCAGGGCCGCCTCGTTCATCCGCTGCAGGTATTCGTCGAGTCGCCGGCTGGTGGGCACGGCCCGCAGCCCGCACGTTTGCCGGGCGACCTCATCGGCCCCAGGGCGTCGACCGCGTGGAGGTGCCCCCCGCCGGCGCAGGCCGAGTAGATCAGCGCCAGCAGCAGCTGCACATCGCCCACCACGCCGAGCCCGGCCAGGTCCGTCAGGTTGTCGTCGCAGACGCCGTAAGCCAGGGTAGGATCGCTGTCGGGGGACAGGGGGCCTCCAAAAAATCAAGATGCACCCCCGAGGTGCAATCCGCGAACACCCCGAGGACCGTCTAAATCATTGTAAAATAAAATGTTCCGGATGATGCTGGAATCCTTAACCGGGAATCAGGGTCGGCGGGGGGGCAGGGCAAGGTTGGACCGAGTAGCCCTGCAGTCGATTTCCTAGCAGACCGGCTTCGTCGGCCGGCGAGCCCTCGCTATCCATCCCCAGCGTCGGGTGCCCGCCGCTGGTACGCACGGACCAGCGGCTCGCTGCTGACCCCCTCCAGCGCCGCCTCAGAAAAACAGCTCGTCCACACGAGACTGCAGCCAGCGGGCCCGCCGGTGGGCGATGTGGTTCAGCAAACGGTATTGCTCGTGCTCGTCCGCGTCGATGGCCAGGGCCTGGCCGAGGAGTTCCTCGAATCCCTCCCGGTCCTGGGCGGGAATGGTCGTCGCCTCGGCGTACGCCACAAAGAGGCCGGCCCGTCGCCCGCCTGCCAGCTCCGCCGCTCTGGCGAAGCTGCGTTCCAGGATCTCCCCATCCACCCCTCCCGGTTTGGCCGCCTCTAGGCGCAGCCGGAATTCGTGCAGGGAGCCGCTATCCCAGCTCTCGTCCAGTTCCAAGGCGCGGTCGATCAGCACCTCCACCTCGCCTAGCCGGATCAGCATGCCCGCGTCCGTAGGGTCTGTGGCGATAGCTAGGCCGAGGGCGGTGCCGGTCCAGTACAGCAGGTCGACATGCTTGCGCTTGACACGGCTGGCCGCCTGTTGCGGCGACCGCTCCAACTGCTCCGCAATCCCCGGATAGGCCGTCTCAAGCGCCCGCTGGCCGAACGCGAGCGCCCGCAGGTAGAGCCGCCGGGCACGCTGCCGCAGCGCCTTGCCCCGCTCGAAATCCTCCTCGATCAGCATCTCCCCGGGCTGGTCGACGTAGGCGTAGGCGTATAGGGTGAATCCGCGGGCCGCCGTCAGCAGTAGCCCGCGGTGCTTCGGCGTGATCTCCAGCAGGCTTTCCAGGAGCTTGAGGCTGAAGGGCAGGGCCTCCCCGACCAGGTCGACATCCGGGTCGGTTTCGTAGACCGAAGTGCCGGAGCTCAAAGCGTCCCCGACCTGCCGGACGGCGAACTTCTTGACCGAGCACGCTCCACCCACCAAGGCGAGAGCGGCCGCCAGGGAGGCAATCCGGGCAAAGGTGGAACAGTTACGGCCTGTTGCGCTCACGGGGCGGCGGCTCACTCTGGGCTCCGGGCGGGTCTCACAAGCCGAGCAGGCTTCGGAGGAACTGCACGGGCGGCGAGCCGTGCGCGAGCACCGCGTCGTGGTAGGCCCGCCAATCCTTGATCGGCCCGTGGCGCTCCACCCAGGCGGTACGGAGATCGTTGTGTTCGGCGATGCCCACGAAATAGGTCGATAGCTGCGCGGAGGTCAACTGCGCCCGCTGCAACTTGCCGGCTGCCTCGCCTTCCTCCTGGAATCCCTCTTCCATCATCAGGTCCATCGCTTCCTGCTCGGTCATGGAACCGGCGTGGATGCTCTGGTCGAGGATCGCGTTGATGACAGCGCGGGTCAGCATCTTGAGCTGCTGCATCTTGAATCGTGCGCCGCCGTAGCCGTGCTCCGCCATGATCTGCTCCGCATAGACAGCCCAGCCTTCGATGAACGTGCCCGAAGGGAAGATGGACCGAATGGGGGTCGGCGCCTGCAGGCGGTTGGAGTGGGCCAGCTGCAGGTAGTGGCCGGGGGTGGCTTCATGCACGGTGAGGTCCTGGAGCATGTAGTCGTTGTATTCCCGGTAGAAGGAAAGCTTGCGCTCTGGCGTCCAGGACGCGGGCGTCGGTGAAATCGCGTAGAACGTCTCCCCGCGCTCCTCGAGAGGGCCGGGCGAGTCGCAGTAGGCTGTCGAGACGCCGCGCCGGAATTCCGGCATCACGATGATCGCGAGCGGCTCCTCCGGCACGGTGACGAGGTCTTTCTGCTGGGTGAAGGCCGTAACTTCCGCCAGCGCAGCCCGGGCGTCGGCGACGATTGACTCGTCCGTCGGGTGGGCATCGGCAAGCTCGTCGAGGACGGTCCGGATGACCGCTTTGCGTTCCTCCGGCGAGGTGCCAGCGCTCGCAGGCGACGGCCCTTGGTAGAGCTGCAGGGCCGTCTCGTAGAGCTCCTCCTGCAGCTCGGCTAGGCGTAACTGGGCACGCTCGAGGATCTCCTCCATGGACAGATTCGAATGCAGTAGGAAGGCCAGCTTGCGACGGAACTTGTCCTCGCCGATCCGAAAGTCCCGGTCGGCCCGCGGGAGCAGTTCCTCGCGCAGCCAACGGCTGTGCTCCTCGAGGGCCTCGGTCGCTGCGACACGGGCCGGCCCCAGCCTCTCCGCCATGCTCGGCGCGTTGGCCAGGAACTCGTCCAAGGTATTCCGGATCAGAGCCACTGCGCCGTCGATTTGCGCGATGGCTGTCTCGGTGTGGACCGGTGGCGGGCGCTCGAGGTTCGCACGAGCTGCGGCCAATACCTCCGGGATGCCCTCGAGGCGCTGGGCGAGGCTCTCGAGTCGTTCCGCGAGAGGCGCGAAGTCCCTGGCGAGCAAGGCGTACACGGCGTCCCCCGGGTTGTAGCGCAGCGGGTTCCAGGTGTGTTCCCTCAGCTCCTCGGTGGACCAAATGCTGTATTCGAGGTGGTTCCTTAGGATCTCGTAGTCGATGGCGTTGGCGAGGCTGAGGCGGGGCGGCTCGATCGTCGCGAGCTCCTCCAGAAAGCGCTTGTCGGTTGCCAGGGCTTCGGCGATGCCCGCAGCGGAGTAGTCGTTGAGCTCGGTGTCGTAGCGGTGGTCGCCCAGCAGCGTTGCGTTTTCCGGATAGCGCTCCAGCAGGTCTTCGACATAGGCGTTGGCTAGGTCGACGAACTGCTCGTCCTGCGGCGACGCCCCGCCCGAGCAGGCGCCGCACAGCAGAGCTACGGACAGCGGAGCTAGGCCGAGCTTCATGCGCCTATTGTACGGTGGCCCCGGTGCATCCAAACCAGCGGCGGGCCCGCTCGCTGGCCTTCAAAGGTCGAGGAGCCCGATCTGCCGTGCGACCTGCTCCGGGCTCAGGCCGGCCGCAATGTCCGCATCGATGGGGCCTGATTCGTCGAAGATCTCGAACAGGCGCATCTTGACGATGGCGTAGCGCTCGGTCGCGCTCAGCTCGCGCTGAGAGCTCCGTTCCCAATCCTCGTAGCTGGCATCGGAAGCGAAGATCGCCACGGTGAACCGCCGGGAGCGATCCGAGGTGCAGTCGAAGACGAACTCCTTCCCGGATGCCCCGCCACGGCTGGTCGTCCGGTACCCGCAGTAGAAGTACTGGTACACATAGCCGCTGTCGGCGGCGTAGGCCTTCTCGCGTCGGACGGGCGGGCGGCCCCGGAGCCCGGCTGCCGGAAGCGTGCGGATCGGGCGCAACCGACGCAGCAGGCGCTGGATCATGCGTACGACCTCACCCAAAACGCTGCTCGCGCACCGGGTCGCCGTACATGTGGTAGCCCTGCTGCTCCCAGTAGCCGGCGCGGTCCCGATCTGTGAACTCAAGGCCCCGCAGCCACTTGCCGCTCTTCCAGGCGTACAGGTGGGGCACCACCATCCGCAGCGGGCCTCCGTGTTCCGGGGTCAAGGGCTCCGGGCTATGGGCGTCCGCGAGCAGCACGTCGTCCCGCAGCAGGTCCTCCAAAGGGGTGTTGGTCGTGTATGCGCCCTCGCAGTGCTGGATCACGAACCGGGCTTTCGGGAGGGGGCCGGCCCGCTCGGCGAGCGTGGAGAAAGCTACGCCCTCCCAAATGTTGTCGAACTTGCTCCAGGTGGTGACGCAATGGAAGTCAGCCCGCACGCGGACACGCGGCAGCGTCTGCCAATCGCTCCAGGTAAGCTTCAACGGCCGTTCCACCAGCCCGTTCACCGCCAAGCTCCAAGCGCTTGGGTCAAACTCCGGCACTCTTCCGACATGGAGCACGGGCCACTTCAGGGTGAGCGCCTGACCGGGCGGCAGCCGCCCTTCCAGCCGAAGCTTCTGCTCCAAGCGCTTCCGCTCTGTGAGACCCCGGCGCACCGCCTTCCAGAGTACATCAGGATCTGCCGTGCGGTGCCTGTCACTACGGCACACTTACCGATGAACACACCAGTAAATGTGCGTCAGCCGGTGGGGATTGCGTGCCGTTCCAGGGAAACGCGACCGCCGTGGCAGGCCTGAAACCGGTTGGGCAGCTCCGGTTGCGAGGAACGCACGCGTTCTCAGCGGCTCCTCCGGAACCGCCCGGGCCGCGGGCGACGGAGGCCCCTTGGGAAGGCCTCGCCTGCGCGTCAGCCAGCCGCGTCGCCTCGGGCTGGGCCTAGGCGTCGCGCAGCCCGGCCGGACGCGCCGAGGCCCACCGAGAACGCCGGCCGCAGCTCTCGGTGGCCGGCCTGCGGTGCATTCCCGACGCCGGGCGTCGGCCTCGGCCGGCCCGATCCCCGAGCGCCCGCTGCGCCCGGCCGGGCGCAGCTGCGGCGCTAGGCGGCCCCGACGCGGGCCAGGAACGCCTCGGCGGACGGGCTGGTCAGCAGCCACTTGCCGACCTCCTCGACCGAACCCCGGACCGCCCCGGCGGCCAGAGCCGCGCCCACCGACCGCTGCACCGCCTCGCCGAAGCGCTCCCGCACCAAGTACAGCAGGTACCTCTCGCGGCCCTGCTCGAGGCCTCGCTCGAGGCCCTGCTCAATGCCCTGCTCGATGCCTCGCTCGAGGCCCTGCTCGATGCCCTCCGCCTTGGTGCGCTCGTACCAGTCGGTCATGCTCTGCTCCGCCTCCTCCAAGAACCGCTCCGCCTCGATTATAACCGGCACCCGCGCCCCCGGCGTGCGCGGCAGCACCAGCTCCCGCACCCAGACGCTCACCACCACCCCGATGCCCGGGCAGTCCGCCTCCCGCAGCCACCCGCGCAGCGCCCGCAGCTCCTCCCGGACCTCCCGCGTGTCCCGGCAGCCCTGCAGCCGGCACAGCGCCCCGTACAGGCTCCGCTCCGGAAGGCCCTCCGCGCCCCGCAGCCGGCGCGTCTCCAGCAGGCTCACCGGCCACGACGGCTGCGCCCCGCCCCCCGCGCCCGCCACCAAGTCCGCCAGGTCCAGCCGCGAGCGCCACGGCCGCTCGCCGTGGTAGACCACCACCCCCTGCACCGGAGGCAGCGCCGGCCCCGGCGCCCCGGTGTCGACCAGCCCCCCGAGCAGCTGCCCGGCGTAGTTGTACATGCGCAGCGGCATGGTCCAGTCGTCGCGCGCCTGGAACTCCACCAGGACATGCATGTCCGGCGCGCCGGGGGCGCGCTGCCCGATGCGCCGGACCAGGTCGCTGACGCTGCGCCGCAGCGTCCGGCTGAGATGCTCGGTGCTGACCAGCTCCATGCGCTCCCAGTCGAGCCCGGCCACCCACGGCGCGTCCAGGCCGTCCTCCAGCAGGCTGCGGGCGACCGCCCGGTGCCGTGCGGCGAACTTGTGCGCGGCGTCGTACGGCAGCCGCCGCCCCTCCTCCGGCTGCTCCTCCGCGAGCAGCTCCCCGAGTTCGACTCCGAGTTCCAGCATCGCTCCGATTATCGTCTCCAGTTCCTATTCTGTCAAAGGGGAAATCTTGATTCTGCATGAACAAGATTTACCGCTTGGAAGATCCCGGTCCGAGAGCGGTCCGGAAACTGACAGGGCTGGCTTCGGGCCTAGAACAGGTCGAGGGCTTGCTGCTGCAACGGCGTGGTGCGGGTGGGCAGGTCCGGCCTTCTGGGTACTGCGCTCCTGATTGCGCGGGAAGGCGAAGCCGTCTGCGGATATCTCCAGGTCGCAGGGCTGGGCCAGCTTGAGCTGGGCGATGATCTAGCCCACACGCAGTCCGATCCGGTCCCGTCCGACGAGGGGGTGCCGGGTGGCGGCGAGGATTGGGCGAGGTCGCGCTCGGCCGCCTGCGGGAGGGGGCTTGCGCTGGCGTGCCCGCTCCGCGGCGAGCAGCGGGTTGCGGCAGGTGAGCAGGCGTTCGCTGGAGAAGTCTGGATGCTGGATCTCGGCCAAGTCGCACGCATCACACAGGGAGAGCTGCAGCATCCCGCTTGAGGCCGGAGCGCACAGGGCACTGATCCAATCCAGTTCGGCCGGCTGGATTTCCTCGCGAACCTAGGCTCTGGCGATCAGACCGCGATCGCCGACCAACACCACCCGGGCGAGCCCGCAGCTTGGCGCTCCAGGCGGCGGGACCGGCGGCGCAGCCCGCGAACATCTCGACTGCCACCGGGCAGCCTTGGGCGTTGCGCAGCAAGCCGCACACGGTCTGTGCTTTGCCGCGCTGGCCCGTCGCGGGAGCAGACGCGGCGCGCCAGCGCCCCGCGAACCAGGTCGAGGTGACGTCGCAGAGCGCCAAGGGGCCGTCGGCGAGATGACGCTTGGCCAACTGCCTCTCGATCGCCCCCTAGCGCAACGTCTCGTCGCACAGTCCGTGCGCGGGGCCAGCTTGGAGCGCGGCGCGGGGGCTTGGCGGCGATCAGCCGGTCGAGCCCGAGCCTGCGCAAGGCCCCCGGCACGGCCGCGGGGTCTGGAGCGCACGCTGCTGCAGGCGTCCTAGGCGCGAGAAGGGTTGCGTTCTGGAGCGTGCGGTGCAGAGCCTCGATCTTGGCCGGGGCCAGTGGGTGAGGTTGGCGAGGGCCCTCCTGCGGACGCGCAGGCCCCGCGCCAGTCCTCCCGGAGGAGGCTAGCAGGCCGTGCATTGCGGTTCGGGACGACTTCGATACACATAGGAGCAAGTATAAATTTACAATCCATATAATATAAGCTATACAATCTATACTATATGGGAGTAAATCATGAACATGCATTGGTGGTAGTCTATTGAAAAGCAATGCCTTAGGGGAGAATCACCCGTAAACCGACCGGAAGTTCAGGCTAGAGCCCGGGAGCGGTCGGCCCGACGGTGGCCCGGTTGAGGCCGGTCTGTGCTGGGCCCGGTTACGGGAGCCGAGCCTTGCGGCTTCGAAGGCTCGCCTCCGGTGGCGAACCGGGACTCAAGACCGCAGCGCCCGCGCAAGTCGAGCAGCCGTGGGCGTGAACTGGGCCAGCCCGCCCCAGAGTATCCGCTTTAATTGAGCTTGCGTTGGCGCACCATGGGCACGAAGCGCACCGGCAGACTGTGCTGAGTGCTGATACGCCCACTGGCGTCCTTCGTCACCAGCACCAGCTGCTGCGATTCCGCAGTAAGGCCGACCGGCGCAACCAATCGACCGCCCGGAGCCAGCTGTTCCAGTAATGCACTGGGCAGTTCGGGCGGAGACGCCGTGACGATGATCCGGTCGTAAGGGCCGTGCTCGGGCCAGCCGGCGTAGCCGTCCCCCTGCCTGACGTGGACACTGGTATAGCCCAGTTCCGCTAGTGTCCTGGTGGCTCTCGCCGCGAGCTCAGGGACCAGCTCGACGCTGTACACGTGGTCGCTGAGGGTCGCCAACACGGCTGCCTGGTAGCCCGAGCCTGTGCCGATCTCCAGCACGCGGTGAGTTCGTTCCAGCTGCAGCAACTCGGTCATGTGGGCCACGATGTAGGGTTGGGAGATGGTCTGGTCGTACCCGATGGGGAGGGGCGAGTCCGCGGCAGCGTAGTCGCGGTAGGCCTCGGGAACGAACCGCTCGCGCGGTACTGTCTGCATGGCCTGCAGCACCGCGGGGTTGCGGACGCCGCGATCCGCGATCTGGTCGCGTACCATGCGTGTCCTCCGGACCTCCCAATCATTCTGCGGGCCATCGGCGAATCCGGTCCAGTGCGCCGCCAGGAATATCGCGATTCCCACCCCGAGCCATGTGCCACGCCGCATCATGTGCTTCGATCCTCGGCTACGCCGACAGCCGCTTCAAGCTCCCCATCGTATCAGATGGCGGTACCCCTCGAAGAGCCCACGGAGACGCAAGCGGGGATGGGGCAGCGGGGCTTTGTGAGCCTATTTGCCGGAACCGTTGCGCAAAACGGCACCAATCCGCTCTAGGGCCACCTTGATGCGATCGTAGGCGGTGGCGTAGCTGAACCGCAGATACCCTTCGCCGTAGGCTCCGAACGCGTTCCCCGCGAGGCAGGCGACCCCGCCTTCCCGTAGAACCCGATCGGCCAGCTCGCTCGACCCCAGCCCCGTGCCGGTGATATTGGGAAACGCGTAGAACGCCCCTCCTGGCTCGGTGCAGCGCACTCCCGGCAGCGCGTTGAACCCCGCGACGATCAAATCCCGCCGGCGCCGGAACTCCGCGACCATGGTGCGCACGCAGTTCTGAGGGCCCCGCAGGGCCGCCAGGGCCGCGCGCTGTGTAAAGCTAGCCGTATGCGAGGTCGCATTGACCTGCAGCAGGCAGACCGGACCCACCAGGGCCTTGGGGAACACCCCGTAGCCGATGCGCCAGCCGGTCATTGAGTAGGCCTTGGAGAAGCCGTCCAGGATGATGGTCCTATCCGCCATGTCGGCTAGCGAGGCGATTGATGGCGGTGCCCCTGAGAACGAGATGAGGTTGTAGATTTCGTCCGATAGCACGAGCAGGTCGCGTCCTGCCGTCAGGTCCGCGATCGCCTGCAGGTCTGCGGCGGGTATCGCGCCGCCGGTCGGGTTTTGCGGCGAGTTGAGGATCACCAACCGTGTCCGGTCCGACAGCAGGTCCTCGAACCGGTCGAGGTCAATGGAGAACCCCCGGTCTTCAAGCAGCGGCAACGCGACTGGCCGTGCGCCGCAGGCTCCGATGACCGATTCGTAGATCGGAAAGCCCGGATTTGGGTACAGCACCTCGTCCCCGGGCTCGAGCAGCGCTAACATCGCATAGAACAGCACCGGTTTTGCTCCCGGAGTGACCACCACCTGGGATGCGTCCACGGGGATCCTACGGGTCGCCGAGACATGCTCGGCGATGGCTTGCCGCAGTTCTGGGTCGCCCTGCGTTGGCCCGTACTTGGTGTGGCCTTGGGCCAAGGCGCGCCGACCGGCCTCGACGATGTGCGGCGGAGTAGGGAAGTCGGGCTCGCCGATCTCCATATGGACGATGTCCCGTCCCGCGGCTTCCAACTTGCGGGCTCGGACGAGCACCTCGAAGGCACCCTCCCCGCGGAGGAGATGGATCCGGGAGGCCAGCCGCATTGTCAGGCTGCGAGTGTAGCAGTCGCCTGCCGTGGCGGCCCGAGGTGTGGACCAGCGCCCCCCCTCCGACGCTGCGGAGAACCTGCGCCGGATGCACGAGCCGGGGAACTGCCGATTCCACGCCTCGGCCCCTTCGGGCGTCTATCCCTGCAGAGAGATGGAACCACTGTCGGACGCGCTGGCCTTGCCTGGCCTAGGGACTGGACCGATGGCTGCTGAGCGCGAGGCGCAGGAGCGAGCGGGTGCCGCGGATGCTGCCGTTGAAGCGCACATGCGCCGCATGTTCCGCCTCATCTATCGGGTGGTCGGCAACGTCCCGGATGCGCAGGACCTCACGCAGGAGGCGCTGGTGAAGGCGCTGGCGCGCCGCGCCCAGCTCAAGGACGACCGCAAGGCGGCGCAGTGGCTGAACCGCATCGCTGTCAACACCGCCCTGGATTTCGTTCGCAAGCGCAGCCGCGTGACGTTTGAGGAACTCGACAAAGCTCCTCCGGCCATCGCGGAGAGCCCGGAGCAGGAAGTCCTGCGTGGAGAGACCCGATCCTGGCTGGCTCGCGGACTCGAGCTGCTCTCGGAGCGCGAGCGCACGGCGCTGCTCCTCCGGGATGTCGAAGGCCTGCGGGCCTCCGAAGTAGCCCAGGCGATGGGCTGCTCCACGGCGACCGTGAGGTCGCATATCGCTAACGCCCGGGTCAAGTTCCGGCAGTACCGGGGCAGGAGGCGGAGGTGAGGAGCCGCAGCGCGCATCCGACGCAGCGCGAGCTGGCCTTGCTCGTGGGCGGGGACCTCGGCCGCTTCGCTCGGTGGCGCGTGACGCGTCACGCAGCCCGCTGCCAAGTGTGCCGACGCGCCGTCGCTAGTTACGAGCAGGACCGTCGCGAGCTGGGTGCCCTGGCACCCCTGCCCGCAGTGGACTTCGCGGCGCTGGGGCATCGGATTCGCGTCGCGGCCGCCCAGGCTGGCCCTAGGCGCGCGTTGCCCGGCCGTCGCCGCTGGGGCATTGCCGGAGCGGCTCTGGCCGCTGCCGCCGCCCTGGGGGCGCTGTTCTTGCAGGTACCGGACACGCGTCGGGAGATTTCCCCGGCTACTCCCAGAACTGGGTTGCTGCAGCCGGCAGACTTCGGAGGCCTTCCGGTGGGCGCGGACGCGCAGGTCACTGCGGATGGGCATCTCAGCTTCCGTGCGTTCCACAGCGGATCCGGTCAACTGACCATCACGGAGTACTACGTCCCGTAATGCTTGGCCCCCCTAGCCAAACCAGCAGACGGCCGCAGCGGCTGGCTGGGGCGGTGCTGACCGCCGCTGCGGCGCTCGCGCAGGCTCAGCCCAGCGGCCCTGCCCCTATAGCAGTTGAAGTAGCCGAGGAAATACCGCTGCAGGTGGCGGCCACGGACTTTGAGGACACCGAGTTCGAGTCCCGCGGCGGAGCGCTCGTCATTGATCTTGCAGGTTCGATTACTTTTCGGCACGACGGCCTGGAAGCGGTGCGGGCCCTGACCCTCGCGGTCGACGCCCACGAGGGAAAGTTGGGGGGGCGGGCTGCAGTGGCCGTGCCGAGCCTCCACGCCATGCAAGGCGAGCTGTTCGAGGTGCGCCTGAGCGTCAGGCTGCTGCGGCCTCTGCCGCGGCCGCCAGGGCCCGCCGTGCGCATCGCCGTCGATGGAGTGCTGTTCGATTCTCTGGCGGCGGTCGGTCCGGACCGGCTGGACTCAGTTCGCAAGATGACCGTCCGCGAACTCGAGGCGCGCCGCGACCGGAGGTACTTCCTGTCTCGCTTGGATACCGGTGGGCGTGCGGCGCTGGTGGAGGCGATGCAGGCCAGTCTGCGCAGGCAGGCCGAGCGCCCCCGCCTGGAAGTCCACCTGGCGGGCGACGGCCCGGCCACAGCCCCGGGCCGCGGAGACACCCGGGAACTGCAGCTGGCGCTGGTGCAGGATCCCCACGCCCCCCTGGTTCTGGAGCGCGGGTCGGCGCTCGTGCATGGCGCAGTCTCCGATTCGCCCCGCATCGTGCTGCGCAACCGCTCCCCGCATCTTGTGGGGCACTTTGAAATCGGCTGGCTGGTCCGTGATGGACAGGGCGTCCTCTACTCGGCGGGTACGGCTCCGGGCGACCCGCCGCCCGCCCTGCGACCTGGGGCGCGGTTTGCGACCCGTGCCGAGCAGCGATTCTCCCTGCGCCCTGTCGGGCTTGGAGGGGCCGCGGAGCTAGCGGGCATGGCCGCCTTCCTGCGCAGCGTGCAGCTTGGGGACGGCAGTGTCTGGATTCCCAGTCGCTCTGCTCTGGATGGGCTGGGCCTGCTGGACGCCGTCCCTGTCTCGGCAGAGGAGCAGCGACTCACGCGGCTGTACCGCGAGCGCGGCCCCGATGTTGTCTCCGCCGAATTGCGCAAGCTCACTCCGTGACTCGGAACGGCAATGCAGTTCCCCTCCTCCTCTGCTGCCCGCCTGTTACTGATGTGTTCATAAGTAATTGCACGAAAAGGCTCCGCAAGCCATTGATTCTATTGGTGGGCTGCTTGCAATTACTTTTTGCAAAATTAGTAGCACCGCAGGATTCCCGGACGTATCCGGGAGGCCGGCAGCCTGCAGCGGCTTTGACAGGGGCCGGGCTGCTGGGACCGGCAGGGGAGACGCACCGCGGAAGGATCTGCAGTGCGTCGTGCGCAGACCACGGCATTCACCGGTGCCGTTCTGTTGACGATTGCCGTCTGTGTCGGCACCAACATCGACTTCGGATCTATGGGGGAGGCCTTGTCGCGCCCGCTGCCGTGCGGCGAACCGGCTGCTGGGTAGCGCTCTCCAACCGCTACCCCCGGCAGGTGTGGCGGAATCCACCTAGTCGTCTGGCGACTACGCGGCGCAGAGGCAGGAGCCCGATACCTTTGTGGAGGTCGCGATCTGCGCCGGGCGCAATGGCCGCAACGCCTCCAACGGGCTGCCGGAGGGAGTGCGGGCGCTTGCAGTCACGCATTATTTTCTTTCGGGCTCATCGGACTGCCTCCTTTTGTTCGGCGGTCCTTCCTGGAGGATGAAGCCGAGCCCGGCAACGGTCGTGTCGCGGTGATCGCTTCGAGCCGGACCAAGGCGGCTCGGGCTGGGAGGTCAACCCATGGGCACCGTTGACCCCGGGGCCAATTGACATCGCGGGCGATAACCTGCACGGGGATGGCCGCCCGATGTTCGCCCGGCTGCGCCCGGAAGCCGCATTGGCGCAGGCCGCGTCTACAGTCCCAACGACGCGGCTGCCGACGGCATTGGGCTCCTTTGCGACACCGGCTAGCTTGACCTCCGACATCGCCGAGGCCTGCAGCCTCGGTGTCTCGGAAAGCTGACCGTCCTGCTACCGTCCCGTCGACCCCGACAGGAGCACACCAGTTCGGCCCCTCGCGCAGTGCTGCTGCCGCGGTGGCCGAGATGCTCGAATTGGTCACCGCAATCTGCCAGCATTCCCTGGCCTCGGGCCGCTTGCTGCCCTGGGAAGGTTCGCCTCACCGCGTTCCAGGCGGTTCGGCGAGGCCCATTTCCGGGCGAGCAGGCCGCCGCGTGCCGCTGCCGCTCGGCACCGTCGGGCCCCTCTTGAGGGCGCATCGGAGTTGGTACACTGAAGTTCTGAGGCACACCGCCTAGAATTCCGGTATCTCGCGGGTCGCGCTCCGTTCGTTACCCGCGTCCAAGCACGAGGTTCGAGCCTTCCATGGGTTTGCTGATTGCAATTGTTGTCTGGGTTATCACCATAGCGATGGCAGTGCCCTTCGTAACCCGCGAGTGGTGGATGCCCGAGGCGATCACTGCGCTGGGCCGCGAGATTGACGGAGCCTTCCTGTTCACCCTAGGCGGCACCGGGGTCATCTTCCTGCTGGCCCAGGCGGCGCTGGGCTACACCGTCTGGCGCTATGGGCGCAAACGGGACGAGCCTGCTTCCGATTCGCACGGCAACAACAAGCTCGAGGCGATCTGGACCATCGCGGCTTTCGTCATCTTCGTCGGCTTGGCGGTCTACAGCTTCAATGTCTGGGCGGAGACCCGGTTCATCGAGCAGCGGATGACGCCTCCGAGCGAGGACCGCCTTGTCGTGGAGGTCACGGGCCAGCAATTCGTCTGGAACATGCGCTACGCGGGGGCGGACAACCAGTTCGGCCCGACGAGCATCGACCTCATTGACGACGCCGCGGGCAACCCGGTGGGCGTCGATCGCAGTGCTCCGGCAGGTGCCGACGACATCATCGTGCCGGAAATGCGCGTGCCGGTGGACCAGGAGGTGGAGGTTGTCCTCAAATCCAAGGATGTGCTCCACAATTTCTTCGTTCCCGAGCTGCGGATCAAGCTCGATACGGTGCCCGGCCTCGTCGGCAAGCTGAGTTTCAAGGCCGAGAAGGAGGGCAAGTTCGAGATCGTCTGCTCCGAGCTCTGCGGCCTGGGCCACTACAAGATGCGCAGCTTCCTCCATGTCGTCAGCCGGGACGAGTACGACGCCTGGATCGAGGAGCAGGCTTCGTACCTGTTCTGAGCGTGCGTCCGCGCCTTTGAGGAATCGAGGTTATGACAGAAGTTCAGGTCTCCCCGGAAGTCGGCGAGTACACGGAGGTGCATCGGCACCCCGAACCCAAGAGCTTCCTCTGGAAGTACATCTTCTCGGTCGACCACAAAGTGATCGGGATCCAGTACCTGCTGCTGGCCGTCGTCGCGGTTTTCGTCGGCATGTTCCTGAGCCTGCTGGTGCGGCTGCGGCTCGTCTGCCCCGAGTGCTCCTTTCCGCTGCTCGGGGAACTGTTCCCGGTGGGTGCGCCCGAAGGTGTGATGACGCCGGAGTTCTACCTCGCCATGCTGACCATGCACGGCACGGTGATGGTCTTCATGGTCCTCACGACCGCCCCGCAGGGGGGCTTCGGCAACTACTTCCTGCCGATCCAGATCGGTGCCGCCGACATGGCCTTCCCGCGGCTCAATATGCTGTCGTTCTGGTGCACTTTCGTGTCGTTCCTGCTGCTGATGGCGGCGTTCTTCGTGGAGGGCGGCGCGCCGATGAGCGGCTGGACCGGCTACCCGCCGCTGAGCGCGGTGCCGGAAGCGACGGTGCAGGGCTTGGGCCAGGATCTGTGGATCGCCTCCATCGCGGTGTTCTGCATCGCGTCGCTGCTGGCGGCGCTGAACTTCATCGTCACAACGCTGGACCTGCGCGCGAAGGGCCTCACGATGATGCGGCTGCCGCTGACCTGCTGGACCTGGTTCATCACCGCCATTCTGGGGCTGCTGGCCTTCGGCGTCCTGCTCGCTGCTGGCGTCTTGCTGCTGATGGACCGCAACGTAGGCACCAGCTTCTTCGTGCCGGGGGGGCTGGTGGTCAGCGACAAAGTGATCGACCATTCCGGCGGCTCGCCGATCCTGTGGCAGCACCTGTTCTGGTTCTTCGGGCATCCGGAGGTCTACATTGCGATCCTGCCGGGGATGGGGGTCACGTCGCACGTGCTGGCGACGTTTGCCCGGCGCACCGTCTTCGGCTACCGGGCCATGGTCTACGCCATCGTGGCCATCGGCTTCCTGGGGTTCATCGTCTGGGGCCACCATATGTTCGTGAGCGGCATGAGCCCCTACTCGGCCATGGTGTTCTCGGTCCTCACGATGTGCATCGGCGTGCCGTCGGCGATCAAGACCTTCAACTGGATCGGCACCATGTGGGGCGGCAAGATCCGCTTCGACTCGCCCATGCTGTACTCGATCGGCTTCGTCTCGCTGTTCGTCTCGGGCGGCCTGTCGGGCATCTTCCTGGGGCAGCCGACCATCGACCTGTTCTTCCACGACACGTACTTCGTGGTGGCGCACTTCCATCTGATCATGGGTGTCGCGGCCATCTTCGGCATGTTCGCGGGGCTGACGTTCTGGTTCCCGAAGATGTTCGCCCGCATGATGGACGAGCGGCTCAGCAAGATCCATTTCTGGGTGACGTTCGTCGGCGTCTACGCCATTTTCGGCCCGATGCACTACCTGGGGCTGCTGCCCCACCCGCGGCGCTACGCGGAGATCACCGGCGTCGACTACTTGGGCACCACCGGCGCGGCGGGCCTGCACGAATTCATCACGGTGGCGGCGGTGCTGACCATCCTGGCGCAGTTCATCTTCCTGTACAACTTCGTGCGGAGCATTTTCGCCGGCAAGGTCTGCACCGACCCCAACCCGTGGGAGGCGACCACGCTGGAGTGGGCGATCCCATCGCCGCCGCCGCATGACAACTTCGGCGGGAAGGTGCCGCATGTCTACCGCGGCTCCTACGACTTCAGCCTGCCGGGGGCCAAGCGCGATTTCGCAATGCAGTGCAACCCGGACGAAGCCGTGTATGGCGAGCGCGGCGGAAGCGGGAGCTAAGCGGATGTCCGCGACCCTGGCCCCCCCTGCGGCTCCGCCGCGGCCCGAGGTCGGCTCCGGCGGGTTCGTGACGCTGCCGCCCGAGCCGTTCGGCGGCTGGGACGGCCCGAGCCCCGACGAGCGGCTCATCCAGCGCTACAAGCTCGGTGTCTGGGTCGGCATGGGCGGGATCGTGATGTTCTTCGCCGCCCTGACGAGCGCTATGATCGTGCGCCAGGGCCTGTCCGGCGATTGGCAGCCGTTCTCGCTGCCGGCCGTGCTGTACTTGAGCACCGTAGTTTTGCTGGCTTCTAGCCTCACCCTGGAGCGGGCCCGGCAGGAGCTGCGTCGCGGCCGCCTTGATGGCCTGCGCCGTTGGACGAACATCTCGGCCGGCTTGGGCCTGGCATTTCTGGCGGGCCAACTGCTGGGGTGGCAGGCGCTGGCCGACCGCGGCCTGTATCTCGCCACGAATCCCGCGAACTCGTTCTACTACGTGCTCACGGCGGGCCATGCGGCGCACCTGCTCGGCGGCCTGCTAGCGCTGGGATACATCTGGCTGCGCGTCCGCAGCAGCCGGGCCTGGGCCACGAGGGAGGCGGTTGTCGAGGCCGCCGCCCTGTACTGGCACTTTCTCGATGCCCTGTGGGTCTACATCCTAGGGCTGTTGCTGATCTGGAGGTAATTGGATGTCGGAAGGGCATGCGGCTGCGATGGCCGCACCGACTTGGCAGGGGGGCGGCACCCCGCTCGCAGTCGGCCACAAGAAGCTCGGGATGTGGCTGTTCATCATCTCGGACTCACTGACGTTCTCCGCCCTGCTGCTGGCGTACAGCTATGTGCGGGTGGCCAACGAATGGCCGACGCCGTTCCACTTCTTCCCATCCATCGTTTTCTCGACGGTGATGACCCTCGTCCTGCTGACGAGCAGCCTCACGATGGTCTACGCGGTCTCGGCTGCGCACCACCAAGCCCGCCGGGCCGCTGCGAAATGGATGTGGCTGACGGCCGTCCTCGGGGCGATGTTCGTCGTGCTGCACGGCTACGAGTGGGTGCATTTGATGGTCGACGAGGGCATGTACCCCTGGCAGAATCAGTACGGCACTCCGCTGTTCGGCTCCTCGTTCTTCCTCATCACCGGGCTGCACATGTTCCACGTCATCTCCGGGGTGGCCTACCTCGGGGTGGTGGCTCTCGGCTACCGTCGCGGCAAGTGGCTGCCCGAGGATGTCGAGGTGGCCGGATTGTACTGGCACTTCGTGGACTTGGTCTGGATGTTTGTCTTCCCGCTGATCTACCTGCTGTCCACCAGCGTCGACTAAGGGAGTACCGACCCCATGCTGCTTTCCCTCCTCGGCTACCTGTTCTGCTTAGCGCTCGGCGCTTGGGGCTTCTATGTCGCGGGTTCCCAAGTGGCCCACGGCACGCTGGCCGCCTCGCTCGACAACCTGTTCCTGACGCTGTTCGCGGCCCTGATAGGCGTCACGTGCTTCGGCTACCTCGCGTGGCGGTTCTATCCGGCCCTGACCGCCGGCGGCGCGTCAGCGGGTGCCGCGGCACCCGCCAAGCCTGCGTACGTGCTGCCGGAGGATCCGGCATACGAGGACGCTCATATGCCGCTGTTCCAGAAGGTCTGGTTCGGGCTTTTGGCCATTACGTTCGTGGAAGTGCTGCTGGCGTACGTGCAGATCGCCGGCGTGCTGGTAATGCTGCTGATCCTGCTCATCCTGTCCGCCGCGAAGGCGTGGATGATCATGTCGAGCTTTATGCACTTGCGCTTCGACCACCCGCTCCTGGCCAAGATCGTGATCGTTCCGGCGGTGATTTGCATCGTCGTGATGTGCGGCTACTTCTTCCCGGACAGCTTTCTCTTGCTGGAGCTGCGGCCGTGATGCGCTGGGCCCTGCGTACCCTGGCGCTCGCAGCGGCGCTGTTGCTGGCCGCCCCGCAGCCAGTATCGGCGCAGGGCTGCTCGATGTGCCGTGAGACCGCAGCCTTCCAACAAGACAGGGCGGTTGGGGCGCTCATACGCGGCATCGTCGCGCTGGCGATCCCGCCGGCGGGGATCGCGGCCGGCTTGGTGTGGCTGACCTGGAAGCGAGCGTCCCGCTTCGCTGGTGAGTGAGGGGCCGCATCGGCGCAACCGAATAGTGAGAGTCGCCATGCCCCCCCGGAATCGGTAGCGCCGCCGAATCCGACGCTTGGCGGCCCCAAGCTTTCAGGGCGCATGGCGCAACGCTCGTCAGGCCGGTCCGGCTGCTGATGCGGCCAGGATGATCGCGATGGGGCGCGGCCTTGCGGCTGTTTGCGCGTGGAGTCTTGTCGCGTTCGCCGAGCGAGCGGTCCCTGCTGCGGCCGATGCCTTGGGTGCTGACGCCCCAATGCGGGCTGACCGTCAGTGCCGTGTTGAGACGAACGCACGTACCCGACCGACTTGGAAGCGACCATCTGGTCCATGGCGGCTGTACTCTGGAAGCGAACTCCGTTGCAGAGCGAATGGATCCGTCCCCCAGCCCGCAAGGGTCAGGACGACTGGGTAGCAGATCATGCGTTTTTCCAGGCACTCGTGCGTTGTGCTCATGAATCAAGCGCAGCAGGCGCATGAGGGAATTCAATCCATCGCTGGCGAGAGAATCCTTGCCGCGGTTCGCGGAGCAAACGGAGGAGATCCGGGGCCTCAGGGCTAGCGTGGCTGCCTTGGAAACGCGGCTCGACGAGGTGGGGAAGCTTGTCGAGCCGCAGGAGTCGACGGTGCGGCAACGGGCGGAGGCCGCGGAGAAGCTTGCCGTGCGACGGGCCGCCAGCAGGTGGCCGAGTGGCCGAGGCGTGCGGCTGCCGTGAGTGGACCATCGGGAACGTGCGGCGGCGGTTTTCCTGTTTTCGGAGCGAGCCGCCACATCGGCGATCTGGAAACGCCGCGGGCCGGGGGTGCCGCTGGATCCTCGGACGTGAACAGCCGTTCGTGCGGCGCGGACTGACGGATGAAGGTCGAGGAAACTCGCGGCAAGCTCGACTCAGGCTCTTCCCCCCCACCGAGGTGTGACGTAGCGCTAGGCTGGTGGTGGGGGGCCTAGGCCCGAAGCCAGCCCCGTCAGTTTCCGGACCGCTCTCGGACCGGGATCTTTCAAGCAATAAATCTTGTTCATGTAGAATTACGATTTTCCTTTTGACAAAATAGGAACTGGAAACGATAATCGGAGCGATGCTGGAACTCGGAGTCGAACTCGGGGAGCTGCTCGCGGAGGAGCAGCCGGAGGAGGGGCGGCGGCTGCCGTACGACGCCGCGCACAAGTTCGCCGCGCGGCACCGGGCGGTCGCCCGCAGCCTGCTGGAGGACGGCCTGGACGCGCCGTGGGTGGCCGGGCTCGACTGGGAGCGCATGGAGCTGGTCAGCACCGAGCATCTCAGCCGGACGCTGCGGCGCAGCGTCAGCGACCTGGTCTGGCGCATCGGGCAGCGCGCCCCCGGCGCGCCGGACGTGCATGTCCTGGTGGAGTTCCAGGCGCGCGACGACTGGACCATGCCGCTGCGCATGTACAACTACGCCGGGCAGCTGCTCGGGGGGCTGGTCGACACTGGAGCGCCGGGGCCGGCGCTGCCTCCGGTGCAGGGGGTGGTGGTCTACCACGGCGAGCGGCCGTGGCGCTCGCGGCTGGACCTGGCGGAGCTGGTGGCGGGCGCGGGGGACGGGGGGCGACCGTCGTGGCCGGTGAGCCTGCTGGAGACGCGCCGGCTGCGGGGCGCGGAGGGCTGTCCGGAGCGGAGCCTGTACGGGGCGCTGTGCCGGCTGCAGGGCTGCCGGGACACGCGGGAGGTCCGGGGGGAGCTGCGGGCGCTGCGCGGGTGGCTGCGGGAGGCGGACTGCCCGGGCATCGGGGTGGTGGTGAGCGTCTGGGTGCGGGAGCTGGTGCTGCCGCGGACGCCGGGGGCGCGGGTGCCGGTTATAATCGAGGCGGAGCGGTTCTTGGAGGAGGCGGAGCAGAGCATGACCGACTGGTACGAGCGCACCAAGGCGGAGGGCATCGAGCAGGGCCTCGAGCAGGGTCTCGAGCGAGGCCTCGAGCGAGGCATCGAGCAGGGCCGCGAGAGGTACCTGCTGTACTTGGTGCGGGAGCGCTTCGGCGAGGCGGTGCAGCGGTCGGTGGGCGCGGCTCTGGCCGCCGGGGCGGTCCGGGGTTCGGTCGAGGAGGTCGGCAAATGGCTGCTGACCAGCCCGTCCGCCGAGGCGTTCCTGGCCCGTGTCGAGACCGCCTAGCGCCGCGGCGGGTGCCGGGATCGCGCCCCCAGCGGGTCCGTGGAATCCGTCGCTGGCTGGCTGCCTCCCGCGCTCGGCCGGTAGGTCGCCGATCCGCTCCCGCACGGCTAGCCGACGGGCCGAGGCCGACACCCCAGCCTCGGGAATGTGCCACAGGCCAGACGCAGAGAGCTGTGGACGGCGTTCTCGGTGGGGCTCGGCTCGAACCGGCGAGGCTTTCCTAGAGGAGGCTTCTGCCGCCGGAGCCATAGTGCCCCGGGCGGTCTCGGAGGAACTGCTTCCAGCGCCTGCGTCCCTCGAAACCGGAGCTGCCCAACCGGCTTCGAGCCTGCCGAGGCTGTCGCGTTTTCCTGCAGCGGCAAGCAATCCCCATCGGTGCGGTGGCAAGGGAGACGGAACTGGAGTTGGGGCGGCTGAGAGCTAGGCGGAAGCTGCAGACCTCCGGGTGGGCGCAGCCGGACCCTGGCCGGCCTCATCCTGTTGCGCCTATGTTGGAGACCACCGACCGGGCAACCCAAGGACGGGAACTCCGCCGTATCTGGCGGCAACCCTCCCCGGGAACCCGGCTAGCCCGGGAGCCGAGGCTCTCGGATGCCTGCGGCGGCAGCGGCTCCGTCGAAGATGGCTCTGGACTGGAGCATCGGAACTGTGGCGCGGAGCAGATGAGGTCGGTGCCTGCGCTTTGGGCCGGGCCTTGTCAAGGGGCGCGGTCGCCAATGCAGACGGTGCGCAGAATATCGTGATGGAGGTTGGGAGATGTGCGGCAACTCCCCGAAAAGCATTAGCGGGCAAGAGCGTGGCCGGGGGCGAATCCAATCGGCGCACGGATCGGGCCGGACCCGTTGGAGGTTTGGGAATACTGAGTTCCTTCCGCATGCCACATGACCGCCAGAGCGGAGTGGGCTGGCGCATGACGATCGCCGACGCTCGCTGCGAGTGCAAGTCTAGCTAGCCGAGAACCATGGCCTGACAGACCCTTAGGCTTGGTACCCCCTAGTCAATCTTTTGCGAGCTCAAAATGTCGTGTTGTGGCAATACGATGAAGTGGCAGAATCCGTTTCTGCCACTCTAGGCGGCGCACCTAGCGTCGAGATCGAAGCTGCCGTCGAGAGCGGCGACGTCACGGGAACGGATGGAGAGCCCGACGGAGGAGGCTAGACGCAGGTCGCAGGCGACTCTTGCCGTGCTTGGCCCATACCGACGAAGGAACCAGCGACTCGTCGGCCGGGACGGCCGAGCGAGGCGCAACCCCGGGCATCCGCAGTAACTGCTACTGGAGTCGCTGCTGGCCCGACGCACCGAAAGGGACTTGAGGCGAGCGGCTGCTCTCGACCTGCCGCATCGCGGCGAAGGTCTCGGAGGGGTTGCAGGCGGTGGACCACCCCAGCGGCGCAAGTACGACGGAATGCTTGCTGCACGCATCGCACTCGAGCCATCAGACGGACGCCAAGACGCTCGATGGCGGCCAGGACACGAGATCGCTCGGAGCAGACGCTGTGGAGCTAATGGACTGGGGCGCTCCGTGCCCTACCGTCCACGCTGGACAACTGCGCGGAATTGTTGCAGTATGATTAACATAGTTAAGAAATGGTTAAGGTCGGGGCAGCGTTGCTTGGCCTTGTCGCCGCTTCGGGCTCATACGGAGCCATGTGGACCGTGTGCGTAGAAGACTCCCAGTCGCTCCTGAGCACGCCTCTGCAAGCCGCTATGTTGCGTGAGTTTCAAACGCTGATGGGAGGTCGCAGCTCGAGGCTGCGTTTCGCCGACTGCGGCGGCATCCCCCTGCAAATAGTGCTCGAGGTCAAGAAGGCACCGGCTGCGGCCCTAGACGGTGTGTTGGGCTTGGCTCGGATTCGCAGCGCCCATGTCGAACCTCGCCTCGAGATCTACTACCAGCCGATGCTGCGCTACCTTGGGAATCCCATCAGCTCCGAGGCCATCGGGCGGGCCTTGGCCCGGGTCGCGGCTCACGAAACCGAGCATTTTCTGGCTCAGCAAATGCATCATTGCAGCGACGGACTGCTGCGGTCGAGGTTTCCGGCCCAGGAGTTGCTGGCGGTCAGCCCCGAGCCGTTTCGGCCCTGGGTGCGGTGTCGGGCCCCCCGGCGGCGCTCCGAGCGCGAGGCGGCGGGATTCTCCCGAGGCCCGCATCGGAAGTGGCAAAGCGCCTCGGCGATCGGAACCGCCGGGTCGGCGGAGCGCTAGGAGCCTGTTGCTAAAGTCGCTGGGGTACGATCCCCCTCGCGAAATCGCGTCCAAAGCACCGTTTTGCGACTGTTCAGGACCTTCAGGAGTCGTTTTACGCTCATTGCAGGGCCGCTTCACGGTCGCTGAGGACTTTTTCAACAGGCTCCTAGGCCTGCCGTCGGGCGAAATCGCCTGGGCTGGACCCTCAGGGCCCAGAAGGGGAGCCCTCTGTCTCCGCCATCCGGTAGTCCCAGTGCCGCAACGCGTTGCGGACCACCCGCGGCAGGTCGCTGTCCAGCAGCAGGCCGTCCTGGATCAGCTGCAGACCGGCTTCCGCCACTTGGCCCAAGTATTCCGCCCGACTCCCGTAGCGCTCTTCGATAGACGGACGGGGATCGCCCAGGGCCTCCCGTTCGGCCCGCGTGCGGGCGAAGGGGATGTAGGACCCCACCATGCTGGAGATCTCGTGCTCCGGGCCGGACTTCGCGTTGAATAGGTTCCAGCCGGTGTAGGTCGCCAGCGGCACCGCCAGCTCGGGCATGCGGACACCGGCAATTTCGTTGCCGTCCTCGTTGACCGCCGGCACAAGCGTCGGGAACGCCCTGCCGATCCGGGGAGGTTCCTGCGTCACGACTCCCTCGGCGATGAATCGCGGCCCGTAATCTGCTCGGTAGGCTTTGTGGACGCGGGTGGAGGTGCGCACTCCCGGCAGGGCTGGAAAGCCGAGGCGGTCCGCCGCGACGAGGGTGCTGTCGGAGAGCCGCGGATACCGGCTCGGGGGCGGCTCGGCCTCGTCGGCAGTCCAGCGGGTCATGGCTTGGAGCAGGGCCCGCATCGACCACCGGAAGTCCAGAGGGTTGGCTGGCTGCTGCCCCAGCGTGACTTGCGGCGGGAAGTTGGCCGGTCCGTGCTGCGTGCCGGCGAACAGAAAGATGCGGACATTCCCCAGGGGTTCGACGTCTCGCTCGCCGGCTAGGTCGGTGTGGATCAAGGACGCCGCACGGCCCCAGTACTCGTACGAGGAGTTGGTGTAGAAGACCTTGGGCCAGAACTTCCGACCGAGGCGGTGCGTCAGGATGCCGTCCCGGCGCCCGGTCTCCGGATCGAGCTGCGCGCGGCCGGTGAAGGGGAAGATATCTGTGGGATGCAGGAAATTCATGTATGGATGGGCGTCCCGCGAAGGCTGCGCGAAGCGGTGGTTGAAGCTGCCCCGACCGCCGCCCGCGACATGGGACATCACGCCGTCGAAGGCGATCCGGCCCCGCTCGTCCTCGTTGAAGCCGTAGTACAGGAAAGTTCGCAGGAACCGCCCGCTCTGCGAGATCCCGAAAGCAATGGCGCGGTCGATCGCCTGGGGCTGGACCCGCAGGTCCTCTTCGCCCTCGTACTTGAGGTGCGACACGAGGTCCCGCACTGCCGTGGGGCCTAACCCGACCAACGGCGGGCTCTCGGCCACGTACACCACCTCGTAGATCCGTCCCGGCGCAAAGCCGCCTTCGAGATAGACGGAGCCGGGATCCGGCACCGGGGTCCCGTTCTCCATGCGGGCGAACCGCCACCGGTCCCGGGGGACCGTCTCGCGCTCGCCGTCCGCCGCGTCCCGGACGGTGAGCACATTCTCGGACGCTTCCGGATCGGCGACAGGATACGGCACGTGGTTGCGGTCGGCCAACGAATGCGCGAGTAGACTGTCTGTGACCACGAAGTCGCTGCGCACAAGACCGCGGATCGGTCGGCCGTTCTCGGTGGCCGTGGGGGTCGTTAGGCGCAGCAGGCCCGGCTGGCGGGGCGGATCGAACTGCCAGCCCAGCCAGAGCAGAGTGTAGCCCTCCCGCATGAGGAAGCCGTCCCCGAAGTGGCGCTCGGCTGCCGGGTCGAGGCTGCCGGCGGCGAAGTTGAAGAAGCCGAGCATCCCCTTGCGTCCGCGGTTGGAGACCTCGTACAGCAGCACGCCGTTGCCGCGCCGGGTGTTCCTCGGCTTGAGCAGGAAGAACTCCGAGGAGAACTCGACCATCCCGTTGCTGTTGCGGGGGGCCCGGTCGATGTCCGTGATGATCTGGTTGGCGGGATGGTCGGGGTCGACGGCGAAGCGTACGGTGCCCTGGATCCGTTCGTAGGGGCCGGCGAGGCCGAAGGACTTGCCCTGGAGCACCGCGTTGCGGTCAGCGATTTCGACGCTGACCACGCCGGCTTGCACGGCGACGGCTAGCAGCAGGGCTCCGCAGGTTCGGAGAGCGGTGGGAAGCATGGGTCCATTACAAGACCCCTGCGTGCGGAAAGCAAGTCCCTGGCCCCGCGGTTCCCGCTCCGAGCCGTCGCTTGCTACGCGGCCTCCGCCACGGTGCGCCCCGTCTTCTCATAGACCAGGAAGGCGTGGATGAAGCGGTCGATGTCGCCGTCCAGCACCCGGTCTACATCGCCCATCTCGAGCAGGCTCCGCAGGTCCTTGACCAAGCGGTACGGGGCGAGCACGTAGTTCCGAATCTGGCTGCCGAAGTCGATGCCCATTTTCGAGGCCTCGATCTTGTCGGCCTCGGACTGCTTCTTGCGCAGCTCGTGGTCGTAGAGGCGCGCTCGCAGCATCTTCATCGCGGTGGCCTTGTTCTTGTGCTGCGACCGCTCGTTCTGGCACTGGACCACGATGTTGGTCGGCAAATGCGTGATGCGCACCGCGGAATCCGTCATGTTCACGTGCTGCCCGCCGGCACCGCTCGCCCGGTAGGTGTCGATGCGCAGATCGTCAGGGCGAATCTCCACCTCGACGTTGTCATCGATTTCGGGATAGACGAATACCGACGCGAACGAGGTGTGCCGCCTGGCGTTGGAATCGAACGGCGAAATGCGGACCAAGCGATGCACGCCCGTCTCCGACCGCAGGAGCCCGAAGGCGTTGTCGCCTCGCAGCATCATTGTGGCCGACTTGATGCCGGCCTCTTCGCCGTATTGCGCGTCGGACACTTCGCAACGGAAACCCTTGCGCTCCGCCCAGCGGATGTACATGCGCTGCAGCATCTGCGCCCAGTCCTGGGCCTCCGTGCCGCCCGCGCCTGCGTTGAGCGTCAGGAGCGCGTTGCAGGCGTCGTGCTCGCCGCTCAGCAGGGACTCGGTTTCGACTTGGCCGAGGCGCCGCGCCAGGGCGCGGATCTCCGAGGCGCACTCGGTTTCCACGGGCTCTCCCTCGCCGGCCAGCTCGAGGAGAGCTTCGATGTCCGAGACGGAGATTTCGATCTCGCGATCCGTCTGGACGATGCTGGCGAGGCGCTTGCGCTCCCGCAGCACTGGCTCGGTGCGCGATCCGTCGGTCCAAAAGGCCGGGGACGCTATCCGCCGTTCAATCTCTAGAAGCTGCTTCCGGCCGGCCAGGGCGTCAAAGATACCCCCGGATGACGCGGGCGCGCTCCCGCACGGCTTCGAAGTCGCGGTGTAGGTCGTCGAGAAGCATCGGCCAGGAATATCTTTGATTATCGCAGAGTCTTCCGCCGCGCCTTGGACTGCGTCTTGCGCCTAGATTCCCGGTTAATTTCCCGAAATGGCGGTTGAGGGGGCCGTAGGGCTTGAGCGGGGAGCCCGGCGTACCCGGTGCGGGCCCCTCAGCCCGTCGCCGAGCGACCTGGGCCCCCGCGCAGATGCCCTGCGCCGGCCTGCACCCGCACCGCGGCCGCTGCGCCCCCGGCTCCGGGCGCACCGATCCCCCGCGGGCTCCGCGTCGGTCCCCTGCCTCTATGCCCGACGCGGCTCAGGCCGCGCCGCCCCAGCCCTAGCCCGGCTCCATCCGGCTCCCCGCGTGCAGCAGCCAGTCCAACCACAGGTTGCCCCGGCTGAACAGCAGCCGCAGCCGCCGTGCGCTGCGCGTCAGCCGCCCCACGCTGCACACGAAGTACCGGATCAGCGGCCGCAGCCCGTGCTGCCGCGCCGCGTCCGGCAGCGCCTGGTACTGCAGCAGCCGCAGCAGCAGCTGCGCGATCTGCCCGCCCAGGTAGAAACCCTGATGCGCCGCGTGCGAGCGGCACGGCGGATGATGCAAACCCAGGTCCGTCAGCGGCCCCTTGAACGCATTCTCCTGCCCCTGCTTGCCGCGGTGCCGCCGCACCAGCTCCGCCACCGGCAGCCGGTCGCGGCTCACCAGAATCACCGTGTACACCGGCTCCAGCAGCCGCTGCTCCCCGTCCCAGTCGCGCCGGATCACCACATACACCTGCTCCTCCGGCCACCGGGCCGGCCGGTAGGCCACCACGATGGCCCGCTCCTTCCCCGCCGCGTCCAGGGGCTCCCACTCGTCCTCCCGCAACCCCATCGCGGCCGCCAGGCGCAGAATCGGGGCCTTTTTGCGCGGATCGGTCACGCTCACGGAGTAATCCCAGCCCTTCCGCCGGCAGTAGCTCACCAGATCCTGGCAGTAGTACGCGCTGTCGGCCCGCAGCCACACCGGCTGCCGCCCGGTCAGCAAGGGCGCCACATCCTGGTCCAGCTGCTCCCGCCAATCCCCCCGCACGTCCGTGCCGCCCGCGTGCAGCCGGGCGCTGACCCACGCCACCCCCACGAACACCGAGTGCAGCCAGTACTGCTTCTCGCCGTTGTAGCCGCGCCCGGCGTTCTCGAACAGCTTGCCCTCCACCTCGATCCCCGTGCCGTCCACGAACACCGGGATGTAGCCCCACCGCTGCACGCACGCCTGCGCCACCAGCGGCACCAGCCGCCGGCTGACCAGCCGCGCGCACTCCCGCAACCCCTCCAGGGCTGCCTCGTGCATCCGCTGCAGGTATTCGCCGAGCCGCCGGCTGTCGGGCACGGCCCGCAGCCCGCAGGTTTGCCGGGCGACCTCATCGGCCCCCAAGGCGTCGACCGCGTTGAGGTGCCCCCCGCCGGCGCAGGCCGAGTAGATCAACGCCAGCAGCATCTGCACGTCGCTGCAACCACGCCGGCGGCGCTTGAGGCGGACCGAGGCGGCCAGCTTCTCGGGCAGCCCGAGGAACCGGGCCAGCCGGGCCACCACGCCGAGCCCGGCTAAGCCCGTCAAGTCGTCGTCGCAGACGCCGTAAGCCAGGGTGGGAGCACTGTCGGGGGACATGGGCAAGGGGGCCTCCAAAAAATCGAGATGCACCCCCGAGGTGAAATACGCGGACACCCCGAGGACCGTCTAAGTCATTGTAGCACAAGATGTTCCGGCTGGTGCCGGAATTTTTACCCGGGAATCAGGGTCTTGCGCTTCCGTCGCAGGGCCGTCGGCCAAGTTGCTAGCAGCGGAGGGCCGAGCGCGGCCGAGACGCAAAGCCACCACAACCACTCCCCGTAGCGCACGAAACCCGTCTGCTGCTTCTGGTAGTCGAACTGCACATCGAGCGTGGCCTGCTGGTACGAGGGCAGCGCCGCCGCCACCCGTCCGGCTGGATCGATGGCCGAGGTGATTCCGTCGTTGGTCGCCCGCAGGATCCAGCGGCTGTTCTCGACCGCCCGCATGCGAGCGATCCAGAGGTGCTGGTCGCGTGCGGCGCTGCGCCCGTACCAGCTGTCATTCGAAATGTTCACCAGCAATTGGGCTCCGGCCGCCGTGAACTTGCGGATCGACCTCGCGAACACGGACTCGTAGCAGATGAAGGTGGCGATGGTCCCATCCTCCGTGCGGGCGACGGCGATCCGGTCTCCGGGCTGGAACGTTCCAGACTCCATGGTGATCTTCTGCACGAAGTAGTGGAACGGCCACGGGACGAATTCTCCGAAGGGCACGAGATGCATCTTCGAGTACTGCGACAGCAGCGTCCCGTCGGATGCCAGCGTCGCGCTGGAGTTGCGCGGCTTCGCCCGGTCGCCGTCCTCGAAGGAGATGGTGTTGAAGATGAACGTCGAGCCGGACTCGCGGGCAACCCGCTCCAAGAAGGCCCGGTATCCGGCATCGTCGAAGTAGTAGGCCGAGACCGGGTACTCAGGCCAGATCACCAGAGAGGGCCGCGGCCGGTCCGGCCGCGCAGTGCGCGACAAATCGAGCATCTTGGCGAGGTGGGCCGTTCCGTGCTCCGCGGTCCAGTTGGTGCGCAGCAGGTCGGGATGCACATTCGGTTGGACCAGCCGCGCCGAAGAGGTCCCGAGCTGCGGTGGGGGGAGCGGCGGCAGCAAGAGGAGGCCGAGCAGGGGAGTGAGGGTTGCCAGGGGGCGCGGCGAACGCCTCACGACGGCCACCGCGATGGCCGCGTTGGCCCCCGCGAATACTAGAGACGGACCGTAGATGCCCGTCCAAGGTGCTAGCCGAAGCACTTGCGGCGCAGGGAACTCCAATGCGGCGTTGCCTAGCTGCGTCCAGGTGAAGAAGATGTACTGATGGCTGCCTTCGATCCCGACCCAGAGCGCGGCCAGTGCGGGCACGGCCCACGCGTGGGGGAGCAGACGGCTGGCTAGCAGCCCGAAGACCCCGGCGTGCAGGCCTTTGACGAGAAAGAACGCGGCGAACAGCGAACCGGCAATCGCCGGAGCGATCCCGGCGTAGTCTCGCATCACCGGGTAGATCCAGTAGCACGTGCCTCCCCAGTACGCCATCCCGCACAGCCAACCTAGGGCGAAGCTCCGCCTCCCCGGCTGGTGCTGCAGGGCGAGGAGCAGCGGGACGAGGCACACTGGAGCCAGCCAAGCCCAGCCGGCTCTGGGGAACACTAGAGTCTGCAGCACGCCGGAGAGCAGCGCCCCCCCCACGGGTCCCCAAGGCACCGCGTTCAGGTGCAACCGTTGGCTCACGTCCGTAGAGAGGCGCTGGTCCTTACGGCCTCGGCCATATAGGAGCTGCGCACCAGCGGACCGCTGAACACGGCCCGGAATCCGATGCCTTCGCCGAACACCCGCCAGGCGTCGAACGCCGCTGGAGGCACGTACTCCTCGACGGGGAGCCTGCGCGTCCTGGGCTGGAGGTATTGCCCCACCGTCGCCACATCCGTGTCCACGCCGCGCAGGTCCCGCAGCAGAACCCGCACCTCGGCCCGGGTCTCGCCCAGCCCCACCATCAGCCCCGATTTGGTCAAGGTCGCCGGGGCGTGCCTTCGGGCGAAGGCCAGCACGTCGAGCGAGCGCCGGTACCTCCCTTGGGGACGCACCCGGGGATAGAGGCGCTCGACCGTCTCCATGTTGTGGTTGAAAACATCGCAGCCGGCGTCTAGTACGCGGGCGACGGCATCGAGGTCGCCGAGAAAGTCGGGGACCAGGACCTCGACCTGCGCCGAGGGCAGGGTGCGTTTGACGGCTCGGACAGTAGCGGCGAAATGCCGCGACCCGCCGTCCAGGAGGTCGTCGCGGTTGACGCTCGTGATCACCACGTAGCGCAGCCCCATGCATTCCGCCATAGCGGCGACCTGCCCCGGTTCATTGGCGGCCAGCGGTTTGGGAAGTCCCTGGGGCACCGCGCAGAACCCGCAGGTTCGCGTGCATGTATTGCCCAGGATCATGAATGTCGCGGCCCGGCGAGCGAAGCATTCGTGGATGTTGGGGCATCGGGCGGATTCGCAGACCGTATGGAGGTTGTGGCGTCGCAGCTCCACCTTGAGGGCGTGGAGCGCACGGAAGTCGGTTGTTCGCTCGCGGAGCCAAGGCGGCAGGCGTTGCGGGTGCCCGTGCTGGGCGGGTTGGGCTCGGATTTGGACTAGGTCCATCGGAAACCCTGTGGTAGGCGCAATCTCGAAATCTAGCCGACGCCGTTGAAGAGGGCGCTGCTGAGGTAGCGCTCGCCGGCGTCGGGCAGGATGGCGACGATCGTCCTGCCCTCGAATTCGGATGACCTTGCGAGCCGACAGGCGACAGCCACGGCCGCCCCGCATGAGATGCCGCTCAGGATGCCCTCCTCGCGGGCGAGGCGCTGGGCGTACTCGATGGCCTCCTCATCGGACACGCTCTCGACGCGGTCGACCAGGGCCAAGTCGAGAGTGTCGGGGATGAAGCCGGCCCCGATTCCCTGGATTGCAGTCAGGCCGGGCTGCAATTCCTGGCCCTCCAAGTGCTGGCGAATTACCGGACTGCGCTCCGGCTCGACGCCGACGCTGAGGATCTGCTTGCCTCGGTTGCGCTTGAAGTACCTGGAGATGCCGCTAATCGTGCCCCCCGTGCCGATTCCCGACACGAGCGCATCGATCTCACCGCCGGTGTCGGCCCAGATCTCCGGCCCTGTGGTTTCGTAGTGGATGCGCGGGTTCGCCGCATTCTCGAATTGGTTGAGCATCAGGAAGCGTCGCGGGCTCTCCCGGACGAGCTGCCTGGCGTGCTCGACCGCTCCGTACATGCCTCCGTCCTCGGGCGTGAGTTCCAACGAGGCTCCGAGCATCTTCAGCACTCGGCGGCGCTCGATGCTGTAGTTCGCAGGCATCGCGATGGTCAGCTTGTACCCGCGGGCGGCCGCGACGAAGGCGAGGGCGATGCCCGTGTTGCCGCTGGTCGCTTCAATCAGTTCGATGCCCGGCTTGAGCAGCCCGCGGTCCTCGGCGTCCCAGACCATCGACGCCCCGATCCGGCACTTGACCGAGTAGGCCGGATTCCGCCCTTCGACTTTGGCGAGCACCGTGGCGTCGGCGCTGCCTACGACGCGGTTCAGCTGGATCAGCGGCGTGCCGCCGATAGCGAGGGAGTTGTCGGAGAAGACGCGCGCCACGGCTAGATCTGCCAATTCAGCACGCGCTTGGCGCGCTTCTGCTCCCAGCGCTCGACAAGGTCGGCGAAAGTGGTCCGGTCGATGACGCACGAAAGCGCCCGCTCCACCCGTTCCCAGAGCTCCGGGAACGGAGAGTCGTGCGGCTCGTCGTCCTGGGGGCGCTTGGATGGCTGGAATGGGCCGTCGATCTGGCGCAGGATGTCCCCGACCGTGATTTGGTCCGGGGCGCGAGCGAGAAAGTAGCCGCCGTCGGCGCCTCGCCTCGAGCCGAGGTATCCTCCTTGCTTGAGCTGCGCGAGGATCAGCTCGAGGAACTTCTGGGGGATGGCTTGGCTTTCGGCGATCCTCGCGATCTTCACCGGTTCCGGGGTCCCGTGGCAGGCCAATTCGAAGACGGCGCGCAGGGCGTACTCTCCTTTGAGCGACACGTCCATGTAGAATCCCTAGCATTTTACTAGAGATTGGGGGAAAGCGCCCGGGATGTGCCTGCAGCGGCCTCAACCGACAGTTGCGCCACATTTGCGGCAGGCGCTCCGGCGCTTCGCGTTGAAGCACCTGCAGGACGGGCAGCGGTTGTAGGCGAGCCGGCAGTAGAAGTTGGTGGCGACCACGCCGCTGCCCAGGACCAGCACGAAGAAGCCGATCAGGACGAGAAGGTCTAGCATCGCCTTCCCAGAGTGCCATGAGCGAGGGGCCGGGGCTGCCGCAGCAGGTGCAGCCGGCAAGTGGTGCGCCACGCGGCTGCCGACGAGGATGCTGGGGAATGCGTTCCTCGTCGCTCCCGCCATCCGTGAAGCAACGCAACGGCCCTGGCGGAGGTGCCTACGGAATCGCACGAGTCGGCGATGAGCCCTCGGGGGTCTGGGTGGGTATCCGCTGCGCTTCCGCGCAGGTCGCCCTAGACTCCTCGGCAGCAACCCAGCATGTCGGGACGGCTGCCGTGTGTGCGCAAGCTCCCCTGCGGCCCGAATAGGCATATGCTCAATGGAGCAGCAGGATGGTCTTCCGCCGCGGCTGTCCTGATTGGCTTCAGAAACTCCAGCGCCAAAGCGAGACCCCCGCTGTGAACCCGGCACCGACCGCCGCCATCAGCACCAGATCCCCTTTCTTGAGCCTCCCTTCGGCGATGGCGTCGCGGGTCGCCAGCGGGATGGTGCCACCGGTCGTGTTTCCGTAAAGGCCGATGTTGACCATCGACTTCTCCGGCGGCAGACCTAGGCGATCGGCGACTGCGTCGATGATCCGCCGATTGGCCTGGTGGGGGATCAACAGATCCACATCCTCCGCCCGGTATCCGTTGCGGTGCAGCACCGCCTTGCAGAGCTCGTACATCTTGCCCACGGCATAGCGGTAAACTTGGCGTCCATTTTGGTGGACATAGTGCAGGCGGGCGTCCACGGTCTCGTGGCTCGCTGGCCGAGCGCTGCCGCCCGCCGGCATCTTGAGGTGCTCGCCCCCGGATCCGTCGATTTCGTTGATGGAATCGATCAGGCCCCCGTCGCCGGCTTGGGCCCGCTCCAGGAGGAACGCTCCAGCGCCGTCGCCGAAGAGCACGCATGTCGCCCGGTCTTGGTAGTCAACGATCCGCGACATGGCGTCCGCCCCGATCACCAGGACCCGCTTATGGCTGCCGCCGGCGACAAGTTGCGCGCCGACCGTCAGTCCGTACAGCAGGCCGGAGCACGCCGCGACCAAATCGAAGCCCCACGCCCCCTTGGCCCCGATGCGGTGCTGCACCAAGCAGGCGGTTGACGGAAAAAGCATGTCCGGCGTCACCGTGCAGACGATGATCGCCTCCAGCTCGGTCGCCGCTAGGCCGGCTTGCGCGAGGATTTCCCGCGCCGCCTCCGTCGCGAGGTCCGAGGTGGCAGTGCCCTCCGCGGCGATACGCCGCTCGGAAATCCCGGTGCGGCTAAGGATCCACTCGTCGGTGGTGTCGACCATGCGCTCGAGGTCCTTGTTGCTCAGCACCTTCGGCGGGACGTGGCAGCCGACCGCGGAGATCTTCGGTCGGCGCTGCGAATTCGACACGTAGCCTGCTCCTTTCCCGGCACCGCGCGGCACCGGGCGAAACATACAATGATACTGAGGATCCGGGGCTCTGCCGGGCGGGGCGCCGTCCTGCCGACCTGGACGACCGCGCCGGATGTGGGTTCCGAAATGGGTGCGCGACCGGGCGAGGGGGGTCGATTCCCCGGTGCCGACGCAGGTCGTCTCGAACGAAGAGATCTGGCCCCGGCCTCAGAATCGCCAGCAGGCCCACTGGGAATTCCGGCTCGGCGAGCTCGCCGCCGCGAACTCCAAGCGGCTGGGTATGGCCCGGCGCAGCTTCCTGCGCTCCAGCATGGGGCTGGCCACTGCCTTCTGGGCCGCGAATGAGGTGTACGGCCAACGCTACTGGGAGGTCGCCCGGGAGGAGCTGTTCGAGCCGGCCGCCTACGAGGAGAAGTGGCCCAAGGGCGAGTATTTCGTGTTTGACGTCCAGGCCCATTTCACCAACGGGTTTCCGCTGAGCTTCCGCGAGTCAGAGTTCATGCGCGGCATGGGCCTCGAGCTCGGCAACGACGCCGCAGCCTACAGCTTCGGGACATTCTTCAAGGAGATGTATCTGGATTCGGAGACGGACATGCTTGTGATTTCCGGCGTGCCGGGGCGGGAGCGGAATCCGACGGAGGAGCGGGCCGTGATCGCCGAGATCGAAGCCGCAGGCGAGCGGGCCGATCCACTGGCCGTGCGCGGCGGAGGCATTCTCCCTAGCTGGCTCATGGCCGCCCGCCGGGACGACATCAACGCGGCCGCGGGCGGGCTGCGGGCGCTGTCCCAGAGCAACTGCGCTCCGAACCACTATTGGACCGCCACCGGCAAGCAGGACCGCTTGGCGCTGCGCGAGCAGATGGCCCGCGAAGTGCAGGACTATGGGACGGCGTCCTGGAAGCTCTACTGCCACTTCGACCCCGCCCGGACGGGCTGGGGCTTTCAGCTCGACGACGAGGCCTCCGCCTACTTCTACGAAGTCGCTCGGGACCTGGGGCAGACCGTCGTCAGCGTGCATAAGGGGTACGCGTCGCAGTCGAGGCGCTTCGGCCACTTGGCGAACCCGAAGGATGTCGAGCAGGCGGCGCTCGAGAATCCCGATCTGACCTTCATCGTGTACCACTCTGCCCTCAAGCACGGTCCGACGGAACCTGCCTTCGATGAGCCGGCCTTCTTTGATCCAACAACGGGGGATTTCGCTTGGCACGCCATCCTGATGGATATCAAGCGTCGCAACCCAAGCTTGCGGAACGTCTATTGCGAGATCGGCAGCGCATTCGGAACGCTAGCCATCGCCCACCCGGTGATGTGCATGCATCTCATGGGCAAGAACATCCTGCACTACGGCGTAGACAGGGTGCTCTGGGGCACCGACTGCATTTGGTGGGGATCGCCCCAGTGGTGCATCGACGCCTTCAAGCGCTTCCAGATCACCGACGAACTCTGCGAGAAGTTCGGCTACGCCAAGCTGACTCGAGCCGACAAAGCGCAGATCTTCGGACTCAACGCGGCCCGCGTCTACGGAGTCGACGCGGCCCAAGCGCGGAAGTCGGTGCGCGGAGACTCCTTGAGCCGGATCCAAGCTGCCTACAGCCAGCGCGGCTTCCAGCCGGACAACGCTGCTCACGGATGGGTGCGCGCCGAGGTCTGACCCCGACCGCTTGTGCTCGGGGCCGCAACTCCGCCCGCGTCAGCGACCGGAAGTTGCGGTTGGCGAGGGCTACTGCTCGTTCGACTGAATCACGCCCAAGGCTTCCCATTCGAAGAGCTTGCGCTCGACCTGCTGCACATTCTGCGAGTCGGGCTCCCGGGCAGCGGAGATGAAGGCGCGGTACTGCTCGGCAGCCTTCTCGAATTCAGCCCGCCCCTCGTGGACCAGGGCCATAATCTGATAGGTCTGGGGGAAAACGGAGTCCCCCTCTTGCACCCGCATGGCCAGCACCATCTCCTCGGCCTCTTCCGGGTTCCCGGAGTTCAGGGCGGCAACAGCGGTCAGGAAGCGGATGTTCGACGCATTCGGGTTCAATTCGAGATAGGCCGGTCCCAACGCCCGCATCCCCTCCCAGTCCTCTTGCTCCACCGCCATCTCGATCAGCGGCTCGTAGGGCTTGAGGTATTTCGGGTCCGCCTCGATGGCTTTCTCAAAGGCGATTCTGGCCCCCTCCTCGTCCTGCAGGCCGAGCTTTGCGTCGCCCATCGCCGCCCACGCCGCAGCGAACTCCGGATATGTCGCAACAGCCTTCTCGAACTGCGTAACGCCCTTCTTGTAATTGGGCTTCTTCTTGCGCATTTCGCGCAGACCGCTCTGGTAGGCCTTCTGGGCAGGTTTCGGGGCCGCCAGGGTCAGGGCGCTCACCACGTTGCCGACCAAGCCGTCCAGACGGTGGAGGACGATGAGGCCGACATCGTTGTTGTCCATCGAGCTGTACATGCCGAGTTGCACATCGTCGGAGCGGTAGCCCGAAAGCTCGGCGCGCAGCACACAGGAGCTCATGTCGTAGCGCCCTATGCCAATCTGGCGCACACCTGGGCAGCCCGCGCCGCTCCCTCCGCGCATCATGGGTCCCTGGCCGATTCCGGCCCCCGATGCGCTGGCATCGGTCGTGAGCAGCGACATGTCGCCGCAGACCTGGAAGCTGAAGCGTCCCTTCGTGTCGGTGTATCCCTCGGGAATCCGGTTGGATTGGCAGATGCGCTGCACGACCACCGGTTCCGCCGGGGGCTGCCCGTTGTCCGTCACGACCCGGCCGTGCAGATACAGCGGGCGCATCTGGTTCGCGAAAGGATCTAGCTGTCGCGACTGCTGCCCGAAGGGGTCGTTGCGATTGTTGGTGTTGCCTAAATTGCCCTGATTCTGCTGCTGGGATCCGGCCCCCGTGCCGCTGCGGTTGTTGGTGTTGCCGCTGGAGTTATCGCTCGTGTTGCCTCCCTGGGCCTGCCCCCACAGGGCGGACGCTGCGAGCGTCAGGCCTGCTCCTAGAATCGTCAGCCTAGATCGAAGCATCAAACTCACCCCCCCTTCTTTCGGCCTTGCGCGGGCCATGTCCTGAACCTGCCCCGCAGCCTAGCATACGTGCATCCGAACGCAAGGGTCGGCCGAGCAAAAATGTTCCTGATTACCTGCAAGTTCCAGCCAATCTTAGGCGGCCGGCAGGGGTGCGGGGCGGACGGCGAGGGGCGTGAGCCGGAGGAGGAAGTCTTTCAGCCGGCAGCGCCGATTGCTGCGGCAGGCGAAGGCTCCCAGGTAGCGCCCGGCGTGCTTCGCGCCGCAGGCGTGGAAGGTGCTGTCCAGCGACCGCTTGACGTTCCCCGGCAGCGTGCTCACCCGCTGCAGCCCGGGCGTCTCGCGGCTGCCCTTGCCCCCGCCGGGCACCGTCGGCGCTTCTCGATCGCCGAGGCACTGGCCGCCGGCGGGGACCGGATCGTGGCAATCGGGAAGAATGAGGCGGTTCGCTCGCTGGCGAATGCAGGGGCACGCCTTGGCGGTCTCGAGCAGAAGGACGCTGCTGTCCGGGCGTCATTGACGCGCACCCGCACCCCTAGCGCCGCCATGTGTGGGTTCGACCATCCCGTTCCTCACGCGCCTTCGGGAACAGCGCTGCCCGACGCGGGCCGAACTCGCCAGCGTGGCACCGCAGCATGCGGCCCACTTCCGGACGGGGCCGGACGCTTCGCCGAACTCCAGGGCGCTCGAGCTAAGCGGGAGTGACAGGGACTTTCGAGTGCCCCAGGGCATGCTGGGGCGGATCGAGCGCGACGCCAGCGGCAACCCGACCGGCATCGTGCGCAGCGGAGCTCACCTGAGCGGTTTTCGCGAGGGCCAGGAATCCTCCAGTCGCGCCGACAAAAAAGCCGCCTCAGGAGTTGTTCGCGGCTTACAGCGAAGCCGGCCCCACCAGCGTCGTCGACCGCAATGCGAGCTCCGAGGCCAGCGCACTCTACGAGGACTTGCTGGAAGGCGATGAGCTCACTGCAAGGGTCTTCCTGAGTGCCGCTATCGACGCCCGGGCGCCGCTCGAAGACATCCGGTGCGCGGTCGCCAAGCTCGTTCGGCATCCCCGGCATCTGTGCAGCCCGATGCTGTGGCTGCGCGGGGCCAAGTTCTTCATGGACGGCGGAATGCTTGTCGGGAGCGCCTACCTGCGCAAGCCGTGGGGTATTAGCGCGGTGCGCTCGATCGTAGATCCGAGCTATCGCGGCCTCAGGTTCGTTGGGCCTGGAAAAGCATGCGCCATCGCTCGCATGGCTCTCGCCCGCGGCTTGCAGCCGACCGCTCGCTCCGTTGGAAACGGAGCCGGGCATGCAATGATCGACGCCTATGCGGAGATCACTGATGAGTTCAGGGTCCGTGATAGGAGGCCCCGCATCACGCATGCGAGCTGCATGACTCCCGAGGCGATCGGGCGAATGGCTAAGAGCGGTATCGTGGCCGATCTTCAGCCGGCTTGGCTCGAACGGGACGGCGCGACACTGCTCAAGCAGTTCGGAGAGAGGCCCGTCTGGGCTACTTCCAGCCATACAGAAGCCTGGGGGACGCTGGAGTCGTGGTAGGCGGAGGGTCTGTCCACAGGCAGAGGCTGGGAAGCATGCGTTCCATCAACCCGGCAACCCTTTCTTCGGGATGGGGACCTCTCTCACCCGCAAGTCGCGCTGGACTGACGCTGTCATGCAGCCCGGGCAGCGGATCACTCGAGAGGACGCGATTCGCCTGTACACCGCCAACGGTGCTTTCGGCACATTCTCCGAACGCGAGAAGGGCTCGTTGGAAGTGGGCGAGCTGGCTGACTTGGTTGTGCTCGACCGGGACATCCTCGAGTGCCCCGTTGAGTCGACAAGGACATCACGGTCGAGCGAGCCTATCTCGGCGAGGGGCTCGTCTCTAGAGCGGCAGGAACGAACTGAGTCGCTGACGCGATTCGAATGAGCCTGTTCCAGCCGTTGGAGGACCGGCCTCGTCGCCGAACGCCCGATTGAGTGGAGGAAACCTTGCTCCGGCGACTGAACTACGTAGCGAGTGTCCTCCGGTCAAGCGGTCAATGTTGTCCGTTGGGGACTGGCTTGACGCGCCACCATCCGCCGAGCAAGCCCAAGGCAAACCCGCCTTCGTCATCGTGGCGACGGAAGCTCCGAAGGCAGGGCCACGAGGCGCACCCGGCAAAGCCGGAACTGATTCCTGGCCCCGCCCGGTGCGTCTTCGCAACACCGATTGGCAGTCCAACCGCACCCCTTGCGGGCGGTGATGGCCAAGGCTGAAGCGGAAGCGCAGGCGGCCCGAGCAAGGGCCGGCTCCGCGCGACCGCTACCATGATTACGTCGCTCGCTTGTGTTGGAGTCATCGCTGGTCGTCGTTCTAGCGGCGGTAGCGGCTTACGTCTTGCTGGGCCGCCCCGTGCGGACGGGTGCGCTGGTTGCGGCGTTCGTGATGGCCGCGGCCGTGGGGGTGGCCTTGTTCGGAATCGAAGGGCGGCGTGCCGCCCAGCCACCCGCAGACAGGCCGCTTCAGATCCTGGACGGCCAGGGGAACCCTGCCGACGGTTACGTCGCGTCGGGCCGTTGCCGGACTTGCCATCCGGAGCAATACAGAACCTGGCACGCCAGCTACCACCGAACAATGACTCAGATGGCTGGCCCGGAATCCGTTCTGGGGGACTTCGACGGTCTCACGCTTTACTTTGACGGCAGGCCCTACAGGCTCAGCTCGGGCCGGGGACGCTACTTCGTGGAGCTGTTCGATCCGGATGCGGTCGACTCTGTCCTTGACGTTGTTCGGAGCGGAGACATTGAGCGGGCCCAGGCAGGCGCGGCTGCGATGCCGCGGGTAGTCCGCGAAATCGTCATGACCACGGGGTCGCACCACTACCAGCTCTACTGGTACCCGACCGGACGCAATCGCGAGCTCTACATGCTGCCGTTCGCATGGATGATCGAGGAGCGGCGCTGGCTGCCGCGAGTCTCCGTCTTCCTTACACCCCCCAACCAATTGGAACCCCGCAAGGTATGGAATAGGGACTGCCTTCCTTGCCATAGCACCCGCGGCAGCCCGGGATATGAGCCCGGAGGCGCAGGCACACCCGATTCCAAGCTTGCCGAGGCTGGAATCGCCTGCGAGGCCTGTCACGGTCCGGGCCTCTCCCATGCGGCTGCCAATTCCGACCCGCTCCGCCGCTACCTCCTGCACCACTTTCGCGAGGGTGATCCGACCATCGTCCAACCCGAGCGCCTGCGGGCGGCGCGCAGCGCACAGGTTTGCGGCCAGTGCCACTCGCTGAGCACCCAGTATGTGTACGAGGACTGGGCGGCAACTCTGCGCGACGGGATGCCTTACCGTCCGGGCGAGGACCTTTCGGATACCACCTACGTCGTCCTGCCGAGAACCTTGGATCTGTCCCCTCTCATGAAGAGTTTCGTTCGCGAGCGTCCGGAGGTGCTTGACGAATGGTTCTGGCCGGGCGGTGAGATTCGGGTGGTGGGACGGGAATTCAACGGGCTGCTGGAATCTCCGTGCTACCAAGGCGAGGCATTCAGCTGCCTTTCGTGCCATGCGGCCCACGAGTCGGATCCGAACGACCAGTTGCGGAGCGATGTGACCGAGGACGGGATGTGCTTGCAGTGCCATGACCGGTTCAGCAGGGATGTCGAGAGCCATACGCGCCACGAGCCGGACTCCGAGGGGAGCCGCTGCCAGAACTGTCACATGCCCCGCACCACCTACGGGCTTCTGAAGGCGTCGCGCAGTCATCGAGTCACCGTGCCGTCGGTGGCCGACGAGCTCGAGACGCAGCGCCCCAACGCCTGCAACCTCTGCCATCTCGACCGGACGCTCGAATGGACAGCCGAGCAGCTGCGAGACTCGTACGGCCACCGCATGCCGAGCCTAGGCCGCGACCACCGGGAGACCCCTGCCGGGGCGCTCTGGGCCTTGCAGGGCGATGCGGGGCTACGGGCGATCGCGGCCTGGCACTTTGGAACGGATGCCGCCTGGCAGGCCTCCGGCGACGATTGGCTGGCCCCCGTGCTCGCCCCCCTGTTGAACGACCCTTACGACGCCGTGCGGTACATCGCGTTGCGCGCGCTCCGGGCGCTGCCGGGATTCGCAACCTTCGATTCCGATTTCCTCGACCCGCCGGATTCCCGCCGCGCCGCTGTCTCGGCGGTTTGGGACCGGTGGCTGAACCGCAATGCACGACCGGATCCCAGCCGCTTCCCCGGCCTCTTCGACCGGGCAGGCGCGCCGAGGACGGACGTGATCGCTCGCCTGTATTCCGGAAAGGACGAGCGTCCGGTGTACCTAGTGGAATAGAGGCTTGCGTCGATGACCGGGGAGCACGTCAGGAATCCCGAAGCGACTGCGCTGGATCCCAGGCGCTTTGCGCGGCGGCTGATCCGGGTGGGCTGGATCGGGCTTGCGCTGTTCGCGGCTCTCGGCCTGGCGCTCGAAGCTTTCCATGCAGTGAAGGCCGAGTGGTACCTGGCGGAGATCCGCCAGGTGCGCCGGTTGATGCTCACCCTGGCTCATGCGCACGGGACCCTCATCGCCGTGCTGCATATCGCTCTCGGCTTGGTTGTCGCGGGACCGTGGGCGGACAGCCCCGTACCGGTTCTGGCTGCGCGGCTCCTGACCGCTTCCCTCGTTCTGATGCCCGCCGGGTTTTTTCTTGGCGGGATCTTCGTCGTAGGCGGGGACCCTGGCGTCGGAGTGGTCCTGGCCGCGCTTGGCGGGCTGTTCCTGGTGGTGGCCCTGGTGTCCCTCGCTGTCCGCGAAACCGGGCCGGCCGGCAGCAAGCGGGAACCGTGTCCGCCAAGGGATCGCAAGAGCGGGGCGCCCCTGCCACGTGGGTCCTCCAAGCGGCGCAGGTCGAGAAGCCGCTGAGGCCGGGAGCCCGGCGGCCGGTTCCGAGACTTCGGCGCGGACCTGTGAGGCTCGTTCCCGCCCACAGCTGGCTTGGAACAGGAGCACCGGCCCCGATGACAGGTTTCCGGCCAGCGCGGTTTGGGCCGCACCGCGTTCCACGGCGAGGGATTCGACCCGCACCCGTGCGCGAGCGAGACGCTGCGAATCCTGGAGATTGATTGCTTCATTTTACGATTCGACCCGCACCCGTGCGCGAGCGAGACGCGCAAGCCCGGCCATGGCTCGTGCGAAACGCCAATTCGCGGTCCTGCTGCGGGCGGTGTGCGCCAGGCCCGCGGACATGGCGTGCGGCTCCGGGAGCTGCAGTCTCCATCGCTGGGATCCAGAGCGACCGGGCCGGCGCTCGCGGCGCTTCCGTGAGAAACCGCTGGAAATGGTTGAGAACAAAAAACATCTATGCCGATTTCCACCGCTCCCAGCATATGCTAGGATCCTTGCTGGTAGGGGTTTGGTTTGGATCGGCCACGTGTTCGGCTGTCCATAGTCCCGCCATGGAAAGGAGAGACACCATGATCAGGGGTTTGCGCTGGATCGGCCATGTGTTTGGCAGTCCATGCTGTAGAGGAGTTGTCCGGAGGTTTTCAACGCCCCGGAAGTATTGCTTCGCGACAGTGGCTGGCGTAGCGCTCGCGGTGCTCGGCTCGCTGAGCTCGCCCAGCCAGGCGCAGGGCCAGGTGCTCAAGGGGCAGATCCTCGGAACCATCGCGGATTCCACCGGGGGCGTGATCCCGGGAGCCATCGTCCTGCTGACCGAGACGAACACGAATGTCGCCCGCGAGGGCTCGACAAACGAAAGCGGCTTGTACGTGTTCCCGAATCTCGACCCGGGCACCTACGAGGTGGATGTCGAGATGGAAGGCTTCAACCGGGCGGTCCGGGGAGGCATCGTGCTTCTGCCGAACACAACCGTGCGAATCGATTTGGAGATGCAGCCGGGTGCCGTCACAGAGACTGTCACGGTAACGGGAGCGGCTCCCATCTTGCAGACCGACCGGGCCGACACGGGCGCGAAGCTCGAGACGAAGCAGATGAGGGAATTGCCGCTGCTCTACAACCGCAACTATCAGGGCTTGCTCACCTTGGTCCCCGGCGTCGGGCGGCCTTGGCGTCCGCACTCGCAGTTCTACAACTCGCAGGACTCGCTCTCGATGCGCGTCAACGGTCAGGGGAGGCAATTCAACAACTTCCAGATCGAGGGCATCGAGAACAAGATCGACAACGGCAACCTGACAGCGCTTGTGCCGCCGATCGAGGCGCTGCAGACAGTCGACATCTCGACCTCGAACTTCGACCCCGAATTCGGGAACGCCGGCGGGGCCGTGGTGAACGTCACCCTGCGGTCCGGCACGAACGACCTGCACGGGAGCCTGTTCCACTTCCATCGCAACGAGAACGTCCAGGCCCGGCAAGCCTTCGCGACAGCGAAGGCGCCGACAGTCTACAACCAGTTCGGGGGCACGCTGGGCGGCCCTGTGATTCGCAACCGGATGTTCCTCTTCGGGGACTTCCAGGGAAGCCGGGACAACCTCGGCGAGAGAACGCAGGCCGCGATCCCTACCATGCCGTTCCGGCGGGGGGATTTCTCCGGCCAGAGCGAGCGCATCTACGACCCTGCGACAGGCGGGCCGGACGGTTCGGGCCGGTTGCAGTTCCCGAACAACACTATCGAGCTGGCCCGGCAGAGCCCGATCTCGCAGGCGATCCTCGGGTTCATCCCCGATCCGACCCGCCTGACCGCGGCCGGCTCGAACAATTTCGAGAAGAGCACCGCGCGGGTCAAGACCATCGACGCATTCGATGTCAAGTACGACTGGGTCGCGACGGATTCCGGCCGCTTCACCCTGCGCTACAGCCGCCAGCAGGCCAAGGTGACCGATTGCGGCCTCTACGGCCCGAACTGCGGGATCTACGGCGGGCCGCGGAACAACGGCTTCTCCGGAACCGGTCCTGCGACGACGCAGAGCCCGATGGTCTCCTACTCGCAGGTGTTCTCGCCGACCTTTGTGTGGGAGGGGCGCTTCGGCATCGTGCGGAACCGCAACGACGCGATCAACGCAGACCGGAATCTCACCACGGCCCAGGACATCGGCATATCGGGGGTCAATATCGACGAGTGGACCAGCGGCATGAGCGAGATCCGAATCGACGGCTTCTCGCGGCCCGTCGCCGGGTTCTCGCCATCGCTCCCGTGGGCGCGCTCGGTGACCTTCTTTGGCATCACGAACAACTTCACCAAGACGCAGGGCAACCACGTGGTCCGTTTCGGATTCGAGGTGCGGCGGGAACGGAATGACTTGCTGCAGACCCAGACCTTCAACCCGCGCGGCCGGTTCCAGTTCCTGCAGGGCCAGACCGCGACGCTGGAGGACACCGAGCGAGGGGTCGGGAACGCTTTCGCGAGCTTCCTGCTCGACCAGCCCGGCATCCACGGAAGGGATATCGCGATCCAGTTCCCGGCGCGCCGCGAGCTGATCCTGGCGTACTACGCCCAGGACAAGTGGCAGGTTTCGCCCAAGCTGACGCTAGACCTCGGCCTCCGCTGGGAAATGGAGAGTGCGTCGAAACCGCGCTTCCCGGGGGGCTTCTCGAATTACAACTACCACAACAACACGCTGGAGCTGGCCGGCATCGGGTCCGTGCCGCTCAACATGGGGGTCCGCAACGCCCCACTGGGGCTGGGGCCGAGGGCCGGGATCGCATACCGCGTCGACGAGCGCACGGTCGTGCGCCTGGGATACGGCATCAGTTACATCAACCGCAGAATGGCCCAGTACAATTTCCCGGTCAAGCAGAACAACGCCTTCAACGCCCCCAACTTGTTCGTGGCATCCGGCGCGATGGCCGGGGGCTTCCCCGCCTTCCGGTCCTTCGACATTCCGTCGAGCGGAGTTATCGAGAGCCCGGACCCAAGACAGAGATACGGCAGCACGCCTCGCGACCTCGCCCGGGCCTACGTCCAGAGTTGGAACGTGGCGTTCCAGCGTTCGCTGCCCTTGGATCTAGTGCTGGATATCGCCTATGTCGGCAACCACGGCGTGAACAATCAAACCGGATGGGATGTGAACGCCGCCCGGGCGCCAGGGGCGCCTCGCCCGCTGGTGGCAACGTTCAACCGCAACGTCGGCACGAATTCCTTCATCGGGACGCACACCTACTACAACGCGCTGCAAGCCAAGCTGGACCGCCGCTTCTCGAACGGGTTCGGTCTAACGACCTCGTACACCTGGAGCAAGGCGCTCAACTTCAGCGATGACACCGGCGGCCTGCAGGTGGACGGGTTCTCGTTCCTGACCAATCGGGGCCGCATGAGATCGGACCGGACGCACGTCTATGTTCAGAGCTTCATGTACGAACTGCCGTTCGGCAAGGGCAAGGCCCTTGCCAGCAGCGGTCCCGGGGCCGCGATCCTCGGCGGATGGCAGGTTCAGGGCATTCTTTCCCTCATGACAGGCGAGCCGTTCACCGTCGGCGCTGCAGGATCGACCCTGAACGCCCCGGGGAACTCGCAGCGGGCGGATGTCGTGGGGACGCCTAGGGTGCTAGGGGGCATCGCCGGGCCCCAGGGGGACGACCTGTGGTTCACGACCGACGCGTTCGCCGTCCCGCAACAGGGCACGCTGGGGAATGCTGGCCGCAACATCCTGAACGGACCGGGGCTGGCGAATCTGGACTTTTCCCTGTTCCGGAGATTCCCGATTCCCGGGATGGGGGAGCAGGCCAGCCTGACGCTGCGCATTGAGTCCTTCAACTTCACGAACACGCCGCACTTCCGAAACCCGATTACGAATCGGAGCAACGCGAACTTCGGCAAGGTGACTAGCGCGGCCTTCGATCAGCGCCAGTTCCAGTTCGGGCTGACGTTCCGCTTCTAGGTGCCGCAGCCGAGATAGCGCCGCCGCCACAAGTCCAGTGCTTCGCCGGGCCGACGGCCGTCGGCCCGGCGCTCCCGTCGGCGGCAATGCTCGAGATCGTCTAGGCGGTCATTCTGCGGGCTGCCGCACGGGGTCGCTTGATTTCCGCCACCCCGCCCTTGGACTGAGCCGGGCCTCCTACCGTCGCCCCAGCGCGGGAGCGACCTCAGGAGGGAGACGTGCGATGCCCCCGCCCTTCGCCGCGCCACCAGTCGGCAGGCAGTGGAGCAATGGTGCTGCCCTATTGCTCGAGTTGTACGCCTCGTTCGACTCATTCCAACGCAGGTGCGCAAGAGCCGGGCAACCCTCGGGCTGGGCCAAGGGTTGTAGAATGAACGCTTGCCCGCATGCGTTTCCGCGGCATCTACGCCCCTTTGACCACACCCTTCGACCATTCGGGGGCGATCTACTGGACGAAATTCGATTACAACTTGGCGCGGCTAGCCCGCACCAAGCTCTCGGGCTTCCTCGTCGGCGACGCCTGGGGCGAAGGGCCGCTGCTCACCGGCGAGGAAAAGATCCGGCTCTGGAAGCGCGCAGGGGAGCAGGTCGGCAAGAGCCGCACCGTCCTCGTGGCGGTTGCGGGATGCGGCGTGGCCGAGGCCCGCGAGCAGGTCGCCGCTGCCGCGGAGCGGCAGTGCGCCGCGGCAGTTCTGGAGGTGCCGGACCTCGCGGGGGTCGCGAGCCAGCCCCGCACGGCGGAGCTATTCTTCCGCGCTGTGGCCGACACCGCCTCCATCCCGATCCTGGCCAGGGCGCGGTTGGACGGCCCCGACGCGCTATCTGCAGAGCGCCTGGCGGCGGTGGCCAGGCACCCTCGGATTGCTGGCTTGCTGGTGGCAGGCGCCAATGCGGAGGCGGTGCGGGGTCTCAAGGCCGCTTCCGAGGAGGGTGCATCCGTCCTGGTCTGGGGTCTGGAAGCGGTGGTGCCCGGACTGACCGCAGGTGCTGCGGCGGCGGTTCTCCCGACGGCTGCGGCGGTTCCGTTTTTTCTGCTCTCGATCGAGGAAGCCGTACGCACCCGCGAGGTCGAGGCCGCCAACGAGCTTGCCCGCCGGGCCACGCCATTCGCGAATCTGCTGCGGCAGCACGGCGCGCCGGCCCTCAAATGCGCCTTGGACCTGCGGAGCGGTTTCGGCGGAGCGCCGCGGCTGCCGCTGCTCCGCGTCTCGCCCGACATCGCCGCCGAGATTCGGGATGCACTAGACGAGCTGGCGAGCTGATCATTCGGCAGCGGCAGAGCCCGCCGAAGGTCGGGGCTACAGCTCGAGGATCGCGTGGTCGGCGCAGCCTGGTCGAATCGCGCGTGCGACCCGGTCGACGAGCGACGGCCCCGACTTCGCCAGCATGGGTAGCGTTCCGAAGACCCGCTCCTGCAAGCGCTGGTTCGGAAAGACGAAATCCGCGAGGTGCCGGGCATGCCGTTGCGCGGACTCGGTGCGTCGCAGTGCCTCCCGCGCCACCTTGCTCTGGATCTTGTTCAGCTGGTAGGCGATCTTCCTGCCGGCCACATCGAAGCTGGCCGCCAGCGTTGGATCGAATCCCTCCAGCGCCGAGGCCATGCCCCGCAGGGCTTCCTCGATGGCCTCGCGATTCGTTCCCAGCGATGCCTGGAGCGGCGGGGGCACCAGCGCGGCGGCAACTCTCGACTCGAGGTCGGAGCGCTGCACCATGCAGGCCAGCGGCGTCAAGCCGTAGCGGCGGAGCAGCTTGCGGGAGGCGTCGTCCAGCACCGTGAAGCTGGCCCTGGGCAACACCGCGGGCATGCGCCCGAGCAGGGCGTCGTAGAGCACGGAGGCCTGCCCGAGGTAGGCCGCTTCGGACGGGCCCGCGATCAGCGCCGCGGTCGGCAGCAGATAGTCCTGCATCACGGGGCGCAGCAGGGCGCTGGGCGAAACGTCCTGCGGCGCTCTGCCAACGCGGGCCAGCAGGTCCTGGGAGGTGTAGGACCGCCCGCGGGCCCAGTACCGGCCGTTCTTCCGCTTCAGCCCCAGCCGGACGCTCTGCTCGAACAGCAGCACCAGCGAGGTGGACGCCTGGACATGGACCTGTTGGTGGTAGCCGGCCGCCTGCATCGCGCTGCCCCGCTGCAGCAACGCATCGGTTAGCTGCGGTGCCTGCTCGATAGCACGGTGCAGCAAGGGAGCGGCTAGCGCGCGGATGCGCGGCTGCAGCGGGCACAGAAAGACGATCCCGTAGGGCTCCAGCAGCTTGCGGTACAACGCCCGGAAGCTGTCGCCGAAACCGGCAGCGCCTGTGCAGCTCTTCCGGGCCAGCGCCACCGCCTCCGGGGCGAATGGCAGTCCGGAGCTCAGCCGCTCGAATTCGTCCAGGCGGAAGTCGGGCACGCGGATCTCGCCCACAGCCGCCCCGCTGGGGCCCTGCGTCGGCACCTCCAGCCGGCGAGGGCTCCCCCCCTCGCCGAAGGCCCATGCCTGGTTCACCTCGGCCAGGTCGTGGTCTTCGGTAGCGAGCCAGAAGACCGGCACAGCGGATGTGCCGCGGTGGGTGAGCTCGGCCGCGCAGCGGACTGCCGTCAAGGCCTTGTAGAGGGTGAATACCGGGCCGCCTAGAAGCCCCACCTGTTGGCCGGTGGCAACTACCACCGTGCGGGGGTCCGCCAAGCGGGCGAGGTGAGCTTGGGTCTGGGAGCCGCTGTCCCGATTCTGGCGGTGCAGCTCTTCCACAAGCGCCCGCCGATGCGCACGGTCGAGGCGCACCTCCCCGGCCGCGGATTGGGCTGCCTCCAGCGTCGGCGGATGCGCATAGAATCCGCCGACGCTCCGGAAGTTGTACAACAGGTCCGTATAGATCGGGCGGGTCCCCGGAAGATCGGTCTGGCGGAGGGAGGCGACGCCCATCGTCCGATTGGATTCGACTTAAACGTGTCCCCGGGCGTCAATTCTCCAGACCTGCTGGACATGCTCGCCGCGAACGCAATACATCCTGTCGTACAAGTTGACGTTGGGGTCGCAGTGGGGCACCACGAGTTCCACTTTCGCGCCTAGCTCGACCGGCTGCTCCGCGTCGGCGAGAGCCAGGGAGCCGTGCTCGTCGCCGCGGAACGCATAGGTCAGACCGCTGGGCCGGGCCACGTCCGGGCCGAACGAGCGATCCGTGGCGAACGCCTTCAGGCCGGCGTCGACAGTCGCGATGTCGTCGTGGTTCTTGCTGATGACGGTTGCGAGCACATGCAGGGCGTGCCGGAAGTCGTTGTAGACGTCACCGCTCCGGCCTCCGATCACGCGATAGTCGACATCCATCAGGGCGTACGAGCCGACCTGGAGCTCCGTCATCCCCTCGAATTCGGAATCGATGTTGTAGGTGCCGGTGCTCGCGCCCGACATGATCTCGACAGGCAGCCCCTTCCGGCGCATCGCGGCATGGGATTCCAGCACGGGGCCCATGTACTGCTCCGAGTGCCGCCGGCGTTCGGCGAAGCCCTTGACGTGCGAAGAGGCTCCGCAGTAGCCATGCACACCTCGGAGGATGAGGTGCGGGAGCCGGTCCACTGCCTCGGCCAGAGCCACTGCGTGGCGGCCCGGCGGGACGCCTGTGCGCCGCCCGAGCGGATCGATGTCGACCAGGATGTTGAGGCGCAGGCCGGCAGCGCCGGCCGCTTCGCTGAGGTCCTCGGCGTTACGCGAGTGGTCCACCACCGCCATTGTGTCCGGATGGTTCCGGGCTAAACGCACCAAGCGGTGGATCTTGTTCGGCCCCACGGACTCGGAGGTCAGCAGCAGCCCGCCGATTCCGGCCGCCGCCATAGCCTCCGCCTCGCGGATGGTGGCAACGCAGACGCCGACGGCTCCCGCGCCGATCTGACGCCGGGCGATCTCGGAGCACTTGTGCGTCTTGGCGTGCGGGCGCAGGTCCAGCCCGGCCCGTCGGGCGTGCTCCTCCATGCGCCCTAAATTGGCTTCCAAGGCGTCCAGGTCGAGCAGCAGGGAAGGCGTCGGGAGGTCCGCCTTGGTGACGCCTTCAATGCCGACGCCGCGTCCGAGCCTAGTTTCGATCTCCTGGATGTCGTAGGCCCGGGCTTGCGGAATCATGATCGCGGGTGCCACAGCGGCTTGCAGTCCGCTGCGGAGCCATTCCCGGCGGGAAGGATGCATGGTGGAATTCCCCCCGAACCTTGATCATAGCGCCTCAGATAGAATCTTTCTGCATGCCGAGCGAGATCCGCGGCCTCCTGGCCGCCCTGACCACGCCCCGCACTCCGGCCGGCGATGTCGATTTGGACGCGCTGGAGCGGAATGCCGACTTCGCTTTGACGCACGGGGCGCGAGGCGTAGTTCCGTGCGGCGGGACCGGCGAGTACTTCGACCTCACGGAACCGCAGAGGCGGGGCATGCTGGAGCGGCTGGTGCCAGTGGCCCGTGGTCGGGGCTTGGTCGTCACAGGAGTCGGGGCTTCGTCGGCGGATGGCTCGGTGCGTCTGGCGCGGCACGCCCTGGAGGCCGGAGCCGACGCCGTGCTACTCCCCAGCCCCTACTTCTACCGGTACGAGGCCGGTGACCTGCTGCATTTCTTCCGCAAGGCGGCTCGAGCCATCGAGGGGCCGGTGCTGCTCTACAATCTGGCGGCGTTCGTCTCGCCGATCCCGGACCAGGTCGTGGTGGACCTGCTGCAGGCGGAGCCGAACATAGTCGGCATCAAGGACTCCAGCGGCAGCTTGCGGCTCCTGCGGCGGCTGGCGGGCGAAGGGGTCGTTTGCGGCGCACGGATCCAAGGCCACGATGTGCGGCTAGCCGAATCCTTGCAGGAGGGTCTGGCCGACGCTGCGATTTCAGGTCCGGCGAGCGTTGTGCCCGAGGCCGGTGCGGCGGTGTTCGCAGCGCGGGGCGCCCCCGAGGCTTTTGCGACGGCCAGGGAGTACTACGGTCAGTTCCTCGAGCAGGCCTCCCGCTTCCCCTACCCTTGGGCGCTGAAATGGGTCGCCGAGTGGCGCGGTTTGGGAGTAGCCAGGTTGCCGTTTCCCATCTCTTCCGGGCGCAAGGAGCAGCGGGACCAGTTCCGGGCTTGGTTCGACGAGTGGAGTGCGAGCCTGCCGCCGCCGACGGCGTAGGAAGCCGGGGCGGCGGCCTCCAGAGTGCTTTGGACAACTGCGGCGCGGGAGCGCGGCCGGGCGCTCACGCCCGCGCCGTTTGACCTGCTGAGCGCCCTGGGGCAGCTTGCCAAGGCCGGGGCAACTCGGGGCAACTCCAGCTACCGATCCTGGTTGGCTTCCGGAATGCGGTTGGCCTGGCTGCGGGCGTGCGTTAGCATTGGGCTTGCAGCCGCAGGAGCCCGCTCCGCCGCCGTCCCTGGCGGAGATCGCCTCGCCGGACGCGACCATTCCCTCAATTCTGCGCGACGCAGCCCGCGCCTACGGGAGCAAGACCTTCATCGCCGACGGCGCCGGCGGAACCCTCAGCTTCGAAGGCAACTACCGCCGCGCCAACCGCTTCGCCAATGCGCTGCTGGCGCGGGGCATCGGCAAGGGCGCGGTGGCGGGTGTCTTCAGCCCCAATTCGCTGGACTTCGTGACGGCGGGCTACGGGATCCTGTCCAGCGGTGCCGTCCTCACGCCCTTCAACTCCAGCTACAAGCAGCGCGAGCTGATCCACCAGGTGCGCAACTCGGGAGCTTCGGTTGTCTTTGCCGCACGCAGCCTGCTGCCCCGCCTGCGTGCGTGCAGGAACCGGATCCAGGACTGCGACCTCATTGAGCTGGAGCCCTCGTTCTGGGCGGGGGCCCCGGACGCCGACCCCGAGGTCGCCTTCGACCGGGAGAACGAGGTGGTGTTCCTGCCGTATTCGAGCGGGACGACGGGTCTCTCCAAGGGCATCGAGCTGACGCAGGCGAACTTGGTGGCCGCCATTCGGCAGATCCTTTTCTCCGACAACTCGATGTATGAGCCGAGCGGGTCCACCTATGTCTTCCTGCCGCTCTACCACATCTACGGCTTCAACGTTGTGATGAATGTGCTGCTCGCCGGGGGCAACACCCTGCACCTGCGCCGACGGTTCGGCCTGGACGACTGCCTGGACACCGTTGAGCGCGAAAGGATCCGCAGCCTGCCGCTGGTGCCCCCCGTGCTGCTGGCGATGCTGGGCCGCGACGACCTGCCGGCTCGGGACTTGTCCTCTCTGCTCTGGATCAATGTCGGTGCCGCTCCGGTCCCGGTGCCCGCCGTCCGGCGCTTTGTGGATTTGACCGGCGTCACGGTGCGCCAGGGGTACGGGATGACCGAGACCGCGGGCATTGCCACCATCAATCCCCGCCGCGCCGCGTGGGATCTGGCCGAGACCGCCGGCGTGCCGGTCATGGACCTGGAGGCGGCGGTCTTCGACCTCGAGGCCGGCTCCCGGAGGCTGGCCGTCGGCGAGGTCGGCGAACTGGCCCTGCGCGGCCCGAACATCATGCGCGGGTACCACCGGGCGCCCGAAGAGAATGCCCGAGCGCTGCGGGGCGGCTGGTTCCACACCGGGGACATCGGCCGCTTCGACCGGCTGGGCCGGCTGCATTTGGTGGACCGCAAGCGCGAGATGATCAAGTACAAAGGCTTCCAGGTCCTGCCTGCCGAGCTCGAATCGGTCATTTTGGAGCTGCCCGAAGTGCGCGATGTGGCCGTGGCCGGCGTCCGGGACGCGGACGGCGCCGAGAGCCCGAAAGCATTCGTGATGCTGCACGCGGGCCGGAAGCTGGGCTCGGAGCGCATCCAGGCCTACGTCGCAGCGCAGGTCGCCGGCTACAAGCAGGTCCGGCAGGTTGAGTTCGTCGATTCGATCCCGCGGTCCCCGTCCGGGAAGATCCTCCGGCGACTGCTGTGAGCCGCCCTCCGCTGGGGCTACCGGGCGGCGCGGCCCTCGGCCCCGAGTAGCGTCTCGTCCGGCACCGTCTGCTCGATGAAGCGCCGAGCCGCTGCGACCGCCTCGTCCGCCTCGTCCCGGCGAGGCTGGAATTGCGCGAACTTCACCATGTCGGCCTGCTGCAGAAACCCGCGCAGGAGCGCTTGGTGGCCCCGGCGGATCGCCGGCGTCTCAGCCATTGCGGACAGGAACTCCTCGGTGGTCTGCTCCGGGGCCCGCAGTCCGAACCGCTCTTCGATGTAGCGGCGCACGATGTCCGACAGGGCCAGATAGAACCCCTTCATTGCCGCGCCGCTCGGCAGCCCCTCTGCCAACAACTCTTCCAGGGCGGCCAGCGCGGCCTCATGAGCCGCCACCGGTGGAGGCTCCTCCTCCCGGTTGCGCCGACGTTGCAGCCACCAGGCCAAGCCAGCGAGGGCGGCCGCTACGCCCAGCGAGGCGACGGCCCACCACCACCTCGGGGCCGGAACGTCCACGGCGTCGCCGATGTCGAGAAGCTGCGCGGATGCGGGGTCCTCGAGCACGCTCTCGACCGTTACCTTGACCGGCTCGCTCGAGAGCTCCGGGACGCCGTTGAGCCTGACCGTCAGGGCCGGCACTTCGTACTCGCCGGGCAGGAACGGCTGCAGCTCGTATTCGCGGCCCTGGACCAGGCGTCCGTCGGCTGCGAGGCGAGCCGGCAGCTGCCGGTCGCGGATGACGTTGAACTCTCCGAAATCGTTGTCCGCACCGGGAAATTCCACCGTGTCGGATTCGGCGCATTCCACCTCCAGCCGCAGGCCAACGGTCTCGGCCGTGGTGAGCGAATCGCGTTCCAGGGTCAGCTCCAGGCGCGCCCCGCCATGTTCCTGAAGCTGCGTGACTGCCGGAGGCGGCTGTCCCTCGTCCGGTCCAGCCCCTGGTCCGCACGCGGCCAGCGCCGCGGCCAGCACCCAGCCGGCGCCCGGCCTGAGTCTCGCGAAGCGCCGCCGCGGCCTAGTCATCGGCGTGCGCCCCGCTGGCGGAACAGCTTCCGGAGATCGCGCACGTAGTCCTGGCCCGTCAGCACTTCCACTTGGTCGACGCCGGTCGCCCGGAAGAACTCGCGCCTCCGCTCGAGCCGGCGACGGGCCTCGAGGGCGTATTCCCTGCGGACGCGAGAGCTGCCGGTGTCGAGCAGCAGCGTCTCGCCGGTCTCGGCGTCCTCCAACTCGATCAGGCCGGCGTTGGGCAGCTCCCGCTCGCGAAGGTCGCCCACCGAGACCGCGATGAGGTCGTGGCGCCGGGCGAGGATGCGCAGCTGCTTGCCGCCTTCCTCCGCTAGCGGCGCGGTGGTCAGGAAGTCCGAGACCAGAAAGACCACGCCCCGCTTGTGGGTAACGCGGCCCAGGTACTGGAGGGCTCCGCCCAGATCCGTTCCGTGGCCCTGCGGAGAGAAGCGCAGCAACTCGCGGATCAGGCGCAACACATGCGTGCGCCCCTTGCTCGGGGCGATCGCCAGCTCGATGCGGTCCGTAAACACGACGAGGCCGACCTTGTCGTTGTTGCGGATGGCGGCGAAGGCCAGCAAGGCGCAGAACTCGGCGGCCGCCTCGTTCTTGAGCTGGCTGCGGCTGCCAAACGCTCCCGAGGCCGAGAGGTCGACCAGCAGCCACACCGTCAGCTCGCGCTCCTCGACGTAGCGCTTGACGAACGGCCGCCCCATCCGAGCCGTCACGTTCCAGTCGATGCTGCGGATTTCGTCGCCAGGCGCGTATTCGCGAACCTCTTCGAACTCCATGCCGCTGCCCTTGAAGACGCTGCTGTACTCGCCCGCCAGGACATCGTCCAAGGCTTTGTCCGTGCGGATCTCGATGAGGCGGATCTTCTTGGCTACGCTGCGGGTGAATTCCTGGACATCCATCCTCTCGGTCTGAACGGTGGGAACTGGGCCCCGGGCCGTGCGCTACGGCACCGGAACGGCATCGAGGACGCGCTGGACAAGATCTTCGGAGGCGAGCTCCTCGGCCTCCGCCTCGTAGGTCAGCATGACCCGGTGGCGCAGGACATCGTGCGCCACCGACTTCACGTCCTGGGGGGTCACGTAACCGCGCCCTCGCAGCATGGCGTGCGCCCGGGAGGCCATCGCCAAGTAAATCGTGGCCCGTGGAGACGCGCCGTGCCGGATCCACTCGTCGATCTCCAGGCCGTACTCGGTCGGCTGCCGGGTCGCTCCGGTGAGGTCGACGATGTACTCTTCGATCTTGGCGTCCATGTAGATCTCGTCGGCCAGCGTGCGCAGGCGCACAATGTCGGCAGGGGCCAGCACCGGGGTCACTTCGGGGTCCGTTTGCGAGCGCGCCATGCGGCGTAGAATCTCGAGCTCCTGGGCTCGGGTCGGATACTCAACGCGCAGCTTGAGCATGAACCGGTCGACCTGCGCCTCGGGCAAGGGGTAGGTGCCCTCCTGTTCGATGGGGTTTTGGGTGGCGAGGACCAAAAAAGGGTCCTCTAGGGCGTGCGACTCCTCGCCGATGGTCACCTGCCGTTCCTGCATCGCCTCCAGCAGGGCGCTCTGGACCTTGGCGGGGGCCCGGTTGATTTCGTCGGCCAAGACGATGTTGGCGAAGATCGGCCCCTTCTTGGTGGAGAACGCGCCGTCGCTGGGCGAGTAGACCATGGTGCCGACGAGGTCCGCGGGCAGGAGATCGGGCGTGAACTGAAGCCGCCGGAACGAAGCCTGGATCGCCCTGGCGAGCGTCGTCACCGAAAGCGTCTTCGCGAGCCCCGGCACGCCCTCGATCAGGACATGGTTGTTGCACAGCAGAGCCAGCAGCAGGCCTTCGACCAAGGTTTCCTGGCCCACGATGACCCGCCCGACCTGGTCGCGCACCGCCGCCAGCACGGCCGCCTCCGCTTCGACCCGGCGGCCGATCTCGCGGACATCCGCCCGCTCCAAGCCGTCTCCGCGGAGCACCTGCGTCGTCTCGCCCATCGTTCTGCCCAATTTAGCAAAGCGGGGCCGGCAGCCGACCGCGGGCGGGGCGCCTACTCCTCGGCCGGAACTTGGGTGACGGTAGATGCCGGCCTGACCGGCTCCGCCAGGTAGCCCTGCGAGAGAACTGCCGTGCCGCTCACCTGCTCGGTCACGAAGGCAAAGCCATACGCGTGCCGGAAGGCGCAGGTGGCGACCAGATACCCCTGGAAATCCTCGACAGCCTCCACGCCCTGGGCGGGGTTGCCGTCCGTCAGCGTGAACGCCAGCTGCTCCCCGGCTTCCAGCGCCCCCGTCGTCTGGGCGGACGGCTCGGCTCGGCCCTCGCCCCCCGAGCCGTGGAACTGGAGGGTGCAGCGGCCCTCTTGGTAGCGCGTGCCCAAGGGGTCCCGGGACGTGTTGGCGATGACGATTGCGGTGTCGAAATTGCTGCGGCTTGTGACGAATGGAAAGAACAAGGTCGTCCCGCAGCTGCGCACGTGAAACGCCCCTTGCGGGCTCCGTCCGAAGGCGACGAAGCGAGGCTCGGTCGCGGACCCCGAAGCCGACGCCGGAGGGCCGACAGGAGCGAGGTCCACCGCTACCCCGACATGTGCCTCGGCCAGCCTAGCGCCGCGGGCCCGGGTGAAGCGGAGCGGCAGCCGGCATTTCTCCTGGGCTTGGAGGTCGGCCTGCACAACCTCGTACACAGCGACCGCAGCGCCCCCGCCTGCGGCCTGGAGCGTGCGCAAAGTGTCTCCTCCGCCCGCGATACGGCTGCCGCCCAGCCCCTGGGCATCGGCGCCTTCCACGAGGGCGAGCTGCAGCGCGTCATCGCTCGCCGAGGAGGCGCAGGAGACATGCGCCGGAGCGGCAACCTCCAGGCCAGTCGGCAGATCCCCCAGGGTGATCCGCAGGCGCGTCGCGCCGACGCCGAATTCACCGTCGGAGGTGAACCTCGCATAGGGATAGAAGCTGTCTTTCCAGCCCGGCTCCCCGGGGGTGAACAGCGCCTCCCCGGCAGGCTTGAAGGCCGCTGCGAAGCCCTCGGCGATAACGATTTCTGCGATTCCTTCGCCCCTGGCGCAGAGGCCCACGGCGTCGAGCGGCCGCGTTTCCGCAAGCAGCCCGGGGGCGGCGACCGCCACATCGGCACTCCCTTGCTCCAAAACGACTTCCGAGCTCGCGGCGCTGAGCGACACGGAGGCCCGAATGTCCAGGGAGGGGCCGCCGAGCGCACCTAGCTGGGCGGCGTTGGCCCGCAGATTCGTCAGCCGGAGGGTGGTGACGGGAGGGTGGCAGCCGCCGATCTGGGCGAATCGCCCGGTGCAGTCGGAGACCGGTGCCGCAGCGGTGGACTCGGTGCCGATCGCTGCGCCTGGGACGGGCAGCGCAATGCCGTCCCAGCGCAACAGCCTGGGCCCGGGCTTGCGCGCCAGCATGGCGTCCTGGATGGTCTCGGTGGCCAAGCCGCATTCCCCGAACTCACGCTCGGCACCCGGCGCAATGCAGTGGTTCCCGTTGATCACCAGCACGGCGTCGGCTGCGTCGGCCCCCTTGCCGTAGTCCGAGCGGTTGGCGAAGTCGACGTTGAGGGTGAGCGCGAGGTCCGCCTCGACGAAGCCCCGCCCGGCGCTGGCGGTCCCGTCCGAGTCATTCCGGCAGGTGAGCACGATGTCGCCGATGAGCTCGCTCGAGCCCTCGGACCGCACGAGCGGCGTCGCGGCGGCCGCTGTGCAGCGGATCGTGCCGAGGCCTCGGCTGGGCACGGCTGGCGAGGGGCCTTGCGCGAGTGCCGTCGGCACGCCGCCAGCGCCGACCGCGGCCGCCAAGGCAACCAGCAGACGGGCTCGCCGTGCGGAGGCCGGCCCGCCCTCTGCGGCCTCAGGGGGTGGCGTGGGCTCCCGGAGCAATGCGGTCTCCCTTCGGATCCGTCGCGACGATCGGCGCGAGGTAGCCTGTGGCCAGATCAGCGATACCTCCGAAGCCGTCCGAAATGAAGGCGTAGCCGTGAGCCCCGGGGAAGCCGCAGACGGCCATCAGGTAACCCTGGAACTGGCTGGTCCCGATGATGTTTTGGGCCGTGTTGCCGCCCGAGACCGTCATCACGAGCTGCTCCCCCGCCGCGATGGGGGTCGAGTGCTGCACAAGGAGGAACGAGCTGTTGTCGTCCGTCGCGCCGAAGTAGTGCAGGTCGCACGAGCCGGCCCGCTCCGCCGTCGGATCCGCGGGTGCGTCGAGCGAGCCGTGGGTGATCACTAGGCCGGTGTCGAAGCCGGCTTGGTTCGTGACGAAGGGGAACATCAAGGTCGTGCGGCAGGCAGCGAAGTTCAACTCCGTGCGGGCCACGCTCGGGGCCGGAGCGAACCTGCGCTCCGGAGCGGCCGCCTGGGAGGCGAACACTGCGCTCCGAGGCGCTAAGCTGGCTGAGACCCGTCCGTGCGCCTTGCGTTCCAGTGCCGTGTCGGATGCGAACCGGACTGGCAAGCGGCAGCCCTCGACCTGGACGGGGTCCTCCGCTAGCACCTCGTAGACCGCCTGTCCCGAGCCTGCAACCAACTCGAGCGAGACATCGGCTGCGCCAGCGGCCGACCCGCCCATTCCTCCGTGTCCATCAGCGTCGTGGCCCTGCACCAAGCCGAGCGCCAACCCCTTGCCGACTCCCGCCGGGGCATCGTCGGATTGCGGCTCCTGGCAGCCGACATAGCTCGGCACGCTGATGTCGAATCCGTCGGGAACCCCTTGGAAATCGAGCAGGATGCGGGTCGGCGGAGAGGCTCCGCCGGGCTCTCCAGCGGAAAAGGCGCTGGCGAATCCCTCCAGGAGGCTGAGCATCACGACGCCATGCCTCTCGTCCAGGCAAGCCGTAGCCGGCTTGCCGTCCGGCGCTCCGGCGACCAGCCCCGGCACGGGGTAGGCCACCGGGACGGTGGCGTCCCGCACGAGGACCCCCGTGCCTCCGTGCGGATCGATCGAGACCGTGGCCCGAATGGCGGAGGCCCAGCCGCCGGATGTCCGCAGCTGCGACGCGTTGGCTCGGATGCCGCGGATCCTTAGCGAGACCGACCCAGGCCTCGCCGTGCCGCCGGAGCCGGGCCGCAGCGCTCCGGGAAACGGCAGCGCGACTCCCGGCCAGCGGAGCCGGTAGGCCGCGTCGAGCCGCCCGTACTGGGGGTCCTGCACATGGGCGGAGGCTGCGCCGCACGATCCGAACACGGAGCCGTCTGCACTGGGGCTGGGGCAGTCGTTACCCGCGACTGTCAGAACGGCGGTCGTGACCTGCTCTCCTGAGCCAAAGTCGCGGCGGTTGGTGACGGCAGCGTTGAGCGCCACCTCGATATCCACGGCCAAGTCCGACCGGGCCTGCGGCAGGGCACCTGCCCCCTCGGCGGAGCAGGCGAGAACCAGGTCGGCGATCGGTTCGGCGATACCGTCGGCGTGGATCGGCACCGGCAGGGCCGTTACCTGGCAGTCGACCGCCGGATGTGTCTGGCCAATCGCTGGGGCCAACCCCGCCCCGGCCAGCAGTGCCCCGGCCAGCCTTGCCCCTGCGCATGGCTTGGCCACAGTAAGCAGCCCTCGGCTCCTATTGTTCCATAGGCTCGGCGGGCGCAACCCTCCCCGCTTTCGGCCTAGATTCCCGGTTGATTTCCCGAAATGGCGGTTGAGGAGGCCGTAGGGCTTGAGCGGGGAGCCCGGCGTACCCGGTGGGGGCCCCGCAGCCCGTCGCCGAGCGACTTGGGCACCCCCGCAAGCGCCCTGCGCCGGCCTGCACCCGCACCGCGGCCACTGCGCCCCCGGCTCCGGGCGCACGGATCCCCCCGCGGGCTCCGCGGCGGTCCCCTGCGGCTGGGCCCGGCGCGGCTCCGGCCGCGCCGCCCCAACTCTAGCCCGGCTCCCTCCGGCTCGCCGCGTACAGCAGCCAGTCCACCCACAGGTTGCTCTTGCCGAACAGCAGCCGCAGCCGCCTTGCGCTGCGCGTCAGCCGCCCCACGCTGCCCACGCAGTACCGGATCAGCGGCCGCAGCCCGGGCTGCCGCGCCGCGGCCGGCAGCGCCTGGTACGGCAGCAGCCGCAGCCGCAGCTGCGCGATCTGCCCGCCCAGGTGGAAACCCTGATTCGCCGCGTGCGAGCGGCACGGCGGAGGCTGCAGCCCCAGGTCCGTCAGCGGCCCCTGGAACGCATTTTCCTGCCCCTGCTGGCCGCGGTGCCGCCGCACCAGTTCCGCCACCGGCAGCCGGTCGCGGCTCACCGGAATCACCGTGCACACCGGCTCCAGCAGCCGCTGCTCCCCGTCCCAATCGCGCCGGATCACCACGCACACCGGCTCCTCCGGCCCCCGGGCCGGCCGGTACGCCACCACGATCGCTCGTTCCTTCCCCGCCGCGTCCAGAGGCTCCCCCTCGTCCTCCCGCAACCCCCTCGCGGCCGCCAGGCGCAGAATCGGGGCCTTCCGGCGCGGATCGGTCACACTCACGGAATACTCCCAGCCCTTCCGCCGGCAGGAGCTCACCAGATCCTGGCAGGAGTCCGCGCTGGCGGCCCGCAGCCCCACCGGCTGCCGCCCGGTCAGCCAGGGCGCCACATCCTGGTCCAGCTGCTCCTGCCCATCCCCCCGCACGTCCGTGCCGCCCGCATGCAGCCGCGCGCTGACCCACGCCACCCCCACGCACACCGCGGGCAGCCAGGACTGCTTCTCGCCGTGGTAGCCGCGCCCGGCGTGCTCGCACAGCTGGCCCTCCCCCTCGAGCCCCGGGCCGTCCCCGCACACCGGGACGGAGCCCCACCGCTGCCCGCACGCCTGCGCCCCCAGCGGCACCAGCCGCCGGCTGGCCAGCCGCGCGCACTGCCGCAACCCCTCCAGGGCCGCCGCGTGCATCCGCTGCAGGTCTGCGCCGAGCCGCCGGCTGGCGGGCCCGGCCCGCAGCCCGCACGTTCGCCGGGCGACCTCCTCGGCCCCCAGAGCGTCGCCCGCGGTGAGGTGCCCCCCGCCGGCGCAGGCCGCGTAGAGCAGCGCCAGCAGCCTCTGCCCGTCGCTGCCACCGCGCCGGCGGCGCTGGAGGCGGACCGCGGCGGCCAGCTTCTCGGGCAGCCCGAGGCACCGGGCCAGCCGGGCCACTACGCCGAGCCCGGCTAGGCCCGTCCAGTCGTCGTCGCAGACGCCGTAGGCTAGGGTGGGAGCACTGTCGGGGGACAGGGGCCAGGGGGCCTCCAAGAAAATCGAGAGGCACCCCCGAGGTGCAATCCGCGAACACCCCGAGGGCCATCTAAATCATTGTAGCACAAGACGTTCCGGCTGGTGCCGGAATTTTTACCCGGGAATCAGGGCTTTCGGCCGCCCCGCGCCCGCAGCGAAGCGCTGCTTGCGGGCAAGTCAGTCCACCAGGGCGAAGGCCTTTCTCAGGGAGGCAGCTGTCAAGCCGCTCGCACGCTCGTCGTCCATGGCGCGCAGCTTCTGCGAGAAAGGCTCGGCCCGCACCGGGCCGTCATAGCCGATCGCGACGAGGGCTTCCAGAAAGTCCCGCACCGCGATCACGCCCGTCGCGAGCGGCAGCTCGCGCCGATTGTCGTACTGCTCGGCGAGCGGCAGGCCCAGCGGGGCGTCGTTGAGGTCGCACGATACGACATCGCGGCCCGCCAGCTCGCGCAGGTCGGTGCCGGACTCGGCGGCTGTCCACCAGTGCCAGGAATCGAGGACGAGGCCGACATTGGCGGCACCGATCTCGGCGATGAGTTCACGGGTCTCGGCGAGGGTATGCACGAACGGATGGCGGGCGGCGGTCCAATTGCGCTTCGTCCCGACGTATTCCAGGCCGAACGCTATGCCGTGGTCGGCGAGCACAGCGGCGATCCGGCGAAGCCGGGAGGCCGTCTGCCGGAAGTTCTGGAGATAGGTCAGCGTCGCGCTGGAAGGTCGGATCCAAGTGCCCAGGCGCGTGACACCCGCCCGCTCCAGGGTTCGCGCTTGGCTCGGCAGAGAGGCTAGCCCCTCCTCGAACTCGGCCGAGCTGCGGCGGTACTCCACCGTGAGGGCGGCCGCCGCCCAGCGCAGCCCGTGGCTCTTCAGGGCCTCGGTGTATCGGGGGCCGCCGTCCCCGGCGAGCTCGACGGCAAACGGCTGGACAGAGTCGAAACCGTGCCGGGCAGCGAGCTCGATCGCCCGTTCCTGGCCCGCCTTGACCCCTAGGCTGCCCGGAACGAAAGCGGTGAAGAACCGGCGCTTGGCGGTCGCTGCGGAAGCCGCAGCAGCACTCCCGGCCGCCGCGAGGCCAGCGCCCAAGAACTCCCGCCGCCCGCCGCGGAACTGTCGCCCAATTGCTGGCATAGCGGCCCTATGCTAGCATCCCCTGGAGTATCATCGGTTGTGGGGCCGATGTGAGGAACAGCAGCCTGCCGTCCGGCCGCAGGCATCCGCGGGTCGCGGATGTTGGCGAGGCCGCGCCGAGGTCGCCGTGGACAATCTGGCTGTACGGTGTGCCGGCGGTCGCGCTCGTCTGCTTCGTGCTGCACCATTTCGGAATGGGGCCGCTGCGCTACATCACGGAGTCGCTGGAGGTCGAGGCGGAGCTCGAGGCGGAAATCGGGGAGTTGGAGAACGGGAACGAGGCCCTCCAAGGCGAAATCAAGGCGCTTATGCCTGGGCAGTTCGGGATTGAGAAGCGAGCCCGGGAGCAGCTGGGCTGGTCGCAGCCGGGCGAGATCATCGTGCATCTGCCCGGCAAGCATTGAACCGAACGCCCGCCCCTGCAGCACAGTCGCCAGAAGGTGGCTCCGGAACGGCCCGCTGGATTAGGATGAAGCTGCTATGCGGGCATCGGGGCTGATCCGGGCGGCGGGGCAGAGACGCCTCAGAGCGGGAGCCCTGCCCCTGCTGGCGGGAGCGGCGGCCCTGCTGGGAGGGCCAAGGACGGAGGCGGCGGAAATCAGCTTCGCCAACCAAATCCTCCCGATCCTGGAGTCCCGTTGCGTGGCGTGCCATCCAGCCACGGGGGGGCGGGCAGGTCTCTCCCTAACGAGCCGGGCGGCGCTGCTGCGGGGCGGCCAGAGCGGGCCGGCGGTGGTGCCCGGCGACCCGGACGGGAGCCTCCTGCTGGCCAAGGTCTCGGGCCCGAGCCCCGCCATGCCCGCGGTCGGCGAGCCCCTGGAAACCGGCGAAATCGACCTGCTGCGCCAGTGGATCCGGGCCGGCGGGCCGGTCGGCCCGGACGGCGACGAGCCGAGGGCCTGGTGGTCTTTCCGGCCCCTCGCGAGGCCGGCCGTGCCTTCCTCTGGAGCGGCTTGGGCCCGGAACGAGATCGACCGCTTCATCTACGCCGCCCTGGAAGCCAGGGGCTTGACTCCGACCAAGGGGGCGGGTCGCACGACATTGATCCGGCGGCTGACGTTCGACCTCCACGGACTGCCGCCGACCCCCGCCGAAGTGGAGGCGTTCGAGACGGATCCGGCACCGGACGCCTTCGCCCGGCTGGTGGACCGCCTGCTGGCCTCGCCGCGGTACGGCGAGCGCTGGGGCCGGCACTGGCTGGATGTCGCCCACTACGGCGAGTCGCACGGCTACGACAAGGACAAGCCCCGCCGGAACGCTTGGCCGTACCGCGACTACGTGATCCGCAGCTTCAACGCGGACAAGCCCTACGCCCGCTTCGTCCGGGAGCAGGTGGCCGGCGATGTGCTGTGGCCAGAAGCCCCGCAAGGGCTGATCGCGACCGGCTTCGTCGCCGCGGGCCCTTGGGACTACGTCGGCCACGCCGAATTGCGCGAAGGCACTAAGGACAAGCAGCTTGCGCGCCTGCTGGACCGGGACGACATGGTGGCGGCCACGATGTCGACGTTCACCAGCCTGACGGTGCATTGCGCACGCTGCCACGACCACAAGTTCGATCCGATCCAGCAGACGGACTACTACGCCCTGCAGGCGGTCTTCGCGGGCGTGGACCGGGCCGACCAGCCGTACTTTGCTGATCCGGCGGTCCATGTGCGGGGTCGTAGGCTCTGGCTTGCGCGCGGCCAGGTCGAAGCGCAGCTACAGCCGTACCTCCGGCGGCTGACGGGCGCCGCCACGCCGGAGATCCGGCGGATCGACATGCGCTTGGCGGAGCTGGCCGAAGAGCTGCGCCAGCTGCTGCCGAAGGTGGGGGAAATCGACACGCCGGAGTCACTCGCTCGGCGGCAGGCGGTTGGCGTCGAGACCGAGCAACTCCGGGCCGAGCGCCGCCAGCTGGCGATCGCGTCGCTCGCCCCGGAGGTCCGTGCCGGATTCGAGGAACTGGAGGACCGTCGGAAGCAGCTTGAGGCCGCATTCGAAGCGCTCCCCGAGGCGCGGTACGTCTACAGCGCGGCGAGCTATTTCGCCACGCACGGCACGTTCGCGCCGGCCTGGAAACCGCGGCCGGTCCACGTGCTGGGGAAGGGGAGCGTAGAAGCGCCGGGGGAATTGATGGGCCCCGGTGCCGTCGAGGCGGTTGCCGGCTTGCCGGGCCGCTTCGAATTGGACTCGGAAGCCGGCGAGGGAGCGGGCCGGGCGGCCCTGGCCGAGTGGCTCGCGCACCACGACAACCCGTTGACCTGGCGCTCCATCGTGAACCGCGTCTGGCACTACCACTTTGGGCGCGGCCTCGCTGACTCTCCCAACGACTTCGGCCGCATGGGTGCGCTGCCCACGCATCCCGAGCTGCTCGACTGGCTCGCCGTCGAGTTCCGGGACAGCGGAGGCTCGCTGAAGGCGCTGCACCGGAGGATACTGCTGAGTGCGACCTACCGCCAAGCCTCGGATGGGAACCCTGCCCACGCCCAGCTCGACGCCGACAACCGCTACTTGTGGCGCATGAACCGCCTGCGCCTGGACGCCGAATCGGTGCGCGACGCCGTGCTGGCGGCAGCCGGGCAGCTCGACCTATCCATGGGAGGGCCGTCCGCGGAGCATTTCTTCTTCCAAGACGACCACTCTCCGGTGTATGACTACGCCCGTTTCGACGTGGCGAGCCCCGCGGCTCGGCGGCGCAGCGTGTACCGGTTTCTGGTGCGCAGCGTGCAGGACCCGTTCATGGAGAGCCTAGACTGCGCCGACCCGTCGCTCCTGGTGGCCAAGCGCAGCAGCACGCTGACCGCAGTCCAGGCGCTGGCGCTGCTGAACGATCCGCTCATGGTGGAGCAGGCGCGGCGTTTCGCGAATCGGCTGCGCGAGGCCGGGGGCAGCGCGGAGGAGCACATCGACCTCGGCTTTCGGCTTGCGTTCGGAAGGCCCGCCGACGGCGAGGAAGTCCGCGCCTTGGCGGAGCATGCCAGGCGGCACGGCTTGGAGAATGCCGCGCGGCTGCTGCTGAACAGCAACGAGTTCCTGTTCGTGGACTAGAGCGATGAGCATCCCAAGCAAACGGCGGCGGCCTAGTCGGCGGCGCTTCCTGGAGCAATGGGGCGGCGGCTTGGGCGCGATCGCCCTCGCGCACCTGCTGGGCCGGGAGTCTAGCGGAGCGCAGCCTGCGCTCAACGGGGGCCTGCACCATCGCGCCCGGGCCCAGCGCGTCGTGCAGCTGTTCATGTCGGGGGCGGCCAGCCAGTGCGACATGTTCGACTACAAGCCTCTCCTCATCGAGCGCAACGGGCAGAAGTTCGACCCGGGCGGCAAGGTGGAGCTGTTCCAGAGCAGCCCTGGGCCGGTGATGCAGAGCCCTTGGGGTTGGCGGCAGCACGGCGAGTCGGGCAAGTGGATGAGCAGCCTCGTGCCGCACCTCTCCGAGTGCGTTGACGATATGGCGTTCTTTCCGGCGATGGTGTCGAAGTCCAACGTCCACGGCCCGGCAACCTTCCTGCAGAACACCGGCTTCGTGCTGCCGGGGTTTCCGAGCATGGGCGCTTGGATCTCGTACGGCCTGGGCAGCCTGACCGATGACCTGCCGTCGTTCGTGGTACTGCCCGACGCCCGGGGCTTCGCTCCCAACGGACCCGGGAACCACTCAGCGGGTTTCTTGCCGGCGCAGCACCAGGGCACAATGATCCGGGCGGGGCGGACCAACCCGATGCACGATCTCTTTCCACCTGCTGAGGCGGACTTCATCACGCCGGCGAGCGAGAGTGCCGGGCTGCAGTTGCTGGAATCCCTCAACCGCCGCCACATGGAGCGGAGGATGGACGACTCGCGCCTCGAGGCGCGCATCCGGGCCTACGAGCTGGCAGCCCGCCTGCAGGTCACGGCGCCTCAGGTCATGGACCTTGCCGGGGAATCGGAAGCCACCAAGCGCCTGTACGGCTTGGACGATCCGATCACGGAGGACTTTGGCCTGCGCTGCCTCGTCGCCCGCCGGCTGCTGGAGCGGGGTGTGCGCTTCGTGCAGGTGTGGAGCGGGGCCGACAACGGCTTCCCTCGCCGGAACTGGGACAGCCACGAGGACCTTCGCAAGGACCACGGCATGATGGGCAAATCGATGGACAAGCCGGCCGCCGCTTTGCTGCGGGACTTGCAGTCCCGCGGCCTGCTAGACGACACAATTGTGTACTGGACCACGGAGTTTGGGCGCATGCCCTGCAGCCAAGGGGCCATGGGCCGCGACCACAACCCCTTCACCTTCACCTCGTGGCTGGCCGGTGGCGGAATTCGAGGCGGCACGGTGCATGGGGCGAGCGACGAGTGGTCGTATAGGGCCCTCGAGCATCCGCTCTACTGCTATGACCTGCACGCGACGGTCCTGCACCAACTGGGGATAGACCACACGCGGCTTACGTACCGGCACAATGGAATCGACCGGCGGCTCACGGATGTTCACGGCCACGTGATCCAGGAAGTGCTGGCTTAGCCCTGGGGAGTCGCCTGATGGTGCGCTGCAGCTGCAGCGCGGGATGGGCCGATGCTGGAGGAGTTGCCTGTGGACTTTGTCGCCGAGGTGCCGGACCGGCTAGACCGGGTTCGGGATCGAATTGCCGCCGCTGGTCGCAGGGCCGGGCGTCCGGCGGACGCCGTGACGCTGGTCGCCGTGTCGAAGCGCAAGCCGCCGGAATGCATAGCTGCCGCCTATGCAGCCGGGCAGCGGGACTTCGGGGAGAACTATGTCCAGGAATTTGAAGCGAAGGTGCCAGCCCTGGTCGGCTTGCCCCAGGCGCGTTACCACCTGATCGGCAAGCTGCAGAGCAACAAGGCGAAGCGGGCGGCGGGCCTGTTCGGCACGATCCATACGGTCGATAGCGTCAAGCTAGCCCGACGGCTGGAGCGCCAGGGAACGCCCCTGGAGGTCTTCTTGGAGGTCAAGCTAAGCCCTGAGCGCTCGAAGGCCGGCCTGGACGCGAGCCAGGTCGCCGCTGTCCAAGAGGCCGTTGCGGCCGCCCCCTGCCTGCGCTTGGCGGGCCTGATGACCATGCCTCCGTGGAATGCTGACCCGGAGCTGTCCCGGCCGTACTTCCGGCAGCTTCGCGAACTGGCCGAAATGCATGGATTGGCGGGGCTTTCGATGGGCATGAGCCACGACCTGGAAGTCGCCATCGAGGAAGGTGCGACGCATGTCCGCATCGGCACCGCTATATTCGGAAAGCGCGAACCGCTAGGCCCCGAGTAGCTCCCGGATTCGCGGCAGTTTGCCCGTCCGCGTTTCCGGGCCCCAAGGCAGCGCCCAGGCGCATGCGCGGCGGTCGGTCGGGCTATCCCGGCGCCCCTGGCGTAAGCTCGAGCTCGCATTCCGCGGCGGTTTCCGGAACCTGACGCCATGCGAGGGCTGCGGGCCGCCTCCCGCCGCGCAGGGGCTGCCTGGGCGCGAAATCCCCTTTGCGCCCGCTCGCTTGCGGTGTCCGTGCTCCAGCGGCAGATCCCTCCGGCGTCCGGGCCAGACCGAAGCTTCCTGCGGACGCGCTCCGCTCGCGTATCGCGAGTGCCCTCAGCGACAGCTTTGCGGAAGCCCTGCGCCAGTTCCCGCGAACTGGCGCAGGGTCCTAGGCCGCAATGATGCCGGGGGAGCTAGGGCCAGCTCGCGATGCCCGCACCGAATTCGGTGGGAGCCGGGCCGCTTCTTGGAAGCGGCCTCCTCAAGGTGCCTCCTCTGGCAAGCCGAAGCAGTAGACCGTGTTCGAGAAGTCGACTGCGTAGACTTGGCCGTCCGCGACGGCAATGCCCGTGAAGTGGCTCCATGTCTCGAAAGCGTCCGGGCCCGAGTCGAACAAGACCTTGCCGGTCTGGGCGTCGAGGGCGCGCAGAACCGCCTTGTCCTTGTGCTCCAGGCGCTGGGCATCCCTGAGCAGCTCCTCGGAATTGAACTCGCCCCACGGGAATATCCCAGCGTTGACGGTTTGGCGGACGTTCTCGCCGTTCGACAGCACGAACACCACATCGTTGGCGATGGCCACTGGCTCCGGCACTGCGGAATCGCCGCTGACCCACTCCGGCTTGAGGTAGGGCCGGTCTGTCTCGGGGTGGTCCGCCACGGTGAAAGCCATGACCGAGCCGTTCGGGTTCGGGCCGTTCTCGAGCGGGAACGCAGGTGCCTGCACGGACACGGGCCCCCAGGTCGGGGCGTAGACCCAGACCCTCCCCTGGCTGTCCACATAGCTGGAGAAGCCGCCCCAAAGGCCCTTTCCCTCAAACCATTCGTCGTCGTTCGAGAGCAGGGGCGTGGTGTAGAGGTTGTCGTGATGGGTCAGGCCGCCCATGTTCTCCGAGTCCATCAGATAGAGAAGCCCTTCCTTGCCGCCGATAATGACCAGCTCGCGCTCCCGGTACTCCACCAGCACTGCCGAGGCCGTGATATCGAAGTCGCGCTTCCACACGTACTCCCAATTGGCTGGCGTGTAGTAGTCGACTAGCTCCAGCGTGTCGGGGTCGAGCCGGAACATCGTGTTGCCGAAGATGCGCTGGCCGGGGTTGTAGGGCGCATCGCCGGTGCCGCCGTAGATGCCTCCGTCCCGTCCGATCGATACACCGGCGCGACCCCAGACGCCGGCTCCGTACTCCGGCGTCGAGCGCCACACGCGGATCACGATGTTCTCGGGGTTCGACACGTCGATGGAGGTCACCCCCGAAGCGGCGTCCCCGCACTGCTGCGAAATGGGCGTGTAGAGAACGTCACCGATCCGGTTCAGGCTCCAGGTCTTGGCGAATGCCGGCACCCACTGCTGGGGGCGGTACTTGTTCTTGCCTGTGGCGAGGTCCAGGGCGTAGAGGCGGCCGTCCATGGAGATCGCGTAGATCGTGCCGGAGGCTATGTCGGCCGTCGGGGTGGCGTTGAGCCCTTTGGGGCAGAGCCACATGCCAGGCACCTTGCTGACGACGTCGGTGCGGAACTCTCTTTCCCAGACGATCTCGCCGCTCGCAGCGTCGAGCGCGTAGAACACATCGGCGGTGCCGGCGACATACACGAGATCCTTCTTCGCGTTGCGGCCTTCCCCGACGCGTACATCGGTGACGACAATCGGCGCGGTGAGCGCGGCTAGCGAGCGCGGCTCATTCTCCACCTTCTGCTTCCACTTCAGGACTAGGTTGCCGACATTCTCCCGGTTGAGGATGACCTCGGAACGGGCCCAGCCGCTGCGACGAGCGTCGTAGCCGAAGGTCGGCCAGTCGCCGGCCAATGCAGGCGCGGCCGTGAGCAGCGCCGCAGCTGCGCAGAGAATACGGGATTGCATTTCGTCACGCTCCTTTGAGGGAGTCTTCGGCTGCCTTGGCCGAGCGCACAACGGTTCGGCTAAGCCGCACTTTCCAGACCGCGGCGTCGGCTAGGCCTTGAGCGTAGGCCGCATGGTCTGGAGCCTCGGCATGCATCGGATCGAGTCAACGGCTTGCGGCAGAAACCCGTTCGCTGCGCCGACCAGCCGCCTGTCGCGCAGCACCTAGAACCCATGGAGACGCGCACTGCGCCGGTTGCCGGCCTCCGACATGGCCTGCTAATCATACCCCAACGCCCTGCAGGCCGGCCCACGCTAACGGCCCTGGATGGCTGGTAGCGTCCAAAACCCGAGCCGGGGCGAGGTGAGGGTCTCCAAGGCGTCGGTCCGCCCAGCGTGCCCCGTCCGGGCGTTGCCTCGCGGGGGACTTTCGCGGTCTGCCGGCCGCGCTGGAGGCCGCCGGAGGGGACACCCCTGAATTTTACCCGCAGGCGGCACGGGTCGGAGGGCAGGACTGGCCCCGCACATCGTGGTGCGGTGCCCGGAGGGCCGAGGCAGTTGCCGGGTTCGGCGGCCCGGGGCGTCGATGCGGAGCTTCCGTGCTGCCTGCGGGCCGAACCCGCGCAGAGGAGCGGAGTCCGGCTCCTTGGGTGCCGAGCCCCCTTCGCGCTATCCTCGGCGTAGCCGTCCCCGCCTCCCCATTCGAACGCCTCCGCCGCGGTCGGTCCGGGCTGTTTGTCTGTTCGCATTTTCTTGAGTTGCAAGACAACTGATATAATGAAAGCATACGGGATCATTTGCTAGGCATGCCGCGACACTCCGAAGGTACGGTCAACTACGAGCTGGCGAACGCCTTGCGGCGTCGGCACCCCCTGTGGCGGGACCGCATCGGATCGGAGCAGAGCCAAGTGCTCCGTGATCGGGCCAAGCGCCCGGACATCGTCGTCAAGCAGGATCGGGCTCCGCCGATCATTCTGGAGACCGAGTTTGCCCCAGGGCGCTCGGTCGAGGACGACGCCCGACGGCGGCTCGGCTGGGCCCTGCAGGACTCGCAGGGCCGCGTTGAGCAAGCTATCGCCGTCCGGCTTCCGGTAGCCCTGCGGGAGGTCGGCTCCAAACTCCCGCGGGCAGTTGACGCGGCAACGCTCCAGTGGCGGACCTTCGCCTGGAACCCCGGGGCCCCGCTAGGGCAGACCCAGCTAGCGGCTGCGGCCGACGGGCCCGGAGAGCTGACGGAGTGGCCCCCCGAGGGCTGGATCACCGGCGGCTTGGACGATCTGGCGGACACGGTCAGCCGGATGGCGCTCTCGGAGCGGATGCTCGAGAGGTCCCTGGAAATCCTCGAGCTCGGCATCAGCCGAGCCGCCCACGACGTGAGGGCCGACTGCAGCCACCCCAACAACCCGAGCCTGGAGAGGCTAGCTCAGGTGCTCCATCAGGAGGACAGCGTGCAGACCACGCGCATGGCGATGGCCATCGTGGCCAACGCCCTGCTCTACCAGCTCGCCATTGAGGAAGCCCACCAGCTGCCGGCTCTGCACACGTTGACGGATTACCGGGGTAAGGTCCTATTCTTCAAGGTGCAGGGCGTCTGGATGACCATCCTGCGGGAGATCAACTACTGGCCGATCTTCCAGATCGCCCTGGCCATCCTCCGCAGCATGCACGGCAAGGCGGCCGGCCGGATGGTCGCGACGCTAGGCGGGACGGCGCTTGAGCTGCACGAGCTGGGGGCGGTCGGCATGCACGACCTTTCCGGGCGGATCTTCCAGCGTCTGATCGCGGACCGCAAGTTCCTGGCGACGTTCTACACCCTGCCCAGCTCGGCGGCGCTGCTTGCGGAGCTCGCCGTGGCCCGGTTGCGGGTGGCCTGGGCGGACCCGACGCAAGTCGCCGCGCTGCGGATCGCGGACCTCGCCTGCGGCACAGGGGCGCTGCTGTCGGCGGCCTACGAGAGCGTGCTCGCGCGCCACCGGCGGCGGGGCGGGGACGATGCCGAAATCCACGGGGCCATGATGGAGCGGGCGCTGATCGGAGCCGACATCATGCCGGCGGCGACGCACCTGACGGCCTCGATCCTGTCGAGCGCGCATCCGGGGGCGACGTTCCGGCGCACGCAGATCTACACCATGCCGTACGGCAGCCCGCCGGAGGGGAGCGGTCGGGGCTGCGCGATCGGCTCGCTCGACCTGATCGACCGGGACTCGACGCGTGCGCTTTTCGGGACGGGGGAGATGCAGGCCCGCGGGGACCGGGCCGGCGATCCGGGGGCCGAGCTCAGCCTGCCGGACGAATCGGTCGATCTGGTCATCATGAACCCACCGTTCACGCGGCCAACGAACCACGAATCGACGGCGGTGCCGGTGCCGTCGTTCGCTGGTTTCGGCACGAGCGCGGACGAGCAGCGCGCCATGGCGGAGCGGCTGCGGGAGGTGCGCCGGGGCGGGAAGGCTCTGGCTGGCCACGGCAACGCGGGGCTGGCGTCGCACTTCATCGATCTAGCCCACGCCAAGGTGAAGCCGGGGGGCGTGGTCGCGCTCGTGCTGCCGTCCGCGTTCACGCAGGGGGACGCCTGGAAGTCGGCCCGGAAACTGTTCGAGCGGTGCTACCGCGACCTGACCGTGGTTTCGATCGCTAGCGCCGCCGCGACCGGCCGGGCCTTCTCGGCCGACACCGGGATCGCGGAGGTGATGGTCGTGGCGACTAAGCGCGAAGCGGGCCGCATGCACCAGGAGCCGCCCGGGCGGGCGGCTTACGTGAACCTGGACCGGCGGCCCCGCCATCTGCTGGAAGGCGGCCATGTGGCTCGGGAGGTCCGGACGGCGGATCCGACCCGCACGGACGAGCGGATCCGGATCGGGGACAGGGCGCAGGTCGGGCGGCGCATCGCAGCGGGATTGGCGGACGGCGGGACCGCCCAACTGCGGAGTCCGGCCCTGGCGGCGTCTATGGTCGCCCTGCGCGGGGGCCGCCTGCGGCTGCCGCACCGCAAGGAGCTGTACCGGATCGGCATTGCGCCGCTGGGGACCCTCGGCGAGCGCGGATTGCTGCACCGGGACATCGCGGGGGCCGAGGTGGGCCGCGATGGACTGCCCCGCGGGCCGTTCGATGTGGAGCCGATCCTCGGGGCGCCCGAGCATCCGATGCTGTGGGCGCACCATGCCCCTAGGGAGCGCCGCCTGGTGGTCGCTCCCGACCGGGACGGCCAGGTCCGGCCGGGCTGCGCCGACCGCGCTGTGGACGTGTGGCAAAGGACGGCGACGCGCTTGCACTTCACCCTCGACTTCCAGATCAACTCGCAGAGCCTCGCCGCCTGCCTGACGCCGAAGCCTTCGATCGGCGGCAGGGCGTGGCCAAACTTCCGTCTGCGGGAGGTGGCTTGGGACGAGGCTGTCGCCCTGTGGGCCAACACCACGCTGGGCCTGATGAGCTTTTGGTGGATCGGCACGCGGCAGCAGCAGGGCCGTGCCGTCCTGACCATCGGGAGGCTGCCGGAGCTTCCCGCGCTCGATCCGCGCGGGTGGAGCCCCGAGCGGATCGAGCGCGCCCGGGATCTGTTTCGGGAGTTCGAGGCCCGGCCGTTGCGGCCCGCCAGCGAAGCCGACCGCTGCGAGGTGCGGCAAGCATTGGACCGGGCGGTGCTCGTGGACTTGCTCGGATTGTCGGCAGACATCCTCGGGCCGTTGGCCGAACTCAGGACCTTGTGGTGCGCCGAGCCGACGGTGCATGGCGGAAAATCCACCCCACCGGGAGACACCTGAACCGCCCGTACGGATTCCCGCCGGACTCGGTGCGCGCGGGAATCCGCGTTCAGTCGACCCAGAATTGGCGGCGGACCTGCATGAGTTCCGGATACTTGTCGTCTGTGTCGCCAAGCTCTGTTTTGAGCCGCAGGAGCGTTGCCTTCAGCGTCCGCGCCGTCTCCGCATAAGCCGGGTCGCCGTAGACGTTGCGCATTTCGCGGGGGTCCGTGCGCAGGTCGTAGAGCTCCCAGCCGGGCTGCGTCCGCGCCGCCTTGGCCCCGGGGGCGTCGAGCGGCAGCCCGTGGAAGAAGATGAGCTTGAATTCCTTGGTGCGCAGACCGTAGTGCGCGGGCACATCGTGGTGCGCGTAGTTCATCCAGTAGCGGTAGTAGGTTGCCTGCCGCCAGTCCGGCGGCTCCTCGCCTGCCAGCAGCGGAAGCAGGCTCCGGCCCTGCATGAAGCTCGGCACCTCCGCTCCGGCCAGCTCCAGCAGGGTCGGGGCCCAGTCGGTGTTGTTGACCAAGGCGTCGCTGCGGGAACCAGCGGGGACCTTGCCGGGGTAGCGGACGAGCAGCGGAATGCGCAGGGACTCCTCGTACATCCAACGCTTGTCGATGTAGTCGTGCTCTCCCAGCATGAAGCCTTGGTCGGAGGTGTACAGGACGACGGTATCGTCCAGCAAGCCCTCTTCCTCGAGGTACGCGAGCAAACGCGAGACGCCGTCGTCGACGCCGCGCACGGTTCGCAGGTACTTCTTCAGATACCGCTGGTAGGCCGTGCGCTGGTAGGCCTCCGCTCCGAGTTGCGGGTCCACGAACATATGGTGGCCCATGTTGCGTCGCACGTTGCGCTTGCCGATCGAGGTGCCTGAGCCCCGGGTGGCTTCCGAGCCGTGGTTCGGAGTCCGCCACAGGCTCGGAGGCTCCGGGATGTCGACATCCTCGTACAGGAAGTCGTAGCGCTCGGCGTTCTCGAAGTTGTCGTGCGGAGCCTTGAAGTGATGCATCAGGAAGAATGGGCGCTCCTTGTCCCGCTGCCTGAGCCAGGCAAGGGACGCCTGCACGATCGCGTCGGTGGAGTGGACCGAATCGTAGCCTGCGAACCGGCGGAGGTTGTCCGGCCACGGCTTGCCGGATTCGCGCATGACAGGGTTGAAGTACGATCCCTGGCCCGGCAGCACGCAATAGTAGTCGAACGCCGGTTCCCGCTTGAGGTGCCATTTGCCGACCATGGCAGTCTGATAGCCCGCCTCGCGGATCAGTTGCCCCACATACTGGCGGTCTGGCTCCAGATGGCCGCTGAGCGTGGTGACCCGGTTCGTGTGGCTGTACTGCCCCGTCAGCAGCGTGGCGCGGCTGGGGGTGCAGATCGAGTTGGTGCAGAACGCGTTTTCGAACAGCATCCCTTCCGCAGCCATGTCGTCGAGTGTCGGCGTCGGATCGAGCGCGGCTAGTCGACCGCCGTAGGCCCCTAGGGCGTGGGCTGCGTGGTCGTCAGCCATCAGGAAGAGGATGTTCGGCCGGTCCGCCCCCGAGGCGCTCGCGGCTAAGCCAGCGAGAACCAGAAAACGCGTTCCAGGTGCCATAGCCATACGAGTATACTGTTCGGCATCCGCGATGCTTTGGAAACTCCCGACGATCCTGGGGGCCCCGGCGGCTCTGCTCCTGGCGGGGGCTCTGTCGGCTGCGCCGCCCAATATCCTCCTCCTGTTCGCCGACGACCAGCGGCCGGACACGATTGGGGCCCACGGCAACCCGCACATCCGGACGCCGAACCTCGACCGCCTCGCCGCGAGCGGCTTCAGCTTCCGCCGAGCCTATTGCCTCGGCGCCCAGGGCGGAGCCGTCTGCGTGCCGAGTCGCGCGATGCTCAACACCGGCCGGAGCTACTTCCGGATTCCGATGGACATGGCCGGCGAAACCACCCTAGGCGAACTGCTGGGCAGCAACGGCTTCACCACCTTCGCGACTGGCAAGTGGCACAACGGCCGGGATTCCTGGCTGCGGAGTTTCCAGCAGGGTCAGGCCGTCATGTTCGGCGGCATGTCGAACCACGTCAAGGTGCCGCTCGTCGATCTGGGGCCGGACGGCCAACTGCATCGCGAGCGCGAGGGGGTTCGGTTCTCCAGCACGCTGTTCGCCGATGCGGCGATCGAGTTCCTGCGCAACTACCGCCAGGAACGCCCCTTCTTCGCCTATGTCGCGTTCACGGCCCCGCATGACCCGCGCAACCCGCCGCCGCGGTACCGGCGCATGTACTACCGCAGCCCGCCGCCGCTGCCGCCCAACTTCGCGCCGCAGCATCCCTTCAACAACGGCCACATGACCGGCCGCGACGAGAGCCTCGCCCCGTGGCCCCGCACGCGGGAAGTCGTCCGCGACCAGCTTGCCGAGTACTACGGCTTGATCACCCAGCTCGACCGGCAGGTCGGGCGCATCCTGCGCGAGCTCAGCTCCGGCCCGCACGCGGACGACACCGTGGTGGTCTACACCGCCGACCACGGCTTGGCGGTCGGCAGCCATGGCCTGCTCGGCAAGCAGAGCCTCTACGAGCACTCGATGGGAGCTCCGCTGATTTTTTCCGGGCCCGGCGTGCCCCGGGGCGAGGAGTCGTTCGCGTTCAGCTATCTGCTGGACATCTTTCCCACGCTCTGCGAGCTCGCGGGCGTGGAGCCTCCCGCGGGAATCGACGGCCGGGACCTTGCGCCAGTCTGGCGTGGCGACACGGACGCGGTGCGCAGCTCGCTGTTCACCGCGTTTCGCGATCTGATGCGGGCGGTCCGCGACGAGCGCTGGAAGCTGATCCGCTATCCCCGCATCGACCATGTCCAGCTGTTCGATCTGATCGCGGACCCGCACGAGACCCGGAACCTTGCGTCCGACCCGGCCCATGCCGGGCGCGTCGAGGAACTGACGGAGCTGCTCCAGGACTGGCAGCGCAGGGTCGGGGACGACGCACCCCTGGCGGGGGCTGAGCCGCTGCCGCAGGAGATCGACCTGACGGGGCGCAGGCAAACCAGGGACAAGTGGCAGCCTGCCTGGATTTTCAAGAAGTATTTCGAGGAGCCCTACGGGCGGCTCTCTTCGCGCTAAGGCCTGCCGGGGCTGGAGACGCCCCCCGCAGCTAGAGCGGGTCGTAGCACTTGCGGGATGCTGTGCAGGTGTCCTCGTCGACGATATCGCCGTCCGGACCGATCGGCTTGTAGGTCTGGTCGCACCAGTAGATGCGCGTGTTCGACAGCTGCACGGTGGGATCGTCGTCCGCGTCGATGTACATGCCCTTCCAGCGCAGGTCGCTGCACCGATGGGTCAGAATCTTCAGGCCAGCGCCTCGGTTCCGGGACATCGCTTCGCTCGCTGGGCTCTTCGCAGCGCTGCGCCGGAGGCGGGCAGAGCCCGCCTCCGGCGACTACTGTTTCTGTCGCCAACGCCTCCTAGCCGCTAAGCCGCCAGCGCCAAGGCGCGCTTGACCGCCACGCTCGCCAATTGCACTTTAGCCTTGTTCTGACTCAGCGGAGTCGCGGCCGCCACCGCCGCCTTGCCCGCGGCCTCGCCCGCGCTCTCGCCGGCCGCCTGGCCCTTGAGCGCGGTCTCCGCCTCGGACGACCGCCACGGAATCGGGGCCACGTGGCCTAGCACCACCCGAGCGTCGGCCACCTTGCCGCCGCGCATGCGCAAAGCGACCGAGGCGGTCGCCAGCGGCCAGTCCAGCAGCTGCCGCTGCCGCACTTCGTAGGTCGCGGTCTTCCAGCCGGACGCGCTCGGCACCCTCACCTCGGTCACGATCTCGTTCGGCATGAGAGTGTTCTCGCGCTCGGACTCCGACGCGGGGATGCGGTAGAGGTCCGCTACCTGCACCGTCCGCGCGCCCTCGGGGCCCACGACCGTGGCGGTGGCCCCGAGCGAGATCAGCGCCGGCGCGAGGCTCGACGCGTTCACGAAGTAGGCCGGGCCCTTGTTGCCGAGGATCGCGTGGTAGCGGTTCTCGCCGTTCGGGACCAGCGATTTGCCGTGGTGCTGGGCGAGCAGCCCGTACCCGTTGCGGAAGTACCAGCAGCGGGGCCGCTGCAGGAGGTCGCCGCCGACCGTGCCCATCGCCCGCACCTGCGGCGCGGTGATGCCCCGGGCCGCCTGCAGGAGCGACGCATACGACACCGCCGCCTTGGCCTGGAGCAGCTCCTCCACCGGTGCCATCGCGCCGATGCGCAGCCCGCCGCCCTGCTTCGAGATGCCGTGGAGCTCCCGGATGTTCTTCAAGCTCACGACCCGCGTGGGCGTCTCGATGCGCTCCTTCATCAGGCTGAGCAGGTCCGTGCCGCCGGCCAGGACCGCCGTGACCCCCGCGTCGGGGCTCAGAGCCCGCGCCGCAGTGACTGCCTCCGTAGGGGCGAAGTATTGGAAGTTCTGCATGATTCGTGACCTCCCCTATGCGTTGGCGAGTGCGGCGAGCACCCGGTCCGGCGTCAGCGGCAGCGTCGGGACCCGCACGCCGATCGCGTTCGCCACCGCGTTCGAAATGGCCGCTCCCGGCGAAATCGCCGGCGGCTCGCCGATCCCGATCACGCCGCGGTCGTCGTACTTGCCCTGGACCATGTGGACCTCCAGCTCGCCGATGTCCGCGGCCCCGGCCAGCTTGTAGAACTCCATGTCCGCGTTCAGCATCTTGCCGGTGCTCTGGTCGTAGATCGACTCTTCGTACAGCGCCCAGCCGACGCCCTGAATCAGCGAGCCGTAGACTTGGCTCTCGCACTGCTCGAGGCAGAGCACGAGCCCCACGTCCTGCACCGCCGCGATCTTGTTGATCGTCACCACGCCGGTCTCGACATCCACCGACACATCCGCCATCTGGACGCCGCCGACGCCCGAGTCGTTCAGCTTCCCGCCGTCGCGGTCGGGCTGCTTGCCTTGGCCCGTGATGGTGCGGTTGCCGAGCTTCTTGCAGGCTTCCTGCCAGCTCAGCGACTTGGACGCATCGGACTTGGAGGCGATCTGGCCGTCCTTGGCCTCTAGGTCGTCGGCCTCGGTCTCCAGCGCCTCGGCGACGATCTCCTTCAGCTCTTCCAGAGCGTTGACGGCCGCCCGGCGCGTCGAGGCCGAGGTGCCGCCCACCGTCGTGGAGCCGCCCGAGGCCCCCGATATCGGCAGCTTCGAGCTGCCGAGGTTCACCTTGATGTCGGAGATACCCAAGCCGAATGTCTCGGCCGCCACGACCGACAGCGTGGTGTAGGTGCCGACGCCCAGATCCTGGCTGGCGATGTTCACCGACACGCCCCCGTCCGGGCGGATGCGGACCTCGCAGGTGGAGTCGTGCGGGCGTCCGCCCCAGGTGTGCAGCGACATGCCCAGGCCCCGCTTCACCGGGCCGGGTCCGGAGTCGCCGCGCTTGTGCCATTTCTCCTTCCAGCCGATCATCTCCGCGCACTTGTCGATCTCGTGGCGGTAGACCTCCGGGCGCGCGGTCAGGTCGGCGTTCTTCTTGAAGAAGTCGACCGGATCCATGTCCAGCTTGGCGGCCAGGTCCTCCATGGGGCACATCGTCAGCACGGCTGCCTGCGGATGGTTCGGGGCGCGCCAGGCGGCCGGGCCGGACCGATGTTGGTGGAGACGTTCAGATGACGGGCTTTCTGGGCCAGCCTCTCCTCGTTGTTGTAGACGTACGGCACCGGCGGGCTGCCGCGGCCGGCGATGCCGCCCGTGGACCAAGTCTCCGATTCGTACGCAACGAGCGTCCCGTCCTTCCGGGCGCCGATCTTGATGTTGCCGAAATCCGAGGGCCGCCCCCCGGCGACCATCAGCTCCTCGTCGCGGTCGAGCATCAGTTTGATCGGACGGCCCGTCTTCTTCGACAGCTTGGCGCAGGCGATGCCCCAAGTGTCGATGTTGAACTTCGACCCGAAGCCGCCGCCCATGTAGGGGGTGATGCACTCGATGTTGTCGGCGTCGACCGTGCCGATCGACTCGTCGCGGGAAAGGCCCTTGGCGAGGTCCGCCGGGATCCGCGCCACCGCCTGGGTCGAGGCGTAGACCTTGATCTCGTCACCCGTCCAGTCGACCACCTGCCCGTGGGGCTCGAGGCAGCAATGCGTGATCACCGCCAGGCCGTAGTAGCCCTCGACGGTCTCGTCGGCGCTCTTCCAGGCCTCCTCGAGATCGGGCCCCTTGGTGTCGTCCTTGGCCGGCTTGACCCTGTTGGCTTCGCCGGCTTTCTTGACGTCCTCGTCCTTGACCCAGTGGGGGAGGCTCTCGAAGTGGACCCCGACGGCCGCGGCGGCATCCCGGGCGTGCTCTTCGGTGTCGGCGCAGACCGCGAGGATCTCCGTGCCGACCCACTGCACTTCCGCGCCGGGCTCGAGGATGTTGACATGCCCCTTGTAGCCCTTGACCCGCTCGGCTTGCGACATGTCGATGCCGAGGATGCGGCCGTGGGGCACGGTCGATGTCACCAGCCGCGCATGCAGCATGCCGTCCAGGTTGCGGTCGTACGCGTACTTCGCCGCGCCGCGGGCCTTGTCCGGGCCGTCGACGCGGTTGTGCCGCTTGCCGATGAGGCGGCGGTCGTCCGCGGCCGGCCAATCGTACTTGGTGGCCATCACGCACTCTCCTTCCTGGCCGCGTCGTAGACAGCCTTGCGCACGCCCACATAGGTGCCGCAGCGGCAGATGTTGCCGCACAGACCGCTCTCGACTTCCGCCATGCTCGGGCGCGGGTTGCGGTCGACGATCGCTTTCCCCGCCATGACCAAGCCCGGCGTGCAGAAGCCGCACTGCTGGGCGTCGTGCTCCACGAACCAAGTCTGCACTGCGTGCATGGAGTTCTCGGCCGAAATGCCTTCGACCGTTTGGATCTTGCGCCCCTGCGCCTCGATGGCCAGCATCGTGCAGGAGTAGACCGGCGCGTCGTCCACGATGACCGTGCAGGCTCCGCATGTCGCCCGGTCGCAGACCTTCTTCGCGCCGGTGTGGTCGAGCTGGTTGCGCAGCGCGTCGATGAGCGTGACGCGCGGCTCGACCTCGAGATTGCGGTTCTTGCCGTTGATGTTCAGGGTGATCGACACCGGGCCCGGGCCGACCATCTCGTGGTTGTCGGCCCGGGCCTGCGCCCCGAACGCGCCGACCGCGCCTGCCCCTAGGCCGACGCCCTCAATGAAGGTGCGGCGCGAGAAGCCCTTGTGCGGATGGCCGTCGGAGCCCTGTCCGGGCCCGCCGTTGGGGTCGTTAGCACTCACCTGGCGTTCTCCTTTCCAGAATTCTTCGATGCGGGCACCGCCCCGGCCGCAGGGCGGCCGACGGCACCTGCCTTGAGACTCTAGCACAGAACCGACCCGCCCGGCGCAGGGTTTTGGGGGTTCGCCGGGTGGCTACGGCACAGGGCGCAGCGAGAGGATCGGCGTCCCCGGGACGATGGCGTCGAGCTCCCGGTCCCCGGAGACCAGGCGGCCGAAGTTGACGTAGCGCCCGTCGGCCAGCGGCAGGGGCGTGAGGCAGAGGAAGAAGCCGCCGCCGGAAAGGTCGCCCCGGCGCAGAAGGCCGACGCTGCCCCGGAGGAACGGCCGCGGGTTGAGTTCGGAGCGGAGGGGGCCGAGGTCGGCTGGCACGACAGCGTAGCCGTTGGGCCGCACGGCCGCGCATGCGAGACCGTCAAGCGCGCCCGCCGCGGCCCGGCGGCGGACGTACTCCGCGGTCAGCGGCGCTTGGTCGTAGTCCAGCTCGATGTCGAAGTCGCCTAGGGGCGTCCTCGCGCGTAGGCGGGCCCCCAGGGTCTTCGCGATGCGCTGGTAATCGTCCGTGCGCATGAGCGGAGCAAGCGGTGCCGTCCGACCGTTCGGGGCGAGGAACGGCTCCCCGGCCGGCAGGGTAGCGGCTGCGGCGGAGCCGGGGGTCGTCTCCAGAACCCGCCGCGCCTCGTAACGCACCTTAGGGTCCCGGTGCTCCAGGCTTTCGCGCACGAGGGCCAGCGTTTCCCTCCTCGGCCTCCCCGCCGGCCGCTGCGCGCAGGGCTGCGGCCCGCACGAAGTCGTTGTCGTCCGTCAGGAGCGGCTGCAGGCGCTGCCAGACGCGGGGCGTCCGAGTCAGCCCGAGAGCGTCCGCAGCCAGCGCCGCCGCCCAGCGGCTGTCCTGATCGTCCGAATCGAGGTACTCCGCGACGAAGTCGGCCTGGTCTGTGGCGCCGAGCCGGATCAGGGCTGTCATCGCGGTCGCGATCGGTGCCGCCGTGCGCGTCAGCTTGGACGCGGCGTCCCGCCTGCCGAGTTTCCCGAGCGCCTCGACCGCTCGGGTGGCGACGACCCGCTCGTCATCCGCGAGTGCGCTCGCTAGAGCGTCCATGGCTGCGTCGGGGGACAACGACGGCCCCCGCCCGCGTGTCTAGGGCATTGCCGAGGGCAAATGCAGCGGAGGCCCGGACGGAGGGAGCCGGGTCGGCGAGCGCCCCGATGAGAGGGTCCAGCGCTTCCGGGCCGCGAACTCGAGCCAGAGCCAGGTAGGCCCGGGCCCGGCGCTCCGCGACGGGGTGCTCCAGTTGCTCCAGCAACCATTCGTCGGCAAGCCCCTGGTCCTCGCGCTGGAGGAAGTCGCCTTCCACCCGATGCACGGGGCGGGTCAGGAGCAGCCAGGCGGCGGCCGCCGCCAGCAGCGCCATGCAGGCTCCGAGCAGGCGGCCGGCCGTGCGCGGCCAGCCCTCCGCCCGGCTCGGGGTGTCGCGTGCGTCGAAGCTGCCGTTCATCAAGATGCTGGAACCGCGGCGGGCGGCGAAGGCGGTGCCCGCCGGTGCTATGCTGGCCGGCTATGGAGGGCGGGTCGGAAGCGCTGGACGCGGTGCGCGGGGAACTGCGGAAGTACGCTCATCCCCTGCTGCTGTTCGACGCTCGGGAGACCGCGGGGGGGCCGGGTCGAGCTGGTGATCGACCTGAGGGACAAGCCCGCCAATGTCCATACATACTACTTGGAAGTGCATCCGCGGGGACTTGGCCCATCCGCAGAGTCCGCTGGATTCTGCAGCGCATGATCTTCGAGGGCCTGCACGACTACTTTGTCGAGATGTTCGAGTACACGCCGCAGAGCCTGGACAACCCCGCCGGCGCGTACGAACTGCGGCGCTGAGGAGCCGCTGTGCCGCTGGCGCGCCTCATCGCCGACCGGATCCGCGCGCAGGGGCCGCTGCCGTTCCATGCGTTCATGGAGCTGGCCCTGTACCATCCCGAGCAGGGGTACTACACCGGGTCCCGGGACCCCTTCGGGCGGGGCGGCGACTATTTCACGAACGCGCAGTTGCAGCCCGTCTTCGGTCGCTTGCTGGCCCTCAGGCTGGCCCGCTGGAGCCGGGAGTTGGGGGGCTCCGAGCCCTTCACGGTGCTGGAGCTCGGGGCGGGCCGGGGGGAGACGGCGAGCGAGGTCCGGCGCTGCCTCCCGGACATCGAGTGGATCACCGTCGAGCGGGGAGAGGCATGGCCGGAGCGGCCGGTCGCCGGCGCGGTGTTCTGCAACGAGTTTTTCGACGCTCTGCCGGTGGACTTGGTCGAGAGGAGCGGCGACGGCTGGGTCGATTGGCGCGTAGGTCTCCGGGGCGATAGCTTCGTCTGGGAGCGGATGGGTCCGCCGGGGCCGCGCCGGGGCCTGCCCGCCTTGCCCGAGGGGCACCGCATTGAGACCTGCGAGCGGCAGGTCCAGGCCCTGCAGCGGCTGCTGGGCGTTTTGGCCCGCGGCTGGTTCCTGGCCATCGACTACGGCTACACTCGGGGGGAACTCGAGCGCACCGGGCGCTTCGCCGAGGGTTCTCTGATGGCCTACGCCGACCATCGCGCCTCCCCGGACGTGCTGAGCGAGCCCGGGCGCCGCGACATTACCGCCCATGTGAACTTCAGCGCGTTGGAGGACTGCGGCCGAGCGGCGGGCCTGGAAGTCGCGCCGCTGCGGACCCAGCAGGCGTTCCTCCTGGAGGTCGGCGAGGAGGATGGTTTTGCCTCGGCGCTCGCGGCCCCGGACGAGCCGCGCGCCGCCGACCTGCGGCTCCAGCTCAAGACGCTGCTGTGCGGGCTCGGCGAGACTTTCCGCGTGCTGGAAATGCGGAGACCCTGAGACAAGGGGAGGGAGCCGCGATGAAGCCGGACCAGCTGCAGCCTCCGCTCGATGCCCTCGCGAATCGGCGCTTCTCCTTCTTTCCGGCGATTCGCGGCGTCGACCACAACGAATGGACCCTGGAGCAGGCGACCTGGTCGGAGGTGCGGGTGCGCAACTGCGCCACTGGGCAGGAGCTCTGGGTGCCGCGGAGCCACCTCGGGACGGTCAGTAGCACCGATGCGCCGGTGGTGATCCTGGGCCTCCGCCGGGAGCTGCAGTGCAAGGCCGGGGGTGTGTTCCCCTACCGCGATCCGGTGGTCGAAATGCCGGGCACGCGGGCCGCCCGCGAGCCCCCCCCGCCGTCCCCCCGCCGTCCGCCGCCCCGCCAGCGCCTGTTCAGCGGCGCGGACGCCAAGACGCTGCGGCTACTGGGCATTGCGGTCGGCTGCTTCCTGCTGACGGCTATCGTGGGCTTCTTGGCCGTGATCGGCGGGCTGCACAACCCTTTGGAGTCCTGGCTCGAGCCGGACACGACCACTACGGATCAACGCTATTTGGGCCTCGGCGCCAACGACACCTACTTCGAGGTCGTCGGGAGGCTGGCCGAACCCGAGTCCGCGCAATGGCTGAGCGAGGAGGACGCGGAGCTGCAGCTCCAGGCGCTGCGCTACCCGACCCGCGGCTACATCGTCGTGCTGATGGGGGGCAGCCGCGCCGAGATGCGCTACCTCGGCACATTGCACGAGCCGAGCCGGCGGGTGCTGGACTCGGCGCGCCTGGGGCGAGGCGGGGACACCGCCTCGATGCTGCGGAACCTGCCCGACTTTTAGGCCGGCGGCCTAGCCGGGGGGCGCTTTGCGGCTCAGCGTGTCGAGAGCTTCCAGCAGGCGGTCCACCTCCCGCTCCGTGTTGTAGTGCGCGAGGCCGATCCGGACCAGGCCTCCGCGGTCCTCGACGCCCAGATCCTCGGTGACGTTGAGAGCGTAGAAGTTGCCGTCCCAGACGAAGAAGCCGCGCTCCCCCAGCCAAGCCGCCGTCCGGCGTGGGGTGATGCCGCGCAGCCGGATCGCCACGGTTGGTGTGCGCCACCGGAATTGGGCGGGATCGCGGATGCCGTAAAGGGAGAGGCCCGGAATGCCTAGCAGGCCCTCGACCAAGCGGCGCACCAAGCCGGTTTCGTAGGCTTGCACGGCCTGCATGGCTGTCACGAGAGCGGCCCGGCGGCTTGTTGGGCGGGCCGCGCCGACCCGCTGGCCGAGGTCGGCCAGGTAGTCGACCGCGGCGGTGGAGCCCGCCATGCATTCGTGGTTCTGGGTGCCCGTTTCGAGCCGGCCCGGCAGCTCGTCGTCGGCGGGCCGCACCCGGTCGGCCGCTAGCCGCTCGAGGTGCTCGGCCTTGCCGTACAGCAGGCCCTGGTGCGGTCCGAAGAACTTGTACGCCGAGCAGGCCAGGAAGTCGCAGCCGAGCCGTCGCACATCGATCGGGCCGTGGGGCGCGTAATGCACTGCGTCGACGAAGACCATGGCCCCCACGGCGTGCGCCGCCCGCACCACGGCCTCGACGTCGTTGATGGTGCCGACGGCGTTGGAGGCGTAGCCGATCGCCACGATCTTGGTCCGGCCGCCCAGCTTGGAGCGCAGCTCGTGCAGGTCCAGCGTGCAGTCCTCCGGCCGGAAGCGGACTTCCCGAACGCGTGCGCCGCGCCCCTCCAGGGTCTTCCAGGGGGAGTAGTTGGCGTCATGGTCGAGCCGCGTGACGACGACTTCATCGCCTGGACAGACGTCTTGGGCCACGGTCCGGGCGAGCCAAAACGTGAGCGTGGTCATGTTGGGGCCGAACACAACCTCGCGCTCGGAGCATCCGAGCAGGTCGGCCGCGGCTTGGTGGGCCCTGGCGACGACGCTGTCGCTCTCGCGGCTGGTGCGGAACGCGCCGTGGAGGTTCGCGTTGGAGCCGCCCAGGTAGGCGGCGACCGCCTGGATCACGCGGCGCGGCACCTGCGTGCCGCCGGGACCGTCGAAGTAGACCTCCTCCAGCGCCCCGGAGCGGCGTTCCAGGGCCGGGAACTGGGCGCGCACCCAGTCCGTGTCGAAGGCTGGCTTCATCGCGGGGCAGCCGGGCCCTGCCGGGCTCGGCACCCATTACGCTAGTGTATAGGCCTGTCTGCGCGGGATTCCGCCGGGCGCGGCAGCGATGATCGTCTCCGCCGTGATCCCGAACCGCAACAAGGAGGATCTGCTCCGCCGCGCCCTGGGCAGCCTCAGGGCCCAGCGTCTGCCTCCGGGGGCGGAGCTGGAGGTCTTGGTCGTCGACAACGGCTCCACGGACGGCTCGCAGGCGGCGGCCGCCGAGTATGGGGCGCGCACGATCCGGCTTGGTGCGAATCGGGGCGTCGGCTGGGCCCTGAACCGCGGGATCGAAGCGTCCCGGGGCGAGTGGCTGGCGATCGTCAACAACGATATGGAGCTGGCGCCGGACTGGCTCGGCTGCCTGCTGGACGGGGCGCGGCGCGGCTCCGCGTGGTTCGCGACCGGCCGAGTCTACGACGCCGTCCGCCGAGAGCTTCTCGATGGGGCGGGGGACGCCGTTTGCCGCGGAGGAACGGCTTGGCGGCTGGGCCATGGCAAGCGTGACCATCCGGTGTTCGCGCGGCCCCGGGCGACCTACTTCCCGTCGGCGACCGCAGCCTTGTTTCGGAATGCGTTCTTCGAGCGGGCGGGCGGCTTCGATGAGGCGATCTTCGCCTACCTTGAGGATGTGGATCTGGGCCTGAGAGCCGCGCGCCTGGGCCTCGCCGGCGTGTACGTGCCCGAGGCCAGGGCTTGGCACGTGGGCAGCGCGACTGCTGGACGCTGGAGTGCCCCGAGCGTGGCGTGGATCACGCGGCATCAGCTGCTGCTCCTCGCGAAGCACTATTCGGGGCCGATGCTGCTGCGGTTCGCAGGGCCGATCGTTGCGGCGCAGCTGCTGTGGGCGCTTCTGGCCCTCTCCCGCGGACGCTCTCGGGCCTGGCTCCGCGGCATGCGGCAGGGCTTGGGGGACTGCTGGTCCCGCCGGTCCGCTGCCCCCGGGCGCGGCGGCGAGCGGGTGGTGGCGGCGCTCCGGGCGGGGGAAGCCGAGATCGCCCGCATCCAAGCGGCTGTTGGCTGGGACACCTACTGGAAGTGGTATTTCCGGCTGGCGCGGCCGACGCTGGCGAGGCCGACTTGAACTGCCCGGTCGCCGCAGTCGTCGTGGCCTACCGGTCGGACGATGTGCTGGACGCGTGCTTGCGGTCGCTGCAGGGTCGCGTCGCGGAGGTCGCCGTGGTGGACAACACGCCCGGGAGGGTGCCGCCGCCGACCCTGCTCGCCGCCCATCCCCGGGTCTCCTGGCTGCGCAACGAATCCAATGTCGGGTTCGCGGCGGCGGCCAACCAGGGCGCAGCTGCGACGACGGCGCCCTTCGTGCTGCTGCTGAACCCCGATTGCGAATTGCTGACGGATCTTGCCCCGCTGGTCGAGGCGTGCCGAGCCGAGGGCGTCGCGGGGGCGGGGGGGCTGCTGCTGGATCCGGGCGGGTCGCCGCAGATCGGATTCCTGGCGCGGGCGCTGCCGACCCCGGCGGCGCTGGCCTGCGAGGCGCTGGGCTTGAACCGGCTTTGGCCGCGCAACCCGATCAACCGCCGCTACCGCCTGCTGGACCTCGATCCGACCGCCGGGCGGGAGGTCGGGCAGCCGGCGGGCGCCTTTCTGCTCCTGCGCCGGAATGCGCTGGAAGCCGTGGGAGGGCTTGATGAGACCTTCCGCCCGGCCTGGTTCGAGGATGTCGATCTCTGCTATCGGCTTAGGAGCGCCGGATACTCGCTGCGCTTCGTCCCCGGTGCCGCGGCCCGCCACCTCGGAGGCAACTCGTTCCGGAACCTGTCGCTGCGCCGCAAGGCTTGGTATTGGTATGGTGGGATGTTGCGCTATGCCGCGAAGCATTACGCTCGCGGCAGTTTCCGCCGTGTGCGGCGCGCGGTCCTGGCGGGGTTGGCCTTGCGAAGGTTCTATTGCTGGTGCGGGGGCGGCTCCGCCGAGGCGGCCGCCTACGGGGTCGCGTTCCGCAGGCTGCGGGTTGGCTTTCCGGCCCGGGCTCGCGGTGCCCCCAGCGCATGGAACCCGCCCTTGCGCCGCCGCTAGACCGCACGAAGATCGGACCCCTAGTTCATGCATCTGGCTGACAAGCCGCTGGTCTCTGTCACCGTCGTGACGTACAACAGCGGGCGCTTCATCCGCCGCTGCCTGGAGTCCGTCCTGGACCAGGACTACGGACCGCTGGAAGTGATCGTCATCGACAACGCCTCGGCGGACGGCACCTGCGACATCCTCGAACGCTTTGAAGGGCGCTGCTGCGTCATCTACAACGAAGACAACCTCGGCTTCGCCGCTGCCCAGAACCAAGCGATCCGGATCGCCCGGGGCGAGTGGGTCCTCACCCTCAATCCCGATGTGCTCCTTCTCTCGGACTTCGTCGCGAGCCTGATGGCCACGGCGCGGCTGGATCCGCAGGCCGGCACGGTCTGCGGCAAGCTCCTGCTCGCCGATGCGGGCTTCGAACTTGAGGGGCGCCAGCGCCTGGACTCCACGGGGATGTTCTTCACGCCGATGCTGCGGCACAAGGACCGCGGCTGCCTGGAGACCAACAACGGCCACTACCGGCGGCACGAATACGTGTTCGGAGCGACGGCCGCCGCCGCGTGCTACCGCCGGTCGATGATTGACGACGTGTCGGTGGAAGGGGAGTTCTTCGACGCCGACTTCTTCGCCTACCGCGAGGATGCGGATGTGGCTTGGCGGGCGCAGCTGCTCGGCTGGACCTGCATCTTCGATCCGTGGGCGGTGGCGTACCACGTGCGGAAGCTGCGCCCCGGGATGCGCAGCCAGCTCCCGCCGGCGATTAACATGCACTCGGTGAAGAACCGGTTCCTGATGCGGATCAAGAACATCACCCCGGGGCTGTACTGGCGCAACGCAGTGCCGATCACGTTCCGCGACCTGGGGATCGTGGCCTACTGCCTCCTGGTCGAGCGTTCCTCGCTGCCGGCCTTCTTCCAGCTCGCCCGGGGGCTCGGCGGGGCGCTGCGGAAGCGCCGCCTGATCCAGGCCCGCCGCCGGGCCGACGACGCCTACATGGCGCGCTGGTTCCGCTACCGCCCGGCAAGCTTCCCGCTGCCGGTCGCTGCGGCGCCGCCCGAGCCCGAGCTCGCCGTCCCGCAACTCGTGCGTCGCGCTTCATGAACATCGCCCTGCTGGGCGTTCGGGGCGTTCCCGCGAACTACGGAGGCTTTGAGACTCTCGCCGAGGAGTTGGGAGCGCGGCTCGCCGAGCGGGGCCACGCGGTTACGGTCTACTGTCGGGCGCACTACTCTGTCTCCGCCGGACGGGCCTACCGGGGCATGCGCCGGGTCGTGCTGCCCTCGGTGCGCCGGAAGCACCTCGACACGCCTGTGCATACCTTGCTTGCGTGCCTGCATCTCTGCTTCCAAAGCCAGGACGCCGCGCTGCTCTGCAACGGCGCGAACGCGGTGTTCGCCTTCTGGCCACGGCTGGCGGGCGTGCCCACGATCCTGCATGTCGATGGCCTCGAGCGCAAGCGTCGGAAATGGGGCTGGGCGGGGCGGGCGTGGTATTGCTGGTCGGAGAGGCTGGCTTCGCTCTGCCCCGACGCGGTCGTGACCGACGCCCGGTGCATCGAGCGCTACTACCAGGAGCGCTACGGCCTCGCCACGCGGTGCATCGCCTACGGCGCGGCCCGCGAAGCGGTACCGTCGACCCGCAAGCTCGACGAGCTGGGCCTGCGACCGGGCGGCTACTTTCTCTACGTCAGCCGGTTCGAGCCGGAGAACAACGCCCACCTCGTGGTCGAGGAGTTCCGGCGGAGCGGGTCGCAGCGGCCGCTGGTGATGGTCGGCGACGCGCCGTATGCAGCGGCGTACATCGCCCGGGTCAAGGAGGCCCGCGACCCCCGGATCGTATTCCCCGGGGCGATCTACGGCCCGGGCTATCGGGAACTCCAGGGCGCATTGCCTCGCGTATGTCCATGCGACCGAAGTGGGCGGCACCCACCCGGCGCTGGTCGAGGCGCTGGGCCGTGGCTGCGCGGTGCTGTACCTCGACACCCCGGAGAACAGAGAGGCGGTCGGGACGGCGGGGCTGCCGTTCGGGCTCGGCCCGGGTTCGCTCCGCGCTCGGATCGACGGATTGGAGGCCGCCGCGCCGGCAAGGCTGCGGCAGCTCCGCGAGGCGGCCCGCCGCGAGGCCGAGCGCCGCTACGACTGGGAGGCCGTGACGGACGCGTACGAGCAGCTGCTGGCGCAAGTCGCGGGTCGGAGCTAGGCGCGGAGGAGCCCGCCCAGTACAGTATGGGGGCCGGGAGCGACGTGCCGCCGCCGAATCCAGAGCAGGCTGCCGAGAACTTCTTCCGCCCCGGAGGGGAGCTGGCGCGGGGCATGCCCGGCTGGGAGGAGCGCCCGGGGCAGGCCGAGATGGCGGCCGAGGTGGCCGCCGCCGTCGAGGCGAACCGCAATCTTATCGTCGAGGCCGGCACAGGCACGGGCAAG